>NZ_JBIWOU010000003.1:735674-769071 GCF_044767915.1 Streptomyces sp. NPDC101191
TCCGTCGTGACGACCGTCCCTCGGGTGGCTTCAACCGCGACAACGACCGTGGTGGCTTCCGTCGGGACAACGACCGTCCGTCCGGTGGCTTCCGTCGTGACGACCGTCCCTCGGGTGGCTTCAACCGCGACAACGACCGTCGTGACAACGACCGTGGCGGCTTCCGCCGCGACGACCGCCCCTCCGGCGGCCACCGTGGCAGCGACCGTCCCTTCAACCGCGACCGTCGCGACGACCGCCCCTCGAACGGTGCGCGTCGTGACGACCACCGCCCCTCGGGCGGCGGCTTCCGCCGTGACGACCACCGCCCGTCCGGTGGTGGCTTCCGTCGCGACGACAAGCCGCGCTGGAAGCGCAACGGCTGACACGCAGTAAGTCCGTGAAAGGGCCCGCTCCCGCACTCCGGTGCGGGAGCGGGCCCTTTCCGTCTGTCGCGGACGTGCCGCGTGGCTCCGTGAATTGACGCCCGAGACGCGGGCCCGGCGCACCTCACCCGGTGCCGGGGCCGCGCCGGGGCGATACCCGATCGGTTTGGACGGGCGGTCGGGCTATGCTGCTCGGGTGTGCTTGTCCACGGGCCGTTAGCTCAATTGGCAGAGCAGTGGACTTTTAATCCATTGGTTGTGGGTTCGAGTCCCACACGGCCTACGCGAGGCAGGCGAGGGGAGACCCTCTGACCTGCTACGGAGTGCCCCTCCCGGTTTCGACCGGGCGGGGCGCTTCGTCGTTTTGGGGCGTGTGCGTGAGCGGTGCGTGAGCGGACGGGCTGAGCTGGATGTGGACCGAGGGGCAGGTGAGGGTCTCCCGGCTACAAGCGTGAAGCGGCATCCGACCACGGAACCATGTCGAACTCCTCGTCGACCATGTCCTCCTCGTACCAGCCGGTGCCGGCCAGCCACGTCTCCAGCCATTCGGCCAGGCTGCTCGCGTCGACGAACCAGGCGCGGGTGAGGTCCTGGGCGGTGATCGCGTTCGGATCGAAGACCAGGACCGTCCCGTCCTCGCTCAGGCAGTCGACGGCGGCGATCATGGCGCAGCCCCAGTCGAGGATCGGCACGACCCCCTTGGGCCAGGACCACCAGGTGTCCGCGTCCGCGGTCGGTACGCGGGCGAGGTAGCCGTCGACCACGGAGTCTTCTTCTGTAGCCGTCGTCCGGGCGAGAGGGAAGAGCGTGTACTCAGGGCCGAAGCCCCCGTCCCCCGCCTGCCGGTAGAGGGCTGCAAGGAGGGGGTGCAAGGGGAACCCAAGGTGTTCCTCGGCTGCGGCGAGGGCGTCTGCGGTCACAGGGGGACGGTGCGGTCTGCTCGCCGCAGCTCTGATGGAGACGCGCTCCAGCAGATCGTCGCGGCAGATCGCCGACTACTTGACGACCGTGACCACAACCACGAGGACGGCGCTGATCACCGACAGGGACGTAGCGAATGCCTTGCCGGATGCGGCGATGCACGCAGGGACCGGGCTACCGCCCCAGCGGGCGACGGCGAAGGCCGCGCTGGCTGCAAGCAGCGAGAGGGCCACGGCCAGGGTGATCGACAGGACCAGCATCGCAGTGTGGGTGAGGCTCACGGATCCCCTCCGAGTCGGTTCAGCAGGTGACGATGCACTCGCGCACCGCCTTGAATCGACGATCCACCTCCCACCTGCGCCGATAAGCCGGTTGGATGTTGTTTCTGGGACAACGAGGGTTGTTCGAAGAACAACTCGCTGAGGAGAGACTGCGTGGGGACAGCGAAGCGGCCGGGGCGACCGTGGACGGAGGCACGCGGGGCGTGCAAGGAGATCAATGACCTCGTCCGGGTATTGCGGGACTGGCTTGACGCGTCGAATGTGTCGGTGGCCAGACTGCACAAACTCGTTACGCCCGAGCACTTCGGAGGGGATGTACCGGCGTTGGGGCGCCTGCACAGGCAACTCAGTGGTGTGGGGTTGACCTGGGAGTTGGCCGAGGCCGTCGCCGACGTGTGTTTCCCACACGAGAGCGGGCAGCAGGCCGCCGACCGACTGGAGCTGATCCGGCCGTTGTGGGTGGCAGCGAACACGGCCCCGACTCCGGCTTCGGCCGATTCCGCGTACGACCTTGTCGAGGCCCAGAAGGGAACGATCGCGGCACTGGAGGAGCTCAATCGAGTCCGCCAGGCGTTCGAGGTCAGCGAGCAGGCACGGTTGCAGGCCCTGCAGGTGGCTACGGTCCTGTTCGCCCTGCTCGGACAGGCGCAGGCCCAGGTGGCTCAGCTCACACGACGGCTCGACGAGATGCGCTCCGTCGCCGATCCCGAGTCGGCCGAGGTCCAGATGACGTCGGGCCGTCTGGTGCGAGCCCAGACGCAGACAGATGACCTCCGCTTGCAACTGGTCCGCGCTGAGGCTGAGCGGGACAGAGCGCAGCAAGTCGCCGATCTCGCAGCCCGTCAGATCATGTACTTGGAGGCGGAGCTGCGGGAACGCGGTTGCGACACGGAGGGCGGCGGACGGCTCACGGGGGGCGCGGATGTCGTGTTCGGCGCTTCGGTGGGTGCTGCGGAGGACGACGCCCTTGACCAGGTCGACGCAGTGCTCCGCAAGGCTCGCGACGTACTCGACCGTGAGCACAAGGTTGTTCAGGAGGCGGCCGAGGACATCGGATGGTGGGATGCCGAGGAGCAGCGATCTGCTGGCAAGGTCATTCCTGGCCAGGCCATTGGCATGGAGGGTCCCGGCCTGGACGACGGGTTGTCTGGAACAACCCCTGACAACCCTCTGGCCAGCGAAGATGCAGTGGCTGACGCCATTCCGCTTGCGGCGTTCCCGCTTAGCGACGTCCTGGAAGGAACGCTAGATCAGATCGAGGGAATCGGATCGGCGGGTTTGACCGGTCTGCCGACTGGCTTCAAGGACCTCGATAGCCTGACGGACGGACTGCATCCCGGTCAGTTGATCGTTCTTGCTGGTGCCCCCTCAATGGGCAAGTCCACCCTCGCCCAGGACATCCTGCGGTCAGTCTCCATCGGCCAGGGGCTTCCGTCGGTCCTCTTCACGCTTGAGCAGGGCAGGAACGAGGTGGTGATGCGGCTGCTGTCAGCCGAATGTCGGGTTGCCCTGCACCACATGCGTTCCGGGACGATGACCGACGAGGACTGGACCCGACTGGCGCGACGTATGCCGGATGTAAGCGCCGCGCCCCTCTACATCCAGGACGGCGGCCTTTCATCCTTCACAGAACTGTGCTCGTACGCCCGTCGCTTGCGTGCCCGGAACGGTATCCGGCTCATCGTCGTCGACGCCCTGCACTTGCTTACCTACGACCCGCGGTCGATGGACTCGCGCTTCGAGGAGATCTCTGAGATCGCGCGTCAGCTCAAGCTCCTGGCCATTGAGCTCGAAGTGCCGGTGATCGCTGTCTCCCAGCTCAACCGGGGACCCGAGAGGCGCACCGACGTGAAGCCGACGCTCGCTGACCTGCGTGCGTCCGGCACGCCCGAGAACAACGCAGACCTGGTTGTCCTTCTGCACCGGGAAGACGCTTATGAAAAGGAGTCACCTCGTGCAGGAGAGGCCGATCTGATCATAGCCAAGCACCGCCAGGGTCCGACCGGCGTCATCACAGTGGCCTTCCAGGGGCACTACTCCCGGTTCGTCGACATGCGCTAGCTGGGCTCATTCCTTTGTAGGGTCTCAATTTTCGTGTCGGAATCTCATGGTCGGTGTCGGATCGAAGTCGGATCTGACACGGAGCTGAGATTCGCAGCTCGCCGCCGCAGCTCGGATGCTCCGGCAACGGGTACCGACACCTCGCAACGAATCCTGTCGTACTGGGAAGGCACAATCGGCGCATGCCTGAGACCTTCGTCGACCTCGGAACCGTCAACGTGCCGTCCGGAGTGCTGGTGCTCGGCATGGCTGGGTGGATCGACTACTGGCGGGAGCTGGGCCAGCCCCTGTCCGAGCGCGCCAGGAGGGCCGCGTCCTCGGGAGGAGGCCATCTTCGTGAGTGGTTGTGCGAGGCGGCCGCCGTCCCGGCCGCCGACGACCGGCCGTTGAGGGTGAGGGCGAGCACCTCGCCATCTCCGTTCGACGAAGAGCCGACGATTGCGACCCTGGAGATTAGCCTCGGCCTTCCGTGGCCCGGGGCTGCGGACCGATCGGTGCCGGTCCGGCTCGGGGACCTGCCCGTTGACCGGTGCGGCATGGTCATCGGCGACGCCGCAGGGCTGGACACGTGGACGGGAATGGACAGTGAGCCGGCCGATGGGCTCGCTGACGTCTTCTACTGGGGCCGGTACGCGGACGACGCGCACGCCGAGTTTGGCGGCGAGCGGATCGCGCAGCACGGCGTCGAAGGACCGCATGGGTGGCTCGATCTCCCGCTGGCCGAGGCGGCCGCCCGTGCGGCCGAACTCACCGCCTGGTGCGACCGCCTCCACGGCAAGGGCCTCGTGGTCTCGATCGACAAGCACACCGACTACCACCGTTTCCGGCGAGCCGGGTGGCACCATCCGCTACGCGCCGGAGCGATCGGGGTTGGCGGCTGCCAGGTGCTTGGCATCGAATGGGACCAGGGCGACCACTCGATGAGGCACCGCGGTGAGCGGGACGCCGGCCAGGTATATCCGGTCACGATTGAGGCCGACGAGGCGGGCGAGATGGTGATGCGATGGACCATCCCGCCCTACGACTTCGACGACGAAGACGAATGACGAGTTCGGCCCTGGGGATCCGACACCCGTGGTGAGACTGATCAACCCCGACACGTCGTGAGACGGATCCGGGAGCCGCAGGTCACGACGGTGGTCTCTGACACGAGCCGCGAGATCCTACATCCTTGTAGGGTCTCAGATTTCGTGGCCAAATCTCACGGTCGATGGCCAAGCGATGGCAGATCTGACGCGAGTTTGAGATTGGCAGGTCAGGCCCTTCACTTGTATGGGTGGGCGGGGTCTGATGCCGCCCCGCTACGGAATCTGCGCCGACGACTGGCCGGCACCCTGGAGGCGTTCAAGGCTCACCGGCGGCTCCGCGCGGTCAACGGCGGCAGCGAAGACGAACGGAGGCGTTATGCAGTGCGGAGAACATCAATGTTGTGCTCAGGATTGTGGACATCATGGTCGCCTACCGGAAGGTGCACGGCGGCCTACCTGCCGACACGGACGGCCTTGAGGACATGGCCGTGGCGATCGTCGAGGCCTTGGAGCGCGACGACTTCCGCATCGTGGACGTCTTGAGCGGCAGCCGGACCAAGACGCCCACATCCGAACCGGCCTGGCGGCACGGCAGTGGGGCGCCAGCCACTCCGGTCGGCGCCCCGCTTGCGTTCTGCACTCCGCCAACTGGTGGTTATCCAGCGAGCTGACGAGCCAGCAAGCCAGCCGCCCCGAGGATTGGGACGCGATCGTGAGACTGGACGGCTGGCCAAGCCGTGAGACATGACGACAACTGTCAGGTCACGGCACCGCCGCTGGCCATGGGCGGCGAGACCCTACATTTCCTTTGTGATCTCAGATTCCGTGGCCAGCGTGTCCGGGGTCCTGCGCAGGACGAGGACCCCGTCCCCGGCGTGGACGGTGTGCCGGCCGCCCGCAACGCCTGCCCGCCCCCTGGCCCCCGCGGGGAGCGCGCCCGCCGGGGAGCGTGCCCGCCGGGGTGCGGCCGGCCGGGGCCTGGCCCGCCCCCTCAGCGCACGCCCAGCGCCGCCAGGCGCCGGGCGTCCGCGACGATGTCGATCTCGACGATGCGGTCGTCGACGATCGTGAAGGCCATGAGGCCGACCGGGGAGCCGTTCGCGAGGGAGACCAGGCCGGCCGCGCCGTTGACCGTGACGTGGCGGGACGCGTGGCGGAACTTGGCGAAGGTGAGGGCCTGGGCGGTGACGGCCTCGGCGCCGCGGACCAGTTTGGAGGCGGCCGGGGTGAGGACGCCGCCGTCGACGCGCAGGAGGACGTCCGGGTCGAGGACGGCGAGCAGGCCCTCGAAGTCGCCGCCCTGGGAGGCTGCCAGGAAGGCGTCCACGACCTCGCGCTGCCGTGCCGTGTCGGGCTCGGGGGCCGGGGCGGCGCCCTGGACCCGGCGGCGGGCGCGGCTGGCGAGCTGGCGGGTGGCTGCGGGGGTGCGGTCGACGATGGGGGCGATCTCCTCGAAGGCGACCGCGAACATGTCGTGCAGCACGAAGGCGAGGCGCTCGGCCGGGGCGAGGGTCTCCAGGACGACGAGGAGCGCGAGGCCGACGGAGTCCGCGAGCAGCGCCTCCTTCTCGGGGTCGGCGGTGCCCTCCTCCCGGACGACCGGATCGGGGATGTAGTACTCCAGCGGGTCCTCGCGGCGCGAGCCGCGGGAGCGCAGCAGGTCGAGGCAGATCCGGCCGACGACGGTGGTCAGCCAGCCGCTCAGGTTCCGTACGTCGCCGATGTCGGACCGGTTCAGCTTGATCCAGGCCTCCTGGACGGCGTCCTCCGCCTCGCTGAGCGAGCCGAGCATCCGGTAGGCGACCGCCCGCAGATGTCCGCGGTCGGCCTCGAAACGTTCGGCCAGGAGATCCTGGGCGGCGCGGTCCCTGTCCATCGGTCGTCGTTCCCCTTCGCGTCCGGTCACATCGTGATGACGAACGGGGGGCCGGGAATGTGACGGCGTTCCGCTACGTGAGATCCCTGCCCCGTGCGGAGCAACGCGCGGGAATCCCCGGCCGAACCCCCCGACCGCCGTGGATCACCACTTCAGCGCGATGATCATCGTCCTTAGATTGATCACCATGACGACGACGCCGAACCAGGTCAACCCCGTTCTCCGTACGCCCGCCGCCTCCCCGGCGGCCGCCGCGGCCTACTTCTCCGCGAGCCTCGCCTTCCACGCCGACGTCTCCGACGTGGCTTCCGCGCTGGCCGACGCCCGGGCCACCGGTGGTGACCCCGGGTTCGTCGTGCTCGACTCCCGCTCCACGGCCTCCTGGGACCAGGGGCACGTGCCGGGCGCCGTGCACCTGCCGACCGCGCTCATCCCCGAGCAGGCCGAGCAGCTGCTCGACCGGAGCGTGCCGGTCGTCACGTACTGCTGGGGCCCCGGCTGCAACGGCGCCACGCGGGCCGCGCTGGCCCTCGCGGAGCTCGGCTTCCAGGTGAAGGAGATGCTGGGCGGCTTCGAGTACTGGGTGCGCGAGGGCTTCGCCTACGAGACCTGGGAGGGGCCCGCGCAGCAGGCGGCGGACCCGCTGACGTCGCCGGTCGACGCGGAGGACTGCGGCTGCTGACGGACACGGATTTCCGAACAGGGGCGTCCATGCCGTAAGGTGGTGTTCACCGACGCGGGGTGGAGCAGCTCGGTAGCTCGCTGGGCTCATAACCCAGAGGTCGCAGGTTCAAATCCTGTCCCCGCTACTCAGTAGCACGAAGGCCCGGATCCGGAAACGGATCCGGGCCTTCGTCGTTCCCGGGTGCCGCGTCCCTGATGTCCGGCTTGACCTTTACGTAACGTCAAGTTCTACCGTCTTTCTCATGGAGTGGTCGATCCAGGAGATCGCCAGGAAGGCCGGCACCACCAGTCGCACCCTGCGCCACTACGGCGAGCTGGGACTGCTGGAGCCGAGCCGGATCGGCGCGAACGGTTACCGGTACTACGACCAGGCGGCACTCGTGCGGCTGCAGCGGATCCTGCTGCTGCGCGAGCTCGGGCTCTCCCTGCCCGCGATCGCCGAGGTCCTCGAAGGCCAACGGGACACCTCGGTCGCCCTGCGCACGCACCTGGCCCTCCTGGAACAGGAGCGCGAGCGGATCGGGCGGCAGATCGAGGCCGTACGGACCACTCTCCACAAGACCGAGAGAGGAGAACGGCTCATGGCCGAGGAAGTGTTCGACGGCTTCGACCACACCCGCTACGAGGCCGAGGTGACGGAACGCTGGGGGCGGGACGCGTACGAGCGCGGCGACCGCTGGTGGCGCTCCCTCGACGACGCCGGGAAGAAGGCGTTCCAGGACGAGCAGGTCGCCGTCGCCCGGGCCTTCGCGGCGGCCGCGGAGGAGGGCCTCGCGCCCGACAGCGACGAGGTGCAGGCGATCACCCGGCGGCACCACGCGTGGCTGTCGACCACGACGACGCCGAGCAGGGAGTACTTCATCGGGCTCGGGCAGATGTACGTCGACGACCCGCGCTTCACGAGGAACTACGACCGGCACGGGGAGGGCACGGCCCTGCTCGTCCGGGACGCGATGCGCATCTGGGCCGAGCGGAACCTCTAGGTCCTGTCGTCGATCGTCGAGCCGACCTCCGGGACCCTCGGCCTGGGCGTCGCGCTCGCCGGGGTCCTGCACGGACACCCCGTGCACGTCGTCACCGACCCGGGGCTCGACCGATCGTGGAGCGGCTGCTCGTCGCCCACGGCGGCTCGGGCTCGCCCTGATGGGGGCGGCGTTCCTGGTGCCGGCCGCGCTCGGCCGGTCCCTGGTGGGGCTGTTGCCGTGCGCGGCGGCCATGGCGGCGCTGGCGCGGGGCGGGCGGCTCGCGGTACGCCAACCGGCCGAGGAGGAGTCGCCGAGCCCTCCGGCCTGACGGCACCCTGGGATGGGCGCGGTGCGGTCCGCCGCCGTGGACCGACCGGGCAGGAGAGCACAGGTGGGGCGAGCAGCGGCGGGCGGCGGGGCGGGCGGTCCTTACCGCGGTGCCCGGCGCTTCCTGCGCGTGCTGCCGTCGCTGGTCATCCTGGGTGGGGTCGTCTTCGACCTCTTGACCCCGCCCACCTACACGGCGGCGCCGCTGCTCTCGGCGGCGCCGCTGATCGCCGCCCCGTTCTTCTCCACCGTGATCACCCTCGCCACGGGCATCGCCGCCGTCCTCGTCAGCGTCGGTCTCCACCTCTACAACGGCACGGTGGCCCAGATCCCCGCGCTCACCGAGACGCTGACCGTGCTCACCGTCTCGGGGCTCGCGCTGCTGATCAACCGGGTGGTGCGCAAGAGCGGCGAACGGCTCGCGTCGGCGCGGGTGATCGCGGAGACGGCACAGCGGGCGGTGCTCCCGGCGCCCGCCGGCCGGATCGGCGGGCTGCAGATCGCGGCCCGCTACGAGGCGGCGCAGGCCGACGCGTTCATCGGCGGCGACCTGTTCGCGGTGCAGGACACCCCGCACGGGGTGCGGCTGGTGGTCGGGGACGTCCGGGGCAAGGGGCTCGACGCGGTGGAGGCGGTGGCCGTGGTCCTGGGCGCCTTCCGGGAGGCGGCGGAGCAGGAGGCGACGCTGGAGGGGGTGGCCGCGCGCCTGGAGCGGGCGCTGGCCCGGGAGGGCACCCGGCGGGACGGGCTCGACGCCTTCGAGGGCTTCACGACGGCCGTGCTCGCCGAGATCCCGGGCGGCGATGGGGTCGTACGGGTGGTCAACCGCGGCCACCCCGAGCCGCTGCTGCTGCGTGCGAACGGCGGGGCCGAGCTGCTGCGGCCGAGTGAGGCGGCGCTGCCGCTGGGGATGGGGGAGCTCGCCGCGTGGCCGGACCGGGCCGACGAGGCCGCGTATCCGCCGGGGTCGACGCTGTTGTTCTACACGGACGGGCTCTCGGAGGCGCGGGACGCGGGCGGGGTCTTCTACGACCCGCGGGAGCGGCTCGCGGGGCGGCTGTTCCCGGGGCCGGAGGAGCTGCTCGACGCGCTCGTGGCGGACGTGCGCCGGCACACCGGCGGGGGTGCGACGGACGACATGGCGCTGCTCGCGGTGAGCCGTCCGGCGGTCGGTCAGCCGGAGCGGCGGCGGACGATGCCGGTCGTGCCGCCGGGCGGCCGGCGGCTCGGTGACCGCTCGTAGTCGGGGGGTCTCCCTCAGATAACAATTGACGTAACGTCAGATCCTCGGTTTGCTACTGGCACGTATCTGAGTGGGGCTCAAGTCGGGCGATACCCTCCTAATTCAGTGAATGATCAAGGGGGACGGCTTGGAATCGGGTGGCCGGGTCTATTAACGTTCGATAACGCAGCGCGGTCGTCCCAGCCGCCGCAAGAGGCGGCACCGTGCGCACGCGCCGAATCCCGTAAGGGAACCGGGGAACCACCACTTGGGGTGAATCGGGCCCCACCGCACCCGTGCGGTACGCCCGTAGGAGACCTTCCTGCTCCGAACCCGTCAGCTAACCCGGTAGGCGAGAAGGAAGGAAAGGAGAGCGCCTCCGTGGCGTCCGACACCCCCGCTCCTCAAGCCCCCTTCGACTACTTCGACTCCGCCGGTGCGGCGGGTGCCGCGGGCGGCGAGGAGTGGAACCCGACGGAGGACTCCCTGCGGGACCGCCGGTCCGGCGGACGGCACCGCGTCGTCAAGCAGCGCTCCAACTTCGCTCGCTCCTCCACCGTCCTCGGCGTCGGCGTGATCGCCGCCGTCGGCGCGGGCGGCCTGGCCACTGCCCAGCAGAAGCCGCCGGTCTCCATAGCCCTGCCGGACGTCGACCTTCCCGACGCCTCCGAACTCCCCGGTGTCGGCGAGCTCATCGGCCACGACAAGAGCGACTTCGAACCCGCGGGCGGCAACAACACCCAGCCGCTCACCGCGCTCACCTGGACCACCGACGCCACGGACTCCGGCACCGGCGACCGGACCCGGACCGAGACGCAGGCCGACGCCGGCGAGACGCTGCGCGCCCGCATCCTCCAGCAGGCCGAGCAGCAGCAGGCCGCCGCGGACGCCGCGGAGAAGGCGGCGGCGGAGAAGGCCGCCGCCGAGAAGGCAGCCGCGGAGGCCGCGGCCAAGGCCGACGCGGCGGAGAAGGCTGCAGCCGAGGCCAAGAAGAAGGCCGCCGAGGAGGCCGCGCGCAAGGCCGAGGCCGAGCGCCTGGCCAAGCTGGCCGCCAGCTTCTCGCTGCCCACCTCCTCGTACACGATCACCTCGACCTACGGCGAAGCCGGCTCGATGTGGTCCTCCGGCTACCACACCGGCCTGGACTTCGCGGCTCCCACCGGCACCCCGGTCAAGGCCGTCCACGGCGCCACCGTGAAGTCGGCCGGCTGGTCCGGCGCGTACGGCTACCGCATCGTCCTGGAGCTCGAGGACGGCACCGAGATCTGGTACTGCCACCTCTCCTCCATGACCGTCGGCGTCGGCCAGTCGGTCGGCACCGGCGAGACCATCGGCCGCGTCGGCGCCACCGGAAACGTCACCGGCCCGCACCTCCACCTGGAGGTCCACACCCCGTCCGGCGACGGCATCGACCCGGCGGCCTGGCTCCGCTCCAAGGGCCTGAGCATCTGAGGTCCGCTCCCGAGGGAGGGGACGGCCAGGAATAGGCCCGGCGGTGCGGGGGGTTGACCACCCCATGACTTCACTTCGCCGCCTGGGCTCTTCCGACCTGCACGTCTTCCCGCTCTCCCTGGGCGGCAACGTCTTCGGCTGGAGCGCCGACGAGGCGCAGTCCTTCGCCGTCCTCGATGCCTACGCCGCGGCGGGCGGCAATTTCGTCGACACCGCCGACGTCTACTCGGAGTGGGCCGAGGGCAACGAGGGCGGTGAGTCGGAGACCGTCATAGGCCGCTGGCTGGCCTCCCGCGGCAACCGCTCCGACATCGTCGTCGCCACCAAGGTCGGCGCCCACTCCCGCTACAAGGGCCTGGGCGCCACGAACATCAAGGCCGCGGCAGACGAGTCGCTGCGCCGCCTCGGCACCGACCACATCGACCTGTACTACACGCACTTCGACGACGAGTCCGTGCCGGTCGAGGAGATCGTCACCGCCCTCGACCAGCTGGTGAAGGACGGCAAGGTCCGTGCCGTCGCCGCCTCCAACATCTCCCCGGAGCGGCTGCGCGCCTCCCTCGACTTCGCCGAGGCGGAGGGCCTCGCCCGTTACGTCGCCCTCCAGCCGCACTACAACCTGGTCTCCCGCGACACCTACGAGGGCCCGCTCCTCGACACCGCCGAGCGGGGCGGTCTCGCGGCCGTGCCGTACTACGGTCTCGCGGCCGGTTTCCTCACCGGCAAGTACCGTCCGGGTACCGCCGTCGCCAGTGTCCGCGCCCAGGGGGCCGGCCGGCACCTGGAGACCGAGCGCGGACGGAAGGTGCTCGCCGCCCTCGACACGGTCGCCGCGGCCCACGAGGCCGAGCTCGCGTCCGTCGCCCTGGCCTGGCTCGCCTCCCGCCCGACCGTCGTCGCCCCGATTGCCTCGGCCCGCACGGTCGAACAGCTGCCGGCGCTGCTCGCGGCCACGGAACTGAAGCTGACGGACACGGAGCTGGCGGCGCTCACGGAGGCGTCGGAGGCCTGAGGCCTGGAGGCGTGGTGCCTGGAGGCCTGGGGCCTGGGGGCCAGACGCCTGCGGCCAGGAGGCCTGGGGGCCAGGCGCCTGCGGCCAGGAGGCCTGGGCGCCTGAGGCCTGGGCGCCGGGGCGCCGCGGTGCCTCGGGGCTGGGCCGCCGCCGGAATGCCGCGGGGGCTGGGTCGCCCGGGGCGCCGGACGAGGGCGCGCGCTCGGCGTCGTGGGCCGCGATGCGCCGGGCCGGTCGCGGAGGCGCTAGCTGCGGTACGGGTTGTAGCCGCCGTAGTCCAGGTACTGCGGCGGCGCCCAGACCCGGCCGGTCGCCCGGGCCGCGTGCGTGAGCGCCGGGGAGGCGACCTGGCGGCGCTGCCACAGGTGGTGCAGCAGCTCCTGCTCGCGGGCCGTGAAGTCCGGCGCCGCCTGGCCGCGCCGGGCGCGGTGCCGCAGGAACGCCAGAGTCGTCGCGAAGGCCTCGTACTCGCCGACGGCCTGCGCGGCGGGCTTGCCGAAGCTGCGCGCCGCGTAGCCGCGGGCCAGCGCGCGGGCCCGCATCGAGGAGAGCGCCAGCGGTTCGTCGAGGGCGAGCCACCCGGCCGTCGCGTAGGCCGGGAGCTCGCCGGATATGGTGCGCAGCTCCTTCTGGCGGCTCCATATCGCGAGCCAGGTGAGCAGGGCGAAGACGGGCACCATGAACATGCCGTAGACGGCGACGAACGCCAGCGGATGGAAGGTCGCCGAGCCGTTCCACAGCGCGTGCATGCCCATGGCGCCGAGCAGGCCGCCGAGCGGCAGCAGCACCAGCCGGGTACGGCGGAGCCGGGCGGTGGCCGGCAGCAGGGCGGCGAAGCCGAAGCCGAGGCCGGTGAGCGAGGTGAACAGGGGGTGCGCGAACGGGGACATGATCACCCGGACGAAGAACGTGCCCACCGTCGTCGACAGGCCTCCCGTGCCCAGGTCCATGTCCTCACCGAACGCGTTGCCCAGATAGAGGATGTTCTCCGTGAAGGCGAAACCGGTGGCGGTGAAGCCCGCGTAGACGAGGCCGTCGACCGGACCCGTGAAGTCCCTGCGCCGGAAGAGGAAGAGGAGCAGCACGGCCGCTCCCTTGGCCGTCTCCTCGACGACCGGCGCGACGGCCGTGGCCCCGAGGGTGTCGGCGGATCCGGGGTCGGCGGTGGCGCTGCTGATCCACTCCACGGCGAAGGAGTTGGCGAGGATCGCCACCAGAGTGGAGGCGAACGCTCCCCAGGCGAGCGCGAAGAGCAGGTTCTTCCAGGGGGCCGGCTCGACCCGGTCGAGCCAGCGGAACGCGGCCATGAGCAGCGGCACCGGCAGTACGGCGAGACCGAGGCCCACGAGGAAGCCCTCGGTGCCGGTCTCCTCCCGCACCAGCGCGAGGATCGCCAGCGCACAGATCGCGAGTGCGGTGATCAGCACGACGGCCCGGAGCAACCGGCTGCGCCAGAAGGCCTTGCGTGGCTTGTAGCGCCACTTGGCCCGCTCCGGGACGGCGGCGAAGTCCGGCTGATCGCTCTCCAGGGCGGGCACGGGAGCGGGCGCGGGGATCACCGCGTGGGCTGGGGCGTTGCCGGACTCGGTGACGGGTCCGGCAATGGGGTTCGACGACACGGAACGACCCTAACGAGCGCCGCCGACAGCGGCGAGGGAGTTCCCCGCAGCCTGTGGAAAACTCAGACCCCGGGGCGCCGGGTGAAGAGCAGGTCGTGGACGACGTGGCCCTTGTCGAGGCCCTGGCCCTCGAAGCGGGTGAGCGGCCGGTAGCCGGGCCGGGGCGCGTAACCGCCGTCGGCCTGGGTGTTCTCGAAGTCGGGGTGCGCGTCGAGCACTTCCAGCATCTGCTCCGCGTACGGCTCCCAGTCCGTGGCGCAGTGCAGCAGACCGCCGGGCTTCAGGCGCGGGGCGAGCAGGGTGAGGAAGTCGGGCTGGATGAGCCGGCGCTTGTGGTGGCGCTTCTTGGGCCACGGGTCCGGGAAGTACACCCGGCAGCCGGCGAGGGACTCCGGCGGGAGCATCTCGCGCAGCAGGATGATCGCGTCGCCGTTGGCGACCCGCACGTTGGTGAGGCCGTTGCGGTCGGCCAGCCCGAGCAGGTTGCCCTGGCCGGGGGTGTGGACGTCCACGGCGAGGATGCCGGTTCCGGGGTCGGCGGCGGCCATCTGCGCGGTGGCCTCGCCCATGCCGAAGCCGATCTCCAGGACTACCGGCAGCCCGCCGAACATCTCGTCCAGGTCGAGGACCCGCTTGCCGTCGATGTCGAGGCCCCAGTCGGGCCAGCGCTTCAGCATCGCCTCGGCCTGCCCCGCGGTCACCCGGCTGCGCCGCGGCTGGAAGCTGCGGATCCGCCGCTCGAAGTGCGACCCCGCGGGATCGGGCGAGGGCCCCTCGCCCGGCGCGAACATCCGGCTGCCCAGCCGCGCGACGGGCCGGCCGTCGTCGGCCGGGGCCTTGGCGGGACCGGCGGGGACGGGGTGCGCGATGTTCTCAGGCTGCTCAGACACAATGCCCCCGATTCTACGGCGCACGGCGCGATGACACCGGGCCGCCGGAACGGGCCGGGAGCCGGCGGGCGGGGCGGGACCGGCGCCGGTGGGCGGGACGGGGCCGGAGCCGGTGGGCGGGGCGGACCGGAGCCGGCGCCAGGGGCGACCGCCGGAGCCTGCGGTCGGAGGCGGGACCGGCGGCCAGGAGGTTCGCCGGCGGCCAGAGGTGGGCCGGTGGCCGGAGGTGGGCCGGTGGCCGGAGGTGGGCCGGTGGCCGGAGGCGGGCGCAGGCGGCCAGAGGGGGGCCGGTGGCCGAAGGCGGGCCGGGGGCCGGAGGTGGACCGGTGGCCAGAGATGGGCCGGTGGCTAGAGGAGGGCCGGCGCCCGGCCGCCACCTCTAGCGGAGCCGCCTCTAGAGGAGGGCCGGCGCCCGGCCGCCACCTCTAGCGGAGCCGCCTCTAGAGGAGGGCCAGGGCCCGGCCCGCCACCTCGCGTCCGATCGGCAGCGAGGCCGTCGCCGCCGGGGACGGCGCGTTGAGCACGTGCACCGTCCGGACCGACTCGCGGATCAGGAAGTCGTCCACCAGCGTGCCGTCCTTCAGCACCGCCTGTGCCCGCACGCCCGGGGTCGCCCGGCGCAGGTCGCGCTCCTCGACCAGCGGGAGCATGCGCCGGACCGCCTCGGTGAAGGCGCGCTTGGAGAGGGAGCGGTGCAGCTCGCCCGCGCCGTAGCGCCAGTGGGCGCGGGCGATCGCCCAGCTGCCCGGCCAGGCCAGGGTGCCGGCGAGCTCGCGGGGGCGGACGACCGTCCAGCCGTATCCCTCGCGGGCCAGTGCCGGGACCGCGTTCGGGCCGACGTGGACGCCGCCGTCGATGCCGCGGGTGAGGTGGACGCCGAGGAAGGGGAAGGCCGGGTCGGGGACCGGATAGACCAGGCCGCGCACCAGCGAGGGGTCGGGCAGCTCGTAGTACTCCCCGCGGAACGGGACAATCCGCATCTCCGGGTCGTCGCCCGCGAGCCGCGCCACCCGGTCGCAGTGCAGCCCCGCGCAGTTCACCAGGACCCGCCCGCGCACCACGCGCCCGCTGCCCGTGCGGACGGCCACGCCCCAGGGGCGCCGGTCCACGGCGGTGACCGCCGAGCCGTACAGGATCCGCGCCCCGGAGGCCTCGGCCAGCTTGGCGGCCACCGCCCCGTAGTCGACGATGCCCGTCGTGCCCACGTGGATCGCGGCCAGGCCGCGCACCCGCGGTTCGTACTCGCTGATCTGCGCCGGGCCCAGCTCGCGCACCGGGATCCCGTTCTCCCGCCCGCGCTGCACGAGCGCGTGCAGTCGGGGCAGCTCCTCGCGGTCGGTGGCCACGATCAGCTTGCCCGTGACCTCGTGGGGGATGCCGTACTCGGCGCAGAACTTGACCATCTCCGCCGCGCCCTCGACCGCGAAGCGCGCCTTGAGGGAGCCGGGGCGGTAGTAGATCCCGCTGTGGATCACGCCGCTGTTGCGTCCGGTCTGGTGGCGGGCCGGGGCGTGTTCCTTCTCCAGGACCGTGACCCGGGTGCCCGGGGCGGCGCGCGTGATCGCGTACGCCGTCGACAGACCGACGATTCCGCCGCCGATCACCAGCACGTCACAGTCATACCGGACAGACACCTGCGCCACCTCCCACCCCTGATAGTGCACTGGCCCACTGACAATGCCGCTAAACCGCCCGCCCACTGGGACGCGCGTCACGCCGGAGCCACGAGCAGCGGGCGGGCCCGCTCCCGCAGCTCCATGACCCGCGGCTCGTCCCCGTACGGTTCGAGCCGGTGCAGCAGGTCCCGGACGTACTCGGTGGTCCGCGCCGAGGAGATCCGCCCGGCCACCTCCACCGCGCGCGTGCCGGCGGCGCAGGCGGCGTCCAGGTTGCCCGACTCGAGCTCGGCGACCGCCGACACCACGAGCCGCAGCCCGTGCGAGCGGACGAACTCCTCGGTGGGCCGGGACAGCGCCTGCTCGGTGAAGCGGCGCACCTGCCGGGGCAGCTTCAGGTCGCGGTAGCACTCGGCGGCGTCGGCGCAGAACCGGTCGTACGAGTAGAAGCCGAGCCAGGTCGGGTCGGGGTCCCCCTCGCGGGAGCGCTCCAGCCAGCCCTCGGCGGCCTTCAGCGCGGCGGCGGCCGCCGTCCCGTCGCCGGCCTTGGCGTGCGCGCGGGCCTCGACGAGCCGGAAGAAGGACATGGTGCGGGCGGTGGCCAGGCCCCGGTTGCGTTCGAGCGCGGCCTGGGCGAGGTCGACGCCCTCGTCGGCGAAGCCCCGGTAGGTCGCCTGGAGCGACATCGACGCCAGGACGTAGCCGCCCAGGGGCACGTCCGCGGCGGCGCGGGCGAGCCGCAGCGCCTGGATGTAGTAGCGCTGGGCCGCCTCCTGCTGGCCGGTGTCGAAGGCCATCCAGCCGGCCAGCCGGGTCAGCTCGGCGGTCGCGCCGAACAGGGCGCGCCCCACCTCGTCCGAGTACGAGCCGAGCAGCAGCGGCGCGGCGTCCACCCGTAAGCACTCGGGGACCATGGAGGAGCGCCAGTCGCCGCCGCCGTACTTGGAGTCCCAGCGGCGCGCGTCCTCGGCGGCCTCGCGCAGCTTGGCGACGTCGCTGTGCCCCACGCGCGCGTGCTCCGCGTTCTCGCCCGCGGCGGCGGCCGATGCCGTGACCGGACCGATGACCGGCGCCAGGCGCGGGACCGGGCGCTCCACCGACGGATCGGCGGGGGTGATCAGCCAGCGCGAGGCGGGCGTGGCGTAGGCGCTCACGGAGAACGAGCCGGCGAGCGACTGCCAGATCCCGCTGCCGCCGCGGCGACCGGCGAGATCCAGTCGGTAGAGCTCGGTGGCCGCGCGGACCGCCTCGCCGACGTCGCGCGGGAAGGCGAGCCCCACCTCGGGCGCCGGGTCGGCGTCGGCGAGCCCGATCTCGTGCAGCGGCACGGGCCGACCGAGCTTCTGGCCGATGGCGGCGGCGATCAGGTGCGGGGCGGCGCCCTGCGGCACCATGCCCTTCGACACCCACCGCGCCACCGACGTCTTGTCGTAACGAAGCGTCAGACCTCTTTGCGCGCCGAGGTCGTTGACGCGCCGGGCGAGCCCGGCATTGCTGATTCCCGCGAGGGCGAGAACCGTGCCGAGCTTTTCGTTCGGCCCGCGTTGCTCCCTGGACATGACGCCACCCCTCGACACGACACCCAGACGGCCGCCACGACGCCGGGCATAGGCGTGCGGCATTCGTAAGCACAGCGTAGTTCGCCGGATCCCGACCGTTAAGGGGCGGTGTTCCGTATGGCGAGATTGTTGTGGGATGGAATGAGCGGAGGGTCCGGCGCCGCCCGTCGTGCTCCCGCCGTGTGGCCGTGCGCCCGCCCGTGCGCTCTCGTCGGGTGCCGGGGGGAGCGCTTCCATGAGTCCTGCGTGGGTCGGCCCACTTGGCCGAGGACCGATGTCCCGGTCCGGTGGGCTGGGGGACACCGTCGCCCCATTCCCCGCGGGCGGCGGGCGGCTCCGGGAGGCGACCGCCTCCCGGACTGCCGGAGGCCTCCAGGAGAAACCTCCGGCCTGTCGCGGGTCGAGAATGGCCGAAAGGCGCCGGTTCGTGCGCCCGGTCCAACTGGCCCATGCCAGGGGCGCATTCGCGTTCCGACGATGCCCACCGTGATACCTCCTGTGCGCCCTCGGCATGGCAGCATGTCCTCCACTCGACCTTTGTGGAGGCGGCGATGCGGTGGCTGGTGGGCTGGAGCAGTGTCGCCGCGCGCTTCGGCGCACCGCTCACGTCCCCGCCCGGCTCGGCCGGCGCCGTCGGCGACCCCGCCGAAGGACGCACGGTGCACCCGGTCGGCGCGCAACTCCTGTGGGGCGACCCCGATCCGCTGTGGGCGGTCGGCGACTGGCGCCCCGACGAGGTGCGCCTGGTCTCCGTCGACGAGCACACCCGGCTCGCCGTGCTCGGCTGCTGCGCCGCGAGCGACGAGGAACTGCGCCGCGGCCTGCTGACCGCGCGCGGGGGCGCACTGCGGCACATGACCGCGTGGCCCGGCAGCTACACCGCCGTCGTCAGGATCGGCCGCCGCGTCACCGTCACCGGTGATCTCGCGGGCGCCCGGCCGGTGTTCCACACCCCGTGGGCGGGCGGCACCGCCTACGGGACCGCCGCCCTGCCGCTCGCCGACCTCACCGAGGCCCAGCTCGACATCGGACACCTCGCGGCGCTGCTCGCCTGCCCCGAGACCCCCGAGGCGCTGCGCGACTCCACCCCGTACGAGGGAGTGCGCCGGGTGCCGCCCGGGCACGCGCTGATCCTGCGCGAGGGCTCGCGCGAGATCACCGGCTACGAGCCGGTCGCCTCGCTCGCCGTCGCCGCGCCCCAGGCCGATCCGCGGCAGGCCGTCGAGGCGGTACGGGACGCGCTCGTGGAGTCCGTACGCGCCCGGCTCACCGCGCCCCGGCACGCCCCCGAGGTGCCGCTGCCCGACCCCGGCCCCGTGCCCGGCATGGGCCCTGCCGACCGGCGCGCGGCCCGCGGCGGCGCGCCCGCGCCCGGGATCGGCGCCGACCTGTCCGGCGGCAGCGCGTCCGGCACCCTGGCCCTGCTCGCGGCCGGGCTGCCGGGAGTCCCGGGCACGATCCTCGGCCACGGCACCGGCGCCGGGGAGCGGCTCCTCGCCGTCACCTTCAACGACCTGGCCGGCGCCGGCAGCCCGGACGAACTGGCCCGCGCCCGCGAGATCGCCGCCAACCCGCGGCTGCACCAGGTGGTGGTCGCGGCCGGCGAGGAGGCGCTGCCGTACGCGGACCTCGACGGGCCGCTCACGGACGAACCGGGCCCCTCCCTGGTGTCGGCCGAGCGGCACCGCAGGCGGCTCGCCGGCGGCAGCGCGGACCACCTCACCGGCTTCGGCGCCCGCCAGGTCCTGGACGCCCACCCGGCGCGCCTCGCGGACCTGCTGATGGACCGCCGGCGCCGGTCCCTGGTGCGCCCGGTGACCGCCCTCGCCAAGGCCTCCGGCCCCTCGGCGGGCGCGCTCCTGGTGCCCCTCCAGGTCTACCGGGCGGCGCGGCGCCTCGCCCGTACGCCGTACCGCACCGGCCTGGAGGCGGCCGCCACGCGCGTGCTGGAGGCCAACCGCGCACCCGCCGGGTCCTACGGCCCCCTGGAGGCCTCCCTGTCCGCCCTCGCCTGGTCGCGGCCGGGCCCCGCGGCGCGGTGGCTGACGGGGGAGGCGCTGGCGGAGGTATCGGTTCGTCTGAACCGGGCGGCTACCCTGCCGGCCGCCGTCCAGCGCCCGGGCGAGGCACGCGCGCGTGCCGCCCTGGCCCGCGCCGCCGCCGACCTCCGGGTCCTGGAGCAGGCCGCGGAGGTCCGCAGCCAGCGACTGCACGCCCCCTTCCTGGACAACCAGGTCGTACGGGCCTGCCGCGACCTGCCCGAGTCGCTGCGCGTCCAGCCCGACGCCCGCGCCACCGTCCTGCGCACCGTCCTCGCGGGCGCCGGCATCCACGACCTGCCGCCCGGCTGGGGCGCCCCGCACCCGGCGGTCCCCGCCACCGCCACCCGCGCGGGCCTGCGCGCCGCACTCCCGCAGCTCCTGGCCCTCTTCGACGCCCCGCTCCTCGCCGACGCCGGCCTGATCGAGGCCCGTGTCGTGCGCCGCGCCCTCCGCGCCGCCGCCGACGGCGAGCAGATCCCGCTCGACGGGCTCGCCGACCTGATCTCCACCGAGCTCTGGCTCCACCGCCTCCTCGCCCGCCGCGGCTCCTGCTGGACCGGCACGGCCGCCCCCCGGCACCGCGCGGTACCGGGCCCTCTCATCCCGTCGGCACGCTCGCTGCCGGCGTGAACGACGGCCGCCGAAACGTCACAGCACGCTCGTTCGAGTGAACGACCTCCCGTTCACATGGTCTTCCAGGCCTACGCTGGAAGCGTCGCACCGAGCGAAGGAGGTCCCGTCGTGGCGATGCCGCTGCACGCACAGGGAGACGACTTCCCCGACCACGTCGTGCCTGGTCATGAGGGGGTGTCTGTCGAGCAGACCTTCGAGCTGTTCAGTGCGGTGGCTCCCAGGGGCTGGCGCGTGGAGCTGACCGAAGGGGAGATCACGGTGGTGCCACCGGCCAACGGCGAGCACGAAGAAATCGTCTCGGAGCTCAGTGGTCAGGTCCGTGATCATGACAGGGGGCTGGGCCGCTACACCGGCATCGGCCTTCGGCTGCCTGACGGCTCCAAGGTCATTCCCGATCTTGTCGTCGCGCCGAAGGGAAGCTACTCCGATCAGCAGGAGTGGCACGCTCCCGCAGCTGTTCTCCTCGTCGCCGAAGTGACGTCCGCCTCTACTGCGGGCCGCGACCGAGTACAGAAGATCCGCGGGTACGCCCGCGCCGGCATCCCGCTCTACTTGCTGATCGACCGCGACGCCGACGTGGCAGTCCTGTGCCACGGCCCTTCGGGGGACGCCTACGACCACAAGGTCACGCACAAACTGGGGACGGCCGTTCCGCTTCCCGCTCCCTTCGGATTCGACCTCGACACCTCGGAGTTCTGAAACCGGGGCCCTCACGGTGCGGGTAAACCCCGGGGCGCCCGTCACCCCCACCGGCGACAATGGGCCGGTGCGTTACCTGATCCTCGGCACCACCGACGCCCTCGACGTCCACGGCGCGTCCCTGCCCCTCGGCGGGGCGCGGCTGCGGGCGCTGCTCGCCGCGCTCGCGTTGCGCGGAGGGCGGACGGTGTCGGTCGGGGAGCTGGTCGACGACGTGTACGGGGACGAGCCGCCGGCCGACGCCCAGGCCGCGCTGCAGGCGCTCGTGGGGCGGCTGCGGCGGGTGCTCGGGAAGGACGCCGTGGCGTCCGGGCCCGGCGGGTACCGGCTGGTGGCCGGGGCCGACGACATCGACCTGTACGTGTTCGAGCGGCACGTCCGGGACGCCCGGGCCCGGCTCGACGCCGGCGACCCCACGGCCGCCGCCGCGCTGCTGCGCACCGCGCTCGGGCTGTTCCGCGGCCCCGCCCTCGCCGATCTGCCCGAGTCCGCGGGCGTGCGCCCCGAGGCCCAGCGGCTCGCCGCGCTGCGACAGCGGGTCGAGGCCGATCTGCGACGCGGCGCCACCGCCGGGCTCGTGCCCGAGCTGACCGAGCTGACCGGCGCCCATCCGTACGACGAGACCTTCCACGCCCAGCTGATCCGCGCCCTGCGCGCCGAGGGCCGCCCGGCCGACGCCCTCGCCGCGTACGAGGACGCCCGCCGCACCCTCGCCGACGGCCTCGGGGCGGATCCCGGGCCGGAGCTCACCGCCCTGCACGCCGAGTTGCTCGCCGGCGGGGCGCCCGCCCCGAAGCGCCCCGAGCCCGTCCCCGAGGCCGGCAACATCCGCCCCCGGCTCACCTCGTTCGTCGGCCGCGAGCCGGAACTCGCCGCGCTCCGCGCCGACCTGGCGCACTCCCGGCTCGTCACCCTGACCGGCCCCGGCGGCTCGGGCAAGACCCGCCTCGCCGAGCAGGCCGCCCTCCAGGCCGCCGGCCCCGCCGCCTGGATCGCCGAGCTCGCCCCGCTCGACGAGCCCGAGGCCGTACCCGGCGCCGTCCTCTCCGCCCTCCGCCTGCGCGAGATCAACCTGATCACCCGCGACGGGGTGCCCCTCCAGGACGACCCCACGGCCCACCTCGTCGAGCACCTGTCCCGCCGGCCCCTGCTCCTCGTCCTCGACAACTGCGAGCATGTCGTCGGCGCCGCCGCCGCCCTCGCCGAGACCCTCCTCACCCACTGCCCCGACCTGCGGATCCTCGCCACCAGCCGCGAGCCCCTCGGTGTCCCCGGCGAGGCCGTCCGCCCCGTCGAACCCCTCCCGCCGGCCCCCGCCCACCGGCTCTTCGCCGAGCGGGCCCGGGCCGTCCGCCCCGCGTTCCGCCCCGAGGACGACCTCCCGGCCGTCGACGAGATCTGCCGCCGCCTCGACGGCCTCCCGCTCGCCATCGAACTCGCCGCCGCCCGGCTGCGGCTGCTCACCCCCCGCCAGATCGCCGACCGCCTCGACGACCGCTTCCATCTCCTCACCTCGGGCTCCCGCACCGTCCTGCCCCGCCAGCAGACCCTGCGGGCCGTCGTCGACTGGTCCTGGGATCTGCTCGACCCCGAGGAGCGCGACCTGCTCCGCCAGGCCTCGGTCTTCGCCGGCGGCTGGGACCTCGCCGCCGCGGAGGCCCTGGACCCGGCCGCCCCCGGCACCGCCGACACCCTCGGGGCGCTCGTCGACAAGTCCCTGGTCGTCGCCACCCCCACCGACGACGGCGAGATGCGCTACCGCCTCCTGGAGACCATCCACGAGTACGCGGTCGAGCGGGCGGTCGAGAACCCCGAGCTGCTCGCCGCCGCCGAGGCCGCCCACACCGCCCACTTCACCGCCCTCGCCGAGCGGGCCGAGCCGCTGCTCCGCACCGGCGAACAGCTCCCGTGGATCGCCCGCATCGAGCGGGACCTCGACAACATCCGGGCCGCCTTCCACCGCGCCACCCTCACCGCACCGGACGAGGCGGCCGCACTCCGGCTCGTCTTCGCCATGGGCTGGTTCTGGTGGCTGCGCAACTACCGCCCCGAGGGCCTCGCCTGGGTCGAGCGCGTCCTCCGCCTCGGCGACGACCCCGAGGACCCCGCCGACCCGCGCTACTGGCCCCGCATGCAGCTGTGCATGCTGTACCTCTTCCTCGCCCTGGAGAGCCAGACCCTGCCCGCCCTGGAGGACGCCCCGGAGACCGTCGCCCTCATCGACCGGGTGCGCGCCGCCTTCTCCTCCGAGTCCGGCCCGCAGTCCGCCCGCTTCCCGGGCCTGCTCTGGCCGTTCACCGCGTACTTCACGGAGGAGCCCCGCGACGTGCGCGCACTCCTCGACCTCGCGGTCGCCAACGCCCGCCGCTTCGGCGGGGAGTGGGAGATGGGCGTCTCGCTGATGTTCCGCACCCACATGGTCATCGACATGCCCGGCGGCATGCCCGGCGTCGACGACGACCTCGCCGAGCTGCGCGAGCTGTCGCGGCGGGTCGGTGACCGCTGGATGCGGGCCCAGGTCGCGAGCGCCGCCGGTGAGGCCCACCTGCTGCGCGGCCGGCACGAGGAGGCCCGTGAGGCGTACGAGGAGGCGCTGGGCCTCGCCCGCGAGGTCGGCGCGCACGCCGAGGCGCCGTTCCTCATCGCCCGGCTCGCCGAACTCGACTTCCGCGTCGGCGACGTGACCGCCGCCACCAAGGGGCTCGACGAGGCCTCGGAGGTGGCCGAGCGCCACCACGTCCGCGACAGCGCGACGTACGTCCGCTTCCTGCGGGCCGGTGTCGCGCTCTTCGAAGGAGACCTCGTCGCCGCCCGGGCGCAGATGGAGGCGGCCGGCGCGGTGATCGCCGAGAGCACCCCGCCGCCGCACTTCCAGGCCCTCGTGACGGGGCTCGCCGCCCGGATCGAGGCCCACGAGGGCGCGGGTCCGGAGGCCGTCGCCCACGCTGCCGAGGCCCTGCGCACGGCCCGGGAAGCCGAGTGCGCCGAGGTCTTCGCGGCCGCGCTCGCCGAGGGTCTCGCCACCACGCTCGCCCTCACCGGTGAACTCTCCCTCGCGGTCGGCGTCCTGGCCGCGGCCGACACCTGGCGAGGAGACGTTCCGCGCGCGGTGCCGGAGCTGCGCGAGGCGGAGGACGTCACCGCCCGGGCCCGTGCCGTACTCGGCCCCGCCGCCTACGCGGCCGCGTACGAGGCCGGCCGCGCCCTCACCGCCGACGACGTCCTGACCCGCGTGGCGCCGTACACCGGCTGACGGGCTCAGGAGCAGGTGATCCGCGACTCCGCCCAGTCCGCGAGCGCCGCCCGGCCGAACGGCGTGTGCTCCTCGACCACGAGCCGCAGGGTGCGGCGGCCTGAGAGGTCGACGTGCACCGGGACCGGCGCGTCGCCACGGCGCAGCACCGGGGAGCGCCACAGGCGCTCGTCGTCCCCGTACACGGCGAAGCGGACGCCGCCCGGCCCGAACGGCACGGTGATGTCGTCGATGCCGACGACCGCGTCGTAGCCGGTGCACTGCCGGTTGAGGTCGATGAACAGCGACGAGGGCGCGTGCACGCTCACCCCGTGGGCGTAGCGGGTGCCGCTCACCGTGAGGCCGGAGCGCTGCCACATCCAGCTGGACCGGGCGAGGTCCACTTCGGGCTTGGTGCCGTCGCCGAAGATCCCGTATTCGAGCCGGTCGACCGGGTAGACGGTCGGCGGCGCGGGCGGTGGGGGCGGCGGTGGGGTCGTCGACGGGGCGGGCCGGGGTGACGGCTTGGGCCTCGGCTTCGGCGCCGGGGCCGGCGACGGGGTCGGCCTGGGGCTCGGCTTCGCGCTCGGCGGCGGTGTCGGCCGCGGTGCGGGGGCCGGCGGCGCCTGCACGGGCGGGGGCGTCGGCTCCGGGGTGGGGCGGGGGGTCGGCTTCGGCGCGGGCGCCGGTGCGACGGGCGCGAGGACCGTTGGCGCGGTCGCGGGCCGGGCGACGGGCTGTGGCTCGGAGCCGGTGAGCGCCCAGACCAGACCGGCGGTCGCGGCGACGGCGGCGACGGCCGCGATGCCCGCCTTGGCGGGGATGCCCAGCCCCTCGGCGGCGGCCGCCGAGGACGCCCCGGCCGTACCGCCCGCGGTGCCCGTGCCGGTGGCGGCCGCCGCCGCACCGGCCGCGCCTGCCCCGACGACACCTCCGGCGACGACACCGGCCGCCTTGAGCGCGTACCCGGCGGCGAACCAGCCGATGACGGCGACCGGCAGCAGCGCGGGGATGCCGGCGTTCACGTGCGCCAGCTCGCCGGCGGCCAGCCGGCACCTGGCGCACTCGTCGAGGTGCTTGCGCAGCCCGCGTTCGGCCCGCATCCGCAGCCCGCCGCGTGCGAACGCCCCCAGCCGGTCGGCATAACGGGCGCAGTCGCCGCCCGCGGTGAGCGACTGGCTGACGTGGGCCTGGAGATACGCCTGCTTGAGGCCTTCGCGGGCCCTGCTGGCGAGCACGGCGGTGGCGTTCGCGGTCAGGCCGAAGAGCGGGGCGACCTCGCTCGGCGACTCCTCCTCGACGGTGGTGTGCCACAGCACGGCCTGCCAGCGCTCGGGCAGCGAACGGAACGCCTGCATGGCGAGCGACCGTTCGGCGTCGTGCATGGCGCGTACGTCCGCGCCCAGGTCCAGGCCCGCCCCGAAGCTCGCGGTCTGCTCGGGGACCTCGGAGGCGCGGGCGGCGTCCTCGACGAACAGCGCGAAGTCCTCGACGAGGTGCTCGCGCTTCTGCGTCCTCGTCCAGGTCGCGGCGACGCGGCGGACGCTGGTCAGCAGATAGGCGCGCACGGCCTGTTCGGGCCCGGCCCCGCCCCGTACCGCCTGGAGGGTGCGGGCGAAGACCTCGGCCGTCAGGTCGTCGGCGGTGTCCGCGTCCCGGCAGCAGGTGCGGGCGTAGCGGCGGACGGCCGCCGAGTGCCGGCGGAACAGCTCCTCGTAGGCACCGTCGTCGCCCTCCCGCATCCGCCGCACGAGCTCGACGTCGGACGGCGGCAGGTCGCGCGGAGGCGGCAGGACGGATGAGGAGCCGGCGTCCTGGGCGGCGGACTGCGCCGCCCAGGAACCCTCGCGCTGCTGCGGCACATTCGGTTCGGCGACGATCCCGGTGCCCGGTCCGGCGACTCCGTCCGGACTCCCCTGGCTCGGCACGTGCGGGGAGGGCGGTCCGGCGCTCCCCGCGGTGCCGGCGGCGGCCGGCGTCTCGTCCCGACTGTCACCGCTCATCGCGGAAGCCCCCGTATGCACGCTCGGACTCGAACGCCGCTCAGCCTGCCACAGCGGGCGGGCACGCCGAACCTCCGCGTCCACTAACCACTCGTCCGGGGCGACTTCCCGTATCCGGGCGTAACCGCTCATCCGTTCGTGTCACGCTCGACGGTCCACCCGGACCATCGAGAACCGCGCTCCCTCGGTGCCGGCCGCTACCGCGAACGCAGCCCTTCCAGAAGGATGTCGAGGAGCCGGGCCGACGCCGCCGCCTGCTGGGCCGCGTCCGGAAGCGCCGGCGCGGCGGTGGCTATGACGAGCAGGACGTCGGACACCGTCACGTCCGTCCGCAGCTCGCCCGCCGCCCGCGCCCGCTCCACGAGCCGGCCCACGACCTCCAGGAGCTCCGCGGCCCCCGTGTCCTCCTGCTCGACGGCCGGCACCGCGCGCGGCGCGACGACCCGCTGCTCGACCTGCTCCCCGTACCCGACGGAGCCCGCCGGAACGGACGCCCGCTGCTGCGGCACCCGCGCCTCCTCCGGCGCACCGGCCGGCAGCAGCACGTCGTCCACGCCCACCCGCAGCACCTGCGGCGGCAGCAGCCGACCGGCGCCCGAGGCAACCGAGGTGCGCAGGAAGCGGGACAGCGCCGACCACGGCTCGTCCTCCTGGCCGAGCGCGGTCCGCGCCTGCTCCGTGAGCCGCGCGGTCTCCTCCTCGGCTATCCGTCGGACCAGCACGTCCTTGCTGGGAAAGCGGCGATAGACCGTGCCGACGCCGACCCGGGCGCGGCGCGCCACGTCCTCCATCGGAGCGCCGTAACCGAGCTCGCCGAACACCTCGCGCGCGGCGCGCAGCACGTGCTCCAGATTCCGCTGCGCGTCCACACGCAGCGGCGCGGACCGCCCGTTGGGCGCCGAGTGCGCCGTACGGAGCTGCCCGTAGGAATCCTGAATCTGCATAAGCGTTCCCCCGCTCATGATGTCTCCCCCCGGAGACTCCCCGCCCTGACACGGGGGGCCGACCGGGCCGCGCTTCTGGTCCACACGCGGCGGTCCGACACCCCGATGAAGTACGAACATAGTTGAGTCGGGGTCAATTCAGAAGGGGCAGTTCCGTACGGTGCGCCCCCCGATCGGAGCAAGGACCCGGACCCTCCCGATTCCGACCCCGCGCCCCACCGGCCACTTCCGCCCTGACCTGCGCACTTCTCCACCCCATGAGACCCTTCGCCACCCCACGCCTCCGTACCCCTCCGGTCACACAATTTGCCGGGCCTGTGGACAAACACCGGACGGCGTTGCGTCATGGGACAGTGACCGAACCTGTGCGCATTCTCGTTGTCGGCGGTGGCTACGTCGGGATGTACACCGCGCTGCGCCTGCAGCGGCAGCTCAAGGCGGAGCTGAGAAGCCACGCGGCCGAGATCACGGTGGTCACCCCCGAGCCGTACATGACCTATCAGCCGTTCCTGCCCGAGGCCGCCGCCGGCTCCATCTCCCCGCGCCACGTCGTCGTCCCGCTCCGCCGCGTCCTCGACCGCTGCAAGATCGTCATCGGCGAGGTCCACGCGATCGACCACGCCAAGCGGACCGCGACCCTCTCCACCCTCGCCACCGAGGAGGAGGGCACCGGAAGCCTCCGGCTCGGCTACGACGAGCTCGTCATCGCCCCCGGCTCGGTCTCCCGCACCCTCCCGGTCCCCGGCCTCGCCGACCACGGCATCGGCTTCAAGACCGTCGAGGAGGCCATCGGACTGCGCAACCACGTCATCGAACAGATGGACATCGCCAGCTCCACGCGCGACCCCGCCATCCGCGACGCCGCCCTCACCTTCGTCTTCGTGGGCGGCGGCTACGCGGGCGTCGAGGCCCTCGCCGAACTCGAGGACATGGCCCGCTACACCTCGCGGTACTACCACAACATCAAGCCCGAGGACCTGCGCTGGACCCTCGTCGAGGCCGCCGACCGGATCCTGCCCGAGGTCGGCGAGGAGATGGGCCGCTATGCCATCCGCGAGCTGCGCGGCCGGAACATCGACGTCCGTCTCGGCACCCGCCTCGACTCCTGCGAGAACCGCGTCGCCGTCCTCAGCGACGGCACCCGGCTGCCCACCCGCACGGTCGTGTGGACCGCCGGTGTCAGGCCCGCTCCGCTCCTCGCCGCCACCGACCTGCCCCTCGACGAACGCGGCCGGCTCGTCTGCACCGCGCAGCTCGCCGTCGACGGCGTCGCCCACGCCTGGGCCGCCGGCGACGCGGCCGCCGTCCCCGACGTCACCGCCGACGAGCCGGGCCGGGAATGCGCCCCCAACGCCCAGCACGCCGTCCGCCAGACCAAGGTGCTCGCCGAGAACATCGCCGCCTCCCTGCGCGGACAGCCGCTCAAGGAATACGCGCACGCGTACGTCGGCTCCGTCGCGTCCCTCGGCCTCCACAAAGGAGTCGCCCACGTCTACGGCCGCAAGCTCAAGGGCTATCCGGCCTGGTTCATGCACCGCGCCTACCACCTCAGCCGGGTCCCCACGTTCAACCGCAAGGCCCGCGTCCTGGCCGAATGGACCTTGTCCGGCCTGTTCAAACGCGAGATCGTCTCCCTCGGCTCCCTGGAGCACCCGCGCGCGGAATTCGAACTGGCCGCCGCACCCCCACCGGCGCCGAAGGACAAGTCCCCGGGCGAGAACCCGGGCGAGTCTTCGGCCTGACATCACTGTCAGTGCACTCGTCCACACTGGACGTGTGACCATAGGTGGGCTGACACCTGCACAGAGTGACTCTGCACGGCAACGACACCACGAGGCATACAGATCCGTGAACTTCACCCGTTGGAGCGCCCGGCTCCCCGGTACGCAGCGCCGCTCGGCGTCCCGCGGGACCGAAGGCTCCGTGCCCGCGGCCCGCGGTGAGTACGGGCCCAGGTCGGAACACCTCGGCGAGGAGACCGCCGGCGGCGTGGACACCGCCGGCCTCCCCGCCCTGGAGGACTTCACCGTGCGGGAGATCGTCGGCCGCCTTCCCGGCCTGGTCGCGCTCGTGTACGGCCCGGAGCACCGCATCGCGTACGTCAACGAGGCCTACGCCGCCGCCTTCGGCCCCCGCCCCGCCGGGGCGACGGTCGCCGAGACCTGCCCCGAGGCGGAGGAGCTCGGCCTGCTGCCCCTGCTCGACCAGGTCCTGCGCAGCGGCAAGCCCCGCACCGTGAAGTCCCGCCGCACCCACGACGGCGGCTCCTACACCGTCACGTGCCTGCCCGTCGACAGCCCGCACCTCGCCGACGGCGGTGTCCTCGTCCACGCCGCCGACGTCACCGACCACGCCGAGGCCGCCGAACGGCTCCGCGCCAGCGAGCGGCGGCACCGCGAGACCGCCGTCACGCTGCAGCGCTCCCTGCTCCCGCAGGAGCTGGAGCAGCCCGACGACCTCCGGATCGCCGCCACCTACCAGCCCGGCGGCACCGACGCCGCCGTCGGCGGCGACTGGTACGACGTCATCACCCTCGGTGCCGGCCGCACCGCGCTCGTCATCGGCGACGTCATGGGCCGCGGCGTCCGCGCCGCCGCCGTCATGGGCCAGCTCCGCACCGCCGTCCGCGCCTACGCCCGGCTCGACCTGCCCCCGCACGAGGTGCTCCAGCTCCTCGACGGACTCGCCGCCGAGATCGACGCCAGCCAGATCGCCACCTGCGTCTACGCGGTCCACGACCCCAACGAGGGCAAGCTCGTCTACGCCTCCGCCGGCCACCTCCCGATCCTCGTCCGCGACGAGGACGGCAGCGTCCGGCGCGCCGAGGACCCCACCGGACCCCCACTCGGCACCGGCGGCTGGCTCCACAGCTCCGGCAGCATCGCCCTGCCGCCCGGCTCCACCGCCGTCCTCTATACCGACGGCCTGGTCGAACGCCGCCGCGAGGACATCGACGAGGGCGTCGCCGCGCTGGAGCGCGCCCTGTCCGGCGCCACCGGCACACCGCAGGTCGTCTGCGACCGCCTGCTGCGCTCCCTGGGCGTCACCGCCGAGCACGACGACGACGTGGCCGTCCTCGTCCTCCAGCACCCGGCCCGCAAGGGGTCCGACGCCGAGCTGTTCCACAACGCGGCCCTGGAGCTCCTCGGCGGCGTCGAGGCAGCGCCACGCGCGCGGGCCTTCGCCTCCGGGGTCCTCGCCAGCTGGCGCTTCCCGGTCGAGCTGTGCGACCTGGGCGTCCTCGCCACCAGCGAGCTGGTGGCGAACTCCCTCCAGCACGGCACCCCGCCCATGCGGCTGCGGCTCCGCCGCACCGACCGGCGCCTGATCATCGAGGTGACGGACGGCGACGACCATCTGCCGCGCCGCCGCAGGGCGGAGACGGAGGACGAGGCGGGTCGCGGAATCTCGATCATCGCGACGATCGCCTCGTCCTGGGGGAGCCGCCGCACACCCGGCGGCGGCAAAGCGGTGTGGTGCGAGTTCGCCCTGCCCGACTGACCCTCCCGACGGGCGAGGGGACGGTCAGGCGGCGGCGGTCTCGCGCTGCGGCTCGTGCCGCGCCACGACCTTCGACGGCCTGGCGGCCTGCGACGGCTGGTTCTGCACCGGCGTGAGCCGCTTGCCGAGCCGGATCGCGAGGAAGGTGATCCCGAGCGAGAAGAGCACGAAGGTCAGGATGTACGGCCCGTGCAGGGAGGCCCCCATGGGACCGCCCACCGCGGGGCCGACCGCGAGCGCGAGCTGCTTCACCAGGGCGAAGGCCGAGTTGTACGTGCCGACCATCGACTCCGGCGCCAGGTCGGCCACCAGCGGGGCGACCGTCGGCGACAGCATCGCCTCACCGAGCCCGAACAGGGCGTACGTGGAGACGAACGCCGCCGTCGCCATCGCCTGGCTGCCGTGGCCGAGGCCCGCGTAGCCGGCGAACAGCCACGCCACGGTCCAGATCAGCCCGACCGCGGCGATGACCCGGGTCCGCCTGCGGCGCTCGACGAACTTCAGCACCAGGAACTGGGCCGCGACGATGACCGCGGTGTTGGCGGCGAGCGCGATGCCGAGCGTCGAGGGCGCGATCCCGGCCGCCTCCGTGCCGTACGCGGCGAGACCCGACTCGAACTGCCCGTAGCAGGCGAAGAACAGCACGAAGCCGAGGACGCACAGCTGCACCATGGCCTTGTGCCTGAGCAGCGCCCTGACGCCACCGTTCCGTCCGGCCGCCGGCCGCGTGCCCTGGAGGGCGGGCGACTGCGGCATCCGCACGGTCAGCACGACCGCCGCGAGGACGAGGAACATCGCCGACTCGATGGAGAACAGCAGCAGGAAGCTGTCGGGGCGGCTCGCGTCGACCAGCTGGCCGCCGATGAGACCGCCGACACCCAGACCGAGGTTCTGCAAGAAGAACTGCATCGCGAACGAACGGGTGCGGGTGGTCGGCGTCGAGCACCAGACGATCATCGTGGCGAGCGCCGGCTGCATCACGGCCGTACCGGCACCGAGCAGCGCCGCGGAGCCGACGGCCGCGGGAACGGTGGACGCGAGGCCCATCCCGAGCGCGCCCGCCGCGGCCAGCAGCGAGGCCACGAGCAGCACGGGCACCGGCCCGCGCCGGTCGATGGCCCGCCCGCTGAAGGGGAGCACCACCAGTGCGGCCATGGCGAAGACGGCCAGGACGACACCCGCGGTGCTCGCCCCCAGATCCCGCACCTGAGCGACGTACACATAGAGGTACGGCACGGTGAAGCCGAGTCCGAACGCGCTCAGCGCGCTGCCTGCCTGGATCCGGCGCAGCGCTGCGCCCATCGCCTTGGTCACACTCACCCACTTCGGTCGCGGGTTCAGTGCTGTAGCCCTGAACCCTGAAGACTTCAATCCTAAAGTTCGATGCTTAAAGATACACATAGAAGGACTTCAATGCCAACGGGCCGCGTGGGATACTCGCCGCATGTCCGACAACCCCGAGCCGTCCGGCTCGTCGGCCCTCCAGGAGCCGACGCTCGACGAGCAGATCGCCGCTTACCAGCGCGAGTTCCGCGACCTCGACCCCCAGGTCGAGAAGGTCGTCTCCGCCCTGGGCCGGCTGAACCGCCGGATGAACGTGGCCTACGGCCGCCAGGTCGCCGACCTCGGCATCAGCAACGCCGAGTGGGAGGTCCTGAAGACCCTCGTCCTCTCCGGCGCCCCGTACCGCCTCGGCCCCGGCGAGCTCGCCAAGCGCCTCGGCCTCACCCCGGCCGCCATGACCCACCGCATCGACCGCATGGCGGGCGAGGGCCTGGTCACCCGCGACCGCGACGAGAACAACCGCGTGCGCGTGATCGTCGAGCTCACGGACGAAGGCCGCCAGAAGTGGCTGGAGGCCATGCGCATGGCGACCCACTTCGAGGAGGAGCTCCTCCAGGACCTGTCGCCCGACGAGCGGGGCGCCCTGGGCGAGATGCTGATCCGCCTGCTGCGCCGCGTGGAGCTGACCCAGCCGGACGCGGGCGGCCGGCTCACCGACCTCGACTGACCGGACGTCGGAGGCCGGGCGCGGCCGCGGCCGCAGAACCGACCACACCCCGCGACCGCCGCCCTGGGCGAGGCCTGACCGAGGCCCCGATCGACGGGCCGCCGAGGTTTGACACGCCCCTGGGGGACGCGTAGTGTTCTCCGAGTTGTCACAGAGCCGGAACGGTTCTTCGACAGACACTCCCGCCGCAGTAGCGGCAACCTAACTCCGCACGATCTCCCCACCGGGACGAATTTCGGCATGCCGAAATTCATTTCGAAAGACTCGATTACGGGTCGCCGGGGAAATCCGCTAGAGTTCAGGACGTCGGAACGGCCCAACGGCCGGGAAGACGAATCCCGCTGACTGGGAATCAGACACCGAAAGGGTCTGATAGAGTCGGAACCGCCGGAAGGGCCCGGAACGACGAAAGTCGAAAAGGGACCGGAAAGCACCGAGGAAATCGGATCGGAAA
>NZ_JBIWOU010000004.1:0-233856 GCF_044767915.1 Streptomyces sp. NPDC101191
TGTACTCACCCTCGCGGGCTTTCCTCCGGGCGCTTCCTTCGTTTCCGACTCTATCAGATCTTTCCGATCCGATTTCCTCGGTGCTTTCCGGTCCCGGCTTTCCGACTTTCGTCTTCTTTTCCGAGGCCTTCCGGCGTGTTTCCAACTTTATCAGAAGTTCTGAGTCGGAATTTCCGCCTCCCGGTTCGACCTCCTGGCACACAGTGGTGCCTGGGGCTTCCCCTCTGGCGGAGCCGTAAACGTACTGGAGGGGGGCGCCCCGATGCAAATCGAGGCGCCCCCCTCCGGTCGTACGCGACGGTCCGTCAGACCTCCACGACCACCGGGAGGATCATCGGGCGGCGGCGGTAGGTGTCGGAGACCCACTTGCCGACCGTGCGACGGATCAGCTGCTGGAGCTGGTGCGGCTCGACCACGCCGTCCTGGGCGGACTTGTTCAGGGCCTGGTCGATCTTGGGGAGCACCGCGTCGAAGGCGGAGTCGTCGATGCCGGAGCCCCGGGCGTGGACGTGCGGACCGCCCACGATCTTGCCGGTCGTGGAGTCCACGACCAGGAAGACCGAGATGATCCCTTCCTCACCGAGGATCCGGCGGTCCTTGAGCGAGCTCTCGGTGACGTCGCCGACCGAGAGGCCGTCCACGTACACGTAGCCGGCCTGGACCTTGCCGGTGATCCGGGCGCGGCCGTCGACCAGGTCGACGACGACGCCGTCCTCGGCGATGACGATGTGGTCCTTCGGGATACCCGTCATCGCGCCGAGCTCGGCGTTGGCACGCAGGTGGCGCCATTCGCCGTGGACCGGCATGAGGTTCTTCGGCTTGCAGATGTTGTAGAAGTACAGCAGCTCGCCGGCCGAGGCGTGGCCCGAGACGTGCACCTTGGCGTTGCCCTTGTGGACGACGTTGGCGCCCCAGCGGGTCAGGCCGTTGATGACGCGGTAGACCGCGTTCTCGTTGCCCGGGATCAGGGACGAGGCCAGGATGACCGTGTCCCCGGGGACGATCCGGATCTGGTGGTCGCGGTTGGCCATGCGGGAGAGGGCGGCCATGGGCTCGCCCTGGGACCCCGTACACACCAGCACGACCTCGTCGTCCGGGAGGTCGTCGAGCGTCTTCACGTCGACGACGAGGCCGGCCGGGACCCGCAGGTAGCCGAGGTCGCGGGCGATGCCCATGTTGCGGACCATCGAGCGGCCGACGAAGGCGACCCGGCGGCCGTACTCGTGGGCGGCGTCGATGATCTGCTGGATGCGGTGCACGTGGCTGGCGAAGCTGGCCACGATGATGCGCTTCGGCGCGTTCGCGAAGACGTTCCGCAGGACGTTCGAGATGTCGCGCTCCGGCGGGACGAAGCCCGGGACCTCGGCGTTCGTGGAGTCGGAGAGGAGGAGGTCGATGCCCTCCTCGCTCAGCCGCGCGAACGCGTGGAGGTCGGTGAGACGACCGTCCATCGGGAGCTGGTCCATCTTGAAGTCACCGGTGGCGACGGCCATGCCCGCGGGGGTGCGGATGGCGACGGCCAGGGCGTCCGGGATGGAGTGGTTGACCGCGATGAACTCGCAGTCGAAGGGGCCCATCTGCTCGCGGTCGCCCTCCTTCACCTCGAGGGTGTAGGGGCGGATGCGGTGCTCCTGGAGCTTCGCCTCGATCAGGGCGAGGGTCAGCTTGGAGCCGATGAGCGGGATGTCCGGCTTCAGCCGGAGCAGGTAGGGGACGGCACCGATGTGGTCCTCGTGGCCGTGCGTGAGCACGATGCCCTCGATGTCGTCGAGTCGGTCCCGGATGATGGTGAAGTCCGGCAGGATCAGGTCGACGCCAGGCTGCTCCTCCTCGGGGAAGAGGACGCCGCAGTCGACGATCAGCAGACGGCCGTCGAACTCGAAGACCGTCATGTTCCGGCCGATCTCACCGAGGCCGCCGAGCGGGATGACGCGCAGGCCGCCCTTGGGCAGCTTCGGCGGGGCGCCGAGTTCAGGATGCGGATGGCTCAAAAGACTCTCCTCACCACGCGCGCCACGTACCGGCTCGGCACGTGGCGCGCATGACATTCGTGCACTTGCTTGTTGTGTTCAGTTACGGATCTTCAGTTGTGAAGTCTGTTGTCAGAGCTGTACCCCGCCCGCGGCCAGATCGACCTTGAGCTGGGCGGTCTCCTCGGCGGAGAGCTCGACGAGCGGCAGGCGCAGGGGGCCGGCCGGGAGGCCCTGGAGGGCGAGGGCGGCCTTGGTGGTCATGACGCCCTGGGTGCGGAACATGCCGGTGAAGACCGGCAGCAGCCGCTGGTGGATCTCGGTGGCCTTCTGGACGTCGCCGGCCAGATAGGCGTCGAGCATGGCGCGGAGCTCCGGGGCGACGACGTGGCCGACCACGGAGACGAAGCCGCAGGCGCCCACGGAGAGCAGCGGCAGGTTGAGCATGTCGTCGCCGGAGTACCAGGCGAGGCCGGACCGCGCGATGGCCCAGCTCGCGCGGCCGAGGTCGCCCTTGGCGTCCTTGTTGGCGACGATCCGGGGGTGCTCGGCCAGCCGGACGATGGTCGCGGTGTCGATCGGGACGCCGCTGCGGCCGGGGATGTCGTAGAGCATCACCGGGAGCTCGGTGGCGTCGGCGATGGCCGAGAAGTGCCGGTACAGGCCCTCCTGCGAGGGCTTGTTGTAGTACGGCGTGACGGCGAGCAGGCCGTGCGCGCCGTCGCGCTCGGCGGCGCGGACGAGCTCGAGGGTGTGGTGGGTGTCGTTGGTTCCGATGCCGGCGACGACGTGGGCGCGGTCGCCGACCGCCTCCAGTACCGCCCGTACGAGCTGCGATTTCTCCGCGTCGGTGGTGGTGGGGGACTCGCCGGTGGTGCCGTTGACGATCAGGCCGTCGTTGCCCGCGTCGACGAGGTGGGCGGCGAGTCGCTGGGCGCCGTCGAGGTCGAGTGCGCCGTCCGCCGTGAACGGCGTGACCATGGCGGTGAGCACCCGCCCGAAGGGGGTCTGCGGAGTGGAGATCGGAGCCATGGGTAACACGCTACTCGCTGCTCAGCGCCGGGTGTCCCTTAGGGGGACGCGATAAGGGGAGCCCGGCACTGCCTGCTCGGGGGTTCAAGCAGTGCCGGGTCCGTTTGATCAGCCTAGATGAACTTCGTGAAACGTCGCAATACGGACACTTCGCGCGTGAAGTTCGTACTTATGTGCATACGGCCCGTACGTCAGGGCGCCACACGGCCGTTCTTGTTGAAGGCCTCGTAGGTCAGCGGCATGAGCCGGGCCCAGTGGGCCTCCATCTTCTCGCCGACCATCTCGATCTCCCGCTGCGGGAAGGACGGCACCGCGGCCAGCTCGTGCTGGGTGCGCAGGCCGAGGAAGTGCATCAGCGAGCGGGCGTTGCAGGTGGCGTACATCGAGGAGAAAAGGCCGACCGGGAGGACCGAACGGGCCACCTCACGGGCGACGCCGGCGGCCAGCATCTCCTGGTAGGTGGCGTACGCCTGTCGGTAGGAGTCCTCCATGGTCCGGCTGACCAGCTCGTGCTGCTCCTCGGTGCCCTCGACGAAGACGTACTTGCCCGGGCGGCCCTGCTGGACCAGCTTGCGGGAAGTGTCGGGCACGTAGAAGACGGGCTGCAGCTCCCTGTAGCGGCCCGACTCCTCGTTGTAGGACCAGCCCACCCGGTGCCGCATGAACTCGCGGAACACGAAGATCGGGGCACTGATGAAGAACGTCATCGAGTTGTGCTCGAAGGGGCTGCCGTGCCGGTCCCGCATCAGGTAGTTGATGAGGCCCTTGGAGCGCTCCGGGTCCTTCTGGAGCTCTTCGAGGGACTGCTCGCCCGCGGTGGACACACGCGCCGCCCAGAGGACGTCGGAGTCGGTCGCGGCGCTCCGTACCAGCTCGACCGTGACGTCGCTCCGGATGTCGATCTTGGCGTCGTGCTCGGTGGGGGTGTCGGTCACCAGCGGTCCTTCCGGCGGGGCTCGTTGCAGTCGTCCACTCTATCCATCTCCCTCTCAAGGATGAGATTCGGCCGCTTTGATGAAAAAACGGCACCAAAGCGCCGGTTCGCTCGTCTGTACCTGTGACACACACGAGCACCACCGCCCCGAGGAGAGTGGCCCGATGTTCAGCCGGCGAGAGGCCGTCCCGTTCGCGTTCGTCGCGGAGACCGACCGCTTCCGCAGTAACGTCACTCCGCCGCCTCGGGAGCGTCCCACGCCCTCCCAGGTCCTCGGCCGTACGCTGATCGGGCTGACCGTGGTGGCGGGGCTCGTCGGCTCGCTCGCGCTCGGCATGCCCTCCCTGCAGACCGGGCCGGCGGACGGACGGCACCAGCAGTCCGAGGCTTCCGACGGGCGCTGAGGTAGCCTCACCGGGCACAGCCCACCGAACGTGCTTGTGAGTGAGGACCTGTCGTGCCCCTGCCCTTTCTGACGGCCGACCGTGACGTCGAGGCCGATGACGACATCGCGCTGCCGTTCGACGACCACGACCAGTGGCGTCGTCCGTACCGGCCCGGGCCGTGGCGGGTCGGAATCGCCGCGCTCGCGCTGCTGCTCGCCTCGTTCGTCCTGCTCGCGGCCGTCATCGTCACCGCCGCCGGCGCGACCGGCGGGGCCCTGTTCACCTTCGCGTTCGCCGCGCTGATCATCGGCGCGGCGCTGCGCGTGCTGCGCATGGGCGTGTGGGTGAGCCGGGCCGGGCTGCGGCACGTCTCGTTCTTCTCGACGCGGACCGTGCCCTGGGGCCAGACCTCGGCCGTGCGCACCACGCAGCAGCCGGTGCGCTGGCTGGGACTCCCCCGTACGGTCCAGGGCCAGGCCCTGATGCTCGTACGGCACAACGGTGAGCAGACGCCGCTGCTCACCGACCACAACGCCGACTTCCTCTCGCGCGTCGAGGCCTTCGACCGCGCCGCGGACACGATCGAGGCCTGGAACGCGGAGTACGCCGGCGCGCACTGATCACACGCCGGCCGGGGCCGGGTCCCGGCTCAGGCCAGGGCCCGGCCCGTCTCGTGCAGGGTGATCGCCCGCTGCATCGCCTGGCGGGCGCGGGGGGTGTCGCGGGCGTCGTGGTACGCGACCGCGAGCCGGAACCAGCAGCGCCAGTCGTCGGGCGAGTCCTCCGTCTCGGCCTTGCGCCGGGCGAAGACCTCGTCGGCCGAGTCGCGGTCGATACGGCCGCCCTCGGTGCGCCTGAGCTCGTCGACCGGCAGCCCGCCCTCGGCCTCCAGCTCCGCGGCCAGGCGGTTCGCCCGGCGCGCGAAGCGGGTGTTCTTCCACAGGAACCAGCCGCCGACCAGCGGCAGCAGGAACGCGACCGCTCCCATGCCCATCGCCGCCGGCTCGCCGGTCAGCAGGAGCAGGATCCCCTCCATGCCCACGACCCCGAAGACGAGGACGAGGACGGTGGAGAGGAAGACGTACGTGATCTTTCCGCCCATGACCGTCAGCCCAGGTCCAGGAAGTGCTCCAGGCCGAACGTGAGGCCCGGGGCGGTCACGACGCGGCGGGCGCCCAGGAGGATGCCCGGCATGAAGCTGGAGTGGTGCAGGGAGTCGTGCCGGATGGTGAGGCTCTCGCCCTCGCCGCCCAGCAGCACCTCCTGGTGGGCCAGCAGACCGGCCAGCCGGACGGCATGGACCCGGACGCCGTCCACGTCCGCGCCGCGCGCCCCGTCCAGGGCGGTCGCGGTGGCGTCCGGCTGAGCGCCGAGACCGGCCTCGGCGCGGGCGGCGGCGATCAGCTGGGCCGTCCGGGTGGCCGTGCCCGAGGGGGCGTCCACCTTGTGCGGGTGGTGCAGCTCGACGACCTCGACGGACTCGAAGTACGGGGCCGCGATCTGCGCGAACTTCATCGTGAGGACCGCGCCGATGGAGAAGTTCGGGGCGATCAGGACGCCCGTCTCCGGGGACTGGGCGAGCCAGCCCTTCAGCTGCGCGAGGCGCTCCTCGGTCCAGCCGGTGGTCCCGACGACCGCGTGGATGCCGTGGCGCACGCAGAAGTCGAGGTTTCCCATGACCGAGGCCGGGGTGGTCAGCTCGACGGCGACCTGGGCGTCCGCGTCGACGAGCGTCTCCAGCTTGTCACCGCGGCCGAGGGTCGCGACCAGTTCCATGTCCTCGGCGGCCTCGACGGCCCTGACCGCCTCGGCGCCGATCCGGCCCTGGGCTCCGAGGACCGCCACGCGCAGCTTGCTCATTGCACTTCCTTACTCGTACTCGAGGGACTCGGGGGTCAGGAGACCGCTTCGTGGAGGCGGCTCGCCTGCTTGTCCTTCAGCGGGCCTATCACCGAGAGCGAGGGCCGCTGCCGCAGCACGTCGCGTGCCACGTCCCGTACGTCGTCGGGGGTGACGGCGGCGATCCGGGCCAGCATGTCGTCGACCGACATCTGGGTGCCCCAGCACAGCTCGCTCTTGCCGATGCGGTTCATCAGCGCGCCGGTGTCCTCCAGGCCGAGGACGGTCGACCCGGAGAGCTGGCCGATGGCACGGGCGATCTCGTCGTCGGTGAGGCCGTCCGTGGCGACCTTGTCGAGCTCGTCCCGGCAGATCCGCAGCACGTCGTGGATCTGGCTGGGCCGGCAGCCCGCGTACACGCCGAAGAGGCCGCAGTCGGCGAATCCGGACGTGTACGAGTACACGCTGTAGGCGAGGCCGCGCTTCTCCCGGACCTCCTGGAAGAGGCGGGAGGACATGCCGCCGCCGAGGGCGGTGTTCAGCACGCCGAGGGCCCAGCGGCGCTCGTCGGTGCGGGCCAGGCCCGGCATGCCGAGGACCACATGGGCCTGTTCGGTCTTGCGGCCCAGCAGCTCGACCCGGCCCGCGGTGCGGATGGTGCGCTTCCCGTCGCGCGGGGCGACCGGGGTGGCGTCCGGACGGCCGAGGGCGCCGGCCTTCTCGAAGGCGCGGCGGACCTGGCGTACCACCGTGGCGTGGTCGACGTTGCCGGCGGCGGCGACGACCAGGTGGGTGGGGTCGTAGTGCTTCTTGTAGAAGCGGGCGACCTGGTCCCGGGTGAGCGCGTTGATGGTGTCGACGGTGCCGAGGACCGGGCGGCCCAGCGGCGTGTCGCCGAACATCGTCTGCGCGAACAGGTCGTGCACGACGTCACCGGGGTCGTCCTCGGTCATCGCGATCTCCTCGAGGATGACGCCGCGCTCGGCGTCCACGTCGGAGTCGAGGATGAGCGAGCCCGTCAGCATGTCGCAGACGACGTCGATCGCCAGCGGCAGGTCGGTGTCGAGGACCCGGGCGTAGTAGCAGGTGAACTCCTTCGCCGTGAAGGCGTTCATCTCGCCGCCGACCGCGTCGAGCGCGGCGGAGATGTCGAGGGCGGACCGCTTGTGGGTGCCCTTGAAGAGGAGGTGCTCCAGGTAGTGGGTGGCGCCGTTGAGCGCCGGCGTCTCGTCGCGGGAGCCGACGTGCGCCCAGATGCCGAAGGTGGCGGAGCGCACCGAGGGCAGCGTCTCGGTGACGATGCGGAGGCCGCCGGGGAGGGTGGTGCGGCGGACGGTGCCGATGCCGTCCCTGCCCGGGAGAAGCGTTTGGGTACGGGCGACGGCCCGCCCCTCGGAAGAGGGGCGGGCCGTCGTCGCGGAACTGCGGGACGTCACTGGTCGGTGTCGTCCTTCGCCTCGTCCTCGCCCTCGATCACGGGGATGAGGGAGAGCTTGCCGCGCTGGTCGATCTCGGCGATCTCGACCTGGACCTTGGAGCCGATCGCGAGCACGTCCTCGACGTTCTCCACGCGCTTGCCACCGGCGAGCTTGCGGATCTGCGAGATGTGCAGCAGGCCGTCCTTGCCCGGGAGCAGGGAGACGAAGGCACCGAAGGTGGTGGTCTTGACGACCGTACCCAGGTAGCGCTCGCCGACCTCCGGCATGGTCGGGTTGGCGATGCCGTTGATCGTGGCGCGGGCGGCCTCGGCCTGCGAGCCGACCTGGGCACCGATGTAGATCGTGCCGTCGTCCTCGATCGTGATCTCGGCGCCGGTGTCCTCCTGGATCTGGTTGATCATCTTGCCCTTGGGGCCGATGACCTCGCCGATCTTGTCCACGGGGATCTTCACGGTGATGATCCGCGGGGCGTTCGGGGACATCTCGTCCGGGGTGTCGATCGCTTCCATCATCACGTCGAGGATGTGGAGGCGGGCGTCACGGGCCTGCTTGAGGGCCGCGGCCAGGACGGAGGCCGGGATGCCGTCCAGCTTGGTGTCGAGCTGGAGGGCGGTGACGAACTCCTTCGTACCGGCGACCTTGAAGTCCATGTCGCCGAAGGCGTCCTCCGCACCGAGGATGTCGGTGAGGGCGACGTAGTGCGTCTCGCCGTTGATCTCCTGGGAGATCAGGCCCATGGCGATACCGGCGACGGGGGCCTTGAGGGGCACACCGGCGTTCAGCAGCGACATGGTGGAGGCGCAGACCGAGCCCATGGACGTCGAACCGTTGGAGCCGAGGGCCTCGGACACCTGACGGATCGCGTACGGGAACTCCTCGCGGGTCGGGAGGACCGGCACGATCGCGCGCTCGGCGAGCGCGCCGTGGCCGATCTCGCGGCGCTTCGGCGAACCGACGCGGCCGGTCTCGCCGACGGAGTACGGCGGGAAGTTGTAGTTGTGCATGTAGCGCTTGCGGGTCACCGGGGAGAGGGTGTCCAGCTGCTGCTCCATGCGGAGCATGTTGAGGGTGGTGATGCCCAGGATCTGGGTCTCGCCACGCTCGAACAGGGCGGAGCCGTGCACGCGCGGGATGGCCTCGACCTCGGCGGCGAGCGTACGGATGTCCGTGACGCCACGGCCGTCGATGCGGACCTTGTCCTTGATGACGCGCTCGCGCACCAGGGCCTTGGTCAGGCTGCGGTAGGCGGCGGAGATCTCCTTCTCGCGGCCCTCGAAGGCCGGGAGGAGCTTCTCGGCGGCCAGCTCCTTGACGCGGTCCAGCTCGGCCTCGCGGTCCTGCTTGCCCGCGATGGTCAGCGCCTGGGAGAGCTCGCCCTTGACGGCGGCCGCGAGGGCCTCGTACACGTCGTCCTGGTAGTCCAGGAAGACCGGGAACTCGCCCTCGGGCTTGGCGGCCTTGGCGGCCAGGTCGGCCTGGGCCTTGCAGAGGACCTTGATGAAGGGCTTCGCGGCCTCGAGGCCCGCGGCGACGACCTCCTCGGTCGGCGCCTCGGCGCCGCCCTGGACGAGGGCGATGGTCTTCTCGGTGGCCTCGGCCTCGACCATCATGATCGCGACGTCGCCGTCCTCCAGGACGCGGCCCGCGACGACCATGTCGAAGACGGCGTCCTCGAGCTCGGTGTGCGTCGGGAACGCGACCCACTGGCCCTGGATCAGCGCGACGCGGACGCCGCCGATCGGGCCGGAGAAGGGCAGGCCGGCCAGCTGGGTGGACGCGGACGCGGCGTTGATCGCGACGACGTCGTACAGGTGGTCGGGGTTGAGCGCCATGATCGTGGCGACGACCTGGATCTCGTTGCGCAGGCCCTTCTTGAAGGACGGGCGCAGCGGGCGGTCGATCAGGCGACAGGTGAGGATCGCGTCCTCGGAGGGCCGGCCCTCACGGCGGAAGAAGGAGCCGGGAATCTTGCCGGCGGCGTACATCCGCTCCTCGACGTCCACCGTCAGGGGGAAGAAGTCGAGCTGGTCCTTGGGCTTCTTCGACGCGGTGGTCGCGGAAAGGACCATCGTGTCGTCGTCCAGGTACGCGACGGCGGAGCCGGCGGCCTGGCGGGCCAGACGGCCCGTCTCGAAGCGGATGGTGCGGGTGCCGAAGGAGCCGTTGTCGATGACGGCCTCGGCGTAGTGGGTCTCGTTCTCCACTAGCGGTTTCTCCTACGTTTCGTCTTTGCGCCCGCGGCCCGTGTGGCCGGGGGCGGTGCGGGAGAAGCTCTGTCGTGGCGGGCCGGTCTTCGATCGAAGCTCCCGGGAATGAGGTCCGGGGGCCACTACCGAGGACCGGCGGCGTGCCGGCTGCTTCTCACGCGTGGATGTGGCGTTGTGTGACCAGACTAATTGCCGGTGGGCACATCGCGCACGTACAGCAAAGGGAGCGGCCCCCTGAAAGTGGGAACCGCTCCCTTCACAGCGTCTTACTTGGCGCCGCCGGCCGCACCGCGGCGGATGCCCAGGCGGTCGACCAGCGCACGGAAGCGCTGGATGTCCTTCTTGGCCAGGTACTGCAGCAGGCGGCGGCGCTGACCGACCAGGATCAGCAGACCACGACGGGAGTGGTGGTCGTGCTTGTGGGTCTTGAGGTGCTCGGTCAGGTCCGAGATGCGGCGGGACAGCATGGCGACCTGGACCTCGGGGGAGCCGGTGTCGCCCTCCTTGGTGCCGAACTCGGCCATGATCTGCTTCTTGACGGCGGCGTCGAGAGCCACGCGGATCTCCTCTTGGTTCGTGCGCCCACGAGTGCCCCTGGTCTTGATCTCAGGGGAAGCTTCCGTGACTCGCGGGCGAAGGTCCGATGAGCGCTGCTCCCCGGTCTCGGACCCGGGAGCGCGTACACAAACGGCCGTCACACAGCGTACCAGCTCGCCCGAGGGCTCCCGGAGCGGGCCTGGGGAGATCCAGGCCGCCCCGGTTCGGCCGCACGGGCCGGCGGGGCCGACTCGGCCGGCCGGGCGGCCGGCCCGTCGGCATGTGCGCAGGTCAGCGGGCCGGCGGCTCAGCCGGTCAGCGAGCGGGCCCGCATGAACACGTCGAGGACGCCGAGGCACAGCGGCACCAGGGAGAGCAGGACGAAGCCCTCCGTGAGGTCGAGCAGCCGGCCCCAGAAGGGCGAGAGGCCCTTCCTCGGGATGATCAGGCCGATCGCGGTGACCAGGGCGGCGCCCGCGGCGACGGCCGCGCTCAGCCAGATCGTCCGGATGTCCAGGCCGCCGCGGTCCCCGTACATGAGGAGGTCCTTGACCAGGTCGACCGGCGGATTCAGGGACAGGCCGAGGATCAGCAGGGCGATGGCGGCGAGACCGGCCACCAGGACGCAGGCGACCTGCGACGTGTAGCGGAAGAGCCGGGCGCGCAGCAGCATCGCGAGACCCGCGGCGAGGGCCAGGAGCTGGCCCCAGGTGTTCCCGGCGAAGCCGAGCACCGCGCAGGAGCCGACGACGACGGCCGCGCAGCCGCCGACCAGGCCGAGCAGCATCTCGTGGCCCCTGCGGGCCTGCAGCGCGATGCGCTCGCCGTCGACGGGCTGCGCCTCGGCGTGGACCGCCTGGTGCGGGTCGGCGAGGAACTCCTCGTCGGCGGCGCTGCGCGGGGAGGCGTAGCCGATGGGCAGCCGGGCGAAGCGGGCCGACAGACCGGGCAGGAAGGCGACCAGGCCGATGGCGACGGGCACGCACACGGCGGCGGTGCCGGTGGCCGTGCCCTCGGTGAGGATCGCGACGAAGGTCGCGAGGGTGCCGACGGTGGCCAGGAAGGTCGCCGCGACGAACGGGGCGTCGCCGCTCGGCGTGAGCGCCACGAGGGCGACGGAGGCGACCAGGACGGTGACGCAGCCGAGCAGGAACTGGAGCCGGCCGGGGCCCTGCCCCGCGTCGGCGGCGACGATGCCGGAGCCGGCGATGAGCAGCAGCGGCAGCGCGCCCAGCCCGAGCGCTACGGCGGTGGCCCGGTCGCCGTACACCCGGGCGCGGACCCCGGCGAAGGCGGTCAGCAGCACGCCGGCGGCGCCGGCGATGATGCCGGGCAGGCTGTGCATGTCGTGGCGGACCGGGTCGGCGAACCAGAGCACGAAGCCCATGAGGACGAGGAGCAGCACGCCGCCGACGAGTCCCGCGCCGCGCAGCAGTTCGTCGCTCCACAGGTGCCGGTCGCGGGTGACGGCGGAGGCGACGGCGTCGGAGACGTCGTCGAAGACGGCCGGCGGCAGGGACTGCGCGAACGGGCGCAGCGAGAGCACCTCGCCGTCGAGGACCTGCTGCGCGGAGAGGCTGCGGGCGCCGTCGAGGACGGTGCCGTCGCGGCGGACCAGGTGATAGCCGGTGGGGGCCCCGGCCGGCTGGGTCTGCCCGGTGAGCCGGAGGATCTCCGGGTAGACGTCGGCGACGGCGATGTCCTCCGGGAGTGCGACGTCGATGCGGCTGTCCGGCGCCACGACGGTGACGCGGCAGAAGCCGGTCGCTGCGGTCGTACTCACGTTTCTGGACCCCCTGATTCGCGGTTGCGCACGGTGCGGCGACACCCTACCGGGGAGTGGGGACGGTGGTGGCAAGTAGGATCGCCGTCTCGCGGGGGAGGCGGTCGCCGACGGGGGCGCCGGAGTGCAGGGTCCCCGCACGAGCCCGCCCGTAACGAGGGATTGATGCGCCGGTGAGCCAGATCGTCGTCAAACGCCCGCCGAGGTCCCTTCCTCCGGAAGTACCCAGCGAGGAACTGGTCCTGGAGTCTCCGCCGGAACTGCCGCGGGGACAGCAGGAGTCCGCGTTGATGCAGCTCCTGCCGATGCTCGGCATGGGCTCGTCCGTGGTGTTCTTCTTCATGACGCCGTCTCCGATCATGCGCATCATGGGTACCCTCATGCTCGCGTCGACGGTCGGCATGGCCATCGCCCAGTTCGTCAGATTCCGTCGTGGGTCGCAGGGGCAAATGGCCGATGTGCGGCGGGACTACCTCAAATACCTCGCGCAGACCCGCCGTACGGTGCGGCGCACCGCCCGCAAGCAGCGGGACGCGCAGCTGTTTCTGCACCCGGCGCCCGAGCAGTTGTGGTCCGTGGTCGCCGAGGGTTCGCGGGTGTGGGAGCGCCGGGTCGGCGACCACGACTTCGCGCAGGCGCGGATCGGCCTCGGGGCGCAGCAGTTGGCGACCCCGCTGGTGGCGCCGGACACGGCGCCGGTGGACGAGCTGGAGCCGCTGTGCGCGGGCGCGATGCAGCAGTTCCTCGCGGTGCACGGCACCTTGGACGGCCTTCCGATGGCGGTCTCGCTGCGGGCGTTCTACCACGTGACGGTGTCGGGCGATCCGGAGTCCGCGCAGTCGGCGGCGCGCGGTCTGGTGGCGCAGCTGGTGACGCTGCACTCCCCCGACGACCTGATGCTGGCCGTGGTGGCGGCTCGGGGCGCGCAGGAGCGCTGGGACTGGACGAAGTGGCTGCCGCACAACCAGGTGCCGGGCACCGTCGACGGGGCCGGTACGAAGCGCCTGTTCGGCGACGACCTGGGCGAGTTGGAGCAGTTGATCCGCTCGCGCCTGGACGGCCGGCCGCGGTTCGGCCGGGACAGCCAGCCGGTTCTGGACCAGCCGCACGTCGTGGTGATCCTGGACGGCGGGATGGTGCCGCCGGACTCGCTGTTCGCGGCGGCCGAGGGGCTGCAGGGCGTGACCATCGTCGAGGTGGTCTCCGGTGAGCTGGACGAGCCGCGCGGCGGTCTGTCCGTGGTCGTACGGCCGGGACGGCTGCGCCTGGAGTCCGGTGGCGGCTTCGCGTACGAGGGCGTGCCGGACGTCATGTCGCTGCCCGCGGCGGAGGCGCTGGCCCGCCAGCTGGCACCGCTGCGGATGGGCGGCGGGGACGACGACGAACCGCTGCTCGCCAACCTGGACTTCACGGACCTGCTGAACCTGGGCGACGCGGCCTCGGTGGACGTGGCCCGCACCTGGCGGCCGCGGTCGGTCGCCGAGCGGCTGCGCGTGCCGATCGGCGTCGGTGAGGACGGCGCACCGGTCATGCTGGACCTGAAGGAGGCCGCGCAGGAGGGCATGGGCCCGCACGGTCTGTGCGTGGGCGCGACCGGTTCCGGAAAGTCGGAGCTGCTGCGCACCCTGGTGCTCGGTCTGGCGGTGACGCACTCCTCGGAGACGCTGAACTTCGTCCTCGCGGACTTCAAGGGCGGTGCCACCTTCGCGGGCATGTCGCAGATGCCGCACGTGGCCGCCGTCATCACCAACCTCTCGGACGACCTGACCCTGGTCGACCGCATGGGCGACGCGATCCGCGGTGAGCTGCAGCGGCGCCAGGAGCTGCTGCGGTCCGCGGGCAACTACGCCAACATCCACGACTACGAGAAGGCCCGGGCGGCCGGCGCCCCGCTGGAGCCGCTGGCCTCGCTGGTGCTCGTCATCGACGAGTTCAGCGAGCTGCTCACGGCCAAGCCCGACTTCATCGACATGTTCATCCAGATCGGCCGCATCGGCCGCTCGCTGGGTGTGCATCTGCTGCTCGCCTCGCAGCGCCTGGAGGAGGGCAAGCTGCGCGGCCTGGACACGTACCTGTCGTACCGGATCGGTCTGCGGACCTTCTCGGCGGCCGAGTCGCGCACGGCGATCGGTGTGCCCGACGCGTACCACCTGCCGTCGGTGCCGGGTTCGGGCTATCTGAAGTTCGGCACGGACGAGATGACCCGCTTCAAGGCGGCGTACGTCTCGGGCACGTACCGGACCGGCGGTCCGCGCCTGGAGGCGGGGAACATGCCGATCGAGCGGCGGCCCGTGATGTTCACGGCCTCGCCCGTGCCGGTGGTCTACGCGGCGCCCGACCCGGCGTACCTGGCGGCGCAGCGGAGCGAGGACGACGACGCGCTCGCGGACACCGTCCTCGACGTGATCGTGCGACGCCTCGAAGGTCAGGGCGTGCCGGCGCACCAGGTGTGGCTGCCGCCGCTCGACCAGGCGCCGTCACTCGACCAGCTGCTGCCCGGGCTCGCGCAGACCCCGGACCGGGGGCTCACGGCGACCGAGTACACCCGCCCGGGCGGGCTCACGGTGCCGCTCGGCCTCATCGACAAGCCCTTCGAGCAGCGCCGCGAGGTGCTGTACCGGGACTTCTCGGGCGCGGCGGGCCACATGATGGTGGTCGGCGGTCCGCAGTCCGGCAAGTCGACGCTGATGCGCTCGCTGGTGTCGTCGTTCGCGCTCACGCACACGCCTGGAGAGGTGCAGTTCTACTGCCTGGACTTCGGTGGCGGCGGCATGTCGTCGCTGGCCGAACTGCCGCACGTCGGCGGGGTCGCGTCCCGGCTGGACCCCGAGCGGGTGCGGCGGACGGTCGCCGAGGTGCTCGGCGTGCTGAACCGGCGCGAGGAGTTCTTCCGCGCGCACAACATCGACTCCATGACCACCTACCGGCGCAAGCGGGCGGCGGGCGAGATGCCGAACGAGGCCTGGGGCGACGTGTTCCTGGTCATCGACGGCTGGGGCGGCTTCCGCAACGAGTACGAGGGTCTGGAGGCCACGGTCGCCGACCTGGCGGCGCGCGGACTCGGCTACGGCATCCACGTCGTCATCACCGCGGCCCGCTACATGGAGGTGCGGGCGGCGCTCAAGGACCAGATGCTGGGCCGCCTGGAGCTGCGGCTCGGCGACGTCATGGACTCCGAGTTCGACCGCAAGGTCGCGGCGAACGTGCCGACGGGCGTACCCGGGCGCGGTCAGGTCCCGGAGAAGCTGCACTTCATGGGGGCGCTGCCGCGGATCGACGGGTCGAGCTCGGCGCAGGACCTCGCGACGGGCACGGCCGCCTTCGTGGAGGCCGTACGCACCGCCTGGCACGGTCCGGCGGCGCCGGCGGTCCGGCTGCTGCCGCACAAGCTGGCGGCCGACCAGCTGCCGAAGGGCTTCGAGTTCCCGCAGCACGGCATCGCGATCGGCATCGACGAGACGCGCCTGGAGCCGGTGTTCGTCAACTTCGAGACCGACCCGTTCTTCCTCATCTTCGGCGAGAGCGAGTCCGGCAAGACGAACCTGCTGCGCCTGATCGCCAAGCAGATCGGCGAGCGGTACTCCCCCGACGAGGCGAAGCTCGTCGTCGGCGACTACCGCCGGGCGCTGCTCGGCGCCCTGCCGGAGGAACACCTGCTGGAGTACGCGCCGATGGCGAGCTCCATGCAGATGCACATGGAGGCCCTGTCCGGGGTGTTCGCGCGGCGCCAGCCGCCGCAGGACGTGACGCCGCAGCAGCTGCGGGACCGCAGCTGGTGGTCGGGGCCGCAGGTCTTCATCATCGTCGACGACTACGACCTGGTGGCGACGAGCGCGGGCAACCCCCTCGCGCCGCTGGCCGAGTTCCTGCCCTTCGCCCGTGACACCGGCGTGCGCTTCATCATCGCGCGCAACAGCGCGGGTGCCTCGCGGTCCATGTACGAGTCGTTCATGCAGCGCATCAAGGAACTGGGCGCGCAGGGTGTCGTCCTGTCCGGCGACCCGCAGGAGGGCGACCTGCTCGGCAACGTGCGGCCGCGTCCGATGCCGCCGGGCCGGGGCTACTTCGTCTCGCGGCGCGGCGCGGCTTCGCTGGTGCAGACGGGGCGTTTGCCGGAGAGGTGAGGTCCGTCCCTTCCTGAGAACCCGTGGCAGGGCCGCGTCTCCGGTTTCGACACCGGACCGTGACCCTGCCATTGGACGTGAGCACTTCAGAACTGCAAACATCGGTCCAACTCAGCGAAGGGGGTGCCCGTGTCGTTCGACGACGAGTGGGCTCGGCACAAGGACAACGCGGCGGCGCAGCAGACGTCGGGCATGCAGCTGAACCACGTGCCCCTGGATCCGGGCGGCGGCGGGGGCCAGCCCGATCTGGCGACGACGCCCGCCAAGAAGAAGGCGGCGGCGAACACCATCGAGACCCGGATCCAGCCGGACCTGAAGTCGGCGGCCGACGCGGCCGACGAGGGCACGAACGGCGCGGTGACGGAGTTCAAGGGCTGGGACACGGCCGCCGGTCTGAAGAAGGCCCACGAGCACTGGGACAGCCAGGTGAAGCGTCTCAACGCGCGCCTCGAATCGGAGAAGGGCGCGCTGCGGAACGCCTCCACGCTGTTCAAGAACAACGACCTGACGACGGGGTACAGCTTCACCCCGGTGCAGTCGAAGGTCTCGGGACTCTAGGGGGCGCGATGCCGACGTACCAGGAGATCATGCAGACCGACCTGGGCAAGCTGAACACCGCTGCCGAGGGCTGGAAGAGCATGGCGGAGAAGCTCAAGAAGGTCGAGGACCTCTACGAGAAGGAGGTCCAGGGCGTCGCCACGAACAATCCGCTGTGGACCGGCCAGGCGCAGCAGGTAAGCGCCACGAACTTCGGGATCACCCGCAAGGAGCTCGACTCCGCCCAGAAGGAAGCCCTCGCGATGGAGTCGCTGCTGCGCGACGCGTTCGGCACCTTCACCGAGCTCAAGGGCCGGGTGAAGTCGGCGGTCGACGAGGCGGTCACGGCCGGCATGAAGGTCTCCGAGTACGGCAGCGCGAGCTTCGACTTCAGCAAGGTGGACGCGCGGGAGGCCAACGCCATCCGCCACGACCCGGATCTGCGCGAGACGGAGATGTCGTACACGCGCAAGATCAACGACGCGGTCAAGGCGGTCACGGAGTACGACGCGGACGTCAAGGTCGCCCTTCTCGCCGCCTCCGGCGCCGACGGCTCCGCGGCGCTCGGCTTCAACTCCAAGCCCGTCAACGACGTCGAGGCCGTCGAGGCGCTCAAGCTGTCGGAGAAGGTCCGCGACGGCAAGGCGTCGAAGGAGGAGCTGGAGCACTACCGCGACCTCCTGGCGCAGAACTCCAAGGACCCGCACTTCAGCGAGGCCTACCTGGACGGTCTGGGCGCCAAGGACACCCTGAAGATCGCCGACCGGATGAACCTGGCGGCGAACGAGCGGGGCATCTCGGACGCCGAGAAGAAGCTCTACAACTCGATCAACGCGAACCTGGCGGACACGATCGCGTCCGGCACCAAGGACCCCCACAGCTACGCGTACCGGCCCTTCGTGGACGGGCTGAAGGAGCTCGGCGGGAAGAACCTGGCGAGCAACACCCAGCCGACGCTCGGTTACCAGATGCTGGCGACGCTGATGAGCACGGGCGAGCCGAAGGGCTTCGGCAAGGAGTTCCTGAACGAGATCGGCGACGACATGATCTCGATCGAGAAGAAGAAGCCCGAGGTCTGGCTGCACTTCTTCGACGGCCGGCGCCCGAACATCGCCCACGACCCGCTGGACACCGTGCTCGACATCATGAGCAAGGACCCGGCGGACGCGGAGTACTTCCTGGACCCCAAGGCGCCGGGGAACTCCAACGAGCACCTGAAGTTCCTCCTCACCGACCGCAAGTGGCCGGACCCGCTGATGAACACCCTCTACTCGGCCCCGATGGAGATGGACGACCCGTTCAAGGCCACGGGCCTCGGCAACGCCATCCAGGCGGCGGCGACGGGGCACGCGCCGAGCGAGAAGCTGGGCGAGGTGGGACTGCACACCGAGGGCCAGGCGCGGGTGATGCAGAACGCGATCCAGATCCTGGACTCCGAGATGGGCGGCGACGAGTTCCCGGAGGATCTCAAGAACCTCCAGAAGCCGATGGCGCGCGCCTTGGTGGACTACGTGGCCGACACGCACATCACCCTGGGTGGCCAGGAGTCGGAGTACGGAGGCATCAAGGGCAACCCCGACATCACCGGCTCGGGCGACAAGGCGCACCTGGCGGTGGGGCAGGGAAGCCTCGTCCGTGTCATGCGCGGGATCGCCGACGACGGCGCGGCGTACTCCCTCCTCTACGAGGCGGAACGCACCTACGGAGCCTCGCAGCTCGCCGACGCCCCGCCGTTCAACGGCAACACGATCCACGGTTCGAGCGCCGACTGGAACGACCGAGGCCGTGACATCGGCGCGGCGATGGGTGCGCTCAACGGCATCGGCGCCGACGTGTACAAGGACAAGGGTGACGACCGGGTCGAGTGGGCCGAGGACACGGCCGAGTACGCGGCCATCGGCGCCAACGGTCTCATCGGTGAGATCCCGATCGCCGGCACGGCCGGTGGCGCCCTGATCGACACGATCAAGTACGACTGGGTCAAGGACGTCACCAACGAGGCCGAGGAACAGGGCAAGAAGGACGCGAGCACCAACTACGGGAACGGCATGGAAGGCACCAACCGCCTGTTCGACGCCTGGGGTGACAAGAACGGCCTCCGGGAAGAGGGCGCATGGAAGGAGGCCAAGAACAGTGCGAACGAGGCATACGACACGGGGCGGAACGCCGCCAAGGCCCATCTGCAGCACGGTGAGTAGGCGCTCCGCCTGGCCCGCCGTCCTGGCGGTGACCGCGTTGGTCGTTACGGCATGCAGTTCCGGGAACTCCGGCTCCCAGGTCGAGGGGCTGTGCGGACGGCCCGCCGACTCGAGTGCAGGGAAGGCACTGCGGGAGGTACTGGGAACCGATGAATTCTCCACCGAGGTCATCGAGTCCGACGAGCGATTCCTCAGGAAGTTCAAGGAAGACCTGAAGGAGTGGCAGGGCGGCACGCGTTCCACCTCTCCCTCCTACCTTTGCACCTACCTGCCGGAGGACAGCAAGGAACGGGTCGTGCTCGACTTCGCGTGGTCGCCCGCCGACGAACCCGGGAAGCAGCGCGCGACGGGCGGCACGTTCTACGACCTGAACGGCGCCACGGGATCGATCGGGCACCTCTCCGCGGGCCTCTACGTGAAGTGCGAACTCCCTGGCGAGCTGGCCGGCCCGGCGGGCAAGGCCGTACTCCGCGCCGACGCCGCGCTCACGATCAACCGGGGCAAGACGGTGGACAAGGAGACGGAGGCGCGTCAGCTCTCCTTCCTCTACCTGATGACGCGCGAAGTCACGGACGCCTTGGGGTGCGAAAACAAGCCCCTGGCGAAGGACCCCGTGGTGAAGCCGTCGTGAGAACCGGATCGACATCGCAGCGGCTGCTCGCCGCCGTCGGCGCGTGCCTGGTCAGCCTGACCGCCTGCGGCTCCTCGGAGGAGCCGCAGGCGGGACCGCCGGACGACTTCGTGTGCGACATACAGGCGAAGTCGCCCGAGCAGAACCTGCTGCTGCAGATCATGCGGGCGGACACCTACACACCTCAGATCGACCACCGGACGCCTCGCTTCGTCGAGAACATGCAGATCAATCTGCGAGGGACTCCGGAGTACCGGGTCACCTCCTCGGTCCGCCAGTGCGAGTACTTCCGCAATGACGGACGTGAAGCCGGTCAGACCACCCTGACGTACAGGTGGGTGCCCCTCGCCGACGCTGAGAAGGTCGCGTATCCGGCCGAGACACGGCGCTACCGGCTTAACGGTGCGACGGGGTGGTCCCATGACACCGCGGCGGGTCTCTCCGTGCGGTGCGAGCTGCCCGGGGACCTGGAAGCACCGTCGAAGAACGTGCTTCTCCGGGCGGACGCCTCGTTCACCGTGAACCTGGGTCCCGTCCACGACCATGGCACCCAGGACCAGCAGATGGAATTCGTCTACCGCATGGCGCGCCGGGCCACGGAAGCCCTCGGCTGCGCGAACAAGCCGTTGGAGAAGGAGCCGGTCGTGGAGCCGGTCGCGGGAGAGGGCGCGTCGTGAGGGGCGTGAGGCAAGGTCTGCTGGGCGTGGTGCTGGTCGCCGGGCTGGTGGGCTGCGGGAGCGGCGGCACGGATGCCGGCGGGGCCCTGAGCCTCGACCGGCTCGTCGAGATCACCGAGAAGGTGGGCAAGGACGGCACGGACGCCTGCCCGCTGCCGTACGACCCCTCCAGGGCCGCCGAGGCGGCGAAGCTGGACCAGGACATCGAGCCGGGCCCTGCGGAGGCGGGCTCCGACAAGCCCGCCGCCACGGCCGAGGGCGGGAGGACGACCGACCCGCAGTCGCCTTACGCCGGCAAGGCCGGTGCGTGGGTCACGTGCTCCTACCACGTGGGTGGGGAGGACCTGGTCGTCCACGCCGCCGGTGCGGAAGCAGGGCAGGCGGTCAGCCTCATGCTGCCCACCATGCAGGCCGCGGCCGGCATGAACGTCGACGAGACGAAGGCCTACTGGGAGAAGACCGCCAAGGCGAAGCCCGGAGAGCCGGTGCCGAGCAAGAGCGGGAACATCGCGACCGTACCCCTCGGTTCCGGGGGCAAGGGCGACGTCGCGCTGCTTCTGACTGCCGGGGACTCCGGGAAGACCTCGCTCAAGCCCGAGCAGGTGGCGGAGCTCGCGAAGGCCTTCGCCATGCAGGCCCAGTGAACCGGCAGGGGTGATTCCGGGGATCCGGCTGACAGCCGGGTCCCCGGACACCCATCATTGACCTGCAACGACGCGCGTTCGACCGCCGCATGAAGGAGCACAGCCAGATGGGCACTCAGCAGGAGAAGGACGAGCTGTACGCGCTCGACATCAGCGGCGTCGAGTGGGAGGGCGCCCCCGGCACCAGCCCCGACGAGGAGCGCGTGGAGATCGCCCACCTGCCGGGCGGCGGCGTCGCGATGCGCTCCTCGCTCGACCACGACACCGTCCTGCGGTACACCAAGGCCGAATGGGACGCGTTCGTCCTGGGCGCCAAGGACGGGGAGTTCGACCTGCGCTAGCGCCACGAGGTCATGGTGAAGGGGCCCGCTCCGGCTGGAGCGGGCCCCTCTCACGTACCCGAAGGTCAGAAGGACTCGGTGAAGAGACGCGAGGCCTTGACGTCGGTCGAGCGGTAGTTGTCCTTGCCCTGCTCGACGATCTTGGCCGTCTTCTCGAGACGGTCCTTCATGTCCTCGGCGCGCTTCTTGTACTTGCCCTGGAGGATCTCGTACTCCCGGTGGGCGTCACCGTCCCAGGTGTCCGTGACGACGCGCAGGGCGGCGTCCATCTCCTGGATGTCCTTGATGATGTTCTGCGAGACCGTACGGATGCGGTTCGCCATCTCCTGGACGCTCTCGTACCGGACCTTGGTCCCGGCGTTGTCGACAGACATGTGCTTCCCCCTTGTCGTCAGATGTTGTTGAGCGAGCTGTGGTTGACCGCGGCGAAGGTGGCACGCACCTCGTCGTCGTTGGCGTTGCTGAGGTTCTTCGTCTCGCCGACGGCGTGGAGCAGCACGTTCAGGAGGCGACGGATGGTGTCGTGGTCCTCGTTGAGGAGCGTCTGGGCCGTCTTGAAGCCTCCGGCACCGACACCGGTCCAGCCGGCGCTGCACGTCTCGAGGATGTTGGCGAGCTCACGCGCCTGCTTGGAGACCGCCTCGCCGGTCTCCACGATCTTGTTCTTCGCCTTGACGATCGGATCGTCTGCGAGTCCGAACCCACCTGCGGGAGTGCCCATTGTGAAGCTCCTCGTTGTTGTCGATGGCGTGTTTCATGCGTCTGTCGACGCTCTCCTGCGTACTCCCGCCGCAACGACGAGGCCGATGACGGCGACGACGGCGACGGCACTCGCGGCGATGGCCCACAGCGGGAATCCGCCGTCATCGGAGCCTGCGGCCTGGCCCTTGTCCTCGGCCTGGTCGCTACCGCTTGCCCCCGTGTTCTCAGGAGAGGGGGAGGTCTGGGGTGTTGTCGGTGACGCGCTCGCCTTCCGGGCGGCGAGCAGCGGGTTGACGTCGGGGGCGCCCGGGTCGCCCTTGCCTTCGAGCAGGACCTGGGCCGGCCGGACGGAGCCGTAGCCGATGTACTTGCTCGGCACCGGGCCGTTGTGGCCGGCGGTCTCCATCATGACCCGGAGGACCTGGTTCCCGGTCCAGTCGGGGTGCGCCGACCAGATGAGGGCGGCGGTGCCGGAGGCGATGGCGGTGGCCTGACTGGTGCCCTGCCCGGCACAGTACTTGTTCTTGTCGTTGGTGCAACGGCCGGGAATCTCCACGCCCGGGGCCGCAAGGGCGAGGTGGGGGCCGTAGTTGGAGAACTTGGCGACCTTGCCCTTGGTGTCGAGGGCACCGACGGCGACTACTCCGGGAATGGCGGCTGGGTAAGCGGGACCGCCGTTGCCGTCGTTGCCCGACCCAGCAAAGATCAACGCGCCCTTCTTGCGGGCGTAGTCGACTGTTGCCTGCCAGGCGGCGGTCTCCTCCTTGAACGCAGGCCCCCCCTTGGAGATGTTGATCACGCGGGCACCGTTGTCGACGGCGTACCGAATGCCGGCATACGTCGTCTCCCAACTAAAGTTCGAGAACGCGCCCGTTCTGACAGGAAGAATCGTCGCCTCGGGGGCGATGCCCTTAACCCCGCCATCGGCCCCGCTACCAGCGATGGCAAGAGCCATATTCGTGCCGTGGCGGTCAGAGTCCTTCTCATCAACCCGGCCGAGTCCGCCCCCGTCGAAGTCGCGCCCGGGCAGCACTTTCCCCTGGAGCTCCGGCAGCGTCGAGTCGACTCCCGTGTCGATAACGGCAACAGTGATGCCCTTGCCCGTGGCCACCTTCCACAGCTCGTCGGCCTTCATCGCGTCCAGGTACCACTGGCGCGACCGCATGTCGTCCGCCTGGGCGGCCGGCGCCGCGACGGTCCACGTCGCGACGACGGCCGCCATGGCGCCGAGCAGGCCGACCGCTCGGTTGCGAGCGGCCCGGGTGAGGGGGGACATCAGGGGAGTGCTCCTAGTCGATGACGGGCGGGACGATCTGGCGCTGGCCCGAGGTCCACGTCTCCTCGTCCTCGGACAGGTAGTCGGGACGGTGGCGCGGCTGCTGCCGCTCCTCCTCGCCCGGCTGCGTCGAAGCCGGCGGACGCACGAGACCCGAACCACCCTGGGTGAAGGCCGAGCGTCCATTCACACCGGACGCCGAGGGAGCCCCCACGGTTCCGCCCGGCTGGCTCGCCAGACGACGCCCGCCGTAGCCCTGGCCACCGTTCGGCGCGCCGTGCATGCCTGCGCCCTGACCGTGCATGCCGCCGGCGCCGCGGCCGTACGACGAGGAGCCCTTCTCCTCACCGATGACGGTGCCCATGGGCGTCCGCCCCATCTGCTGCCCCATGACGGAGCGGCCGGGCACCTGACGGCCTCCGGTGATGCCCTCCTGTCGGCCCATCGGGCCCAGCGTGCTCGGGCCGGGGAGTCCGGTCCGGTTCGCGGGGCTCGGCAGGCCCGTGATGGGCGGACGAGGCTGCTGGTAGCCACCCTGCTGTCCCAGCGGCGGAACCGTGGGCGGCAGCGGAAGGGGCATGGGCTGGTGGGTCGCCGGCGGAGGCGTGGTCGTGGTGACCGGGGGCTGCACGGGCGGCCGCGTCGTGGTCTCCGGCGGAGTCTTCACGGAGTCCAGGTTGGTGTCGACCTCGGTGTCCGGCCGGGTCGGCGGGGTGGGAGGGGTGTTCGGCGGGGTGACGTGGTCGCGAACCTGCGGCCGACTGGTGTCGCCCGGGTCCGTCTCCTGGGCACGCTGAAGGGTCGTGTGGCTCGTCTGCGTGGTGCCCGTACCAGTACGCGAATGCGTCCCGGAGCCGGATCCGCTTCCGGTGCCGTACTCCCGCTCGCCTTCGCCGAAGCCAGCGTCGATCATCGGCTTGAACTCCGGCTGCTTCTCCGAAGTGATCCGCGTCTTCGACGTGTCGTAGAACGACGACAGCCGCTCCATCGCGCTGACGGCCTCCTGGAGCTTCGGCCCGGTCTCGGCCGCCAGGCGGGCCTTCTCCTTCTCCGGGTCGGCGAAGCACATGCCCGCCGGCTTCGGCACGGAGGTCTGCGCGGTCTTGAGCGCGCCGCCCGCGTGCTTCATCTGCTCGGAGACGACCTTGGTGAAGTCACCCAGGACGAGCGTCTCCGAGACCATGCCGGCGCCCCACTTGCGGAAGGCCTCGGCGCCCTCGCCCTCCCACTCGACACGGGAGATGTAGTGCCGAAGGTCCTTGGCGATGCTCATGATCTTCGGTACGGCGGCGGCCAGCGCGTCGCCCGCGCCCGTGATGTCGTCGGGCTTGGCGGACGCGATCATCGCGTACAGGGCGTCCAGGGACTTGCCCTCGAACTCTCCAGACATCGTGTTCACTCCCCCGTTTAGCTGAATCCGCCGGAATCGCCGGTGTTCGTGGTCGGCTTGGCCGGCTGCTGCGGCTTGGCCGGGTCCTGGGAGCCCGCCTCGCTGTGCTTGTCGTAGTCGGCCTTGGTGCTCTTCTGGATCTCGGAGAAGCGCTGCCGCTCCTCCTCGTCCACGCCCGTGTACCCCTTGTCGGCGATCTGCGCCCGGATCCCCATCGCCTCGATGGTCTCACCGAAGATCTTCGTCAGCTCCTCGAGCCGCGTGCGCACCTTCTCGTACGCCCCGTGCAGCTCGCCGGCCGCGGCGAAGCCCGTGCCGTACGAGGCTTCCGTGACCTTCTGCTCGCCGATCTTCTTGTGTTCGGCGGGCGAGCCCTTCAAATCGTCGACGAGCTTCTGCATACGCGTCTGGAAGGTCTGGAGAGTCACGTCCTCGACTTCCAGGTCCTTCTTGCCGCCGTCCCCGTTCGGCCCTGCCACTTCAGTTCCCCCTCGTCACATGCACGAACTCGCCCACTCTAACCACTCGGTACGACAGTTCCAACTGCAAAGCTACCTAGGTATTCCTACTCATTCGACGGAGCGTCAGGCCACCCGGCGGCGGCGTCTGCTGTCGCGGATCACGACCGCCGCGCCCGCGACCACGGCGACCAGGACCGCCCCGATGCCCAGCGCGTACGTGGCCAGGCGTTCGTCGCGCTCCTGGGGAGTCTCCGAGCTCGCCATGTGGGCCGGCTCCGGGGCCGGGGCCTTCGGCGGGCCGGGGTCCGGGGTGGGGCCCGTCAGGGGCGGGACCGGACCGTCGGCCAGGGCCCGCACCGGGTCGACCACACCCCAACCCACGTGATTGTCATGCCCGTTGATGGAGCGGATGGCCGTCTGCTCGATCCTCGTCACGATCTGGGCCGGCTTCCAGTCCGGGTACTTGGCCTTCAGCAGGGCCGCCACCCCCGCCACGTACGGGGCCGAGAAGCTGGTGCCGTTGTCCACGCACTGGCCGCCGCCCGGCACCGTGGAGACGACGTCCACACCGGGGGCGGCGACGCCGACGAAGGTTCCCGACTGGGAGAACGCCGCACGTTCGTTGTTGCGGTCGGAGCTCGCCACGGCCAGGACGCCGGGGAAGGCCGCCGGGTAGGTGTTCTTCAGTTTGCCGTCCATGCCGTCGTTGCCCGCGGAGGCGACGACCACCGCGCCCGCGTCGATGGCCTGGGCCACCGCCCTGCCCAGCGAGGAGTCCTCGCTGAGGGGCTGGGTGGTGTCCTGCGAGATGTTGATGACGTCCGCGCCCTTGGCGAGGGCGTGCTTGATGGCCTCGGCCATCGAGTCGGACTTGCCGCTGTTCTTCTCGTCGTTCTGGCGGATCGGGATGATCGTCGCCTCGGGCGCCAGGCCCACGAAGCCGGTGCCCTTGCGGGGGCGGGCGGCGATGATGCCGGCGACCTTGGTGCCGTGGCCGACCAGGTCGACGGTGCCGTCGGTCTTGCCTCGCTGGTCGTTGCCGCTGCCGGGGTTCTCCTTCTCGGGCTTCAGGTAGTCCTTGCCGGCCTTGGCGTCCACCGCGGTCTTCAGCTGCGGGTTGACGTCGTCGACGCCGGTGTCGATGACGGCGACCCGGACGCCCTTGCCCTTGGTGTCCTGCCACAGTTCGTCGAGCAGCACCCGCTGGAGCGACCAGGGGATGCCCGGGATCTGTTCCTTCATCGGGAATGTGCATTCGCCACTGCCGTCTATGTCCACCGGGTCCGGGGTCTCCGCGGGCGCGGCGGGTGCCGCGGCCGCCGGGGACGCCGCCAGCAGGGCGGTCAGGGTCGCGGCCGCCAGCAGCGCCGCGCTCCTGCGCGTCGGTGTCGTCACCTGTGCCGCCCCCTCACGAACCCTGCGGCTGGCGCGCGCTGTTGGTGTCCAGACGCGGGCCCTTCGACAGGAACTCCGACCATTCCATCGGCACGAGGACCGGTACGACCTTCTCGTAGCCGAGGCGCTTCTGGGCGTCGCTGGGCTCCGGGCGCCCGTCCGACTGCTTCTGCTCCCCCGCGCCGATCTCCGAACGGCCGGAGTCGCTGTCTCCGTTGGCCTGCACCGCGTAGCGCAGGCCGGTGTCGGTGACCAGGAAGAGCGAGCCGTCGGGCTTGGACTGCCTGCCCTGGGTCTGGGTGTAGAGCAGGCCGGTGCCGGGGGTGACGTAGGTGCTGGTGCCGCCGGCCGTGATGTCGGCGGGGTACTTCGGGCCCGCCCAGGTCGACAGGGTCGTCTCGCCCTTCTCGCCGACCTTCTCCAGGACCGAGCAGACGGTGTCGCGGGCCCCCGCGCCGCCGACGGAGTTGATCTGGACGGACCTGCGCTCGGGCCAGCGGCGCGTTCCCTCGAAGACCTCGGGGGCGGCGCTCGCGACGGCCTGCAGGTCCACGGGGCTCGGCTTGCCGTCCATCCCGAGGCCCACGGCCTTCGGGGAGTTGATGAGCAGCCAGGCGGTGAAGGCGGAGACCGGCTGCACCTTGCCCTGGAGCACGACGTAGTGCTGGGGGCCGGAGCCGGTCTGGGCGAGCAGCACCATGCCGACCCGGTCCTCGGTGTCGCTGAGTTCGGCGCTGGCGCCGGCCTTGGTGCCGACCAGGCCGGGGACCGTCGGGAAGTCGACGGGGTCGCCCGTCTTCAGGGTGGCCAGCCAGTCGTCGGTGACCTGTTGCGGCTGCCGGTTGACGCCGAAGAGGGCCGTGGTGAGGTTCGGGGACTTCTCGTCGATGAGGTACTTCGTGCCGGTGTGGTCGACGAGGTACTGGGCGCTGTCCTTCTGCCCCTTGACGTACAGGATCTGGCCGGGGCCCAGCTTGCTCTTGTCGTCCGTCCGCTTGAAGTCCCGCTTGGCGAACAGGAACGTGGCCTTCTGGACGCTGCCGCCGCTGCCGCCGCCGGGCTGTTCGCACACGGCCCAGCGCTTCTGCTCGCCCGCGTCGTCGGGAGCGGGGAGCCGGTCGGGGGCGTACGGGATGCCGAGGATCGGGCCGCGCGGCGGCTTGCCCTCGTCCAGGGTCTTGTCGTCGACCTGGATGACCTGGAAGTCGTCCGGGTTGAGCAGGAGCCGGGCGGAGGCCAGGTTGAGCACCGGGTGGAGCAGGGTCTTCTTGTCCTTGCCCTTTCCGGTGGTGAGGACCACGTAACGGGTGGTGGACTGCTTGCCGACGATCACCTTCTTGCCGGGCTCGTCCCAGCCCTTGGGGGCGGTCGGCTTGAACATGCCCCAAGCGCCGAAGCCGGCTATCACCAGTGCGCCGATGACCAGGCCGGGAACGACCGCGCGCAGCGGCTTGGGCGCTCCCTCCTCCGTGCCCGAGGGAGTCGGTTGGAGGAATGCCGCGACCGTGCGCTTCTTCGCAAAGGTGTACGCGTTGAGCTCGTCCCGCCGTGATGCCATGAGTCCCCATTTTCGTCTGGCGCAGTCTTCGCTCGGGAGTTCCGGGGAGCATGGCGCCCGGCCCCCGGCCTGTCGGACCGGCCCCCTACTATGCCTGCTGTCCACCGGCGCGCGTGGGGCGGGTAGGGTGATCCAGCCGCCAAAGGCCTGGCGGGCCACGGTGATCGGGACGAATTGAGGGGGATTCTCCATCATGGCTTCCGCGACGCGGACGCGGCCCAGGGCGGCCGCGGCGCCTTCCGCACCCTCCGTCTCCCCCTCTCCGGGGTCCGGTTCGCCTGTTCCGTCCTCGGTCTCCCCGAGGCTCCAGGCACGTCCGGGACACTTCGGTTCGTTCCGATTGCAACAACTCGTGCTGATCGAGGTGGCGGCGGCGCTGCTGCTCGTCGCCGCGGTGGTCGACAAGCTGATGCTCGTCCCGGCCGGTGTGGCCGCGGCGCTGCTCGTGCTGCTCGCGGTCGTCCGCCGGCACCGGCGTTCGCTGCCGGAGTGGCTCGGCACCTTCTTCGCGCTGCGCGCCCGTACCCGGCGGGCCGCCTCCACCACCGTGCCGGAGGGCACGGAGCCGGGGCTGGCCCCGCTCGTGGAGTGCGACCCCGCGCTGCGCACGTACGCGTACAGCGACCGCGACCGGCGCCCGATCGGCATGATCGGCGACGGCACCTTCCTCACCGCGGTCGTCCGGGTCGAGTCCGAGGCCACGGCGCTGCGCCCCGACCGTGGCGCGCGCCCGCTGCCCGTCGCGCTGATCCAGGACGTCCTGTCCGTGGACGGCATCCGCCTGGAGTCCGCGCAGGTCGTGCAGCACACCCAGCCCGCGCCCGCCCCGCACCTGCCCGCGCAGTCGATGGCGGCCCGCAACTACGGGCCCCTGCAGGCGCAGACGGGTTCGCCCGCGCTCCGGATCACCTGGGTCGCGCTCAAGCTCGACCCCGAGCTGTGCCCGGAGGCGGTCGAGGCGCGCGGCGGCGGCCTGGAGGGGGCGCAGAAGTGCGTCGTCCGGGCGGCGGACCAGCTGGCGAGCCGGCTCGCCGGCGCCGGCTTCCGGGCGACGGTCCTCACCGAGCAGGAGCTCACCTCGGCGCTCGCGACCTCGACGTGCGCGAGCCCGATGGCGATCGCGCAGGCGGGCCGCGGGCAGGCGCAGGGCCGCCGCACGCAGGAGACCGCCCGCACCTGGCGGGTCGACGACCGCCGTCACACGACCTACTGGGTGGGCCGCTGGCCCCAGTTGGGCGGCGCGGGCGGAGCGGGGGCGTCGATGCCGCAGCTGGTGGCACTGCTCACCTCGCTGCCGGCGCTGGCGACGACCTTCAGTCTGACCCTGAGCGGTGGTGACCGCCAGGAGACGACGGTCACCGGACATGTACGGATCACCGGGCGCAGCGACGAGGAGCTGGTGGCCGCCCGGCACGAACTGGAGCGCGCGGCGCGCGGCGTGAAGACGGGTCTGGTGCGGCTCGACCGCGAACAGGGCCCGGGCATGCTGGCGACGCTGCCGCTGGGGGGTGCGCGCTGATGACGATTCCCACGGGGGCGGTGAACCCGGCGGGGCCGGGCGGACAGGCGGGCCAGGGAGGTCAGGCCGGTCCCGCAGGTCCGGGGTATCCGGGCACGGGACCCGGTGCGGGCGCTCCCGGGGCGGGCGGGGGTGCCGTCAGCGGGGCGGCCGGCGGGCCGGCGCCGGGTGGCGCCGCGCCCTTCTCTCCCGCGGCCCCCGGCGGCGTGAGCGGTGGCGTTCCCGGGCGGCGGGCCGCGGTGCGGACCTCCGACGGCGGACGGGGCAACCGGCGTGCGGGGCGGGGCTCGAAGCCCCGGTTCGGCTTCGGGCTCATCGGTCCGCGCCGTGACCGCCACTCCGTACCCGTCGACCAACTCGGTGCGCTGGCCCTGCCGTTGGGGGACGACGGCGTGGTCGTCGGCGTGGACGCCGAGGGCAAGCCCGCCGTGCTCGGCATCAACCGGCCGAGCCCGTACGACGTCACGCTCATCGGCGGCCTGTGGACCGCGCAGGTCCTGGCGCTGCGCGCGGCCGCGACCGGTGCCCGGGTGGCCGTCGAGACCGGCCGCGCCCCGGCCTGGACGTCGCTCGCCCAGGCGGCCGGCGGCGGCCAGCCCTGCATCACGCTGCACGACGTGGGCCGCGTGCCGCCGCAGGGCGCGTCCGCGGGCAGCCCGGTGGTCGTCATCCGCGACTGCGGCATGCGGCCGCCGCGCGGCCGCGTCGTGTCCGGTCCCTGGCAGTCGGTCGTCACGCTCCTCCCCTATCTGAGCCCGGTGGCGCCGCGCCTGCTGGAGAAGTCCTCGCTCGTCGGCGTGCAGCGGGTCTCCCCCGACGAGGCCGCCCAGATCGGCCGCATCATGGGTCTCCAGCGCGCGGAGTGGGAGGCGTTGTCGACGCTGGCCGACGGGGTGACCCTCTGGTGCACCCCGGGTGACCGGCAGTTCGTGATGACGCAGGCCACGGACGCCGAGACGGGATTGTTGGGCAGCGCCCGCCGGATGGACTGAGGGGGAACGACTCCGCGGGGAACCACCGAACCTGTCCGCTTTTGCGCGGGTTTGGCACGCGAGGGGTTTCACTCTCCGGTACCCGCGGGTCACTTGGGGGACGCGACCCGTCCGCACGGCGGGCAGCGGCGGGCCGTCGGCCCTGCCCGACCGACACGGTTGGCGTTTAGGGTGGGATGTGCCCGCCCACGACTGCACAAGGGTGCGCGACCACACCAGGAGGCAAAGTGAACCGCGATCGGGACGAGAGCCACGGGGGCTGGAACCCACCCGTCGACGATCAGTCCGACGCAGATCCCGCCGAGATGACGGGTGAGTTCACCATCGACTACACCCCTCCGGCCTGGTACACGCAGAACGCCTCCGGCGGCACGAGCGGCGGGGCGCCCACGCCTCCTCCGCCGACGGGCGCGCCGGTCGCCGTTCCGGGGCTCCCGTCCCACGGTGGCTTCGAGCCGAGCTGGGGCGCCCCGACCCCGCCGCCGACCCCGCCACCGGCCATGCATGCGGAGCCGGTCCCGGCGGCCCCTGTCGCTCCGGCGCCCGCCGCCCCGGCTCCCGCCGCGGCCGCGCCGTTCGGCGGCGGGGACGTGGAGAGCGGTGCGACCATGCGCTTCTCCCCCGCGGCGCTGAAGCGGGAGATGGCGGAGCTGGCGGAGCAGGCGCGTACGGACGAGACGCCGGCGGCGCCCGTCGCGCCCACCGCGACCCCCGCGCCGCCCGCCGCGCTCCCCGCGCCTGCCGAGGCTCCCCTGCCCGCTCCGGCCCCCGCGACGCTGGACACGGCCGGCGCCGTCGCGCCGGCGGGCGAGGCCACGGGGACGTCCACCGGGGAGGCCTTCCCGGCCGCCCCGCACGCAGGCGTCGCAGGCGAGACGGACGCCGCGGACGCCGGCGCCGAGTCCGGGCCGGCCGCTCCGGTGGCCGACGGCGGGTCCGACGCGGCCCCCGCGCCGGTCCTCGGCACCGAGGGCGACGCTGGTGACACCGCCGCGCCCGCCGACGCGGACGGCGTTGCCGCCTCCCTTCCTGCGCCCACCCCGGCCGTCGACGCCGCGGACGACCCGGCCGACGGCACGGCCGCCGAGGCCACGGACACGGACGCCGCCACGCCGGGAACGCCCGACAGCGACCGGGCCGACGCCGTCGCCACGCCGGATCCCGTCACGGGCCCGGCCGCGGACGCCGCCCCCGACGCGATCGCCCCGGCCGCTCCCGCGCCCGGCTTCGAGGCCGGCTCCGAGCCGAGCGCGCCGCCCGCGCCCGGTTTCGGGAGCGCACCGCCCGCTCCCGCCCCTGGTGCGGACGCGCCCTCCGCCGACGCCCCGTTCAGCGCGCCCCCGGCGCCCGCCGCCGCCGAGGAACCGCGCGACGCCGCGCCCGGCGCCCTGCCGCCCGTCAGCGGGCCGATCCCCGCGCAGGGGGCCGGACTGCCGCCGCTGCCGCCGTCGTTCCAGCCCGCGACGCCCGCGCCGGCGCAGCAGTGGCCCGCCCAGGCGGCCCCGGGCGACCAGCCCGTGCCGCAGGCCGCACCGCTGCCCGCCGCCGGGTCCTGGCCCGCGCCCGCGGTGCCCGGTGCCCCCGGTCCCGTACCGCCGCAGGTTCCGCAGCCGCCGCAGGGCGCGTACGGCTTCCCGCACCCGGGCCAGCCCGGGCAGCCGCCCGCGGCCCCGCAGGGGGGCTACGGCTTCCCGCACCCCGGCCAGGCGGCCCAGCCCGGCCAGCCCCCCGTGCCCCCGCAGGCCGGCTACGGCTTCCCGCACCCGGGACAGGCCGAGCAGCCCGCCCAGCAGCCGGCGCCGCACCAGGGCGGATACGGATTCCCGCAGCCCGAACAGCCGGCAGGGCCCGGGCAGCCCGGCCAGCCGCCCGTGCCCCCGCAGGGCGGCTACGGCTTCCCGCACCCCGGCCAGCCGGCCCAGCCGGCCCAGCCCGCTCAGCCGTTGCCCGCGCCCGGCGCCCCGGCCGCCGTGCCGCCGCAGGCTCCCCAGCCGCCGCAGGCCGGCTACGGCTTCCCCCACCCGGGACAGCCAGGCCACCCGGGACAGCCGGGTCAGCCGGGTCAGCCGGGTCAGGCGCCCGTCGCACCCACGGGACCGACCGGCCCGGTCGGTCCCGCCGGCCCCGTCGATCCCCGTACGGGGGCCGCATGGCCCTCGGCCGTGACGCACGACCAGCGCGAGCGGTCCGTGCCGGGCGCGCCGCTCGGGTACACGGCGGCCGTCGAGCTGTCCTCCGACCGTCTGCTGCGCAACAACAAGCAGAAGGCCAAGTCCAGCCGGAATCCGGGGGCTTCGGCGCGCTTCAAGCTGGGTGGCAAGAAGGAGGAGGCGGAGCGGCAGCGGAAGCTGGAGCTGATCCGCACGCCGGTGCTCTCCTGCTACCGGATCGCGGTCATCTCCCTCAAGGGCGGCGTCGGCAAGACCACGACGACCACCGCGCTGGGCGCGACCCTGGCCACCGAGCGGCAGGACAAGATCCTGGCGATCGACGCCAACCCGGACGCCGGCACGCTCGGCCGCCGGGTGCGGCGTGAGACCGGGGCGACCATCCGCGACCTGGTGCAGGCGATCCCGTACCTGAACTCGTACATGGACATCCGCCGGTTCACCTCGCAGGCGCCGTCCGGTCTGGAGATCCTCGCCAACGACGTGGACCCGGCCGTCTCGACGACCTTCAACGACGAGGACTACCGGCGGGCGATCGACGTCCTGGGCAAGCAGTACCCGGTCATCCTGACGGACTCCGGCACCGGTCTGCTCTACAGCGCGATGCGCGGGGTGCTCGACCTGGCCGATCAGCTGATCATCATCTCCACGCCGTCCGTGGACGGCGCCTCCAGCGCCTCGACGACGCTCGACTGGCTGTCGGCGCACGGGTACGCGGAGCTGGTGCAGCGGTCGATCACGGTCATCTCCGGGGTGCGCGAGACCGGCAAGATGATCAAGGTCGAGGACATCGTCCAGCACTTCCAGACGCGCTGCCGCGGCGTGGTCGTGGTGCCCTTCGACGAGCACCTGGCGGCCGGCGCCGAGGTCGACCTCGACATGATGCGGCCGAAGACCCGGGAGGCGTACTTCAACCTGTCGGCGATGGTGGCCGAGGACTTCGTCCGCGCGCAGCAGGCGCAGGGGCTGTGGACCGCCGACGGCCAGAGCGCGCTGCCCCCGCACATGGCCCCGCCCATGCCGGGCCAGCCCATGCCGGGCCAGCCGATGCCGGGCCAGCCCGTGCCCGGCCAGCCCATGCCGGGTCAGCAGGTGCCCGGGCAGCCGATGCCCGGTCAGCCGTACGCTCCCCAGCCGCCGGCCCCCGGCCAGCCCTACCAGCAGCAGCCCGCGCCCGGGCAGCCCGCGCCGGGCCAGCCGTACCCGCAGCAGCCCTACCCGCAGCAGCCGGCGCCGGGTCAGCCGGGTCAGCCGTACGGAGCACAGCCCGCGCCCGGACAGCCGTACGGGGCACCGCCCGGTCAGCCGGGTGTGCCGCAGGGCTGGCAGCAGCCCCCGGCGCAGCCGCTGCCGCCGCAGGCGGATCCGCAGGCGCAGGGTCAGGGACAGGTCCCGCCGCCCAACTGGCAGCAGCAGGCCCCGCAGCAGCCTCCGCAGGCTCCGCCAGCCCCTCAGCAGTAGGGCGTCACAGGAGTAGACCAATGAGGCCCCGTACCGGTGTTCCGGTACGGGGCCTTTCGGCATTCCCGCAGCCCACACGGTGTTTGAGACATCGTTGACGACGGCAGACCACCGCTGATACACCTTCGCTTCATCCATCGTCAGCCCAAGATCCACGGCAGCTCACCGGCGCACGCATCCCCCGACGCGAGGTCACGTCCCATGGTCATGGTCACGAAGGCTCCACCCCGTCCGGCACCCACCCACAGAGCCCTCCGCCTGCTCGCCGCGGCGGGCGTCACGGCCGCCTCGCTCGTGGCCGCTCCGCAGGCCCAGGCGGTGGACTCCAAGGCGGACGGCGGCACGACGCTCACGGTCGCCGTCTCGCAGAGCATCGACTCGCTCTCGCCGTTCCTCGCCCAGAAGCTCGTCTCCACCAGCATCCACCGGCTGGCCTACGAGTACCTGACGAACTACGACGCGAAGGACGCCCACCCGATCCCGGGCCTCGCGACCGCGTGGAAGTCCTCGCCGGACAAGCTCACCTGGACGTACACGATCCGCAAGGACTCGCTGTGGTCCGACGGGCAGCCGGCCACCGCGGAGGACGCGGCCTGGACCTTCACCAAGATGATGACCGACCCGAACGCGGCCACCGCCAACGGCAGCTTCACGGCGAACTTCAAGAAGGTCACCGCGCCCGACCCGCAGACCCTGGTCATCGAGCTCAAGAAGCCGCAGGCGACGATGACGGCGCTCGACGTCCCGATCGTGCCCAAGCACGTCTGGGAGAAGGTCGGCGACTTCTCCAAGTTCAACAACGACCAGCAGTTCCCGATCGTGGGCAACGGCCCCTTCGTCATCACGGACTTCAAGGTCGACCAGTACATCAAGCTGAAGCCGAACAAGACGTTCTGGCGCGGGGCGCCCAAGTTCGACGAGCTGGTCTTCAAGTACTACAAGGACGGGGACGCGGCCGTCGCCGCGCTCCAGAAGGGCGAGGTGTCCTTCGTCCCGAACCTGACGCCCGCCCAGGCCGCCGCCCTGAAGACGCAGAAGAACATCAAGGTCAACGACGCGCCCGGCCGGCGCTTCTTCGCCCTCGCCACCAACCCCGGCGCCCGCGCCAAGGACGGCAAGACCTTCGGCAACGGGCACAAGGCGCTGCTCGACCCCGAGGTGCGCAAGGCGCTCTTCCTCGCCGTCGACCGCGCCACGCTGGTCGACAAGGTCTACCAGGGCCACGCCGTCGAGGGCGCGGGCTACATCCCGCCGCGTTTCGGCTCGTACTTCTGGCAGCCCGACGGCACCCAGAAGCGCACCTACGACCCCGCCCTGGCCGGGCAGGTCCTGGACACCGCCGGGTACCGGAAGAACGCCGAGGGCAAGCGGGTCGGCAAGGACGGGCGGCCGCTGGACTTCCGCATCCTGTGCCACGCCACCGACCCCAACGACAAGGCGATCGGCAAGTACCTCCAGGAGTGGTGGGGCAAGCTCGGCATCGGGCTGAAGGTCGAGTGCCTCGACAGCGTCTCCGACCCGTGGGTGAAGGGCGACTACGACCTCGCCTTCGACGGCTGGTCGGTCAACCCGGACCCGGACTACGTGCTGTCCATCCACACCTGCGGCACGCTGCCGACCACCCCCAAGGACACCGGCGCGACCGACAACTTCATCTGCGACCCGCGCTTCGACGCGCTGTACGCCCAGCAGGCCGTGGAGTACGACGCGGGCAAGCGCGCGGCCCTCGTCAAGCAGATGCAGTCGCGGCTGTACGACACCGGGTACATGAACGTCATCGCGTACCCGAACGCCCTGGAGGCCTACCGCACCGACCAGATCGGCAGCATCACGACGATGCCCGAGGCGGCCGGCAACCTGTACGGCCAGGACGGCTACTGGAGCTGGTGGTCGGCCGTGCCCGCGGCGCGGGCATCCGGCTCCGAGTCGGACGGCGGCGGCTCGTCCACCGGCCTGGTGGTCGGCATCGGCGCGGCGGTCGTGGTCGTCGCCGGCGCCGGGATCTTCCTGATGATGCGCCGCCGCTCCACCGCCGACGACCGCGAGTAGCCCCGTGACGAGCGCAAGCACCCCCGCCTCCTCCGTGGTCCGGGCCGACGCGGCCCGCACCACGGAGGGCGGCGCCCCCCGCACCCGTACCGCCCTGCCCTATCTGCGGCACGCGGCGACGAAGCTCGCCGGCGCGGCCGTCTCGCTCCTCGCCGTCCTGGTCACCAGCTTCTTCCTGTTCCGGATCATCCCGGGCGACCCGGTGAAGACGATGACCCACGGCATGCCCACCACGGCCGAGCAACTCCACACCCTGCGCCATCAGTTCGGCCTCGACCTGCCCCTCTGGCAGCAGTTCACGGACTACTGCGCCAAGGCGCTCACCGGCGATCTCGGCACCTCGTACCAGTTCCGCGCCCCGGTCGGCGAGCTCATCGCGCAGAAGCTCCCCGCGACGCTGCTGCTCACCGGCACGGCCGTGGTGATCTACTCGGCGCTCGGCCTGTGGCTGGGCACCCGCTCGGCGTGGCGGCACGGCAGCCTCGGCGACCGGCTGAACACCGGCGTGGCCCTCACCCTGTGGTCGGTGCCGTCCTTCTGGCTCGGCCTGCTGCTGATCATCGTGTTCTCGGTGGGCATGGGTCCGGTCCCGGGCCTCTTCCCCACCGGCGGCATGGAGTCCGGAACGGGCGAGACGGGCTTCGGCTACGTCCTCGACGTGGCCCACCACATGGTCCTGCCCGTGCTGACCCTGGTCGCGGTCGGGTACGCCCAGACCCTGCTCGTCATGCGGTCCTCGCTGCTCGACGAGATGGGCAGCGACTACCTGACCACCGCCCGGGCCAAGGGGCTGCGCGACGACGCCGTACGGCGCCGGCACGCCGTCCCGAACGCGCTGCTGCCGACGGTGACGATGGTCTTCATCAACCTCGGTCACGTGGCGGCCGGTTCGATCCTCGTGGAGACGGTGTTCTCCTGGCCGGGCCTCGGCGGCCTCTTCTACTCGGCGCTCAGCGTGCCCGACCTGCCGCTCGTCCAGGGCCTGTTCGTGGTCTTCGCCGGAGCGATGATCGTGATGAACCTGATCGCCGACCTGCTCTATCCGCTGCTCGACCCCCGGGTGGGCCGATGACGTCACTGACATGGGAGCGGCGCCGCGGCACCGCCACCCGCTTCTGGAAGCAGTACCGCGGGCACCGGGCCGGGCTCTGGGGCCTGGCCGGGCTCGCCCTGATCGGGCTGCTCGCACTCACCGCGCCGCTGACCGTCGGCGCCGACGTGCAGTCGGTGACGAACGCGCCGGGCACCGCCCTGGAGGCGCCGAGCGCCGAGTTCCCGCTGGGGACCGACCAGTTCGGGCGCTCGCTGCTCGGGCTGCTGATCTGGGGCGCGCGGATCTCACTCCTGGTGGGGCTGCTGGCCGCGGCCCTGTCGGTGGCGATCGGCACCCTCGTGGGGATCGTGGCCGGCCACTACGGCGGCTGGTTCTCCACGGTCGTCATGCGGATCACCGACTGGTTCCTGGTGATGCCGACACTGGTCCTGGCGATCGTGCTCGCGACCGTCATGTCCCGGTCGATGTGGACGGTGGTCGTGGCGATCGGCGTCACCAGCTGGCCGACCACCGCCCGGCTGGTGCGGGCGCAGACGATCGCGGTCGAGTCCCGCCCGTACATCGAGCGGGCGACCGCTCTCGGCGGCGGGCACGGGCACGTCATGACCCGGCACGTCCTGCCGAACGTGATGCCGCTCGTCCTCGCCCAGACCACCCTCGGCATCTCGACGGCCATCCTCACCGAGGCGACCCTGGCCTTCCTCGGGCTCGGCGACCCGACCGTGGTGTCGTGGGGCGGGATGCTCCAGGACGCCCGTGAGGCGGGCGCGGTCTCGTCCGGGCACTGGTGGTACCTGGCGCCGCCCGGGATCGCCATCGCGCTGGTCGCCCTCGCGTTCACGCTGTGCGGGCGGGCCGTGGAGTCCGTCCTCAACCCGAAGCTGGGGGTGGGCCGATGAGCGCCCCGGGCCTGCTCGAGGTACGGAACCTGACCGTCACGTACGGATCGGGGGCGGCCGCCGTCCCCGCCGTGCGCGGCGTCGACCTGAGTCTGCCCGCCGGGCGGAAGCTCGGGGTCGCCGGGGAGTCCGGCTGCGGGAAGTCGACGATGGCGCTCGCGCTGCTCCGGCTGCTGCCGGCCTCGGCGCGGACGACCGGGGAGATCCTCCTCGACGGCGAGGACGTCCTCAGCATGAAGTGGGGCCGGCTCCGGGCCGTGCGCTGGGCGGGCGCGTCGATCGTCTTCCAGGGCGCGATGCACTCGCTGAACGCGGTGCGGCGGATCGGCGACCAGATCGCCGAACCGCTGCTCGTGCACGGCAGGGCCACCCCGGCGACCGCCCGCACCCGGACCGGGGAGCTCCTGGAGCACGTCGGCCTGCCGGCAGCGCGGGCGGCGGCGTATCCGCACGAGCTGTCCGGCGGGCAGCGGCAGCGCGTGATGATCGCGATGGCGCTCGCCTGCGACCCGCTGCTGATCGTGGCGGACGAGCCGACGACCGCGCTGGACGTCATGATCCAGGCACAGATCCTGCGCCTCATCGAACAGCTGGTCGCCGAGCAGGACATCGGGCTGCTGATGATCAGCCATGACCTGGCGGTGCTCGCCGACACCTGCGACCGGCTGGCCGTGATGTACGCGGGTCGGGTGGTCGAGGAGGGCCCGGCGAAGGCGGTGTACGAGGCAGCCGCGCACCCCTACGGGCGGGCGCTGTCCTCGGCGTTCCCGCGGATCGGCGACCCGGCCTCGCGGCGGGCCCCGCGCGGCCTGCCGGGCGACCCGCCGGACCCGGCGGACCTGCCGGGCGGCTGCACCTTCCACCCCCGCTGCCCGGTGGCGGTCGAGGGCTGCGCGGCGGAGGACCAGGAGCTGCGGGACGCGGGCGCGGGGCGCCGGGCGGCCTGCGTACACGTGGGGAGCGGGTCGTGAAGGGAAGGACCGTATGAGCGGGGATGCCTCGGCGCCGCTGCTGTCGGCGAAGGACCTGCGGGTGGTGTTCCCCGGGCGCCGGGGCGCGCCGCCCGCCCGGGCCGTGGACGGGGTCGACCTGGACATCGGCGCGGGCGAGATCGTGGCCCTGGTCGGCGAGTCCGGCTGCGGCAAGACGTCGCTCGCCCGCTCGCTGCTCGGCCTGGTCCGGCCGAGCGGGGGCGAGGTGCGTTTCGCGGGCGCGCCGCTGTCGTACACGGGGAGGTCCCTGAAGGCGTACCGGAAGCGGGCGCAGCTGGTCCTGCAGGACCCGAGCGGTTCGCTGAACCCGCGGCACACGGTGTACGACGCGGTGGCGGAGGGGCTGCGCATCCACGGCCACTCCGGGGACGAGCGCGCGGCGGTGGCCGAGGCGCTGTCCCGGGCCGGGCTGCGCCCGCCGGAGCGCTTCTTCCTGCGCTATCCGCACGAGCTGTCCGGCGGGCAGCGGCAGCGCGTGGTGATCGCCGGGGCGCTGGTCCTGGAACCCGAACTGATCGTGGCGGACGAGCCGGTGGCCTCGCTGGACGCCTCGGTACGGGGCGAGATCCTGGCCCTGCTGCTGCGCCTGCGCGACGAACTGGGCCTCTCCGCCCTGGTCGTGACGCACGATCTGGGCCTGGCGTGGAACATCGCGGACCGGGTGGCGGTCATGTACCTGGGCCGGATCGTGGAGACGGGACCGGTGGAGTCCGTCCTGACGCAGCCTCGCCATCCCTACACCCAGGCGCTGTTGTCGGTGCTGCCGGACTCCGTGGGGGAACCGGTGGTGCTGACCGGCGAGCCCCCGGACCCGGCGCGCATCCCGTCGGGCTGCCGCTTCCACGTGCGCTGCCAGGTCCTCGCCTCGGGCCGGGCGGGCGAGGTGGCCGACCGCTGCCGCACGGAGGACCTGCCGGTCCTCGGCGGGCGCGAGGAACGCTCGGCGGCCTGCCACTGGGCACGGCGGACGGTGCCGGCGGACTGAGCGTCACCCCGCCGGGGACGCGCGGGTGGGCCCGGGCGTGCCCGTCGCGTCCTGCGGGGCGGGGGGCCCGGGCCGTGCTCGTACGGCTCGGCGGGGCGGATACCCGGGCCGCGCTCGTACCGCTCTGCGAGGCGGATACCCGGGCCGCGCCCGTACGGCTCTGCGAGGCGGATATCCAGGCCGTGCTCGTACGGCTCGGCGGGGATGCCTGGCCGTGGGACCCCCGCCGGGCGGGCCGGACGGGCCGTCAGGAGCCGTTCCGGGCGCCCTCGTCGTAGGCGGCGGTCAGCTCGCGGCACGTCTTGACGTCGCCGGCCATCGCCGCGAGCAGGTCGTCGAGGGTGTCGAACTTGAGCATCCCGCGCACGTAGGCGAGGAAGTCGACGGTGACGTGGAGGCCGTAGAGGTCCAGGCCCTCGCGGTCGATCGCGTACGCCTCGACGGTGCGCTCGGTGCCGTCGAACTGCGGGTTGGTGCCCACCGAGATCGCGGCGGGCATCCGCTCGCCGGCGGCCGTCAGCCAGCCCGCGTAGACGCCGTCGGCGGGGATCGCCGTGTGCGGCAGGGTCTCGACGTTGGCCGTCGGGAAGCCGAGCTCGCGGCCGCGCTGGGCGCCGCGCACGACGATGCCCTCGACCCGGTGCGGGCGACCCAGGATCTCCGCCGCACCGGCCATGTCGCCCTCGGCGACCAGCCGGCGGGTCAGCGTCGACGAGAACGGCTCGCCGCCGCCCGCCGCGCCGGACACGCGCAGGTCGATGACCTCGACGTCGTAGTCGTAGGTGGCGCCGAGCTCGGCCAGGTACGCGACGTTGCCGGCCGCGCGGTGGCCGAAGCGGAAGTTGGGGCCCTCGATGACCCGCTTGGCGTGCAGCTTGTCGACGAGGACCTTCACGATGAAGTCCGCCGGGGACAGCTGCGAGAACTCGGCCGTGAACGGCAGGATCAGCACCGCGTCCACGCCCAGCTCGGCCATCAGCTCCGCCCGGCGGTGGTGCGGGGCGAGCAGCGGCGGGTGGCTGCCGGGGCGCACGACCTCGGAGGGGTGCGGGTCGAAGGTGACGACGACCGAGGGGACGCCGAGCTCGCGGGCGCGCTCCACGGCCCGCCCGATGATCAGCTGGTGCCCGCGGTGGACTCCGTCGTAGGAGCCGATGGTGACGACGCTGCGCCCCCAGTCCTGGGGGATGTCCTCCAAGCCACGCCAGCGCTGCACTGTGACCGCTCCTCGTCCGCCTGTACCCAAGTCCGCGTGTACGCCTGTTGGCGCAGGTCTAAGACTGCCATGAGCATGCGGCTGCGGGAGCATCGGCATGGTGTGCGCCATGTCTCGGAGCTCCGCGCGCAGGAAGCGGGAGGCGCCGGTGCCGGGGGCGGCGAGCACCGGAGCGAGCGCGGCGCGCGGGGCGGGGAGCGCGAGCAGCCGCCCGACCAGCGGGTGCAGGACACAGCGCACGACGGGCCCCTCCTCCAGGCGCGCGTCGACGAAGGCGGCGACCAGCGGGGCGCCTTCGGGGTGGGTGCGCGCGTACTCGGCGACGAGCGCGGCGGCGAGGCGGGCGAGGCGCGGCGTGTCGACCCGGGCGAGGGCCCGCAGGACGGGCGCGGGCTCGCCGTCGAGGAGCCGGGCGCGCAGGGCGTCGAGGACGGGATCGGGGTGGGTGGCGAGCGCGGCCGCGAGGGCGTCCACGGGCACCCCCGGTTCGGCGAGCGCGCGCGGCAGGAACCGGGCGCGGGAGTCGGGGTCCCGGACGAGCAGCCCGACGGCGGCGCCGTGCAGCGCCCGGTCGCCGGGCCGGGCGAGCAGGGCGAGGGCCGCGTAGCGCAGGGTGCTCCGCTCGTCCGGGGTGCGCACGTGCGGGGCGACCAGCTGCCCGTACGCGGCGGCCGCGGCGCGCCGTTCGGGGCGCCCGTCGTCGTGGGCCCACCGGTCCACGGCCCGGCACAGCGCGGCCGGTTCGTCCTCGGCGAGCGCGGCGAGCAGACCTTCGGCGAGCGGGTGCGCGGTCGCGACCAGGGCCTCGCACAGGTCGTCCACGGCGAGCGCCCGGCGGGTGTGCAGGAGCGCCTGCGCGGCCGTGCCGACGGTGGCCCCCGGCGCCCCTGCCAGCGGCCGGTCGTCCGCGAACCAGCGGCACAGCAACGGCTGCACCCCGCGCGGGTCGGCCATGAGCCGCGCGGCGGCGAGGTCGAGGAAACGGGTGCCCCCGGGCGCCGGGTCGGCGGGCACGAGCCTCCGCAGCAGGTCCGTCGCCTCGCCCTCGGCCACCGCGAGGCCGTCCCAGAAGTCCACGCCGAAGCCGCCGAACGCCGCCCGCTTCCCCGGCCGTGCCCCGATGTGATCGGCGAGCCGCCGCAGCACCCCCAGATACGGCCGGAGGTCCGGCACCGCCTCCAGCGCCCCGGCGAGCAGCCGCGAGGCCCACCAGACGCCCTCGGCGACCTCGGGTGCGGCGGGAGCGGCGGGAGCGGCGGACGACGCTCCGGCCGGGACACCCGCGCCCACGCCCGTCGCCGCCGCGCCCGCCACCGGACCCGTCTCCGCGCCCGTCGCCACCCCCACGCCCGTGCCCGTGCCCGTCCCCGTCTCCGCCCCCGCGCCCGGCTCCCTGCCCGTCTCCGCCCCCACGCCCGCCCCCTCGCCCGTCTCCCTACCGGTCTCAGTCCCCCTCTCCCCGTCCGCGAACGCCGCCAGCGCGTCCGTCAGGCCCTCGAGCCTCGGTGTCAGACCGCTCGGGCCCTGGTCGCGGTGGAGCTGCCGGAGGGCCTGGAGCACGGGGCCGATGCGGTGGCGCGGGACGGGAAGCGGCGTGGGGTGGTGGATCAGGCTGTCGAGTGCGCGGTCGATGTCGAGGTGGGCGCCCTGGAGCCAGTCGGCGAGCTCCTCGTGCGCGAAGCGGTAGCCGCCGCCGGCCGGGACCAGCAGGGCCTCGGTGAGGACGGCGGAGGCCCAGCCGGTGCGCCAGGGGAAGAGTTCCTCGAAGGACTCCCGGTCGAGCTCGCCCTGGCCGGGGCCGAGGCAGCGGCGGGCGGCCTCGTGGATCCGGCCGCTGACCCGGGCCGCGAGGCGGCGGACGGCGGTGCCGCGCAGGACGGGGCGCTCGGCGGCGGCGATCCGTACCGCGATCCGCAGGCACTGGAGGTCCAGGTGGGCCTGGAAGATCGCGTCCCGGTCGGGACGGCCCGGCAGCTCGCCGCAGGTCGCCGCGCGGACCTCGCCGAGCAGCCGCAGCGCGAGCGGGTGCCGGGCGTCCGGCGCGGCGATGGCATCGTCGGGGACCCCGTGCCGGCGGCGCGCCCCGGCCGCCTCCGCCTCGGTGAGGTCACCGAGGACGACGACGGCCGGCTCCGTGGCGTACAGGCCGAGGGCCTGCTCGGCGTGCTCGGGGCGGCAGGCCACGACCAGCCGGGCGCGGTGGGCGGTGAGCCATTCCTCGGTGGCGCCGGTCCAGGCGGCGAGCCGGTGGGCGAGGACCGGTGGCATCTCCTCGGGGGTGTCGAGCAGGACGAGCAGCGGGCGGCCGGCCTCCGCGGCGAGCCCGGCGGCCTGTTCCGGCGTCACGGCGGCCGGGTCGCCGGGGGTGCCGGAGGCGGCGGCGACGCGCCCGGCGCGGCGCAGGGCCCGGCCGATCGCGTCGGCGAGGGAGCGGTCGTCGGCGCGGAGGTCGGCGCCGCGCAGCCAGGCGGTGGGCGCGGGGGCGGGGCCGCGAGTGCGCTCCGTGGCGAGGCCCGCGAGGGCGGTGGTGCGGCCGGTGCCGGGGACGCCGACCACGGCGAGGACGAGGGCGGCGCCGTCGTCCTCGACCCGGGGGGCGGGCGGGTCCTCGTGGGTGCCCGTCGTGGTGGCGGTGAGCTCCAGGACGCCGGCCAGGTTGAGGTCCTGCCCGTAGCAGGGGACGGTGGCGGCGTTGCGGCGCAGCAGCGGGCCGAGCGGCCCGTCGGGCGGGATGGGCAGGGCGTGTCCGGCGGCGCGCCGGTCGCCGTGCACGGCGGTGCCGAGGACGCCGAGGACGGCGCCGGTGACGGGGTCGAGGACCGGGCCGCCGGCGGCCGGTCCGCCGTCGTGGAGGGCTTCGGCGCCCTCGGTGCCGATGGCGAGTTCGAGGGCGGGTCCGGGGGTGGTGCCGAGCACGCGGGCCTCGCGCCAGCCGTGGGCGCTGATCCGCACGTACGTACCGGGTTCGATGCCCTGCCGGGTCGCGAGGGGCAAGGGGCGGGCGCCCAGGCCCTGGGTGCGGACGAGCGCGAGCCCGGCCCCGGGCAGCGGGGTGATGTCGGAGGCCGTGGCGCGCCAGCGGCGCCCGTCGGGCGTGACGAGGTGGAGGGCGGCGTGTCCGTCGACCACCTCGTGGCCGGTGAGGAGGGTGCCGCGGTGGTCGGCGAGGAATCCGGTCCCGACGGACCGGCCGGCCGGATCCTCGATCCGTACCAGCGTCGCCCGGTCCCCGCTCCCCATGGGTCGACGGTAGGTCGGCGATGATCAGGGAGAGAAGCGCGCGAACCGAACGCGCCCCCCTGCACTCCCCCGTTCGCTCCGAGCGCCTGCCCGAAGGGGTGAATGGGTGATCGCCGGGGGGACAGATCCTCCCCGGAGGGGGATCGTGAGGCGGGCACGCGCGCGTGCCCGCCTCACCATGACGTCCTGCCGAGCACGACGTCGGCCGTGGGTCAGCCGAAGACGGCCAGGCTCTTCGCCTTGCCGCGCTGGGCCTCGACCAGCGCGAGCAGACGCCCTTCCGGCCCGAAGACCGCGACCGGGCCCGCCGGGTACTCCGGCATCTCCAGGCGTACGCCGTTCAGGAGCAGCCGGGCCCGCTTCTCGTCGACGTCCCAGCGCGGGAACGCCGCCGCGGCCGCCTCGGCGACCGGCATGACCGCGAGCTCCTCCTGGAGCTGGTCCAGGGTCCGGGCGCTGTCCAGCTTGTACGGGCCGACCCGGGTGCGGCGCAGCGCGGTCAGATGACCGCCCACGCCGAGCCCTGCGCCCAGGTCGCGGGCGAGCGCCCGGATGTACGTGCCGGAGGAGCAGACGACGGAGACCACCAGGTCCACGACCGGGGTCCCGTCCTCCGCGGTGTCCTCGCGCATGTCGTACACCTGGAAGGAGGAGACGGTGACCGGCCGGGCCGGGATCTCGAACTCCTCGCCGCCGCGCACCCGCGCGTAGGACCGCTTGCCGTCGATCTTGATCGCGGAGACCTTCGACGGCACCTGCATGATGTCGCCGGTGAGCTCGGCCACGCCCGCGTCGATCTGCTCCCGGGTGACCTTCGACGCGTCGACCGACGCCGTGATCTCGCCCTCGGCGTCGTCCGTGACGGTGGTCTGGCCCAGGCGGATCGTGCCCAGGTACTCCTTCTCGGTCAGCGCGAGGTGACCGAGCAGCTTGGTCGCCCGCTCCACGCCGAGGACGAGGACGCCCGTGGCCATGGGGTCGAGCGTGCCGGCGTGGCCGACCCGGCGGGTCCTGGCGATCCCGCGCATCTTGGCCACGACGTCGTGCGAAGTGAAGCCCGACGGCTTGTCGACGATGACAAGCCCGTCGGGGGTGCCCCTTCCAGCGGTAGCCGGGGGGGTCTGACCGGAGGTGCTCATTCGGCGGCTTCGTCCTCGCCCGGCTTCTTGTACGGGTCCGCGTCACCGGCGAAGGTGGCGCCCGAGGACGCCTCCCGCACCTTGGCGTCCGAGGCGCGGACCTGGTCGAGGAGGTCCTCGATGTTCTTGGCGGTCTCCGGGAGGGCGTCCGCCACGAAGGTCAGCGTCGGGGTGAACTTGGTGCCCGCGGCCTTGCCGACGGCCGAGCGCAGGATGCCCTTGGCGCTCTCCAGGCCGGCGGCGGCGCTCGCGCGCTCCTCCTCGTCGCCGTAGACCGTGTAGAAGACCGTGGCCTCCCGCAGGTCACCGGTGACGCGGGTGTCCGTGATGGTCACGTGCGTACCCAGGCGCGGGTCCTTGATGCCGCGCTGCAGCTTCTCGGCGACCACCTCCCGGATGAGGTCCGCCAGCTTCTTCGCCCGCGCGTTGTCGGCCACTGGTCCTTCTCCTTCTTTGCCTTGCTCATTCAGTCTTCATCAGTGTGGAGCCTGCGTCGCACCGACAGCAGCTCGACCTCGGGCCGGGCCGCGACCAGCCGCTCACAGCGGTCGAGCACGTCCGACACGAACCCCGCGTCCCCGGACACCAGAGAGACCCCGAGACGGGCCCTGCGGTGAAGGTCCTGGTCGCCCACCTCGGCCGCGCTCACGGAGAACTTGCGTTGGAGCTCGGCGACGATGGGCCGGACGACGGAGCGTTTCTCCTTCAGCGAATGAACGTCGCCGAGGAGCAGATCGAAGGACAGAGTCCCCACGTACATGTGGTGCCGGATGTCCCGCCGGTTCGGGTTCGACGGCCTGCCGGGCGCTCGCCCGGGAGGAACATCAAAACCGTACACGCAACGGCCGGGGCCGATCGACGGAAATTCTCCCGCCGACCGGCCCCGGTCTCAGCCGTGTGCGTTACGCGCGCGGCTTCTCGCGCATCTCGTACGTCGCGATGACGTCGTCGATCTTGATGTCGTTGTAGTTTCCGAGGTTGATACCACCCTCGAAGCCTTCACGAATCTCGGTGACGTCGTCCTTGAAGCGGCGCAGACCGTGGATGGTGAGGTCCTCGGCGATGACCTTGCCGTCGCGGAGGAGTCGCGCCTTGGTGTTGCGCTTGACCTCGCCCGAGCGGATGAGGACACCGGCGATGTTGCCCAGCTTGGACGAGCGGAAGACCTCGCGGATCTCCGCCGTGCCGAGCTCGACCTCTTCGTACTCCGGCTTGAGGAGGCCCTTGAGCGCCGCCTCGATCTCCTCGATCGCCTGGTAGATGACCGAGTAGTACCGGACGTCGACGCCCTCGCGCTCCGCCATCTGCGCGGCACGGCCGGCCGCACGGACGTTGTAGCCGATGACGATGGCGTCGGAGCCCATGGCCAGGTCGATGTCCGACTCGGTGACCGCACCCACACCGCGGTGCAGGACACGGATGTCGACCTCTTCGCCGACGTCGAGCTGGAGCAGCGAGGCTTCGAGGGCCTCGACCGCACCGGACGCGTCGCCCTTGATGATGAGGTTGAGTTCCTGGACGAGACCGGCCTTGAGCACCTTGTCGAGGTCCTCGAGGGACACCCGGCGGACGCGCTTGGCGAAGGCGGCGTTGCGCTCACGCGCAGCGCGCTTCTCGGCGATCTGGCGGGCCGTACGGTCCTCGTCGACCACCAGGAGGTTGTCGCCGGCACCCGGCACGTTGGTGAGACCGAGCACCAGGACGGGAGTCGACGGGGCCGCCTCCTCGACGTTGTTGCCCTTGTCGTCGAGCATCGCCCGGACGCGGCCGTACGCGTCGCCGACCACCACGGTGTCGCCGATGCGCAGCGTTCCGCGCTGGACCAGGACCGTCGAGACGGCGCCACGACCACGGTCGAGGTGCGACTCGATGGCGATGCCCTGCGCGTCCTGGTTCGGGTTGGCCCGCAGGTCGAGCGAGGCGTCGGCGGTGAGGACCACGGCCTCCAGCAGGGAGTCGATGTGCAGACCCTGCTTGGCGGAGATGTCGACGAACATGGTGTCGCCGCCGTACTCCTCGGCCACCAGACCGAACTCGGTCAGCTGGCCACGGACCTTGACCGGGTCAGCGCCCTCGACGTCGATCTTGTTGACCGCGACCACGATCGGCACACCGGCCGCCTTGGCGTGGTTCAGCGCCTCGATCGTCTGGGGCATCACACCGTCGTTGGCCGCCACCACGAGGATCGCGATGTCGGTCGACTTCGCACCACGGGCACGCATGGCGGTGAACGCCTCGTGACCCGGGGTGTCGATGAAGGTGATGCGACGCTCTTCGCCGTTGACCTCGGTACCGACCTGGTAGGCACCGATGTGCTGGGTGATGCCACCGGCCTCGCCCGCGACCACGTTGGTCTTGCGGATCGCGTCGAGGAGTCGGGTCTTACCGTGGTCGACGTGACCCATGACGGTCACGACCGGCGGACGGGAGACCAGGGCCTCTTCGCCGCCCTCGTCCTCGCCGAACTCGATGTCGAAGGACTCGAGGAGCTCGCGGTCCTCCTCCTCCGGCGAGACGATCTGAACGGTGTAGTTCATCTCCTCGCCGAGCATGGTCAGCGTGTCGTCGGAGACGGACTGCGTCGCCGTGACCATCTCACCGAGGTTCATCATCACCGCGACGAGCGACGCCGGGTTGGCGCCGATCTTCTCGGCGAAATCGGTGAGGGACGCGCCGCGCGACAGGCGAATGGTGTCGCCGTTGCCGCGAGGCAGCATCACGCCGCCCACGGACGGGGCCTGCATGGCCTCGTACTCCTGGCGCCTCTGCCGCTTCGACTTGCGACCGCGACGCGCGGGACCGCCGGGACGACCGAAGGCGCCCTGCGTGCCACCACGGCCACCCGGGCCGCCGGGACGGCCACCGAAGCCGCCGGGACGACCGCCGAAGCCGCCGCCACCGCCGGGACCACCCGGACGACCGCCGCCGCCGCCACCGGGACCACCGGGACGACCGGCGAAGCCGCCGCCGCCACCGCCGGGACCGGCCGGACGGCCGGCGAAGCCGGGACGACCGCCGCCGCCACCGCCGCCACCGGGACGACCGCCGGGGCCACCCGGGCCACGGCCGCCGGGGCCCGGACGCGGGCCGGCAGCGGGACGCTGCGGCATCATGCCCGGGTTCGGACGGTTACCGCCGGGCGCGCCGCCCGGACGGGGAGCCTGCGGACGAGGCATGCCACCCGGGGTCGGACGCGGAGCGCCGCCCTGGGGACGCGGGGCGCCGGGAACGCCGCCCTGGCCCTGCGGACGCGGAGCGCCACCCTGGCCGCCGGGGCCGCCGGGACGCGGAGCGCCACCCTGCGGACGGGGCGCCTGCGGGCGCGCCATGCCGGTGGAGCCGCCGGACGTGAAGGGGTTGTTGCCCGGACGCGGGCCGGCCGGGCGACCGCCCGGACGCGGGGCCTGCTGGCCGGGACGGGGGGCCTGCTGACCCGGACGCGGCGCCTGCTGGCCCTGACGGGCAGCGGCGGGACGCGGACCGGGGGTACCGCCACCGGAACGCTGACCGGCGGCCGGGGCCGACGGAGGCGCGGTGAACTCCGGGGTGCTCGGAGCCGGGGCGGCGGGAGCCGGCTTGGGCGCGGGCTTCGGACCCGGACGGGGGCCCGACGCGGCCGGAGCCGGAGAGGGGGTGCTGCTCGCGGGCGCGGCCGGGGTGACCGGGGCCGCAGGCGCGGCGGGGGCCGGCTTGGGGGCCGGGGCGCCGGGCTTGGGGGCAGCGGGACGTGCCGCGGCGGCCGGAGCCGGTGCCGCGGGCTTGGGGGCGGGCGTCGCCTTGCGGGGCGCGCCGGGCTTGGCAGCGGTCTTGCCGGCGTTGCCGCCGGGACCCTGCAAAGCGTCAGTCAACTTGCGCACGACCGGCGCCTCGATCGTCGAGGACGCCGAACGGACGAATTCACCGAGTTCTTGGAGCTTGGCCATGACGACCTTGCTCTCCACGCCGAACTCCTTGGCGAGTTCGTATACCCGGACCTTAGCCACTTCGCTCCTTTTAGGTCCGGTTACCGCCGGACCGTCGCTACTTCATGGGCGTACTCATCGCGTACTCATCGAGTGCTCATCGCAATCTCGACCTACTTCCAACTCGCGAGGTACCTGACCGCACGGGATTCCGTGCCGTACATCTTTTGTGCCGTACTTCTACGGTGCGCCCTGCTCGACGTATGCGCGAAGCGCCGCCGTGTCGAGCGGCCCCTGGACCTTGAAGGCCCTCGGGAACGCTCGGCGGCGCACCGCCTGGTCGAGACAGACCGAGGCGGGGTGCAGGTACGCACCCCGGCCGGGCAGCGTACCGCGATGATCGGGAACGCACTCGTCCTTATTCATCACGATCCGCAGCAGATCGCTCTTGGCCGCTCGCTCCCGGCATCCCACACAGGTTCGCTCAGGGCAGGCGCGGGCATGCGTCCGGCCAGACACGCTTAAGTCTACCTCCCCGTACCGACCTCACCCGTTCGGGGCAGAAATCGAACAGTTGTTGGCCAAAAAAGGATCAGCGTCGGTACGTGACCGGGCCGCCGTACTACTGGGCCGAGCCCTCGCTCTGCTGCTCGGTGTCCGGACGGATGTCGATCCGCCAGCCGGTGAGCCGCGCGGCCAGACGGGCGTTCTGCCCCTCCTTGCCGATCGCGAGCGACAGCTGGTAGTCCGGCACCGTCACCCGGGCGGACCGGGCGGCCAGGTCGACGATCTCGACCTTGGAGACCCGGGCGGGGGAGAGCGCGTTCGCCACCATCTCGGCCGGGTCGTCCGACCAGTCGACGATGTCGATCTTCTCGCCGAGCAGCTCCGCCATCACGTTGCGCACCCGGCCACCCATGGGGCCGATGCAGGCGCCCTTGGCGTTCAGGCCCGAACGGGTGGAACGGACGGCGATCTTGGTGCGGTGTCCGGCCTCACGGGCGATGGCGGCGATCTCGACGGAACCGTCGGCGATCTCCGGCACCTCCAGGGCGAACAGCTTCTTCACCAGATTGGGGTGCGTGCGCGACAGGGTGACGGACGGACCGCGGACACCCTTCGCCACCCGCACGACGTACGTGCGCAGCCGCAGACCGTGCGTGTAGTCCTCGCCCGGCACCTGCTCCTGCACCGGAAGGATGGCCTCCAGCTTGTCGTCCAGCTTGACGAGGACGTTCTTCGGGTCCTTGCCCTGCTGCACCTGGCCGGCCACGATGTCGCCCTCGCGGCGCGCGTACTCGCCGAAGGTGACGTCGTTCTCCGCGTCCCGCAGCCGCTGCTGGATGACCTGGCGGGCGGTGCTCGCCGCGATCCGGCCGAAGTCCGACGGCGTGTCGTCGAACTCCTTCGGCTGCTGCCCCTCCTCGAGGTCCGCGGGGTCTTCCTTCGCCCACACCGTCACGTGACCGGTGTGCCGGTCCAGCTCCACGCGCGCGTGGCGCCGGGCCGAGGGGGTGCGGTGATAGGCGATGAGGAGGGCCGACTCGATCGCCTCGACCAGCATCTCGAAGGAGATTTCCTTCTCCTGTGCCAAGCCCTTCAGGAGCTTCACGTCGATGTCCACGGCTACGCCTCCTCTTCCTTCTTGTCCTTGCGGTTGAACTCGATCTCGACACGCGCCTTGGCGATCTCGGCGAACTCCACCCGGCGGGCGGTGGCCTTACGGCCCTTCACGCCCGGCACCTCGGTGTCCAGGCCGTTCTCGTCCACGGCCAGGACGCGGGTGACGACCTCGCCGCCGCCTGCCTCGGGGGTCAGCTGCAGCTTCACCAGGCGGCCGGTGGCGCGCACGTAGTGGCGGTGCTGGGTGAGAGGACGGTCGGCGCCCGGGGAGCTGACTTCGAGGACGTACTCGCCCTCGCCCATCGCGTCCGTCTCGTCGAGCTTCTCGGAGATGACGCGGCTCAGCTCGGCGCAGGCGTCCAGTTCGACGCCCTCGTCCGAGTCGACGATGACCCTCAGCAGTCCGCGGCGGCCGGCCCGGGACACCTCGATCTCCTCGAGGTCGAGGTCCTTCGCGTGAACGAGCGGCTCCAGAAGACCGCGCAGCCGTTCGCTCTGGGTGGTGCTCATCCGGGTGACTCCTCGGCCGCGTGTGCTGTTGTGGGTTCGTCGCGTGTCAGATCAAAGGGTATCCGGTCCCGGAGGGTGTTGCCGTCCACCGGGCCGGGGGCCGCGGGTACGCTCGCCTGCGGTGATCTTCGATCTTCGAAAACATGAGCGCGAGGGAGAAGGCGTGACGACGGTGGGCAGACGCGCGCTCCTCACGGCGGGCGCGGCGGGAGCGGCGATCACGCTCGCGGGGTGCACGTCCGGCGGGGACGAGGGCCCCAGGAAGCCGACCGCCGCCGAACGGGCGGCGGCCGCGGAGGCCGCCCTGCGCACCCGCTCGGCGGCCACCAGCCGGGACCTGCTGCTGCGGTACGACTCCGTGGCCGACGCGCACCCGGCGCTGGCGGCCCGGCTGACGCCGCTGCGGGAGGCGGTGGCGGCCCAGGTGAAGGCCCTGGCCGAAGGGGGCACGGCCCCCGCCCCGGGCCCCACCCGTTCCGGCTCGCCCTCCCCCGCCCCCTCCCGGTCCCTCGCCTTCGTCCGGGTGCCGGCCGACCCCGCCGCCGCGCTCCGGAGCCTGGCGTCCGCCGAACGGGCGACCGCCGACACCCACACCGCCACGCTGCTGACCGCGCCGCCCGAGTACGCCCGGCTGCTCGCCTCCGTCGCCGCCTCCGGAGCGGCCCACGCGTACCTGCTGATCGAGGGGGGCCGCGGATGACCGCCCTGGAGGCGGCCCAGGCCGCCCTCGCCGCCGAGCACGCCGCCGTCTACGGCTACGGGGTCGTCGGCGCCCGCGTCGGCGAGGCCCGGCGCGCCGAGGCCACCGCCGGCTACGAGGCCCACCGCGCCCGCCGCGACGCGCTGCGCCGCACCGTGCGGGACCTGGGCGGCGAGCCGGCCGCCGCGGCAGCCGCCTACGAACTGCCGTTCGCGGTGCCCGACCCGGCCGCCGCCGTGCGCCTCGCGGCCGTCCTGGAGGACCGGGTCGCCGGGGTCTGGGCCGACCTCGTCCGCTCCGCCGAGGGCCCGCTGCGCCGGGACGCGGCCGCGGCTCTGCGCGAGGCGGCGGTGCGGGCGGTCCGCTGGCGCGGCAGCGACGTAACCTTTCCTGGGCTCGCCGAACGGGCCTGAGCCGAACGGAGGAACAACGCACGCATGGGTTTCGAACCGCCGCAGCGACTGGTGCGGGCTCTCAAGGAGACGTACGGGGACGCGGCCGCGGCCGAATGGCTCGGGGAACTCCCCGGGCTCGCCCAGGACGCGCTGGAGCACGCCGGCCTGGTCGCCGAGCGGGTGGTGGCCCCGGGCGGGCGCAGCAGTCTGGTCGTCCTCGCCCCCGACGCCGTCGTGAAGATCGCACCCGGATTCACCCGTCCGGACCTGGAGCGGGACGCGCTCGCGCACTGGAACGGCTGGGGTACGGCCCGGCTCCTCGCGGAGACCGAGGACGGCGCGCTGGTCCTGGAACGGCTGCACACCGAGGTGTCCCTGCGCTCCCTGCCGGAGGCGAAGGCGCTGCTCGAGGCGGCGGGCACGGTGCGCAGGCTGTGGGTGGAGCCGCCGGCCGGGCACGGCTTCGAGTCGGTGGCCGAGCGCACCGGGCGGCAGACCGAGGGCATGGCCCGGTACGGCGCCGCGGACGAGGAGACCGGCGGCCTGGTGGCCGCGGCGCTCGCCGCGCGCGGGGAGCTGGTGACCGGCCCCGCGGAGACGCTCCTGCTGCACGGCAACTTCCGGCAGGGCAAGGTGCTGGCCGGCGACCGCGCACCGTGGCTCGCCGTCGGCCCGGAGCCGCTGGTGGGCGAGCGGGCCTACGACCTGGCGCGGCTCGTCCGCGACCGGGTCGAGGACCTGGTGGCCGCGTCGGCGGGCGCGTCGGCGGCCCGGCGCCGGGTGAACAAGCTGGCGGACTCCCTGGAGGTCGACCGGGACCGGCTGCGCGGCTGGACCCTGTTCCGTGCGGTCGAGTCCGCGACGCGCGCGCTGACCGCCGGGCGGCGGGCGGACGCGGAGCTGCTCCTGGAGTTCGCGGGCTGGCTGTGAGTCCAGGGCACGCTTGAGGGGAATACCCTTTTTGTAACCCTTCCCCAGGGGGCCCTGATGATCCAAGAGCTGTTGATGGCGGCTGCGGGAGCGGCCGCGGCGATCGCGGTGTACTCCGCCGCGGCGGCGCGGATCGTGAAGCAGTACGAGCGCGGGGTGGTGTTCCGCTTCGGGCGGCTGCGCGGCGAGGAGCGCAAGCCCGGGTTCACGATGATCATCCCGGGCGTGGACCGCCTCCACAAGGTGAACATGCAGATCGTCACGATGCCGGTGCCCGCCCAGGAGGGCATCACCCGGGACAACGTGACGGTGCGGGTGGACGCGGTCGTCTACTTCAAGGTCGTCGACGCGGCGGACGCGCTGGTGCGGGTGGAGGACTACAAGTTCGCCGTCTCGCAGATGGCGCAGACGTCCCTGCGGTCGATCATCGGCAAGAGCGACCTCGACGACCTGCTGTCGAACCGGGAGAAGCTCAACCAGGGGCTCGAGCTGATGCTGGACAGTCCGGCGATGGGCTGGGGGGTCGCGATCGACCGGGTCGAGATCAAGGACGTCTCGCTGCCGGAGACCATGAAGCGGTCGATGGCCCGCCAGGCGGAGGCCGACCGGGAGCGGCGGGCCCGCGTGATCAACGCGGACGCGGAGTTGCAGGCGTCGAAGAAGCTGGCGGAGGCGGCGCACCAGTTGGAGGACGCGCCGGCCGCCCTGCAGCTGCGCCTGCTCCAGACGGTCATGGCGGTCTCGGCGGAGAAGAACTCGACGCTGGTGCTGCCGATCCCGGTGGAGCTGCTCCGCTTCCTGGAGCGTGCCGCTCCGACGTCCCCTCACCCCGCGGAGCACCCGGCCACGCCGGTGAACCAGGAACCCCTGCCGGGCCTCGCGCCGCCCCCGGTGCCGCCGCCGGTGCCTCCGGAGGCCGGTTCCGACGCGTATCTCGCGGGCCGGGCTGACGCGACGGAGGCCATCGAGGACCTGACCGGTGCCTCGGTGGAGCCGGCGTCCCGGGAGGAGGACGGGACCTGATCGTGACCGTACGCCGGAGGGGTGCGGGGCCCGACGGCCCCGCACCCCTCCGTTCGCTGCGTGTTACGCGGTGAGGCGGGCGATCGCCTCGTCGACGGTGAGCTCCTCGCGCTCGCCCGTGCGGCGGTCCTTCAGCTCCACGACGCCCTCGCCCGAGCGGCGGCCGGCGACGAGGATCTTCGGGACGCCGATCAGCTCGGCGTCGGTGAACTTGACGCCCGGGGAGACACCGGCGCGGTCGTCGACCAGGACCCGCAGGCCGGCCGCGGCCAGCTTGTCGGAGACCTCCAGGGCCAGCTCGGTCTGCAGGGCCTTGCCGGCGGCGACGACGTGGACGTCGGCCGGGGCGACCTCGGCGGGCCAGCACAGGCCCTTGTCGTCGGCGGACTGCTCGGCCAGGGCGGCGACGGCGCGCGAGACGCCGATGCCGTACGAGCCCATGGTGACGCGGACCGGCTTGCCGTTCTGGCCGAGGACGTCGAGCTTGAGGGCGTCGGCGTACTTGCGGCCCAGCTGGAAGATGTGGCCGATCTCGATGGCGCGGTCCAGCTTCAGGCCGGTGCCGCACTTGGGGCACGGGTCGCCCTCCTGCACGACGACGACGTCGACGTACTCGTCGACCTCGAAGTCGCGGCCCGCGACGACGTTCTTCGCGTGCATGCCCTCCTGGTTGGCGCCGGTGATCCAGGCCGTGCCCGGCGCGACGCGCGGGTCGGCGAGGTACGTCACCTTGTCGAGACCCTGCGGGCCGACGTAGCCGCGGACCAGGTCGGAGCGCTCGGCGAAGTCGGCCTCGGTGACCATCTCGACGGTCGCCGGGGCGAAGTGCGCCTCGACCTTGCCCAGGTCGACCTCGCGGTCGCCGGGCACACCCACGGCGACGATCTCGCCGCCGACCTTCACGAGGAGGTTCTTGAGCGTGGCGGAGGCCGGGACGCCGAGGTGGGCGGCCAGGGTCTCGATGGTCGGGGTGTCGGGCGTCGCGATGTCCTCGGCGGCCGGCACCGCGGAGCCGTCGACGGCCTTCAGCTCGTACGTGATCGCCTCGGTGTTCGCGGCGAAGTCGCAGTTCGGGCAGTCGGCGAAGGTGTCCTCGCCGGCCTCGGCCGGGGCGAGGAACTCCTCGGACTTCGAGCCGCCCATGGCGCCCGCGGTGGCGGCGCAGATGCGGTAGTCGAGGCCGAGGCGCTCGAAGACGCGCTGGTAGGCCTGGCGGTGCAGGGCGTAGGACCGGGCCAGGCCCTCGTCCTCCAGGTCGAAGGAGTAGGAGTCCTTCATCAGGAACTCGCGGCCGCGCAGGATGCCGGCCCGGGGGCGGGCCTCGTCACGGAACTTGGTCTGGATCTGGTACAGGATGACCGGCAGGTCCTTGTACGACGAACACTGGTCCTTCACCAGGAGGGTGAAGATCTCCTCGTGCGTCGGGCCGAGGAGGTAGTCGCCGCCCTTGCGGTCCTGGAGGCGGAACAGCTCGGCGCCGTACTCCTCCCAGCGGCCGGTCGCCTCGTAGGGCTCCCTGGGCAGCAGGGCCGGCAGGGAGACCTCCTGGGCGCCGATGGCGTCCATCTCCTCGCGGACGATGCGCTCGACGTTGGAGAGCACCTTCCTGCCGAGGGGCAGCCAGCTCCAGATGCCGGCGGCGGTGCGGCGGACGTAGCCGGCGCGGACGAGGAGCTTGTGGCTGAGGACCTCGGCGTCCGCCGGGTCGTCGCGCAGCGTCTTCGCCATCAACTGGGACATGCGCTGGACCGGTGCGTTGGCCATGGTTCTCGTACTCCTGCTGGTTGGGTGATGGCCCCGAGGTTAGCCGGGCGAGCCCGGCTCGGTGAAATCAGTAACGCCTCGGCTACCGGCGCTTGAGCGGCAGCGGGGCGCCCATCACCACGTAGGGGCGGGGCGCGCTGGGGAAGTGGACCTGCCGGGCCAGGTCGGTGTAGCCGAGCGAGCGGTAGAGGCCGCGGGCGGGGCTCTCGGTGTCGATGGCGGAGAGGATCGAACGCGGCAGCTCCGAGCCGTCGGTGATGGTGGTGATGAGCTCGCGGCCCACGCCCCGGCCCTGGAAGTCGGGGTGGACGTGCAGCTCGGTGATGACGAAGGAGTCGTCGAGCCAGGCGACGTTGCCCAGGGCGCGCAGATAGGGCTCCACGATGGTCGACCACCAGTGGGAGCGGTCGTTGGGCATCCCGTAGACGAAGCCGACGAGCCGCCCGTCGGGGGTCGTCGCCCCGTAGGCGCAGGCACCGGGGCTGAGGAGATGACGCAGCACGATGTGCCGGCGAACGGCCACCTCACCCGCGTCGAGGCCGAAGGCGACGGCCTGGACGGCGAGGGCCTCGTCGACCCGTGCGGCGAGATTGACCGGCGCGATCGCGATCTCGGTGTCATCCATGCGCCGCACCCTACAAGCCGGTCAGAACAGCACGCTCATGAAGGCGCCGACCTCCTGGAAGCCGACGCGGCGGTACGCGGCCCTGGCGGGGGCGTTGTAGTCGTTGACGTAGAGGCTGACGAGCGGCGCCACGTCGGCGAGCGCGTACGCGAGGACGGCGGCCATGCCGGTCTCGGACAGGCCGCGGCCGCGGTGTTCGGGGGCGACCCAGACGCCCTGGATCTGGCAGGCCTGACGGGTGGCGGCGCCGATCTCGGCCTTGAAGACGACCTTGCCGTCCTCGATGCGGGCGAAGGAGCGGCCGGAGCCGACGAGCTCGGCGACCCGGGCCTGGTAGAGCAGTCCGCCGTCGTTGGAGAGCGGGGAGATGCCGACCTCCTCGGTGAACATGGCCACGCACGCCGGCATGATCGTCTCCATCTCGTCCTTGCGGACCCGGCGCACCAGCGGGTCGGGCGCGACGGTGACGGAGGGTGCGTCGGCGACCATCAGCGGCTGGTGGGCGCGGACGTCGCGGGCGGGACCCCAGCTGGGTTCGAGCAGCCGCCAGAGCTCGGCGGTGGGTGCGGCGGGGCCGACGATGGAGGAGCAGCGGCGGCCGGTGCGCCGGGCCCGTTCGGCGAAGGCGCGGACGGCCTCGGGGGTGGCGCAGATGGGCACGAGGTTGGCGCCGGAGTAGCACAGCGAGGTGAGGTGCCCGTCGGTGTACCAGCCCCACATCTCGCCGCCCAGGCGCCATGGGTCGAGCCCGGCGAGCTGGACGCGGGCCGTGACGAAGGCGTTCTCGACGGGTGCGCTGTCCAGGACGGCGAGCGCCGCGCCGAGGTCGGCGGGTTCGAGGACCCGCGTCGATGATTGCGTCAACACGTGGGGCCTCACCGTACGGTTCTGCTGGTCCTGGCACTTTACCCCCGTTCCCGCCGGGTGGGGGTGTGCGAAAGCCCCTCCGGCCGGGGGGTGGCCGGAAGGGCTTCGGTGCGTGGAGGGGGTCAGCCGGCGACGGAGACCGTCGGCTCGCCGCTCATGACGCCGTCCTTCTCCATCTGCTCGGCGATCTTCATCGCCTCGTCGATGAGGGTCTCGACGATCTTCGACTCGGGCACGGTCTTGATGACCTCGCCCTTGACGAAGATCTGGCCCTTGCCGTTGCCGGAGGCGACGCCGAGATCGGCCTCGCGGGCCTCGCCCGGGCCGTTGACGACGCAGCCCATGACGGCGACGCGGAGCGGGACCTCCATGCCCTCCAGGCCGGCGGTCACCTCCTCGGCGAGCTTGTAGACGTCGACCTGGGCGCGGCCGCAGGACGGGCAGGAGACGATCTCCAGGCGGCGCTGGCGCAGGTTGAGCGACTCCAGGATCTGGATGCCGACCTTGATCTCCTCGGCCGGCGGGGCGGAGAGGGAGACCCGGATGGTGTCGCCGATGCCCTCGGCGAGCAGCGCGCCGAAGGCGACGGCGGACTTGATGGTGCCCTGGAAGGCGGGGCCGGCCTCGGTGACGCCGAGGTGCAGCGGGTAGTCGCACTGGGCGGCGAGCTGACGGTAGGCGTTGACCATGACGACCGGGTCGTTGTGCTTGACCGAGATCTTGATGTCCCGGAAGCCGTGCTCCTCGAAGAGGGAGGCCTCCCAGAGGGCCGACTCGACGAGCGCCTCGGGGGTGGCCTTGCCGTACTTGGCGAGCAGGCGGGCGTCGAGCGAGCCGGCGTTGACGCCGATCCGGATCGGGGTGCCGGCCGCGGAGGCCGCCTTGGCGATCTCCTTGACCTTGTCGTCGAACTGCTTGATGTTGCCCGGGTTGACCCGCACCGCGGCGCAGCCGGCGTCGATGGCGGCGAACACGTACTTCGGCTGGAAGTGGATGTCGGCGATGACCGGGATCTGCGACTTCTTCGCGATGGTCGCGAGGGCGTCGGCGTCGTCCTGGGTGGGACAGGCCACGCGCACGATCTGGCAGCCGGAGGCGGTCAGCTCGGCGATCTGCTGGAGCGTGGCGCCGATGTCGGAGGTGCGGGTGGTGGTCATCGACTGCACCGACACGGGGGCGTCGCCGCCGACGGCCACCGATCCGACCTGGATCTGGCGGCTCTTGCGCCGTTCGGCGAGCCGGGTCGGAACGGTCGGGATACCGAGAGAGATCGCGGTCATCAGCTGTACAACCCCAAGGTGTGGTTCATCGGGCTCAGGTCTTCGAGATTACCGCCCCGGGGGCGGGCGGCCGGACACCGCACGGGTGCCCGGCCGGGTGGGCACTAGGTGATCTTCACCGGATTGACGATGTCGGCGACGAGGACGAGCAGCGTGAAGCAGACGAACACGCCCGCCACCACGTACGCGGCCGGCATCAGCTTCGCCACGTCGAACGGGCCCGGGTCGGGGCGCTTGAAGATCCGCGCGGTGTGCCGGCGGATCGACTCCCACAGGGCGCCGGCGATGTGGCCGCCGTCGAGCGGGAGCAGCGGGAGCATGTTGAACAGGAACAGCGACACGTTGAACATGACGACCAGCTGGAGGAAGAACACCAGCCGGGTCTGCGGCGGTGCCTCGACGCTCATCAGCTCGCCGCTGATCCGGGCGGCGCCGACCACGCCCACCGGCGAGTCCTGCTTGCGCTCGCCGTCGCCGAAGGCGGCGTCCCACAGGGCGGGGATCTTGCTCGGCAGGGCGAGGACGGACTCGACGCCGGCCTGGAGCTGCTCGGACATCCGGTCGGCGGACTGGCCGAAGGTGAGCGGGACGACCTCGCGGCCGGACTCGAAGCCGAGGTAGCCGGCGGAGACGTACTGGGCGGGCTGGACGACGCGGCCGTCCGCGTCCTTCTTCAGGACCCGGTTCTCCAGGAGCGTCGCGTGGAGGTCCAGCTCCTTGCCGCCGCGCTGGACGGTGACGGTGACCGGGCCGGTGGTGGCGCGGATGCGGTCGGACAGGGTGTTCCAGTCGGAGACGCGCTCGCCGTTGAAGGCGACGATCCGGTCGCCCTTGAGGAGGCCGGCCGCCTTCGCGGGCGACGGGCGGTCGCTCGGCTTGCAGGTGTCGCGCTTCTCGCTCTGGTCGATGACGCAGGTGGTGACGCCGGCGACCTTGGTGGTCTGGGTCTCGAAGCCGACGGCCATGGCGCTGCCGAAGAACAGCAGGACGGCGAGCACCAGGTTCATGAACGGGCCGGCGAACATGACGATGACGCGCTTCCACGGCTTGCGCGTGTAGAAGAGCCGCTCCTCGTCGCCGGGCTGCAGTTCCTCGAAGGAGGCCTCGCGGGCGTCCTCGATCATGGAGCGCCAGGGGGAGGTGGAGCGGGCCTCGATCCGGCCGTCCTTGCCGGGCGGGAACATGCCGATCATCCGGATGTAGCCGCCGGCCGGGATGGCCTTGATGCCGTACTCCGTCTCGCCCTTCTTCCGCGACCAGATGGTCGGGCCGAAGCCCACCATGTACTGCGGCACCCGGATGCCGAAGAGCTTGGCCGTGGAGAGGTGGCCCAGCTCGTGCCACGCGATGGAGACGAGGAGTCCCAGCGCGAACAGCACGATGCCGAGGACGGTCAGGAGAATGGTCATGCGCGCGCCTCCGCGATTGCCTTCGCCGCGAGTTCCCGGGCCCGGGCACGTGCCCAGGTCTCCGCTTCCAGGACGTCCGACACCGTGAGCGGGGTTCCCGTGCCCGGGTCCCCGTGTTCGGTGACGACTGCGGTGACGGTATCCATGATTCCGTTGAACGGCAGCCTTCCGGCGAGGAAGGCGTCCACGCACTCCTCGTTGGCGGCGTTGAAGACGGCCGGCGCGGTGCCGCCGAGCGTGCCGACGTGCCGGGCGAGGTTCACCGACGGGAAGGCCTCGTTGTCGAGGGGGAAGAACTCCCAGGTGGAGGCCGTGCTCCAGTCGAAGGCCGGGGCCGCGTCCGGGACCCGCTCGGGCCAGCCGATGCCGATGGCGATCGGACCGCGCATGTCCGGCGGGGTGGCCTGGGCGAGGGTGGAGCCGTCGGTGAACTCGACCATGGAGTGCACGTACGACTGCGGGTGGACGACGACCTCGATGCGGTCGAACGGGATGTCGTAGAGCAGGTGGGCCTCGATGACCTCCAGGCCCTTGTTCACCAGGGTCGCGCTGTTCACGGTGATGACCGGGCCCATCGCCCAGGTCGGGTGCGCCAGGGCGTCCTCGCGGGTCACGTCCGCCAGCTGGTCCCGGGTCCGGCCGCGGAAGGGGCCGCCGGAGGCCGTGACGACGAGCTTGCGGACGTCGGCGCGGGTGCCGGCGGCCAGCGCCTGGAACAGGGCGGCGTGCTCGGAGTCGACCGGGATGATCTGGCCCGGCTTGGCCAGCGCCTTGACCAGCGGACCGCCGACGATCAGCGACTCCTTGTTGGCGAGCGCGAGGGTGCGGCCGGCTTCCAGGGCGGCGAGGGTGGGCGCCAGGCCGATGGAGCCCGTGATGCCGTTGAGGACCGTGTGGCACGGCGAGGCCGCCAGCTGGGTGGCGGCGTCCGGGCCGGCCAGGATCTCGGGCAGCGGCTCGGAGCCGTACAGCGCGCCGAGGGCCGTACGGAGCTCGTCCACCGCGTCCTCGCGGGCGACCGCGACCGCCTGGACCCGCAGCCGGTGCGCCTGCTCGGCGAGCAGTCCGATCCGGCCGCCGGAGGCGGCGAGGGCGGTGACCCGGAACCGGTCGGGGTTGCGCAGGACCAGGTCGATGGCCTGGGTGCCGATGGACCCGGTCGAGCCGAGGACGACGATGTCCCGGCGCCCTTCGGTGACGTCGAAGGTGAGGTGTGGGTCGGCGAGAGGAGAGGGGCGGTCGCTCATGCCCCCCATTCTTGCCGCAAAGACTGTGCGCCTCTCACACCGCCTGCCTCACAGCTGCCGCCGGAAGGCCTCGAAGGCGGTGTGGAAGTCCGGGAACGTCTTCCGCACGCAGCCGGGGTCGTCGAAGGTGACGCCCGGGGTGCGCAGCGCGGTGACCGCGAAGGACATCACGATGCGGTGATCGCCGTGGGTGGCGATCTCGACAGGTCCGGCGGGGGTGCCGGGGCGGATCTCGATCCAGTCGGGGCCGGTGGCGACGTCGATGCCGAGCCGGCGCAGGTTCTCTGCGCAGGCCTCGAGCCGGTCGCACTCCTTGACCCGGGTGTTGGCGACGTCCTCGATGCGGACCGGCCCGTCGGCGAAGGCGGCGATCGCGGCGAGCGTCGGCATGGTGTCGGAGATGTCGCGCATGTTGACCGTGAGTCCGCGCAGGCCGCCGGTGGAGCGGACGGTCGTTCCCTCGGCGGTGATCCGGACGTCGGCGCCCATGCGCTCCAGGACGTCCACGAAGCCGAGGTCGCCCTGGAGGGCGCCGGTGCCGAGGCCGGGGACGGTGACGGCGGCGCCCGGGGTGAGGGCGGCCGCGGCGAAGAAGTAGCCGGCGGTCGAGGCGTCGGGCTCGACGGCGTACGTGGTGGCGCGGTAGCCGGTGGGGGCGACGGTGTACGTGCGCCCCTCGGGACCGTCCTCCCGGACGGTCTCGGCGCCGAAGCTCCGCATCATCGCCAGCGTGATCTCGACGTACGGCTCCGAGACCAGGTCGGTGACGGTGATGGACAGGCCCTCGGTGGTGAGCGGGCCCAGCATCAGCAGCGCGGTCAGGTACTGGGACGACTGGCCGGCGTCGAGCCGGATCGCGCCGCCCTTGATGCCGCGGCCGGTGACGGTGAGCGGGTGGTGCCCCTCGCGGTCGCCGTGCGCCAGCTCGACGCCGAGCTCGCGCAGGGCGGTGGTGAGCGGGCCGAGCGGGCGGCGGCGCATCTGGGCGGAGGCGTCGAAGCGGAAGGTGCCGTGCCCGGCGGCGGCCAGCGTCGGCAGGAAGCGGGCGGTGGTCGCGCCGTCCCGGCAGTACACGTCGGCCTCGGCGACCCCGGGCCCGGCGGGCCGGCCCTCGATGTGCCAGGCGCCCGGCTCCTCCCGGACGGCGTAGCCGAGGGCCTTCAGACCCTCGACGAAGCCCTCGGTGTCGTCGGAGCGCAGCGGCCGGAGCAGCGTGGTGGTGCCTTCGGCGGCGGCCGCGAGGAAAAGGGCGCGGGCGGTGACGGACTTGGAGCCGGGGATGTCGATGACGGTCACGCCCGCCATCCTGCCGTGGCCGGCGCCGGCCCGGCGGCCGCGTCCGGAGGATGGACGCGGCCGGGAGGCGGCTCCGGCCGGGCAACTACCGGATCTTCCGGTGGACGTTCTCCCGCTCCGAGGGGCCGGGGGGTGTGCCGGCGATCCACGGGCCGTCGCCGCTCGGGTCGAGGATGCCCTCCTCCAGCCAGGTGTACGAGCCCGCGAGGACACCGTCGACGACCTTGCGGTCCAGGTCGTCGGTGTTGTCCCAGAGGCGGCCGAAGAGCTCGGCTACCCGGAGCCGGGCCTGGCGGCAGAAGGCGTCGGCGAGCTGGTGGGCCTCGCGGCCGTGCTCGCCTGTGGTGCGCAGGAGTTCGGCCCGTACGCAGGCGGCGCTCATGGCGAAGAGTTCGGCGCCGATGTCGACGATCCGGCCGAGGAAGGCCTGCTTGAGCTCCATCTTCCCCTGCCAGCGGGACATGGCGTAGAAGGTGGAGCGGGCGAGCTTGCGGGAGGTGCGTTCGACGTAGCGGAGATGGGTCGCCAGCTCGCCGAACTCGGCGTAGGCGCCGGGGAGCTGGCCCTGTCCGGCGACCAGTCTCGGCAGCCAGCGGGCGTAGAAGCCGCCGGCCCGGGCGCCCGCCTTGGCCTTGTCGGCGAGGGCCTTGTCGGGGTCGATGATGTCGCCGGCGACGGCGAGGTGGGCGTCGACGGCCTCGCGGGCGATCAGCAGGTGCATGATCTCGGTGGAGCCCTCGAAGATCCGGTTGATCCGCAGGTCGCGCAGGAGCTGTTCGGCGGGCACGGCGCGTTCGCCGCGGGCGGCGAGCGAGTCGGCGGTCTCGTAGCCGCGGCCGCCGCGGATCTGGACCAGTTCGTCGGCCATCCGCCAGGCCATCTCGGAGCCGTAGAGCTTGGCGAGGGCGGCCTCGATCCGGATGTCGTTGCGGTCCTCGTCGGCCATCTGGGAGGCGAGGTCGACGACGGCCTCCAGGGCGAAGGCGGTGGCGGCGATGAACGAGATCTTGGTGCCGACGGCCTCGTGGCGGGCGACCGGCTTGCCCCACTGCTCGCGCTCGGCGGCCCATTCGCGGGAGATCTTCAGGCACCACTTGCCGGCGCCGGCGCAGGCGGCCGGGAGCGAGAGGCGGCCGGTGTTGAGGGTGGTGAGGGCGATCTTGAGGCCTGAGCCCTCGGGTCCGATGCGGTTCGCGGCGGGGACGCGCACCTGGTGGAAGCGGGTGACGCCGTTCTCCAGGCCGCGCAGGCCCATGAAGGCGTTGCGGTGCTCGACGGTGATGCCGGGCGAGTCGCCCTCGACGACGAAGGCGGTGATGCCGCCGCGGTGCCCCTCGGAGGCGGGGACGCGGGCCATGACGACGAGGAGGTCGGCGACGACGCCGTTGGTGGTCCACAGCTTCACGCCGTCGAGGACGTAGGTGTCGTCCCCGTCGGGCACGGCGGTGGTGGCGAGCCGGGCCGGGTCGGAGCCGACGTCGGGCTCGGTGAGCAGGAAGGCGGAGATGTCGCTGCGGGCGAGCCGCGGCAGGAAGGCGTCCTTCTGCTCCTGGGTGCCGAAGAGCTTCAGCGGCTGCGGCACGCCGATCGACTGGTGGGCGGAGAGCAGCGCGCCGAGCGCGGGGCTGACCGAGCCGACCAGGGCGAGGGCGCGGTTGTAGTAGAGCTGGGTGAGGCCGAGACCGCCGTACTTGGGGTCGATCTTCATGCCGAGCGCGCCGAGTTCCTTGAGGCCGGTGACGGTCTCGTCGGGGATGCGGGCCTCGCGTTCGATGCGGGCGCCGTCGACCCGGGTCTCGCAGAACGCGCGCAGCTTGGCGAGGAAGGCCTCGCCGCGCCGGACGTCCTCGTCGGCGGGCATCGGGTGGGGATGGATGAGGTCGAGTCGGAACCGGCCGAGGAAGAGTTCCTTGGCGAAGCTCGGCTTGTGCCAGTCCTGCTGGCGTGCCGCCTCGGCGACCTGCCGGGCCTCGCGTTCGGTGACCTTGGGCGGCCGCTGGGTGGGTGCGGACATGAAGAGCTCACCTGCCGCTCGTCGGGGCCTGGTGTGGCGTGGTGCTACTCGTCCGTCGTACCCGAAATCAGCGGTTTCGGAAACGGTCGTGGCGGCGGTTCCCGGCGGGCGGGGGAAGACGAGGACGGTCCGAGCCCCCGCACAGTGGGCTCGGACCGTCTGTCTCGTGCGTACGGACGCCTTTGGTCCGTACGGGTTGCCTAGAGCGCCAGGCCGGTGAGGACCAGGACGCGCTCGTAGGTGTAGTCGTCCATGGCGAACTTGACGCCCTCGCGGCCGACGCCGGAGCGCTTGGCGCCGCCGTACGGCATCTGGTCGGCGCGGTAGGACGGGACGTCGCCGACGATCACGCCGCCGACCTCCAGGGCGCGGTGGGCGCGGAAGGCGGCCTGCAGGTCGCGGGTGAAGACGCCGGCCTGGAGGCCGAAGTCCGAGTCGTTGACCGCGGCGAAGGCCTCGGCCTCGCCGTCGACCTTGGCGATCGTCAGGACCGGGCCGAAGACCTCGGCACGGGCCAGGGTGACGTCGGCCGGGAGGTCGGCGAGGACGGTCGGGGCGTAGGTGGCGCCCTCGCGCTTGCCGCCGGCGAGCAGCTTCGCGCCGGCCGCGACGGCCTCGTCGACCCAGGCCTCGACGCGCTGGGCGGCGGCCTCGTCGACCAGCGGGCCGACGTCGGTGGCGTCGTCCGCCGGGTCGCCGGCGACCTGGGCCTCGACGGCCGCGACGATCTTCGGCAGCAGGCGGTCGTAGACGGTGGCGTCGGCGATCACGCGCTGCACGGAGATGCAGGACTGGCCGCCCTGGTAGTTGGAGAAGGTCGCGATGCGGCTCGCGGCCCAGTCCAGGTCGGCCTCGGAGGACCAGTCGGGCAGCACGACGGCGGCGGCGTTGCCGCCGAGCTCCAGGGTGCAGTGCTTGTGGGGCACGGACTGCTGGATGGCGTAGCCGACCTTGTCGGAGCCGGTGAAGGAGATGACCGGGAGGCGCTCGTCCTGGACCAGGGCGGGCATGCGGTCGTTCGGCACGGTCAGGATCGACCAGGAACCGGCCGGCAGGTCGGTCTCGGCCAGGATCTCGCCCAGGATCAGGGAGGAGATCGGGGTGGCCGGGGCCGGCTTGAGGATGATCGGGGCGCCGACGGCGATGGCCGGGGCGACCTTGTGCGCGCTGAGGTTCAGCGGGAAGTTGAACGGCGCGATGCCGAGCACGACGCCCTTGGGGATGCGGCGGGTGAGCGCGAGGCGGCCCGCGCCACCGGCCTCGGTGTCCAGGCGCTGGGCCTCGCCGGCGTTCCAGCGGCGGGCCTCCTCGGCGGCGAAACGGAACACGGAGACGGCACGGCCGACCTCGCCGCGGGCCCACTTGATGGGCTTGCCGTTCTCGGCGGAGATCAGCTGGGCGATCTCCTCGGTGCGCTCGGCGAGGCGCTTCGACACGTGGTCGAGCGCGGCGGCACGGACGTGCGCCGGGGTGGCGGCGAACTCGTCGACGACCGCGTGCGCGGCGGCGACGGCCTCCTCGACCTGGGCCTCGGTGGGCACGCTGACCTTGCCGACCAGACGTCCGTCGTACGAGTTCGTGACGTCGAAGCTGGCCTCGCCGGTGGCCTCGCGGCCGGCGAGCCAGAAGGCGTGGGTGGTCGTCATTGCGTACCGGCCCTTTCCGTTTCGGGGTGGTGCGAGGGGGTGTTCTCGCGCTCTGCTGCCACGTTAGGGCGAAGCGGGCGGAGGGGCGCTTGTCCGCTGTGGAGTGGTGCGGGCGGGCACCTGTCCGGTTTGGCGCGGGGCCCCGCGCGCCCGGCGGCCCGCACCGTCACCGGCGCGCGGCCTGAGGGGGCGGGTGATCATCTGCGCCGCTCGGTCGACACGATGAGACACACTCCGGCCACGACGATCGCGCCGCCGAGCACGAGGGGCCAGGACAGGGCCTCGCCGAGGACCAGGGCGCCGAGGGCGACCGCGACGACGGGGTTGACGTACGCGTAGGTCGCGACGAGCGAGAGAGGCGCGGCCTGGAGGAGCCAGGCGTACGCGGTGAAGGCGATCAGCGAGCCGAAGACGACGAGGTACGCGAGGGCCGCCCAGGAGCGTCCCGACACGGCCGACAGGTCGAGGCCGTGCTGCTCGCCGCGGACCAGGCCGACGCCGACGCCCGCGATGCCACCGGCCAGCATCTCGTACGCGCTCGCGGTGAACGGGTTGCGGGGCATCGGGATCCGCGAGGAGGAGAAGGAGCCGACCGACCAGCAGACGGTCGCGGCGACGACCAGCAGGACACCGCCGACGTGCACCTCACCGCTCAGCCCGGGCAGCGTCAGCACGGCGAGCCCGGCGAGCCCGAGCAGCACCCCGACGGTGCCGCCCGCGCTCGGCCGCTCGCCGGCCCCGGCCTTCAGCAGGACGACCCAGGCCGGGACGACCGCGATCAGCAGCGCGGTGAGCCCTGACGGCACGGAGGTCTCGGCGAGCACCACCAGCCCGTTGCCGCCGAGGATGAGCAGCAGTCCGACGCCGACCGCCGAGGCGAGCTCCCGCGGGCTCACCTTGAGCGCGGCGGGCCCCTGCCGCCACGCGATGATCCCGGCGAGCAGCAGCCCGGCCGTGATGAAGCGCGCCCCGGCGGAGAGGAAGGGCGGCAGCGTCTCGACGACGATCCGGATACCGAGGTACGTGGACCCCCAGACGACGTAGACGATCCCGAGCGCCGCCCAGACGGCGACGGGTATCCGCCGCGGGGCGGGGGCCGGAACGGACGGGATCTCTGCGGCAGCCGGATCGACGGCGGGGGTTGTCATGCCCAGGAGATTACGGAGCGAGCGGCTCCCGGGCCAGGAATTTGCCCGGGATCGGGCAGGGGGGAGGGGATTCGGGGGCGTCGGGGGCCGGGAGCGTCGGGGCGTCGGGGCGTCGGGGCGTCGGGGCGTCGGGGCGTCGGGGCGTCGGGGCGTCGGGAGCGAAACGACGGGCCGGGGAGGGCGACTGCGCCGGTCGGGGTCCCCGCCGTCGGACGTCTGCGGTCAATGGGTCAGCGTCTGCGCCACGCGGCGCCCGTCGGCAGGCGCATCCCGACGGGCACCCGCGGTCAGGCGCCCTCCGCCGAGCCCCCGCCGTCAGGCGCCCTCCGTCGAGCCCGCGCGGTCGAGCTCCCGCGTCAGGCGCCCGGCGTCGCCCCGCCCGAGGACCCGCCCGCCGCGCCCGGGCCCGTCGTACCACCGTCACCCGTCGCCTTCAGGGCCAGCCACAGCTCCATGCGGACGTCCGGGTCGTCCAGGGAACGGCCGAGGATCTCCTCCACGCGGCGCATGCGGTAGCGGAGGGTGTGGCGGTGGACGCCCAGGTCGGCCGCGGCGGCGTCCCACTGGCCGTGGCGGGAGAGCCAGGCCCGGAGGGAGGCGACCAGGTCGCCGCGGCCAGTGGCGTCGTGTTCGTACAGGGCGCGGAGCAGGCCGTCGGCGAAGGCGCGGACCGCGTCGTCGGCGAGGAGCGGCAGGACGGAGCCGGCCGCCAGCTCCTCGTGCTCGACGAGGGCCCGGCCGCGCCGCCGGGCCACGGACAGCGCCTGCTCGGCCTGCTTGTAGGCGGCGCCGGCAGCGATCGGGCCGGTCGGCGCGGAGAGTCCGACGACCAGCCCCGCGTCCTCCGCCTCCCGCGTCGCGTAGCTCTCGCACGCGGTGACGACCGCTCCCCCGTCGCCGGCCAGCACGACGAGCCGTTCGCCGCCCTCCGGGCCCTCCGGCACGGTCAGGACGGACTCGCCCGCACGGGCGGCGGCGGCCTCCAGGTTCTCCGCGAACACCGCGAGCGGCGTCTCGCCCTCCTTCGGCTCGGTCGGCACCGGCTCCGCGATGAGCAGCCGGAACGGGGCGTCGAGCAGGCCGCCGTACAGGTCGCCGGCGACGCCGCGGGCGTGGTCCGGCTGCCCGGCGAGCAGCATCCGCAGCACCGCCGCGCCGAGCCGCTGCTCGGCGGCCTGGAGGGAGCGGGAGCGTTCCGTCGTGAGCGTGAGCAGGGCGATGGCGGAGTGCACCGCGTACCGCTCCGCCGTGCCGAGCGGCGCGCCCGTGCCGACCGCGAGGGCGCCGCGCACGCGACGCCCGGTGCCGAGGGACTGGAGCTCCACGCGGTCGTCGGTGCCGCCGACGACGGCGCTGGCGGGCGCGGGGCGCTCGCGGAGGCGTTCCACGTCGGACGTGAGCCGGGCGGCGCGGCGGGCCGCCCATTCGGGCGAGGCGGCGAGCACGGCGCCGGAGGTGTCGTAGAGCGCGGCCCAGCCGTCGACGTGCGCCGCGAGCCGGGCGACGACCGCGTCGGGGCCCTCGGCGAGCGCCGCGCGGGTCAGCTCGCGCTGGGCTTCGAAGCCGGCGGTCACGGCCCGGTACTGGTCGGCCGCGATGGCCGCGGACACGGCCTTGCTGATCGCGAGGAACGGGGTGCGGCGGGGCACTTCGAGCAGCGGCAGCTGCTCCTCGTGGGCGGCTTCGAGCAGCGCCGCGGGAATGTCCTCGTAGTTGACGCCGACGGCGAAGCCGAGCCCGACGACACCCGCGCCGAGCAGCCGCCGCACGTAGCGCCGCATCGCCTCCGGGTCCTCGGCGTCGAGGGTGAGCGCGGTGGTGAGCAGCAGTTCGCCGCCCTCCATGTACGGGACGGGGTCGGCGAGTTCGCTGACGTGGGCCCAGCGCACCGGGGTGTCGAGGCGGTCCTCACCGGCTCGGACGGTGAGCTTGAGCGCCGAGTGCTGGACGAGCGAGGCGAGGGTGGGCGGCATTGGGGACCGTCGGACCTTAGGGGTCTGGGGGGAGGGAGGCGCGTGGGGGGTGGGGAGGCCGCGCCGTCCGTCGGGGCGGCGCGCCCCCGATTGTGCCAGCCCGTTCCGGGGCCCGCCCCCAGCCTCGCAGGTCGGCGCCCGCTGCGCAGGTCGGCGTCCGCTCGCAGGTCGGCGCCCGCTGCGCAGGTCGGCGCCCGCTCGCCGCTCGGCGCCCGCTGCCGGGCCGGGCCCCGGGAGTGGGCGGGGCCGCGGAGCCCGGCGTCCGCCTCCCCGGCCGGCGGCGCCGCCTCGTTCGAGCGGCGCACGGCCCGGCGACCGGCTCCCGGTCCGTGACGCCCATACGGCGCACGCCCGTGCCGCGTCGACCGGCCCGGGCGCGCACGGGGCAGCCCCGCGGCGCGTAGGTCGGAGACCACCCCGGGCCCCGACGGCCCACGTACCGGCAGTCGTGGCGCCACGGGCCCGCTCGTCCCGACGGCCGGCGCTGCCCCGTGGGCCCGGTGTACAGGGCGCCGCCCCGTACGCCCGGCCCGGCGCCCGCCGCCCCGGCCGGTCTCCCCCGGCGCCGCCGCCGCGTCCCGCTGTCAACCGCGCAGGTCGACCAGGAGCGGGGGGGTGTGCTCGCCGCGGACGTGGGTCAGGGACAGGACCGCGTGGCCCGGCGGGACGGCGTGGGCCAGGTCGGACGCGGACCAGCGTTCGCGTTCGACCTCGCGCACGGTCACCGCGTCCGTGGTGACGGCCCGGCCGGTGACGAGCTTGCGCAGGGTGTGCATGACGCGGGTGAGAGGCTCGTCGGCGAGCACGGTGCGGCTGGTGACGTCCCGGGTCTCGACCCATTCGGTCCCCCAGGTCTCGGCGAACCGCTTGCCGTCCCAGGTGGTGACGCCGGCCAGCGCGACCCGGCAGCCGACCGCACCGAACAGCGGGGTGCGCAGGTGCTCGGGGACGTCGTCGAGGCTCCGCAGGCCGAGCACGACCCCGGCGTTCGCCGAGCGCAGCCGTTGCAGGCCGCGCAGGGTCCCGGCGGTGAGGGTGTGGGCGGCGTCGTCGAGGACGAGGCAGGCGAAGCGCGCCCGGTCGGTGCGGGTGACGGCGCGGGCGAGGAACTGGGCGAGGACGAGCCGGGCGAGCAGCCGGGAGGCCTCGGCGTGGCCGGTCTCGGGCAGGTCGATGCGCACCCGCACGGGGTGTTCGAGGGCGCGCATGGTGAAAGGCTGCCCGTGGCCGGTCGTGTCGAAGAAGCCGGCGAACGCGGGCCGGTCGAGCAGGGCGACCCGGTCGGCGAGCGCGCCGGCGGGGTCGCCCGCGGTGCCGTCCTGCCGTTCGCGGGCGTCGAGTTCGCGGACGAGGGACGGATGACCGGCCCGTTCCAGGGCGGCGCGGAGCGCCTGGCGCGGGGCGGGCGCGCCGTCGAGGAGCTCGCGGAGTTCGGGGATCGACGGGAAGCGCCCGTGGACCGCGTGGAACGGTCCGAGCAGCTGGGCGAGTGCGGTGGCGGCCCGCCGGGGGTCGGTGGTGTCGTCGGCGAGGACGTCGGCGAGCAGGGCGGCGGCCTGGTCGGGGTCGCCGGTGCCACCGTAGAGGTCGAGGTCGTGCGGCGAGTTCGGGTCGCCGACCCGGATGACGACGTCGTACGCCTCGTCCGGGCCGAGCGGCGCGCCGGCCGGGCCGACGGTGACGACGGCGGCCTGTCCGGCGAGTGCCTGGAGGGCGAGGGACTCCACGACGGGGCGGAGCAGCCGGGTGGTCTTGCCGCTGCCGGAGGGGCCGACGACCAGCATCGAGGTGCCGAGGACGGCGGGGTCGACGGCGAGGCGGGTGCCGCGGCGCGGGTACGGGTTGCGGGCGACGTCGGCGACGGTGCCGAGCCGGACCTGCCGGAGGCTGAGGTCGTGCGCGGCCGCCCGGCCGGGCAGCTGTCGCGCCCCGGAGGGGTGCAGGAAGGCGGCGGCGCCGCGGGCGCGGACCTCCTGGACGAAGGCGGCCTGCCGGTCGGGGGCGCCGCGGGCGGTGTCCCAGGCGGCGCGGATACGGGTGTGGTCGACGTCGTTCATGCGCCCGGCGGCGCCCTCGGCGGCGAGCCGGTCGGCGGCCTCGGAGAGCCCGGCAGCCCGCAGCTCGGGCCAGTCGGCGAGGTCGGGCGCGGCCGGATCGGCGGCCGGCATCCGCGCGGCGGCCGCGGCGGCGGGGCCGCCGGTGCGCCGCAGCGCGAGCCAGACGAAGGGCAGGGCGGCGGCCACGGTCACGAAGAGGTCGGCCGTCTCGACCATCTCCTGGTTCGCGTACGCGGCGGTGGGCGTGCCCCGCTCGTAGGGCAGGAGGGCGTAGACGACGCCCTTCACGGGGATCCAGCCGCCGCGGACCAGCGCGACGGTCACGAGCCCGGCGACGGCGGCGAGCAGGATCTGGGCGGCGCGGCCGCGCTCCTGGGTGAGCCGGCGCCAGGCGTACGGCCAGCGGCCGAAGCGCCCGAGTCCGTAGAAGACGCCGGAGAACAGCACGAGCTCGTACACGGCGAGGGCGAGCACGCCGCCGGTCCCGGCCTGCGGCCCGCCGCCCAGCGGGTGCCACCAGTCGTCGGGGGTGAACAGCTTGAGCAGGACGCTCCAGTACGGGATGTAGCCGTTGCGCAGCAGCGACCAGAGCAGGACGCAGGCGAGGAAGGAGATCACCGCGCCGGAGAGCACCGATCGCAGCGGCGTCTCGGCGGGCTCGCGGTCGGGCCGGGGTACGTGCCCGTACCGCCAGATACCGGGCCCGGCGGCAGGCCGCGGGGTGCGGAGCCAGTCGGCGAGGGAGACCCCGGCGGAAGGGGACGGGGAGGCGGAGGCCGGCGCCCCGGCGGACGCTCCCGGCGCCCCGGCGGGGACGGTCGGCGGCCCCACGGGGACGGCGGGCCCCCCGGGCCCGGCCGGCGCCCCGGCGGGCGTCGGGGATGCGCCCGCAGCCGTCGCGGGGGCGCCCTCGGGCGCGGCCGGCGGTGTGGACGGCGGCGCGGTCGGCGGTGTGGACGGCATCGGTGGCGGGCCGGCCGGGCGGGGGACCTGATCGGCGCGGGGGCGGCCGTCGTGCGTGCCCCGCGAGCCCTGCGTGCCCTCGAACTCCATGACCCCTGCCCCCTGGCCCCTTCACTCTGCCGCGCACGTCCCGTCGCGCACCGTGCCGCGTCCGACGCCCCAATCTAGGGCCTCGCGTGCGGATCATGCCCCGTATCAGGCCGATGACGTGGAGACGGTCCTGACTACGGCGCGTATGGCCGATACGGACAAGGAAACGCCGGGACCACTCCCATCCGTAGCATGCGCCGGGTCCCCGGCCGCGCCTAGCCTGCGGAGGAAACCCGCAAGTGCGTCCAGAACACCCCCAGGAGCCCCGCATGAACGCTGTCCCGCAGGAGCGGCGCGTCGTCACCACCATCCCCGGCCCGAAGTCGCAGGAGCTTCAGGCCCGTCGTCTCGACGCGGTCGCCGGTGGCGTGGGCTCCACGCTGCCCGTCTTCACCAAGCGCGCGGGCGGCGGCATCATCGAGGACGTCGACGGCAACCTGCTGATCGACTTCGGCTCCGGCATCGCCGTGACGTCCGTGGGCGCCTCCGCCGAGGCCGTCGTGCGCCGCGCCTCCGCGCAGCTGCAGGACTTCACCCACACCTGTTTCATGGTGACGCCGTACGAGGGTTACGTGGAGGTCTGCGAGGCCCTGGCCGAGCTGACCCCGGGCGACCACGCCAAGAAGTCCGCGCTGTTCAACTCGGGCGCCGAGGCCGTCGAGAACGCGGTCAAGATCGCCCGTTCGTACACCAAGCGCCAGGCCGTCGTCGTCTTCGACCACGGCTACCACGGCCGCACCAACCTCACCATGGGCATGACGGCGAAGAACATGCCGTACAAGCAGGGCTTCGGCCCGTTCGCGCCCGAGGTCTACCGCGTGCCGGTCGCCTACGGCTACCGCTGGCCCACCGGTGCCGAGAACTGCGGCCCCGAGGCCGCCGCGCAGGCGATCGACAACATCACCAAGCAGATCGGCGCCGAGAACGTCGCCGCGATCGTCATCGAGCCGGTGCTCGGCGAGGGCGGCTTCATCGAGCCGGCCAAGGGCTTCCTGCCGGCGATCGTGAAGTTCGCCAACGACAACGGCATCGTCTTCGTCGCGGACGAGATCCAGGCCGGCTTCTGCCGTACCGGCCAGTGGTTCGCCTGTGAGGACGAGGGCATCGTCCCGGACCTCATCACCACCGCCAAGGGCATCGCGGGCGGTCTGCCGCTCGCCGCCGTGACCGGCCGCGCCGAAATCATGGACTCCGTGCACGGTGGCGGCCTGGGTGGCACCTACGGCGGCAACCCGGTCGCGTGCGCCGGTGCGCTGGGCGCCATCGAGACCATGAAGGAGCTCGACCTCAACGGCAAGGCCAAGCGCATCGAGGAGGTCATGAAGGGCCGCCTCACGGCCATGCAGGAGAAGTTCCCGATCATCGGCGACATCCGCGGCCGTGGCGCCATGATCGCCATCGAGCTCGTGAAGGACCCGGCGACCAAGGAGCCGTTCGCCGAGGCCGCCGCCGGGCTCGCCAAGTACTGCCACAACGAGGGCGTCCTGGTCCTCACCTGCGGCACCTACGGCAACGTGCTGCGCTTCCTGCCGCCGCTCGTCATCGGCGAGGACCTGCTCAACGAGGGTCTGGACGTCATCGAGGCCGCGCTCGCGCAGATCTGACGTCGGTTCACCGGACCGATGATCGGACGGACGGACAGCGGCTTCTGACACCCCGTGTGAAGAAGCTGTGGGGGGCCGATGGCGGGATGGAGTTCCTGCTGTCGGTCCCCACTTCCGTGCCGTACGGTTTCCGCAGATGAGAGAAACACCCCGGGCGGAGCCTCCCCAGCCCCGCCCACACCGTGCCGTCGCGCACACCGCCGGAGCCCTGGGCACCGGAACTCCTCACCGATCGGATGGCCGCCCGCCCCACACCCCCCGGGGCGCGCGGCAGTCCGGTCCAGGCGACCGCCCCGGAACCACCCCCCCTGTTCCGGGGCGGCCGGCTGTCTTCTGGTCGCTCGTCACCCTCGCCGTCGTAACGTGGCAGGTTCTCATCCACGGCGCGCTCGCCCGCCTCGACGAACGCCTCTCCCGCGCCCTGGTGGACTCCGTCCCGCGCGGCCTGAGCGAATCCGCCGCCGACCTCGGCAACATGAGCGTCGCCCTGCCGGTGCTGGCCTGCGCCATGGCGTACGCCGTCCGGCGCGGCCGGCGCGCCGCCGCCCTCTGCGCGGGTCTGGCGATGGCCCTCGTCCCGCTCCTGGTCGTCCCGCTGAAGCTCTGGACGGCCCGCCCCGGCCCCCTCGAACCCTGGGCGCAGGGCTACTACCCCTCGGGGCACACCGCGACCGCGATGGTGGCGTACGTCGGCGCCGCCCTGCTCGTCTCCAGGCGCCTGCTCCCCCTCGCCGTCCTGCTGACGGCCGTGACCGCCACCGGCCTGGTGCTGCGCGGCTTCCACTGGCCCCTCGACGTGCTGGCATCGGTCGCCCTGTGCCTGCCGCTGCTGCGCTGGCCCGTCGTCGCCGCACGGTACCGTCGCCCTCCAGGCACCTGAGACACGCACGGGAGAGCAGATGACGATCCACCGCCCCGGCCTGCCGGCCGACCTGCCGGCCCCCGAACTCCTCTGGACGCGCTGGGCGCTGAACGCCGTGGTCCGCGCGACGACCGCGGCCGAGAGCGAGGGTGTCCACCGGACCGGTGTCTGGATCGACGCCGAGGGGTTGCATCTCGACGACTGCGGTTGCACCTGGTGGACGTTCTCGCGGATGGGCGAGGGCCGTTACGTGCTCTACGGCGAGGACGAGTCCAGCGCCTGCAAGTGGTACGAGCCTCCGGTCGACATGCTGGCGGGCGGCCCCGACTGGCTTCCGTACGAGGAGCTGCGCTACCGGCTCACCGGCAACGAACTGGGCTGCGTCTACTGGTACGAGAACGGGGCCTGGGCCCGCGCCGCGTACCCCGGCGACCTCGACGACGACGGCCTCGACTGCGGGATGAGCCGGTTCGTCGAGCGGGGCGAGGCGCTGGGCCTGCTGGCGGATCTCGTCGCGTACGACCGGCCGGCGGCGGAGATCCTCATGGCCGCCGCCGAGGAGGGCCGGCTGACGCCGGACCTGCTGGCGTCGCACGTCGTGGCGGAGGACCGCGGCGACCCGGACCTTCCGGCGATGGTCCGGGCGCTGCGGCGGTCGGGGCTCGACCGGGAGGCCGCGGCGGGTCAGCTCCAGCCGTAGGCGTCGAAGTTGCGGCTGAACTCCCACTGGTTGTAGCGGTCCCAGTTGATCGACCAGGTCATCAGGCCGCGCAGGGCGGGCCAGGTGCCGTGGGTCTGGTAGCTGCCGCAGTCGGTCTTCCTCGTCAGGCAGTTGAGGGCCTTGTTCACCTCGGCCGGGGTGGTGTGGCCGTTGCCCGCCTGGGTGGAGGCCGGGAGGCCGATGGCGACCTGGTCGGGGCGCAGGGCCGGGAAGACGCGGTCGGTGTTGCCGGCGACCGGGAAGCCGGTGAGCAGCATGTCGGTCATGGCGATGTGGAAGTCGGCGCCGCCCATGGAGTGGTACTGGTTGTCGAGGCCCATGATGGAGCCCGAGTTGTAGTCCTGGACGTGCAGCAGGGTGAGGTCGTCGCGCAGGGCGTGGATGACCGGGAGGTAGGCGCCGGCGCGCGGGTCCTGGCCGCCCCAGGGACCGGATCCGTAGTACTGGTAGCCGAGTTGGACGAAGAAGGTCTCCGGGGCCATGGTGAGCACGAACGTCGGGCCGTACTTGGCCTTGAGGGCCTTCACGGCCGAGATGAGGTTGACGACGACCGGGCTGGTCGGGTTGCGGAAGTCGGTGTCGCCGGTCTGGAGCGCGAGGGAGTGCCCCTCGAAGTCGATGTCCAGACCGTCCAGGCCGTAGTCGTCGATGATCTTCGACACCGAGGCGACGAAGGTGTCACGCGCGGCGGTGGTGGCCAGCTGGACCTGCCCGTTCTGGCCGCCGATGGAGATGAGGACCTTCTTGCCCGCGGCCTGCTTGGCCTTGATGGCGGCCTTGAAGTCCGCCTCGGACTCGACGTTCGGACACTCCGTCACGGGGCACAGCCTGAAGCGGATGTCACCGGAGGTCACCGAGGTCGGCTCGCCGAAGGCGAGGTTGACGACGTCCCAGGAGTCGGGGACGTCGGTCATGCGGGTGTATCCGGAGCCGTTGGCGAAGCTGGCATGGAGATAGCCGACGAGGGCGTGGGCGGGCAGCTGTCCGCCGGGGTTGCCGCCGCCCCCCGAGGTGGTGGTGACGGCGACGGCGGCCGACCTGGCCGACTCGCCCGCGCTGTTCGCCGCCGAGACCTGGAAGCTGTAGGCGGTGGCGGGCGCGAGACCGGTGGCGGTGTACGAGGTGCCGGTGACGGTCGCGAGCAGAGCGCCGGACTTGTACACCTTGTAGGAGTCGGCGCCGGCGACGGCCGGCCAGGTCAGCGTCACCGAGGTGGAGGTGGGCGCGCCCGCGGTGAGGCCGGTGGGGGTGGCGGGTGTCCGGACCGGGTCGCCGCCGGGGCCGAGCAGGGAGAGGTCGTCGGCGACGTAGGCGCCGGTGCCGTACCAGCCGTGGGTGTAGATCGTGACCGAGCTCGTCGAGGGGCCGGTGGTGAAGGTACTGGTGAGCCGCTGCCAGTCGGGGGCGGACTGGGTCCAGGTGGAGACGTCGGTGGTGCCGGTGCCGGAGGCGCCGAGGTAGACGTAGCTGCCGCGGACCCAACCGCTCAGCGTGTAGGTGGAGTTCGGCTTGACGGTGACGGTCTGGGAGCACTTGGCGTTGTCGCTGCCGGCCGGGGTGGCCTGCAGGGCCTTCGCCCCGGCGTGCACGGGGCTGCCGACGACGGCGCCGCTGCCGGCGGTGCAGCTCCAGCCGTCGAGTCCGGACTCGAAGCCTCCGTTGCGGGCGAGTTCGGTGTCGGCGGCGTGGGCCGAGGGGGTCAGCGCCACGAGGCCGCCGGCGGCGAGCAGGCCCGCCAGGGCGAGGGTCAGGGGTCTGGTGCGGTCCACAACTGCCTCCGGGCATGGGGGGAATCGAGTGGAGCGCGCCACAGCATGGTCCAGACCAATCGAGTGGTCAAGACCTCTGCACGGAAGGCACCTCCGGTCAGACCGCTCCGATCCCCCCTCCCCCGCGGGCGAGCAGGGCCGCGGCCTCGTGCATCGCCCGTTCGAGCAGCGCGGTGTCCGTGAGCGTGCCGGCCGCGTCCGGCGCCACCAGCCAGCGCACGCCGCCCGCCACCCGGCCGGGATGCGGGACGACGATCCAGGACCCGGCACCTGCACCGCGCACCCCGGTGCCGAGCCAGCGCGCGGCGGTGCCCGGCGGCACGAAGAAGCCCGTCCGGGCGTCGTCGAGGTCACCCAGGACCGGACCGGGCCGGTCCACGAGCCGGGCCAGCACGTCGAGGGTGGGACGCCCGAGCGGGGCCGGCAGGATCAGCACGTCCCAGCGGCGGCCGGCGGGCAGCAGCGCGACCCCGTGCGGATTGCGCTCCCACTCCCAGCGGCAGGCCTCGGGGTCCGGCGCGACCGAGGCGAGCCACTCCACCACGGCCCTGACCGCCGGCCCGCCGCCCGGACCGCCACCCGAACCCGCCCCGAGTCCCGAACCCGTCCCCGTACCCGTCATCACGAAAGCCCTCTCTCCGCAGGGACCCGCCGCTTGCGGTGTCCACACGGAGAGAGGGCGCTCCCTCGCGACTATGACGCGGGTTCCTTTACCCGCGAGTTGTGACCTGCGTCACACCACCAGGGTCAGCTGTCGAAGCCGAGCCCCAGTCGGTCCATGGTCTTCAGCCACAGGTTCCGTCGTCCGCCGTTCTCGTCGGCGCGCGCGAGCGACCACTTGGTGAGCCCGATGCCCGCCCAGGCGATCGGCTCCGGCGGGAACGGCAGCGGCTTGGACCGCACCATCTCCAGCTCGGTCCGTTCGGTCCGCTCCCCGGCCAGCAGGTCCAGCATCACGTCCGCGCCGAAGCGGGTCGCGCCCACGCCGAGCCCCGTGTAGCCGGCCGCGTACGCCACCTTGCCCTGGTGCGCCGTGCCGAAGAAGGCCGAGAAGCGCGAGCAGGTGTCGATCGCGCCGCCCCAGGCGTGACTGAAGCGCAGGCCCTCCAACTGCGGGAAGCAGGTGAAGAAGTGCTGGGCCAGCTTGAGGTACGTCTCCGGGCGGTGGTCCATCTCCGCCGCCACCTTGCCGCCGAAGCGGTAGACGGCGTCGTAGCCGCCCCACAGGATGCGGTGGTCGGCGGTGATCCGGAAGTAGTGGAACTGGTTGGCGGAGTCGCCGAGTCCCTGCCGGTTCTTCCAGCCGACGGCGGCCAGCTGCTCGGCGCTCAGCGGCTCCGTCATCAGGGCGTAGTCGTACACCGGGACGGTGTAGTGCCGCACCCGCTTGACCAGCGAGGGGAAGACGTTGGTGCCGAGGGCGACCCGGCGGGCCGCGACCCGGCCGTAGGGGGTGCGCACGGCCATGCCGCCGCCCGCCGGGACCAGGTCGAGCGCCGGGGTGTTCTCGTAGATCCGCACGCCCAGGTCCTGGCAGGCCCGCTTGAGCCCCCAGGCCAGCTTCGCCGGGTTCAGCATGGCGACGCCGCGGCGGTCCCAGAGGCCGCCCAGGAAGGTCGGCGAGTCGACCTCGGCGCGGAGCGCGTCGCGGTCCAGGAGCTCCAGGCCGCCGGCCAGCCCGAGCCGGTCGGCCTCCTCGTACACCTCGTGGAGCTCGTCGACCTGATAGGCCTCGGTGGCGACGTCGATCTCGCCGGTGCGCTCGAAGTCGCAGTCCAGCGCGTAGCGGGAGACGGCCTCCTCGATGGCGTCGAGGTTCTGCTCGCCCATGCGCTCCAGCTTGGCGAGCTCGCCCGGCCAGCGGGCGAGTCCGTTGCCGAGGCCGTGTGTCAGCGAGGCGGCGCAGAAGCCGCCGTTCCGGCCCGAGGCGGCCCAGCCCACCTCGCGGCCTTCGAGCAGGACGACATCCCGGGAGGGGTCGCGCTCCTTGGCGAGGAGCGCGGTCCACAGTCCGCTGTAGCCGCCGCCCACCACGAGCAGGTCGCACCGCTCGGGGCCGGCGAGGGCGGGCAGGGCTCCGGGCTTGCCGGGGTCTTCCAGCCAGAAGGGGACGGGCTGGGCGTCGGAGAGAGATTGTGCAGCGAGACGCATGGCGACTGGGGCCATGGTTTCCAACTCCTTCGGTGCCTGACCGGCTGCCGGTCAGGCCGTTGCTGTCTTCTTACGCCGGTTCGTAACGATTTGCCCGGCCACGACCACCAGTACCGCAAGGACGAACATCGCGGTGCCGATGACGTTGATCTGAACGGGGGTTCCGCGCTGTGCCGAGCCCCAGACGAACATGGGGAAGGTCACGGTGGAGCCCGCGTTGAAGTTGGTGATGATGAAGTCGTCGAACGACAGCGCGAAGGCGAGCAGCGCGCCGGCCGCGATGCCGGGCGCCGCGATCGGCAGCGTGACCCGCAGGAAGGTCTGCACCGGTCCCGCGTAGAGGTCGCGCGCGGCCTCCTCCAGGCGCGGGTCCATGGACATCACGCGCGCCTTGACCGCCGTCACGACGAACGACAGACAGAACATGATGTGGGCGATCAGGACCGTCCAGAAGCCCAGCTCGGCGCCCATGTTCAGGAACAGGGTGAGCAGCGAGGCGGCCATGACGACCTCGGGCATCGCCATCGGCAGGAAGATCAGCGAGTTGATCGCGCCGCGCGCCCGGAAGCGGTAGCGGACCAGCGCGAAGGCGATCATCGTGCCGAGGACGACCGCGCCGACGGTCGCCCACGCGGCGAGCTGGAGCGAGAGCGTGAGCGACTCGCACATGTCGGCGACGCCGCAGGGGTCCTTCCAGGCGTCCAGGGAGAATTGCTGCCACGCGTAGTTGAAGCGCCCGTTCGGTTTGTTGAACGAGAACACCATGACCACGACGTTCGGCAGGATCATGTAGGCGAGCGTGAGCAGGCCCGCGATCACGACGAGGTGCTGTCGGATCCAACGCATCAGACCAGGTCCTCCGTTCCCGCCCGGCGGATGTAGACGGTGACCATGAGCAGCACGATCGCCATGAGGATGAACGACAGGGCGGCGGCCGTCGGATAGTCCAGGACCCGCAGGAACTGCGACTGGATGACGTTGCCGACCATCTTGGTGTCGGTCGAGCCGAGCAGTTCGGCGTTGACGTAGTCACCGCTCGCCGGGATGAAGGTGAGCAGCGTGCCGGAGACGACGCCCGGCATGGAGAGCGGGAAGGTCACCTTGCGGAAGGTGGTGGCGGGCGAGGCGTAGAGGTCCTGCGCCGCCTCGTGCAGCCGGCCGTCGATCCGCTCCAGGGAGGTGTAGAGCGGCAGGATCATGAAGGGCAGGAAGTTGTACGTGAGACCGCAGACCACCGCCATCGGGGTGGCGAGCACCCGGTCGCCCTCGGTCCAGCCGAGCCAGCCGGTCACGTCGAGGACGTGCAGCGTGTTGAGCGCGTCGACGACCAGGCTGTCGTCCGCGAGGATCGTCTTCCAGGCCAGCGTGCGGATGAGGAAGCTGGTGAAGAACGGCGCGATGACGAGGACGAGCAGCAGGTTCCGCCAGCGCCCGGCCTTGAAGGCGATCAGGTACGCCAGCGGGTAGCCGAGCAGCAGGCAGAGCAGGGTCGCGGTGCCCGCGTAGAGCAGCGAGCGGACGAACTGCGGCCAGTACTCCTGGAAGGCGTCCCAGTAGGTCTGGAAGTGCCAGGTGACCTCGAAGCCCTTCTCCAGCGAGCCGGTCTGGACCGAGGTCGAGGCCTGGTAGACCATCGGCAGCGCGAAGAAGACCAGCAGCCACACGATGCCGGGCAGCAGCAGCCAGTACGGCACCAGCCGCTTGCGCGTGGAGGGCTTGCGCAGCACCGGCTCCTCGGCCGGCGGCGCCGCCTCCTCCTTCACGAGGGTCGCGCTCATACCCCGTCTCCTTCGTTCGCTTCTCCGCCCGCGAGGCTCGGAGGCCCGGGCATCGTCGTCGGCTGCGGGCCGGTGGCCCCGTGTGCGTCGCTCACAGGGAGTCCTCCACCGTCTCCACGCCCGCGTCGATGTCCTGGGCGGCGTCGAGGCCGAAGGTGTGCGCCGGGTTCCAGTGCAGGACGACCTCGGCGCCCGGCCGCAGCCGCGCGTCCCTCTCGACGTTCTGCTCGTAGACCTGGAGCTCCGCGCCGGCCGGCGAGTTCACCACGTACTGGGTGGAGACGCCGATGAAGGAGGAGTCGGCGATCCGGCCGGTGACCCGGTTGCGGCCGTCGGCTATCTCGCCCGCGTCGTCGGCGTGCGCCAGCGAGATCTTCTCGGGGCGCACGCCCACGAGCACCTTGCCGCCCACGCGGACGGCGTCCGTACAGCGCTCGCCGGGGACGCGGAGCTTGCTGCCGCCCGCGGTGGCCAGGACGTCGGAACCGGTCTCGACGACCTCGGCCTCGATCAGGTTCGAGGTCCCGAGGAAGTTGGCCACGAAGGTCGTCTGCGGGTTCTCGTACAGATCGGCGGGGGCGCCCAGCTGCTCGACCCGGCCGCCGTTCATCACCGCGACCTGGTCGGCCATGGTCATGGCCTCCTCCTGGTCGTGGGTGACGTGGACGAAGGTGATGCCGACCTCGGTCTGGATGCGCTTGAGCTCCAGCTGCATCTGGCGGCGCAGCTTGAGGTCGAGCGCACCGAGCGGCTCGTCGAGCAGCAGGACCTGCGGGTGGTTGATGAGGGCGCGGGCCACGGCGACGCGCTGCTGCTGGCCGCCGGAGAGCTGGTGCGGCTTGTGCCGGGCCTTGTCGCCGAGCTGCACGAGCTCCAGCATGTCGTCGACCTGCTTCTTCACCGACTTGATGCCGCGCCGGCGCAGGCCGAAGGCGATGTTCTCGGTGATGTCCATGTGCGGGAAGAGCGCGTAGGACTGGAAGACGGTGTTCACCGGCCGCTTGTACGGCGGGAGGTCGGTGACGTCGCGGTCGCCGAGGAAGACGGTGCCCGTCGTCGGGTCCTCCAGACCGGCGATCATGCGCAGCGTCGTGGTCTTGCCGCAGCCGGAGGCGCCGAGCAGGGCGAAGAAGGAGCCCTGCGGGACCGTCAGGTCGAGGGGGTGCACGGCGGTGAAGGAGCCGTAGGACTTGCTGATGCCGGTGAGTCGGACGTCGCCGCCGGTGTTCTTGTCAGTCATGGGTTGCGGTCCCGGTGTTGGTGAGGGAGTGGACGACGGACTCAGGCGCCGATGAGCTTGGCGAACTTCTCCTCGTACGCCGTCTCCTCCGCGCTGCTGAGCGAGCGGAAGGCGTGCGACTTCCTGGCCATCGCCTTGTCGGGGACGATCAGCGTGTTGTTCGCGAGCGCGGGGTCGATCTTGGCGAGCTCGTCCTTCACGCCGTCGACCGGGCACACGTAGTTGATGTACGCGGCGAGCTGCGCGGCCACCGGGAGCTCGTAGTAGTAGTCGATGAGCTTCTCGGCGTTGGCCTTGTGCCGGGCGTTGGCCGGGACGAGCAGGTTGTCGCTGGACGTGATGTAGCCGGCGGACGGGATGGCGAACCTGATGTCCGGGTTGTCGGCCTGGAGCTGGATGATGTCGCCGGCCCAGGCGAGGCAGGCCGCGAGGTCGCCCTTGTCGAGGTCGGAGGTGTAGTCGTTGCCGGTGAAGCGGCGTATCTGCTTCTTGTCGACGCCCTTCTGCAGCCGTCCCAGGGCGGCGTCGTAGTCGGCGTCGGTGAAGGAGCCGGGGTCCTTGCCCATGTCGAGCAGCGTCATGCCGACCGAGTCGCGCATCTCCGTCAGGAAGCCGACGCGCCCCTTGAGGGCCGGGTCGTCGAGCAGCTGGGAGACGGAGTCGACCTTCTTCCCGCCGGTCGCCTTCACGTTGTAGGCGATGACGGTGGAGATGCCGGTCCAGGGGTACGAGTAGGCCCGGCCCGGGTCCCAGTCGGGCCGCCGGAACTGCGTCGACAGGTTGGCGTACGCGTTGGGCAGGTGCGCCGCGTCGAGCTTCTGCGCCCAGCCCAGCCGGATCATCCGGGCGGCCAGCCAGTCGGTCACGCAGATCAGGTCGCGGCCGGTGTCCTGGCCGGCCGCGAGCTGCGGCTTGATCTTGCCGAAGAACTCGACGTTGTCGTTGATGTCCTCGGTGTACTTGACCTTGATCCCGGTCCGCTTGGCGAAGGCTTCCAGCGTGGGGCGGGACTTCTCGTCCTCGCCGACGTCCATGTACTCGGTCCAGTTGGAGAAGTTCACCGTCTTCTCCTTGGCCGAGAAGTCGGTGGAGGCGGGGCCGCCCTGCCCGTCCCGCTTGGCGGGCGGGATGCCGCAGGCGGTCAGGCCGGCGAGCCCGCCGACGGTGAGGGCGCCGACGCCGCCCGCCCGCAGCAGCGAGCGGCGGGTGAGCGCGCCCCGGCCGCTCAGGAGGCTGCGCCGCATCGCCGCTGTCTGCGCGGCGGACAGGCTGTCCGACTGGTACTGCTCCATGCGCTGTGCCCTTTCGGGATGGGTTCGCCGCTGGTCGAACGGCTCTCGGCTATCGGTCCCCGAAGATCGTGCGGTGCCAGTCCTTGGCCGCCACCGCCGTGTTGTCGTACATCACGTGCTTGACCTGCGTGTACTCCTCGAAGGAGTACGCCGACATGTCCTTTCCGAAGCCGGAGGCCTTGTAGCCCCCGTGCGGCATCTCGCTGATGATCGGGATGTGGTCGTTGACCCAGACGCAGCCGGCCTTGATCTCGCGGGTGGCCCGGTTCGCCCGGTAGACGTCGCGGCTCCAGGCGGAGGCGGCGAGTCCGTACGGGGTGTCGTTGGCGAGCCGGATGCCCTCGTCGTCGCTGTCGAAGGGCAGGGCCACCAGGACCGGTCCGAAGATCTCCGACTGCACGACCTCGCTGTCCTGCGGGGCTCCGGTGATCAGGGTCGGCCGATAATATGCGCCGTCCTTCAGGTCGCCGCCAGGGGCTTCGCCGCCGGTGACGACCGTGGCGTAGCCGCGGGCCCGCTCCACGAAACCGGCGACCCGGTCGCGCTGCGCGTGGCTGATGAGCGGGCCGAGGTCGGTGGACGGGTCGAACGGGTCCCCCAGCCGCACCGACTCCATGAGCTCGGCGACCCGCGCGACGAAGGCGTCGAAGAGCGGGCGCTGCACATAGGCCCGGGTCGCGGCGGTGCAGTCCTGCCCGCTGTTGATGAGCGAGGCGGCGACGGCGCCGTGGGCGGCGGCCTCCAGGTCGGCGTCGTCGAAGACGACGAACGGCGCCTTGCCGCCCAGTTCCAGGTGGAGCCGCTTCAGGGTGGAGGTCGCGATCTCCGCGACCCGCTTGCCGACCGGGGTGGACCCGGTGAACGAGGTCATGACGACGTCCGGGTGCCCGACCAGGTGCTCGCCGGCGACCCGGCCGGCTCCGGTGACCACGTTGACGACACCGTCGGGGATCCCGGCGTCCGTCGCGGCCTGCGCGAACATCAGCGAGGTCAGCGGCGTCAGCTCGGCCGGCTTCAGCACGATGGTGTTGCCCGCGGCGATGGCCGGAAGGATCTTCCAGGCCGCCATCTGCAGCGGGTAGTTCCACGGCGCGATGGAGCCGACCACGCCGATCGCCTCACGCCGGACGTACGAGGTGTGGTCCCCGCTGTACTCCCCGGCCGACTGTCCCTGGAGGTGCCGGGCGGCGCCCGCGAAGAAGGCCGTGTTGTCCACGGTCCCCGGCACGTCGAACTCGGTCGTCAGCTTGAGGGGCTTGCCGCACTGGAGGGACTCCACCCGGGCGAAGTCGTCCGCCCGCTCGGCCAGCAGTCCGGCGAACCGGTGCAGGGCGTCCGACCGCTCGCCGGGGGTGGCACCCGCCCAGCCGGGGAACGCCGCCTTGGCGGCGGCGACGGCCGCGTCGACGTCGTCCGTCGAGGCGAGGGTGTACGTGTAGACGATCTCCCCGGTCGCCGGGTCGATGACGCTGTGCCGGTCCTCCGAGGTCCCGGGGCGGAGCCGCCCCCCGATGTACTGCGCGCCGTCCGCGAAACGGTCCGACACCTGGAAGCGGTTGCCCATCACGCTCTCCGTTGTTCCAGCTCGAGTTGAGTGCCGATCCTGACAGAGGGCACCAGGTCCAACAAGGGATTCCGTTGTTGCCTTTTGGTTACGCGACGGAATCGGTCGACCAAGTGTCGAGGACGGCGGGAAATTGCCGTACGGACTGTCCGTGGCAACTGAAACAGTGGCATGCATGAGCGAACTGGAACGACTGAAGGAGCAGGTCAGACGCGGCGAGCCACTCAAGTGGCTGCACTTCTGGGGTCATCGTCCGCGCCCTGACGGACAGCTCTCGGCGAGCTGTCTCAGCCAGTGGTGGCCCTCACCGTTCGTGGTGGACGGCGTGCGGTACGCGACGGCGGAGCACTGGATGATGGCCGGGAAGGCGCGGCTCTTCGGCGACGCGGAGGCGGAGGCGGCGGCCCTCTCCGCGCGGTCGCCCGCGGAGGCGAAGAAGGCGGGCCGGCTGGTCCGGAACTTCGACGAGCGGACCTGGGCGGAGCGGCGCTACGACATCGTCGTGGCCGGCAGTGTGCACAAGTTCGCCTCGGACGAGGCACTCCGTTCGTATCTGCTCGGCACGGGTTCCCGCGTCCTGGTGGAGGCGAGCCCCCTCGACCGGATCTGGGGCATCGGTCTGGCGGCGGACGCCCCGGAGGCGTGGCACCCCGACCGCTGGCGGGGCCTGAACCTGCTGGGCTTCGCGCTCATGGAGGCGCGCAAGCGGCTGCGGTGATCCCGGTCACGGCTCGGGCGGGCGAGAGGGGACCGGGCTGCCCTGATGGGCGGCGCGGGCCGCGTCGAATGGGCGGGCTGCCCTGACGGGCGGCGCGGGCCGCGTCGAAGGGGGCGGGCCCGCGACGCGGGACGGGCGGGACGCGGGGAGCGGCCCCCGCGCCGCCCCCGTGTCACCGGGCCCGGGCGTCCTGTCCGCGCGCGTCGACGACCAGGGACGTGGCCCAGGGGTCGTCGGAGCTGTCGCTCAGGGAGTCCTCGTTGGCGATGGCCCAGATGATGAAGCCCAGGAAGACCGAGCTCACCAGGGCGCCGATCGCGCCGAGCACGATGCCCGCGATCGCCATGCCCCGGTTGGTCGCCTCGCCCCGGTTGGCCTTCTTGAGACCGATGACGCCGAAGATCAGCGCCAGGATGCCCAGCACCGTCCCCAGACCGTAGAAGCAGAAGCCGACCACGGCGATGATGCCGAGCACCATGGCCGCGGTCCCCATGCCGTTGGAGGGCGACGCCCCCCAGCCCGGCTGCCCGTACCCCGCTCCGTAGCCGCCGTACGGCGACGGCGGCGCGGCCGGATAGCCGTACCCCGGCTGCTGCGGCGCGGCGGGCGCGGTCGGGTAGCCGAAGCCGCCCCCGGGCGCGGCCGGCGGGGGCGGGAGCTCGACGCCGGGCATCGACGCCACGGTCGGCTGGTTGTGCACGGGCGGCGGCACGGCCCCGCCCGGGGTGCCCGCTGCGGGCTTGCTCAGTTCGACGCCGTCCTGGTTCGGCGGCGCCCACGGGTCCACCGGCTGGTCGTTGTTCTCGGACATGGGCCTCCCCCATCGTGGTCACGCCATGCTACGACCTCGTCCTTCCGGGGGAAGGTCCCGGCCTACGATGACGTGATGACCGACCTGCATTCCTTCATCGCCGGGCTTCCCAAGGCCGAGCTGCACGTCCACCACGTGGGCTCCGCCTCGCCCCGGATCGTCTCCGAGCTGGCCGCCCGGCACCCGGACTCCAAGGTCCCGACGGACCCGGACGCCCTCGCCGACTACTTCACCTTCACCGACTTCGCGCACTTCATCGAGGTCTACCTCTCCGTCGTGGACCTGGTGCGCACCCCCGAGGACGTACGGCTGCTGACCTACGAGGTCGCCCGGGACATGGCCCGGCAGAACATCCGCTACGCGGAGCTGACCATCACCCCGTACAGCTCCACCCGTCGCGGCATCGACGAGCACGCCTTCATGGCGGCGATCGAGGACGCCCGCGTGGCGGCGGAGAAGGAGCTCGGCGTGATTCTCCGCTGGTGCTTCGACATCCCCGGCGAGGCGGGCCTGGAGGCGGCGGAGGAGACCGCGCGCCTGGCGGTCGACCTGCACCCGGAGGGCCTGGTCTCGTTCGGCCTCGGCGGCCCGGAGATCGGCGTGCCGCGTCCGCAGTTCAAGCCGTACTTCGACCGGGCCCGCGCGGCCGGCCTGCGCTCCGTCCCGCACGCGGGCGAGACCACGGGCCCTCAGACGATCTGGGACGCCCTGAACGACCTGGGCGCGGAGCGCATCGGTCACGGCACCAGCTCGGTCCAGGACCCGGAGCTCCTCAAGCATCTGGCCGAGCACCGCATCGCCCTGGAGGTCTGCCCGACCTCCAACATCGCCACGCGCGCGGTGGAGCGCCTGGAGGACCACCCGCTCAGGCAGATGGTGGAGGCCGGCGTGCTGGTGACGATCAACAGCGACGACCCGCCGATGTTCGGCTCCGACCTGAACAACGAGTACGCGGTCGCCGCCCGGCTGCTCGACCTGGACGAGGGCGGTCTGGCCGCCCTCGCGAAGAACGCGGTCGAGGCCTCCTTCCTGGACGAGGCCGGCAAGGCCCGCATCATCGAGGAGATCGACACGTACACGGAGCAGTGGCTGGCGCGCTGAACCTCAGCAGAATGAGGGCATGGCCCCTCTCACTGTCGTAGCCCACCGCGGTGACCCCTACCGCGTCCGCGAGAACACCATCCCCTCGGTCCTGTCGGCGATCGCGCGGGGCGCGGACGCGGTGGAGGTCGACGTCCGGCTCACCAAGGACGGCGTCCCGGTGCTGCTGCACGACGACACCCTGAAACGCCTCTGGGGCCACGAACGGCCGCTCACCTCCCTCACCGTTTCGCAACTGGCGGAGCTGACCGACGGCGGGGTGCCGACCCTCCGCGAGACCCTGATCGCCGCCGGTGCGGGGCGGCTGATGCTGGACCTGCCGGGCGGGGACGCGGGCTCGGTCCGCACGATCGTGGGCACGGTCCGCGAGTGCGGTGCCGGCGAGCGCGTCTACTACTGCGCGGGCGGCACGGCCATGCTGCACGTCCGGGCCGCGGACCCGAACGCGGAGATCGCGCTGACCTGGAACAGCGTGGCCCCGCCCCGCCCCGTCCTGCTCGACGCGGTGCGCCCCAAGTGGCTCAACTACCGTTTCGGGCTGGCCGGTCGACAGCTCGTGGACCGGGTGCACCGGGACGGACTCCTCGTCTCCGTCTGGACACCGGACACGAAACGCAACATGCGTAAGCTGATCCGGAACGGAGTCGACTCGATCACGACCAATCGCGTCGACGCGCTGACGGCCGTACTGCGAAAGGTCCGTGAATGACCGACAGGATCCGCACCGACATCGCGCACAACGCCCGTGTGTGGAACTACTGGCTGGGCGGCAAGGACTACTATCCGGTGGACCGGGCCGTCGGCGACCAGGTGACGTCGTTCCACCCGAGCATCGGGGCCGTGGCCCGAGCGGACCGGGCCTTCCTGGGGCGGGCGGTGACCCACCTGACGGCCGACGCGGGGATGCGCCAGTTCCTGGACATCGGCACGGGGCTGCCGACGGCCGACAACACCCACGAGGTGGCCCAGCGGGTCGCCCCGGACGCGCGGATCGTCTACGTCGACAACGACCCGATCGTCCTGACCCACGCCCGGGCGCTGCTCACCGGCTCGGCGGAGGGCGCCACGGAGTACGTGGACGCGGACGCCCGCGACCCGGAGAAGATCCTGGCGGCGGCCGCCCGGACGCTCGACCTGTCGCGGCCGGTGGCGGTCCTGATGCTCGGCATCCTCAACTTCGTCCTGGACACCGACGAGGCCCGGGCGATCGTACGGACCCTGATGGCCGCGGTCCCCTCGGGCAGCCATCTCGTGCTGACCCACCCGACGTACGACGCCGACCTCGGCGGGGAGGCGAACGTGGCCGCCATGGAGTTCTGGAACACCCACGCGACCCCGCCGATCACGGCGCGCGGCCGGGAGGAGTTCGCGGGCTTCCTGGAGGGCCTCGACATCCTGGAACCCGGCATCGTGTCGTGCGCGCGCTGGGGCGCCCCGGACGCAGCCGAGGTGGCGCAGTTCGGCGCGGTGGGCCACAAGCCGTAATGCGGGAGGGGGGAAGACGGCGGATCGGGGAGCTCCGCGGCTGGGCCGCGGCCAATCCGTGGGCCGTCGACATCGGGCTGGCGCTGCTCGTGCAGGCGGCCATGACCATGCCGTTCGTGGTGCCGCGCCCGCCCGAGCTGGAGCCGGCGACCTGGCCGGCGTACGGGCTGACCACCCTCATGGTCGTGCCGCTGGTGTGGCGGCGGCGGGCGCCGCTGGCGGTGCTCCTGGCGATGCTGGCGGCCAGTGCGCTCTACCGGCTCGCCCTGGAGGGCCCGGGACAGCCGCTGCCGTACACCGGACTGGTGAGCGTCTACACGATCGCCGTGCTGTCACCGCCGTGGAAGCGCCTGGTGACGGGGCTGCTGATGCTGGTCGCGGTACCCGTCTCGGTCTGGCTCAACACCCAGTCGGCGCGCGAACTGACCTTCTCCCTCTTCGTGTTCGGGGCCGCGTACGTCTTCGGCCGGCTCACGGAGGCCCGGCAGCGGGAGCACCGGGTCGAGGCGGAGCGGGCCGCGGCTCGTGAACGGGCCCGGATCGCACGGGAGATGCACGACATCCTGTCGCACGCGGTGAGCCTGATGATCGTGCAGGCGGAGGCCGGCCCGCCCGCGGTGCGGGTGGCGCCCGAGCGGGCGGAGGCGGCCTTCGACGCGATCTCCGAGACGGGCCGTGACGCCATGGTGCAACTGCGCGGCATGCTGGGGCTGTTGCGGGACGAGGGCTCGTCCGCCGCGCCCCGGGACCCGCAGCCGGGCATCGGCGAACTGCCGGGTCTCGTCGAGCGGGTGCGGGGCGGAGGGCTCGACGTGCGGTACGCGACGGAGGGCACCGTGCGCCCGCTGCCCGCCGCGACCGGGGCGACCGTGTTCCGGATCGTGCAGGAGGCGCTGACGAACGTGGTCAAGCACGCGCGGGCCGGCTCGGTGTCGGTGCGCCTCGGTTACGGCCGGGGCGAGGTGGAGGTCCGGGTGACGGACGACGGGCGCGGGCCGCGGCCCGGGGGTGCCGGCGGACACGGCCTGATCGGCGTGCGCGAGCGCGCGGCCGCCCACGGCGGTACGGCGTCGTCCGGGCCGGGCCCGGACGGGCGGGGTTTCGAACTGCGGGCGGTGCTCCCGCTGGAGGAGCGGGACATGCGGAAGGTGCGGGGATGACGCTGCGCGTGGTGGTGGCGGACGACCAGGAGCTGGTGCGCAGCGGTTTCGCCCTGATCCTCGACGTCCAGGAGGACATCGAGGTCGTGGCCGAGGTCGGCGACGGCGCCGAGGCCGTGGCGGCGGTGCGGCGGCACCGGCCCGATGTCGCGCTCCTGGACATCCGGATGCCCCGGATGGACGGCATCGAGGCGTGCCGGATCATCTCCGCCGAGTCCTCCTGCCGGACGGTGATGCTGACGACCTTCGACTCGGACGAGTACGTGTACGAGGCGCTGCACGCGGGCGCCAGCGGCTTCCTCCTGAAGGACGTGCGCAGGGACGACCTGGTGCACGCGGTGCGGGTGGTGGCCGGGGGCGAGTCGCTGCTGGCCCCGTCGGTGGCCCGGCGGCTCGTGGAGCAGTACACCTCCGGCGGTCCCCGGCGGACCGATCCGCGGCTGGACGTGCTGACGGCGCGGGAGCGGGAGACGCTGCTGCTGCTCGCGCGGGGCCTGTCGAACGCGGAGATCGCGGCCGAGCTGGTGGTGAGCGACCACACCGTGAAGACGCACGTGGGGAACGTGCTCGCGAAGCTGGGACTGCGGGACCGGATCCAGGCGGTGATCTGCGCGTACGAGACGGGCCTCGTCGCGGCGGGCGCTCCCCCGGCCGGGGGAGGCGGCGGCGCGGGTGCCTCCCCCGGGCGGGCGAGAAACTAGGCGGGCACAGACCGCCGGTGCGGGCGATCCGCGGATCGCCGCAGGTCAGCAGGATGGAGCCATCGAGAACAACGGTTCACACCCACGGAGTCGACCATGAGGAACACCACCCGCACCCTGCTCGCCACCGCCCTGGTCCTGGGCGTCGCCGCGGGCCCCGCGGTGCTGCCGGCGGGCGCCGCGCCCCTCGCTCCGGCGGTCGCGGCACCGGCCGCCGCCCCCTTCGCCGGGCTGGAGGCGGCCGTCGCGGGCCTCCCGTCGGAGGACGCGACGGCGGCCCTGGTCCGGGTCGGCGGCTCGGAGGGCGCCTGGCAGGGCAGCGCCGGTGTGCACGACGTGAAGTCCCGCCGTCCGGCGGACCCGGGCGCCCGCTTCCGGGCCGGCTCGGTGACCAAGGTGTTCACCGCGGCGGTCGTCCTGCAGCTGGCCGGGGAGGGCCGGATCGACCTGGACCGCTCCGCCCGCTCGTATCTGCCGGAGTTGATCCCGGCCGCGTACGAGGGGGTCACGGTACGGCAGTTGCTCAACCACACCCACGGCATCCCGGCCGCGAACCTGCCGGGCGAGACGGTCGAGGAGTGGTACGCGCGCCGCTTCGTCACGTACGACCCGCGGGACCTGGTGCGCTCGGCGACCTCGCAGCCGCGCGAGTTCGCTCCCGGCGAGAAGCAGCACTACCTGAACATCGGCTACACGATCGCCGGCCTGATCGTCGAGCGCGTCACGGGCGAATCGTACGAGCACCAGGTCACGGCGCGGGTGCTGCGGCCGCTCGGCCTGCGCGACACGTACCTCCCGGGCACGAGCCCGCGGATCGAGGGCCGGCACAACCACGGCTACCAGCGGATGCGGCTGGAGGACGGGACGACCGGCCTGCGCGACGTCAGCGTGTGGGGCGCGACGGACGGTTGGGCGGCCGGCGACCTGATCTCCACCACCGCGGACCTGGAGCGGTTCACGAAGGCCCTGTTCGCCGGGCGGGTGGTGCGCAGACCGCTCCTGGAGGAGATGTTCACGCTGCCGAAGGTCGCGGACGTCACGACCGGCGCCCCGGCCGCTTACGCGGTGGGCCTGTCGATGAAGAAGCTGGGCGGGCGCGAGGTGTGGGGCAAGACGGGCGGCCGCTGGGGCTACAACACGGCCATCGCCTCGACCCGCCACGGCGAGCGGACCCTCGTCTACAGCGTCAACTCCACCGACGCCAAGGGCAAGGACATGAACAAGGTCGCCATGAACATCATGCTGGCGACGTACGGCCTGCCGTCGAAGTGACCACGGGAGCGGTCTCCAGCGCTTCGAGGCGCTTGATCAGCCGGCGTACGACGAGCAGCGGCAGGATGCCGAGGACCCCGAAGGACATGTCGATCACCGACCACCAGAAGGGGATGCCGCGGACCGGTCCGCAGATCAGGGCGAGCGGGACGATCCCGACGCAGGCGATCATGCCGAACTCGATCACCCAGATGTTGCGGACCGGGTCGCGGTAGGGCCCGTAGAAGGCGACGGCGATGACGAGGTGGGCGAAGGCCAGCCAGTCGGTGCCGTAGAGCAGGTACGGGGCCTGCGCGTCGGCCCCTTCGAGCCCGGTCCGTACCCGGGTGATCCACTCGGCGAGGCCGGGGAGGGCGTCGGCGACGGGGGCGGCCCAGGAGGCCAGGGCGCCGTCGAGCAGCCGCAGTTCGGTGACCAGCGGGAAGGCGGTGGCCCCGCTGAGCACCAGACAGACGATGAAGACGACCAGCCAGACGCGGATGCGCTTGAGGAGGGCTCTCGGCCCGTTCGTGTCGCTCATGAGGGCAGCGTACGCCCACCATGAACGCGTTCAAAAACGGGGGGCGACCTTTCGCGCCACGGTGTGCGAGAGGACCGTGGCGCCCGCCGCGACGGCCAGCCCGGTGACCACGTCCCGGGCCCGCGCGGGCCGCAGCACCCCGGCCCGCCTAAGCCGGCCGCGGGCCCACAGGGTGAAGGGGACGACGAGGAGCGGCGAGGTGACCGAGCCGGGCGTGACCCCGCGCACGGCGGCCGCCTGGGCGAGGTGGACCAGACCGTGCAGCCCGAAGCCGTTCAACGCCCCCTGGTAGAAGGCGGACCGCCCGCCCGAGCGCCCGCCGGCGACGGCGGCCGAGCCGACGACCACCGCCATCACCACGACGGCGGCCCGGAACTCGCGGTCGTCCACCGAGCCGGCCGCCCGCCACACCTGTTCCGGCACCCCCGGGAAACGCTCCTTCAGCCGCGGCAGGTTCTCCCGCAGCCAGCGCGGCCCGAAGGCCACCTCCTCTGCGTCGTGCAGCGCCCAGGCGGCGAACAGGCCATAGGTGACGAGGGGGTTCAGTTCATGATCCATACCCGCCCAACTCCCGCACCACGCGCTTCGGTTCCCCGGAACGGCGGAACCGGGCACGCGGTGAGGGGGTGAGGCGGTCGGACGGCCGGGCGATCACGGGTCACGCGTCACGGGTCACGGGTCACGCGGTCACGCGGTCACGCGTCACGCGGTGAGGCGGCCGGACGGCCACGCGCCGGGCGGCCGGCGCCACGAAGCGGCGCCACGAAGCAGCGGCGTGGCCAGGCGGTTCACTTGGGCCGCACCGTGTCGTCGGTCTTCAGGTCGGCGATCTCTTCCTGGATCTCGGCGAGCTTGTCCGGGCAGTAGATCTCCAGGATCTTGGCCCCGGCGCGCAGCAGACGGGTGTCGGCGATGACCGGCCGCTGCCCGACGAAGGAGGCCCCGTTGGAGAGGTTGATCTTCCAGAGCGCCGTCTTCAGGGCGGAGGCGGGGCTCTTGCAGACGACGCCGCCGTCCGTGCCGAGGACCTGTTCGATGACGTCGGTGTCGGGGCGGGGGTAGCCGGCCGCCACCGCGGCGTCGGCGAGCTGGTTCGCCTTCGCCGCGGACTGGCTGGAGGTCGTGACGGTCGCGTACTTCACGAGACCGGCGACGGCCAGGCCGACCAGCACCACGATCGCGCCGATGTAGATCCACTTGTGCTGGGAGGCGAATTCGGTGGGGCTCATGACGCGTCTCCGTTCTGCTCCGCCGCCGCGGTGCGCCAGCTCGGCTTGCGGAACTTCAGGAAGGCCCAGGGGATCAGGAAGCCGAGGATGAGCAGACCGCCGCCGACGATGGCGATGTACAGCCAGACGCTGCCGCTGCCGAACTGCGAGCTCGGGACGAAGCCGATGCAGAGCGCGGCAAGGGAGGCGAGCAGGCCGACGACGCACAGGACGCCGAGGGCGGGGGCCCGGTAGCCGCGGGGGTGGTCGGGCTGGGTCTTCCGCAGCCGCATCGCCGCGGCGAACATCAGCAGGTAGACGATCAGGTACACCTGCGTGGTGATGACCGAGAAGATCCAGTAGACGCTGGAGACGTTGGGGATCAGCGCGTACCCCAGGGCGATGACGGTGGTGACGACGCCCTGGGTGACCAGGATGTTCTGCTGGATGCCGTACTTGTTGAGCTGCTGCAGGAACGGCGGCAGGTAGCCCTCCTGGCGGGAGATCTCCAGCAGGCCCTTGGACGGTCCGGCCAGCCAGGTCAGCATGCCCGCCAGGGACGCGGAGATCAGCATGACGGCGGCGATCGGGGTGAGCCAGCCGATGTGGAAGTACGAGAAGAAGGCGTCGAAGGCCTGCATCACTCCGGCGGTCAGGCTGAGCTGGTCGGCGGGAACGACCCAGCTGATCGCGAGCGCCGGGAGGATGAAGATCAGCAGCACCAGGCCCGTGGCCAGGAACATCGACTTCGGGTACTCCTTCCCCGGGTCCTTCAGGGAGGAGACGTGGACGGCGTTCATCTCCATGCCGGAGTACGACAGGAAGTTGTTGACGATCAGGACGAGGCTCGCCAGACCGGTCCACTGGGGGAGCAGGTGGGAGGCGGTCATCGGGGCGGCCGAGGGGTTGCCCTGGCCGAGGAAGACCATGCCGAGGACCACGAGCAGGGTGCCGGGGATCAGGGTGCCGATGATCAGGCCCCAACTGGCGAGCCCCGCCAGCGCCTTCGTGCCGCGCGAGGAGATCCACACACCGGTCCAGTAGAGGACCACGATGACGATCGCGGTGTACGGGCCGCTGGAGGCGAGGGCCGGATCGATGATGTAGGCGATGGTGGAGGCGACGAACCCGAGCAGGCTCGGGTAGTAGAAGATCGTCATCGCGAACTGGCACCACACCGCGAGGAATCCGAGCGGCTTGGACAGCCCCTCGCTCACCCACCGGTAGACGCCGCCCGACCATCCCGAGGCCAGCTCCGCCGAGACCAGCGCGGTCGGCAGCAGGAAGACCACCGCCGGGACCAGGTAGAGGAACACGCACGCCAGGCCGTACACGGCCATCGTGGGGGCGGCCCGCAGACTGGCCACCGAGGCGGTGGTCATCAGCGCCAGCGTCACCCACGTCATCATCGGCGTCGCCGGTCTCGTGGCGGCTCGCTCCGGTTGCCTCGGCACGTCCGCCGGAACGTCCATCGATGCCATGGGCTCTCCCTGAAGGCTGGGTGACAGCGGCTCTGTCAGCGTCGGGGCGCCGCCACCCGGACGCACGACGGGCAGGGCCGTCCGGGTCAACGGTCCGGCGGGACCACCCGTCGGCCGCCGCCCCTCACCCGTTCGGACGGCGCGGCATCGCCCCTCCCACCCGACCGGAGCACGCTGGAGGCCGCGGGTGCCAGGAGCGTGGAGGGAGAGGGCCGTGAACCCACGCGCCGCTGGACTGGACGAGCTCACCGGCTTCCTGACCCGGCTGACCCGGCTGCTGCTCGACACCAGCGGGGAGGGCGCCGAGAGCATCGAGGAGACCGTGCGGGCCGCGGCGCGGGGACTGGGCGGCGACGCCGACGTCCTGCTCGTCCCCGACGGGGCCGCGCTGACCGTCACGGCGCGGGACGGCGCCCGCACGGTCACCGTGCGCGGTTTTCCCGAGGTCTTCCGGCTCGACCGGGTCACCGCCCTCAAGCCGCTGGTCGCGGACATCCGGGCGGGAGGCCTGGACGTGCCGGGGGCGGGGCGGCGCCTGGCCCGCATCGAGCAGTCCCCGCCGCCCTACCCGTGGTGGCTGAAGCTGCTCGGCATCGTGCTGTTCTCGCTCGGCTTCGCGCCGCTGATGCAGCCGACCTGGTACGAGGTGGGCACCACCGCCGTACTCGCGACGATCGCGGCCACCCTCGCCGTGGCCGCCGACCGGGTCCCGCGACTGGCCACGGTGCTGCCCGTGGTCGTGTCGACGGTGGTGTCCGTCGTCACCCTGCTGGCCTTCGCCGGCGATGCCGCCCACGGCGGCCCCGTCCTGCTCATGCTGCCGGCGCTGTTCTTCTTCGTCCCGGGCGACTACCTGAGCGCGGCCACCGCCGAACTCGCCGCCGGCCGGATCACCACGGGCGCGGTCCGGCTGGTCTACTCGACCTTCCTGCTGGTCCAGCTCTATGTCGGCGTCCTGCTGGGCCTCGCCCTGACCGGCACCTCCCGCCGCGCGCTCTTCGACGTGGCGGCGGAGGCGGACCTCCCGCGCTGGGCCCTGTTCCTGGCCTGGGTGGTGTTCACGGCGGGCACGGTGCTCGCCTTCGCCGTCCCCCGCAGGTTCTTCTGGGGCCTGCTCGCCCTGGTCTACCTCACGGTCGGTGTGCAGTCCCTGGTCACCGGGCTCGCGGGCGAGGTGGCGGGCACCTTCGTGGCCGCGGCGGTGCTGGCGGCCACGGCGACACTGCTGGGCCGCGCGCCGCACCGGCCGCCCCGTCTGGTGCTGCTCCTCCCCGGCTTCTTCACCCTGACCGTCGGGTCGCTCGGCATGCGCGGCCTGACGACCCTGGCCGGCGGCTATGCCGTCGAGGGCTTCCAGGACCTGCTGAAGCTGGTCACGATCGTCACCGCCATCGCCGTCGGCATGCTGCTCGGGGCGACGCTGGTGCCCGTCACAGACCGACGATCGAGTTCCAGCGCTTCGCGAAAACGGTCCGCTCATCGGCCGTGATGTCCCGGGCGATCGCGAGCCGCTCGCGCATCGCGTCGTCCGGGAAGATCAGGGGGTCCTCGGCGAGCGCGACGCGTTCCTCGTCGCCCGAGTCGGCCAGCACGTCGCGGGCGGCGGGCACCGGGCAGACGTAGTTGACCCACGTGGCGAGCTCGGCGGCGACCTCGGGCTCGTAGTAGTAGTCGACGAGCTGCTCGGCGCTGGTCTTGTGCTGCGCCAGGTTGGGGATCATCAAGGACTCGGCCCACAGCTCGGCGCCCTCCTCGGGCACGACGAACTCGATGTCCGGGTTGTCGGCCTGGAGTTGGATGACGTCGCCGGAGTAGGCCTGGCAGGCGAGCACGTCGCCGGTCGACAGGTCCTTGATGTAGTCGTTGCCGGTGAAGCGGCGGATGTGCTTCTTCCGGACGAGCCCCTCGATCTGCTCGCACAGCGCGTGGAAGTCGTCCGCGGTCCAGCGGGTGACGTCGACGCCGTTGCCCTGCATGAGCAGCGAGAAGGACTCGTCGAGTCCGGACAGCAGGGTGACCCGGCCGCGCAGGTCGTCGGCCCACAGCTCCTTGGTGGAGCGGATCTCGCGGCCGAGCCGCCTGCGGTCGTACGCGATGCCGGTGATGCCGGACTGCCACGGCACGGCGTGCAGCCGGCCCCGGTCGAAGGCGGGCGTGCGCAGCAGCGGGTCCAGGTACCTGGCGACGTTGGGCTGCTTGGCGCGGTCCATCTCCTGCACCCAGCCGAGGCGCACGAAGCGGGCGGCCATCCAGTCGCTGATGACGACGAGGTCCCGGCCGGTCTCCTGGTGGTTCATCAGGGCCGGACCGATCTTGCCGAAGAACTCGTCGTTGTCGTTGATCTCCTCCGTGTAGCGCACGGAGATGCCGGTGCGCTTCCGGAAGGCGTCGAGGGTGGGCCGCCGGGACGGGTCGGCGTCGTCGGTGTCGATGTAGAGCGGCCAGTTGGCGAAGTCGAGCACGCGGTCCCGCGCCGACAGGTCGCGGCCGGCGCGGTCCTCGGGGTCGACGTAGGCGGCGGGCACTCCGCAGCCGGCGAGCAGGGCCGCGGCGCCGCTGCCGCCGATCCCCCGCAGCAGGGCACGACGGGACACGGTCTTCCTGGCGGGTACGTTCGCTGTCACCCCGACAGCATCGTGGGCCCGTCCGACGTGCGGCAATGGACGCTCCGTCGACCGGGACGCCGAGGCCCCGACACCCTGTCGATCACGGGTGCCGGGGCCTCGGGTCCGGGCGGATCAGCCCAGGGAGGTCATCACGTGCTTGATGCGCGTGTAGTCCTCGAAGCCGTACGCGGAGAGGTCCTTGCCGTAGCCGGACTTCTTGTAACCGCCGTGCGGCATCTCGGCGACGAGCGGGATGTGGGTGTTGATCCACACACAGCCGAAGTCGAGCGACTTGGACATCCGCATGGCGCGGGCGTGGTCCTTGGTCCAGACGGAGGAGGCCAGGGCGTACTCGACGCCGTTGGCGAACTCCAGGGCCTGCGCCTCGTCGGTGAAGGACTGGACCGTGATGACCGGGCCGAAGACCTCGTTCTGGACGATCTCGTCGTCCTGCTTGAGGCCGGAGACGACGGTCGGGGCGAAGAAGTAGCCCTTGTCGCCGACCCGGTGGCCACCGGCCTCGACCTTGGCGTGCGCCGGGAGGCGGTCGATGAAGCCGCTGACCTGCTTGAGCTGGTTGGCGTTGTTCAGCGGGCCGTACAGCACGTCCTCGTCGTCCGGCTGCCCGGTCTTCGTGTCGGTCGCGGCCTTGGCGAGCGCGGCCACGAACTCGTCGTGGATCGACTCGTGGACCAGCACGCGGGTCGCGGCGGTGCAGTCCTGGCCGGCGTTGAAGTAGCCGGCGACGGCGATGTCCTCGACGGCCTTGGCGATGTCGGTGTCCTCGAAGACCACGACGGGGGCCTTGCCGCCCAGCTCCAGGTGGACGCGCTTGACGTCCTTGGAGGCCGACTCGGCGACCTGCATGCCGGCGCGGACCGAACCGGTGATGGACGCCATCGCCGGGGTCGGGTGCTCGACCATGGCGCGGCCGGTCTCGCGGTCGCCGCAGACGACGTTGAAGACGCCCTTGGGGACGATCGCGCCGATGATCTCGGCCATCAGCACCGTGGAGGCCGGGGTGGTGTCCGAGGGCTTGAGGACGACCGTGTTGCCCGCGGCGAGGGCCGGGGCGAACTTCCACACGGCCATCATCATCGGGTAGTTCCACGGCGCGACCTGGGCACAGACGCCCACCGGCTCGCGGCGGACGATCGAGGTCATGCCCTCCATGTACTCGCCGGCCGACTTGCCCTCGAGCATCCGGGCGGCACCCGCGAAGAAGCGGATCTGGTCCACCATCGGCGGGATCTCTTCGCTCGCGGTGAGGGCGACCGGCTTGCCGGTGTTCTGCACCTCGGCGGCGATCAGGTCCTCGGCGCGCTCCTCGAAGGCGTCCGCGATCTTGAGGAGCACCTTCTGGCGCTCCGACGGCGTGGTGTCACGCCAGGCGGGGAAGGCGGCCGCGGCGGCCTCCATGGCGGCGTCGACGTCGGTCTGGCCGGACAGCGGGGAGGTGGCGTACACCTCACCGGTGGCCGGGTTGATCACGTCGATCGTGCGGCCGTCGGCCGCATCCCGGAACTCCCCGTTGATGTAGTTGCGCAGCCGGCGCAGCTCGGTGGTCACTTGCCACCCCTCCTGTCACGTTCTGTCTCCGCACTCCATCGTGCGGTGTCCCGATGGGCGAGACACCTCAGCCTAATCGGTCCACTGACGCTTTCAACAGGCCCGACCCCCCGCAACTTCGGATTCGGTGAGATCAGACAGCTCGAACAACGAATTTCATCGCTCTGGGCTTGCAAGAACGACGAGGTTCGGTGCACAGTGTGGTCGTGGCCAGTCGAAGCACAGAGTCCAGAACCGCATCCGGTTCGTCCCCGACGATCGATGCCGTCTCCCTGGCGATCATCGAACAGCTCCAGGAGGACGGTCGCCGTCCCTACGCGGCGATCGGCAAGGCCGTCGGCCTTTCCGAGGCCGCCGTGAGGCAGCGCGTCCAGAAGCTGCTCGACCAGGGCGTCATGCAGATCGTCGCCGTCACCGACCCGCTCACCGTGGGATTCCGGCGGCAGGCAATGGTCGGCATCAACGTCGAGGGTGACCTTGATCCGGTTGCGGACGCTCTGACGGCCATGGCCGAATGCGAGTACGTGGTGATGACCGCGGGCTCGTTCGACCTCATGGTGGAAGTCGTCTGCGAGGACGACGACCACCTCCTGGATGTGATCAACAAGCGCATCCGCACCCTCCCCGGGGTGCGCTCCACCGAGAGCTTCGTCTACCTGAAGCTCAAGAAGCAGACCTATATGTGGGGAACCCGATAGCCGTGAGCAACTCCGACCTGTCAAAGTCCGCCTACGACCACCTGTGGATGCACTTCACCCGCATGTCGTCGTACGAGAACAACCCCGTGCCCACCATCGTCCGCGGTGAGGGCACGTACATCTACGACGACAAGGGCAGGAAGTACCTCGACGGACTCGCCGGCCTGTTCGTCGTGCAGGCCGGACACGGCCGCACCGAGCTCGCCGAGACGGCCGCCAAGCAGGCCAAGGAGCTCGCCTTCTTCCCGGTGTGGTCCTACGCCCACCCGAAGGCCGTCGAGCTGGCGGAGCGCCTCGCCAACGAGGCCCCGGGCGACCTGAACAAGGTCTTCTTCACCACCGGTGGCGGCGAGGCGGTCGAGACCGCCTGGAAGCTCGCCAAGCAGTACTTCAAGCTCATCGGCAAGCCCACCAAGTACAAGGTCATCTCGCGTGCGGTCGCCTACCACGGCACCCCGCAGGGCGCCCTGTCCATCACCGGTCTGCCCGGCCTGAAGGCCCCCTTCGAGCCGCTGGTCCCCGGCGCGCACAAGGTGCCGAACACCAACATCTACCGCGCGCCGCTCTTCGGCGACGACCCGGAGGCCTTCGGCCGCTGGGCCGCCGACCAGATCGAGCAGCAGATCCTCTTCGAGGGCCCCGACACCGTCGCGGCCGTCTTCCTGGAGCCGGTGCAGAACGCCGGCGGCTGCTTCCCGCCGCCGCCCGGGTACTTCCAGCGGGTCCGCGAGATCTGCGACCAGTACGACGTGCTGCTCGTCTCCGACGAGGTCATCTGCGCCTTCGGCCGCCTCGGCACCACCTTCGCGTGCGACAAGTTCGGCTACGTGCCGGACATGATCACCTGCGCGAAGGGCATGACCTCGGGCTACTCCCCGATCGGCGCCTGCATCGTCTCCGACCGCCTCGCCGAGCCGTTCTACAAGGGCGACAACACCTTCCTGCACGGCTACACCTTCGGCGGCCACCCGGTCTCCGCGGCCGTGGGCCTCGCCAACCTCGACATCTTCGAGAAGGAGAAGCTCAACCAGCACGTGCTGGACAACGAGGGCAACTTCCTCTCCACGCTGCAGAAGCTGCACGACCTGCCGATCGTCGGCGACGTCCGCGGCAACGGCTTCTTCTACGGCATCGAGCTCGTCAAGGACAAGGTCACCAAGCAGTCGTTCAACGACGAGGAGACCGAGCGCGTCCTGTACGGCTTCCTCTCGAAGGCGCTCTTCGAGAACGGCCTGTACTGCCGCGCCGACGACCGTGGGGACCCGGTCATCCAGCTGGCTCCGCCGCTGATCTCGGACCAGTCCACGTTCGACGAGATCGAGCAGATCCTCCGCGCCACCCTCACCGAGGCCTGGACGAAGCTGTAAGCGGTCTCGACGCGCGCCACGCCGCCCTCACGGCGTGACCCCGGCCCGGGCATGCCTCCATCCGAGTGGATGGCGGCGGCCCGGGCCGCGTGCTGTCCGTACAAACCGATCTGAATCCTTACGGTGCCGGGAAGACCCCCAGTGACCGACCGGCCCGCCGATTCGTTCCCCCATCCAGGGGAACGGACACGAACTGGCTTCGACATCGAGGTGTACGCGATGGCCCCACCGGACAACGACGTGCTCTGGGCGCGTTCCCTGCGCTGCGCCCTGGGCGGCTCGGACGTACTGACGGGCGTGTCCGTCGGTGTGCGCGAGGGCGAGATCCTCGCCCTCGTCGGACCCCGCGGCAGCGGCAAGACCACCCTCATGCGCTGCCTCTCCGGCCAGCTGGTCGCCGATCAGGGCGAGGTCTGGTTCAACAGCACCCCGATCCACACCATGAGCGTGACCCAGCGCGAACGGCTCCGCCGCGACCGCTTCGGCTGGATCGACCCCGAACCGGAACTCGTCCCCGAGCTCACCGGCTGGGAGAACGCCGCCCTGCCCCTCCTGCTGCGCGGGGTGTCCCACCGGGCGGCCAAGACCACCGCCGGCGAGTGGCTGGAGCGCCTCGACATCGGCGCCTGCGCCCGCAAGCGCCCGCACGCGCTCACCCGGTCGCAGCGCCAGCGCATCGCCATCGCCCGCGCCCTCGTGACCACGCCCTCGGTGCTCTTCGCCGACGAGCCGACCGCCACCCTGCACCGCGCCGACGGCGCGCAGGTGCTGCGCACCCTCACCGCCGCGGCCCGCTCCCACCGCATCACCGTGCTCCTCGCGACCCACGACGCCGGGGTCGCCGGCCTCGCCGACGGCACCGTCACGCTCCTCGACGGACGCCGCGTCGGCTCCGTACCACCGGCCACCGGGGCGGAGGGCGTCGCCGCGTGCTCGCTCTCCGTCTAGTCCGCGGGACCCACCCCGTCGTCCAGCTCCGCCGCCTGCTCGTGGCGGCGGCGGCCGCCGGAGTGGGCTTCCTGCTGCTGTGCGCCCTCGGCTACGCCGTCGGACACCCCGCGGACCCCGCGGGCGTGCTCCGCCTGGTGTGGTGCGTGCTGCCGCTCGCCGCGACGGTGCAGTTCGCGGTGGCCGTGGCCCGGACGGACCCCAGCACCCGGCCGCGCCCCGGCCTCTCCGCGATCGGCCTCGGTCCGGCCCGCCTCACCGCCATCGCCGCGGCCTCCACCGGCGTCGCCTGCACCCTCGGCTCGGCCGTCGCGCTGCTCTTCTACCTGCACCTGCGCGGCGACATCACCGGCCTCCCCTTCGACGGCGCGGCCGCCGGCCTGCTCGCCGCCGACCGGCCGGTCCCCCTCGCGGCGGCCCTGACCCTGCTCTCCGTCGTCCCGGTGGCCGGCGCCGCGGCGGCGGGCCTCTCCCTGCGCCCGCGGAAGGCACCGGCGGAGGCTCCGGGCATGCCCTCCGGCCTGCCCTGGGGCGTGGCGCTCCTCGCCCTCGGCCTGGCCGTGGAGACCTACGCGGCCCGCGGCGACGGCGGCGGCGTCCTCGCCGGGTGGATCCTGACCGCGGTCGGCCTCGCGATGATGGGCCCCGGCCTCACCCACGGGTGCGGCCGCCTGCTCCAGATGATCCGCCCCGGCGCCGTCCGCCTGCTCGCGGGCCGGGTCCTGATGGACGAGGCCCGCCGCATCGGCCGCCCCCTCGGCGTGGTCTGCGCGGTCGGCTCCGGCGCGGTGGCCGCCCTCTCCTTCTACGGCGGCCAGGTCCTCGGCCCGCTGACCTGGCTGGGCGTGATCCTCGTCGTCGGCTGCACCACGGCCACCCTCCTCACCGCGGCCCTGGAGTCGAAGCAGGCCCGCACCCACACCACCGAGGCCCTCCTCCGGCTCGGCGCCCCGCCCACGGTCCTGCGCACCACGGCCCTGCTCCGCGCCGGCGTGCTCCTCGCCGTCTTCCTCCCCCTCACCTGGGCGGTGGGCGCGCTGGCGGCGGTTCCCCTGCGGGGCTGACCGGCGCGTCCGAAGGCAGGCGCGCCTATCGTGGGCGCATGGCGACGCAGCGGCAGGACCGGGAGATCCACTCGCTCGACGAGTTCGACGCGGCGCTCGGCTCGCACGCGTCCCTGGCCGGCTGCCGGGTCCAGTCCGTCGACCTCACCGACCGCACCTTCGCGCTGCTGTCCGTCCCCACCGGCGCCGCCGTCTTCCTGGGCTGCGCCATGCAGCCGGAGGCCGCGACCAAGGTCCGCGCGGACGGGGCGCTGGTCTTCCCGCCCGTGCCGGACCTGCCGTTCGATCCCTACCGGGCGCGGCTCTACTCCCCCGGGGAACTGTTCGAGGGCATCACGGGCCACCCGTACGAGGAGACCCCGGACGCCCGCTCCTACGCCTGGTTCCAGCGGACCAAGGCCGACGGCGACATCTTCTCCTCGATGCTCCGGTCCCTCCACGACGACGCTCTCTCGGACGCGCTCGACGAACACCTGGCCGGCGCGCGGGTCGTCGGCGTCATGGGCGGGCACCGGATGGACCGCGGCACCGACGCGTACGCCGGGGCCGCGCGGCTCGGCCGGACCCTGGCCCGTTCGGGCCTGACCGTCGCGACGGGCGGCGGCCCGGGCGCCATGGAGGCCGCCAACCTCGGCGCCTACACCGCCCCGCTGCCGGACGCCGTCCTGGACGAGGCCCTGGAACTCCTCGCGAAGGCACCCTCGTTCATCCCGTCCGTGACGGACTGGGCCCGCGCCGCCTTCGAGGTACGCTCCCGCTGGCCGCGCGGCGGCGCCTCGGTCGGCATCCCCACCTGGTTCTACGGGCACGAGCCCCCGAACGCCTTCGCGTCGCACATCGCCAAGTACTTCGCCAACGCCATCCGCGAGGACGGTCTGCTCGCCCGCTCCACCGCGGGCGTGGTCTTCCTCCCCGGTGCGGCCGGCACCGTCCAGGAGATCTTCGACGACGCGACCCCGAACTACTACTCCTCGCGCGGCGCCCCCACCCCGATGGTCCTGGTGAACCGCGCCCACTGGACCGAGGACCTGCCCGCCTGGCCCCTCCTCCGGGCCCTGGCCTCCGACCGCCCGATGGCGGCCCGCATCGCCCTGGTCGACTCGATCGACGAGGCACCGGAGGCACTGGCCCGGCTGGGGGCGTGACGGGGCCGCGGCCCGGCACGTGGCGAGGACGCCGCGGGGGTGGGCGAGGACGCGGTAGGGGTCGTAGGCGGGCGCGTTCGGCCTCGCAGGCGGGCGCGTTCGGCGTCGTACGCGAGGACGCGGCCGAGGGGTACGCGAGAACGCGTTCGGCCTCGCAGGCGAGGACACGACCGCGGCGTACGCGGGGACGTCGGAACGCCGGGGGCGCGGTCGGCGGTTACGCCTCGTCGAGGACCACGACGTCCTCCGCGCGGAAGTCCACGTCGACCTCCGCGCCCTGGTCCGGCGCCTCCCTGAGCGTGAACTCCGCCTCCAGCAAGGGGCCTTCGGCGGGACGCAGAGTGGTGGCCACACGGTCGCCGCGGAAGGTGCGGGTCTGGACGCGGCAGGCCAGGCCCTCGCCGGGAGGGACGAGGCGGACCCCGGCGGGGCGCACGAGGAGCCGGCGGTCGCCCTGGGGCGAGCCGTCGGGGACGGGGATCTTGCCCCACGGGGAGTCGGCCGCGGCGGCGGTGACCGTGGCGGGGACGACGTTGTCGAAGCCGAGGAAGCGCGCGACGAACTCGGAGGCGGGACGCCGCCACACGTCGAGCGGCGTACCGGTCTGGGCGATCCGGCCGTCGTTCATCACGACGACCCGGTCGGCAAGGGCGAAGGCCTCGCCCTGGTCGTGGGTGACCGCCAGCACCGTCGTCCCCAACTGCCCGAACAGCTGCCGCAGTTCGATGACGAGACGTTCCCGCAGACTGCGGTCGAGCTGGCCGAGGGGCTCGTCGAGCATGAGCAGCCGGGGCCGCGGCGCGAGCGCCCGGGCGAGGGCGACGCGCTGCTGCTCACCGCCCGAGAGGGCGGAGACGGCCCGGCGGCCCGCTCCGGGCAGACCGACGAGCTCCAGCAACTCCCCCACCCGCGCCGCCTGTTCGGCCCTGGACGCGCCGCGCATACGCAGACCGAAGGCGACGTTGCCGGCCACGTCCCGCTGCGGGAAGAGCTGATGGTCCTGGAACATCAGGCCCACCCCACGCCGGTGCACCGGCACCCCGGCCTGGTCGGCACCGCCGAGCAGCACCCGGCCGGCGGACAGCGGCTGGAGACCGGCGACCGCCCGCAGCAGGGTGGACTTGCCGCTGCCGCTGGGCCCGAGCACGCACACGATCTCGTGGTCGGCGACGTCGAGGTCCACCGCGTCGAGGACGGCCCGCGCCCCGAAACGTACGGTCGCCCGGTCCAGCGTCAGCATCAGAACTCCCCCGGGGTACGGTCGGTGCGCAGGCGTTCGAGCAGCAGCAAGGACACCGCGCACACCACCATGAGAATCGTCGAAAGGGCCATGGCCTGGCCGTAGTTGAGCTCGCCCGGCCGGTTGAGGAGCCGGGCCACGGCGACCGGCAGCGTCGGGTTGTCGGGGCGGGCGATGAACACCGTCGCGCCGAACTCGCCGAGGGACACCGCGAAGGCGAAGCCGGCGGCGATGAGCAGCGCGCGCCGCACGAGCGGCAGGTCGACCTCGCGCCAGGCCCGCCATCGCGAGGCCCCCAGGACCGCGGCCGCCTCCCGGAGCCGCTCGTCGACGGCGCGCAGCACCGGCAGCATGGTCCGGACGACGAAGGGGACGCCGACGAGGGCCTGCGCGAGCGGGACGAGGATCCAGCTGGCGCGCAGGTCGAGCGGCGGCTCGTCGAGGGTGATGAGGAAACCGAAGCCGACGGTGACGGCGGACACCCCGAGCGGCAGCATCAGCAGCGCGTCGAAGCCGCGGACCAGCCGGTCGGCCATGGGGGTCCCCCCGTTCGACCGAAGCCGGGAGCGGGAGAGGGTGAGCGCGGCCGCGGCCAGGCCGCCGATGACGACGGCGATGCCGGTCGCGGCGAGCGCGTACTGGAGCGAGTTGACGATCGTCTCGGTCATCGGCACGAGGAAGGTGCCGTGGTCGTCGACCCGCTGGAGCGCCCGGTAGTAGTCCAGCCCGTAGCCGGTGGGGGTGGCGAGGGAGCGCTCGACGAGCACGCCCAGCGGGGCCAGGATCAGCAGCGCGATCGAAAGGAGAACGGCTCCCAGCAGCGCCCACTGCCCGGCGCCGCGCGGCCGGCGGGCGGTGCGCTCGGCCGGCACCAGCTTCAGGGCGGTCTCCCGGCGTCGCACGGTCCGCGCGTGCACGGCCAGGACCACGCCGACCGCGACGAACTGCACCATCGTGAGGACGGCGGCCGTCGACAGCTGGAGCCGGTCCGCGGTCTGCCGGTAGATCTCCGTCTCCAGCGTGGAGTACGCGGGACCGCCGAGGATCTGCACGATGCCGAAGGAGCTCGCGGTGAACAGGAACACCATCAGCGCGGCGGACGCGACCGCCGGACCGAGCGCGGGCAGCGTCACCGTGCGCCAGGCCCGCCACCGGGATGCGCCGAGCACCCGCGCGGCCTCCTCCTGGCGGGGGTCGAGCTGCGACCACAGGCCGCCGACCGTGCGCACGACGACGGCGTAGTTGAAGAAGACATGGGCGATGAGGATCGCCCACACCGAGGTGTCGAGCCTGACGCCCCACCACGTGTCGAGCAGTCCGCGCCGCCCCACGAGGGCCAGGAACGCCGTCCCGACCATGACCGTGGGCAGCACGAACGGCACGGTGACCACCGCCCGCAGGATCCGCTTGCCGGGGAAGTCGAACCGGGCGAACACGAACGCGCCGGGCAGCGCCACGAGCAGGGTGAGCGCCGTGGAGGCGAGCGCCTGCCACAGCGTGAACCACAGGACGTCGAGGATCTCCGGCCGGGCCAGCGTCTCTCCGAACCGGCCCAGCTCCCAGTGGCCGTCCGGCCTGAGCCCGCGCTCGACGATCGAGGCGACGGGCCAGGCGAAGAAGACCGCGAAGAACGCGACGGGCAGCACCATGAGGGCCAGCCGCGCCGCGCTCCCCGCGCGGTCCGCTCGGGCGGGGGCTACTTCAGAACGAGCGAGGTCCACTGCTCGATCCACTGGTCGCGGTTCTGGGCGATCTTGTCGGGCGCCATGGTCTGCGGCTTGTCGATCACCACTCCGTGCTTGGTGAACAGCTCGGGCAGGGTGGCGTCGTTGGTGACCGGGTTGACGAACATCTGCAGCGGCATGTCGTCCTGGAACTTCTTGGAGATCAGGAAGTCGATCAGCGCCTTGCCGCCCTCGGGGTTCTTCGCCCCGTTCAGGAGGCCGGCGAACTCGGTCTGGCGGAAGCAGGTGCCGGTGGAGACGCCGGTCGGGGCCACCTTCGGCTGCGGCTGGGCGTACAGCACCTCGACCGGCGGGGAGGAGGCGTACGAGACGACCAGCGGGCGGTCGCCCTTGGCCTGCTTGCCGCCGGCGGAGCCGGAGAACTCCTGGTTGTAGGCCAGCTCCCAGCTGTCGACGGTCTTCACGCCGTTGGCCCTGAGCTTCTTCCAGTAGTCCTGCCAGCCGGCGTCGCCGTACTGCGCGGCCGTGCCGAGCAGGAAACCGAGGCCCGGTGAGGAACGCTCGGGGTTCTCGACGACCAGCAGGTTCTTGTACTCGGGCTTGGCCAGGTCGTCGAAGGTCTGCGGCGGCGCCAGCTTCTTGTCGGCGAAGTACTGCTTGTCGTAGTTGACGCAGATGTCACCGGTGTCTATCGGGGTGACCCGGTGCTCCTTGTCGAGCTGCAGCGCGGCCGGGACCCGGGCGAGGCCCTTGGCCTCGTACGGCATGAAGATGCCGTTGTCGAGGGCGCGGGACAGCAGCGTGTTGTCCACGCCGAAGAAGACGTCGCCCTGCGGGGCGCCCTTGGTGAGGATCTCCTTGTTGACGGCCTCGCCGGCGTCGCCGCTCTTGAGGACCTTGACCGTGAGACCGGTCTGCCGGGTGAACTCCGCCAGCACCTCCTTGGAGGCGTTGAACGAGTCGTGGCTGACCAGGGTGACGGTCTTCGGCGCGGGCGTGCCGGTGGCCTTGCCCTTGTCGCCGTCCCCGCCGCCGCAGGCGGCGAGGGTGGTGACGCCGAGCGCCGCGACGAGCGCGGCGGCGGCGGCCTTCTTGGTGTTCACGTGAAGTTCCTCCTGGGTGTGACCAGGAAGAGACGCGGCCCTGCCCGCGTCCGGGCGGCGGACGCGGGCAGGGCGCAACAGCTCGAGTTACGACCGAACTTCCTACCCAGAATGACCTGGGCGAGGTTCAGAGGGTCTGCGGTCTGACGGTCACCGCACTCTCAGCGCTGTGGCGCTCCCCTGTCGGAATATGCAGATGTGTTCGAGCTCAGAGTACAAGGTCAGCGTTCGGCGGCCGCCAGCTGTCCACAGGCACCGTCGATCTCCTGGCCGCGGGTGTCGCGGACGGTGACGGGCACGCCGTGGGCGGCGATGGCCTCGACGAACGCCTTCTCGTCCTCGGGCCGCGAGGCGGTCCACTTCGAGCCGGGCGTCGGGTTCAGCGGGATCAGGTTGACGTGCACCCGCTTGCCCTTGAGCAGCCGGCCCAGGAGGTCACCGCGCCAGGCCTGGTCGTTGATGTCCCGGATCAGGGCGTACTCGATGGAGATCCGGCGACCCGACTTCTCCGCGTACTCCCAGGCCGCGTCGAGGACCTCGCGGACCTTCCAGCGGGTGTTCACCGGCACCAGGGTGTCGCGCAGCTCGTCGTCGGGGGCGTGCAGCGAGACCGCGAGACGGCACTTGAAGCCCTCGTCGGCGAACCGCAGCATCGCCGGCACCAGACCGACCGTGGACACGGTGATCCCGCGCTGCGACAGTCCGAGCCCGTCCGGCTCGGGGTCCGTCAGCCGCCGGATGGCGCCGACGACCCGCTTGTAGTTGGCGAGCGGCTCGCCCATGCCCATGAAGACGATGTTCGACAGCCGCGCCGGGCCCCCGGGCACCTCGCCGTCACGCAGCGCGCGCATGCCGTCCACGATCTGGTGCACGATCTCGGCGGTCGACAGGTTCCGGTCGAGCCCCGCCTGGCCGGTGGCACAGAACGGACAGTTCATGCCGCAGCCCGCCTGCGAGGAGATGCACATGGTCACCCGGTCCGGGTAGCGCATGAGCACCGACTCCACGAGCGTGCCGTCGTGCAGCTTCCACAACGTCTTGCGGGTGGTGTCGGCGTCACAGGAGACGTGCCGCACCACCGACATCAGATCGGGCAGCAGCTCCCCCGCGAGCTTCTCGCGCGAGGCGGCCGGGATGTCGGTCCACTCGGCCGGGTCGTGCGCGTACCGCGCGAAGTAGTGCGTGGACAGCTGCTTGGCGCGAAACGGCTTCTCGCCGATCGCGGCGACCGCCTCCTTGCGCTCGGCGGGCGAGAGGTCGGCGAGATGCCGCGGGGGCTGCTTGGCTCCGCGCGGGGCGACGAAAGTGAGTTCTCCGGGCTTGGGCATGGTGCTACCAGTGTCGCAGACGGAAACCCGTGACCGGGGCCGTCGTGCGCGGGGGCATCCTGGACGTATGGACAGTGTGCCGATAGTCGTCCACCAGCCCTCCTCCACCGGAGGACGGCGCGTCACCGCGCACGGCAGCATTCTCGGTCTCGCCCACAGCGACGAGGACGTGGTCGAGTTCCTCCGACGCGCGGGTCTCCCGGACGCCCAGGAGCTCCTTGACGATCCGGCCTGGGTGAAGTGGCGGGGCGGCAGAGCCCACCAGTACGAGGCGGCCTGAGAACGACGGACCCGTCCCCGCCGCGCCGGGCCCGCGCCGCCCCTCCCCCGCGGCACCCGGGCCCACCGTGGCGCTCGGCCCGGCCCCCGGGCGCCCGGGACGGCGGCCAGGAGACGGCGTTCGGCTGCAGCAACGAGTACTGAGCCGGCAGGTCCGGGAGGACTCGGGAGCCACGAGGATCACAGCCCCGCGGAGGGCGCGTATTGGAGAAAACCGCACGTCCCGGATCCGCTACGCCGAAGGGCCCGCCGTCCCGGGGGGGACGACGAGCCCTTCGATCAAGGAGAGCCGCGGGTCAGGCGCTGCCGACGAACAGCACCAGCAGCAGCCACACCACCGGCGCCGTCGGCAGCAGGGAGTCCAGACGGTCCATGATGCCGCCGTGTCCCGGCAGCAGCGTGCCCATGTCCTTGATGCCGAGATCACGCTTGATCATCGACTCGCCCAGGTCGCCCAGGGTCGCGCTGGCCGCGACCGCCAGACCCAGCACGAGCCCCTGCCACCAGGTGCCGTCGTCGATCAGGAACTGCATGCACAGCGCACCCGCGCCCATCGCGAACGCGACCGCGCCCAGCAGGCCCTCACGGGTCTTGCCCGGGCTGATCCGCGGAGCCAGCTTGTGCTTGCCGAAACGCCAGCCGACCGCGTAAGCCCCGGTGTCGCTGACCACCGTCAGCACCAGGAACGTGAGCACCCGCTCCGGACCGTCCTCCGCCGTCAGCAGCATCGCCACGAAGGTCGCCAGGAACGGCACGTAGAACGCCGCGAAGACACCCGCCGTGACGTCCTTCAGATAGCCCTCGGGCGGCTCCGTCATACGCCACACGAGCACCGCGAGCGCCGTGAGCGCCATCGCGACCCACGCGCCCTCGGCGCCCTGCACGTAACCGGCGACCACCATCGCCGCACCGCCGACCGCGAGCGGGACCAGCGGCGCCTTGATGGCCTTGCGCTCCTGCAGCCGGGAGGTCAGCTCCCACAGGCCGACCACCACGGCGACGGCGATCACGCCGACGAACGCCGGCTTCCAGATGAACAGCGACGCGATGATGACCGCGCCGAGCCCCAGGCCGACCCCTATGGCCGCGCCCAGGTCACGGCCCGCGCTCTTCTTCTGCCGCGGCTTCTGCCGGGGCGAAGGCGCAGACGCGGGCTGGGACGGGCTGGACATGGGCTCCTGCGGGTGCTCGTGCGGCGTCTCGTCACGGAACAGGGGACCGCTCGGGTGAGCGGCCCCCCGGTCGTGATCGTCCTGGTTGTCGCCGGCGGGAACGTCGGACACGATGGGCATGGGGCGAGTCTGCGCCGCCTGCCGCCCTTCGTAGGCGGGACCCGCCGGGGCAGGCCCCTGGTCGGGTCCCCCGAAGCCGGTTCCGGCCGGGGCCCCCCAGGAAGAGTCGTTCATCAGACCTCGAGCAGCTCGGCTTCCTTGTGCTTCAGCAGCTCGTCCACCTGCGCCACGTACTTCGCGGTGGTGTCGTCGAGCTCCTTCTCCGCGCGACGGCCCTCGTCCTCGCCGACCTCGCCGTCCTTCACGAACTTGTCGATGGTCTCCTTGGCCTTGCGGCGCACGGAACGGATCGAGATCTTGGAGTCCTCGGCCTTGCCCTTGGCGACCTTGATGTACTCGCGGCGGCGCTCCTCGGTCAGCTCCGGGAACACCACACGGATGATGTTGCCGTCGTTGCTCGGGTTGACGCCGAGGTCCGAGTCGCGGATGGCCTGCTCGATGTTGCGCAGCGCGCTCTTGTCGAACGGGGTCACCACGGCCATGCGCGGCTCCGGCACCGAGAACGACGCCAGCTGGTTGATGGGGGTGATGGCACCGTAGTAGTCCGCCACGATCTTGTTGAACATCGCCGGGTGCGCACGGCCCGTGCGGATCGCGGCGAAGTCCTCCTTGGCGACCACGACGGCCTTCTCCATCTTTTCCTCGGCCTCGAGGAGGGTCTCTTCGATCACCACTTGCTCCTGCGTGTCGTCGCGTTGTGTCCTGCACGGTGTACGACCGGCAGGGCTCTGTCCATCCCCCTCGCGGGGCGGTTCCCGGTTCGGGTCAGGCCCGGGTGCCCTGGTCGCTCACGAGCGTGCCGATCTTCTCACCCTTCACCGCGCGCGCGATATTGCCCTCGGCGAGCAGCTCGAAGACGAGGATCGGCAGGTTGTTGTCGCGGCACAGGGTGATGGCGGTGGCGTCGGCGACCTTGAGGTCGCGGGAGAGCACCTCGCCGTACTCGAGTGCGTCGAACTTGACCGCGTCCGGGTTGGTCTTCGGGTCGGAGTCGTAGACCCCGTCGACACCGTTCTTGCCCATGAGCAGCGCCTCGGCGTCGATCTCGAGGGCACGCTGCGCGGCGGTCGTGTCGGTGGAGAAGTACGGCATGCCCATACCGGCACCGAAGATGACCACGCGGCCCTTCTCCAGGTGGCGCACGGCGCGCAGCGGGATGTACGGCTCGGCGACCTGGCCCATGGTGATGGCGGTCTGGACGCGGGAGTCGATGCCCTCCTTCTCCAGGAAGTCCTGGAGGGCGAGGCAGTTCATCACGGTGCCGAGCATGCCCATGTAGTCGGAGCGGGCCCGGTCCATTCCGCGCTGCTGGAGTTCGGCGCCGCGGAAGAAGTTGCCGCCGCCGATCACGATCGCGATCTCCGCGCCGTCGCGCACGACGGCGGCGATCTCGCGTGCGATGGCGTGCACGACGTCCGGGTCGACCCCCAGGCCGGTACCGCCGGAGAAGGCTTCTCCGGACAGCTTCAGCATGTAGCGGCCGGCCATTTTGCCGTTCTTGTCGTCGCCCTGTGCGGCGCCGTGATTCATGGAGATCTCCTCGTGCACATACGAAGAAGGCCATTGCCCGTGGGTCCTTGCGGTTTCCCGTACGGCAATGGCCTCCTCGTCAGATCTGCGGTCGTCCCACGCGTGCGCGGGCGACTGCTTCAGACCCTACCGGGGTCCGGTGTCCGTTGCGTACGGACTCAGATGCCGACCTTGATGCGGGTGAAGCGCTTCAGGGTGACACCGGCCTCGTCCAGGACCTTCTGGACGGACTTCTTGTTGTCCAGGGCGTACGGCTGACCGAGCAGCGTGGCGTCCTTGAAGAAGCCGTTGACGCGACCCTCGACGATCTTGGCGATCGCGGCCTCGGGCTTGCCCTCGGCGCGGGTGGTCTCCTCGGCGATGCGACGCTCGGACTCGACGACCTCGGCCGGGACGTCTTCCTTGGTCAGGTACTTCGGGGCGAACGCGGCGATGTGCTGCGCGATGCCCTTGGCGACCTCGGCGTCGGCCTTGTCCAGCTCGACCAGGACACCGATCTGCGGCGGCAGGTCGGGCATGGTGCGGTGCATGTAAGCGAGGACGAAGCCGTCGTTGTACTGCGCGAAGCGGTCCAGGACGATCTTCTCGCCGAGGTTGGCGTTGGCCTCGTCGACGTACGCCTGCACGGTCTTGCCGGCCTCGATCTCGGAGGCGAGCAGGGCCTCGAGGTCGGCCGGGGAGGTGGCGGCGACGTGGGCGGCGAGCGCGTTGGCGACGGCGAGGAACTTGTCACCCTTGGCGACGAAGTCCGTCTCGCACTTCAGCTCGACCAGGACACCGGAGGTGTTGTCGTCGGCGATGAGGGAGACCACGGCGCCGTTCTCGGCGGAGCGGCCCTCACGCTTGGCGACACCCTTCTGGCCCTTGATGCGCAGGGCCTCGACGGCCTTGTCGACGTCGCCGTCGGCCTCGTCCAGGGCCTTCTTGCAGTCCATCATGCCGGCGCCGGTGAGCTCGCGGAGCTTCTTGACGTCAGCGGCGGTGTAGTTCGCCATGAGTCTTTTTCTCTTTCGAAGTCTGAAAGATCGGGCGGGTCCACGGGTGGACGGCGGGGGCTTCGTGGGCCCCCGCCGTCGTCACCCGAAGGTCCTGAGGGACCGGAAGGGTCAGGCCTGCTCGGCGTCCGCGGCCGGAGCCTCGGCGGCCGGAGCCTCAGCCTCGGCGGCCGGAGCCTCGACCTCGGCGGCCGGGGCCTCGGCGGCCGGCGCCTCGTCAGCCTTCTTCTCGCCCTCGAGGAGGTCGCGCTCCCACTCGGCGAGCGGCTCGCCCGCGGCCTTCTCGCCCGGCTTCGAGTCGCCGGTCGCGGCGCCGGAACGGGCGATGAGGCCCTCGGCGACGGCGTCGGCGATCACGCGGGTGAGCAGGGTGACGGAGCGGATCGCGTCGTCGTTGCCCGGGATCTTGTAGTCGACCTCGTCGGGGTCGCAGTTGGTGTCGAGGATCGCGACGACCGGGATGTGGAGCTTGCGCGCCTCACCGACGGCGATGTGCTCCTTCTTGGTGTCGACGATCCAGACGGCGCTCGGCACCTTCTGCATCTCGCGGATACCACCGAGGGTCTTCTCCAGCTTGGCCTTCTCGCGGGAGAGGACCAGGAGCTCCTTCTTGGTGAGACCGGAGGCGGCCACGTCCTCGAAGTCGATCTGCTCGAGCTCCTTGAGCCGCTGCAGACGCTTGTAGACGGTCGAGAAGTTGGTGAGCATGCCACCCAGCCAGCGCTGGTTGACGTACGGCATGCCGACGCGCGTCGCCTGCTCGGCGATGGCCTCCTGGGCCTGCTTCTTCGTACCGACGAACATGATGGAGCCGCCGTGCGCGACGGTCTCCTTGACGAACTCGTAGGCGCGGTCGATGTACGACAGCGACTGGAGCAGGTCGATGATGTAGATGCCGTTGCGCTCGGTGAAGATGAAGCGCTTCATCTTCGGGTTCCAGCGACGGGTCTGGTGACCGAAGTGGACGCCGCTCTCCAGCAGCTCCCGCATCGTGACGACGGCCATGGCCGTATCTCCTTGGGTTCTCGGTTGTTTTCCTGACGCCCCGACGCGCCGTGCCACAAGGGACCGAAAGGCGCTGCCACCCGTCGAGAAGACCGGTGGCGGGGCGTGCGAAGTCGACCCGGTGACCCGGGTCGCCATGGAAAGTGTACGGGACCCCGGAGGCACCGGGTGACGGCACTGTCCACAAGCGGGCGGTTGTCCACAGATTCCGCCGATGCCGGTCATCGGCACCGCGGCCGGGGCAACCTGCCGTCATGCACCAGATCCCGATGATCCTGCTGACCCTGATCACGGCGGTGTGGCCGATCGGTCCACCGCGACCGGACGTCCTCCGCGGCTGGGAGCCCCCACCGGGCCCGTACGCGGCGGGCCACCGCGGCATCGACCTCGCGGCCCCACCGGGCACCCCGGTCGCGGCTCCCGGGGCGGGCACGGTGTCCTTCGCCGGCCCGGTGGCCGGCAGGGGCGTCCTCACCCTGACGCTGCACGGCACGGGCACCCCGCCGCTGCGCACGACCTACGGCCCGGTGGACCCTCTCCTCCCCGCGGGGACGGCGGTACGCGCCGGCGAGGTCGTCGCCCGGGTGACGGAAGGCGGCCACTGCGCGGCGCCCTGCCTCCACTGGGGCCTGCTGCGCGGCGAGACCTACCTGAACCCCCTGGGCCTGATGAGGCACGGCCCGTCCCGCCTGCTGCCGGTGACGGGCGTGCCCTTGGGATGACGGGGCGCGTGCGCGGGCGTGCGCGGGAGGGGGCGAGGCCGGGGGGAGGGAGGAGGGAGGAGGGGTGGGGCGGGGGGGAGGGGGTGGGGAGGGGGTGGGGAGGGGGCGGGGGCGGGGGGAAGCCCCCCGGGAAGCGGAGATCAGGCGCCGCGGATCCCGCCCAGCGCCATCGACACCGCCGCGTTCGCGATGGTCGCCGGGTCTTCGGCCGCTCCGAGTTCGATGCGGCGGACGGCGGCGTCGACGACGCCCTGGAGGAGCATCGCCTCCAGACGGGGCTGGGGGCGGCCGAGAGCGGCGAGGGCGTCGACGATCATGGTCACGAGGCCGCCGTGGGCGGCGCGGATCTTCTCGCGGGCGCCGTCGTCGAGCTCGCTCGCCGAGATGGCGACGACCGCGCGGTGGCGCCGGTCCCCCACGAGCTCCAGCTGGCTGCGGACGTACGCCTCGACCTTGCCCTCGGCGGTGTCGGAGGCGGCCATGGCCGCCTCGACCTCGGCGGCCCAGAGGGGGAAGTCGACGGCGCAGAGTTCCTCGACGACGGCGGCGCGGGAGCGGAAGTACTCGTAGACCGACGAGCGGGCCAGGCCGGTGCGCTCGGCGAGGGCGGGGAAGGTCAGCGCCTCCGTCCCGCCTTCGGACAGCAGGGAGCGCGCGGCGTCGAGCAGGGCGCCGCGCTGCATGGTCCGGTGCTCGGCCACGGAGGCCGCTCGAATCCTGGGCACGGCTCCACAATACGGCGAGGGGGCGCCCCTCGGTCAGCGGCCTACGTCGGCCAGTTTGGCGCGCAGCTGGAGGACGGACTTGGTGTGGATCTGGCTGACCCGGCTCTCGGTGACGCCGAGGACGTGGCCGATCTCGGCGAGGGTGAGGCCCTCGTAGTAGTAGAGGGTGACGACGGTCTTCTCCCGCTCGGGGAGGGTGTTGATGGCCCGGGCGAGGAGCCGGCGCAGCTCGCGGTCCTCGGCGACCTCGACCGGGTTGTCGGCGGCGGTGTCCTCGAGGGTGTCCATGAGGGAGAGGCGGTCGCCGCCTTCGCCGCCGACGTGCAGGAGCTCTTCGAGGGCGACGACGTTGGCCAGGGACAACTGGCTGAAGACGGAGTGGAGTTCGTCGAGCGTGACGCCCATCTCGTCGGCGACCTCGGCCTCGGAGGGAGTGCGGCGGAGTTGCGCTTCGAGGGTGGCGTAGGCGCGTTCGACGTTGCGGGCCTTCTGGCGGACGGAGCGGGGGATCCAGTCGAGGGCGCGGAGTTCGTCGATCATGGCGCCACGGATGCGGGTGATGGCGTACGTCTCGAACTTGATGGCCCGCTCGACGTCGAACTTCTCGATGGCGTCGATGAGTCCGAAGACTCCGGAGGAGACGAAGTCGGCCTGTTCCACGTTGGACGGCAGGCCGACGCTGACGCGTCCCGCGACGTATTTGACGAGGGGTGAGTAGTGCAGGATCAGCTGTTCCCGCAGCCGCTCGTCGCCCGTGTCCTTGTAGGACCGCCAGAGCTCGTCGAGGGAGGTCGGTGCGGGTGGTCGCACGGTGCCCCGGGCTGCTGGGGGCACCGCGGCGCGGTCAGACCCGGAGGTGTGCTGGGGCATGCGTTGCCTTGTGCCGTTCTGCTGTGGGGTGCGAAGGAGTCGTTCCTGTTGTCGGGCGGGGGATGCACGTGAGCGTAGCGTGAGTGGGCTGTCGCGGTGTGCGAACGACGAGGGATCGCGCCGGTCGGGGTGGCTGCCGTCGCCCATGTCTTCGAACGGGGGCCGTGGCGGGGGTCGGCTCCTCGGGTGCGGCCGGGAGAACTCGCTTGCTCATCGGCTTCACCTTTTCACCCGAATGCTCCAGGTCAAGTACCGCCATGCCGGGTGTGCGGCGGTTCGGTGCGCCTGTTCGTCAACCGCCAGTGGTCCTGTTGCCGCTCGACGAACCCGAGGGAGTGGAGTTCGTACAGCTTCGCGAGGGTGTCGTCGGGGTGGGTGCCGGCGCGGGCGGCGATGTCGGCGAGGGGTGCGGGGCTGTGACCGGGGAGGGCTTCGAGGACGCGGGTGGTGTCGGGGGCGAGGAGGTCGCGGGGCAGTACGGGGCCGCGGCGTGGAGGGGCGAGTTCGCCTATGGCGCCGACGAGTTCGGTGATTTCGGCGGCGTCGGTGACGAGGGTGGCCTCGCCGCGGAGGAGTTCGTGGACTCCGGCGGAGAGGCCGCTGGTGACGGGGCCGGGGACGCCCATGGTGTGGCGGCCGAGGCGGGCGGCGGCGCGGGCGGTGACGAGGGAGCCGCTGCGGTGTTCGGCCTCGACGACGACGGTTCCTCGGGTGAGGGCGGCGATGACGCGGTTGCGGAGGAGGAAGCGGCTGCGGGTGGGGTGGCTGCCGGGGGGCAGTTCGCCGATGACGAGGCCTTGTTCGGCGATGCGGCCGATGAGGCCGGCGTGGCCTGGCGGGTAGGCGGTGTCGACTCCGCAGGCGAGGACGGCGATGGTGGCGCCGCCGCTGCCGAGTGCGCCGCGGTGGGCGGCGCCGTCGATGCCGAAGGCGGCGCCGGAGACGACGACCCAGCCGTGTTCCGCGAGGCCGGCGGCGAGGGTCGCGGCGGTGTGGGCGCCGTAGGGGGTGCAGGCGCGGGCGCCGACGACGGCGACGGAGCGGAGGGCCCAGCCGCGGAGGTCGGCGGGGCCGCGGACCCAGAGGCCGATGGGTCGGGCGTCGCCGAGGTCGTCGAGTTGGCGGGGCCAGGCGGTGTCGCCTGGGATGAGGAAGCGGCCGCCGAGCCGGGCGATGTGGTCGAGGTCCCGTTCGGGTGCGGCGGTGCGGGCTCGGCGGCGCCAGTTCGCGATCCGGCGGGCGCCGGTGCCGGGCAGGTTCCGGCTGTCGCGGGGGTCGTGCGCGGCCGGGGTGGCGGGGTGCGGGGTCCGGTGGTGGCCGTCTTGGTGCGCCGGGCGGCCGGACGGGGGCGGGCTGTCGTGGTCGTCGTCCTGGGGGGCTCGTGGGGCGGGGAGCAGCGCTTCGTCGTCTCCTTGCATCAGCAGGGTCAGGAAGCCGGTCGCCCCGTGGTGCCGGATGGCTCGGCCGGCGTGTTCGTCGCCGGGTTCGACGATGTGGGTGAGGGCGGCGCGGGCGAGGTGTTCGGCGTCGTGGCGGGTCATGGCCGGCTCCCCGCGGTGACGGGGACGCCGCGGGCGATGCCGGTGCGGAGTTCGAGGGCGAGGGCGAGGTCGTCGGCTTCGGGGCGGTCGTGGCCGGCGAGGTCGGCGGCGGTCCAGGCGACGCGGAGGACGCGGTCGAGGCCGCGGGCGGTGAGGAGGCCGCGTTCGATGTCGCGTTCGGCGGCGGCGAGGGCGCCGGGTGCGGCGGTCCAGCGGGTGCGGAGTTCGTGGCCGGGGATCTCGCTGTTGACGGTCCAGGGGGTGCCGTCGAGGCGGGCGGCGGCGCGGGCGCGGGCTTCGCGGACGCGGTCGGCGACGGTGCTGCTGGGTTCGCCGCGGTCGCCGTGGCCGAGGAGGTCGTCGCGGGTGACGGGTTCGACTTCGACGCGGAGGTCGACGCGGTCGAGGAGGGGGCCGGAGAGGCGGGCCTGGTAGCGGCGGATGAGGGAGGCGGGGCATTCGCAGCCGGTGCCGTGGAGGGTGTGCCGGCCGCAGGGGCAGGGGTTGGCCGCGAGGGTGAGGAGGAAGCGGGCGGGGAGGCGGACGACGCCGGCGGCGCGGGCGACGACGACGTGTCCGGATTCGAGGGGCTGGCGGAGGGCGTCGAGGGCCTTGGTGGCGAATTCGGGGGCTTCGTCGAGGAAGAGGACGCCGCGGTGGGCGAGGGAGACCGCGCCGGGGCGGGGCAGTCCGTTGCCGCCGCCGATGAGGGACTGCATGGTCGCGGAGTGGTGGGGTGCGCAGTAGGGCGGGCGGTGGACGAGGGGTTCGCCGGGCGGGAGGATGCCGGCGACCGAGTGGACGGCGGTGACTTCGAGGGATTCCTGGCGGGTGAGGGGCGGCAGGATGCCGGGGAGGCGTTCGGCGAGCATGGTCTTGCCGGCGCCGGGTGGTCCGGAGAGGAAGAGGTGGTGGGCGCCCGCGGCGGCGATTTCGAGGGCGCGGCGGGCGGTGTGCTGTCCGGCGACGTCGGCGAGGTCGGGTCCGTCGGCGGGGTCGGCGGCGAGTCCGGTGCCGACGCCGGCGCCGGGGACGAGGAGTCCGGCGAGCATGGGGTCGGGGCGGCCGTCCTCGTGGGGTGCTTCTTCGGGTACGGGTTCGTCGGCGAGGACGGCGATGAGTTGGCGCAGGGTGCGGATGCCGAGGACGGAGACGCCGGGGACGAGGGCGGCTTCGCCGGCGGTCTGTTCGGGGACGACGACCTGGCGGTATCCGGCGTCGGCGGCGGCGAGGACGGCGGGCAGGACGCCGCGTACGGGGCGGACGCGGCCGTCGAGGCCGAGTTCGCCGATGAGGACGAGGTCGGCGATGGTGCGGGGGTCGATGCGTTCGGCGGCGCCGAGGACGGCGGCGGCGACGGCGAGGTCGAAGCCGGAGCCTCCCTTGGGGACGGAGGCGGGGCTGAGGCCGACGGTGAGTTTTTTCTGGGGCCATTCGGCGCCGGAGTTGACGATGGCGGCGCGGACGCGGTCGCGGCTCTCGGAGAGGCTCTTGTCGGGGAGTCCGACGAGGGTGAAGGCGGCGACTCCGGCTTCGAGGTCGGCCTGGACCTCGACGACGACGCCTTCGACGCCGACGAGGGCGACGGAGCAGGTGCGGGCGAATCCCATCAGGCCACCCCTTGGGCGTGGGTGACGACGGGTGCGCCGCGGCGGGGCAGGACGATGCCGACGAGGTCGATGCGGATGCCGCCGCCGGGTGGGCTTTCGTGCCGGTCAAGCCAGCAGGCGGCGAGGCGGCGCAGGCGCGCGGCCTTGCGCGGGGTGACGGCGGCCATGGGGTGCTCGAAGGCGCCCTCGCGGCGGGTCTTGACCTCGCACATGACGAGGGTGTCGCCGTCGCGGGCGACGATGTCGATCTCTCCGGTGCGGCCGCAGCGCCAGTTTCTGGCGAGGATCTGCAGGCCGGCCGTGGTGAGCAGACGGGTGGCGAGCTCTTCGCCGTACCGTCCGAGGGCTCGGGTCGCGTTCATTCGGTACCACCTCCGGCACCGAATGTGACGCATCGTGACGCCGCGTGTGCGGCGCTGTGGACAGGTGGCCCGTTGTGGATAACCGGGCCACCCTCACGAGTGGTTTCAGCTGCCGGGGAGCTCCAGGTCGCTCTTGTTGAGCTCCTCGATGTTCACGTCCTTGAAGGTGAGGACGCGCACCTGCTTGACGAAGCGGGCGGGCCGGTACATGTCCCAGACCCAGGCGTCGGCCATGGAGACCTCGAAGAACACCTCGCCCTGGACCGAGTGGACCTGCATCTCGTAGTCGTTGGTGAGGTAGAAGCGCCGCTCGGTCTCGATCACGTATTTGAACAGCCCGACGACGTCTCGGTACTCCCGGTAGAGCTTCAGCTCCATCTCGGTCTCGTACTTCTCGAGGTCCTCGGCGCTCATGGCATGTTCCCCTTCAGCCGTGCGTCCCCCTATTGTGCGCCAGTCGGCCGGGCCCCTAAACGATTTCGGGGGCGAGGACGAGCGGCGCGCTCGGAGGTCCTTCGTCGAGCAGCGTGCGGAGCAGCTCGGCCAGTCTGTTGGGGTACACCGTCTCACGCGCCGCCGACAGTTCGGCGGAGGTCCACCACCTCAGGCCGGCGACACTGCGGGCCTCCAGTTCGGTGAGTCCGCCGGGGGAGGTGGCGGTCTGGGTGGTGCGGGCCAGGTAGTACCACTCGTCCTGGTCCCAGCGGCGCCCGTCGAAGGGGAAGGAGCAGTAGCGCTGCCACAGCACCGGCCCGAGTTCGACGTCGGTGATGCCGGTCTCCTCGGCGAGCTCGCGCAGGGCGGCCTCCTCCCGGCTCTCGTCGCCCTCCAGGCCGCCGCCGGGGGTGAACCACCAGGTCCGGGCGGGGTCGTCGGGTTCGTAGCCGTGCATGAGGAGGATGCGGTCGTCCGGGTCGAGGAGCACGACCCGCGCCACCCGCCGGTTCTCGTCCGGCGCCGGGGCCGCGGCTCCGGCGCCGCCGGCCGTGTCCGGTGCCGTGTTCCCGGAGGCGCCGGCGGCGGCTCCCCCGGCAACGTCCTCGGCCAGGCCGCCGGACGCTCCTCCGGCAACACCCTCGGCCAGGCCGCAGGCCGCTCCCCCGGCCACGCCGCCGGACGCTCCCCCGGCAACGTCCTCGGCCAGGCCGCAGGCCGCTCCCCCGGCCACGCCGACGGGCGCGTCCTCGGTCACGCCGTCGGCGTGCCCCGCCGGTGGTCCGGTCCTCGCCGCTTCCGTCATGCGTTCACCTTGTCCCCGGTCTTCCCCGCGGCCGCGGGCTTCCTCGGGGCCAGTGCCCGGGCGACCGGCCCGTACGCGGCTCCCGCAAGGATCAGTACACACCCGGCGGCGATCGCGTAGAAGAGGGGCCCGACGGGACCGGGGCCGGAGATGCCGCCGGGCAGGGCGGCGAAGTTCGCGGGCCGCTCCAGGACGCCCTTGGCGGGCCAGGCGACGGCGTCCACGCGGCCGATGACGGAGGAGACGGGCACGGTGCCGTGGCCGGCCTCTTGGAGGTGGGCGCGGGAGTCCATGGAGTTGTGCCGCTCGTCGCCGAGGAGGAAGAGCTTCCCGGCGGGGACGGTGGCGGAGAACTCCACGGCGGAGGCGATCTTGCCCTGCCGGAGATACGGTTCGTCGATCTCCTTGCCGTTCAGGGTGATGCGACCGCCGGCGCCGCAGCAGGCGACGGTGTCGCCGCCGACGCCGACGACCCGCTTGACCATGGGTACGTTGCCCCACATCGGGTCGGTGAAGACGACGATGTCGCCGCGCTTCACGTCCGTGCCGTCGATGCGCTGGGCGAGCACCTTGGAGCCGACGTCGAGCGTCGGGGTCATCGAGTCGCTGGGCACGGTGAACGGCTGGTAGAGCACCGCGCCGATGACGAAGCCGCCGAGGAACAGCACACAGCCGACGGCCACGGCGAGCCCCGACAGCACTCTGCCGAGGCGGCCGTGGCCGTCCTTCGTACGCGGTTTGACGCTCATGGGCACCTCGGCTGCTCCACGGACCGCCCGTGCGACGGTCCGGGACGGCACCCTACCCGCGGGTCGCTACTCCGCGGTATGGCGAACGGCGCGCTTCTTGCGGCGCCACAGCACGAGCGGGAGAGCCGCGGCGAAGCCCGCGGCCCCGGGGGCCACGGCCAGCGCCTGGTTGAGTCCGGGCTGGTCGAAGGTGGCCGGGACGGGCAGGGTGGCCCAGCGGGTGACCGGCCAGGCGATGACGACGGCCCGGCCGACGACCTCGTCGTTGGAGACGGTGCCGCCTCCCGCGAGCTCCATGTGGAAGCGGGAGTCGAGCGAGTTCTGCCGGTTGTCGCCCATGACCCAGATGCGGTCCTTGGGGACCTTGACGGGGCCGAAAGCGGGGTCGCAGGGGACCGAGCCCGGGTAGAGGTAGGTCTCGTCCAGCTCCTTGCCGTTGACGACGACCTTGCCGCCCTCCTTGCAGGAGACGGTGTCGCCGCCGACCGCGATGACCCGCTTGATCAGGTCCTTCTCCTCGGCGGACGGCATGAGGCCGATGAAGCTGAGGACCTTCTGGACCACGTTCGGCTCGGGGGTCTTGCCGTCCTCGAGCCAGCCGCCCGGGTCGTGGAAGACGACGACCTCGCCGCGTTCCGGCTCGGAGCCGAACCACGGGGTGAGCTTGTCGACGAGGACCCGGTCGCCGCGCTGGAGGGTGTTCATCATCGAGTCCGAGGGAATCGAGAACGCCTGCACCAGGAAGGTCTTGATGAGGAGCGCGAGGACGAGGGCGATGCCGATGAGGAGGGGAAGTTCCTTCCAGAAGGAACGCGGCCGCTGCGGGCCCCGGCCGTCGCGGGCCGTGTCCTCGCCCTCTCCGTCGTCGCCGGAGCCGCCGTCGTCGGCCGCGGGGCCGCCGGCGGGGCCGGAGGCCGGGCCGAGGTCCTCGTCCGGGCGCCGGTCGGAACGCGGATCGGGGTCGGGACGGCCCGTGGCGTCATCCGTCATGGCCGCCGCCGACGGGACGGGCCGCTCGGGCCTCTCCTCGGGCCCGTCGTGTCCTGATCGTGCGCCGACGGCCAAATCCCCCACATCCACTCCTCATTCCGTGCAACCGCCTGTCCCGGAAGAGGGACAGGCCCACCACTCCCATAACGAGCAGAAGTTCCGCAGGGGTCGGGAGCCCGGGCAATCCGTTGAGATCGCGCTGGGACACACTATGCGACACACCGTGCGCGGCGGCTCCGCCCACGCCGTCGGCGTCGGGGACGGATGCGAAGGTCGACCGCTCCTCCAGGCGCCGCCAGTGGCCCACCGGCCAGGCGATGACGACGGCCCGGCCCACGATCTGGTCCTCGGAGACCGTGCCGTGGTCCTTCTCGTCGAGGTGGAAGCGCGAGTCTGCGGAGTCGGACCGGTGGTCGCCCATGACGAACACCCTTCCCTGCGGGACCTTGACCTCGAAGGGGATCTTCGAGGGCGGGTTCCCGGGGTGCAGATACGGTTCGTCCAACGGTACGCCGTTGACCGTGAGCCTGCCGTCGGCGGCGCAGCACTTCACGGTGTCCCCGCCGACCGCGACGACCCGCTTGATCAGGTCCTGCTCGTCGGCCGAGGGCAGCAGCCCGATGAAGGTCAGCGCCTGCTTGAGCTGCTTGATCCCCACCGGGGCGTCCGAGGCGGGCTCGGCCTCCTGCTGGAGCCAGTTGCCGGGGTCCTTGAAGACGACGACGTCGCCGCGCTGCGGCTCGGAGCCGAACCAGGGCGTCAGCTTGTCGACGAGCACCCGGTCGTCGATCCGGATCGTCTGCTCCATCGAGCCGGACGGGATCACGAAGGCCTGCACCAGGAAGGTCTTCAGGACCAGGGCGATGAGGACGGCGACCGTGATGAGGAGCGGGATCTCCTTCACGGCGGAGCGCCGCCGGCGGCGTTTGACCTTGCGGGCGAGCTTGCGCCGCTCGGCCCGGCCCGGCGCGGCGCGGCCCTCCCCGTCCGGCGCGGCCGCGGCCGTGGCGGCCGCGCGGCGGCCTGCGGGAGGCCTGCCCCGGCTACCCATGGCCGGGCCCGCGGGGTGCGGCCGGCCCGGCCGCGTGCGGGGCGCCGTGGCCGCCCGTCGTCCACGCCGGTACGGAGGCGAAGGCGTCGGTGTCCGGCACGGTGGACCAGCGGCCGAAGGGCCAGCCGATCCAGTCGGCGCGGCCGATCACCTTGTCGACGGGGACCATGCCGCCGCCGGGCTGCCCGAGGTGGTCGCGGGAGTCGCTGGACTGGCTGCGGTGGTCGCCCATCACCCACAGGGTGCCGTCCGGCACCACGATGTCGAAGGGCACGCCGGAGGGCTGGTCGCCGAGCATCACGTACGTCTCCCGCACGGGGACGCCGTTGACGCTGATCCGGCCGTCCTTGTCGCAGCAGACGACCCGGTCGCCGCCGGTGCCGACGACGCGCTTCACGAAGTCCGTCTCGTCGGGCTCGGCCAGGCCGAGGGCGGCCGCGGCGTCGTGCAGCGCGCCGGTGACCGGGTTCCCGTCGGGCTCCTCCTGGACGAAGGACCCGGTGCCGTCGAAGACGACCACGTCACCGCGACGCGGCTGGTCGCCGAAACGGTACGCCAGCTTGTTGACCAGGATCCGGTCGCCGACCTGGAGGGTGGGCTCCATCGAGCCGCTGGGCACCAGGAAGGGCTGCAGCACGAAGTGGCTGAACAGCAGCAGGAAGACCATGCAGACGAGGCCGACGAGGCCGGTGCGCCGCCAGGTCAGGCCACCGGAGGGGTGGGCGGACGCGCCGTCGGCAGGCACGGGCTCGACGCCCGGTGGGGCGCACCCGACGCCCCCGTCTCTCCCGCCCCCGTCGGTCCGCCCGGACTCCGGGTCGGCCCCGGAAACGCGCGCGGAGCGCGACCGCTCCTCCTCGCCGGAGGAGCGATCGCGCTCCGTGTGCTGTGCTTCGGTGTCCATCGGGGGCAGAGCCTATCCCGCCACCCTGTGGGCCGGAGCTCAGTTGTCGCGCTTCTCCTTGATCTTGGCAGCCTTGCCGCGCAGCTCACGGAGGTAGTAGAGCTTGGCGCGACGGACGTCACCGCGGGTGACGAGCTCGATCTTCTCGAAGATCGGGCTGTGCACCGGGAAGGTGCGCTCGACGCCGACGGAGAACGAGACCTTGCGGACCGTGAAGGACTCGGAGACGCCCGAGCCCTGACGGCGGATGACGACACCCTTGAACTGCTGGATACGGGAGCGGTTGCCCTCGATGACGCGAACGTGGACGTTCACGGTGTCGCCGGGGCGGAAGGCCGGGACGTCGGAGCGCAGCGAACCGGCGTTGACCTGGTCGAGCAGGGAGGCCATGGAGGTCTCTTTCCTCGCTGATGCCACAGGTCATCAGCGGTACGTACGAATGATTGGTGATCGTCGTCCGTCCCAGGCGGGCGTCTTCCCCCTGTGGCAGGGGCGCACGCCGGACGCACGACAGCGGCCTATTCTTCCACGGCCTCCGGCCTGCGCCAAAATCGGCCGCCGGGCTCGGGGGCCCAGCCGAGCATGGAGAGGATCTCCCGGTCCTTCTTGTCGAAGGCGGCGGGGTCGCAGCGCTCGATCAGGTCGGGCCGGTTGGCGGCGGTGCGCCGGAAGGCCTCGTCGCGGCGCCAGCGGGCGATCTTGCCGTGGTGCCCGCTCAGCAGCACGTCGGGGATGCCGCGGCCGCGCCACTCCGGGGGCTTGGTGTAGACGGGGCCTTCGAGGAGGTTGGCCATGGGGCCCGGTGCGAAGGAGTCGTCCCGGTGCGACTCGGCGTTGCCGAGGACGCCGGGCAGCAGCCGGGCGACGGCCTCGGTGACGACCAGGACGGCGGCCTCCCCGCCGGCCAGGACGTAGTCGCCGATGGACACCTCGTAGACCGGCATCCGGGTGGCGTACTCGTCCATGACGCGCCGGTCGATGCCCTCGTAGCGGGCGGGCGTGAAGATCAGCCAGGGCCGCTCGGAGAGCTCGACGGCGAGCTCCTGGGTGAAGGGGCGGCCGCTCGGGGTGGGGACGACGAGGACCGGCCCGTGGGCGCCGGCCTCGTAGCCGTCGGCGAGGGTCTGGTCGAGCGCGTCGCCCCACGGGTCGGTCTTCATGACCATGCCCGGGCCGCCGCCGTACGGGGTGTCGTCGACCGTGTTGTGGCGGTCGTACGTCCATCCGCGCAGGTCGTGGACGTGCACGTCCAGCTGGCCGCGGGCGCGGGCCTTGCCGACGAGCGAGACGTTCAGCGGTTCGAGGTACTCGGGGAAGATCGTGACGACGTCGAGGCGCATCAGGCGGCGCCCTTGTCCGTGTCGGAACCGGCGTCCGCGGGACCGGCGGTGGCTCCCTCGTCGCCGCGGGCGTCCTCGCCGGAGTCCGCCCCGGCGGTCTCGGCCTCGGCCTCGCGTGCGGAGGCGACGACGGCATCGGCGTCGTCGATCAGGCCCGGCGGAGGGGAGATCACGGCGCGCTGGTTCTCCAGGTCGATCTCCGTGACGATCTCCGAGACGAACGGGATCATCAGCTCGCTGCCGTCGGGCCGCTCGACGATGAACAGGTCCTGGGACGGCAGGTGGGAGATCTCGGAGATGACGCCGATCTCGGTGCCGTCGGCGAGGACGACGTCGAGGTCGACCAGCTGGTGGTCGTAGTACTCGTCGTCCCCGTCGGGCAGTTCCTCGGGGTCCACGTCGGCGATGAGGAGGATGTTACGCAGGGCCTCGGCGCCGCTGCGGTCGGCCACGCCCTCGAAGCGCAGCAGCAGCCGGCCGCTGTGCACCCGGCCGGTCTCGATGGTGAGCGGCCCGGCGGAGGCCGGGTCGGTGTGCAGGACGGCGCCGGGGCCGAGCCGCAGCTCGGGCTCGTCGGTCCGCACCTCGACGGTGACCTCGCCCTTGATGCCGTGGGCGCGGCCGATCCGCGCGACTACCAACTGCACTGGTGATCTCTCCTGTCGTACGACAACGGGCCGGGGAGGGCCGTCGGCCCTCCCCGGCCCGTGCCGGTGTCAAACGTTCAGCGGACCTGGTCCACGTCGACGAGGTCGACGCGGATGCCACGGCCGCCGATGGCGCCCACGACGGTACGCAGCGCACGCGCGGTGCGGCCGTTGCGGCCGATCACCTTACCGAGGTCGTCGGGGTGGACCCGGACCTCGAGGACGCGGCCACGGCGCAGGTTGCGCGAGGCGACCTGCACGTCGTCGGGGTTGTCGACGATGCCCTTCACGAGGTGCTCGAGAGCCTCCTCGAGCATGATCAGGCCTCGGTCGACTCGGTGGACTCGGCCTCGGCCTCGTCCGCCTTCTTGTCGGCCTTCTTGGCCTTCGGGGTGATGGCCTCACCCTTGTTGTCGTCGCCCTCGAGAGCCTTGGCGAACTCGTCGAAGGTGGCGCGCTTGGCTTCCTTGGTCGCCGGGACGAGCAGGGCCTTCTCCGGAGCGGGGAGGCCCTTGTGCTTCTGCCAGTCGCCGGTGAGCTTCAGGATGGCGAGAACCGGCTCGGTCGGCTGGGCGCCGACGGACAGCCAGTACTGCGCACGCTCGGAGTCGACCTCGATACGCGACGGGTTGTACGTCGGGTGGTAGAGGCCGATCTCCTCGATCGCACGACCGTCCCGGCGGGTGCGGGAGTCGGCGACGACGATGCGGTAGTGCGGCTGGCGGATCTTGCCGAGGCGCTTGAGCTTGATCTTGACTGCCACTGGAGTGGTGTCTCCTGGTCTTGACGTGGTTGGGCACTTGAGATGCCACGTGGGGTTGCGGTACTCGGGTGCCCGATGGACGCGTCAGCCGGAGGAGAGAGGGGTCCTGTGCGACTGTCGAGTACAGCTAGCCATTGTGCCACACGCCGCGGGCCCCGCCGCCCGGGGTCATGCCGGCCCGGGCCCCCGCCCCGGGTCGGCAGACTCCGAGGTCAGCTCGCGGCGCCCACCGTCTCCGGGATGCGGAAGGGCTTGCCGCAGCCGCCGCAGACGATGGGCGCCTGGGCGAGCACGGACGGGACCACGCGGACGTTGCGCCCGCAGTCGCAGACGGCCTTGACCCGCACGCCGCCGCCGGAGGAGCCGTGCCGGGCGGCCGGCCCGCGGAAGGAGCGCTTGGTGTCGGCCGCGGTGGCGACGGTGTGGGCCTTGAGGGCACGCTGGAGCCGCTCGATGGTGGGCCGGTAGCGCCGCCGGGCCTCCGCGTTCAGGGTGACCAGGGAGAAACCGCTGCTCGCGTGCGGTTCCTCGGGATGGTCCAGGCCCAGCTCCTCGGCGATCGCGAGGAATCTGCGGTTGTGATAGCGGCCGGCGCGTGAGGTGTCGCGGACACCTCGGGCGGCGGCGATGCCGTGGACTGCCTCATGGAGCAGTCGCTCGAAGGAGAGCTCGGCGCCGCAGGCGGACGAGGACTCTCCGATCAGGGACTCGGGCGCGGCAAGGTCGGGCAGCTCGGGGTGGTGCCGCTGAATGTCGGCCCACGCCTGCGCCAGCTCTGCGGCGAGAACAGGGGGTGTCGTGCTCACGTCGGGTACAACGAGCCGGATCCCCTCCGGGTTCCATTCCGGGGCAAGTCAAATATTTTGCACGTACCCGTCAGTCGGTGGTGAGGCGTCCGGAGGTGCGCGTAGCGGCGCATACGCCCCGGCGCGCGGGCAGGTCACGCGCGCCGGGACGGTGGTGGGAGGACAGTACCGGGTGGGTGCCCGAACTCGGGCAGCGGCCCCCTCTCCGCCGACGACATCCGGCCGGGGTCGCCCCGGACCGCGGGAAGTCCCTCCGGAAGGTCCGGCCCGAGCACTGGACGGGGACCGCGATGCGCAGTTCCCTGGCTACGGGGGGTTGTCGTCCAGGTACCGATTGGGGCGCTTTCCATGACACCTACGCTCGTCCCGCACCACCCCGCGCGCGACTGGGCCGAGATCCAGGAACGCATGCTCGTGCCGCTCTACGAGGCGGTGTACGACCGGCTCGGCGTCGGCGCCGGGTCACGGGTGCTCGGCCTCGGCTGCGGCTCCGGCCTCGCGCTCCTGATGGCGGTGGGGCGCGGGGCGCGGGTGGCCGGCGCGGACCCGGACCACGCGCGCGTGGCGCTCGCCAGGGAGCGGCTCCCCGAGGCGCCGCTCGGTACGGCGGAGGCTCCCGAGGCGGGTCCGTACGACGTGGTCACGGCCTTCCACGGGACGGCGGGGTCGCCCGGGGGCCTCGCGGCCGTCACCCGGATGGCCGAACCGGGCGCGGCGTTCGTCCTCGCCGGCTGGGGTCCGGCGGAGCGGTGTGCGACGGCCTCCGTGCTGCGGGTCGCGACCCGGCTGACGGGCTGGGCCGGTACGGAGCGGGGCGGCCTGGAGGAGACGGTCACGGCGGCGGGACTGCGCATGGCGGCCTCGGGCCGGGTGTCCTGCCCGTTCGGCTACGCGGACCGGGACAGCGCGGTGCGGGGGCTGCTGTCGACGGGCGAGTTCGACGCGGCGGTCCGCGCGACGGACCCGGACCAGGTGGAGAAGGAGCTCCAGGAGGCCCTGGAGCCCCACGTCCGCCCGGACGGCACCGTCTGGATGCCGAATGTCTTCCGCTACGTGATCGCCCGGGCGGCGTGACCATCCGAGCCGCCCGCCCCTTCGACCCGCCGCCCCGACCACCCCGGGCCCCGCCGGCCCGGAGGCCCACCCCTGCACGTAAGGCCTCGCCACCCCGGCGGCACACACCTGCACGCACAGGCCTCGCCACCCCGGCGGCCCACGACGGACGTCTGCCCCGCCCCATCGGCCCACGTCGTCACGGACGTTCCACGCAACCCCGGCGGCCCACGTCGGCACGGACGTACCACGCCACCCCGGCGGCCCACGCCTTCACCAACGGGCAGCGCCACCCCGGCGGCCCGTCGGCTTGGACGCACCTCGCCACCCCGGACCGGCCAGGGGCGCCCGGGCGGGCGTCGCCCCGGCCCCGGGTGCGGGCCGTGCCCCCGTGCCCCCGTGCCCCCCGTACCCCTACGTCTCCTTCGCCGGCCGGGTGATCCCCGCCGCCCGGTACGCCTCGGCCTCCTCCAGGGTCTCGTTCGTGAGGAGGGCCTCGGCGAGGGCGTCGAGTTTGTCGCGGTGGTCGCGGAGCTGGCGCAGGGCGCTCTCGTAGCACTCGTCGACGATGCGGCGCATCTCCTCGTCGACGGTGTCGAGGGTGGCGGGCGCGGCGGAGAGTCCGTAGGCCTGCTGGGCGTCGCCGGGGATGGCGGTGAGGCGGCCGACGCGTTCGCTCATGCCCCAGCGGCCGGCCATGCCGCGGGCGATGTTGGTGACCTGTTCCAGGTCGCTCTCGGCACCGGTGGTGATGACTCCGAAGACGACCTGTTCCGCCGCCATGCCGCCGAGCGCCCCGATGATCCGGCCGCGCAGGTAGTCCTCGGTGTAGGCGTACTTGTCGGACTCGGGGGTCGAGAGGGTGACGCCGAGAGCGCGCCCGCGCGGCACGATGGTGATCTTGCGGACGGGATCGGCGCCGGGTTGGAGCATGCCGAGGAGGGCGTGGCCGCCCTCGTGGTACGCGGTGCGGCGGCGCTCTTCGAGGGGCATGACCAGCGGGCGTTCGGCGCCGAGCTGGACCTTCTCCAGGGCGTCGGAGAGATCGGCCCGGGAGACGGCCTTCTGCTGGCGTTTGACGGCGAGGAGCGCGGCCTCGTTGGCGAGGTTGGCGAGTTCGGCCCCGGTCATGCCGGGGGTGGTCTTGGCGACGTGTTCGAGGTCGACGTCCTGGGCGAGCGGGATCTGCCGGGTGTGGATCCTGAGGATGGCCTCGCGACCGCCGCGGTCGGGCGGGTTGACGTGGACGATCCGGTCGAAGCGGCCGGGGCGGGTGAGGGCGGGGTCGAGGACGTCGGCGCGGTTGGTGGCGGCGAGGACGATGACGCCCTCGGAGCCGGTGAAGCCGTCCATCTCGGTGAGGATCTGGTTGAGGGTCTGCTCGCGCTCGTCGTGGCCGCCCATGCCGGCGCCGCCGCCGCGGGCCCGCCCGATGGTGTCGATCTCGTCGATGAAGATGATCGCGGGGGCGACCTTGCGGGCCTCCGCGAACAGCTCGCGCACCCGGGAGGCGCCGACGCCGACGATCATCTCGATGAACTCGGAGGCGGAGGCGGAGAAGAACGGCACGCCGGCCTCCCCCGCGACGGCCCGGGCGAGGAGGGTCTTGCCGGTCCCCGGGGGTCCGGCGAGCAGCACGCCGCGGGGCATCTTGGCACCCATCTCGCGGTAGGCGTCGGGGTTCTTCAGGAAGTCGACGACGTCGTTGAGCTCGCCCTCGACCTCGTCGATGCCGGCGACGTCCTCGAAGGTGGTGCGCTTGACGCCCTCCAGCTCGACGGGCTTGGGCGGGGCCTTGCGGCCGAGCATGCCGCCGGCGCCGCCCATGCCGGAGCTCATCCGCCGGGCGATGAAGACCCACAGGACGACGAGCAGCAGCATGGGGGCGAGCGAGATCAGCAGGTTGGCGAGGAAGCTGCGTTCCTGGACGACGGGTTCGGCGGTGACGGTGACGTTGTTCTTGGTGAGCTGGGCCCACAGCTGGTCGTCGGCGAAGGCGGGCCGCTGGGTGGTGAACTTGGTGTAGTCGCCGTCGCCGTTCGGGACGGGCTGCTTGTTCTTCAGCTGCCCCTGGATCGCGTCGCCCTTGGAGTAGATCTTGGTGACGTTGCCGGCGGCGACCTGCTTGTCGAACTCGGTGTAGGAGATGGTCGGCCCGTCCTTCTCGTTGAAGAAGGACAGGACGAGGTTGGCGATCAGGTACACGACGAGCGCGGTGAGGATGAGCCCGCCCCAGCCGCCGGGCATCCTCTTCCGGGCCGGCGGGGGCGGCGGGGCCCCTTCCGAGCGCCAGGGCTGGTCGGTCCGGTCGCGCGGGGGTACGGGGTTGGCCACGGGCTCTCCTCGGGCAGCTGTGGCCCCAGTATCGAAGAGCGGAACATACCCGGCATTACGGGTGGTCCGGGCGGACGAAAGGGGCCCGGGGCGGTTTCGCACCGCCCCGGGCCCCTCCGTGGAGCCGCTGTCCTGCCAGGTGTCGGACCCAGGTGTCGGACCCGGGTGTCAGCCCCGGTGTGCCAGCCCCGGTGTCAGCCCATGAACTTCTTGAACTCGTCCGGGAGCTCGAAGTCGCCCGGGCCCTGGCCCGCCGCCGGCAGACCGAAGGCGCCGCCGGCCTGCGCCTGCTCGCGCTTCGCCTGGGCTGCCTCCTCCTCGGCCTTCCGCTTCATCGGGTTGCCGCTCTTGCGCTTGCCCTTGGCCTGCTTGACCTGCTTCTTCTGCCGGCCGGGGCCGCCGCCCATGCCCGGGATCCCTGGCATGCCGGGCATGCCGCCGCCCTGCGCCATGCGCGACATCATCTTGCGCGCCTCGAAGAAGCGCTCCACCAGGCCCTTGACGGCGCTGACCTCGACACCGGAACCCTTGGCGATACGGGCGCGGCGCGAGCCGTTGATGATCGTCGGGTCTTGGCGCTCGGCCGGGGTCATCGACTTGATGATGGCGCCGACGCGGTCGACCTCTCGCTCGTCGATGTTGTTGATCTGCTCCTTCATCTGCGCCATGCCGGGCAGCATGCCGAGGAGCTTGGAGATCGACCCCATCCGACGGACCTGCTCCATCTGGGCGAGGAAGTCGTCGAGGGTGAAGTCCTGGCCCTTCTTGGACGCCAGCTTGGAGGCCATCTTGGCGGCCTCTTCCTGGCTGAAGGTCTGCTCGGCCTTCTCGATAAGCGAGAGCACGTCGCCCATGCCGAGGATGCGGGACGCCATGCGGTCCGGGTGGAACGCGTCGAAGTCGTCCAGCTTCTCGCCGTTGGAGGCGAACATGACCTGCTTGCCGGTGACGTGCGCGACGGAGAGCGCGGCACCGCCGCGGGCGTCGCCGTCGAGCTTGGAGAGCACCACACCGTCGAAGCCGACGCCATCGCGGAAGGCCTCCGCCGTGTTGACGGCGTCCTGACCGATCATGGCGTCGACGACGAAGAGGATCTCGTCGGGCGAGACCGCGTCGCGGATGTCGGCGGCCTGCTGCATCAGCTCGGCGTCGATGCCGAGACGGCCGGCGGTGTCGACGATGACCACGTCGTGCAGCTTGGTGCGCGCGTAGTCGATCGAGTCCTTGGCGACCTGGATCGGGTCGCCGACGCCGTTGCCGGGCTGCGGGCCGTAGAAGCCGACGCCGGCGCGGTCGGCGACGACCGAGAGCTGGTTGACGGCGTTGGGGCGCTGCAGGTCGCAGGCGACGAGCAGCGGGGTGTGACCCTGACCCTTGAGCCAGAGGCCGAGCTTTCCGGCGAGGGTGGTCTTACCGGCACCCTGCAGACCGGCGAGCATGATCACGGTCGGCGGGGTCTTGGCGAACCGCAGACGGCGGGTCTCGCCGCCGAGGATGCCGATGAGCTCCTCGTTGACGATCTTGATGACCTGCTGCGAGGGGTTCAGGGCCTTGGAGACCTCGGCACCGAGCGCCCGCTCCTTGACGCGGGAGATGAACGCGCGGACGACCGGGAGCGCGACATCGGCCTCGAGGAGGGCGATACGGATTTCCCGGGCCGCGCTGTCGATGTCCTGTTCGGAGAGGCGGCCTTTACCCCGGAGGGACTTGAAAGTCGCGCTGAGGCGGTCGGAAAGCGTATCGAACACGGTGGTCGCGATTCCTCGGGTCGGGGCGGGCAGTCACCCAAGGGTATCCGGCCCGGGAAGACGGGTGCCCTGGCCGGTCGCGGCCGGTCGATCCGGCTGGTCAGGGCGGGGCGCACAAGCAGCTCGTCACGGGCACCCCGGCCGGTCGTCGCGAGGCACCCCGGCCGCGCGTGGCGGGGCGCCCCAGCCGCGCGTGGCCGGGCACCCCGGCCGGTCGCGTCCGGACACCCGGCCGCACGTGGCCAGGCACCCAGCCGGCCGCGGCCAGACACCCCAGCCCCTCCTGGCCAGGCACCCAGCCGGTCGAGGCCAGGCCCCCCGGCCGCTCATCGCGGGGCACCCCGGCCGGCCGCGTCCGGACACCCGGCCGCACGTGGCCAGGCACCCAGCCGGTCGAGGGCAGGCACCCCAGACCCTCCTGGCCAGGCAGCCCGGCGAGCCCCCGCCAGACACCCGGCGAGCCCCCGCCGGGCGCCCGGCGGGTCAGCGCAGGGCCTCCTCCAGCGTCTTCGCCAGCCCCGCGGCCTCCTCCGGGGCCAGCAGCGAGCCGTCCGGCCGGGTCACGTACAGCGTGTCGACCGCGTTGGCACCCAGCGTGGAGACGTGGGCGCTGCGGACGCGGACCTCGGCGCCCTCCAGGGCCCGGCCGATGCGGTGGAGCAGACCCGGCGCGTCCTGGGCGCGGACCTCCAGGACCGTGGCGAGGCGGGAGTCGGCGGCGGCGACGGTGACACGGGGCGGCGGGGCCTGCACCCCGCGCCGGCGCGGGTAGGCGGCGTCGCGCTCGGCGAGCCGGGCCGGCACGTCGAGGGAGCCGTCGAGGGCCCGGGCGAGGTCGGCGCGCAGCCGGTGGGCCTCGGGCAGCGAGCCGTACTCGGCGGCGACCCGCCAGTCGAGCACGAGAACGGGTCCGTCGCCGAGCTCCAGGGGCAGGGCGATGGCGCGCAGGTCGGCGGCGCGGACGGTCAGGCGGTGCAGGGCGAGGACGCCGGCGACGGCGGGCAGGACGCCGGGCCGCTCGGGCAGGGCGACGAGCAGTTCGACGCCGACGGGCTCGGGGTCCCCGGAGCCGTCGGGGACGACCGGCTCGGTGTGCAGGGCGAGGACCGGCTCCCCGGTGCGGAGCGCCTCGATGGCGAGGCGCTCCTGCTCGGCGCTGGGCGCGGCGGCCTCGGGGTCGGGGAGCTCCTCCCCCGCGAGGACGCCGGCGACGCGTTTGACCAGGTCGGCGACGAGGGAGGCGCGCCAGGTGGACCAGGCGGCGGGGCCGGTGGCGAGGGCGTCGGCCTCGGTGAGGGCGTGCAGGAGTTCCAGGGCGCCGAGGGTGCCGACGGCGGCGGCGACGGACTGGACGGTGGCGGGGTCGTCGAGGTCGCGCCGGGTGGCGGTCTCGACGAGGAGCAGGTGGTGGCGGACGACGGTGGCGATGACGGCGACGTCGGCGCGGTCGAAGCCGACGCGGGTGGCCATGTCGCGGGCGATGGTCTCGCCGGCGACGGAGTGGTCGCCGGGCCAGCCCTTGCCGATGTCGTGCAGGAGGGCGGCGACGAGGAGCAGGTCGGGCCGGTGGACGCGGCGGGTGAGGGAGGCGGCACGGACGGCGGTCTCGACGAGGTGCCGGTCGACGGTCCAGGTGTGGACGGGGTTGCGCTGGGGGCGGCAGCGGACGCGTTCCCAGTCGGGCAGCAGCCGGGTGACCAGGCCCTCGGCCTCCAGGGCCTCCCAGACCGGGACGGTGGGCTCGCCGGCGCCGAGGAGGGTGACGAGTTCCTCACGGGCCTCGGCGGGCCAGGGCACGGGCAGCGGCTTCGCGGCGGCGGCGAGCCGGCGGACGGCGTGCAGGGAGAGCGGCAGGCCGGCCTGGGCGGCGGCCGCGGCGGCCCGCAGGGGCAGGACGGGGTCGCGTTCGGGGCGGGCGCTGAGGGCGAGGACGACCTCGCCGTCCATCTCGACGACACCCTCGGCGAGCGGGGTGCGTTCGACGGGCGGTTTCGTGGCACCGGAGCGGCCGAGGAGGGAGCGGAGCCGGGGCCGGGCGGAGCGGGCCCTGAGGACCCGGTTGACCTCGCGCCAGGTGACGTCGGAGGCGTACGAGACGGTGCGGGCGGCCTCGTAGACCTCGCGGAGCAGGGTGTCGGCGTCGAGGAGCCCGAGTTCGGCAGCGACGGCGTCCTGCTCCTGGAGGGCGAGCCGGTCGGTGGCGCGGCCGGTGGCGAGGTGGAGGGCGTCGCGGGCGTCGAGGAGGCGGCGGCGGGCGTCGTCCAGTCCTTCGCGGGGGGCGTCGGCGAGCCAGGAGGCGGCGACGGCCCGCAGGGCCTGGGCGTCGCGGAGCCCGCCGCGGGCCTCCTTGAGGTCGGGTTCGAGGAGGTACTGGAGCTCGCCGGAGCGTTCGGCGCGTTCGCGGCAGAGGGCGTGGAGTTCGGGCAGCCGGCGGGTGGCCTGGTTGCGCCAGTCGGCTAGGACGGTGGTGCGCAGGGCGGCGGCGAGGCCGGTGTCGCCGGCGACGGGCCGGGCGTCGAGGAGGCCGAGCTGGACCTTGAGGTCCTCGCCGGCCGTGCTGCGGGCCTCGGCGGTGGTGCGCACGGAGTGGTCGAGGGCGAGGCCGAGGTCCCAGACGGGGTACCAGAGGCGATCGGCCAGCGCGGCGACGGCGCCGGCGTCGGCGCTGCCGTCGTGCAGCAGGAGGAGGTCGAGGTCGCTGCGCGGGGAGAGCTCGCCGCGTCCGTAGCCTCCGACGGCGACGAGGGCCGTGCCGGGTGGCGCCCCCGCGGCCGCCCACAAGCCGGCCAGCCAGTCGTCGGTGAGGCGGGCCAGGGCGGTACGGCGCGGCGGCCCGGACCGCGCCTTCTCGGTGAGAAGGCGCAGCCGGGCCGCCGCGTAACCGCCGGGTCCCGAATCTTCAGTGTCCGTTTTCACGTCAGGGCTCGTCACCCGGCGGCTCCTCACAAGTCCCGCGCTACAGCGCGTCCGGTCCGCGTTCGCCGGTGCGGACCCGTACGGCGGTCTCGACCGGGACGCTCCACACCTTTCCGTCACCGATCTTGCCGGTGCGGGCGGCCTTCACGACGACCTCGATGAGCTGTTCGGCGTCGTCGTCCTCCACGAGGACCTCGATGCGGATCTTGGGGACGAGGTCGACGGTGTACTCCGCGCCCCGGTAGACCTCGGTGTGGCCGCGCTGGCGGCCGTAGCCGCTGGCCTCCGTGACCGTCAGCCCGTGGACGCCGAAGGCCTGGAGGGCCTCCTTGATCTCGTCGAGCCGGTGCGGCTTCACGACCGCGGTGATGAGCTTCATGCGTCCACCTTCGTGTTCTGCGTCGGGGCGGGGGCGGCTGCGGTGGTGCGCGAGCTGATGCCGCCGCCGGCTCCGCTGAAGTCGTACGCGGTCTCGGCGTGCTCGACCTGGTCGATGCCGGAGATCTCGTCGTCCTCGCTGACCCGCATGCCCATCGTCCTGTCGATGACGAGGGCGAGGATCGCGGAGGCGATCAGAGAGTAGGCCAGGACGGAGAAGACTCCCACGGCCTGCTTGCCGAGCTGGTCCAGGCCGCCGCCGTAGAAGAGGCCCTTGGCGTCGGACTGGACGCCGCCGGTGGCGAAGAGGCCGACGAGGAGGGAGCCGACGACACCGCCGACGAGGTGGACGCCGACGACGTCGAGGGAGTCGTCGTAGCCGAACCTGTACTTGAGGCCGACGGCCATGGCGCACAGCAGGCCGGCGATCGCGCCGATGGCGATGGCGCCGAGCGGGGAGCAGGAGCCGCCTGACGGGGTGATGGCGACGAGGCCGGCGACCGCGCCGGAGGCGGCGCCGAGGGTGGTGAAGGAGCCGTGGCGCAGCTTCTCGTAGGCGAGCCAGGCGAGCATGGCGGCGGCGGTGGCGACCTGGGTGTTGACGAACATCACCGCGCCGACGCCGTCGTCGTTGCCGAGCCACGAGCCGGCGTTGAAGCCGAACCAGCCGAACCAGAGCAGGCCGGCGCCGAGCATGACGAGGGGGAGGCTGTGCGGGCGCATCGGGTCCTTCTTGAAGCCGACGCGCTTGCCGATGACCAGGATGACGCCGAGGGCCGCCGCGCCCGCGTTGATGTGGACGGCGGTGCCGCCGGCGAAGTCGATGACGCCCATCTCGAAGAGCCAGCCGCCGGTGCCCCAGACCCAGTGGGCCACGGGGAAGTAGACGATGCTCGCCCACAGGGTGATGTAGAGGGCCCAGGCGGTGAACTTGACGCGGTCGGCGAGGGCGCCGCTGATGAGGGCCGGGGTGATGACGGCGAACATCAGCTGGAAGACGGCGAAGACGTACACCGGGATGGTGTAGCCGTCCCACAGTTCGGTGAGGCCGATGCCGCTGAGGCCGACGTACTCGGAGGACCAGCCGAAGAGCGAGCCGGAGTCGGTGCCGAAGGCGACGCTGAAGCCGTAGAGCACCCACAGGATCGTGACGATCCCGAGGCTGATGAAGCTCATCATCAGCATGTTCAGGGTGGACTTCACGCGGACCATGCCTCCGTAGAAGAAGGCGAGGCCGGGGGTCATCAGCATGACCAGTGCGGAGCAGATGAGCATGAACCCGGTGTTGGCGGAGGACAGCGTGGGCGCGTCTCCTGCCAGGGTCGTGATGGCTGCTGCCATCGGCGTCTCCTCGTCGTCGGTACGGCCTGTGCGGGGCGGCGGCCGGGAGCGGCTCGGCCATGAGGGGTGGCCGGTTATGCGCCAGAGATTCGCGCAGCGCGGTTTCCGCCGATGCCGCTCGATGTTTCGCCGCAGTGACGAAGGGACGGGGCGTGTTACGTGGCCGTGAACGGCAGGGTCACGGTGCGGTAACGGGCGTACCATCCCCGGATCGCGGCCGCACGGCGGCGGACCGCCCCGGCGCTCGCCCCCGCCTCCGGGAACGGCGCCGCTTCGGGCGCACCACCGGCCGCTGAGCCACCAGGGCCCCCGGCCGGACCGGCGGGCGGCCGCCCTCCGCCCCACCGGCCGCACACAGAGGACCGGCCGCGTCGGCCGTCCGTGTGTCCTTGCGGCGGGGGAGCCGATCGGGGTTTACGGGACGGCCGGCGCGGCCGGCGTCGGTGGCGGCGCGGGTGCGCCGGTCTCAGACGGCCTCCGCCGTCTCGGGGAGCAGGGCGGTGAGCCGGTCGGTGAGGTGGACGACTTCGGCGACGTCGCCGAAGTCGCGGGCCGCGGTGTCGACGGTCTTGCGGAGTCGGGTGTTGACCCGCTCGGAGCGCACCTTGCGGGCGATGCCGAGGGCCTTCTCGGCGAGGACGACGGACTGCTCGGGTTCGCGCTTGAGGAGGTGGACGGTGGCCATGCCGATGAGGTTGAGGGCGTAGGAACGCTGGTGCTCGGGGTCCTTCTCGAAGAGTTCGACGGCCCGCTCCATGACCGGTTCGGCGAGCGAGGCGTAGCTCGGGGAGCGTCCGGCGACGTAGGCGAGGTCGCGGTAGGAGTGGGAGTTCTCGCCGTTGAGCTCGGCCTCGGAGAAGAAGCGGATCCAGTCGGGCTCGGGTTCGCGGTCGAAACCGACGTCGGCGAAGGTGTCCTCGGCCATCCGCACGGCCCGCTTGCACTTGGAGGGCTGGCCCATGTTGGCGTAGGCGCGGGCCTCCATCGCATACAGCATGGCCTGGGTGCGCGGGGTGGCGCAGTCCCGACTGCCGTACTGGGCCAGGTGGATGAGTTCGAGGGCGTCGTCGGGCCGGCCGAGGTGGATCATCTGGCGGCTCATCGAGGACAGGATGTACGAGCCGAGGGGCTTGTCGCCGGCCTCCTTGGCGGCGTGCAGCGCGAGCACGAAGTACTTCTGGGCGGTGGGCTGGAGCCCCACGTCGTAGCTCATCCAGCCGGCCAGCTCGGCCAGTTCGGCGGCGCAGCGGAAGAGGCGCTGGGCGGTGGCGGAGGGCTGCGGCTCCTGGAGCAGGTCGGTGACCTCGTGGAGCTGGCCGACGACGGCCTTGCGGCGCAGTCCCCCGCCGCACTGGGCGTCCCACTGGCGGAACATGACGGTGGTGGACTCGAGCAGGTCGAGCTCGACGGCGGAGAGCCGGTGGGAGCGCCGCTCCTCGCCGGGCGCCCCGGGCGTGGCCTCGCCGACCGGAGTGGGAACCAGCCAGCGCTGCATGGGCTCGATGAGGGCGGGCCCTGCGGCGAGCTGGAGGGAGGAGCCGAGGAAGCCGCGGCGGGCGAGCATCAGGTCGCTGCGGGAGAACTCGCTGAGCAGGGTGACGGTCTGGGGGCCGGCCCAGGGGAGGTCGACGCCGGAGACGGAGGGCGACTGGTGGGCGGTGCGCAGACCGAGGTCCTCGATGGCGACGACGGAGCCGAAGCGCTCGGAGAACAGCTCGGAGAGGATCCGCGGGATGGGCTCGCGGGGCTGTTCGCCGTCGAGCCAGCGGCGCACGCGGGAGGTGTCGGTGGAGATGTGGTGCGCGCCCATCTGGCGGGCCCGGCGGTTCACCTGGCGCGCCAGCTCGCCCTTCGACCAGCCGCTGCGCACGAACCACGAGCTCAGCTGCTCGTTCGGGCGCTTGCCGGCAGTCGTACCGTCTGCGCCGTTGCCGCCCACTGGAACGCCTCCATCCACCTGATGTCGCCTGCGCGAACCCCTGCCAGGATGCCCTGTTCCTCGGCGTCCGTCCGGTGTTTGTACTCCTTCGAACGGAAAACCGGCTTGCCTCCGGCATACCCGTGCGTGCGATGCGGCCCCGGGTTCGTGTACCGAAGGTAATCCTACGATCACCCGTCCGTGCATGGCGTTTCAAGAAACGCCACCATTCGCCACCCCTTCGAATGAACTCGCCACGCACGGAACGCGATTCACTTGACATGCGACGGACCAGGCTCGGCGAACCGGAGCGCGAAGAGGCGCGCGCCACGGTCCGCACCACCGGCCACACCACCGCACTCCCCCGGCGAGGGCCGCACCCCGCCGGTGGTGGCGGATCGTGACGGAGGACCTCCGGTCCGTAACCACCGGCGCGCTCGACCCGTTGGAGGGGGCATGGGCTTCACGATCGGCGGCATTCGTGAGATGCGGTCCGGCGCACGCCGCCGCGCACGCACCACGGAGTGCACAGCGGTGGCCGAGTACACGGGACTGTGGGGCTGGGACGTCGTCCCGGGGGCACGAGCGGTCGCGGGGCGCTGCTCCTGCGGCGATCCCGGCTGTACGGCTCCGGGGGCGCATCCGCTGGCCTTCGCCGAGCCGGTCCTGGCGGGCGCGGGCCTCGACGACGCGACCAGGGCCTGGTCGCGCCTGCCGGGGGCGGCCGTGCTGCTGCCGGTCGGCCGGTCCTTCGACGTGATCGAGGTCGCCGAGGCGGCGGGCCGCCGCGCGCTGGTCCGGCTGGAGCGCATGGGCCTGCCGCTGGGCCCGGTGTGCGTGACGCCGGCGGGCCGGGCGCAGTTCTTCGTGGCTCCGGGCGCGGCGGCGGAGCTGCCGCAGCTGCTCTACCGGATGGGCTGGGACGACGCCGATCTGGACCTGGACTGCCTGGGCGCGGGGGCGCACATCACCGCTCCGCCCTCGGACCTGGCCGGCCTGGGCCCGGTGAACTGGCTGCGGCCGCCGACGCTGGACACGGCCGGGGCGCCGCCGGAGGCCCGGCTGCTGCTCGGGACGCTCGCCTACATCTGCCACCGCACGCACTGCTGACCGGGTCCGGTCACGGAGAAGGGCCCCTGCCGTTGAGCTGCGGCAGGGGCCCTTCTCGTACGCGCCGGGTGTGGGCGGTCGGTGTCCGGGTCAGTCGCCGATGAGGGCGTCGACGAAGGCGCCCGGCTCGAACGGGGCCAGGTCGTCCGGGCCCTCGCCCAGACCGATCAGCTTGACCGGGACGCCCAGCTCGCGCTGGACGGCGATGACGATGCCGCCCTTGGCGGTGCCGTCGAGCTTGGTCAGGACGATGCCGGTGATGTCGACGACCTCGGCGAAGACGCGGGCCTGGATGAGGCCGTTCTGGCCGGTGGTGGCGTCCAGGACGAGGAGGATCTCGTCGAGCGGGCCGTGCTTCTCGACGACGCGCTTCACCTTGCCGAGCTCGTCCATGAGGCCGGTCTTGGTGTGCAGCCGGCCGGCGGTGTCGATGAGGACGACGTCGGCCTTCTCGGCGATGCCCTCCTTGACCGCGTCGAAGGCGATCGACGCCGGGTCGCCGCCCTCCGGACCGCGCACGGTGCGGGCGCCGACGCGCTCGCCCCAGGTCTGGAGCTGGTCGGCGGCGGCGGCACGGAAGGTGTCGGCCGCGCCGAGGACGACGGACTTGCCGTCGGCGACGAGCACGCGCGCGAGCTTGCCGGTGGTGGTGGTCTTGCCGGTGCCGTTGACGCCGACGACCATGACGACGCCCGGGGTGTCCTGGGGGCTCTCGGTCCTCACCGAGCGGTCGAAGTCGGGACCGAGGAGGGCGACGAGCTCCTCGCGGAGCAGGCCGCGCAGCTCGTCGGGGGTGCGGGTGCCGAGCACCTTGACGCGCTCGCGCAGCGCCTCGACCAGTTCCTGGGTGGGGGCGACGCCGACGTCGGCGGTGAGGAGGGTGTCCTCGATCTCCTCCCAGGTGTCCTCGTCGAGGTGCTCGCGGGACAGGAGCGTGAGCAGCCCCTTGCCGAGCGAGTTCTGGGAGCGGGCGAGCCGGGCCCGGAGCCGTACGAGACGGCCGGCGGTCGGTTCGGGCACCTCGATCGCGGGGGCCTCGGGGGCCGCCTCGACGACCGGCTCCGCGGCCGGGGCCTCGGTGGCGGGGAGGTCGACCTCCTCGACGGTGCGGCGTGGTTCTTCCCGCGGTGTCTCCGCCTCGTCGCCGACGTGCGGTTCGGCGGGCGGAGCGGTGATGGTCGGCGTGGTGGACGGCGGCTCGGCCGGCGGCAGCTGCTTCTTCTTGCGACCGCTGATCACGAGGCCGCTGGTCACGGCGACCGCGACGACCAGAGCGATGACTACAGCAAGGATGAGTTCCATAACCCGTCCAGTATCGGCCACGAGGCGCCGGGGGCGGAGCAGCTCGCGCGGGGGCGGTCGGCGTTGCACGTAAAGTGGGGGCTTCCCCCACATCTGTACGACGGAGTACCCCTATGTCCCACGCCTCCGAGACCGAAGGCGCGCCGGGCGGCGGCACGCTGGAGAGCCGCGGCCTCGAACCCGTTCCCGACGCCGAGCGGACCGGCCGGGTCAGGGAGCTGTTCCCGACGTGGGTCGCGGCCAACATCAGTGTGCTGCTGCTCACGATGGGCGCCGGTCTGATCGTCTTCAACGGCCTGAACTTCTGGCAGGTCCTGCTGGTGGCGGTGGCCGCGCCGGTGCTGTCGTACGGGATCGTCGGCCTGATCTCGATCGCCGGGAAGCGGGGCGGGGCGCCCGGCATGGCCCTGTCGCGGGCGGTCTTCGGCCAGCGCGGAAACCTTTTTCCCGGCGCCCTGATCTGGGTGGCGCGCTGGGGCTGGGAGACCATCAACGCGGTCACCGGCGCGTACGCGGTGCTGACGGTCCTGGACCTGCTCTTCGGCGTGAGGTCGAACACGCTCCTGATCGTGGTGACGCTGCTGGTGTTCGTGTCGTGCACGTTCCTGGTGTCCGGACTCGGGATCAACGCGCTGCGGGTGTGCAGCACGTGGTCGACGTACCTCTTCGGCGGCTTCTCCGTCCTGGTCCTCGGCTACCTGGTGGCGGACACCGACTGGTCGGCCGTCTTCGCCAGGCCGGCCGGCTCCACGGCGATGCTCGTGGCCGGCATCGGCACGATCGCCGCGGGCGGTATCAGCTGGGTGCCCTCGGGCCCCGACTTCACGCGCTATCTGCCGCGCACGGCCTCCTCGGGGGCCGTGGTCGGCTCCACGGTCGGCGGGGCGGGGATCGTCGTGCTGCCGATGGTGTTGATGGGCGCGGTGATGGCGGTGTCGACGCCGGACCTGGCCTCGGCGCAGGACCCGGTCTCCTTCATCGGCGAGTTGCTGCCGATGTGGATCTCGGTGCCGTACCTGGTGATCGCGCTGATCGGCATGCTCCTGATCAACTCGATGTCGATGTACTCGGCCGGCTTCACGGCGCAGACCCTGGGCATCAAGGTGCCGCGCGCCGCGGCGGTCAGTGTGAACGCGGTGATCAGCCTGGTCTTCGGCTTCCTGCTGATGGTGGTGGCGACCAGCTTCATCGGCTCGTTCATCTCCTTCCTGACGCTGCTGGCGGTGGCGTTCTCGGCGTGGATCGGCGTCTTCGGCGTGGACATGCTGCGCCGTAGGTCGTACGACGCGGAGGCGCTGATGGACACCACCCGTACCAGCGCGTACTGGTACCGGGGCGGTTTCGCCTGGCAGGCGATGACGGCCTGGGGCCTGGCCCTGGCGACGGGCCTGCTGTTCACCCGGGTCGACTGGTTCGCGGGCCCGCTGGCCTCGTCCTGGATCGGGCGGAACGGGCTCGGCTGGGCGGCGACGATCGTGGTGGCGGGTGTGCTGTACGCGGTGCTGCCGCGGGACCGCGCGCGGCGGGCGGCGGAGCCGGCGGCCGTGGCGGGCGGGACCGCGGAAGCGCGCGAGACCGTTTCCATCTGACGCTGCGTCAGCTACCGTCCCCCTCCACGAGCACCCGTGGAGGGGGACTTCCCATGCCGTTCACCGTCGTCCGGTTCAACCTCGTCGACCCGCACGCGGATCCCGTCTCCCTCTCGGCGCGCTACCGCGCCGCCGTCGGGATGGCCGTCCATGCCGACGCGCACGGCGTCGACACCGTGCAGACCGAGGAGCACCACGGCGCCGCCAACAACTGGCTCCCCTCCCCCTTCGCCTTCGCGGGCGCGGTGTTCGGGGCGACCGAAAGGATCGCGGTGACCGTCTCGGCGATCATCGGCCCGCTGCACGACCCGCTGCGGCTCGCCGAGGAGATCGCGGTCCTCGACCTGCTGAGCGGCGGGCGTCTCGTGACGGTCGCGGGAATCGGCTACCGGCCGGAGGAGTACGAGGAGCGCGGCGTCGACTGGGGCCGCCGCGGCAAGCTCCAGGACGTGCTCCTGGAGACGCTGCTCGCGGCCTGGTCCGGCGAGCCCTTCACGTACCAGGGCCGTACGGTGCGGATCACCCCTCGGCCGCTCACCCAGCCGCACCCGCTGCTGCTGGTCGGCGGCTCGTCGAAGGCGGCGGCGCGGCGGGCGGCGCGGCTGGGCCTGCCGCTCTTCCCGAGCGCGCACCTGCCGGAGCTGGAGACGTACTACCAGGAGCAGTGCGCCGCGCACGGCACCGAGGGGTGGACGATGATGCCGGCCCGCGAGACCCCCCTGCTGCACGTGGCGGAGGACCCGGACCGGACCTGGGCGGAGTACGGCGAGCACTTCCTGCACGAGGCGCGGACCTACGCGTCCTGGCAGTCGAAGGACATCCGCTCGGCGGTGCGCTCGACCGCGACGACGGTGCCGGAGCTGCGTGCGGAGGGCGTCTACCGGGTGGTGACGCCGGAGGAGTGCGTGGCACTCGGCGGGGAGCTCGACAGCCTGGTGCTGCACCCGCTGTGCGGCGGCATGCCGGTCGAGGAGGGCTGGCGGAGCGTGCGCCTCTTCTGCGACGCCGTACTGCCGCGCCTCCGGGCGTGAGCCGTCCGGGCCGCGCAACGACGGGCCGGGAGCGGGGGAATCGGGGCCGACGCGACTGCCCCGGTCCGTGGCATGGGGCCTCGGACCGGGGCAGGGTGGTGCGTGAGGAGAGGGGCAGCGGGGATTAGCCCATCTCCTCCAACGCCTTGCCCTTGGTCTCCTTGACGTAGCGCAGTACGAAGGGGATCGAGAGCACGGCGAAGACCGTGTAGATCACGTAGGTGCCGGAGAGGTTCCAGTCCGCGAGGGACGGGAAGCTGGCGGTGATGGCCCAGTTGGCGATCCACTGGGCGGAGGCGGCGACGCCGAGGGCGGCGGCGCGGATGCGGTTGGGGAACATCTCGCCGAGGAAGACCCAGACGACCACGCCCCAGGAGAGGGCGAAGAAGAGCACGAAGACGTGGGCGGCGACGAGCGCCACGACGCCCTGGGTGTTGGGCAGCTTGCCGTCGACGAGGTCGGCGGAGAAGGCCCAGGCCTCGACGGCGAGGGCGATCGCCATGCCGACGGAGCCGACGAGGGCGAGCGGCTTACGGCCGACCCGGTCGACCAGGACCATCGCGATCACGGTGCCGATGATGTTGATGATCGACGTGGTGAAGGAGTAGAAGAACGAGCTCGACGGGTCGATGCCGACGGACTGCCACAGCGTCGCGGAGTAGTAGAAGGCGACGTTGATGCCGACGAGCTGCTGGAAGACGGAGAGGCCGATGCCGACCCAGACGATCGGCAGCAGCTTGAACTTGCCGCCGGCGACCAGCAGGTCCCTGAAGGTGGACTTGTGCTCGCTGCGCATGGCCCGGTCGATCTCGGCGACCCGGCTGTCCAGGTCGACGCCGTGTCCCTCGACCTCGGCGAGCACCTCCTTGGCCTTCTCGGTGCGGCCGACGGAGATGAGGAAGCGCGGCGACTCCGGGATCGCGAAGGAGAGCAGACCGTAGAGGAGGGCCGGCACGACCATCACGCCGAGCATCCACTGCCAGGCTTCCAGCCCGCCGATCTCTCCGCGCTGCTCGCCGTCGGCGAGCTGCAGGATGCCGTAGTTGACGAGCTGGGAGATGGCGATGCCGATGACGATGGCGGCCTGCTGGAAGGAGCCGAGCCGGCCGCGGTACGCGGCGGGCGCGACCTCGGCGATGTAGGCGGGGCCGATCACGGACGCCATGCCGATGGCGAAGCCGCCGACGATCCGCCAGAAGGCCAGGTCCCAGAGGGCGAAGGGCAGCGCGGAGCCGACGGCGCTGACCGCGAAGAGCGCGGCGGAGATCTGCATGCAGCGGATGCGCCCGATGCGGTCGGCGATCCGGCCGGCGGTGGCGGCGCCGATGGCGCAGCCGATCAGCGCGATGGCGATGACCTGCGCGAGGGCCGCGGAGCCGATGTCGTACCGGTCGCGGATGGCCTCGACGGCGCCGTTGATGACGGAACTGTCGTAGCCGAAGAGGAAGCCGCCCATCGCGGCCGAGGCCGTGATGAAGATGACGTGTCCGATGTGGTCCGGATGGGCCGAACGGCCTCCGGACGGAGGCGGCGCCTGCGCGGTGCTGGTCACGGGGGACTCCTCGGGGCTCCGGCAGCGTCGCCGGTGCGGTGGGGGGCGAGCCCTTCAAGTGGCGCACAACTTCCTGCCGCCCACCACTTGAAGGTAAAAGCAACGTTGCAGAGACTATTCCTTCAGGTTTCGAAGTCAAGACCTGATGTCGTATGACTTGAAACGCACTACGAACCTGCCTGCGTTCAAAGCTTGAAGCAATATGAAGGTGATCTTGGGGTCGGTCGGGTCAGCGGAGCCTTTGGCTGATGACTTTCGATACCCCGTCGCCCTGCATCGACACCCCGTAGAGCGCGTCGGCGACCTCCATCGTGCGCTTCTGGTGCGTGATCACGATCAGCTGCGAGGACTCCTGGAGCTCCTGCATGATCCGGATCAGCCGCTGCAGATTGGTGTCGTCGAGCGCCGCCTCGACCTCGTCCATCACGTAGAACGGGCTGGGCCGCGCCTTGAAGATGGAGACCAGCAGCGCCACGGCAGTCAGCGAGCGCTCGCCGCCCGAGAGCAGCGAGAGGCGCTTGACCTTCTTGCCCGGCGGGCGGGCCTCCACGTCGACGCCGGTGGTGAGCATGTTCTCGGGGTCGGTGAGCACGAGTCGCCCCTCACCACCCGGGAAGAGCCGCGAGAACACTCCCTCGAACTCGCGGGCCGTGTCCCGGTACGCCTCGGTGAAGACCTGCTCGACCCGCAGGTCCACCTCCTTCACGACCTGAAGGAGGTCGGCGCGGGTCTTCTTCAGGTCCTCCAGCTGTTCGGAGAGGAACTGGTGCCGCTCCTCCAGGGCCGCGAACTCCTCCAGGGCGAGCGGATTGACCTTGCCGAGCTGCTGGTACGCCCGTTCGGCGGACCTGAGCCGCTTCTCCTGCTCCGAACGGACGAACGGGCGCGGCTGGTTGCGCGGATGCTCCGGGTCCTCGGGGAGCTCCTCGCCCTCGGCGGGCGGCGACGGCGGGACGAGCTGGTGGGGGCCGTACTCCTCGACCAGGGCGGCGGGTTCGACCCCCAGCTCCTCCAGGGAGCGGGACTCCAGCTGCTCGATCCGCAGCCGCTTCTCGGCGCCCAGGACCTCGCCCCGGTGCACCGAGTCGGTCAGCTTGTCCAGGTCCGCCTTCAGCTCGCGGCCCCGGGCGCGGGCGGCGGCCAGGTCCTGCTCGCGCGCGCCCTTGGCGGACTCGGCGAGGGCGCGCTCCTGCTCGGCGCGGACCAGGGACACCTCGGCGTGGGCGAGCAGCTGGCGGGCGCCGGAGGCGACGGCGGCGGCGACCTCGGCCTCGTGGCGCAGCCTGGCCCGGAGCCGCTCGGCCCGGGCCCGGGCCTCGCGTTCGGCGCGGGCGGCCCGGTCGAGGGAGTCGGCCCGCCCGGCCAGTCCCTTCACCCGCTCCTCGTGGGTACGGACCTGAAGACGGGCCTCCATCTCGGTCTGGCGCGCGTTGGAGCCGTCGACCGCGAGGCGGTCACGCGTGGAGGTGTCGGTGTCCTCGTCCCCTTCCAGTGCGGAGGACTCCTCGACGACGAGCAGCCGCTCGGCCAGCTCCTCCGCCTCGGCGAGCGCCTTCTCCAGGGCCTCCTGGGCGCGGGCGGCCGCGGCGGCGGTGCGCTCGGCCTCCCCCGCCGCTCCCCTGGCCTGTCCGCCGAGCCGGCCCAGCTGCTGGGCGACCGCGGACTTCTCCCGGTCGGCCGTCCGGCGCCGTTCGGTCAGCTCCTCGACGAGCCGCGCCGCCTCCCGGCGCCGCTGGGCCGAGGCCTCCTTGGCGGCCTCCAGCCGCCCGCACCGCACGTCGAGCTCGGCCAGCTCGGCCGCCGCCTGGTCCACCGAGGCCTGCACCTCCAGGAGGCTCGGGGCCCCGGCGGAACCGCCCTGGGCGAAGTGCGCGCCGAGCAGGTCGCCCTCGGCGGTGACGGCCGTCAGGCCGGGGTGGGAGCGCACCACCTCGACGGCCTCGTCCAGCCCGCCGACGACGACCACGTCCTTCAGCAACCGGCGTACGGCGCCCATGAGTTCGGCCGGTCCGGTGACCAGGGAGGCGGCGGGGAGGGTGCCGGCCACGGCCGGCGACCCCGTGTCTCCCTCCGCCGCGCCCGCCAGCAGCAGCGACGCCCGCCCGGCGTCCTGCTTGCGCAGCAGACGGAGGGCCTCGGCGGCGGCCGACGGGTCCGAAACGGCCAGGGCGTCGGCGGCGGCGCCCAGGGCGGCGGCCACCGGGATCTCGTGGCCCGGTCCGACCGTCAGGAGTTCGGCGGCCGGGCCGAGGAGGCCCGTGAGGCCGGCGGTGAGCAGCGCGCCCGTGCCGTCCTTGCGTCGCAGGCCGAGGGCGAGGGCGTCGTGCCGGGCGCGGGTCGCGGCGCGGGCGCGGTCCGCGTCGGCGGCGGCCTCGCGGGCGGCGGCGAGGGCGGCCTCCGCGTCGGCGAGTGCGCCGCGCGCGGCCTCGTAGCGCTCCCCCAGCTCCGCGTCGCCCGCGTCCAGGCCGTCCACCTCGGCCTTCAGCTGCTCGTACTCCTCCTGCGCGGCGACCGCCCGCTCCTGCGCCTCGTCGCGCGCGGCGGCCAGCCGGTCGATCTCGGCCTGGGCGGACGCGGCGCGCGACCGGGCCGCGTTGACCTGGCCGTGCAACCGGGCCAGGCCCTCGCGGCGGTCGGCGAGGGCGCGGGCGAGGTCCTTGAGGCGCCGCTCCTCGACGGCGAGCGCGCGTTCGAGTTCCGAGCGGTGGGCGACGGTGTCCTCCAGGGCGCGCTCGGCCGCCTCCAGGGCCGCCTCCAGCTCGGCCTCCTGCTCGCGGATGCGGGCGGCCTCGCGCTCCATGTCCTCCGGGTCGCGGCCCCGTCGCTCCTCCGCGGGCCGGTCGGTGGCGCTCTTGACGCGCGCGTCGGCCAGCGAGATCGTGCCGCGCACCCGCTCGGCGAGCTGCGACAGTTCGTACCAGGTCTGCTGGGCCCGCTGGAGCCGCGGCGCGAGGCGGCGCACCTCGCCCTCCAGGTCGGCCTCCCTGGCGAGGGCCGCCTTCAGCTCGGCCTCGGTCGCCTCCTTGCGGGCGAGCAGCGCGGCCTCGTCGGCGACCTCGGCCTTGAGCGCCTCCTTGAGGCGTACGAGGTCGTCGGAGAGCAGCCGGAGGCGGGCGTCGCGCAGGTCGGCCTGGATGACGGCGGCGCGGCGGGCGACCGCGGCCTGCCGGCCGAGGGGCTTGAGCTGGCGGCGCAGTTCGTCGGTGAGGTCCTGGACGCGCGCGAGGTTGGCCTGCATCGCGTCGAGTTTCCGCAGCGCCTTCTCCTTGCGCTTGCGGTGCTTGAGGACACCCGCGGCCTCCTCGATGAAGGCACGGCGGCCCATCGGGTCGGCGTGCAGGACGGAGTCGAGCTGCCCCTGGCCGACGATGACGTGCATCTCGCGGCCGATGCCGGAGTCGGACAGCAGGTCCTGGATGTCGAGCAGCCGGCAGGTGTCGCCGTTGATCTGGTACTCGCTGCTGCCACCACGGAACATGATCCGGGTGATGGTCACCTCGGCGTAGTCGATGGGCAGCGCGCCGTCGGAGTTGTCGATCGTCAGCGACACCTCGGCACGGCCGAGCGGGGGCCGCCCGGTCGTGCCGGCGAAGATGACGTCCTCCATCTTGCCGCCGCGCAGCGACTTGGCGCCCTGCTCTCCCATGACCCAGGACAGCGCGTCCACGACATTGGACTTGCCGGAGCCGTTGGGCCCGACGACGCAGGTGATTCCCGGTTCGAACCGCAACGTGGTGGCGGAGGCGAACGACTTGAAACCGCGGAGCGTCAGGGCCTTGAGATGCACGCCTGCGGACTCTACCCGGGGTCGTGGGTTTCACCCACGAACGTGCAGGGCAGACCCTCCCCCAAAGAAGTGGGACACGGGGGCGGGGGGGTAAGCGAGCGGCGGGCACGGGGCGCGGCTCGGGATGCGCAAGAAAGAAGGGACGCCGGAGCGTCCCTTGCATGTCCAGCCGTGCTGGCGAGAGTGTTTCTCACCTGGCCCCTCGGGGCTGAGACCTCAGGTGAGCGCAGGCTCCGCCTTGGTGACGTCGAGATCGATGCTGTCCAGCAGCGACTCTCCCGTGTGCTGAGCGGCGGCAGCGCTGAGCGCGTCGTTCTCGGACTGGATCCGTACAAGCTCGGACTCCAGGTCCTGGACGCGCTGCTGAAGCCGTCGCATCTCGGAGAGGAGTCGCGGGTCGGAGCCGCCGACGTAACCGAGAAGCGCCTTTGCCATGATGGATGGTCCTCCACACTGAATGACCGACCGAAGCGGTGTGGGTCGTGAGGGATTCGCACCCGCGGTGCTCGACCGTGTTCTTTGTCGTGCCCGTTCTCACGCTCGAACAGCTAAGGTGCGCGGGGCTTCCAGAGTCTCACCAAAAAGTTTGACGGTCAACACGATCACGCCCGGCATCAGGGGCCACCGGGGGGTCCGCGGCCTCACATCAGGCGGCGGCGCCTCGCAACTCGGTGCCCGAAGGGCGTTTCGATCATCCTGCCTCGCGCAGCCTGGCACGGCAAGTGCTTCTTGGCAACCACCAGGTCGTTTCCGCTTTCCCGCACGTTCTCCGAACACCCGCCCGAGACCCGTTCGGGGGCCTCGGACGGCGTTGCGGAAGCAAGATCACGGAAGGTTCTCAGCGGATCGCGAAGGTGTCGTAGATGCCGCGCGGGGTGTCCCAGATCTCAGTGACCCCGTCCACCCGCCCGGGCGTGTCGCCGGTGCGGAGCCAGTCGAGCAGACGGTGGCAATTCTCACTCGGCCCCTCGGCCACCACCTGCACCCGGCCGTCGTCGAGGTTGAGGGCGAAGCCCACGAGGCCGCCGATCTCCAGCGCGTTTGCCCTGGTGAACCAACGGAAGCCCACTCCCTGTACCCGGCCGCGCACCCAGGCGGTCATCCGTACGTCGTCATTCATGGCTGCACGCTAACGGGCGAATAACGGAAGGAGCACGTCAGCCCCGCGCGTCTTCGCGTACAGTCCCGACGGAACGGGGCTCACCCGGATGGCCGTGCTCCGTTCGACAGCATCCACGAAAGCAAAGATCAGCAAAGATCGCAGTTCAGAGGTCAGGAGGCGGAGCATGGGACGCCATCGCGGCACACGACGCGGCGCACCGGTACGCACCGGACTGCTCGGTGTCTCCGCGGCGGTCGCGGTGGGCGCGGCCGTGGTCGCCTCGGGTCTGCTGCCCGGCGGTGACACCTTCACGGTGGGCAGCACGAACACGGCCGAGCAGCACGTGGAGAAGCAGCAGGCCCCGAGCCTGACGACGCAGGGCGGCGCCTCGGCGACCCCCGCCGGCCAGGGCACCGGAAAGCCCGCGGGCAGCGGCAGGGCGGCGACCCCCTCGGCGAAGCCGAAACCGAAGCCGAAGCCGAAGCCCTCCGCCACCAGGCCGACACCCGCCCCCAGCCCCAAGGCCTCGAAGAAGCCGGCCCCCCAGCCGACGAAGAAGGCCCGCCCGACCGAGGCCCCGGCGACCAGGGCCCCCGTCACCGCCCCGACCGCCGTCGTCCGCTCCCTGGGCGGCCGCGAGTCGGCGGCCGAGGCGGAGGTCGTACGCCTGGTGAACCTGGAGCGCGCCAAGGTCGGCTGCGTCGCGATCCGCTCCGACTCCGGGCTGGCCTCGCTGGCCGGCGCCTTCAGCGCGGACATGGCGGCCCGCAACTTCTTCGACCACACCGATCCGGACGGCGCCTCCCCCTGGGACCGCGCCACGAAGGCCGGCATCAGCGGTCTGGGCGGCGAGAACATCGCCCGGGGCCAGGTGGACGCGGCCGCGGTGATGAAGTCCTGGATGGCGAGCGACGGGCACCGCGCGAACATCCTGAACTGCGACTACAAGGTGCTCGGCGTCGGCGTCCACTTCGGCGACGGCGGACCGTGGTGGACCCAGGACTTCGGTTTCTGAGCCCTAGCCACCGAGCGTCACGGCATGCGGGAGGGCCCCGTCACCACATCGGTGACGGGGCCCTTCCGCATGCCCGGGCCGGGCGTGGGCGTCAGGCCGCGGCCTTGCCCAGGGCGAAGGTGCGGGCGGTCAGGGCGACGCGGCGGCCGAGGTGCTCGGCGGTCGCGATGTCGGCCTTGTGGACGGCCTCCGGGCCCAGGTCGCTCGGGGTCTGGGCGGCGGCGCCGGTGAAGAAGCCGAGGCGGTTGATGTCGTTCTCGGAGCCGGCGCTGTGGTTCCAGCCGGGCTTCAGACCCAGGTTGACCCAGGTCATGCCGTGCTGGCCGGCCAGGGTCTGGAAGAACTGCAGGGTGTGCAGCTTGTCGCCGCTCTTCGAGCCGGAGTTGGTGAAGCCGGCCGCGAGCTTGTCCAACCAGGCGTCGGCGAACCAGCGCTTCGAGGTGGCCTCGGCGAACTGGTGGAAGGCGCCGGAGGCGGTGCCCATGTAGGTCGGCGAGCCGAAGACGATCGCGTCGGAGGCGTCGAGGAGCTCCCACTCGGTGTCGGTGATCTCGTCGACCTTGATCAGGTGGACGGTGGCACCGGCGTCGGCGGCGCCGTTGCGGACGGCCTCGGCGATGACGGCGGTGTGGCCGTAGCCGGAGTGGTACGCGATGGAGACGACGGGCGTGGTCATGAAGAGGCTCCTCGGCGATGCGACGGAAGGGCAGGGGGAACGCCAAGAAGTAGAGCACTAACTTTCCGAAAGCGCAAACCCTCCTTCAGCGCGTACTCATATTCAGCGCTCACCAGCCTTCAGCGCTGCCTGCTCCATAGCGCCATCGCATCGAAAGCGCTGCGCGCGCGTATGGTAGAAGGCATGACCGACGACCCGGACCTCGCCCGCGTCGACGCCTGTGACGCGTTCGACGTCTTCGCCAAGTCCTGCCCCTCCCGCGGCACGCTCGAGCACGTGACCGGCCGCTGGGGCAGCCTGACCCTGGGCGCGCTCCACGAAGGCAGCTTCCGCTTCAACGAACTGCGGCGCCGGGTGGACGGAGTCAGCGAGAAGATGCTGTCCCAGACGCTGCACGCGCTGGAGCGCGACGGCCTGGTGCACCGCGAGGCACAGCCGACCAACCCGCCGCGCGTGGACTACCGGCTCACGCCGCTGGGCTCGGAGGTCGCCGAGCAGCTGCTCACGCTGATCCGCCTGGTCGAGGGCCACATGCCGCAGGTGCTCGCCGCCCGCCAGGACTACGACGCGGAGCGGGAGCCGGTCACGCCGTGACGCGCGGGGGGCGCTGGCAGCGCGGGCAGAAGTAGCTGGAGCGGTTCATCCACGGACGCCGGCGCATCGGCGTACCGCAGCGGTGGCACGGCTCGCCCTCCCGGCCGTACGCGTCGAGCGAGCGGTCGAAGTAGCCCGACTCCCCGTTCACGTTGACGTACAGCGAGTCGAAGCTGGTGCCGCCGACCGCGAGCGCCGCGTTCATCACGTCCCGCACGTGCCCGAGCAACTCGGCCGAGCGCGGCCGGGCGAGCGTGGCGGTGGGCCGTTCGTAGTGCAGCCTCGCCCGCCACAGCGCCTCGTCGGCGTAGATGTTGCCGACACCGCTGATCAGCGACTGGTCGAGCAGCGCGCGCTTGATCGTCGTACGGCGCAGCCGCAGCGCGATCGGGAAGGCGGCGTCGTCGAAGAGGGGGTCCAGCGGGTCGCGCGCGATGTGGGCGATGACGTCCGGGAGACCGTCGGCGCTGTCCGGGGCGGTGTCGTGCAGCGAGAGTCCGCCGAAGGTGCGCTGGTCGACGAAGCGCAGCTCGGTGCCCTCGGCATCGTCGAAACGGACCCGGATCCGCAGGTGCTTCTCGTCCGGGGCGTCCTCCGGCTGCACGAGGAGCTGGCCGCTCATGCCCAGGTGCCCGAGCACGGAGGCACCGCCGTCGGCGAGCGGCAGCCACAGGTACTTGCCGCGTCGCCGGGCCGTCCCGAAGCGCTGGCCCTTCAGCCGGGCCGCGAAGTCCGCCCCGCCCTCCGGGTGGCGGCGGACCGCCCGGGGGTGCAGGACCTCCACCTCGGCGACGGTCCGCCCCGCGACCCACCGCTCAAGACCGCGGCGGACGACCTCGACCTCGGGCAGCTCGGGCACGGGACTCCTCAGGACGGAACGCTGGGCGGCTTCTGCAGGCAGCCTACCGCCGCCCCCGGACACGCCGATGCCCCCGTCCCTGGGGGACGGGGGCATCGCGCGAAGAAGGACCGCGAAGGATCGCGGGAGGGGTCAGACCGAAGCCTGGTCCCCGGTGGAACCGCCGGAAGAGGGGTCGGCGACCTCTCCCTCGGCCGCGGCCTTCGCCGCCGCCGCGCGCTCGTCCGCCGCCGCGCGAATCGCGCGCCATGCGGACTCCGCCGCCTGCTGCTCCGCCTCCTTCTTGCTGCGGCCGGTGCCGGTGCCGTACGAGACACCACCGACGCGGGCAGCAGCAGTGAAGGTCTTCTCGTGGTCCGGACCCTCCTCGCTGACGAGGTACTCCGGAACGCCCAGACCCTCGGCCGCGGTCAGCTCCTGGAGACTGGTCTTCCAGTCCAGGCCGGCGCCGAGGTTCGAGGACTTCTCGATCAGCGGGTCGAAGAGCCGGTGCACCAGCTCGGACGCCGCGTCGAGGCCCTGGTCGAGATAGACCGCGCCGATCACCGCTTCAAGGGTGTCGGCGAGGATGGACGCCTTGTCCCGGCCGCCCGTGCCTTCCTCGCCCCGGCCGAGCCGGATGAAGGAACCCAGGTCGAGGCCGCGCCCCACCTCGGCAAGCGCACGCGAGTTGACCACCGCGGCCCGCAGCTTGGCCAGCTGGCCCTCGGGCAGGTCGGGGTGGGTGCGGTAGAGCGTGTCCGTGACCACCAGGCCGAGCACGGAGTCCCCGAGGAACTCGAGGCGCTCGTTGGTGGGCAGACCGCCGTTCTCGTACGCGTAGGAACGGTGGGTCAGCGCACGCACCAGAAGGGCGGACTCGAGCTGATACCCGAGCCGCCCTTCCAGAAGCGTGTGGGACGAGGCCGAATTGACGTGGTCAGACATCGTGCCTCTCACCGGCCCCTCAGACGGAGAGGACCTGGCGCTTGTTGTAGGTGCCGCAGCTCGGGCACGCGATGTGCTGCAGCTTCGGCTCCTGGCAACGCTCGCACGAAACCAGGGTGGGGACCGCAGCCTTCCACTGCGACCGGCGGTGGCGCGTGTTGCTGCGCGACATCTTCCGCTTCGGAACAGCCACGGCTACTTCTCCTGCTTCTCGTCGACACCGGATGCGGCATCGCTCATGTTGTCCTTCTCGTCGGTTCCCAGCGAACCGGCGAGTCCCTGCAGTGCCGCCCAACGAATGTCGACGGCGTCATGGTGGTGGTCCGGGTGGTCGTTCAGGTTGGTCCCGCATTCGGAACACAGACCTTCGCAGTCCTCCCGGCACACCGGCTGCATGGGCAGTGCGAGCACCACCGCATCGCGCAGCACGGGCTCGAGGTCGAACATGCCGTCCTCGAGGGGGATCATGTCCTCGTCGTCCTCGGCTTCGTCGTCCGCGGCCGCCTTCGAGCGGCCCCGGTCGTCGGAGTCGGGGTACGAGAACATCTCCTGGAAGTCCGCGTCGAGCTCCAGCTCGACGGACTCCAGACACCTTACGCACTCCCCCTCGGCCGACGCACGGGCGGTGCCTGTGACAAGCACCCCTTCCATGACCGACTCGAGACGGAGCTCGATTTCCACCGGCTCGCCCTCGGGCACTCCGATGACCCCAGCGATCCCCAGGTCCCTGGGGGCGTCGACCGTGCGGGAGATCCGCTGCATGGCACCAGGACGCCGCCCCAGCTCGTGCGTGTCGAACACGAGGGGGTTGCGATGGTCGAGGCGCGTGCTCAGGGCTCTTCCTGCTTTCAGGTCGTTCACAGCGTGGGGGGCTGCCACGTCCGCTCCGGAGACGAAGCAGGGCAGCATGGATCGCGGGGCATACGCGCGACCGAACAGCCAGGATACTGGACGCTTCGCTCAGGGCCCAATCAGGGTCATCGGCCCTGCTCGTAGCGGCGCAGCTGCTCCAGGTCGATCATGCCCGTGTCGAAGAAGCTGGTCTCGTCGAGGGCGGCCGCCTGCGGCTGCCCCTGGGGCTGCTGCTGGTAGCCGTACGGGTCGGCCTGCTGCGCGTCGTAGGGCGCGGCGTAGCCCGTCCCGGCGGCGCCGCCGCCCGCGACGGAGTACGGGTCCTGCTGCTGGTACGCGTAGGGGTCCTGGACGGGCTGCTGGTAGGCGTACGGGTCCTGGACCGGCTGCTGGTAGGCGTACGGGTCGGCCGCGGGCTGCGGCGGGGCGGCCTGCGCGGGGATCTGCGCGGGCTCGGGGTCGGCCAGCTCCGCGAGGCCGGCCAGGTAGTCGGCGTCGCTGGTGTGCAGCGGGTTGCCGGCCGCGTCCTGGGCGGCCATGTGCTCGCCGAGGGCGTCGCTGGCGATCCGGCCGTGCAGCTTCTGCCGGCCGCGCCCCACCGCCTCCAGGGTCTTGCTCAGGACCGCCTCGAAGGCACCCAGCTTGGTGTCCACGTAGCCGTCGGCCCGCTGGATCAGCGTCTGCGGGTCCGCGCTGTACTCGGGGGCGTCGTCGTCGCCGTAGCCGTCGGCGTCGAGGCCAGGGCCCCGGCCGAGCAGCTTCTCGCGGCCGCGGTCGACGGAGGCGATGGTCTTGTTGAGCACGACCTCGAAGTTGGCCAGCTTGGAGTCGACGTAGTCGTCGGCCTCCGCGCGGATCTCCTCGGCCTCGCGGCGCGCCTCGGAGAGGATGCGCTCGGCCTCGTCGTGGGACTGGCGGGCGACCTGGCTGTCGGAGACGATCGAGCCGCGCTCGGCGTGGGCGGCCTCGATGATCCGCTCGGCCTCCTGGCGGGCCTGCTCGACCATCAGCTCACGCCCGCCGAGCAGCTCCTGGGCCTGCGCGAGGGAGCCCGGCAGGGCCTCGCGGACCTCCTCGAGCAGGGAAAGCAGCTCGGCCCGGTTGACCACGCAGGACGCCGACATCGGCATGGAGCGGGCGTTCCTGACCGTCGCGACGATCTCGTCGAGCTTCTTCTGCACGTCCACCGGTGCTCGCCACTCTCTACAGCTGGATGGAGACGGACGGGACGACTGTAAGGCCAGTCGGGCCCTGTCCGGGACCTGGTGACGGAGCGTCAGTGGAGGTGGCCGGGGGTCACCGTTCGCCCAGGCGCTCGGTGAGCCTGCCGAGCACCTGCGGCGGCACCAGGTGGGAGACGTCGCCGCCCCAGGCCGCGACCTCCTTGACCAGGGAGGACGACAGGAAGCTGTAGGTCGGGTTCGTGGGCACGAACAGGGTCTCCACGCCCGAGAGCCCGTTGTTCATCTGCGCCATCTGCAGCTCGTAGTCGAAGTCGCTGACGGCCCGCAGCCCCTTCACGATGGCGGGGATGTCGCGCTGCTTGCAGAAGTCGACGAGCAGCCCGTGGAAGGACTCCACCTCGACGTTGCCGAAGTCGGCGGTGACCTCGCGGATGAGCTCGATCCGCTCCTCGACGGTGAAGAGGCCCTTCTTCGACTGGTTGATCATCACGGCGACGTGCACGACGTCGTAGAGCTTGGAGGCTCGGGCGATGATGTCGAGGTGTCCGTTGGTGATGGGGTCGAATGACCCCGGACATACGGCGCGGCGCAACTTGGGTCCCTCGCTCTCCGGTCGGGTCATCGTGCGTCTTCGCACGTAGAGGCGGCGCGACCGTACCAAAACGTTCCCTCGCCGTAGCGACGGGCCCGCAGTGGCTCGAAGCCGTCCGGCCAGCCGAACTCTCCGCCCCGGGTGCTGCGCTCCACGGTGACGAGGGCATCCTCGGCGATCCAGCCCCCCGAGCGCATTGTGAGGAGGATCTCGCGAAGCTCGGCGTCCGCGACCGCGTACGGCGGGTCCAGGAAGACCAGGTCGTACGGCTCGGCCGGGGCCGGCGCCGTGACGATCTGCTCGGCCTTGCCGGTGCGCAGCTCGGCGCCGGGCAGGCCGAGGGAGCGGATGTTGTCGCGCACGGTCTTCGCGGCGCGCGGATCGGCCTCCACGAGGAGGGCGTGGCCCGCACCCCGGGAGAGCGCCTCCAGGCCGACGGCGCCGGAGCCCGCGTACAGGTCGGCCACGCGTGCCCCCGCCAGCCCGTGGAAGGACTCCCAGGTGGAGAAGAGCCCTTCCCTGGCCCGGTCGGAGGTGGGCCGGGTGCCGTTGCCCGGCGGCACGGCGAGTCGGCGTCCGCCGGCGGTGCCGGCGATCACGCGGGTCATCTGGGGTCCTCGGTCTCCGTCAACGATTGCGTACGCAATAGCTTAGGGCGGCGGGGACGGAAGGGAGACGCCCGTGCGGCGGTCAGCCCTTCTCCAGGTACTCCTCCCGGTCCTTGTCGAGGAGCGCGTCGAGAGCGGTGCGCAGCTCGGGGTGGGCGGTGAGGTCCGGGTCGGCGAGGACCAGGGCGGTGGCCTCCTCGCGGGCAGCGGTGATGACCTCCTCGTCCTCGATGACGGCGAGCATCCGCAGCGAGGAGCGGACGCCGGACTGGGCCTGGCCGAGGACGTCGCCCTCGCGGCGCTGTTCGAGGTCGATGCGGGAGAGCTCGAAGCCGTCGAGGGTGGAGGCGACGGCGTTCAGGCGCTGGCGGGCCGGGCTGGCCTCGGGCATCTCGGAGACGAGCAGGCAGAGACCGGCGGCGGAGCCCCGGCCGACGCGGCCGCGGAGCTGGTGGAGCTGGGAGACGCCGAAACGGTCGGCATCCATGATCACCATGGCGGTCGCGTTGGGCACGTTGACGCCGACCTCGATGACGGTGGTGGCGACGAGCACGTCGGCCTCGCCGGCGGCGAAGCGGCGCATGACGTCGTCCTTGTCGTCGGGGTGCATCCGGCCGTGCAGCACCTCGACGCGGAGGCCGGCGAGCGGACCGGCCCGCAGCTGCTCGGCGACGTCGAGGACGGCGAGCGGCGGCCGCTTCTCGGCCTCGTCCTCGGGGCTCGCCTTCTTCCGGCCCTTCTGGTCCTCCTCGTCCCCGATGCGCGGACACACCACGTACCCCTGGTGGCCGGCCTCCACCTCCTCGCGGACCCGCTCCCAGGCACGGGCGAGGAAGTGCGGCTTGTCGGCGGCGGGCACGACATGGCTGGCGATCGGGGAACGGCCGGCCGGCAGCTGGTCGAGGACGGAGGTCTCCAGGTCGCCGAAGACGGTCATCGCGACCGTACGGGGGATGGGCGTGGCGGTCATGACCAGGAGGTGCGGCGGCTGCTTGCCCTTGCCGCGCAAAGCGTCCCGCTGCTCCACGCCGAAGCGGTGCTGCTCGTCGACGACGACCAGACCGAGGTCGTGGAACTGCACCTTGTCCTCGATCAGCGCGTGGGTGCCGATGACGATCCCGGCCTCGCCGGTCACCAGGTCGAGGAGCGCCTGGCGGCGTGCGGCGGCGCCCATAGAGCCGGTGAGCAGCACGACCTTGGTGGCGTGCTCGGCGCCGCCGAGCATCCCGCCCTCGGCGAGCTCGCCCATCATCTCGGTGACCGAGCGGTGGTGCTGCTGGGCGAGCACCTCGGTGGGCGCGAGCATCGCGGCCTGTCCCCCGGCGTCGACGACGGCGAGCATGGCGCGCAGGGCCACCATCGTCTTTCCGCTGCCCACCTCGCCCTGGAGGAGGCGGTGCATGGGGTGTTCGGTGGCGAGGTCGTCGAAGATCTCCCTGGAGACCTTCCGCTGACCGTCGGTGAGGGTGAAGGGGAGCTTGGCGTCGAAGGCGTCGAGCAGGCCGCCCTCGGCGGGGCGCCGGGCGACGGCGGGGAGCTGGGTGTCGGCGTGCCGGCGGCGGGCGAGGGCGACCTGGAGGACGAAGGCCTCGTCCCACTTGAGGCGGTCGCGGGCGTCGGCGATGTCGGCCCTGGTGTGCGGGCGGTGGATCCGGGCGAGGGCGTCGGGCAGGTCGGTGAGGCCGCGCTCCTCGCGCAGGGCGGGCGGCAGCGGGTCGACGAGTCCCTCCCAGCCGGTGGCGGCCATGGAGTCGAGGGCGATGGCCACGGACTGCTCGATGGTCCAGGACTCCAGCTGCTTGCAGGCGGGGTAGATGGGCAGCAGCTCGCTCGCGAAGGCCTTGACGGTCTCGGTGCTGCTGTCGGCGTCGAGGAGCTTGTACTCGGGGTGGGCGAGCTGGAGTCGGCGGTTGAAGACGCCGACCTTGCCGGCGAACATGGCCCGCCGGCCCGGCAGCAGCTCCTTCTGGTGGAAGTGGACGGTGCGGCCGAAGAAGACGAGCTGCATCCGGCCGCTGCCGTCGGTGATGGTGACCTCCAGGCGCTGGCCCTTGCCGCGGCCGCCCTTGTTGAAGGTGTGCACGCGCGCGTCGGCGACCTGGGCGACCACCGTGACGTGCTCGTCCAGGGGCAGGTCGGCCAGTGCGGTCAGCTCGCCGCGCTCCGCGTACCGCCGGGGGTAGTGGTGGAGCAGGTCGCCGAGCGTGTGCAGGTCCATGTGCTCGGCCATCACCTTCGCGGTGGCGGCGCCGAGCAGCTTCTTCAGTGGTTCGTCGAGCGCAGGCACGCGATCCATTGCACACCACGGCACCGACAGACGTCGCACACCCCGGGGGATCCGCCGGTCACGTCGGCTCGTCCACTGGTCCGTCGTCGGCCCGACGGCGAGCCGGGCTTCCCCGCAGTGGCGGCGCTCTTGACGGACCGGCCGGTCGCGCGCGGCCCGGGCGACCGGCCAGTGCCGGGGCCCGGGGGCACGGACCGGACGGCGGCGGAACTCGCGCCGCACGCGCGCGTGGAGGCGGAGAAGCCGGCCCGCCGCTTCGACGAGCGCAACGGCACGGACCGGGTGAGCCGGGTCGTTCGGGAGCGGACGGCGGCGCGGCCGCTGCTCGACCGGCTGCCGCCGGGCGCACGGGCGGTGGCCACCGCGGCTCCGTCCGGACCTGTCCGTCCGACGTGGCGTCGGCGGTTCCGCCGGCCCAGGCGGTCCTGGAGCGGGGCCACCCCCGACCAGCGGTCCGAGGTCACGTCGCTCATCGGCCGCGCCGAGGCTGCCGCCGCGGAGCGGGCCCCTCTCCTCCCGGACTCGGCACGACCCCGCCCCTCCCGACTCCACACTCCGCCGGCGGGCGGGGAGCGCCGCCCCGGACTCCCGGGGCGGCGGCTTCGCGGCGTGCCCGAGCCGGTCCGCGGCCGCCCCCGCCGGGGGCCTACTCGACCCCGATCAGCAGCGGCGGGGCGCCCTCGCCCGCGTGGTACGTCGTCGTGTCGACCGCCAGGTAGGTGGCGCGGACATGGGATTCGAGGGTGGCGGCCAGGCTCTCGGGGGTGTCGGCGGCGACGACGAGGGTGACGAGTTCGCCGCCGGCGGAGAGCATGCGGTCGAGCACCGTGCGGGCCGTGTCGGTGAGGTCCTGGCCGATGACGGCGACGTCGCCCTCGATGAGGCCCAGGACGTCGCCGGCCTGGCAGACGCCCGCGGACGTGAAGGACTGGCGTTCGGCGACGGCGAGTTCGGCGTAGCGGGTGGCGCCGGCCGCCGCCGTCATGGCGACGACGTCCTCGTCGAAGCGGCGGTCCGGTTCGTGGACGGCGAGGGCGGCGATGCCCTGGACGGCCGCGCGGGTCGGGATGAGGGCGACCCGGATGCCCTCCGCGCGGACCTGCTCGGCGGCCGCCGCGGCGACCTGGCGCAGGTCGCCGTCGTTGGGCAGCAGCACCACCTCGCGCGCGTGCGCCCGGCGGATCGCCTCGGTCAGTTCCGCTCCGGACGGGGGCTCGCCCGGGCGGGCCAGGAGCGTGGTCGCGCCGGCCTCGGCGCACAGGCCTGCCAGGCCCTCGCCCGGCAGTACGGCGACGACGGCCCGCCCGGCCGGTTCGCCGCGCACCTCGAAGTGCGTGATGCGGATCCGGTGCGGGCGGCCCGCCTCCACGCCCGCCTCGACCGCCGCGCCGGCGTCGTCGACGTGGACGTGCACGTTCCACAGGCCGTCGCCGCCGACGACCACCAGGGACTCCCCGAGGTCGTCCAGGCGGGCCCGGAGACGCTCCACGGCCGCGTCCTCGGCCTCCAGGAGGTAGATGACCTCGTAGGCGGGGCCGGCCGTCCCGCCCGCGCAGTCCTCCGCCGTGGCCAGGGCCGGCCGGTGCGCCGGTTCCGCGGGGCGTACGGGCGTCTCGCCGGTCAGGCTCTCCACGAGCGCGCCGAGGACCGCGACCAGACCGCGTCCTCCGGCGTCCACGACCCCGGCGCGGCGCAGGACGTCCAGCTGGCCGGGGGTCCGCTCCAGGGCGGCCCTGGCCCCCTCGTAGGCCGCCGTGGCCACGGTCACGAGCTCGCCTCCCCCGGCGCAGGCGCCGGCCGCCGCGTCGGCGACGGTGAGGAGGGTGCCCTCGACGGGGTGGGCGACGGCCTGCCGGGCCGCCTCGGCGGCGCTCGCGAGGGCGCGGGCCAGGTGATCGCCGTCACGTCCGTCGGCGAGGACCGCGGCCGTGCCGCGCAGCAGCTGGGAGAGGATCGTCCCGGAGTTGCCCCGGGCGCCGAGCAGCGCGCCGTGCGCCATGGCCCGTATGACCTCGGCCACATCGGGAGCGGCTCCGGACCGCACCGCGAAGGTCTCGTCCACCGCCCGGGCCGCCGCCTCCAGCGTCAGATAGAGGTTGGTCCCCGTGTCGCCGTCGGCGACGGGGTAGACGTTGATGGCGTCGATCTCCTCGCGCTCCCTGCCGAGCGCCGCCAGCGCCCCTGCGCACCAGGATCGGACCGCTTCGGCGTCGAGGGTCTGCGGTGCTCGCGGCAACGGGTGGTCCTCCTGTGCGCTGCGGTGGGTTCACCGCAGGGTAGACCCGTGACCGCCCTGAGCCCGGGGCGGGGGCCGGGCGGACCGTGGTAGTTTCGTTCCACGGAAGCAGCCGTTGTATGCTGCTTCGGTTGCCCGGCACACGTCGGGCCATTCCCCGGCAAGCCACTTCAGATCCCTGATCCGATTCCGGTGCGCCGGAATTCACTGTAAATCTGAAGTCTTTGGAGTGACCCGTGGCTGCCAACTGCGACGTCTGCGGCAAGGGGCCGGGCTTCGGCAACAACATTTCGCACTCGCACCGCCGTACGTCTCGTCGCTGGAACCCCAACATCCAGCGCGTGCGTGCCGTGGTCGGTCGGACGCCGAAGCGGCTCAACGTCTGCACCTCGTGCATCAAGGCCGGCAAGGTCTCGCGCTAATTGGTGCTACCCCCGCGGAAGCGGGGAAAGCCCCGCCGACGTCATGTCGTAGCGCAGCCCCTGCGGTTGTCTTGAAGGCCGGTTCACCTTGGTGAACCGGCCTTTTGCCATGCCCGGGGCCGGAACCGGGACGGGGACCGGGTCCGGGTCCGGGTCCGGGGCCAGGACCGGCCTTGCGGGGAGGACCGGCAGGGCCCGGGCCCCCGCGCCGTCCGGGCCCCGGCCGCCGGACCGAACCCCCTCCGGACCCCGGCCGCCGGACCGAACCCCCTCCGGGCCCTGCCCTCCTAGGTCCTGTAGCGCCAGGCGTGGTCCACCGGGCCGATGCCGCCGCCCAGCGCGAAGCCCGCCGCGATGGCGCCCGTCACGTACGCCTTCGCCTCCCGGACGGCCGCCGGCACCGGCAGGCCCTTCGCGAGGCCCGATGCCACGGCCGAGGCGAGCGTGCAGCCCGTGCCGTGCGTGTGCCGGTTGTCGTGCCGCGGGGCGCGCAGCCACAGCTCCTGCGCGCCGTCCGTGAGCAGGTCGACGGCCGTCTCGGCGGACGGCAGGTGGCCGCCCTTGATCAGCGCCCAGCGCGGCCCGTACGCGAGGACCGCGTCGGCCGCCCGGCGCATCCCGTCCTCGTCCTCGACGACGACGCCCGTCAGCTGCGTCACCTCGTCCAGGTTGGGCGTGGCGACGGTCGCGACGGGCAGCAGCTTCGTGCGGACCGAGTCGAGCGCGGAGGCGGCGAGCAGTGCGTCGCCGTGCTTGGAGACGCCCACCGGGTCGACGACCACCGGGGCGTCCGTGCCGGCGAGGAGCTCCGCCACGGTCTCCACGAGCGCCGCGCTCGCCAGCATGCCCGTCTTGACGGCCTGGACGCCGATGTCGTCCACGACGGCCCGGTACTGGGCCCGTACGGCCTCCTCGGGCAGTTCCCAGGCTCCCTGGACCCCCAGGGAGTTCTGGGCCGTCACGGCGGTGATCACGCTCATGCCGTGGACGCCGAGCGCGAGCATCGTCTTGAGGTCGGCCTGGATGCCGGCGCCGCCGCCGGAGTCGGATCCGGCGACGGTGAGAACGAGCGGCGGCCGGGAGGTCACTCGGTGCCGCCGAAGTGGTCCCAGCCCCCCACGCTGTGCCACGGCGCGCCGTCGACGGTGACCTGGGGCAGCGCGGAGGGGTTGAGGACCTCGCCGATGACCTTCCAGCGGGCCGGCAGCTTCACGTCGGGCGGGAAGGTCGCGACGATCGCGTGGTCCTCTCCCCCGGTGAGCACCCACTGCAGCGGGTCGACGCCGACGGCCTGGCCGATGTCGTTCATCTGGGTCGGGATGTCGATGAGGCCGGAGCGCAGGTCGATGCGTACCTTGCTGGCTTCGGCGATGTGGCCGAGGTCGGCGATCAGGCCGTCGCTGACGTCGCACATGGCGGTGGCGCCGAGCCCGGCGGCCGCGGGACCGGCGTGGTACGGCGGCTCGGGGCGGCGGTGGGCCTCCACGAAGGCGCGCGGCGAGCGGAAGCCGCGGGAGAGCACCGCGTAGCCGGCGGCGGACCAGCCGAGCCAGCCGGTGTAGGCGACGACGTCGCCGGGCTGGGCGCCGCCGCGGGTGACCGGGTCGTGGTTGCGCAGATCGCCGAGCGCGGTGATGGAGACCATGATCGTGTCGCCGCGGACGACGTCGCCGCCGACGACCGCGGCGCCCGCGACCTGACATTCGTCGCGCAGTCCGTCCATCATTTCCGTGGGCCAGGTGACCGGCAGTTCGGCGGGGACGACCAGGCCCAGCAGCAGCGCGGTGGGGACGGCGCCCATGGCGGCGATGTCGGCGAGGTTCTGCGCCGCGGCCTTGCGGCCGACGTCGTAGGCCGTCGACCAGTCGCGGCGGAAGTGGCGTCCTTCGAGCAGGATGTCCGTGCTGGCCACCACCCGCCGGTCGGGGGCGGAGACCACGGCGGCGTCGTCGCCGGGCCCGATCCGCACCGCGGGGGTGGAGGTGAGCCGGGAGGTGAGCTCCCTGATGAGCCCGAACTCGCCCAGCTCTCCGACTGTGCCCTTCACCGCGTGTCACCTCGTGTCGTCGTGCCGGCCGCCGCGCCGCTCCGCTGCTCCTCGCCGTGCGGGTCGCGGGCCGTCACCGTGCCGGATACCGTCAAGTAGACCGTCAACTTCTCATCTGTGTACGCCACACCGCGGACGCCTCCGAACTCGGAGGTCTCCCCGCGGCCCGCGGCGACGCGGTACCGTGGCGTCTCTTTCTCCCACAAGATCCTCGTGGCCGCCCTGGAGGTTCCGTGGTACAGGCGTACATCCTTATTCAGACCGAGGTGGGCAAGGCGTCGACCGTCGCCGAGACCATCGCCAAGATCGCTGGAGTGATCCAGGCCGAGGACGTGACCGGTCCCTATGACGTGATCGTGCGCGCCGAGGCCGACACCGTCGACGCGCTGGGTCGCATGGTGGTCGCCAAGGTCCAGCAAGTGGAAGGCATCACGCGCACGCTCACCTGCCCGGTCGTGCATCTCTAGCCCCCGTCTACCCTTGGCCGGTGATGTCTTCCCACCGGCCCTTCGGCCTGCCCGCCTCCGCCGCTGCGGCCGCCGTGCTGCTGGCCGTCGCGGGCTGCTCCACCGCGGACACGAAGGCGTCGGTCCCGGTTCCCGGTCCTCCGGCGGCCGAGGCCGCCTTCTGCCGTGCCCTCGCGAAGGAGCTGCCCGGCACCGTGGCGGGTCTGGCGCGGACCGGCACCGAGCCTGAGTCCGAACTGACCGCCGCGTGGGGGGATGCGGCGATCGTACTGCGCTGCGGCGTCCCCCGGCCCGAAAAGATGAACGATCCGCAGGCGCACGCGGTCGAGGCGAACGGCGTGAACTGGCTCTACGAGCCGCGTGAGGGCGACGGCCCCCGTTTCACCACGACCTACCGCAAGGCGTACGTCGAACTGTCGCTGGACGAGCGGTACGCGCACGACGTGGGCCCGCTCGTGGATCTCGCCGCCCCCGTGAAGAAGGCCGTCCCCCCGAGTCTGTGACCCAGGGGGCGTCCGGCAGGCCGGGCCCCGTCCGGGCCCGATCCGTCCCTCGGACCGGGCCGGGCCGAGCCAGGCCGGCGCCCTGCGGCCCGGTCCCGGGAGCGGGGGTCCTAGCGCAGGCCCGTGGAGCGGTTCAGCGCCGCCTGGATGAGCCGGTCGACGAGCTCCGGGTAGCCGACGCCGCTCTCCTGCCACATGCGCGGGTACATGGAGATGGGCGTGAAGCCGGGCATCGTGTTGATCTCGTTGATGACGAATCCGCCGTCGTCCGTGAGGAAGAAGTCGGCGCGCACCAGGCCCTCGCAGGACACCGACTCGTAGGCGAGGACGGCCAGGCGCTGGATCTCGGCGGTGGCCTCGTCGCCGATCGGCGCGGGCACGATGCCGGAGGCCGAGTCGATGTACTTGGCCTCGAAGTCGTAGAAGTCATGGTTGGTGACCGGCGGGATCTCGGCGGGCACGCTCGCGCGCGGCCCGTCCTCGAACTCCAGGACGCCGCACTCGATCTCGCGGCCGCGGACCAGCGCCTCGACGATGATCTTCGGATCGAAGCGACGGGCCTCCTCGATCGCCTCGTCGAGGCCGGAGAGGTCGTCGACCTTGGTGATGCCGACGGACGAGCCGCCGCGGGCCGGCTTAACGAAGAGCGGCCAGCCGTGGTCGGCGGCGAACTCCACGATCTTCTTGCGGGACGCGGCCGGGTTCTGCTCCCACTCACGGGGGCGGACCACGACGTACGGGCCGACCGGCAGGCCGAAGGAGACGAAGACGCGCTTCATGTACTCCTTGTCCTGGCCGACGGCGGAGGCGAGGACGCCGGCGCCGACGTACGGGATGCCGGAGAGCTCCAGGAGTCCCTGGAGGGTGCCGTCCTCGCCGTAGGGGCCGTGCAGCATGGGGAAGACGACGTCGACCTCGCCGAGGGCCTGCGGCAGGGAGCCGGGCTCGCTCAGGACGACCTCACGGCTGGCCGGGTCGACGGGCAGGATCACGCCGCCGGTCGCGGACTCGGCGAGCTCGGCGACGTCCGGCAGGGCGCGGTCGGCAATGGCCATCCGCTCGGGGGCGTCGGCGGTCAGCGCCCAGCGCCCCTCCCGGGTGATGCCGATCGGCAGCACGTCGTACTTGTCCCGGTCGATGGCGTTGAGGACGGCACCGGCGGTGACGACGGAGATGGCGTGCTCGGAGCTGCGTCCGCCGAAGACGACGGCGACGCGCGGCTTGCGGGGGCTCTGGGTGTTCTCGCTCATATCGCGATGAGGGTACCTTGCGGCGTCCGAACTGCTGAGCGCCCCGCGCGTGCCGCGCGCGTCCGGCTCAGCGGCGCGTCACCTGCGTTCCGCCTTCGCCGAGCGGGACATGAGCTCCTTGAGGGCGACGACCGGGGGCTTGCCCTCGTGGACGATCGAGACGACCGTCTCGGTGATGGGCATGTCGACGCCGTGCCGGCGGCCCAGATCGAGCACGGACTCGCAGGACTTGACGCCCTCGGCGGTCTGCTTGGTGGCCGCGATGGTCTCCTGGAGGGTCATGCCGCGGCCCAGGTTGGTGCCGAAGGTGTGGTTCCGGGAGAGCGGCGAGGAGCAGGTGGCGACCAGGTCGCCGAGGCCCGCGAGACCGGAGAAGGTGAGCGGGTCGGCGCCCATGGCGAGGCCGAGCCGGGTGGTCTCGGCGAGTCCGCGGGTGATGAGGGTGGCCTTGGAGTTGTCGCCGAGGCCCATGCCGTCGGCGATGCCGACGGCGAGCCCGATGACGTTCTTGACCGCGCCGCCGAGTTCGCAGCCGACGACGTCGGTGTTGGTGTACGGGCGGAAGTACGGGGTCAGGCAGGCGGTCTGGAGGCGCTGGGCGACCGTCTCGTCGGCGCAGGCGACGACGGCCGCGGCAGGCTGCCGGGCGGCGATCTCCTTGGCCAGGTTGGGGCCGGTGAGGACGGCGACGCGCTCGGCGGGCACGTCGGCGACCTCCGAGATCACCTCGCTCATCCGCTTGGCCGTGCCGAGTTCGATGCCCTTCATGAGGGACACGAGCACGGTGTCGGGGGCCAGCGCGGGCGCCCAGGCGGCGAGGTTGGCGCGCAGCGTCTGGGAGGGCACCACGAGGACGGTGAACTCGGCGTCGCGGGCGGCCTCGGCAGCGTCGGCGGTCGCCGTGATGCCCTTGGGGAGTTCGACGCCGGGCAGGTAGTCCGGGTTGACCCCGGTACGGTTGATCGTCGCGGCGAGTTCGGCGCGGCGGCCCCACAGGCTCACCTCGCAACCCGCGTCGGCGAGCACCATCGCGAAGGCGGTGCCCCAGGATCCGTTGCCGAAGACGGCTGCCTTGGTCACTTCTTGCCTTCCTCGGCGGCCTTGCGGCGCTGCTCCTGACGGGCCTTGCGGTGGTCGTAGGGTTCGGCCGGGGCCGGCTCGCCGCGGACCTCCTCCAGGATCCGGGTGATGGCCGCCATGATCTCCTCGGTGGCCTCGCGCAGCACGTCGGGCGTCGGCTCGAGGCCGTGGAAGCGGGAGAGGTCGACCGGCGGACCGGCCTGGACGATCAGGGTCTTGCGCGGCCAGAGCCGGAACTTGTTCTCCTTGGCGTACGGCGGCATCGCGAGGTTGGCGCCCCACTGGGCGACCGGGATGACGGGCACCTTGGTGAGCAGCGCGACGCGGGCGGCGCCGGTCTTGCCGGCCATGGGCCACATGTCGGGGTCGCGGGTGAGGGTGCCCTCCGGGTAGAAGGCCACGCACTCGCCGCGCTCGATCGCGTCGACGGCGGACCGGAAGGCGTCCAGGGCGTTGGTGGTCTCGCGGTAGACGGGGATCTGGCCGGTGTTGCGGAGCATGGTGCCGACGAAGCCGGCCTTGAAGAGGGCGGCCTTGGCGAGGAAGCGCGGGACGCGCCCGGTGTTGTACTGGTAGTGCGCGTAGGACAGCGGGTCCAGGTACGAGTTGTGGTTCACCGCGGTGATGAAGCCGCCATCGGCCGGGATGTGCTCCGTTCCGCGCCAGTCCCGCTTGAACAGCACCACCAGCGGGGGTTTGGCGATGACCGCCGCCAGGCGGTACCAGAAGCCGATTCTGCGGCGGGACACTCGGACACCTTTCTCCGGACTGGGTGCGCAGGGGGTCAAGTGTCGCCTCCTGCTCCTGGCCTGTCGAGGACACCGTACGCCCCGGGGCTCGGGCGGATCGCGCGGGCGGGACAGAATGGGGCGCGATGACGAGCTACGCCGACGACACCGCGGCCGAGTACGTGGCCGACACCGCCCACGAGGGCTGGTCCCTGGTCGTACCCCTGAAGCCGCTGGCGCGGGCCAAGAGCAGGCTGGGCCCCGCGGTGGGCGGCCTGCTGCGGGGACGGTTGGCGCTCGCCTTCGCCGAGGACACCGTGGCCGCGGCGCTGGCCTGCCCGGGAGTGCGGGATGTGGCGGTCGTCACGGACGATCCGGCCGCGGCGGCGGCGCTGGCGGCCCTGGGGGCGCGGATCGTTCCGGACCTGCCGGACGCCGGTCTCAACGAGGCCCTCGCGCACGGTGCCCGTGCGGTGCGGGCGCTGCGCCCGCGGGCGCGGGTGGCGGCGCTGAACGCGGACCTTCCGGCGCTCCGGCCGGCCGAGCTGGCACGAGTCCTCGGGGTGGCCGGGCAATTTCCGCGGGCTTTTCTCTCCGATGCCGCCGAAATAGGTACGACATTCCTCTCGGCGAACCCGGGAGTGGAATTGGAACCGGCTTTCGGAGGGGCTTCACGGCGCCGGCATTTGTCCTCGGGTGCGGTGGAAATCCGGCTGACGGGAGTGGATTCCGTGCGCCGGGACGTGGACACCGGAGAGGATCTGGCGGCCGCGGTGGCACTGGGCGTGGGGCCGCGGACGGCGGCCCGGTGGGTTCCCGCGGCCGGATAGGCTGCCGGTCATGCAGGCGACCGCGTACACGTACGACTCCGAGACCCGCAGCGGCAGTGTGCTGCTCGACGACGGCACCCCGGTGGACTTCGGGGCCGAGGCCTTCGACGCGGGCGGGCTGCGACTGCTGCGTCCGGGGCAGCGGGTGCGGATCGAGACGGAGGGCGAGGGTGCCGCCCTGCGGATCACGCTGGTGACGCTGCAGACCTTCTAGGACACGCGCCGCGGGCCGGGCTCCCCCAGGGGGGAGCCCGGCCCGGCGTGTGAGCAGCTGCCGCCGTGGGACCTACTTCTTCGCGGCGGTCTTCTTCGCGGTGGTCTTGCGCGCCGTCGTCTTCTTGGCGGGCGCCTTCTTCGCGGTGGCCTTCTTCGCCGGCGCGGTCTTCTTGGCGGCGGTCTTCTTGGCCGCGGCCGTGGTGGTCTTCTTGGCCGGGGTCGCCTTCTTGGCGGCGGCCGTGGTCTTCTTCGCGGGGGTCGTCGTGGCCTTCTTGGCCGCGGCCGTGGTGGTCTTCTTGGCGGGGGTCGCCTTCTTGGCGGCGGCCGTCGTCTTCTTCGCCGGGGTCGCCTTCTTGGCCGCGGCCTTCTTGGCGGTGGTGGCCTTCTTCGCGGCGGCCTTCTTGACGGTCGCCGAGGCGGCGCCGCCGGTGAGGCTGCCCTTCGGGGCCTTCTTGACGGAGACCTCGCCTCCCCTGGGGAGCTTCTTCGAGCCGCTGACCAGGTCCTTGAAGCCCTGACCCGCACGGAAGCGCGGAACGGAGGTCTTCTTGACCCGCACGCGCTCACCCGTCTGCGGGTTGCGGGCGTAGCGGGCCGGGCGGTCGACCTTCTCGAACGAACCGAAACCGGTGACCGAGACCCGGTCCCCGCCGACCACGGCGCGCACGATGGCGTCGAGCACGTGGTCGACGGCGTCGGCGGCCTGCTGGCGGCCACCCATCTTGTCGGCAATCGCTTCTACGAGCTGCGCCTTGTTCACGTCTTCCCCTTCGGAGACATTGCCGGAACGAAAGTGTTCAAGCTTTTTCGCACGTTAGGCATGTATATACCGCAAATCAAACACGAAACGGGCTAATCACCCTAGTGCCGCAACGCAGAAGTGCGTTGCGGAGTTCCTGGTGTCAGTCGTCTTCAGGGAATCGGCCCTCGTCGAGGTCCTTCATCAACCGGTCCAGACGCGTTGCCGCGTCCGGGAGATCGTGCTTCGCCGCGGCCGTCACGACCAGCAGCTTCCGGGACAGCGCCATCCTTACGCCCTCCGGGACTTGCAGTTCGCGCACTCTTCTGTGCGCTTCCTTCAACCGGGCGGCGACTGCCTCGTAGAGCTCGAGTTGGCTGTCGCGTTCCATGCACCGATTGTGCCATCTAGGGCGAGTTGTCGCCCGACGGGGTCTCAACAAGCGACTGCGCCCCCCACCGGACGGTGGGGGGCGCAGTCCTGGAAAAGCGCTGCTCAGGCCGTAATTGTACGGGGCTTGAAGGCCGGCCGGCCCGCCTCGTACGTGGCGATGTCCGCTTCGTTCTGAAGGGTGAGGCTGATGTCGTCCAGACCGTTCAGGAGCCGCCAGCGGGCGTTCTCGTCGAGCTCGAAGTCGGCGTCGATCCCGGGGGCGAGGACTTTGCGGGCCTCCAGGTCGACGGTCACCTCGGCGGTCGGGTCGGCCTCGGTCAGCTCCCACAGGGCGTCGACGGTCTCCTGCGGGAGGACGACGGTCAGCAGGCCGTTCTTCAGCGAGTTGCCGCGGAAGATGTCGGCGAAGCGGGAGGAGATCACGGCCTTGAAGCCGTAGTTCTGCAGTGCCCAGACGGCGTGCTCACGGGAGGAGCCGGTGCCGAAGTCGGGGCCGGCGACCAGAACCGTGGCACCCTGCCGCTCCGGGCGGTTGAGGACGAACTGCTCGTCCTTGCGCCAGGCCTCGAACAGGCCGTCCTCGAAGCCGTCGCGGGTGACCTTCTTGAGCCAGTGCGCGGGGATGATCTGGTCGGTGTCGACGTTGCTGCGGCGCAGCGGAACGGCGCGGCCGGTGTGGGTGGTGAATGCTTCCATGGTTCCTCAGACCCCCGCGGTGGTGGCGACGTCGGACAGATCGGCCGGGGAGGCCAGGTGGCCCAGGACGGCGGTGGCGGCGGCGACCTGGGGGGAGACCAGGTGGGTGCGGCCGCCCTTGCCCTGCCGGCCCTCGAAGTTGCGGTTGGAGGTGGACGCGGAACGCTCACCGGGAGCCAGTTGGTCGGGGTTCATGCCCAGACACATCGAGCAGCCCGCGTGCCGCCACTCGGCGCCGGCCTCCTTGAAGACCTTGTCCAGACCCTCCTCGACGGCCTGCAGGGCGACCCGGACCGAGCCGGGGACCACCAGCATGCGGACGCCGTCGGCGACCTTGCGACCCTCCAGCAGGGCGGCCGCGTTGCGCAGGTCCTCGATGCGGCCGTTGGTGCAGGAGCCTACGAAGACGGTGTCGACCTTGATGTCGCGCAGCGGCTGGCCGGCGGTCAACCCCATGTACTCCAGGGCCTTTTCGGCGGCGAGGCGCTCCGAAGCGTCTTCGTACGAAGCCGGGTCGGGGACGTTCGCCGAAAGCGGCGCACCCTGGCCGGGGTTGGTACCCCAGGTCACGAACGGGGCCAGCTCGGCGGCCTCGATGACGACCTCGGCGTCGAAGACGGCGTCCTCGTCGGACTTCAGCGTCTCCCAGTAGGCGACGGCGGCGTCCCAGTCCTCGCCCTTGGGGGCGTGGGCACGGCCCTCGAGGTAGTCGAAGGTGGTCCGGTCGGGGGCGATCATGCCCGCGCGGGCACCGGCCTCGATGGACATGTTGCAGATGGTCATCCGGGCCTCCATCGAGAGCTTCTCGATGGCGGAGCCGCGGTACTCCAGGACGTAGCCCTGGCCGCCGCCGGTGCCGATCCGGGCGATGATCGCCAGGATCAGGTCCTTGGCCGTGACGTCCTCGGGCAGCTCGCCGTTCACCGTGATGGCCATGGTCTTCGGGCGGGCCATGGGCAGCGTCTGGGTGGCCAGGACGTGCTCGACCTGGCTGGTGCCGATACCGAACGCCAGGCCGCCGAAGGCGCCGTGCGTGGAGGTGTGCGAGTCGCCGCAGACCACGGTCATGCCCGGCTGGGTCAGGCCCAGCTGCGGTCCCACGACGTGGACGACACCCTGCTCGACGTCGCCCAGCGGGTGCAGGCGGACGCCGAACTCGGCGCAGTTCTTGCGCAGGGTCTCCAACTGGGCACGGGAGACCGGGTCGGCGATCGGCTTGTCGATGTCGAGGGTCGGGGTGTTGTGGTCCTCGGTGGCGATGGTGAGGTCGAGCCGCCGCACCTGCCGGCCGTTCTGCCGGAGACCGTCGAAGGCCTGGGGGCTGGTCACCTCGTGCAGCAGGTGCAGATCGATGAAGAGGAGGTCGGGCTCGCCTTCGGCGCGCCGGACGACGTGGTCGTCCCAGACCTTCTCCGCGAGTGTCCTACCCATCGCTTTCCCTCCGGCCGGCGGCTGCGCCGACACCACTAGAGACCCGTTTCGCGAGCCGTTGTGCGGCCGCCTCACCAGAGTGACGGGTTCCTCGGAAAATTGAACTTGCGTTTCACAGAGTGAGACGCGAATATCGTTGCATGGACAACTCTAGCGGCGTAGGCGTTCTCGACAAGGCAGCCCTTGTCCTGAGCGCCCTGGAGTCCGGTCCGGCCACCCTCGCAGGTCTGGTCGCGGCGACGGGACTCGCACGACCCACGGCACACCGACTCGCCGTGGCACTGGAACACCACCGGATGGTGGCCCGCGACATGCAGGGCCGGTTCATCCTCGGACCGCGGCTCGCGGAGCTCGCGGCCGCGGCCGGCGAGGACCGCCTGCTCGCGACCGCCGGGCCGGTGCTGACGCACCTGCGCGACGTGACGGGCGAGAGCGCCCAGCTGTACCGGCGCCAGGGCGACATGCGCATCTGCGTGGCGGCGGCCGAGCGCCTGTCCGGACTTCGGGACACCGTGCCGGTCGGCTCCACGCTGACCATGAAGGCCGGCTCGTCCGCGCAGATCCTCATGGCCTGGGAGGAGCCCGAGAGGCTGCACCGCGGCCTTCAGGGCGCCCGCTTCACGGCGACGGCCCTGTCGGGCGTACGGCGCCGCGGCTGGGCCCAGTCGATCGGCGAGCGTGAGCCGGGCGTCGCGTCCGTCTCCGCGCCCGTACGCGGCCCCTCGAACCGCGTGGTGGCCGCCGTGTCGGTCTCGGGCCCGATCGAGCGCCTGACCCGCCACCCGGGCCGGATGCACGCCCAGGCGGTCATCGACGCGGCCGCGCGCCTGTCCGAGGCCCTCCGCCGCAACGGCTGACCCGTCCCCGCTCCTCTCTCCATCTGCAGAACCCGTCCGGATCCCGGCCCACCGCTCCAACGCCGCAGCGGTGGGCCGGAGTTGTACGTGACGCGCCGGAAACAGCGAAGAAGCCCTCCCCCGAAGGGAAGGGCTTCTTCGTTTGGTACCCCCGACCGGATTCGAACCGGCGCTACCGCCTTGAGAGGGCGGCGTGCTAGGCCGCTACACAACGGGGGCAAGATCTCAGAAGATCCGCTGGCCTACCTGGACTCGAACCAAGACTAACTGAACCAGAATCAGTCGTGCTGCCAATTACACCATAGGCCACTGGTGGCTTAGACCAGTTGGTACCCCCGACCGGATTCGAACCGGCGCTACCGCCTTGAGAGGGCGGCGTGCTAGGCCGCTACACAACGGGGGCCCTAGCGATCCTGCATCGGGTTCACCGGGAGCTACCCAAGTGATCCCGCGGGAAGGATCTGTACCCCCGACCGGATTCGAACCGGCGCTACCGCCTTGAGAGGGCGGCGTGCTAGGCCGCTACACAACGGGGGCTTTGTGGATGCCATCCACGGTTTGCAGATGAGCTCTGCGAGCTGGCCTACCTGGACTCGAACCAAGACTAACTGAACCAGAATCAGTCGTGCTGCCAATTACACCATAGGCCACCGGAACTTGATCACTTCGAGAAGGGATCCTGCTCGGCTTGCGCTTCCGGGGCTTTCCGGCCTTTCGGCCCGTTCCCCTCGGCGCAGGAAGAACATTACCCGAAGGTGGACGGTGCTCCAAAACGCGTATCCGCACGCAGCAGCGCGGGCAGCTGGTGGAGGTCCGTGATCCGGGTCAGCTCGGGCCTTCCGCCGGTCCCCGCACGGTCCAGCCAGATCCCGCGCAGGCCCGCCTCCACGGCGCCCCGGGCGTCGATGTCCGGCTGGTCCCCCACGTACGCCACCTGGTGGGGGCGCAGGTCAAGGGCGGTGCAGGCAGCGTGGAAGGCCTCCGGGGCCGGCTTGGCCACCCCGAGCTCGGCAGCGCACACCACGGCCTCGAAGCGGTCCCGCAGGCCCAGGGTCCGGAGCTTGTGCTCCTGGTTGTGGATGCTGGAGTTGGACAGCACCCCGTGACGGTAGTCACGGGCCAGCAGGTCGAGGACGGGCACGGTGTCGGGGAACAGCTCCCAGGCGGCCTCGTAGTGGACCACGTACCGGTCGAACCAGTCGTCGGCCTCGGCGACGGTGAGCTCCGGCCGCCCGAGGAAGTCCCGCACCCGGTGGCGCCGCTGGTCCCGGAAGTCCCCGCCCTCGGCCTCGTAGCGGCGCCAGTGCAGCTCCGTGAGCTCCTTCCAGCGCAGCAGGGCCTCCTCGACGGAGCCGTACGCGCCGAGCAGCCCCTCGGCCGCGAGATGCGCCCGCATCCCGGCCCGGTCGGCGCTCGCGTAGTCGAAGATCGTGTCGTCGATGTCCCAGAGCACCGCGCGGATGGTCATGGAAACGACCGTACCCCCGTCCCGGGGTGCGGGACGGGGGTACCGGTGCGTACGGCGCGAATCAGCCGGCGAGCTTCGCCAGGGCCGCGTCGATGCGGGCGAGGGTCCTCTCCTGGCCGAGGATCTGGAGGGACTCGAAGAGCGGCAGGCCGACCGTGCGGCCGGTGACGGCGACCCGGACCGGGGCCTGGGCCTTGCCGAGCTTGAGGCCGTGGGCCTCGCCGGCGGCCAGGACCGCGTTCTTCAGGGACTCCGGGTCGTTCCAGTCGGCGGCCACGAGCTTCTCGCGGGCCGTGGTGAGGAGCGCGGCCGGCTCGCCCTTCATCGCCTTGTCCCACGAGGGCTGGTCGAAGACCGGCTCCTTCAGGAACAGGAAGTCGACGTTGGCCGTGATGTCCGACAGGACGGTCAGGCGGGTCTGGGCGTAGGGGGCGATGGCCTCCCAGGCGGCCCGGTCGAAGTCCTCCGGGGCCCAGTTCGCGTGCGGGGCGTTCAGCCAGGGCTCGCAGGCCTCGGTGAAGTCCTTCACGTCCAGCATGCGGATGTGGTCCGCGTTGATGGACTCGGCCTTCTTGAGGTCGAAGCGGGCCGGGTTGGCGTTGACGTCCGCGATGTCGAACTTCTCGACCATCTCGGGGATGGTGAAGAGGTCCTGGTCGGCGGAGAAGGACCAGCCGAGGAGGGAGAGGTAGTTGAGCAGGCCCTCGGGCAGGAAGCCGCGCTCCCGGTAGAGGTTGAGGGACGCCTGCGGGTCGCGCTTGGAGAGCTTCTTGTTGCCCTCGCCCATGACGTACGGCAGGTGGCCGAAGGCCGGGATCTCCTTGGCGACGCCCAGCTCGATCAGCGCCTTGTAGAGCGCGATCTGCCGCGGGGTGGAGGAGAGCAGGTCCTCGCCGCGCAGGACGTGGGTGATCTCCATCAGGGCGTCGTCGACCGGGTTGACCAGGGTGTACAGCGGGGCGCCGTTGGCGCGCACGATGCCGTAGTCCGGGACGTTGTCCGGGGTGAAGGTGAGCTCGCCGCGGACGAGGTCGGTGAAGGTGATCGGCTCGTCGGGCATCCGGAAGCGGACGATCGCCTCGCGGCCCTCGGCCCGGTAGACCTCGACCTGCCCGGCGGTGAGCTCGCGGCAGTGGCCGTCGTAGCCGGAGGGGCGGCCGGCGGCGCGGGCGGCCTCGCGGCGCTCGTCGAGCTCGGTGGCGGTGCAGTAGCAGTGGTACGCGTACCCGCCGGCGAGCAGCTTGTCGGCGACGTCCTTGTAGATGTCCATCCGCTGGGACTGCCGGTAGGGCGCGTGCGGACCGCCGGTCTCGGGGCCCTCGTCCCAGTCGAGACCGAGCCAGCGCAGCGAGTCGAGCAGCTGGTCGTACGACTCCTCGGAGTCGCGCGCCGCGTCGGTGTCCTCGATGCGGAAGACCATGGTGCCCTGGTTGTGCCGGGCGAATGCCCAGTTGAAGAGGGCGGTGCGGACCAGGCCCACGTGGGGGTTGCCGGTCGGGGAGGGACAGAAACGTACGCGGATGTTCGCGTTAGCCACGCTTGATCACCCTGTTGGTGAGAGTGCCGATGCCTTCGATGGTGACGGCGACCTCGTCGCCGACGTTGAGGGGGCCGACCCCGGCGGGGGTGCCGGTGAGGATGACGTCGCCCGGGAGCAGCGTCATGGCCTCGGAGATGTGGACGACCAGGTCCTCGATGGAGCGAACCATGTCGCTCGTACGACCGAGCTGGCGCTGTTGGCCGTTGACCGTGGCCTGGATGGTCAGGTCGCCCGGGTCGAGGTCGGTCTCCACCCAGGGGCCCAGCGGGCAGGAGGTGTCGAAGCCCTTGGCGCGGGCCCACTGGGCCTCGCGCTTCTGGACGTCGCGGGCGGTGACGTCGTTGGCACAGGTGTAGCCGAAGACGACGTCCTTCACGCGCTCGCGCGGAACCTCGCGGCACATACGGCCGATGACCACGGCCAGTTCGGCCTCGTGGTGCAGCTCGTTGGAGAAGGAGGGGTACTCGATGGCGTCGCCGGGGCCGATGACCGAGGTCGTGGGCTTGAAGAAGGTCACGGGGACCTCGGGGACCTCGTTGCCGAGTTCCCTGGCGTGTTCCGCGTAGTTGCGGGTGACGGCCACGACCTTGTTGGGGAGCACCGGCGGCAGCAGCCGGACCTTGCTCAGCGGGACCTTCGTGCCGCTGAGCTCGAAGTCGGTGTACGGGATGCCCTTGATGATGTCGAGGACCAGGCCGCCGGACTCGACGGTTCCCTCGCCCTCGACGGCGCCGAAGGCGACATTGCCGTCGATGGAGAATCTGGCGATGCGCACGGGTGCTGTCGCCCCTCACTTGCTACTGGCTGGAGTCTGACGCTCCAGGCTAACGCGGCAGGGGGCGGCGGACCGGCGGATATACCGGTACCGGGCGGGCCGGGAGGGCCCGTCCGGGTCAGCGGGTCGCCGAGGCGAAGGGCTGCGGCTGGTACGGGGCCGGGGCCTGCATGAGGATCGTGCGGCGCGGGTTGGCCGTGACGCCCGGGAGTTCGGCGGTGTACTCGGGCAGGACTCCCCGGTTCAGCTGCGCGGCGTCCGCCAGGTGGGCGAGGGTGGAGCGCCGGGGGTTGGCCGTGGTGCGGAGTACGGGCGTCGTCTTCATCGCGGTGTCGGACCCTTTGTCTGCGGTGAGGGGCGCCCACGCGGGCACGTAGGCGGAGCGTCCCATCTTGTCAAAGCGTCAGGCTAAACATGCAATCCCCTTCGATTGCACGACCGATCCAACGAACTACGTGTGAGTTTGCTCACCAGTTGAGTAACAATCCGGGCATTACGCACCGGTACGAGAGGTTACCGAAACGGACATTCCGCTATTGAATGCTCCATTCCGCTCCTGATCATGGCGACTGGGACACCCCTCCCTCCCTGCCGTTTCGCGCAGATACGCCCGATTCCTCCGCGATCATCTTCTACATGGGGTGACACGGTGTGCACACGTTGTCATCCCGTTCACGACGCGCCCCACGGCTCTTGTTGGAGATCCGGCACTGTGCTGGAATTCCACGCACCGTCGCGGGTTGAGGCCGACGCGCAAGGGGCGCAACGCAGCGCCGGCCGAGTGACGGGAGACAGGGGGATCCGCGCCGGTCACCGACGACCACCACTGGGGTGCACCTGCGCCCCACGACGCCGACACCGTCCTCTCCGTTCACGCGGAAGGACGCCTGGTCCAGAGGTTGCGACGCTAGTGCAGGGACGTTTCAAGAGGGATGGCACGGGCTCTTCCCAGGCCCGCAAGGGCCGAGGGGAAGCTCCGGCGGAGCAGGAGCCGCGTGCCGGGACCCATCACGGTTCCCCGGCCTCGCACCCCCAGAAGAACGGGAAGGGCGACGGCGGCGACGCCAAGCGCGGAACCGCCGCCGACGCCGCGGCCGAGCAGGCCTCGCTGCCCGCGCTCAAGACCGAGAACCAGGTCGGGCCCCGAATAGCGCTGCGCAACTGGCGCATCTCCACCCGCCTGGTCGCCCTGCTGACCCTCCCCGTGGTCGCGGCGACCAGCCTCGGTGGCATCCGTATCAGCGAGTCCTTGCAGGACATGGAGCAGCTGGACAACATGCAGCTGCTCACCAAGCTGACCAAGGAGGCCACCAACTTCGCGGAGGCGCTCCAGGAGGAGCGCGACCTCTCCGCCGGTCCGCTCGCCAATGGCAACTCGTCCGGCGACTACCAGGTCTCCAACCCGCGCAAGAAGGCCGACCGCGCGTACCGGGCCTTCCTCGACGCGACCAACGACATCCCGACCGTCGAGGACGACGAGTCGCTGCGCAGCATCCGGCAGAACGTCAGCCAGATCGCCTCGCAGGTCAGCCAGCTGGGCGCGATCCGCACCAAGGCGTACGAGAAGGACGTCGCCCACTCGGTGACCGTCGAGGCCTACAGCCGTCTGATCCGCTCCCTGCTGAGCCTGTCCCAGGACATGGCCCAGGCCACCAGCAACCCGGAGATGATCAAGCGGACCCGCGCGCTCGCCGCGTTCTCGTCCGCCAAGGAGTACGCCTCCATCCAGCAGGCGATCATCGCCGCCGCGCTGCCCCCGAACGACAGCCGTCCGGCCAGCCTGCAGCTCGGTGACCGCCTCTACGGCGACGCCGCGCAGAACAGTGAGACCGACGAGTTCAAGTCCTTCCGGGCGATCTACGAGTCGACCGGCGGCGACGCCGAGGAGCTCACCGCCTCGCTGACCAACGGCAACCCGTCGATCGAGGCGGCCGACAACTACGCCGAGCGGATGCTGAAGTCCGACCGCGGCCTGCCGGACGTCAAGCGCGGTCACCTGAACTTCACCGACGAGTACGGCACCAAGATGCGTGCCATGAAGACCATCGAGGCCACGCTGCTGGGCGAGATGGAGACCAAGGCCCGTGAGCTGCGCCAGGAGTCGCAGCGCGACGCCATCATCAACGGTGCCCTGATCCTCCTCGTCCTCGGCGTCTCCCTCGTCGGCGCCTTCGTCGTGGCCCGGTCCATGATCCGCTCGCTGCGCCGGCTCCAGGACACCGCGACCAAGGTCGCCCAGGAACGCCTGCCCGAGCTCGTCAAGCAGCTCTCCGAGACCGACCCGCAGGACGTCGACACCTCCGTCGAGTCCGTCGGTGTGCACTCCCGGGACGAGATCGGCCAGGTGGCCGCGGCCTTCGACGACGTGCACCGCGAGGCCGTCCGCCTCGCCGCCGAGCAGGCCCTCCTCCGGGGCAACGTCAACGCGATGTTCACCAACCTCTCGCGCCGCTCCCAGGGTCTTATCCAGCGCCAGCTCTCGCTCATCTCCGAGCTGGAGTCCCGCGAGGCCGACCCGGACCAGCTGTCCTCGCTGTTCAAGCTCGACCACCTCGCGACCCGTATGCGCCGTAACGGTGAGAACCTCCTCGTTCTCGCCGGTGAAGAGCCCGGCCGCCGCTGGACCCGCCCGGTCCCGCTGGTCGACGTCCTGCGCGCCGCCGCCTCCGAGGTGGAGCAGTACGAGCGCATCGAGCTGGCCGCCGTCCCCGCGACGGACGTCGCCGGCCGCGTCGTCAACGACCTCGTGCACCTGCTCGCCGAGCTCCTCGAGAACGCCACCTCGTTCTCCTCGCCGCAGACCAAGGTCCGCGTCACCGGTCACGCCCTGCCCGACGGCCGGGTGCTGGTCGAGATCCACGACACCGGTATCGGCCTCTCCCCCGAGGACCTGGCCGCGATCAACGAGCGGCTCGCCTCGCCGCCCACCGTGGACGTCTCGGTCTCCCGCCGCATGGGTCTGTTCGTGGTCGGCCGCCTGTCCCTGCGACACGGCATCCGGATCCAGCTGCGCCCGTCCGACTCGGGCGGCACCACCGCGCTCGTCATGCTCCCGGTCGACGTCGCCCACGGCGGCAAGAAGCCCGCGCCGAAGCCCGGTGCGGGTGGCCAGGGTGCCGTGCCGCAGGGTGCCGGCGCCCCGGGCGGCCTGCTCACCGGCGGCCCCGGCGCGGCCGGTGGTCCCGGCGCCCCCGGCGGACGTCCGGGCGGTGCACCGTCCGCGCCCGGCGGCCGGCTCGGTGCCGCCGCGACCCGCAGCGCGCTGCCCGGCCGGGACGGCGCCCAGCGCCCGAACGGCCCGCAGGGCCAGGGCGGTGGCCAGACCGGCCCCAACCTCTTCCAGGAGCGCCCGCAGGCTCCCGCGCCCGCCCAGGCGCAGGCCCAGGGTCCGCAGACCGCACAGCTCCCGCCCGTTCCGCAGGAGCCCCAGCGTCCCGGCCCCGGCGCGCCCGGCGGCTTCGTCGGCGGCGCGCAGAGCGCGATTCCGTCCCGTACGGACGTCTGGGGCGGCGGCCAGCCCGCGCAGGCCCCGCAGAACGACTACCCGCGCGCCGAGCTCCCCAGCGGCGACCAGCAGCCGCAGCACCCGCAGCGTCCGCAGGCCGCGAGCTGGGGCAACGAGCAGGCGCAGCCGGTCCGCCGGCCGCAGCAGGACATGACGCCGCTGGACGCGCCGCGCGGTCACGAGGAGCCGGAGAACACGGGCCGCTACGCGCAGCCCGACGGCCCCGGTTCCACGGGCCAGTTCCCGCGCCCGGACTTCGGTGTGCCGCAGCAGGCCCCGCAGCCGATGGCCCCGCAGGGCTACCAGGGCGGTGCCCAGGACCCGGCGTCCACCGCGCAGTTCCCGCGGCCCGACTTCGGCGCTCCGCAGCAGGCGCCCCAGGCCCCGCAGCAGCCGTACGGCCAGCAGCCCTACGTCCCGCAGGCGCAGGCCCCGCAGGCGCAGGCGCCGCAGGCCCCGGCCCCGCGCCAGCGCACGGCGCAGCCCCAGCAGCCGCAGCTCCAGCAGCCGCGTCAGCCGGAGGCGCTGCCGGCGGCGGGCTCCGGTGACGGGCGCACGCCGCTGTACGACACGCTGGAGACCAACTGGTTCCGCCAGGAGCAGGGTCAGGCACCCGCTCCGGCCCCGCACCAGGGACACGCCCCCCAGGCCCCGGCCCAGGGCGTGCCGGACGCCGAGCGGACGATGCAGACCCCCGTGGTCCCGCAGCGCCCCGGCACCTCGGCCCCGCAGCGGCCCGGCACGTCCGCCCCGCAGCGCCCGGGGACCTCCGCCCCGCAGCGCCCCGGGACGACTGCCCCGCAGCAGCCCGAGGCCGGCCGGCAGAACGGCGGGGCCGCCTGGCGGACCTCGCCCAACGACGAGCTGGTGCGCCAGGCCGAGCGGGTGCGCAAGCCCGCGGCCGGCGGCGTCACCACCTCCGGGCTTCCGCGGCGCGTGCCGCGGGCCAACCTCGTGCCCGGGACCGCCCAGGAGCAGGCCAACACGGCCGGCCCCCAGGTGTCCCGCGCACCCGACGACGTCCGCGGCCGACTCACCAATTTGCGTCGCGGTATCCAGCAGGGCCGTCAGGCGGGCAACTCCACCACGGGTTCCTTCAATGTCGGTCCGACCCAGCAGCAGGAGCGTTAGTTGAGCGCGATGAGCCAGGCGGCGCAGAATCTGAACTGGTTGATCACCAACTTCGTGGACAACACCCCCGGGGTGTCCCACACGGTGGTGGTCTCCGCCGACGGACTGCTCCTTGCCATGTCCGAAGGGTTCCCCCGCGACCGCGCCGACCAGCTGGCGGCGGTCGCGTCCGGACTGACCTCGCTGACCGCGGGGGCGTCCCGGATCTTCGAGGGCGGACCCGTCGCCCAGACCGTCGTGGAGATGGAGCGCGGCTTCCTCTTCCTGATGTCCGTCTCGGACGGCTCCTCGCTGGCCGTGCTCGCACACCCGGAGTGCGACATCGGCCTCGTGGGCTACGAGATGGCGCTCCTCGTGGACCGGGCGGGCAGCGTGCTCACCCCGGACCTGCGGGCCGAGCTCCAGGGCAGCCTGCTCCACTAGCTCCACCCCGACTCGTATCCGTCCGTTCCCGAACCGACACGCATGGGTCGGTGCGCCCCTCCGCACCGACCCGGACCGTTCACCGTCCGGCCGCCCCATCCGGCCCCCCACCGGCCCCATCAGACGGCAGAAGTCTCTGCTGTCACGCCCGGAGGATTCATGACCCCGCCCCCCGCCTCTCACGATCCGTACGGCTCGTCGATAGACGACGCCTACGGAGCTGAGGGCGACCAGCCGCTGGTCCGTCCCTATGCGATGACCGGCGGCCGGACCCGGCCGCGCTACCAGCTCGCCATCGAGGCCCTGGTCAGCACCACGGCCGACCCGGCGCACCTGGCCACCCTGCTCCCCGAGCACCAGCGGATCTGCCACCTGTGCCGTGAGGTGAAGTCGGTGGCCGAGGTCTCGGCGCTGCTGTCGATGCCGCTCGGTGTGGCCCGCATCCTCGTGGCCGACCTGGCCGAGGCGGGCATGGTGGCCATCCACCAGCCGGGTAACGGAGAGGCCGGCGGCACGCCGGACGTGACACTGCTCGAAAGGGTGCTCAGTGGACTTCGCAAGCTCTAGCGGCGGCTCCGCTCCTGTGGGCCGCTCCACCACCAGCGCGAAGATCGTGGTGGCGGGCGGTTTCGGCGTGGGCAAGACCACGTTCGTGGGTGCGGTCTCCGAGATCAATCCGCTGCGGACCGAGGCCGTGATGACGGCTGCCTCGGCGGGCATCGACGATCTGACGCACACCGGGGGGAAGACGACCACCACGGTGGCGATGGACTTCGGCCGTATCACCCTGGACCAGGACCTGATCCTGTACCTCTTCGGTACGCCCGGCCAGGACCGCTTCTGGTTCATGTGGGACGACCTGGTCCGCGGTGCCATCGGCGCCGTCGTCCTGGTCGACACCCGGCGTCTCGCCGACTGCTTCCCGGCCGTCGACTACTTCGAGAACTCCGGCCTCCCCTTCGTGATCGCCCTGAACGGCTTCGACGGCGCCCAGCCCTACGCGCCGGACGAGGTGCGCGAGGCGCTCCAGATCGGGCCCGACACCCCGATCATCACCACCGACGCCCGCCACCGCGCGGACGCCAAGAGCGCGCTCATCACCCTCGTCGAGCACGCCCTCATGGCGCGCCTGAAGTAGTACACAGCAAGTAGAAGTTGATATACGGCAGTTGTCGTAGAGATTTTGGGGGCGGTCTGTGTCCTTCGACACGGCCGCCCCGCTGTTCATAACGTTTCGACAGAGAATTGGGGCGCCTCGGACACCCGACGCATCCGATCGGTGCCGCTGTGCTCACATGAGCCCCGCTTTTTGGCGGGGCTCGCTCTTTATGCCCGTTTTATCTCTGGCACGGGGCCCAGAAACCGGCTGCTTCGCACTGTTTGGAAGGGACCCCCTTCACGTGCTGGAATTCATGAACTCCCGAGTAGTACGGCCCTGAACGAAACACCCGGCACGACGTAGGTGCCGACGCCGAGAGGTTGTTGGTCGAGTGAGGCGAAGCAAGGAAAGCTCCGCAGAGCAGCAGACGCGGGGCAACTTCACGCCGCCGTCGCGTGCGGTGTTCCCGCCCGCGGAGGAGCCCGTGACGTCGCCGGCCCCGGTGCGCAAGGGCAGCTCCAGCAAGCTGTCGCCGCGCAACTGGCGCGTGCCCACCCGACTGAACGCCATCCTCCTCATACCCGTGCTCGTGGGCCTCGTCATGGGCGGCTTCCAGGTGAAGGCCGCCATCGACACCTGGCAGCAGGCGCAGGACGCCGAGAAGACGGCGCTCATCGTGCGCGCCGCCTCGGACTACAGCCAGGCACTGCTCAACGAGCGTGACCTCACCGCCGCCCCCCTCCTCAAGGCCAAGACCCCCGCGGACCGCGAGAGCGACGAGGTCACCCAGGCCTACGCCGCCACCGACGCCGCCAAGGTCAAGTTCGACGAGGCCGCCAGGAACATGCCGAGCGGGGAGGGCCTGGAGCGCCGCCTCGGCCTCTTCCGCAACGCCGAGCCGAAGCTGACGGCGCTGCGCAAGGTCGCCTACACCCGCTCCCTCGACCCGGTGAACACCCAGCTCGGGTACACCGAGGTCCAGCACTACCTGATGGAGTTCTCCAACGAGCTCGGTCTGGGCACCGGCAACATCACCAGCTACGGCCGTACCGTCTACGCGATCCAGCTCGCGAAGGCCGCCGAGTCCCTGCAGCGGTCGATCGGCACCCAGCTGCTGATCCGCCCCAGCAAGAAGGACGACGTCTTCGCGCAGCAGTCGGTTGCGTTCAACTCGTACAACTATCTGGAGCAGATCGCCCTCGGCGAGTACCAGTCGGGTGGTACGCAGGCCGACGTGGAGCGGCTCCAGGAGGTCATGGCCGGCAAGGCCGCCGAGGGCTCCAAGAAGATGGCGGCCCTGGGCATCGAGCTGCCCAAGGGCAGCGGCAAGGACTCCTCGGTCTACGCCGGCGTCGCGCAGGCCATCGGCTCCGCCAAGGACGCCGAGGCGGTCGCCGACCTGAAGAAGCAGGGCATCACCGCCGAGACCTGGGGCGCCGTCGCCACCGCCAAGTTCGACGGCTACACCGAGGTCGAGAAGGAGCTCGTCGACAAGGCCGTGACCGAGGCCGCCGACATCTCCGACGAGGCCAAGACCGACGCCTGGGTCATCGGCGGCATCGTCGTCGTCGCCCTGCTGGCCGCGTTCATCCTGGCCGGGATGATGGCCCGCCAGATGAGCCGCTCGATGCGCGAGCTGCGCACCGCCGCCTTCGGCATCGCCGAGCAGCGCCTGCCGATGCTGGTCGACCAGCTGTCCCGTACCGAGCCCGGCCGGGTCGACACCCGCGTCCAGCCCATCCCGATCGACTCCCAGGACGAGATCGGCGAGGTCGCCCGCGCCTTCGACCAGGTGCACCGCGAGGCCGTCCGGCTCGCCGCCGAGCAGGCCATGCTCCGGGGCAACGTCAACGCGATCTTCACGAACCTCTCGCGCCGCAACCAGTCGCTGATCGAGGGCCAGCTGACCCTCATCACCGACCTGGAGAACAACGAGGCCGACCCGGACCAGCTGGAGAACCTCTTCCGCCTGGACCACCTGGCCACGCGTATGCGCCGCAACGGCGAGAACCTCCTCGTCCTCGCCGGCGAGGAGCCGGGCCGCCGCTGGGACCAGCCGGTCCCGCTGGTCGACGTCATGCGCGCCGCCGCCTCCGAGGTGGAGCAGTACGAGCGCATCGACATCGCCGGGGTCCCCGAGGCCGAGATCCACGGCCAGGCCGTGACCGACCTCGTGCACCTGCTCGCCGAGCTCCTGGAGAACGCCACCACGTTCTCCTCCCCGCAGACCAAGGTCCGCGTCACCGCGACCCGTCTCCCCGACGGCCGCGTGATGGTCGAGATCCACGACAAGGGCATCGGCCTCACCGCCGAGGACTTCGCGGACATCAACCACAAGCTGGCCAACCCGCCGACCGTGGACGCCGCCGTCTCGCAGCGCATGGGCCTCTTCGTGGTCGGGCGCCTCTCCGACCGGCACGGCATCCGCGTCCAGCTGCGCCCCTCGGGCGAGCAGGCCGGCACGACCTCGCTGGTCATGCTGCCGGACGCGATCACGCACGGCGGTGGCGGCGAGCAGCCGGTGCACGGCGACTTCACCGTCTCGCAGATGATCCCGCAGCAGGCGCAGACCGCCTTCGAGCCGCAGCCGACGACGATGCGCACCGCGGCGGAGCTCGGCTTCGACGACTCCCGCTACGAGGAGCCGGCCGACGAGCGCCAGCTGGACCCGGTCAACCGCTCGCTGATGCGCGAGGAGCGCCGGGCGGCCCTGGAGGCCCAGGTGCACCCGGACGGTGACCGGCCGATGTTCCAGGACGAGCAGGCTCCGGGCACGCACGGGCAGCAGACGTACGTACAGCAGGGGAACGAGCAGGAGTACGCAGCCGCGTACCCCGCCGAGTACGCGCAGGAGTACCCGCAGGATCAGGACGCGTACGGCTACCAGCAGCAGGGGTACGAGGGCTACGAGCAGCCCGCCGCCGGCTACCCGGAGCAGGCGTATGCGGAAGCCGCCTACGACGGTGGCCAGGCCGGCCACGCGGGGTACGAGAACAGCTACGAACCCCAGCCCCACCAGGGTGACTGGCAGCAGCAGCCCGCCTACGGCGGTGGCTACGCGCAGGCGTTCGGAACGGAATCGGAATCCGCCCCGGTCGCTCCCGAACAGGACCGCGAGCGCGTAGGCTTCGACCGTCCGGGTGCCACGCCGAGTCCCACCCCGGACGCCGGCCACGCGCTGACCGACGCCGGTCTGCCGCGCCGCGGCAGCGTCGCCCCCCAGGCGCCGCAGACCCCGCAGGCACCGCAGCAGCCCGCGCCGCCGGCCCAGCCCGTGAGCTCGGGCGTCGATGAAGCCGACGGCACCGGTGAATGGCGCTCCGCCAACGACGAGCGCTGGTCCCGGGCCGAGAAGCTCCGGGACCCGAAGGCGGGCGGGGTCACCCCCTCCGGCCTTCCGCGACGGGTTCCCAAGGCCAACCTGGTCGAGGGAGCGGCGGAGCAGACCCCGCAGGGCGGCCCCCAGGTCTCCCGCGCACCCGAGGACGTCCGGGGCAGGTTGAGCAACCTGCGTCGCGGCGTCCAGCAGGGACGCAGCGCGGGAACGGACACGAACGGATCGGGCCTCGGCCCGGGCAACACCTACCACCAGGAGCGTTAGTGTGAGCGCGATGAGCCAGGCGGCGCAGAATCTGAACTGGTTGATCACCAACTTCGTGGACAACACCCCCGGGGTGTCCCACACCGTGGTGGTCTCCGCCGACGGCCTCCTGCTGGCGATGTCCGAGGGATTCCCCCGCGACCGCGCCGACCAGCTGGCGGCGGTGGCGTCCGGACTGACCTCGCTGACCGCGGGGGCGTCCCGGATCTTCGAGGGCGGCGCGGTCAACCAGACCGTCGTGGAGATGGAGCGGGGCTTCCTCTTCATCATGTCGATCTCGGACGGCTCCTCGCTGGCCGTGCTCTCCCACCCCGAGTCCGACATCGGTCTCGTGGGCTACGAGATGGCACTGCTCGTCGACCGAGCGGGAAGTGTCCTGACTCCCGACCTGCGGGCGGAACTTCAGGGAAGTCTTCTCAACTAACAGACAGACAGTGCGTTTCTCGCCACCGCACCGTAGGGTGCGGTGGCGCGGTTCCAAGGGACATGGGGCCGCGAAGCAGTCGGAGGAGGAGACGTGGGCACACCCCCGGGCGGAAGCCCCTACAACGGTTTTGACGCGCATCAGGGACCGCTGGGCGACACCGCGCAGAACCGCTTCAACTTTCCCTCCGCCCCGAGCAGACAGGGTGTTTCGCAGCCCTACCAGCAGCCGCAGTCCATGCCCGCCGGTTCGCCGAGCGCGCCCGCCGGCCGGCGGGGCGGCAGCGGCGGTGCGGGCGGTGCGGGCGGCAACAACCCGCTCGTGCGTCCGTACGCCATGACCGGCGGCCGGACCCGGCCGCGTTACCAGCTCGCCATCGAGGCGCTGGTCAGCACGACGGCCGATCCGGCCCGGCTGCAGGGGCAGTTGCCCGAGCACCAGCGGATCTGCCGGCTCTGCTTCGAGATCAAGTCGGTCGCAGAGATCTCGGCCCTTCTCTCCATCCCCCTCGGCGTTGCCCGGATTCTCGTCGCCGACCTGGCCGAGGCCGGACTCGTCGCCATTCACCAGCCCGGCGGCGACGAGGCCGCCGGCGGTCAGCCAGACGTGACACTGCTCGAAAGGGTGCTCAGTGGACTTCGCAAGCTCTAGCGGCGGCGCGGCCCGTTCAACCACCAGCGCGAAGATCGTGGTGGCGGGTGGCTTCGGCGTGGGCAAGACCACGTTCGTCGGCGCGGTCTCGGAGATCAACCCGCTGCGAACCGAGGCCGTGATGACGTCCGCGTCCGCGGGCATCGACGACCTCACCCACACGGGCGACAAGACGACGACGACTGTCGCCATGGACTTCGGCCGTATCACCCTGGACCAGGACCTGATCCTGTACCTCTTCGGTACGCCCGGCCAGGACCGCTTCTGGTTCATGTGGGACGACCTCGTCCGCGGCGCCATCGGCGCCGTCGTCCTGGTCGACACCCGGCGGCTCGCCGACTGCTTCCCCGCGGTCGACTACTTCGAGAACTCCGGCCTCCCGTTCGTCATCGCCCTGAACGGCTTCGACGGCCACCAGCCGTACAACCCGGAGGAGGTCCGCGAGGCCCTCCAGATCGGTCCGGACACCCCGATCATCACGACCGACGCCCGCCACCGCGCGGACGCCAAGAGCGCGCTCATCACCCTGGTGGAGCACGCCCTCATGGCCCGCCTGCGGTAGTCCCGACGGGACGACGTCCGAAGAAGGCCCCGCACACCGGTCCGGTGTGCGGGGCCTTCTCGTCGTGTGCGCGGGTCCGCCTCGGCGGGCGGGCGATGCCGCGGTCCCGGCCCGGTCCCGGCACGCCGAAGGGCCCCCGGTTCCCTTGCGGGGAAGCGGGGGCCCTCGGGAGGTGCCTCGGTCAGCGCCAGCTGTGCGGGGCGCGGAAGCCGTTCTCGCGCTCCAGGCGGCGCCAGCCGGCCGTGGAGCGGCCGTGGCGGGTGGGCTCGGCCGGCTGTGCGGCGGCGCGGGCGAGGAGGACCGCGGTGATGGCGGCGAGCTCCTCGGGGTCGGCGTGGCCCTTCTCGACGCGGAGAAGGTTGGCTGTGGCAGGCGTGGTCACTTCGGTGGGCTCCTCTTACTGAGGCGGGTTGCCGTGCTTGCGGGACGGCAGGTCGGCGTGCTTGGTGCGGAGCATCGCGAGGGACTTGATCAGCACCTCGCGCGTCTCGGCCGGGTCGATGACGTCGTCGACCAGGCCGCGCTCCGCGGCGTAGTACGGGTGCATGAGCTCGGCCTTGTACTCCTTGACCATGCGCGCGCGCATGGCCTCGGGGTCCTCGGCCTCCGCGATCTGCTTGCGGAAGATGACGTTGGCAGCGCCCTCGGCACCCATCACCGCGATTTCGTTGGTGGGCCAGGCGTACGTCAGGTCGGCACCGATGGACTGCGAGTCCATGACGATGTACGCGCCGCCGTACGCCTTGCGCAGGATCAGCGAGATCCGGGGGACGGTCGCGTTGCAGTAGGCGTACAGCAGCTTCGCGCCGTGCCGGATGATTCCACCGTGCTCCTGGTCTACACCAGGGAGGAAGCCGGGTACGTCCAGAAGGGTGATGATCGGGATGTTGAAGGCGTCGCACATCTGCACGAAGCGGGCGGCCTTCTCGGACGCCTCGATGTCCAGGACGCCGGCGAGGGTCTGCGGCTGGTTGGCCACGATGCCCACGACCTGACCGTCCAGACGGGCGAGGGCGCAGATGATGTTGCGGGCCCAGCGCTCGTGGATCTCCAGGTAGTCGCCCTCGTCGACGAGCTCCTCGATGACCTTGTGCATGTCGTACGGGCGGTTGCCGTCGGCGGGCACGAGGTCGAGCAGCACGTCCGAGCGGCGGTCGGCCGGGTCCTCGGAGGGGGCGGTCGGCGGGTTCTCGCGGTTGTTCTGCGGGAGCATCGACAGGAGGTAGCGCACCTCGGCGATGCAGGTCTCCTCGTCGTCGTACGCGAAGTGCGCGACACCCGAGGTCTCGGCGTGCACGTCGGCGCCGCCGAGGCCGTTCTGGGTGATCTCCTCGCCGGTGACCGCCTTGACGACGTCCGGGCCGGTGATGAACATCTGCGAGGTCTCGCGGACCATGAAGACGAAGTCGGTGAGGGCGGGGCTGTAGGCCGCGCCGCCGGCGCACGGGCCGAGCATCACGCTGATCTGCGGGATGACGCCGGAGGCCCTGGTGTTGCGCTGGAAGATGCCGCCGTAGCCGGCGAGGGCGGAGACGCCCTCCTGGATGCGGGCGCCGGCGCCGTCGTTCAGGGAGACCAGCGGGGCACCGGCCGCGATGGCCATGTCCATGATCTTGTGGATCTTGGTGGCGTGGGCCTCGCCCAGCGCGCCGCCGAAGATCCGGAAGTCGTGTGCGTAGACGAAGACCGTACGGCCCTCGACGGTGCCCCAGCCGGTGATGACACCGTCGGTGTAGGGCTTCTTGGCCTCCAGGCCGAAGCCGCTGGCACGGTGCCGGCGCAGCTGCTCGACCTCCTGGAAGGAACCAGCGTCGAGCAGCAGCTCGATGCGCTCGCGAGCGGTCAGCTTGCCCTTGGCGTGCTGGGCCTCGGTCGCTCGGTCACTCGGGCCACGCCGAGCCTGCTCGCGCAGCTCGTGCAGCTCGGCCACACGGCCACGGGCGTCAGCGGGCTCGCTCGGGATCTGGTCCACAACGGTCATGTACCGACCCTACGAACTCAGCCGAGAAAACCCCGCCGTCGACTCCGTACAGTCTCGCGTGTCGAATCCTGGTGGGGCTTGACAGAAGCATCACCCCACCAGGCCGAGTCAACAGCCAGACACCCCAGGTGATTGTAGGGTTTCTACACAAGCACATCGCAACGGTGGGTGGCGCCCGCGGTACCCGGGGTGATCCGCAGCCGCAGGCCGCCGGTCCCCGCGGTGAGCACCTCCACCGAGGCGTCCCGGGTGCGGACCGCCTTCACGGGGCGGTCCCAGGCCAGCTCGTAGGGCTGCCCGGTGCGGGTCGGCCCGCTCGTCCGCAGCGTCACCGTGTCCCCGCTGCGCCGCAGCAGGACGCTCGCCGGCGCGGTGACGGTGAGGCGGTCCACCGTACCGGCCCGCCAGAAGTTGGCGGCGGTCAGTCCGAGGGACGCGACGGCCACGGCCTGCCGGTCCGCGCCGTTGGCGAGGATCCGCAGCCAGCCCGGGTCGTCGGCGCGGGCGGCGAGGGTGCGCGGTGCGGCACCCGGCATCAGGAGATAGGCGTACGAGGCGTCCGCCGGGTCCGTGCCGTGGTCGAACCAGAGGGTCTGGTAGCGGCGGGTGCGGCGTTCGGTGGAACTGGTGGTGTTGATGTCGCTCCAGGCCCCGGTGCGGTCCTCGCGCAGCGTGCGCAGGTTCACCGTGCCGGCGGGGAAGACCCAGCCGCCGTGGCCGGCCAGGTGGGCCCAGCCCGGCCCGGTGGTGAACGCCGCGGTGCCGTTCTCGCCGAGGCAGCGGTTGTCGACGACCGTCTCGACCGGCACCCCGTCGGTGGCGGTGATGCCCGCGCCCAGGCAGATCACGGTGTCGGCGGCGCAGAACCAGGACTTGCGGGCCTCGAGGGTGGAGCCGAGGCCCTTGAGGTGCTGCCCGACCGCGGCGAACTCCCCGTCGGTGGCGCCGCCGACCCATTGCACGGCGGGCTTGGGGGCGCCCCACTCGCCACCGGCCCGGTCCCCGAGGCGCCGGGTGGAGACGGTGGTGCCGGGCAGCCGGTAGGGGTCGACGGTGGGCCAGAACCAGTCGGTGTACTGCCCGCCCTGACCCGGGGACCACCAGTAGAGCATTCCGGAGCCGGTGTGCCAGCCCCGCGGGTTCTCGCCGTTGCCGCACTCGTAGTGGGAGATGCGCTCGGAGGCCATGGAGATGTTGGCGGCCCAGCCGGGGCGGCGGTGCACGGCCCGGTCCATGGACGCGAAGAGCCGGTGCCCGGTGGGCTCGGGGGCCGCGGCGACGGGCGAGGCGGCGACGGCGTGCAGCCGGGCGAGGTCGGCGACGCCGAACTGGCGGGCGGCGAGGATCGGGGCGACGGTGTCGCGCTCGATCCAGCCCTTCACCCTGGCGTGCCAGCGCTCGCGCTCGGCGGGACTCGCGCCGCCGGCGAGGAGCGCCATGGCGGCGATGACGCCCTGCCCGTGGAAGTGGTCGGAGCGCATGATCCGGCGCTCGTCGCTCGCGAGGTAACCGCGGCTGATGGCACGTCCGTTGACACTGTCCATCATCAGGCCGTCGAAGATGAGGGGCGCGTAGGCGTGCTCGACGCTGTCGAGGACGATCTGCCGGCCCGGGTCGGTGACCTCCCAGGTGGAGCCGGCGAGCAGGCTGAAGAGCCGGCCGAGGCCGTCCAGCATGACCTGCCCGTAGGTGCCGGAATAGGCGACCCAGGTGTGCTGCACGAAGGAGCCGTCGGCGTAGAGGCCGTCGCCCCTGGTGACGTACGGGAAGACGGGCGAGAGGGCGTCGCGGGCCAGGGCGATCTTGGCGGGGTCCGCGCCGACCACGCCGCGTACGGCGACCGAGCGGCACAGGTCGACGCGGTTGGCCCCGGTGGAGGTGCCGGTGTACGCCCCGAGCACGCTGTCGGGGACGAAGTGGTCGACGGCGGCGCAGGCGGCGGCGATCCGGTCGGCGCCGAGCAGCGGGTGGAGGGCGGCGACGATGTCCATGAGGAGGCGCGGGGAGCCGATCTGCCACTCCCACCAGTTGCCGTAGCGCACGGTGCCGGAGTTGTAGATCCGCTCGGAGAGGTGGTCGAGGCCGCGCAGGACGTCGGCGAGGAGAGCGGGGTCGCCGGTGCTGCCGGTGCCGTCCTGGAGGTAGGCCTGGGTCATGGTCCACAGGCGCCCGTAGCTCTGGGTGATGCCGGCCGGCGGGTCGAAGGAGTAGCCGGGCCAGAGGGACGTGGCGGTGGGAGCCATGGCGCTCCGGAAGGTACGGGCGAGGGTGCCGGTCTCGGCCAGCCGGGAGGCGTAGGGCTCGGCCCCGGCGTCGTAGCCGGAGCCGAGCTGGAGGTCGACCCAGCGCCGTCGCAGGGTCTCGAACTCGTTCTCGGCCGCGCGCGCCCGGGGTGCGAGGGCGAGGGCGGCGACGGCGGCGGAGCCGGCGGCGAGGAAGGTGCGGCGGGGCCAGTCGCCGACGTGGGGAACGGGCACGGAAGCCTCCCGGGGGAAGAGGTGTAGACCGGTTGGCGCCCGGTGTAGCACCGGCTCTCCGACGCAATCAATGAGCACGACGACGCCGGGCGAAAGCGCTTGCCCTCTTCACCCGGTCGCGCCGCCGCCCGACCGCCCGGCGTCCTGCCGCCATCCGCCCGCACCCCTCGGGTCCCGCTAACCGCCGCAGTGGAAGCGCGCGTTCCCCCAGTCCGCGTGGTCGTTGCCGTTCCCGTCCCCGCCGTCGCCGACGACGAGCTCGACGTACGACGCCCCGGTGACGTCGGCGGTGAGCGCCCAGGCGCTGTCGGCGGCCCCGAGGACCGGTGACCTCACCTTCTCCACGCCGTCGGCGAGCACGCTGAACCGCACCGAGCCGCGACTGGTCTGGACGTCGTCCACGCCGACCTCGGCGGTGAGGGAGGTGCAGCGGCCGCCCAGGTAGTAGCGGACCTTCGCCGGGGCGTGGGTGCCCAGGCCCTTGGCGTAGGCCGTGCCCCCGATGCGCAGCGGGCTGCCGTCGCCGGTGCCCGTCTCGCCGTTGGAGAGGTCCCTCTCGACGGGGCCCCAGCCGTTGGCCGCCGAGGTCCAGTCGAGGTCGCTCACCCAGGCGTCGGCGGTGGGCGGCGGGGGCAGGGTGCGGACGGTGGTGGCCGCGGTCAGTGTCCGGGGCGCGCCGCCGATCGCGTACGTGACGCTCGCGCCGAGCTCGTAGGGCCGGTAGGCGGCGTCCACGGGCGGGGTGACCCGCCAGGTGGCGGTGCCCGTCCCGCCCGCGGCGACCGGGTCGAGGGTGACGGGTGCGGCCGGTTCGGCGGTCCATCCCCCGGGGAGGGCGAGCGTCGCCGTGGCGCCGTGGACGGCGGCGGCCTCGTCGTTGCCGAAGGTGGCCGTGACGGTGGTGGCCCGGCCGGGCTCCAGGGTCTCCGGCGCGGTCACGGCGAGGGTGCCGCAGGCGGCGCCCTCGGGGGCCGGGCCGAGGTCGGTGACGGTGAAGCGGTCGAGCACGAAGTCGGCGCCGTCGGGGGCGTCGGCGCGCTTGCGCAGCCCGGTCCAGGTGTCGCCGCAGCCGGCGGTCACGGTCTCGGCGAAGTGCCCGGTGGTGCGCTGCTGTCCGAGGGGGGTGCGGCGGGTCTCGACGGGCGCTCCCTGACCGTGCGTACGGTCGTAACCGGTGACCCACTCGTAGGCGCCGGCGTGGCTGGACTGGTAGGCGTACTCGACCCGGTAGCGGTGTCCGTCCTCCATGGGGACGGTCCAGGGCGCGGTGCGGTAGACCAGACCGGCGTTCTCGTCGTGCGACTTGAGGGACTCGGCCCCGTCGAGGACGTCGTCGACCGCCTTTCCGTTCCAGCCGGCCCGGGTGTACGGGGCGTGCACCTGGGCGATGTGGGTGCGCGGGTCGGTGGTGCCGCCGGCGTCGCCCTTGAAGAAGGGGCCCCAGCCCTGGTCGACCGCTTCGAAGTCCTCGTACACCAGGGCTCCGGCCCGGGTCGCGGGGGCGTCGGCCACGATCCGGACGTCGTCCACGCGGACGATGGCCGACGGGCCGCCGGCGGCCTCGATCCTCAGCGCGGTGCTGCCGCCGGCGGGGGCGGTGAAGGTGACCTTGGCGCGCTGGAAGCGGGTGCCGTTCCAGTCGGAGGCGGCGACCCGGTCCTCGAGCACGGAGCGCTCGACGGTGACGGAGCGGCCGGCGACGGAGAGCGTGGTCGGGCGGTTGCCGCCCTGCTCGACCTCGATCAGGGCGGAGGCGGTGTACCGGGCGCCGGGGGTGAGACCGGTGATCCGCTGGCGCACGGAGGCGGGGGCGGAGCCGCTGAGCCGCGCACTGTTGCGGCCCTGGGCGTCGGTGTCGCGGGCGACGGTTCCGGTCGTCGTCCAGGAGCTCAGCCGGGCGTCGTTGAAGCCGGGGTCCCTGACCGGGGTGCCCTGGCCCCACCGCGGGGAGGCCTGCTCGGGCGCCCGGTTCGGGTAGAGGACGTAGGGCTGTCCGGCGACGGCGTCGAGGGTGACGCGGCCGTGGGAGGGCGTCACGGTGCCGGCCCTGACCCGCCCGTTGTCGGTGAGCCGGTACACGGTGTACGAGCCCTTGCCGGGCACGGACCAACTCGTCCTGCCGCCGGTCTTGTTGTAGTGGTAGAGCTTGTCGCCGCCGGCCCAGGGCAGCAGGTAGGCGTCGCCGTCGAGGACCTTGCGGCCGTTCTCGTAGAAGGTGCGGCGGCCGTTCTCGACGGTGCCGCGGACGCCTCCGGTGAAGGTGATGTCGTTTCCGTCCCAGCGGGTGATCCGCTGGTGCTGGAGGTACTTGGCGGGCAGGTTGCGCTGCCAGATGTTGGCGGAGAAGGCCGTGTAGTCGGTCTCGCCGGTCCAGCCCTCGAAGTCGACGAGGGCCGTCTGGCCGAGCACCGGGTGGTCGTTCCAGACGTCCTTCTCGTTGTTGCGGATGAAGCGGACGATCCGGGAGTTGAGGCCCTTGTTGGTGGCGCCGCCGTAGTCGAGGTCGTTGGCCCAGTGGGACCACAGGGAGGCGCGCTCGAACTTCTCGGACCACTCGGTGGCGACGTTCCAGCCCTGCGCCTGGACGGCGCGCAGCGTCTTGTCGGCGATCCAGCCGTGGGTGTAGTAGACGTCGACGTAGAGCATCGACAGATTGGGGTCGGTCTCGTCGCGGAGCTGCTGGAAGCGGCGGGCGAGATCGCCGCTGTTCACGTCCCGGCGCTGGTCGATGTAGTAGCTCTGGTTGAGCCAGTTCCAGCCGGGCCTGGTCCGGTCGACGAGGGTCTCGCTGAAGTTCCGGGCCTCCGGGTACGCCTCGGTGGCGTTGACGTGGACGCCGAAGCCCGCCCCCCACTTCCGGCCTTCCCGGAGCAGGGTGTTGAGGTCGGCGAGGCCGCCGGCGCGCTTGTTGTAGTTGCCGCCGTAGTCGGGGTGGGCGGAGTCGTGGCCCTCGGAGCCGTAGCCCTTGAGCAGGGCGAACTGGCCGAGCCCGTCGGTGGCGAGGGAGATCCGCTTGACGTCGTCGAGGGTGCGCAGGAACGGGTGGGTGGCCTGGGAGGCGAAGTTGAACGGGATGTGGGCGACGACCCGGTCCGGGGTCGCGTCGCTGCCCGGTGCCTTGACGCCTATGGAGCGGAAGGCGACGGCGCCGTCCTGCCAGTCGACCGTCCCGTCGGCGTTGGCGTCAGGGGTCACGACGACCTTGGCCCAGGGCAGGTCGGCGCCGCTCTCGGGGGCGGGAGCGCCTTCGCCGCGGTAGGTCCACTGGCCGGACCAGACGCCGACGCGGGTCTCGGGGGCGCCGGTGCCGGTGGTACGGGTGCGGGCCTGGTGCCAGAAGCGGGCACCGTCGCGGGCCGAGGGGCCGGCGGGCTTGTCGTAGGAGGAGTTGGACTCGACGGCGGCGGCGAGCTGCCCGGTGTTGACGATCGCGTAGCTCGCCCCGGTGGCGGTGGTCTCCGCCGGGGTGGCGGCCGTGAGCTTCGTGAAGACGTCGGCGGTCCGGGTGGAGTCGGGGTCGAGCCGGGTGAAGGCGGTCGCGGCGTCCCCGTCGGCGGAGCCGACGGAGACCAGGTCGTGGCCGGGGATGTCGAGGGTGCCGACGCGGAAGGCCTCGGTGTCGCGGACGGCGGTGACGGCGAAGGTGGTGGCCCGGCCGTGGACGCTCAGCCGTGCGTCGATCTCGACCCCGGGCAGGTCGGGGAAGGCGAGGGTGTACGCGGCGGAGTCGGCGGTCACGACGGGGGCGGCCGTGGTCCGTACGGCGTGGCCGGTGCCGTTGAGGACGACCTGGGTGACGGGGGCGGTGGAGCCGAGCAGCCGGGCGCCGGTGGCCCGGTCGGTGTACGACAGGACCCGGGGGAAGTCCTCGGCGACGGCGACCGCGAGCCGCTCGGAGCCGATGACGGTTTCGGCGCTCGGCCGAGGCGCTTCGGGGGCGCCGGCGCGGGCGGGGCCGGCCAGGGCGAGGACGGCGGAGGTGGCTGCGGCGAGCGCGCAGGCCGTGCGCAGCCGCCGGGCCGCGGAGGGAGGGTAGGGGTGCGACATGCGCACCAGTTGGCCCGGGTCGCGGATCACCGTCAACGAGTTCGCGCGCCCGGGGGCCCTCCAGTCCAACAACCCCCTCCGGTTAGTCCAAGTGGCCTCCGGAGGGGGCGCGTCGGCGGGCGGCGGATGCTCAGCAGCCGCCGCAGTTGTAGTAGGTCACGTCCCAGTGGTTGCCCTCGTCGGCGTAGACGTTGCCGGAGGCGGACTTCCACTGCGGGGCGCCGTCACCGCGCAGGCCGATGTAGGTGAACGTGTTCTTCACGTAGTTGGTGACGCAGGTGGCCTTGCCGAAGTCGAGCTTGTAGCCGTTCCAGTGCGAGTAGGTGCCGCTCGCGTGTCCGGTCTCGGTGCCGCCGGTGATGTTGAGGGCGCAGCCGCTGGCCCCCTTGAGGGTCTGGGCGCCCTGGGCGGTGGCGAGGTTCAGCTGCTCGAAGGACGTGCAGGTGGCGTTGTAGCGGTCGGAGCAGCCGCCGGACGAGGACCAGGTGATCCCCACCTGGCGGAACATCGAGGTCGCGGTGGCGTGGCTGATCTTGGTGGCGGCGTGGGCCTCGCCGGCGGTGGACAGGACGCCGAAGCCGGGGGCGAAGAGGGCGCCGAGGACCAGGGCGAGGGCGGTGAGGACGGAGCGGATTTTCACGTTGCCTCCTGCGGGTGACCGTGCGTGCGGATGGGGACGGCTGTGCAGGTGGTGCTCGCCGAGATGGTGACGCATGTCTACGCGCGTTCGCCAGAGGGCGTCGCGGGATCGGTGGTGCCGCGCGGGTGAACATCTCGGCGCGACGCGACAGAGATGTTGAAACTTGAACGGAATAGGTCTATGGTCGTTCTCGTTGAAGGTTCAACAAAGCGCGGAATCCCCCGCCGCGCACCACGTCCCCAAGGAGCAGTCATGGGTCTCTTCAGCCGCAAGAACAACGAGTCCGCCGTCGCCGTCGCCACCCTCCCGGTCGACCCGGCCCTGGCGGCCCTGACCGGCGACTACACGATCGACCCCGCCCACAGCAGCATCGGCTTCACCGTGCGCCACGCCATGGTCACCAACGTCCGCGGCTCCTTCGCCGAGCACGAGGGCACCCTGACGCTGGACGGCTCGAACCCGGCCGGCTCGTCCGCGGCCATCGACGTCAAGATCGCCTCCATCGACACCGGCATCGCCGACCGTGACGGGCACCTGCGCAGCGGCGACTTCTTCGACGCCGAGCAGTTCCCGACGATGAGCTTCCGCTCCACGGAGGCCGAGCAGCTGGGCGGCGACAAGTACCGGATCAAGGGCGACCTGACCATCAAGGACGTCACCAAGCCGCTCTCCATCGACCTGGAGTTCAACGGCACGGCCACCGACGTCTACGGCAACGAGCGGGTCGGCTTCGAGGGCTCCGCCGAGATCCTGCGCTCCGAGTGGGGCCTGACCTGGAACGCGGCCCTGGAAACCGGTGGCGTCATGGTCAGCGACAAGGTCAAGCTGAACTTCGACATCTCCGCGATCAAGAACGCCGCCTGAGCCTTCCGATCCCCCGCCCGACAGGACTGACGTCCGGCCCTGCCCGGCCCCCACGAGCGCGCCCGCCTCTCCGCATCCGCGGAAGGCGGGCGCTCGGCGTTTCCGGGGGCGGGCGGGCCCGGCCGAGGCCTGGGCCCGGGAAGGGAGCCGAGGTCGTGGCGCCCTGAACTGCCGGCCGACCGCGATTGTCAGTGGGGGTCGCTAGCGTCGCGGCATGGAATTCCGTATCGACAGCGGTGTGTTGACCGAAGCCGTCGCCTGGGCCGCCCGCGTGCTGCCCGCCCGCTCCCCCGTGCCCGTGCTCGGCGGGCTGCTCCTGGAGGCGGCGGACGGCCGGCTGCGCGTCTCCGGGCTCGACTACGAGGCCTCGGCCCGGATCGAGGTGGACGCCTACACCCTGCGGGACGGCAGGGCCCTGGTGCTCGGGCGGCGGCTCCTCGACATCTGCAAGGTGCTGCCGCACGGCCCGGTCGACTGCGGCGTCGACGGGGCCCGGCTCTCGGTGACCGGCGGCGGGGCACGCTTCGGGCTCTCGCTGCTCCCCCTCGACGACTACCCCGCCCAGCCCGCGCTGCCCGCACGGCGCGGCGAGGTGGACGCGGCCGCCTTCGCGGCGGCCGTCGGGCACGTGGCGGTGGCGGCCGGCCGGGACGACTCGCTGCCGGTGCTCACGGGGATAAGGCTCGGCCTGGAGGGCACGACGATGACGCTGGCCGCGACCGACCGCTACCGGTACGCGGTGCGCACGCTGGAGTGGAAGCCGGAGATCCCGGCCGAGGGCGTCGCGGACCCGGTCGACGTGGTGGTGCCGGCCCGCCGGCTGACCGAGATCGCCCGCTCGCACGCGGGCGCGGGGACGGTCGGTCTGGCACTGGACGCCGGCTCCCTCGGCTTCGAGAGCCTGGCCTGCCGCACCACCACCCGACTCATCGACGGGCGGCTGCCCCGGCACGACAAGCTCTTCGCGCTCGGCGAGCACGCGGTGGCCGTCACCGAGCGGGCCCCGCTCCTGGAGGCCGTGAAGCGGGTCGCGGTGGTCGCCGAGGGCGACAGCCCCGTCCAGCTCTCCTTCGACGGGAGCGGCGTGCACCTGCAGGCCGGGTACGAGGACGACGTGGCCTCGCAGCGCCTGCCCGCGACGCTGAGCGGTGCCGGGTCGATGACGGTGGCCTTCCATCCGGGCTATCTGCTGGACGCGCTCGGCTCGTTCGAGGCGTCCGAGATCGGCCTGCGGCTGCTGGGACCGGGTCAGCGGGCGCTGATCACGGACGCCACCGACGGCGGGGCGGGCACCCACCGCCATCTGCTGATGTCGGTGAAGCCCCTGGTCTGAGCCGTCCGATCCGGACGGGGCTCAGAAGCCGCCGCCCCCGTCGAAGCCTCCACCGCCGTCGAAGCCGCCGCCCCCGTCGAAGCCGCCGAAGTCGTTCGACCCGAAGTCGCCGGAGCCGAAGTCGGCCCCGGAGAAGTCGCCGCCCTGGAAGTCCCCGCCGCCGTATTCGGCGGCGTAGGCGGGGGTGGAGAGCGCCGAGCCGAGCAGGGTGCCCATGAGCAGGCCGGGCAGCATGCCGCCGCCGAAGTAGCCGCCGGCCCACGGGCCGTACGCCGGGCCGGCCTCCCAGTAGGGGCGTCGGCCGTCGCCGGTCTCGACCGTGCGGGCCATCGGGTCGAGCCCGTCGTCCAGGCGGGCGGCGTCGGCGGCGCAGACCGGGACCTGACGGGCCGGCCCGCCGGCCGGGGACCAGGTGCGGTCCTCGGTGGCGGGGCCGTGGCGCGGGTCGAAGAAGCAGGGCGGACGCCGCTCGGGCAACGGGCGGCCCTCGCGGCGGGCGGCCAGGGCGGCGAGCGAGAAGCGCCCGTCCTCCAGGGCCTGGGTGACCGGGCGCACGTCGTGCGGGCGGGTGGCCGAGCCCATCAGGGACTTGGCCTGGTCGTACGCGTCGAGGGCACGTTCGTAGTCGCCGCGCATGGCGTCGTCGGCGCCGGCCTCGGCCGGGTGGAAGTCCAGCCGCTCCAGCTCCTCGCCGAAGGCGGTGATGTCCTCGTCGACGACGACCCGCAGCCGGTCGAGCGCCTCGCGCTCCTCGGCCTCCCGGCGGCGCCTCTTCTGCCGGACGACCGCGTAGGCCCCGGCGCCGCCGGCCACGACGACCGCGCCGAGGGTGATCAGTCCGCCCACCGGGACGCCCTCGTCGGTGCCGGCCGAGCCCCAGGAGGCCGGGGCGGAGCCGCGCATCGTGGGGAGGGCCTGGTCGACGAAGTTGTTCAGCTCGGTCTTGGCGCCGACGCCGGGCTGGCGTACGGAGGTGACGAGGTTGTCCACGGCGGCGCGGGACATCACCGAACGGTCGGCGCCGGCGTCGAAGCCGTTGCCGAGGCGGACGGCGTAGAGCCCGGTGATGCCGGTCTGGGTGCGCAGGTTGCGCAGCAGGTTCTCGGGCGGGAACTGCGCGTTCGCGGGCAGGACGGCGACGAAGAGCGGCTTGTCGGCGTTCTTGATCTTCTGTGCGAGGGCGTCCGCGTCGGCCTTCGAGAGCTGGGCGGCCGCGCCGGGGTCGACGTAGACCGGGCCGTTCTTCAGGGCGGCGGCCGCGTCGGGTACGCCCGTGGCCCTGGCCCCTGCGGTGGGGGCCAGGACCAGGAGAAGCAGAAGGAGCAGTCCGCCGAGGGCCGACAGCACCGGGATCCTCGTCCTCATACCACCGTGATTACCCCCAAAACGTTGCATTCAGACCTACTGCCGTACGGCTGTGCGATCAGCGGGCGACGGCCTGGGTGGTCAGGCCCCAGCCGTAGGCGAACTGGGGGGAGCCGCCGCGTTCGGCCGCCTTCAGCGGAAGCTGCTCGGCCGACCTCGGCCACGTCACCGGAAGCCGGCCGGTGAAGCCCCGCCGCCCGTAGAGCACGTCGGCGACCCCGTCGCCCTCGCTGCCCGGCAGCCAGGAGGCCACGAGCGCGTCGATCTCCCCGAGCCGGTCGCCGATGAGCTGCGGGCGCCCGGAGACGATCAGGACCACGCACCGCATCCGCGTGCAGACCCGGTCGACGGCCTGCTTGTCGGCCTCCGAGAGCTCCAGGTCGTGGCCGTTGGCGCCGACGTCGCCGACCCCTTCCGCGTACGGGTCCTCCCCGACGACGACCACGCCGACGTCGTGCCCGGCCGTGGGGGCGGAGGCGTCCTCGGAGTAGGTGACGCGGGCCTCCGGGTCCGCCCTGCGCAGCGCGTCGAGGACCGTGGTGCCCGGGATCGCGCGGCCGGCGGTGCCCTGCCAGCCGATGGTCCAGCCGCCCGCCTGGGCGGCGACGTCGTCGGCGTTGGAGCCGGCGACGTACAGCGAGCGCCCCTTCCGCAGCGGCAGCACCTGGGCGGCGTTCTTCAGCAGTACCTGGGACCGGGCCACGGCCTCCCGGGCCACCGCCCGGTGCGCGGCCGAGCCCACGTCGGCCAGGTGGGTGGTGTCGGCGTACGGCTTCTCGAAGAGCCCGAGGAGAAACTTCTTCTCCAGCACGCGGCCGACCGCGTCGTCGACGCGGGAGAGCGGGATCCGCCCCGCGGCGACCTGGTCCGTGACGATCCGGACGAAGTCCTTGTAGGTCAGCGGGGCCATCGTCATGTCGATGCCGGCGTTCACGGCGTCGCGTACGTCGTCGGCCGCCTCACCGGGCATCTGGTCGACGGCCTCCCAGTCGCTGACGACGATGCCCCGGAATCCGAGCTCGCCCTTCAGCACGCCGCTGATCATCTTCTGGTGGGCGTGCATCTTCACCGGCCCGCCGGACTCGCCGGCGATCTCGAGCGACGAGAACGAGGGCATCACCGAACCGGTCCCGAGCTCGATCGCCCGCCGGAAGGGTGCGAGATGGACCTGCTCCAGTTCGCGCCGGTCGACCAGGGTGGCGCCCTGGTCGAGGGTGTACGGGGCCCGGCCCGAGCCGTAGGCGGTGCCACCGTCGCCCACGAAGTGCTTGGCGGTGGCCAGCACCTTGTCGTTGCGGGCGAGGTCCCGGCCGTCGGCGGCGCCCTGCAGCCCGCGGACGGCGACGGCGAGGGACGCGACCAGTTCCGGGTCCTCGCCGAAGGACTCGTAGGTCCGCCCCCAGCGCACGTCGCGGACCACGCAGACGCAGGGCGAGAAGTTCCAGGAGACCCCGGTCGCCCGCGCCTCCTCGGCGGTGATCGCGGCGAGCCGTTCCACGAGTGCGGGGTCGCGGGCGGCGCCGAGTCCGATGTTGTGCGGCATGACCGTGGCGCCCGCGACCAGGGCATGGCCGTGCACGGCGTCGGCGCCGAGCAGCAGCGGGATCTGGAGGCGGGTGGCGCGCGCGTACCACTGGTAGGTGTCGTTGGTCTGCCGCCACTGTTCGGCGGTCCGTGCCGCCGCGCCGTCGGGCACCGCCTCGTGGACGACCGAGCCCAGGGCGTAGGAGGTGATGTCCTCGTAGGCGGCCAGGGTGTTGCGGCCGGCCTGGGTCATCTGCCCGATCTTCTCCCCCAGGGTCATCCGCCCGAGCAGGTCGCCGACCCGCTCCCGTACGGGCCGGGCCGGGTCCAGGTACGGCAGCCCGTTGGCGTCCACCACGACCAGCGGGGCGCGCTCGGGCGGGGTCGCGCCGGTGACGTCGAGGACGACCGGGACGGCCTCGGCCGTCTCGGGCGTCCTGTCGCGCAGGGTCGGGACCTCGACGGCGCGGGTGCTGCCGGGCAGGGCACCGGCGGGGAAGGTGAGGGTGCCGGAGGAGGCGCGGTAGTCCCGGGAGGGCTCCGCGGCCCGCGAGCCGGCGACTGGTGCGGGCGGGCCCGCACGGCCGCCCGCCGCCGGGCGGGCCGCCGTCGTCCAGCGGACCGTCACCGGACGGGTCAGCGGCCGGGTGGCGTCGATCCGGAGGCGGACCCGCGCCGTGCCGCCCTCGGCCACCGTGGTGACCGGGGAGGCGAGGAGCCGCACCGGGCTCCGGTCCCGGCCGGCGCCGGGCGCGGCCCCGGGCGCGGCCCCGGGCGCGGCCGCGGCGGTGCCGAGGCCTCCGGCGAGCAGGGCGGCCGCCACACCGGCTGCGACCGCGCCGCCCGCCGCACGAAAAACATGACGAGTCATACCGGACATGCTGGGGCGTATCACCCCGGGAATTCCGGTACGACGCGCGGCTATTCGGCCGGTTCGATGCCCGCCCGCAGCAGGCCGTAGGTGTAGGCGTCCTCCAGGGCCTGCCAGGAGGCGGCGATGACGTTCTCGCCGACGCCGACCGTCGCCCACTCGCCGTTGCCGTCGCTGGTGGTGACCAGGACCCGGGTCGTCGACTCGGTGCCGTGGCGGCCCTCCAGGATGCGGACCTTGTAGTCGACCAGCTCGAACTTGGCGAGCTGCGGGTAGATCCGCTCCAGGCCGACCCGCATCGCCAGGTCGAGGGCGTTGACGGGACCGTTGCCCTCGGCGGTGGCGACGATCCGCTCGCCCTTGGCCCACAGCTTCACCGTGGCCTCGTTGGCGTGGGTGCCGTCCGGCCGGTCCTCGACGATGGCGCGCCAGGACTCGGTGCGGAAGTAGCGGCGCGGCCGGCCCTCGGCCTCCTCGCGGAGCAGCAGCTCGAAGGAGGCGTCGGCGGCCTCGTAGGTGTAGCCCTTGAGCTCGCGCTCCTTGACCCGCTCGACGACCCGGGCGACCAGGTCGCGGTCGCCGCCGAGGTCGACGCCGAGCTCCTTGCCCTTGAGCTCGATGGAGGCGCGGCCCGCCATGTCGGAGACCAGCATCCGCATGGTGTTGCCGACCAGCTCGGGGTCGATGTGCTGGTAGAGGTCCGGGTCCACCTTGATGGCGGAGGCGTGCAGTCCCGCCTTGTGCGCGAAGGCGGAGACGCCGACGTACGGCTGGTGGGTGGACGGCGTGAGGTTGACGACCTCGGCGATGGCGTGCGAGATCCGGGTCATCTCGGCGAGCGCCCCGTCGGGCAGCACCTTCTTGCCGTACTTGAGCTCAAGGGCCGCGACCACCGGGAAGAGGTTGGCGTTGCCGACCCGCTCGCCGTAGCCGTTGGCGGTGCACTGGACGTGGGTGGCGCCCGCGTCGACGGCGGCGAGGGTGTTGGCCACGGCGCAGCCGGTGTCGTCCTGGGCGTGGATGCCCAGCCGGGCGCCGGTGTCGGCGAGGACGGTGGCGACCACGGCCTGCACCTGCGCGGGCAGCATGCCGCCGTTGGTGTCGCAGAGGACGACGACGTCGGCGCCGGCCTCGTGCGCGGCCCGGACGACGTCCTTGGCGTAGCCGGGGTTCTCCTTGTAGCCGTCGAAGAAGTGCTCGCAGTCGACGAACACGCGGCGGCCCTGGGAGACCAGGTAGGAGACGGTGTCGCGGACCATCTCCAGGTTCTCTTCGAGCGTGGTGCGCAGCGCCAGCTCGACGTGCCGGTCGTGCGACTTGGCGACGAGGGTGACGACCGGGGCGCCGGAGTCGAGCAGCGCCTTGACCTGCGGGTCCTCGGCGGCGTTGCCGCCGGCCCTGCGGGTGGCGCCGAAGGCGACGAGCTCCGCGTTCCTGAACGCGATCTCCTGCCGGGCGCGCGCGAAGAACTCGGTGTCGCGAGGGTTGGCGCCGGGCCAGCCGCCCTCGATGAAGCCGACACCGAAGTCGTCGAGGTGCCGTGCGATGGTCAGCTTGTCCGCGACGGTGAGGTTGATTCCTTCGCGCTGGGCGCCGTCGCGCAGCGTGGTGTCGAAGACATGGAAGCTGTCGTCGAGGCGCGGGCGCTCGCCGTTCTCCGTGGTCATGACGTGTTGGCTCCTGTCGGATGTGGCTCCGGAAGGTCTGGATCCACTTGCCCCCATTCTCACGCGCTGTCCGTTTCCGGCGATGGTGGGGCCGGAAAACGAAAAAACCCCTCGCGGGTGCGAGAGGTCTGCGCGCGGGTCTGGGGCACGGTGGCCGCCTGCGTGGGGGTCGTTCCACGCCTCAGCGGTCACTGCGGACCGGCGCGCTGCTGCCGATAATCATGGTGGTAGCGAGCACGTCGGCAGTTTGCCACAGCCGCGCGAGTGACAGGACCGCAGTCTCAGGATGCGGGCGGCCAGCCGGTGGTACGGATCGTCCGCGTGAACACACGACCGCCTGCCGGACCTCCTTCCGGGCCACCCTCCGGGCCCCTCCGTCCGCCCCCACCGCCGGAACCCGACCCGGAGCGCGGTTCCGGGTCGGGCCACGGCGCGACCCCGCCCGCGGAGCCCCCTCCATCCGCGGAGCCCCCTCCGTCGGCCGGCGGCGGCCGCCGCCGTGTCGTCCTGTTCACCGCCGGCGGGGTGCTGGTGGCGGCGGCACTGGGCGTCGGCCTGGTCGCCCTGCTGGGCGGGGGCGACGACGACGGCCCCACGACGGCGAACCCGCCGGGTCCGACGACGTCCGGTCCGCCGGTCGACTCGTCCGCGGCCCGGGCGGCGGCGCACGCCCTGGCCCTGCGCGTGGTCATGACCCCCGAGGACTGGGGAGCCGGCTACACCAGGGGCGACCCGTACGAGCGGGACCCGGCGGGCGAGTACGAGGTCGGGAAGGACTGCCAGGGCTTCGACCAGGCGGCCCGTTCGGGCACCCTGGCCGCGATCAGCCGCACCGTGAGGAACGACCGCTCCGCACTCGACTCGACCACCGAGGTCCGGGTCTTCTCGGACCCGGCGACGGCCAAGGCCTTCGTCGACGGCGCCGAGGACACCACGCGCCGCTGCACGACGCAGCGGTACGCGAAGACGCGCTGGTCGTCGATCCACCAGGCCACCGAGCCCGAAGTGGTCGGACTCGAGCAGGTGATGGCCGAGGAGGGCACCCAGACGGCCGCCGCCGACGGCGGCAGGACCGATTTCCCCTACGTCCTGTACACCGGCCGCAAGGGCGACACCGTGGTGAGCGTGCTCGCCTACGAGACCCGCGCCGGCGTCGCGGCCTTGCGGCCGCGCGCCGGGGGCGTCCTCCAGAAGCTCCAGCGGCGCCTGGAGGACGCCCGCGCGAGCGCCGGCCCGTGAGACCGGCGGAGCCCGGTCAGACGGCGGGCGCGGCGGCCTTCTCCTGCTCGCCGGCGGCTTCCGGCCGCCCCTTCTCGCCCACCCGGCCCAGGTCGATGTCGCGGGTCTCGCGCATGGTGACGTACACGACCAGCGAGACGGCCGCGCAGCCGGCGACGTACCAGGAGTAGCCGGACTCGATCCCGGCGTCCTTGAACCACAGGGCCACGTACTCGGCCGTGCCGCCGAACAGGGCGTTGGCGACGGCGTACGGCAGGGCGACGCCGAGGGCACGCACGCCGGTCGGGAACAGCTCGGCCTTCACGCACGCGTTGATCGAGGTGTAGCCGGTGACGACGACGAGCGCGAGGAGCGAGAGGCCGAGGGCCGGCCAGAAGGAGCCCGCGTGCCGCAGCATCGTCATGATCGGCACGGTGAGCAGGGTGGAACCGACCGCGAAGGTGATGAGCAGCGGACGGCGCCCGATCCGGTCGGAGAGCCGGCCGGCGAGCGGCTGGAGGCAGGCGAAGACGATCAGCGCGCAGAAGGACACCAGGGTGGCGGTCTGCTTGGGCAGCCCTGCGGAGTTGGACAGGTACTTGGTGAGGTAGGTGGTGTACGTGTAGTAGGCCACCGTGCCGCCCATGGTGAGCGCGACGACGAGGAAGGCCTCGCGGCGGTGCCCCCACAGGGCCTTGAGGGTGCCCTTGTCGCCGCTCGCGACGCCGGAGTCGGCGGTCTCCTCGTACACCTCCGTCTCCAGCATGGTGCGGCGCAGGTAGAAGACGACGGCCGCGCCGAGGGCGCCGACGACGAACGGGATGCGCCAGCCCCAGCTGTGCAGGGCGTCGGCGGACATGGTCCGCTGGAGGATGATCTGCAGCCCGAGGCCGAGGATCTGGCCGGCCGTCATCGAGACGTACTGGAAGCTGGAGGCGAAGCCGCGGTGCCGTGGGGCGGAGGCCTCGGTGAGGTACGTCGCGCTGGCGGCGTACTCACCGCCGACGGAGAGCCCCTGGAGCAGGCGGGCGACCAGTAGGACGGCGGCGCCGCCGTACCCCGCGACGGCGTAGGTCGGCGCGACGGCGATGAGGACCGCGGACGCGGACATCAGCGTCACGGTGAGGGTCAGGGCCGCCTTGCGGCCCTTGCGGTCACCGACCCGGCCCAGCAGCCAGCCGCCGACCGGGCGCATGAAGAAGCCGACGGCGAAGATGCCGGCGGTGTTCATGAGCTTGGCGGTGTCGTTGCCCTCGGGGAAGAACGCCCCCGCGAAATAGGTCGCGAAGCTCGCGTACACGAACCAGTCGAACCACTCGACCATGTTGCCGGCCGAGCCGACCCAGATCTTCTTCCAGTGCTCTCGTCCCATGGCCCCGAACCGTGCCGGAGACGACCGGGGAACAACAAGGGTGCAGAGAGCAACGATCAGGAGTACTTGCGTGCCTAAAGATCACGGAAGCAGGGTTTCGGCGACGAACTCCCTGACGTGTCCCAGTACTTGTTCGCGCCCCGTGCCGGGGATGCCGACCGCGACATGGACGCTGAACCCGTCGAGGAGCGCGCGCATGCGGTGCGCGGACCGGTCCGGGTCGACCGCCCGGAACTCCCCGCGCGAGACGCCCTCGGCGAGGATCGCGACGAGGTCCCGGTGCCAGGCGCCCTCGATGGCGGCCTGCCGGGCGCGGGCGTCGTCGTCGGCGTTCTGCGAGCGGTTCCAGACCTCGAGCCAGAGCGTCCAGTGCGGGTCGCGCGGCCCGTCCGGCACGTAGACGTCCACGTAGCCGTCGAGCCGTTCCCGCGCGGTCCCGGGCCCGGACAGCAGCGCGCTGCGCTCGGCCCCGAGCCGCCCCTCGCTCCATTCCAGGGTCTGCAGCAGCAGCTCGTCCTTGGTGCGGAAGTAGTAGAGCAGATGCCCGCTGCTCATCCCGACCTGCCGCCCGAGCCCGGCCATGGTCAGCCCGTCGAGCCCGCGCTCGGCGATGGTGTCCATGGCGGCGGCGAGCACGTCCTCACGGGGCGGTGCGGCCTGGTTGCGCCGGCGGGGTGGGGGGGTCGGGTTGCTGCTCTGACTCACTCGTACGTTCTACAGGATCGGCGGGTTGTCGGACCGGGGCTGCGGGGTGCCCGGGGCACGCCCGGGGACATCGCTCAGATGACCGGCGGGCGGCCGAGGCGGCTCATGCGCCAGACCGTGGTCCAGCTCATGGGGCGGCGGGCGCCGCCGGTGCGGCGGACGCCCTCGAAGAAGCCGCCGAACCAGGCGCGCAGGCCCGGCAGGGAACGGGTGCGGGCCAGCGTGAGCAGGGTCCAGACGCCCAGGTAGACGGGGACGAGCGGAACCGGGAGATTGCGCTTGGCCAGCCAGACGCGGTTGCGGGCGGTCATCCGGTAGTAGACCGCGTGGCGGGCGGGGCTGGTCTTGGGGTGCTGGAGCAGGAGCTCCGGCGCGTAGCGGACGCTCCAGCCGGCGTCGAGGGCGCGCCAGGCGAGGTCGGTCTCCTCGTGGGTGAAGAAGAACTCCTCGGGCCAGCCGCCGATCCCGTCGAGCATCCGCATCGACAGGCCGTGGCCGCCGCCGAGGAAGGTGGTCACCTCGCCGCCGCGCATCGGGTCCGACGCGCCGATCCGCGGCACGTGCCGCCGCTGCGTCTCGCCGTTCTCGTCCGCGATGCGGAAGGAGACGATGCCGAGCGCGGGGTCGGCCTCGTACAGGTCGGCGAGCCGCCGGAAGACGTCGGTGTCGACGAGCAGGCCGTCGTCGTCGAGGTCCACGAGGACGTCGACGTCGCCGAAGGCGCGGAGCGTCTCGATGGCGACGTTACGGCCGCCGGACACCCCGCGGTTCTCCGGCAGCTCGACGCCGTGCACGCCCTCGGGGAGCTCGGCGAGGGACCCGACGCCGTTGCCGATCACGACCACCCGGGTGGCCGGCTCGTCCTGCCGGGCCACGGAGTCGAGCAGGGCCCGCAGCTCCTTGGGGCGGTTGCCCATCGTCAACACCGCCACACCCACACGCGGTCGCGCCACAGCCCACTCCGTCCTTCACCGGAACACCGAACACCTGACCCCAGGCTCCGCGATGCTAGCTGCCCGGCGGCACTTCTCGTTCACGCGCAGGGCACCCGCCGCATGTACGGCGTCCACCCGGGCGGCTCCGGGGGCCGGCCGGCCCCCGGCTCACACCCCCGGGAGCGGCCCCCCGGCTCACACCGCCGGGACCGGCCCCCCGGCTCACACCGCCGGGACCGGCCGGCCCCGGCTCAGACCGCCGGCTGCTGCTGGGTGATGCAGTGGATGCCGCCTCCGCCCGCGAAGATGGTCCGGGCGTCCACCAGGACGACCTCCCGCTCCGGGAACAGGCGGCGGAAGATCTCCGCGGCGACCTCGTCGTGCGGGTCGTCGAAGGCGCACAGGACCACACCGCCGTTGCAGAGGTAGTGGTTGATGTACGAGTAGTCGACCCAGTCGCCCTCCTCGTCCTTCAGGACGGTCGGGGCCGGGACCTCGATGACCTCCAGCGGGCGGCCCTGCGCGTCGGTCTGGCCGCGCAGGAGGTTGACGTAGAGGCGGGAGCGCTCGAAGTCGGGGTGCTGGGGGTTCTGCTGGCTGTGCACGAGGACGGTGCCGGGGCGGGCGAAGGCGGCGACGATGTCGACGTGACCCTGGGTGCCGTAGAGGCCGTAGTCGCCGGCCAGGCCGTGCGGGAGCCAGATCGCCTTGGTGGTGCCGAGCCGGGCGTGGATCTCCGCCTCGACCTCCTGGCGGTTCCACTCGGGGTTGCGGCCCGCGCCGAGCTGCACGGTGTCCGTGAGCAGCACCGTGCCCTCGCCGTCCACGTGGATGGCGCCGCCCTCGTTCACCAGGGGGCTGCTCACCACGGGGACGCCCGCGGCGTCCGCCACGTGGCGGGCGATCTTGGAGTCGTGCTCCCAGCGGGCCCAGTCCTGCGCGCCCCAGCCGTTGAAGACCCAGTCCACGGCGGCGAGCCGGCCCTCCTCGTCCTTCACGAAGGTGGGGCCGATGTCGCGCATCCAGGCGTCGTCCAGCTCGCGCTCGACCAGCTCGACGTCCTCGCCGAGAAGGGCGCGGGCGGAGTCGGCGTCACCGGGCGCGACGACCACGGTCACGGGCTCGAAGCGGCGTACGGCGCGGGCCACGGACGCCCAGGCGGCGCGGGCCCCGGCCAGCTCCTCCGGGTTGGTGAAGGTGGGGTTGGGGCTGGGCCAGGCCATCCAGGTGCGCTCGTGCGGGGTCCACTCGGCGGGCATGCGGTACGTCATGGTCACGGGTCCTAGGGGATCAGAGGAAGTAGAGGCGGTTGAGGGAGACGGACTCCGCCGCCCCGGAGCGGATCGGCGCGCCGTCGAGGGAGACGAGGCCGGTGCGGGCGTCGACCTGGACGTCGCCGATCCGGGAGTTGCGGAGCAGGTCGGCCGGGCCGATGCCGCGGGTGCCGCGCACGGGGACGCGCCGGCGCCGGGTGGGCAGCCGGTCCCCGCCCAGGTCGATCGCCGCCTGGGCGACGAACGCCACCGCGATGTCGGCCGCGGTCGCACCGTGCGCGCCGAACTGCGGTCCGAGGACGAGCGGTTCGCAGGTGTCGGTGGCGGCGTTCGGATCGCCCACGACCCCGTACGCGGGGAAGCCGGACTTCAGCACGAGCTGCGGCTTGGCGCCGAAGAACTCCGGCCGCCACAGCACGAGGTCGGCGAGCTTGCCGACCTCGATGGAGCCGATCTCGTGTGCGAGGCCGTGGGCGATCGCCGGGTTGACGGTGAGCTTGGCGATGTAGCGCAGGACGCGCGCGTTGTCGTCGTGCGCGCCGTCGCCCTCCATGGGGCCGAGCTCGGCCTTCATCTTCCCGGCCATGGCGAAGGTCCGGCGTACGGTCTCGCCGGCCCTTCCCATCCCCTGCGCGTCGGACGACGTGATGCCGATCGCGCCGAGGTCGTGCAGGACGTCCTCCGCGCCCATCGTCCCGGCCCGGATCCGGTCGCGCGCCATCGCGGCGTCGCCGGGCAGGTCGGTCTTCAGGTCGTGGACGGAGACGATCATCCCGTAGTGCTCGGCGACCGCGTCGCGGCCGAAGGGCAGCGTGGGGTTCGTGGAGGAGCCGATGACGTTCGGCACGCCCGCCATCTTGAGGACGTTGGGGACGTGTCCGCCGCCGCAGCCCTCGATGTGGAAGGCGTGGATCGTGCGCCCCTCCAGAACGCTCAGGGTGTCCTCGACCGACAGGCACTCGTTGAGGCCGTCGCTGTGCAGCGCGACCTGGACGTCGTGCTCCTCGGCGACCCGGAGCGCGGTGTCGAGGGCCCGGGTGTGGGCGCCCATGTCCTCGTGGACCTTGAATCCGGAGGCACCGCCCTCGGCGAGCGCCTCGACCAGCGGAGCCGGGTCCGAGGAGGAGCCACGGCCGAGGAAGCCGATGTTGACGGGCCAGGCGTCGAAGGCGTTGAAGGCGTGGCGCAGCGCCCAGGGCGAGTTGACGCCGACGCCCCACACAGGGCCGAACTCCTGGCCGATGACCGTGGTGACGCCGCTGGCGAGCGAGGCCTCCATGATGCGCGGGGAGAGCAGGTGGACGTGGGTGTCGACGGCGCCGGCGGTGGCGATCAGGCCCTCGCCGGAGACGATCGAGGTGCCGGTGCCGACGACGACGTCGACCCCGTCGAGGGTGTCGGGGTTGCCGGCCCGTCCGATGGCGTGGATGCGGCCCTCGCGGATGCCGACGGACACCTTGCGGATGCCCTGGACGGCGTCGATGACGAGGACGTTGCTGATCACGACGTCGCAGGTCTCGCGGACGGCGGCCGCCTTCAGGTGGAGCCCGTCGCGTGCGGTTTTGCCGAAGCCCGCCAGGAACTCGTCGCCGGGCTTCTGGGAGTCGGCCTCGACGCGCACGACGAGTCCGGAGTCACCCAGGACGACCCGGTCACCGGCGCGCGGGCCGTGCACGGAGGCGTACTCGTAGGGGTCCATCACTCACCGTCCTCCGGGGCGTCGGCACCGAGATATCCGCAGGCCGCCGCCCTGCGCACAGCCTGCTCCTTCGCGCCGGGGGCGTCGAGGGGGCCGTCGACCAGGCCGGCGAAGCCGATGGCGACGCGGGCGCCGCCGATGGGCAGGAGGCCCACCTCGGCCTCGCCGCCCGGGTCGAAGCGGAAGGACGCGCCGGCCGGGACGGCGAGCCGCATGCCGTAGGCGGCGGCACGGTCGAAGTCGAGGCGCGGGTTGGCCTCGAAGAAGTGGAAGTGGGAGGTGACGCTGACCGGCACGGCGGCCGTGTTGCGGACGGTCAGCGTGACGGTGGGCGCGGGCTCCTCGTACGCGGGCCCGGGCAGCAGCGCGCCAGGGGCGCCGGGCCCGAGGGTGCCCCCGCCGATGGGGTCGGAGACCACCGCCAGCCGGGATCCGTCCTCGAAGACGGCCTCGACGTGCACCTCGGTGACGACGTCCGCGACGCCCGGCAGGACGTCGTCCGGCCCGAGCACGGAACGGGCCGCCTCGATCGCCTCGGCGAGTCGCCTGCCGTCACGGGCGGCCTCGCAGACGGTGTCCGCGATGAGGGCGGTCGCCTCCGGCACGTTGAGCCGCAGGCCCCGGGCCCGACGGGCGCGGGCCAGCTCGGCGGCGCCGAAGAGCAGCAGCCGATCGCGTTCCGTGGGGGTCAGTCGCACGTCCGTACACCTCCTGTTTGAACGACACTCTAAATGTTCGCGCGTCATCTTCCAAGCATTGACGTGGCCGTCCGCGATGAGTCACATTGGCTGACATTGAGCAACGCTCTAAACCCCCCACCTTCCCGCCCGCCCCCATCCCCGTCCCCCAGGGAGTCCCCATGGCGATAGAACAGCGCGGAGTCGACACCATCCCCGAGGTCGAACGGACCAGCGGACCGCGCGACCTCGTCTCGATCCTGCTCGGCTCCAACCTCTGCCTCGGCGTGATCGTGTTCGGCTGGCTCCCGGTCTCCTTCGGACTCGGGCTGTGGGCCTCGGTGACCTCCGTCGTCACCGGCACCGTGGTCGGCGTGGCGGTCACCGCCCCGCTCGCGCTGGTCTCGCTGCGCACCGCCACCAATCTGTCCACCTCCTCCGGAGCCTTCTTCGGCGTACGCGGCCGGCTGGTGGGCTCGGTGGTCGGACTCCTGCTCTCCCTCGGCTACACCGCGCTGACCCTGTGGATCGGCGGCGACGTGATGGTGGGCACCCTGGAGCGGCTGGTCGGACTGCCCACCGGCGGAGCGGCGCACGCCGCCGTCTACGCGCTGCTCGCCGCCCTCACCGTGGTCGGCGCCGTCTACGGCTACCGACTGCTGCTCAAGCTGAGCCAGGCCCTCGCGGTCGGGATGACCGTGCTGCTCGCGATCGGACTCGTCGCGTACGCCGGGGACTTCACCGCCGCCCCGGTGCCCGACACCCCGTACCTGCTCGGCTCGTTCTGGCCGACCTGGCTGCTCTCCGCGGTCGCCGCCGGACTCAGCGGCCCGGTCGCCTTCATCACCCTGCTCGGCGACTACACGCGCTACATCTCGCCCGAGCGGCACAGCCCGCGGAAGGTCTGGCGGGCCACCTGTCTCGGCCTGCTGGTGGGCCTGCTGGTCCCGCAGCTCTTCGGTACGGTCACGGCCCTCGCGGCCCGCGGCGGCGCCGAGTACGCCGGCCCGCTCGTCGCGGCCTCGCCCGCCTGGTACCTGGTGCCGCTGCTGCTCGCCGCGACCGCGGGCTCGGTCGGCAACGCCGGTCTGATGCTCTACTCGATGGGCCTCGACCTCGACGCCATCCTGCCCAGGGCGACCCGCGCCCGAGCCACCCTGGTCGTGGCCGCGGTGGCCACCGCCTTCGTCTTCCTCGGCCACTTCGCCTCGGACGCGCAGACCGCCATGACCTCGTTCGTGCTGCTGCTCACCGCGATCGGCACGCCGTGGGCGGTCATCACCCTGATCGGGCACCGGCGCTGTCGCGGCGTGTACGACGCGGAGGCACTCCAGGTCTACAACCGGCGCTCGCGCGGCGGCGTCTACTGGTTCTCGGCCGGCTGGCAGCCGCGCGCCACCGCCTCCTGGGCGATCGGCGCGGCCGTCGGCCTGGCCGGCGTGTCCACCCCGCTCTACGAGGGTCCGCTGCTCGCTCTGACCGGGGGGATCGACTGCAGCTTCGTGCTGTCCGGGATCGTCGGCGGCGCACTGTACGCGGTCCTGACGCCGGCCCGGAAGACGGAGACGCCCGGGACGGTGACCGTCCCGGGCGCCCTGGTGGACTCGGAGGCGTAACCTCGCGGGCCCGGGGTCCTACTTGCCCAGCTCGTGCATCCAGCCGTGGACGTCCTCGGCCTTCCCGGTCTGGATGGCGAGCAGGGCCTCGCGCAGCTTCATGGTGACCTCGCCGGGCTCGCCGCCCGACTGCTGCCACTCGCCGCGGGCGGACTTGACCGTGCCGACGGGGGTGATGACGGCGGCCGTGCCGCAGGCGAAGACCTCGGTGAGGGTGCCGTTCGCCGTGTCGGCCTGCCACTGGTCGATGGAGACCCGGGCCTCCTCGGACGCGTAACCGAGGTCCCTGGCGACCTGGAGGAGGGAGTCGCGCGTGATGCCCTCCAGGATGGAGCCGCTCAGCCGGGGGGTGACGATCTTGTCCCCGTACACGAAGTACAGGTTCATGCCGCCGAGTTCCTCGACCCACTTGTGCTCGACCGCATCGAGGTAGCAGACCTGGTCGCAGCCCTTCTCCGCCGCCTCGGCCTGCGCGAGCAGGGAGGCCGCGTAGTTGCCGCCGGTCTTGGCGTCGCCCATGCCGCCGGGGACGGCGCGGACGCGGTCCTCGGAGGCCCAGATGGAGACGGGCTTGACGCCGCCCGGGAAGTACGGGCCGGCCGGGGACGCGATGACGACGAACAGGTACTCGTTGGCCGGGCGGACGCCGAGGCCGACCTCGGTCGCGATCATGAACGGACGCAGGTAGAGCGAGGCCTCGCCGCCGTGCTCCGGGACCCACGCCTCGTCCTGCCGGACCAGCACGTCACAGGCCTCGACGAAGGTCTCGACCGGCAGCTCGGGCATGCCGAGCCGGTGCGCGGAGCGCTGGAAGCGGCGGGCGTTGGCGTCGGGGCGGAAGCTGGCGACGGAGCCGTCGGGGCGGCGGTAGGCCTTCAGGCCCTCGAAGATCTCCTGGGCGTAGTGCAGGACGTTCGTCGCCGGGTCGAGGGAGAGCGGGCCGTACGGCACGAGCTGGCCGTCGTGCCAGCCGCGGCCCTCCGTCCAGCGGATGGTGACCATGTGGTCGGTGAAGTGGCGGCCGAATCCCGGGTTGTCCAGGATCGCCTCGCGCTCCGCGTCGGACAGCGGGCTGGAGGAGGGCTTGAGCTCGATGGTGGGCGTCGTCATGAGTGCTTGTCCTTCACCGGTTGTGTGTGTCGGACCGCGCTCACGCCGCTCCGCAGTCACGCAGTACTGCTAGGACGTCCGAGCTTTCCCGCATGCCGCGGCCCCACGTTCGATTATCGCCCGTGGGGGCCGGTGTACGGAAACGGTGTGTACGCGGTCCAAGGATTCGATGGTGGCACCCGGCGACCGCATAGGTACAGCCGCCGGGTGCGGAGTGCGACCCGGCGGCTGGGTGGGATGTCAGCGGCGGGTCAGCTCGCTACGCGTACCGCGAGCGCGTCGCCGATCTCGTCCGTCGTGCGGACGCTGTCACCACGCTCGGTGAGGTCGGCGGCGACGGCCGCCTCGATCCGGGCGGCCTCGGCCTCGTAGCCGAGGTGACGCAGGAGGAGGGCGACGGAGAGCACGGTGGCCGTCGGGTCGGCCTTGCCCTGGCCCGCGATGTCCGGCGCGGAGCCGTGGACCGGCTCGAACATGGACGGGAACGCGCCGCTCGGGTTGATGTTGCCCGAGGCGGCGACGCCGATGCCGCCGGAGACGGCCGCGGCGAGGTCGGTGATGATGTCGCCGAAGAGGTTGTCGGTGACGATCACGTCGAAGCGGGCCGGGTCGGTGACGAGGAAGATCGTCGCGGCGTCGACGTGCAGGTAGTCGGTCGTGACCTCGGGGAACTCGGCCGCGACCTTGGTGAAGATGTTCGTCCAGAGGTGGCCCGCGAAGGTCAGGACGTTGTTCTTGTGGACCAGCGTCAGCTTCTTGCGGGGGCGCGCCTGGGCGCGGGCGAAGGCGTCCCGGACCACGCGCTCGACACCGAAGGCCGTGTTGACCGAGACCTCGGTGGCGACCTCGTGCTCGGTGCCCTTGCGGATGGTGCCGCCGTTGCCCGTGTACGGGCCCTCGGTGCCCTCGCGGACGACGACGAAGTCGATCTCCGGCTGGCCGGCGAGCGGGGTCGCGACGCCGGGGAGCAGCTTGGAGGGACGCAGGTTGACGTGGTGGTCGAAGGCGAAGCGCAGCTTCAGGAGGAAGCCCCGCTCCAGGACGCCGGACGGGACCGACGGGTCGCCGATCGCACCGAGCAGGATCGCGTCGTGCCCCTTGAGGGCGTCGAGGTCGGCGTCGGTGAGGGTCTCGCCCGTGGCGTGGTAGCGCTTGGCGCCGAAGTCGTACTCCTTCGTCTCCAGCTTCACATCCTGGGGAAGCACGGCCGCGAGGACCTTGAGGCCCTGGGCCACGACCTCCTGGCCGATGCCGTCGCCGGGGATGACTGCGAGATCGATGCTGTGAGACATGCCGGCACCCTACTCTTCGTCCCATCGTCTGACACGTCATGTCCAGGATGCGGACGATCCTCCTGCTCGCGGGGAGGCGCGCCGTCGATGATGGAGCCATGACGCACGCCTTCGGAGACAGCGGGACGTTCGAGGAACTCGTGGCGGAGGCCTCCCGGGCGCCCGTGGACGGCTGGGACTTCTCCTGGCTGGACGGACGGGCGACGGAGGAGCGCCCGTCCTGGGGGTACCAGCGCCTGGTGGGCGAACGGCTCGCCACGGCCACGGCCTCCCTGGACATCCAGACCGGGGGCGGCGAGGTGCTCGCGAGCGTGCCGGTGCTGCCGCCGACGGCGGCGGCCACCGAGTCCTGGCCGCCGAACCTCGCACGGGCCACGGAGCTGCTGCACCCGCGCGGGGTCGTGGTGGTGGCCGACCCGGACGAGCCGCCGCTGCCGTTCGGCGACGCGGCCTTCGACCTGGTGACCAGCCGGCACCCGGCGACCGTGTGGTGGGACGAGATCGCCCGGGTGCTGCGCCCCGGTGGCACCTACCTCGCCCAGCACGTGGGGCCGGCCAGCGTGTGGGAGCTCGTCGAGTACTTCCTGGGACCGCAGCCGGAGGCGGCCCGGCTGCGGCATCCCGACGACGAGAGCGCGGCGGCACGCGCCGCCGGCCTCGACGTCGTCGACGTCCGGACGGAGCGGCTGCGGATGGAGTTCCACGACGTGGGGGCCGTGATCTGGTTCCTGCGCAAGGTGATCTGGATCGTGCCCGGCTTCACGGTGGAGGACCGGCTGCCGCGGCTGCGCGAACTGGACGCGCGGATCCGCGAACGGGGCCCGTTCGTGGCGCACGCGGCGCGCACCCTGATCGAGGCCCGCCGACCGGGGCACTGAGGTGGAGCGGCGGCCCGGACGGAGTCCGGGGCGGTACGGGAAGCCCGGGGCGGCGACGAGGGAGACCGGCGCTTCGGCGTGGTCCGGCGCGCTGCCGGGGCCAGGGGCTCTGACGCGGGCCGGAGACGAGGTACCGACCTCTGGCGAGGTGCGGCACCGCGACGGAGTCCGCGGGGGCGCGGAGACCCGCGGACGCCTGGGCGCGGTCCGGCCCCGATCGGCCGGACGCGCGGCCCCAGGACCGGTCAGTGACCGGTGGCGCCGCCGTTGTCGCGGCGGTCGAGGGCGCGCTGGAGGGCGGCGGCGGCGTTCTTGCGGGCGTCGTCGCTGGAGTGGCTGGCGGAGTGGCGGACGCGGCGGGCGGTCTGAGCGGCCATGAGGGATCGACTCCTTGAGATCAGTGGTGATCCGGATGTGCGGAGATCAGTGATGATCGAAGGCGCCGGAAGGGGCGGGGAGCGCCGCCGCAGGGGTTGCCTGCCTAGGGGCATCGCGCTCGCGTCCGCCTGCGCTCGATGGAGCGGGACGTTCGGCTTCTACAAAGCTAGGGCAGGTGACCGCATCTGTCTCCACAATTACTCGGACTTCCTACTATCTGAGACGGCGATCACCCCGCCAGGCCGCGCAGTTCGCGGACCAGCGCCCACGCGGCGAGGGATTTCGCCTGCCCAGGGGCCGTCCAGTGGGCCGCCCAGGGGGGCCTGCCCAGAGGGGTGACACGGTGCGACCGAGCGGTTCGGGCGGCCAACCGAGGACAGCTGATGAGCGCTCGACCACCGACTGCCTACCTAGATTGCATTCCTACCTAGGTAGTGATGGAATGCCGCCATGGCCGCAGACCGTCGCTCCAGCTGGCTCAAGGGAGTCCTCGACCTGCTCGTCCTCTCCTGCCTGACCGACGGCGAGAGTTACGGGTACGAGATCGCCAAGTCGCTCGCCGAGGCGGGCCTGGGCGAGATCAAGGGCGGGACGCTCTATCCCGTCCTGAACCGCCTGGAGGAGGCGGGACTGGTCGAGGCCGAGTTCCGGGCCGCCGAGCGCGGCCCCGGGCGGCGCTACTACCGGCTCACCGAGCCCGGCCGGACGCACCTCGCGGCCGAGAGCGAGGCCTGGACGGAGTTCCACCGGGCCGTACGAGGCAAGCTGCACGCAGGGGGAAGCACCACATGACCGCGTACTTCGACGAACTGACCGCCGCCCTGCGCACCGCGGGCGTGCCCGAGGAGCAGATCGCCGCGACCGTCGCCGACCTGCGCGGGCACGTGGCGGAGACCGGGACCGCCCCGGAGGAGGAGTTCGGCCCGGCCGCGCGCTTCGCGGCCTCGCTCGGCGGGCTCGCGCCCGAGCCGGAGGAGCCGGGCGCGGTGGCCGAGCACTGGACCTGGACTGCGGACCTCTTCAACGACCGCCGGATGCTCGCGGTCCACGGCGACCAGGGCTGGGAGGTCGAGTCGCTGGACCCGCTCGGCCGGTTCGTGTGCCGGCGGGCGCCGGGGGCGGCGCTGCGCTGGGAGTACCGCCGCGAGGTGATCACCGGCCGGCGGCGCGCCCGGGTGCTCGGCGAGCTCTCGCCCGAGGGCTGGGAGCTGTGCGGGGAATGGCTGGTGTACGGCTACTTCAAGCGCCCCCGGGCGGCGACCGCGGGCCCGGCGGGAGCGCTGGACACGCTGCCCGAGACGCCCCGCCGGTGGCTGTTCCTGAGCCGCCGGGGCAAGCTCGTGCTCGCGGTGTGGGCGGCGCTGGTGCTCGTGTCGACGGGGGCCTTCTTCATCGGGGCCCTGGGGATGCCCGGGCTCGCGCTCACGCTGGGCCTGGGCTCGATGGCGTCGGGTCTCTACACCGCGCACCTGGAGTCGGCGAGGCCGCGGAGCACGGCGGTGCCCCGCACCGGCCCGACCCCCTGACACGGAGCCGGCCGCGACACGGTCACAGCACGTCGCCGTCCCGCCAGTCGAAGACGAGCGGGTCGGCGGGGCCCGGCAGCGGGCGCCCCGCGGCCGGCCGGAGGTAGGTGGAGTCCTCCTCGTCGGGGAGGCGGACGATCCCGTCGGGGCTCAGCGCCTCGATCCGTCCACGCCAGAGGCTCCAGCCGCGCGCCCGGTAGAGGGCGGCGCCGGCGTCGGAGGCGGACAGGGCCCCGAAGGCGTACGCACCATCGACAGCGCGTTCCAGCTCGGCCATGACGAGGCCGCCGAGGCCCTGCCGCCGCAGCTCGGACCGGACGCCGACGGCCTCCACGTAGCCGACGCGGTACGAGCGGCCCCGGTGCAGGACGCGTCGCATGACGAGGCTGCCGTGGGCCGCGATCCCGGTCCCGTCCTCGATCCAGGCGTGCAGGCCGCCGAGGCCGTGGTCCCAGTCCTCGTCGGCGAAGTCACCGTCGAAGGCGGCGTCGAGCATCGCACGCACGGCGCGGAGCCGTGCGGGGCCGACCTCGTGGGTGGGTGCGGTCCGCACCCGGACGTCTCCGGTCACCCCTCCAGTCTCCCCGCCCCTCCATCTAACCTTCAAAAGGTTATTGACAGGTTAGATGGGACGGGATTGACTCTCCTTGCAACCAGTCATCGAGCAATGAGGGGTTAGAGAGATGTCCGTGCTGCCGATCCACCACCGCACCGTCACCGTCCGCGGCCACGAGATCTTCTACCGGGAGGCGGGCCCCGCCGACGCCCCCGTCCTGCTCCTCCTGCACGGCTTCCCGACCAGCTCGCGCATGTTCCGCGACCTCATCCCCCGGCTCGCCGACCGCTACCGGCTGATCGCCCCCGACCACCTGGGCTTCGGCCGCAGCGCCGCCCCGGACGCCGGCGACTTCTCGTACACCTTCGCCGAACTGGCCGCGCTGACCTCGGAGTTCACCGAGGCGCTCGGCCTCGACCGGTTCGCGGTCTACATCCAGGACTACGGCGCCCCGATCGGCCTGCGCCTCGCCCTCGCCCACCCGGACCGGATCACCGCGATCATCTCCCAGAACGGCAACGCGTACCTGGACGGGCTCGGCGCCGACGCCTGGGCCCCCGTCCTCGCCCTGATCGCCGAGCGCACGCCGGAGACCGAGGCCCCGGTCCGCGGCATCCGCTCGCTCGACGGCATCCGGTGGCAGTACGAGACGGGCGTGCCGGCGGAGTACCGCGACCTCCTCGACCCCGACGCCTGGGAGCGCGACGCGGCCCTGATGGCCCGGGAGGGCCAGGACGAGATCCAGCTCGGCCTGATCGCCGACTACGCGTCCAACTTCGCCCTCTACCCCGCCTTCCAGGAGTACTTCCGCACGAACCGGGTGCCGCTCCTCGCCGTCTGGGGCGAGGGCGACCAGGTCTTCGTCCCGGCCGGCGCCGAGGCCTTCCGCCGCGACCTTCCGGACGCCGAGGTGCACCTCCTGCCGACCGGGCACTTCGCCCTGGAGACCCACGCCCCGCAGGTCGCCTCGCTGATCGACGACTTCCTGGCGCGGCGGGTGCCGGTCAGGCCGTAGCCCGCTCCAGCTCCCGGGCCACCCGCTCCACCCAGGCGGTGAACTCCATGCGCGAGTGCGGATCGCCCTCGCACAGGGCGGTGACCTGCGCGTGCGTGATCCGCTCCGGTCCCGTGGTGGTGAGCAGCGCGTGCAGCTCCCGCATCATCCGTGCCATCCGCTGCGCTTCGGGATGGTCGATCGCGTCGACCCCGTGTCCGGGGCCGAGGGTCGTCGAACCAGGCATGCCGTTCCTCCTCGCAGAGCCGGCCCCCTTACCGGCAGCCTAAGCCCGCCCCGGGGGAACCGCCCCCGAATGGAAACCGCCCCCGACCTCGGTTGGGGGACCGAGGAAGGGGGCGGTGTTCAGGGGCCGCCGGAGAGCGGCGGGGGGCGTCAGCCCATGTGCGGGTAGCCGTACTCGGTCGGCGGGACCAGCGTCTCCTTGATGGCGCGGGTCAGCGTCCAGCGCATCAGGTTCTGCGGGGCGCCGGCCTTGTCGTTGGTGCCGGAGGCACGGCCACCGCCGAAGGGCTGCTGGCCGACGACGGCACCGGTCGACTTGTCGTTGATGTAGAAGTTGCCGGCCGCGAAGCGCAGCTTCTCCATGGTGTACGCGGCGGCGGCGCGGTCGTTGGAGATGACCGAACCGGTGAGCGCGTAGTCCGAGACCGACTCCATCTGGGCCAGCATCTCGTCGTACTTCGCGTCGTCGTAGACGTGCACGGCGAGGATCGGGCCGAAGTACTCGGTCGTGAAGACCTCGTTCTCCGGGTCGGTGCACTCGATCACCGTCGGGCGGACGAAGTAGCCCTCGGAGTCGTCGTAGGTGCCGCCGGCGACGATCGTGCAGCTGGCGTCGGCCTTCGCGCGGTCGATGGCGGCCTTGTTCTTGGCGAAGGAGCGGTCGTCGATGACGGCGCCGATGAAGTTCGACAGGTCCGTGACGTCACCCATCTTGATGCCGTCGACCTCGGCCGCGAACTCCTCCTTGAAGCCGTCGTTCCAGATGGAGGCCGGGATGTACGCACGCGAGGACGCGGAGCACTTCTGGCCCTGGAACTCGAAGGAGCCGCGGGTCAGCGCGGTCTTCAGGATCGCGCGGTCGGCGCTCGGGTGCGCGACGACGAAGTCCTTGCCGCCGGTCTCGCCGACGATCCGCGGGTAGGAGCGGTACGTCTCGATGTTGTTGCCGACGGTCTTCCACAGGTGCTGGAAGGTCTTGGTCGAGCCGGTGAAGTGGATACCGGCCAGGTCGCGGTGGTTCAGGGCCACCTCGGAGACCGCGATGCCGTCGCCGGTCACCAGGTTGATGACGCCCTTCGGCAGACCGGCCTCCTCCAGGAGCTCCATGAGGAGGACGGCGGAGTGGGTCTGGGTCGGGGACGGCTTCCAGACCACCACGTTGCCCATGAGGGCGGGGGCGGTGGGCAGGTTGCCCGCGATGGCCGTGAAGTTGAAGGGCGTGATCGCGTAGACGAAGCCCTCCAGCGGGCGGTGGTCCAGACGGTTCCACACGCCCGGGGAGTTCGCCGGCGGCTGCTCGGCGAGGATCTGGCGCGCGTAGGCCACGTTGAAGCGCCAGAAGTCGACGAGCTCGCACGGGGTGTCGATCTCGGCCTGCTGGGCGGTCTTCGACTGGCCGAGCATGGTGGAGGCGGCCAGCGTCTCGCGCCACGGGCCGGCGAGCAGCTCGGCGGCGCGCAGGATGATCGCCGCGCGGTCGTCGAAGGACATCGCGCGCCAGGCCGGGGCGGCGGCCAGGGCGGCGTCGATGGCGTCCTGGGCGTCCTGCTGGGTGGCGCCGGCGAAGGTGCCGATGACGGCCTTGTGGTTGTGCGGCTGCACGACGTCGACGCGCTCGCCGCCGCCCATGCGCTTCACGCCGCCGATGGTCATCGGCAGCTCGCGCGGGTTGTCGGCCAGCTCCTTGAGCTTGACCTCCAGGCGGGCGCGCTCGGGGGAACCCGGGGCGTAGCCGTGCACCGGCTCGTTGACGGGAGTGGGGACCTGGGTCACAGCGTCCATGAGTCTCTTAACTCCTTCGGAGGGGTGGGGCTCAGCCCTTGGTGAGGATGGAGCGGACGAAGAAGAGCAGGTTGGCCGGCTTCTCCGCGAGGCGCCGCATGAAGTAGCCGTACCAGTCGGTGCCGTACGCGGTGTAGACGCGCATCCGGTGGCCCTCCGCCGCGAGCCGGTTCTGCTCCTCGGTACGGATGCCGTACAGCATCTGGAACTCGTACTCGTCCAGCTTGCGCCCGGCGCGGCGGGCGAGCTCCTGGCCGACGGAGATGAGCCGGGGGTCGTGGGACCCGATCATCGGGTAGCCCTCGCCCTCCATCAGGATCTTCATGATCCGGACGTAGGCCTTGTCGATCTCGGGCTTGTCCTGGATGGCGACCGAGGCGGGCTCCTTGTAGGCGCCCTTCACGATGCGCACGCGCGAGCCCTCGGCGGCGAGGCGGCGGGCGTCGTCCTCGGTGCGGAAGAGGTAGGCCTGGATGACGCAGCCGGTCTGCGGGAAGTCCTTCCGCAGCTCCTGGTGGATGGCGAACATCGAGTCGAGGGTGGTGTGGTCCTCGGCGTCCAGGGTGACGGTCGTGCCGATCTCGGCGGCGGCCGCGACGACCGGGCGGACGTTCGCGAGGGCCAGCTCGTGGCCGTTCTCCAGCGACTGGCCGAACATCGACAGCTTCACGGACATCTCGGCGCGGGCGCCCAGGCCCAGCTCCTTGAGGCGGCCGATGAGCTCCAGGTAGGCGTCACGGGCGGCGTAGGACTGCTCGACGGTGGTGATGTCCTCACCGACCACGTCGAGGGTGACCTCCAGGCCGCGGGCCGCCAGCTCCTGGACGATCGGGACGACGTCGTTCACCGTCTCGCCGGCGATGAAGCGAGCCACGACCTGCTTGGTCCCGGGGGCGGCCGACACGAAACGGCGCATCTTGTCGCTGCGCGACGCGGCGAGGATCACGGGACCCAGCACGGGGCACCTCCAGAGGGCAGGGTGACGAAAGGTGCCGTACCCGAATGTACGTAACCAAACGGGAACAGCACGAAGAACCACCGTGAAACCTAAGGATCGCTCCGATCGTCCGCCATCTACAGCTGTCACGCATCCGTGGCTCCGCTCTCAGACATCTGTCTGAAGGAAGCGCCGGGCGGTGCGAGAATGGGCGCCGTGAAGGGCGATTACCAGGACCTGGTGGACGAGATCTCGGCGCTGCTCGGCGCCCCGGCGACCCTGGAGAACCGCGACTTCGGCCTGATCGCCTTCGGCGCCCACGACAGCGACGACGACAGCGCCATGGACCCGGTCCGCACCCGGTCGATCCTCACCAGGAAGTCCACCCCGGCGGTCCGCGCCTGGTTCGAGGGCTTCGGCATCACCCGGGCGACCGGCCCCGTCCGCATCCCGGCCGCCCCGGACGCGGGGGTCTTCCGTGACCGGATCTGCCTGCCCGTACGCCATCGGGGCGTCGTCCTCGGCTACGTGTGGCTGCTCGACGCCGAGCCGGGCCCCTCGCACGCGCAGCTGACCGCCGCCATGGAGGTCGCCGCCCGGATCGGCGACCTCCTCGCCGACGAGGAACGCGCCGGGGCGGACCTCTCCCGGGAGCTGCGCGCCACCCTGACGGTGGAACGCGGCTGGCAGTACGACATGGCCGTGGCCGCCCTCCGCACCGCCCTCGGCCCCGACGCCGACGGCCTCCACACCGTGGTCTGCCTCGCGCCCTGGCCGGACGAGGACTCCCCGTCCCCGCGTACGGTGCCGGGCACCGCGGCCCTCTGCACGCTGCCGTGGAGCCGTCCCGGGGCCGCGGTGGCGGGAGCGGGTGCGTACGGGGCCGGCGGGACGGGCGCGTCAGGTGCGGGACCGGCGGGCGGCGCGGGCGCGGCGGCGCCCGGCGGCGGCCCGGGGCCCGGCGAGGGCGGTGCGCCGCGGGCGCTCGCCGCGCTCGTACGGCTGCGGTCGGCCGACAACCTCTCCCCCGCCGGCACCGCGGCCGGCCGGCTGCGCGGCACGGCGGGACCCGCGGCGGTGGCCGGGATCGCGGCGCCGCGCCGCGGGCTGGCCGATCTGGACGTGTCCTGGCGCGAGGCCGTCTCGGCGGCCCGGGCCGCGACCGCCCAGCCGCACCTCGGTCCGCTCGCCGAGTGGGCGGCCCTCGGCCCGTACCGCATGCTCACCGCGCTCCCGCCGGCCGAACCCGACCCGGCGGTCCGCACCCTGCTGGCCCCCGCGCACGCCGAACTGGCCCGTACGGCCGAGGTGTTCCTGGACCACGCGGGCCAGGCGGGCCGCACGGCGACGGCGCTCGGCATCCACCGCCAGACCCTGTACTACCGGCTCTCCCGCGTCGAGCAGCTCACCGGGCTGGACCTGGACGCGGGCGAGGACCGCCTGCTGCTGCACATGGCCCTGAAGGCGGCGAAGCTGTGACCACCCCGGGCGCCCGGGGCCGGAAGGGCCCTCGCCCCTAGGAAGCGCTCGGGGATTTTCCGGGGTGTTCCCCGATGTCCCACGGCCCGTCAGGACGCCTACCGTCGGGAGGAGTCGGGTCCCGGAGGAGTCGGGTCCCGGAGGAGTCGGGTCCCGGAGGGAGCGGTGCGATGAAGGCATGGGTGCAGGACCGGTACGGATCGGCGGACGCGCTGGAGTTCCGGGAAGTCGACACGCCGGTGCCCCGGGAGCACGAGGTGCTCGTGCGGGTGCGCGCGGCCTCGGTCAACGCGCGGGACTGGCATCTGATGCGGGGCGACCCGTACGTGGCGCGGCCGGCGCTGGGGCTGCGGCGGCCCAGGGAGCGGATCAGGGGGTCGGACTTCGCCGGCGTCGTGACGGCGGTGGGCGGGCGCGTGAGCCGCTTCCGGCCCGGCGACGAGGTGTTCGGGGAGTCCGGCGGCGCCTTCGCCGAGTACGTGTGCGCGGCGCAGGACGTCGTGGAGCGAAGACCCGCGGGACTCGGCTTCGAGGAGGCGGCGGCGATCCCGCTGGCCGGCAACACCGCGCTCATGGGGCTGCGCGACCTGGGCCGGCTGCGGAACGGCGACAAGGTCCTGGTCAACGGCGCGTCGGGGGGCGTGGGCACGTTCGCCGTGCAGATCGCGAAGGCGTACGGCGCCGAGGTGACCGGGGTGTGCAGCACGCGGAACGTGGAGCTGGTACGCGGACTCGGCGCGGACCGCGTCCTCGACTACACGCGGGAGGACTTCACGAAGGGGCCGGAGCGCTACGACCTGCTGCTCGACCTCGTGGGCAACCGCTCCCTGGCCGCGTACCGGCGGGTGCTCGCCCCCGGGGGGAGGCTGGTCCTGTCCGGCGGAGGCGTCTTCGAGGGCGGCAGCCTGATCGGTCCCATGGGGCTGATCGTCCAGGGGCAGCTGGCGTCGCTGTTCGCCGGCGGGCGCATCCGGGTGCTCACGGCGGAGGCGCGCCGGGAGAACCTGGCGACGCTGCGGGAGCTCGCCGAGACGGGCGCGATCGTCCCGGTCGTCGAGCGGACCTATCCGCTGGCCGAGGCGGACCGGGCCCTGCGGTACGTCGAGGGCGAGCACCCGCGCGCGAAGGTGGTGCTCAGCTGTCCTCCCCCATCAGGACCTTGAGCCCGGCCGTGAGGTCGTCCGCGGTGGGGGCGGTCTCCGGGTCGACCAGCCACTGGATCATCACCCCGGCCGCGAGGGCCTGGCAGAGCAGTCCGGCCACCCTGGCCTTCTCGGGCTCCTTCTCCGGGTCGATGCCGAGGAAGCCCTGGGCCATGCCGAGACGCCCCTCGCGCTGGGGCTCCTTGATGGCCTCGCGCAGCTTCTCGTCGTCGTCGATGCGGGTGACGATCTCCGTCTGGAGCTTCCACACGGGGCCGGCGGCCTCGGCTCCGGCGATGACCTGCTCCCAGACGCCGCGGAAGCGCTCGTACGGGTCGGCCGGCACGCTCCGGTCGCCCTCCTCGTCCGCGGCGAAGGCGGCCTCGCCCCACTCCTCGGTGAGGGCGAGGAAGGCCTGCTGGAGCAGGGCGTCCTTGGAGCCGTAGTGGTAGCCGATCGAGGCCAGGTTGGTCCCGGAGGCGGCGACCACGTCACGGGCGGTCGTGCGGGCGTAGCCCTTCTCCAGCAGGCAGCGCTTGGCGCCTTCGAGCAGATCTTCCTTGTGTCCCATGGACAGCACTGTACCCGCCCCATAGACGCTTGTCTAAGACGTGCGTCTAGGGGGCGGGTACGGAAGCGGACGGGCGGCCCGACCGGGCCGGCCCGACGCGATCAGACCAGGTTGACCGAGCGCGCCGAGGTCGCGCCGATCTCCTCCGCGATCTCGGAGAGCACGTTCGCCGGGACCGTGTCGTCGACGGTGAGCACGACGAGCGCCTCGCCGCCCTCCTCCGTACGGGAGACCTGCATGCCCGCGATGTTCAGACCGGCCTCGCCGAGGATCCGGCCGACCGTGCCGACGACGCCGGGGCGGTCCTCGTAGCGCAGCACGACCATGTGGTCGGCGAGCGCCAGGTCCACGTCGTAGTCGCCGACCGCGACGATCTTCTGCAGGTGCTTCGGGCCCGCCAGCGTGCCGGAGACCGAGACCTCCTGGCCGCTGGAGAGCGTGCCGCGCACGGTGACCATGTTGCGGTGGTCGGGCGACTCGGAGCTCGTGGTCAGACGCACCTCGACACCGCGCTCCTGCGCGAACAGCGGGGCGTTGACGTAGGACACGGTCTCGTCGACGACGTCCTCGAACACGCCCTTCAGCGCGGAGAGTTCGAGCACCTTCACGTCGTGCTGGGTGATCTCGCCGTACACCTCGACGTCGAGCCGGGCCGCGACCTCGCCCGCCAGCGCCGTGAAGATCCGGCCGAGCTTCTCGGCCAGCGGCAGACCGGGCTTCACGTCCTCGGCGATGACGCCGCCCTGGACGTTGACCGCGTCCGGGACCAGCTCGCCGGCGAGCGCCAGGCGCACCGAACGGGCCACCGCGATGCCGGCCTTCTCCTGGGCCTCGTCCGTGGAGGCGCCCAGGTGCGGGGTGCAGACGACCTCGTCGAGCTCGAACAGCGGGGAGTCCGTGCAGGGCTCCTTCGCGTACACGTCGAGGCCCGCGCCGGCGACCCGGCCCTCCTTCAGCGCCGAGTACAGCGCCGCCTCGTCCACGATCCCGCCGCGCGCGGCGTTGACGATCCGGACCGAGGGCTTGACCTTGTGCAGCGCCTCGTCCCCGATGAGACCCAGGGTCTCCGGGGTCTTGGGCAGGTGGACGGTGATGAAGTCGGCGACCTCCAGGAGCTCGTCCAGGGCCAGCAGCTTCACCCCCATCTGGGCGGCGCGGGCGGGCTGCACGTAGGGGTCGTAGGCGACGATCTTCATACCGAAGGCCGACATGCGCTGGGCGACGAGGACGCCGATGCGGCCGAGGCCGACGACACCGAGGGTCTTCTCGCTGAGCTCGACGCCCGTGTACTTCGAGCGCTTCCACTCGCCGTTCTTCAGCGCGGTGTTGGCCTGCGGGATGTTGCGCGCGGTGGCGACGAGCAGACCGCACGCGAGCTCGGCGGCGGTGACGATGTTGGAGGTCGGGGCGTTCACGACCATCACGCCGGCCTTGGTGGCGGCGGAGACGTCCACGTTGTCGAGGCCGACACCGGCGCGGGCGACGACCCGCAGCTTCTTGGCGGCGGCGATGGCCTCCGCGTCGACCTTGGTCGCGGAGCGGATCAGGATGGCGTCGACATCGGCGATCGCGGGGAGCAGCTCGGCGCGGTCGGCGCCGTTGCAGTGCCGGATCTCGAAGTCCGGTCCCAGCGCGTCGACGGTGGCGGGCGACAGCTCTTCAGCGATGAGTACGACAGGTTTCGAGCTCACGTGAGTCCTCACAAAGGCAGTGCGGACGGCCGTCCCGACGGCCGCAGCGGTGGAGGGGGCTTGCCGCGTGAAAGCGCACGACGCTGTGGGCCAGACGCGATGTTGTTGAGCAGTGTAGTGGTGCGTCGGCGCCGCTCGTACGCCTCGTTGGAAGGATCACCCGTCCGTGGTTGGACGGGGTGTCCAAGGAAGTGGCGGGGGGGGGGGGCGCCCCGGCCCCCCCCCCCCCCCCCCCCCCGCCCCCCCCCCGGGGGGGGGCCCCCCCCCCCCCCCCCCCCCCCGCTGCGGGGGGGGGGGGGGGGGGGGGGGGGGGGGGGGGGGGGGTTTAGAG
>NZ_JBIWOU010000004.1:233866-253681 GCF_044767915.1 Streptomyces sp. NPDC101191
TTTTTTTTTTTTTTTTTTTTGTGGGGGGGGGGGGGCGCCGCTCTCCGGGTTTTTTGCTCCCCCCCCGGGGGGGGGGGGGGGGGGGGGGGGGGGGGGGGGGGGGGGGGCCCGCCCCCCCCCCCCCCCCCCGCGCCCGAAGGCTTACGCCTCCTCGTCGTTCACCCAGCTCATGAGCTTCCGCAGCTCCTTGCCGGTGGTCTCCAGGAGGTGCTGCTCGTCCTGGGTCTTGTACTCGTTGTACTTCTTCAGACCGCCGTGGTACTCGTCCATCCAGTTCTTGGCGAAGGTGCCGTCCTGGATGTCGGTGAGGACCTTCTTCATCTCGGCCTTGGTGGCGTCCGTGATGATGCGCGGGCCGGTGATGTAGTCGCCCCACTCGGCCGTCTCGGAGACGGACCAGCGCATCTTCTCCAGGCCGCCCTCGTACATGAGGTCCACGATCAGCTTCAGCTCGTGGAGGCACTCGAAGTAGGCGATCTCCGGCTGGTAACCGGCCTCGACCAGGGTCTCGAAGCCGGCCTTGACCAGGGCGCTGGCGCCGCCGCACAGCACGGCCTGCTCGCCGAAGAGGTCGGTCTCGGTCTCCTCGGTGAAGGTCGTCTTGATGACGCCCGCGCGGGTGCCGCCGATGGCCTTGGCGTAGGACAGGGCCAGGGCGAAGGCGTTGCCGGTCGCGTCCTGCTCGACAGCGGCGATCGCGGGGACGCCGCGACCCTCCTCGTACTGGCGGCGGACCAGGTGGCCCGGGCCCTTCGGGGCGACCAGGGCGACGTCCACGTTGGCCGGGGGCTTGATGAAGCCGAAGCGCACGTTGAAGCCGTGGGCGAAGAACAGCGCGTCGCCGTCCTTCAGGTTGTCCTTGATGGACTCCTCGTAGACCTGGGCCTGGATCGGGTCCGGGATGAGGATCATGATGACGTCGGCCTCGGCGGCGGCCTCGGCCGGGGTCACCACGCGCAGGCCCTGCTCCTCGGCCTTGGCCTTGGACTTGGAGCCCTCGTGCAGACCGACGCGGACGTCGACACCCGAGTCACGGAGCGACAGCGCGTGGGCGTGGCCCTGGCTGCCGTAACCGATCACCGCGACCTTGCGGCCCTGGATGATGGACAGGTCGGCATCGTCGTCGTAGAACAGCTCGGCCACTGGGATTCTCCTTGAGGTGCTGGTGTTGCTCCCACCGTACGGCGGGGTGCGGGAGGAAGGTTTTCGGGTCTCGCCAGGCGGACCGTCGGGTGGACCGGTGACCGGCCCGACCCGGCGCTCCGCCGGTGTCAGGCGCTGCGGTCGAGGGCCCGCAGGGACCGGTCCGTGATGGACCGGGAACCGCGCCCTATGGCGATCGTGCCGGACTGGACGAGCTCCTTGATGCCGAACTGCTCCAGCATCTTCAGCATCGCCTCGAGCTTGTCACTCGAACCGGTGGCTTCGATGGTGACCGCCTCGGGCGAGACGTCCACGGTCTTGGCGCGGAACAGCTGGACGATCTCGACGATCTGGGAGCGGGTCTCGTTGTCGGCGCGGACCTTCACCAGGACGAGCTCGCGCTGGATCGCGGCGCTGGGCTCGAGTTCGACGATCTTCAGGACGTTGACCAGCTTGTTGAGCTGCTTGGTCACCTGCTCGAGCGGCAGGTCCTCGACATTGACCACGATGGTGATGCGGGAGATGTCGGGGTGCTCGGTGACACCGACGGCGAGCGAGTCGATGTTGAAGCCGCGGCGGGAGAACAGGGCGGCGATCCGGGCGAGGATGCCGGGCGTGTTCTCGACCAGGACGGAGAGCGTGTGCTTGGTGGACATGGTGTGGGTCTCTTCCTTCGCTCTGCGCTTCAGTCGTCTTCGCCGTCGCCGAAGTCGGGGCGGACGCCCCGGGCGGCCATGACCTCGTCGTTGGAGGTGCCGGCGGCGACCATCGGCCAGACCTGGGCGTCCTCGTGGACGATGAAGTCGATCACGACCGGGCGGTCGTTGATCGCGTTGGCCTCCTCGATGACCTTGTCGAGGTCGGCCGGGTCCTCACAGCGCAGGGCGACACAGCCCATGGCCTCGGAGAGCTTGACGAAGTCCGGGATGCGGGTGCCCCGCGCGTCCGGGTTGACGTCCTCCGGGCCGGAGTGCAGCACCGTGTTGGAGTAGCGCTGGTTGTAGAACAGGGTCTGCCACTGACGGACCATGCCGAGGGCGCCGTTGTTGATGATGGCGACCTTGATGGGGATGTTGTTCAGGGCGCAGGTGACCAGTTCCTGGTTGGTCATCTGGAAGCAGCCGTCGCCGTCGATCGCCCAGACCGTGCGGTCCGGCTCGCCGGCCTTGGCACCCATCGCGGCCGGGACCGCGTAGCCCATCGTTCCGGCGCCGCCGGAGTTGAGCCAGGTGCGCGGCTTCTCGTACTCGACGAAGTGGGCCGCCCACATCTGGTGCTGGCCGACACCGGCGGCGAAGATCGTGCCCTCGGGCGCGAGCCTGCCGATCCGCTCGATGACCTGCTGGGGCGAGAGGCTGCCGTCCTCCGGCAGGTCGTAGCCGAGCGGGTAGGTCTCGCGCCAGCGGTTGAGGTCGCTCCACCAGGCGGTGTAGTCGCCCTTGTTGCCGTCGCTGTGCTCGGCCTGGACGGCCTGGACCAGGTCGGCGATGACCTCACGGGCGTCACCGACGATCGGGACGTCGGCGGCGCGGTTCTTGCCGATCTCGGCAGGGTCGATGTCCGCGTGGACGATCTTGGCGAACGGCGCGAAGCTGTCCAGCTTGCCGGTGACGCGGTCGTCGAAACGGGCGCCGAGGGCGACGATCAGGTCGGCCTTCTGCAGCGCGGTGACGGCGGTGACCGCACCGTGCATGCCCGGCATTCCCACGTGCAGCGGGTGGCTGTCGGGGAACGCGCCCAGGGCCATCAGGGTGGTGGTGACCGGGGCGCCGGTGAGCTCCGCGAGGACCTTCAGCTCGGTGGTGGCACCGGCCTTCAGGACGCCGCCGCCGACGTACAGGACCGGGCGCTTGGCCGCCGTGATCAGCTTGGCCGCCTCGCGGATCTGCTTGGCGTGCGGCTTGGTGACCGGGCGGTAGCCGGGCAGGTCGGTCTGCGGCGGCCAGCTGAAGGTGGTCTTCGCCTGGAGGGCGTCCTTGGCGATGTCGACCAGGACCGGGCCGGGACGGCCGGTGGCGGCGATGTGGAAGGCCTCGGCGATCGTCCGCGGGATGTCCTCGGCCTTGGTGACCAGGAAGTTGTGCTTGGTGATCGGCATCGTGATGCCGCAGATGTCCGCCTCCTGGAAGGCGTCCGTGCCGATCGCCTTGGAGGCGACCTGGCCGGTGATCGCGACCAGCGGGACGGAGTCCATGTGCGCGTCGGCGATCGGCGTGACCAGGTTGGTGGCACCGGGGCCCGAGGTCGCCATGCAGACGCCGACCTTGCCCGTGGCCTGCGCGTAGCCGGTGGCGGCGTGGCCCGCGCCCTGCTCGTGGCGGACCAGGATGTGGCGCACTCGCTTCGAGTCCATCATCGGGTCGTACGCCGGGAGGATCGCGCCGCCCGGGATGCCGAAGACGGTGTCGGCGCCCACTTCCTCGAGAGAGCGGATGAGGGACTGCGCACCCGTGACGTGCTCGACGGTGGTGGCGGACGGTGCGCCGCTACGGGTGCGCGGCTGCGGATGGTGCCCGGTGGCCTGCTCGGTCATCAGCGTTCTCTTCTCGAAGCAGAGGGTTTCAGCGAGGTGGTGTGCGAGGCGTTTTACGAGGGTTTGGTACGACTTCAGGGTGAGCCGGTGCAACAAAAAACCCCTCGTGCCGGGAGGCAAGCGAGGGGAGCGCGTCGGGAGCGTTTACAGGCGGGCCTTCTCTGGGCCTGCCTCAGCCGACGCGCTTTCCAAGTACGAGAATTCGGGTGCGCATGGCACTGACCCTCTCGCCGACGTGCAGTTACTGTCAAGTGGGTGGGACGGGCGTCTCACTATTTGAGCGCAACGGGGGACGGTTTCCGGCGCTCACCGGCACCGGGCCGGGCAGCGGGTACTCGTCCCGGACGAGGGCGCGGCGCAGCCGGTACTCGTCGAGCGGACCGGCGAAGGCCAGGCCCTGACCATGGGTGCAGCCCATCGCGCGCAGGGCGAGCACCTGCTCGGGCATGTCCACCCCGTCGGCGACGGACTGCATCCCCAGGTCCCCCGCGATGCGGAGCAGACCGCTGGTGATCTTGCGTAGTCTGGCCGATTCCACGATGCCCTCGACGAGGCCACGGTCCAGTTTCAGTATGTCGACCGGCAGGCGTCGCAGGGCGTTGATGGCGGCGTGTCCGCTGCCGAATCCGTCGAGGGAGATCCTGACCCCGAGACGTCGCAGGGCGGCCAGCCGCTGCTCCAGTTCGTCGAAGGTGATCCGGGGGTCCCGGGGATCGCTGTCGGCGAGCTCGACGATCAGCGACCCGGACGGCAGGCCGTGCCGGGTGAGCAGGGACTCGACGGAGCCGAGCGGCAGCGAGCGGTCGAGCAGGCGACGCGCGGACAGCCGGACGGTCACCGGGGTGCGGTGTCCGATCCCGGCCCGCTCAGCGGCCTGTTCGACGGCTTCTTCGAGCAGCCAGCGGCCGAGCTCGGCGGTGCGCTCGCTGTCGGGGGCGACCCGCAGGAACTCGGCCGGGGTGAAGAGGATGCCCTGGGGGGAGCGCCAGCGGGCCTGGGCGGCGACGGCGGCGATCCGGCCGGTGCCGAGGTCCACCACGGGCTGGTGCAGCAGGGCGAACTCGCCGTCGTGCAGCGCGCTGCGCAGCCGCGCGGCGAGCTCGGTGCGGCGGACCACCTCGGCCTGCATCTGCGGGGCGTACAGCTCGACGCGGTCCTTGCCCCCCGCCTTGGCCCGGTACATCGCGAGGTCGGCGTTGCGCAGCAGCTCCCCGGCGACGAGGCCGGGCTCGGCGAAGGCGACGCCGATGGAGGCGGCGACCCGCACCTCGGTGCCGCTGTCCAGGCGGTACGGCTGGGAGAGCCGCAGACGCAGCCGGTCGGCGATCTCGTGCACGCGGCACTCGCGGTCCGCCCGGTCCCGGGTGCCGTCGCCGAGGATGAGGGCCGCGAACTCGTCGCCGCCGAGCCGGGCGGCGGTGTCCCCGGCCCGTACGGAGTCCTGGAGCCGACGGGCGGCCTGGATGAGCAGCTCGTCGCCGGCCTGGTGCCCGAGGCGGTCGTTGACGCCCTTGAAGCCGTCCAGGTCGATGAAGAGCACGGCGGTGCCGGCGTCGGAGGCGCGGCGGCCGCTCAGGGCGCCGCGGACCCGGTCGGTGAAGAGCGCCCGGTTGGGCAGGTCGGTGAGCGGATCGTGCTCCGCGTTGTGCCGCAACTGGGCCTGGAGACGGACGCGTTCGGTCACGTCGCGGCTGTTGAAGATCAGGCCGCCCTGGTGGCGGTTGACCGTGGACTCGACGTTGAGCCAGTCGCCGCGGCCGGAGCGGAAGCGGCACTCGATCCGGGTGGTGGGCTCCTCGGCGGGCGCTGCGGCCAGGAAGCGGCGCACCTCGTGGACGACGCCGCCCAGGTCCTCGGGGTGGATGAGCGAGGCCAGCTCGGAGCCGATCAGGTCCTCCGCCTCGCGGCCGTACACACCGGAGGCCGCGGGGCTCACGTAGCGGAGTACGCCGGTGGGCGCGGCGATCATGATGACGTCGCTGGAGCCCTGCACCAGGGACCTGAAGTGGTTCTCCTTCTGGGCCAGTTCGTGGGTGAGGGCGATGTTGTCGAGCAGCATGATGCCCTGCCGGACGACCAGGGCGAGCACGACCGCGCAGCCGGTGAGGACGACGACGCGGTCCACTCTGCGTCCCTCGACGACGTTGTACAGGATGCCGAGCGTGCAGACCGCCGCCGCGAGGTACGGCGTGAGGGCGGCCAGCGAACCGGCCAGGGGGCGGCTGTGCGGGTGCCGGGGGCGGGCTGCGGGCGGCATCTCGGTGATGCGCCGCACGCCCCAGGGCGCGTAGGCGAGCAGCAGGGAACCGGCGAACCAGCCGGCGTCCAGGAGCTGCCCCGAGGCGTAGTGCTCCCGCAGCAGCGGCGAGGTGAACAGCGCGTCGCACAGCACGGTGAGCGCGAGGGCCGCGATGGCCGTGTTGATGGCCGAGCGGTTGACGTGGGAGCGCCGGAAGTGCAGCGCGAGCACCATGCTGACGAGGACGATGTCGAGCAGTGGGTACGCGAGGGAGAGCGCGGCCCGGGCCACGCTCTCGCCCGGGACGTACGCGGTGTGCGCGAGGGCGAGGCTCCACGAGAGGGTGAGCAGGGAGCCGCCGATGAGCCAGGCGTCGAGTCCGAGGCAGACCCAGCCGGCCCGGGTCACGGGCCGTTTGGCGAGGACGAGCAGGCCGACGATGGCGGGCGGGGCGAAGAGCAGGAAGCAGACGTCCGCGACGGAGGGGCTGGGCACCTCCGTCCGCAGCACCACCTCGTACCAGCCCCAGACGGCGTTCCCGGCGGCGGCCATGAAGGAGGAGAAGGCGAACAGGAGCCACGCGGGGCGGAAACTGCGATGGTGCCCGCGGGCGTAGAGCAGACAGGAGACGGCGGCGGCGAGCGCGGCGGCGCTCAGCCCGAAGTCCCCCATGAAGAGGGAGAGCCGCGGGGAGCCCCAGCCGAGGGCCGCGCCGGTGGCGTACCCCCCGCAGACGAGTCCGAGTCCGAGCTGGGCGAGCACTCCGCCGACGGCGGGCGCCGGCCGCTCGTGCCCGGGACCGGCCCCCGGCGACGCCCCGGCCTCGCCGGCCGCGACGGGGCGCGCCCCGACGAGCGTCCCGGCCGTCACCCCTTCCTCCGGTGCCTCACCGGGGTGCTCGTGCGCGGGCGGCGCGACGAAGGCGTCCCGCAGGCGGTCCGAGCCCGCCGCCTCGTGCCCGCCGCAGCCGGCGGAGAGCTCGTCGTGGCCGGAGCAGCGGGCGGCGGCGCGGAGAGCACGCCCGGAGGCCGGCGCGGCCCCGCCGGACGGGGCGACCGGAGCCGTCGCGACGCCGCCGGCGGTGGCCCCGTCGGCGATGGCGCCGTCGGTCGAGCCGTCGGCGGAGGCGTCGGCGGAGGCGTCGGCGGGGGCGTCGGCCGCGGCGTGGACCGGACCGTCCACCGGCGGGCCGCTCCGTGGGCTGTCCACGATGCCGTCCGGGATGCCTCCGGGCGTCCCATTGGGGACGCCGCCGGGAACGTCGCCCAGGACGTCGCCCGGTGCTTCGCTCGGCCCGTCGACCGGGTCGCCGGAGGTGCGAGGCCGCACCGCCGCGGCTCGTACCGCGCCGTCGTCCTCGCCGGGGCCGGCGCCACTGCGGGGCGGGGGCACGGCGACATGGCACCCGGGGGCGCCGTCGGGGCGGTGATCGGCGCCGGTCGCCCCGGGCCCCGCCGCGCGGGCGGGCTGGTCCGGGACCGCCTGGTCCGGCAGGGCGGCCATGGGGCGCGGGGGGATGGCCGTCGGCGGTGTCGCCGCGTCGGACCGTCGGTCACTCGGCCGTGCTTCACCCGTCACCCCCCTCGGAATCTGATGTCCCGTCACTTCGCTCCCCAGCGTCTGCCCGTTCTCGACGCAGTCCCCCGCCACGGGACCATACACCAGGATCGTCACTCAGGGACAGGGTCGCAGTACTCTGCGTGACGGAGAAGGGGCTCGTGACCGGCGCATCCGGGGGGCGCGCGCGACCCGGGCGCCGGCTCGGGCGGCGGCCCGGGCGACCACTCAGGTGGTCAGGACGACGTTCGCGAGCTCCTCCCCCGCCGCGAACCGCGTCAGCTGTGCCGCGAGCAGGCGCTTGGCGCGCGGCAGGAACGCCGACGTGGAGCCGCCCACGTGGGGGCTCACCAGCACACCGGGAGCGTGCCACAGCGGATGCCCGGCGGGCAGCGGTTCCGGGTCGGTGACATCGAGTGCCGCCGTGATCCGGCCGGTCTCCACCTCCTTCAGGAGCGCGGCCGTGTCCACCACGGGACCGCGCGCCACGTTGACGAGGAGGGCGCCGTCCTTCATCCGGGCCAGGAAACGGGCGTTCGCCAGGTGCCGGCTCTCGGGGGTGAGCGGCGTGGACAGCACGACCACGTCGGCCTGGGGCAGCAGGGCGGGCAGTTCGGTCAACGGGTGGACGGGACCGCGCTCGGTGGCACGCGCGGAGCGCGCGACGCGCACGACCCGCGCGCATTCGAAGGGGACGAGCCGGTCCTCGATGGCGGCGCCGATCGACCCGTACCCGACGATCAGGACGGACTTGTCGGCGAGCGCCGGGTAGAAGCCGGCCCGCCACTCCTCCGCGTCCTGACCCCGGACGAAGCCGGGGATGCCACGCAGCGAGGCGAGGATCAGGGCGAGCGTCAGCTCGGCGGTGCTGGCCTCGTGCACACCCTTGGCGTTGCACAGGCGCACGCCGGGGCGCAGCGCGTCGATTCCGGGGGTGACGTGGTCGATGCCGGCGGAGAGCGTCTGCACGGCCCGCAGGGAGCTCATCCCGGCGAGCGGGCGCACCGCGATCCGCTCGCCCTTCATGTACGGCACGACGTAGAAGGCGCAGCGTGCCGGATCGGCCGGGAAGTCCGGTCCGCCGTCCCAGAAAAGGTAGTTCAGGCCCGACGCGCCCGGTGCGGGGAGTCCGTCGATCTCGTCGGCCGGAATCGGAAGCCACACGTCAGCGGCGGTGTCATCGAGTGTCATGTGCGCGAGGCTATGCGAAGAATCCCGCGCGCCATTGGTTACTTTGGGGGGCGGCACAGGGAGGGGTACCGGCAGGTGGAGCGCAGGACGGTCGGGGCGACGGCGCTCGGTGTGGGTGCGGTGGGCCTCGGATGCATGCCGATGAACTGGGCGTACAGCGCCTCGCAGCGGCGCGGGGACCGCTCGCTGCGGACGGTGCACGCGGCCCTGGACGTCGGGGCGAACCTGCTCGACACCGCCGACATGTACGGCCCCTTCACCAACGAGCTGCTGCTGGGACGGGTGTTGAAGGAGCGTCGGGCGGACGCCTTCGTGTCGACGAAGGTGGGGCTGCTCGTGGGCGACCAGCACATCGTGGCCAACGGGCGCCCCGGGTACGTCCGCAGGGCCTGTGACGCCTCGCTGCGCCGGCTGCAGACGGACGTGATCGATCTGTACCAGTTGCACCGGGCCGACCCCGAGGTGCCGGTGGAGGAGACCTGGGGCGCCATGGCCGAGCTGGTGCAGGCCGGCAAGGTGCGGGCGCTCGGGCTGTGCGCCGTGGGCGCGCGGTCGGCCAGGCGGGGCGCGCCGGGCGGCGGTTACGAGGGAACGATCCGGCAGCTGGAGCGGATCCAGCAGGTCTTCCCGGTGAGCGCGGTCGAGGCCGAGCTGTCGGTGTGGTCGCCGGAGGCGCTGGAGCGGCTGCTGCCCTGGTGCGCGACGCGGGGGGTGGGCTTCCTGGCGGCCATGCCGCTGGGCAGCGGCTACCTGACCGGGACGCTGACGACGGGCGGCGGTTTCGAGGCGGACGACCCGCGGGCGCGGCATCCCCGGTTCACGGCCGAGATGATGGCGGCGAACCAGCCGCTGGTGGCGGGGCTGCGCCGGGTGGCGGCGCGGCACGGCGAGGGGGTCACGCCGGCGCAGGTGGCGCTCGCGTGGGTGCTCGGCCGGGGCTCGCACGTGATCCCGGTGCCGGGCGCCAAACGGGAGCGGTGGGCCGTGGAGAACGCGCGGGCGGCGGAGCTGGTGCTCGACGCGGCGGACCTGGCGGAGATCGCGGCGCTGCCGGCGCCCCGGGGGTCCTGGGACTGAGCGCATGATCCGGCGCGGGGCCGGGAACCCGATCGGCGCGAGCGGTGTATCAAGAGGGGGAGATCGCCGCCGGAAGGGATCGGGAGCATGGGTCGAGGCCGAGTCGTGGGGAAGGGCGTGGCGGGCGCCGCCGCGGTGCTGCTGCTGGTCGCCGGGTGCTCGTCATCGCCGGACGGGGACGGCCGGCGGACGGGCTCGCCCCCCGTCCCGTCCGCTCCGCCGGCACCGTCCGCCTCGTCGGCGCCGCCGGCGCCAGCCGCGGGCGGGATGCGGGTGGCGGGGACGCTGACCGAGGGCCTGAGATCGCCGTGGGGCCTGGCCGAGCTGCCCGGCGGCGACCTGCTCGTCTCCTCGCGCGACGAGCGGACGATCACCCGGGTCGACGCGCCGACCGGGCGCCGGACCACGCTCGGCGAGGTGCCCGGGGTGGTGCCGGGCGGCGAGGGCGGGCTGATGGGCCTCGCGGTGCGGGACGGCTGGGTGTACGCGTATCTGACCTCGGCCTCGGACAACCGGATCGTGCGCATGCGGTACGGGGGCGGGGCGGGCGACCGGCTCGGGGCGCCGGAGCCGGTCCTGACCGGCCTCCCGAAGGGCCTGATCCACAACGGCGGACGGATCGCCTTCGGGCCGGACGGGATGCTGTACGCGGGGACCGGCGAGACGGGCCGGACCGGGCTGGCCCAGGACAAGGGCTCGCTCGGCGGGAAGATCCTGCGGATGACCCCGGAGGGCCGCCCGGCGCCCGGCAATCCCTTCCCGGACTCGGTGGTGTACTCGTACGGGCACCGCAATGTGCAGGGACTGGCCTGGGACGCGGACGGGCGGCTGTGGGCGTCGGAGTTCGGGCAGAACACCTGGGACGAGCTGAATCTGATCGAGCCCGGCCGCAATTACGGCTGGCCGGTCGTCGAGGGGACGGCCGGCAGGGCGGGGTTCACGGACCCGGTGGCACAGTGGCCGACCGACCAGGCCTCGCCGAGCGGGATCGCGTACGCGCGCGGCGCGATCTGGATGGCCGGGCTGCGGGGCGAGCGCCTGTGGCGCATCCCTCTCTCCGGTGCGGAACGTTCCGGGGAGCCCCGGGCGTTCCTCAAGGATGAGTACGGGCGGCTGCGCACGGTCCTGGCGACCGGGGGCGGCGCCGGGCTCTGGCTGGTGACCAGCGAGACCGACACCCGGGGCACGCCCGGGCCCGGTGACGACCGGATCCTCCGCCTGGAGGTCGGGTAGGAAGCGAGACCGCAGTGTTCAACCTGATGGAAGAGCTGTTCGCGCCGGGCCGCAAGCACACCGAGGACGAGCGGCAGCGGCTGGCCCTGACCCGGGAGGACCTGGGCGAGGGCGCCCCGCACAAGGGTCCGATAGACCTGGCCTCGGGGAAGGTCGTGGTCCGGATACCCGGCGCCGCACCGGCCCCCGACACCACACCCGACACCGGCCCGGGAACCGACCTCACCGCCGAGTCCGCTCCCGCCGCCGACACCACGCCCGGATCCGGCACCGGCACCGGCACCGGATCCGGCTCCGGCTCCGGCTCCGTGCTCGACGCCGCCCCCGCCGCCGGATCCGTGCTCGCCGCCGCCCCCGCCGCCGGTCCCGAGACCGGGACGCCGGAGGCGACCGGCCGGTCCCGGGACGAGGACCCGGCCCAGGACCAGGACTGAGGGCGGGACCGCGGCTGGACCCGGGACGAGAGCCGGGACTCCAGGAGGCAGGACCAGGACTGAGGTCAGGACTGAGACTGGGGGACAAGACGGGAGCTGGGGCTCCAGGACGGGAGCCAGGGCTCCGGAAGGCAGGACCAGGCCCAGGGCCAGGAGTGAGGCTGGGGCTAGGACTGCGGCTGCGGCTGCGGCTCCAGGAGCCGCAGGCGGTGGGCCAGGGCGGCGGCCTCGCCGCGGCCGGCGACGCCCAGTTTGGCGAGGATGTTGGAGACGTGGACGCTCGCCGTCTTCGGTGAGATGAAGAGTTCCTCGGCGATCTGACGGTTGGTGCGGCCCTCGGAGACCAGCCGCAGCACGTCCTGCTCGCGCGGGGTGAGGCCGAAGGCCTCGGAGGCCTCCTCCGTCGGTGCCGGCTCCGCCGGGGCGGACCGCTCGCCGGTGAGCGGTCCGAGGCGGGCACGGGCCGCGAGGAGCTCGACGTCCTCGCGCAGCGGGTGGGCGCGCAGGCGTGTGGCGGTGGCATGGGCCGCGCGGAGCAGCTCGGCGGCCTCCTCGCGGTGGCCGCCCTCGGCAAGAAGGGCGTCGGCGAGCCGGTGCCGGGCCCTGGCCAGCTCGTAGGGGCGGTCCAGCGCGGCGAAGGCGTCCACGATCTCGGCCCGGCGGGCGGCACTGTCCCGGCCCTCGGCGCGGGCCAGCTCGGCCGACACGTGCAGCGAGTAGGCCTGCCAGACGGGTGCCGGGGCGGCGAGTCCCCGGAGGCAGCGGCGGATCACGGCGAGGGCGGCGGCGCGGCCCTCGGCGGCGGCCGGTAGCCCCCTGGCGTCGGCCTCCGCGGTGACGGCGGCCAGGACGAGCGGCCAGCCGTAGCGGTGGGTGCCGGGCTGGAAGCCTGCGTCGGCCACGGCGGCGAGTTCGGCCCGCACGTCGGCGAGGCGGCCCTCGGCGGCGGCCACGACGACCGTCACCTGGGTCGTCGGCAGGGTGTACTGCGGGATCGGGTCGCTGGTGCCGTAGCGCCTGGCGGCCTCGGCGAGGCGGGCGGCGGCCACGGCCGGCTCCCCACGGGCGGCGGCGAGCTGTGCGAGCAGCAGCAGGGCGGTGCCGCCCGGCTTGGTGCCGGCGGCTCCGGTGCGCAGGAGACGTTCGCACTCCTCCTGGACCCGGTCCCACGCGCCGAGGGAGTGGAGCGACTCGGCGAGGTTGGCGCGGACCCAGCCCGCGCTGTCGACCAGGCCGCGGGCCCCGCACATCTCGATGCCGGCGGTGGCGATCTCCACGGCCTCCTGGGAGCGGCCGAGCCCTTCGAGACAGGAGGAGATGTTCACGTGGGCGCGGGACGCCTCGTGGAACTGGCCGAGCGCCATGGTCCGTTCGCGGACCTCGTGCATCTCGGCGAGCCCGGGCTCGGTGTCGCCGGCGGCCACCATGATGGTGCCGAGGGTGAGCCGGGCGGTGAGTTCGGTCGCCTCGGCCTTGACCAGGCGGGCGTACTCGACGGCCCGTTCGGCGGCGGCGAGCGCCTCGGGGCCGGGTCTGCGGAGCATGCCCCAGCCGGCGGCGATGGCGAGCACCACGGCGTGCACGGCGGACGGCGGCAGTCCGCGGACGAGTTCCTGGGCACGGGCGATCTCGTCCCAGCCGTCGCCGCGGCCCAGGTTGGACTGGATGCGGGCCCGCTCGACGTAGAACCAGGCGGCGCGCAGCGGGTCGCTCTCCTCGTCGCTGTCGAGCAGCCGCAGCGCGGTGCGCCCGATCTTCAGGGCGCGTTCGCGTTCGCCGCTGAGCCGGGCGGCGACGGCGGCCTCGGCGAGCAGGTCGAGGAAGCGCAGCGGGGTGGTCTCGGGGTCGCAGCCGCAGGCCGGATAGGCCTCGGCGTAGTCCATGGGGCGCAGTGCGCCGCGGACCTCGTCGGGCACCTCGTCCCACAGCTCCATGGCCCTTTCCAGGAGCCGCAGTTGTTCGGCGTAGGCGTAGCGCTTGCGGGTCTCGACGGACGCGCGGAGGACGGCGGGCAGGGCGCGGGCGGCGTCGTGGGCGTGGTACCAGTACGTGGCGAGCCGGTTGGCGCGCTCGGCGGTGCGGACGAGGCCGGGGGCGCTCTCCAGGGCTTCGGCGTAGCGGCGGTTGAGCCGGGAGCGCTCGCCGGGCAGCAGGTCGTCGCTGACGGCCTCGCGGACCAGGGAGTGGCGGAAGCGGTAGCCGTCGCCGTCGGGGGCGGCGAGCAGGATGTTGGCGCCGACGGCGGCGCGCAGCGCCTCGAGGAGCGCGTCCTCGGAGAGTCGGGCGACGGCGGCGAGCAGGTCGAACTCGACGGTGGAGCCGCCTTCGGCGACGATCCGGACGACCCGCTGGGTGTCCTCGGGCAGGGCCTCGACGCGGACCAGGAGCAGGTCGCGGAGGGAGGCGCTGAGGGATCCGGCATGACAGCCGGACTCGTGGGAGGCGACGAGTTCCTCGACGAAGAAGGCGTTGCCGTCGGAGCGTTCGAAGACCTCGTCGAGGAGAGCCGGGTCGGGTTCGGCGGCGAGGATGCCGGTGAGCTGGCGGTGCACCTCGGCGCGGGTGAAGCGGGCGAGTTCGACGCGGCGGACGGAGCGCAGCCGGTCGAGCTCGGCCAGCAGGGGGCGCAGCGGGTGCCGGCGGTGGATGTCGTCGGCGCGATAGGTCGCGACGACCACGATCCGGCCGCGGTGGAGGGTGCGGAAGAGATAGGCGAGCAGGTGCCGGGTGGAGGCGTCGGCCCAGTGCAGGTCCTCCAGGACGAGGACGACGGTGCGGTCGGCGGCGACGCGTTCCAGGAGCCGTACGGTCAGCTCGAAGAGGCGGGCGGTGGCGTCCTCGGCGGCGGCCTCGTGGCCCGCGGGGTCGCCGAGTTCGGGCAGGAGCCGGGAGAGTTCGCCCTCGTGCCCTTCGGCGGCGGCGGCGAGTTCCTCGGGGACGCGGCGGTGCAGGGCGCGCAGGGCCGTGGAGAAGGGGGCGAAGGGCAGCCCGTCCGCGCCGATCTCGACGCAGCCGCCGAGGGCGACGACCGCGCCCTGGGCGCAGGCCGCGTCGAGGAACTCCTCGATGAGACGGGTCTTCCCGACGCCGGCCTCGCCGCCGACGAGGAGGGCCTGGGGCTCTCCCGCGGTCGCGCGGGAGAGCGCCTCGGTGAGGGCGGTGAGTTCGCCGGCGCGGCCGACGAAGACGGGGCTGACTGACCTGGTCTCCACGGCGCCGAGCATCGCACAGGCGTCCGTCGGTGCGCTCCTACGGGGGACGCCCGGCAGCGCGCCGTTCACGCGGGACGTGCTCATACGGGGTCACGCGGCCCGGGTGAAGTGGTTCCGGTCGGCGCTCACCCGCCCCTCCGGATCCTGGCTCCTGCTCGACCGGCGGGCCTTGGCGGCGCGGACGGCCTCGCGGGCGAGGCGGGCGGCGGCCGCCTGGCGGACCAGCTCGGCGTGCTCGACGCGGTGCAGCTCGTACTGGAACATCGTGTTCTCCCTGGGGGATTCCGGTCTCGGTATCGCTCCTTGCGATGCCTCTACCTTCGTCTCCCAGGGGGTGCGCCCACATGGGGAGAGTGCCGCATGTTCGGCGTACGGGGGGCCTTAGGCGTCCCGGAGGGCTCCTTAGGGAGGGGTTCCCGGGTACCTCAGGAGGCCGCTGCGGCGCGTCAGCGTGCGCCCTCGGGCTCCCCCGCCTCGTCCACGATCACTCGCTGTACGGGGATCTTCGCGTGGGCGTCGGCGACGCGGGCGTCGGCGGCGACCCGGGACTCGGGCGGTTCGATGCTGATCCGCGGCAGCCGCCGGTCGAGCCAGCGCGGGAGCCACCAGTTCGCGCCGCCGAGCATGTGCATGAGGGCGGGGACGAGGAGGGTGCGCAGCACGAAGGCGTCCAGGGCGACGGCGGCGGCGAGCCCGATCCCGAACATCGCGACGCGTCGGTCGCCGGACAGGACGAAGGCGAGGAAGACGGAGATCATGATGACCGCGGCCGAGTTGATCACCCGGCTGGTCTCGGCGAGGCCGACCCGGACGGCACGGCGGTTGTCGCCGGTCTCCAGCCATTCCTCGTACATCCGGCTGACCAGGAAGACCTGGTAGTCCATGGAGAGTCCGAAGAGCACCGAGACCATGATCACGGGCAGGAATGGTTCGATGGGCCCGGCGCTGCCGAGGCCGAGCAGCTCGCTCCCCCAGCCCCACTGGAAGACCGCGACGACGACTCCGAACGCGCTCGCGACGGCGGCGATGTTCATGAGCGCGGCCTTGAGCGGGATGCCGAGGGAGCGGAACGCGAGCAGCAGCAGGACGCAGCCGAGCGCGATCACGACGCCCACGAAGAGCGGCAGCTTGCCGACAATGATCTCTGCGAAGTCGTCGTAGGAGGCGGTGACGCCGCCGACGTGGACCTGGAGCGAGGTGCCGTCCGCGGCCGTCGGCAGGACGTCGTCGCGGAGCCGGTCGACGAGCCCGCTGGTGGCCTCGGACTGGGGCGAGGACTCGGGTACGACGGTGAGGACGGCGGTGTCGGCGCCGTGGTTGTACGTGACCGGGGAGACGGACGCGACGCCCTGGGTGTGCGCCAGCTGGGCCGGCAGCGCGTCGAGGGCGACCCGGTCGTCGGCGCCGTCGAGCTGGGCGACGAGGGTGAGCGGCCCGTTGGTGCCGGGGCCGAAGCCCTCGGCGATCATGTCGTAGGCCTTGCGGGTGGTGGCGGTCGCCGGGTTGTTGCCCTGGTCGGAGCTGCCGAGGTGGAGCGAGAAGGTGGGCAGGGCCAGGACCGCCATGACGACGGCGGCGACGGCGCCGAGGAGCTTGGGGTGGCGCTCGACGAAGCGGGACCAGCGGGCGGAGAAGGTGGTGGGCAGCTCGGGCTCGGGGCCGTGCTCGGTGAGCCGGCGGCGTTCCTTGCGGCTGAGGGCGCGCATGCCGATGAAGGACAGCAGCGCGGGCAGCAGGGTGACGGAGGCCGCGACGGTGAGGACGACGGTGAGGCAGGCGGCGATGGCGACGCCGTTGAGGAAGCTGAGCCGCAGGATCAGCATGCCGAGCAGGGCGATGCAGACGGTGGCGCCGGCGAACACGACGGCCCGGCCGGTGGTGGCGACCGCGGTCCGCGCGGCCTCGGCCACGGGCAGGCCCCGTTTGAGGCCCTTGCGGTGCCGGGTGACGATGAACAGCGCGTAGTCGATGCCGACGCCCAGGCCGACGAGCATGCCGAGCATGGGGGCGAAGTCGGCGACCGTCATGACGTGCCCGAGGAGGGCGATCCCGGAGTACGCGATGCCCACGCTGACCAGGGCGGTCGCGATGGGAAGCACGGAGGCGGCGAGGGAGCCGAAGGCGAGGAAGAGGACGAGCGCGGCGACGGCCACGCCGACGATCTCGGCGATGTGGGCGCTGGGTGCCTCGGTGGAGCCGACGGCCTCGCCGCCCAGCTCGACCTGGACGCTGGGGGTGGCGGCGGCCTTGGCGGTGTCGACGAGGGCCTCGGCCTGGGCCTGCGGGATGTCGGAGGCCTTGGCGTCGAAGGTGACGGAGGCGTAGGCGGTGTGCCCGTCCTCGCTGATCTGCCCCGGCACGGATCCGTACGGGGAGGTGACGGTGGCGACGCCGGGCAGCTTCTCGACCTTCTTGAGCATCGCGGACATGCGCTGCTCAACGTCCGGGGCCGTGACGCTGCCGCGGTCGGTGTGCCAGACGATGGTGTCGGTGTCGCCGCCGGCGCCGTGGAAGCCCTTGTCGAGGAGGGCGACGGCGCGGCCCGACTCGGTGCCGGGGACGTCGTAGTCGTTCGAGTACGCGTTCCCCGCGACGGCCGCTCCGGTGACGGCTCCGCCGAGGGCGAGGAGCCAGAGCAGGACGGTGGCGAGGCGGTGCTTGATGCACCATCGTGCGATGGCTGCCAAAGGACGTGCTCCTCGGATGGTCGGTGCTCCGCCGCCCACTGTTGCAGCCAAACGTGATCCTTTGCCCCTTTCGTGGCAATCCTCACAGGGCGCGGCGGAGGTTCGGACCGAGGTCCCGGACCTCCGCACGCGGGCCCGGCGGACTGCCCTGAGCTGCGGGACCGGGCCGTCTCTTCGGATCTCGCCGGGCTCGCGGCCTGATCCGAAGGAGGCGCCCTAGCCGGACACGCTCGGGCGCCCGTTCTCGATGTGTCCCATGAGGCGGCGGCGGAAGCCCTCGGGGCCGGTCACCTCGACGTCGTACCAGCCGTGGGCGTCGGCGGCGGAGTGCACGACCGTACGCGACCGCCCGGGCTTCACGGTCACCTCGCGGGTCCAGTCGGCGAGGTCGTCGGAGTCGACGTATCCGAGCGGCCGGACGGTGAAGGTGACCGGCGCCGCGGAGTCGTTGCGGACGGTGAGGTGCAGGTCGCGGTCGTGGTGGTCGATGCGCGAGACGAGCTCGGCGCCGCCTGCCGTCGGACCCGCGAACTCGCGGCGGAAGCCGTTGGGCCCGGTGATCGTGAAGCGGTAGTGATCACGCGGAAGGGGGACCGCCCAGCCGCCCGTGCCTCTGACGTCGGTGTGCTGCGGGACGGCGAACTCGCCCGCGTAGGGATACAGCGCGAAGTGCGCGCTCGCCCGGCCGGTGTTGCGGAGCGTGACGGTCGCCCGACCGTCCGCGATCCGCGCGAAGGCGTCCGGCTGGTAGGGCAGCGGGCGGGCCGGGCGGGTGCCGGGCTCCTGCGCGGGCATCGACTGGACGGCCGGGGGCTGCGGCCGCCAGCGACCGGTGAACGGCGGGATCGGGCCGGGCTGCTCGACGGGCGGCAGCCTGCGGGTCCGCCGGAAGTCGAAGGCGGAGGTGAGGTCACCGGTGACGGCCCGGCGCCAGGGCGTGATGTTGGGCTCCTCGACCCCGGTCAGCTTCTCCAGGAAGCGGATCACGGAGGTGTGGTCGAAGGTCTCGGAGCAGACGTAGCCGCCCACCGACCAGGGGGAGATCACGAGCAGCGGCACGCGGATGCCGAGTCCGGTGGGCAGCCCCTTCCAGCGCTCGTCGGTGTCGTCGGCGGGCGGGACCGGCGGCGGGACGTGGTCGAAGAAGCCGTCGTTCTCGTCGTAGTTGAGCAGGACGACGGTGTGCCGCCACACCTCGGGATGCGAGCCGAGGGCGTCGAGCACCCGGTAGACGAGGCTCGCGGACGCGACGGGCGAGGAGGCGCCGGGGTGCTCGGAGTCGACGGCGGAGGGCACCAGGTAGGAGACCTCCGGGAGGGAGCCGGCGGCGACGTCGGCGCGGAAGGCGTCGGCGAGGGTACCGCTCTCGACCCGGCGCAGCCCGCGCTCGAAGAGGGAGCGCTCGGCGTCGCTGAGGGTCGCCACGCCCTCCTCCAGGAGGCCGAGGAGGCGGGCCCGCTCGGCCGCGTCGCCGGTCTCCCGGACGGCGGCGTAGAACGACTCCATGAAGGTGTGCCCGCCGGTCGGGGCGAGCGCCTTGCGGGCGATCCGCTTGAAGGTGGTGAAGAACTCGATGTTGTTGTCGGTGAAGTTCTCCCACTCGGTGTACGTCTTCCAGCTCCGCCCGGCGGCCTCCAGGCGCTCGGCGTAGGTGGGCCAGCCGTAGCCGGGGTGCCTGTCCTCGGCGTAGGCGGCGTTGGTGACGGCGCGGCTGCCGTCGGCCTCGTACCCCGTCCAGCCTGACCACAGGTGGTTGCGGTTGGGGCTGGTGGAGGTGTGGACGGACGCGTGGTAGGCGTCGCAGACGGTGAAGGTGTCGGCGAGCTCGTAGTGCAGCGGGATGTCGCGGCGGTCGTAGTAGGCCATGGTGGCGGCGGTCTTGGCGGAGACCCAGCCGTCCATCCAGCCGTCGCGCCAGGCCTTGGCGCCGCCGCTCCAGGAGTGGTCGAGGTCACCGATGTACTGCAGGTCCTTCGCCTGCGCCTCGGCGGCGCCGCGCACCGGGAAGGGCAGCACCGTCCGGCCGAGCGGGCCGGGCTGCTCGAACACCGGACGTCCGGTGGGCAGCTCGACGGCGTTGCGGTCGCCGAAGCCCCGGACACCGCGCAGGGTGCCGAAGTAGTGGTCGAACGACCGGTTCTCCTGCATGAGGATCACCACGTGCCGCACGGCCGCCATCCCGCCGGCCGGCGGCTCGGCCGCCATCGCCGCCTGCAGTGACGGCGGGAGCAGGGACCCCGCGGCGGCGGCGCCGAGCGCGCCTCCGCCGAGTGCGAGCAGCCTTCTGCGCGATATCTCCGGTGCCACGCCCCGACCTCCTCATCGACAGCCAATGGTTCGCCTTCGAGCCATTGGGGGTGGTACGGCGGGGACGCTAGTGAGACGGGATGACCGAGAGGAGACCCGGCGGGGGCGCGCGCATGAACGTCCGGGGGGGGGCGGGGGGGGGGGGCGCGGGGCCCCCCCCCCGGGGGGCGGGGGGGAACGCGGGGGGGGCCGCACCAGCGGG
>NZ_JBIWOU010000004.1:253691-331675 GCF_044767915.1 Streptomyces sp. NPDC101191
GGGGTGGTCGGGGGGGGCGGTTTTTGTGCGGGTTGCCCGTGGTGCACCCCGGGGGGGGGCGCGCGATTCACGGGCGGGGGGGCGGGGGGGTGGCCCCGGCGCCCCCCCGGACCGGATCAGGCGTGGGAACCGTGGGTCACGCCGTCAGAGGCGCTGCCACTGCTGGTTGGTGGCGCCGTTGCCGTACCAGAGGCCGACGTCGCTGCCCGCGGCCGTGTACGCGCCGCCGACGTCGAGCGCCAGGCCGGAGTCCTGCGCGGTGATCGAGCCGCCGGCGTTGATGTTCCACTTCTGGTTGGTGCCGCCGTTGCAGGGCCACAGGATCAGCGGGGTGCCTCCCGCGGTGCCGCCGTGGTCGACGTCCAGGCACATGTTCCCGTAGACCCGGAGTTCCTTCTCAGCCGTGTACGTCCACTGCTGGTTCTCCTTGCCGTTGCAGTACCAGATGATCATCTTGGTACCCGGCTCGCGCGAGGCGCCCGGGACGTCCAGGCAGTGCCCGGAGCCCACGCCGCGCAGTGCGCCCGAGGTGGTGGCCGGACGGCCGGTGCCCCACCAGGCCCAGGCCAGCCGGTCGGCGGCCGAGGTGTTGGTGGTGCGCAGGGTCAGGTCCGTGCCGGTGCCCTGCAGCTCGGTGAGGCTGTAGCTGTCGCCGGCCCGCAGACCGGGCCAGTAGACCGAGCCGATGCCCAGCTCGCGCACGGTGTCGGTCTGGCCCTTGAGGGTGGCGACCGCCCAGCGCCCGTTGACCGGACCGTTGTAGTCGAGGCCGGTGGTCAGCTCGGTCCCGAACTCGGTGAGCACGGTCCGCGACGCGCAGTTCCCCACCCTGGCGCGCAGGTCGGCGGCCCACCGGGCGGGGTCGGTCCAGTCCTGGTGCCAGAAGCCGTACTGGTGCAGGGACAGGTGGGTGCCGGCCAGGCGCGGGTCGGCGCACACGGGCCGGACGTCCTCGCTGTAGCCGACGCCGCCGACGAGGACGCGCTCGCGCGGGACGATGGCCCCGTAGGCGGAGAGCCAGCCGGCCGCGGTGTCGGCCCACTCGGTCGCGGAGTAGCCGAACGGCTCGTTCATCGGCTCGAAGTAGACCCGGCCGGTGTCGCCGTACCGGTCGACGACCGTCCGCCACATGGCGTCGTACGCGGCCTTGTCGTCGATCCGGCCGTCCTTGGCGGCGCCCGGGCCCTCCCAGTAGCCGAGCACGACCTTGACGCCCCGGCCGACGGCGGCGTCGATCGCACCGCGGTAGGAGTCCCACCAAGGGCCGTTCACCGAGGCCGGGTTGACGGGAAGCCGGACGGTGTTGGCCCCGAACTTGCTCTGGAACTGCCCGACCACGGCGGCCGACTTGTAGTACGTCGTCAGATAGTCGTCCTCGGTCGACAGACCGGTCGGCACCACGGCGTCGTCGGCGTAGTTGTCCCGCGGGTCGGCCCAGTTGACGCCCTGGAACCGACCGCCGTCGGGCGTGGCCGCGGCCGCCTCGGAGGTGAGCGGGCCGGCCTGGAGACCGATGACCGAGACGGCACCGGCGACCAGGAGCGTCAGGAGTCTTCGACCCCTTCGATTGCTCACGTCGGACATGTATTCCCCCTGTACACATGAGTCGCATCGTGACAATGCGACCGGATTCAGCAGAAGTCGATCAATCGTGATCGTATATCAGCTCGGTTGACCCCACCTCGCCGTGAGCGGCAAGCTGATCGCCTGTCAATTCACGTGACGTGGGGGAAGATTGAGCGGGACTGCGCATCACATCGGGCCGGACACGGCGCCCGACCGGTACCGCCTCCTGAGGTCCATCGGACGGGGCGGCGAGGCCGTTCTCTACCTCGCGGAGATCGAGCTGGCGGGCGGAACGGAACCCGTCGTCGTCAAGGTGCTCGACTCCAAGACGACGATCACGCCGGAGCTGTTCGAGCGTGTCAGCCAGAAGTGGAACGAACAGGCCGAACTACTCCGCTTCGTGCACCGCCCCGGCGTGGTGGGCGTCCGCGAGCACTTCCAGGGCCCGCCGATCCACCGCCCCGGCGAGGCGGAGACGCTCAGCGGCCGGGCCCTCGTCCTGGTCATGAACCACGTCGACGGGCTCGACCTGCGCGACTGGCGGGCCGAACGCACCCTCGCCGCCCCCTCCGAGCGCCGCGAGGTGATGCGCACCCTGGAGCAGCTCGCCGACGTCCTCGACTGGTTGCACTCGGGCAAGGCGACCCCGTCGGGCCGTACCGTCGTGCACGGCGACCTCTCCCCCGGCAACGTCATGGTCGACCAGCACGGCCAGGCCACCCTCGTCGACTTCGGCCTCAGCAAGCTGACCGCCGACCACCAGACGGCGGAGGTGTGGTTCACCCCCGGCTACGCGGCCCCCGAGGTCTTCGAGGGGAAGCGGACCCCGGGCTCCGACCGGTACGCCTTCGGCGCCATCGCCTACTTCCTGCTCAGCGGACAGGCCCCGCCGACCGTCCCCGAGCAGCTGTCCGCGGCGCTCGCCGGGCTGCCGCACATCGCCGGCCTGACCGAGGAGCAGCGCGCCCGGGTGCTGAGCATCGCCGCGGCCGAGCCCGAGCGGCGGCCGGTCAGCCTGTCGTCCTGGGTGAAGGACGTACGGCACGGCGTCGTGTCGACCACCACGACGAACCGCCCGGCCGTCCAGGACGCCGTCCCCGCCCCCGTGCCGCCCGTCGTGCCCCCGCTCGCCGCCCCGGCGACGCCACCGCCACCGGCCGGTCCGCCGACGGTGGCCCCGGGCGCACCCCAGGGCTTCGGGGAGCCCACGTACCCGATCCCGCTCACCCCGCAGCCGCCGCTCCGGGCGGAGCCCTCGCCGTCGCCGCAGCAGCCCGTCACGGGACCGCCCGGGCCGCCGCGGCGCAAGCGGCGCACCGGCCTCGTCCTCGGCGCCGTCGCCGCCGTCGTGGTGATCGCCGTCCTCGCGGTGCTCGGGGTCGAGCTGCTCGGCGACAAGGACAAGAAGGAGGACGCCGCCGCGAAGGGCGGCGGCTCGACCTCCTCCGCCCCGGCCACCACCGCGCCCACGCCGACCGAGGAGCCCACCACGGAGTCGCCCTCGCCCGAGCCGACGGACACGGAGTCCACCGACCCGGACGCCTCCGCCAGCCCCTCGTACGACCCCGGTTCGCTCCCCGACGTGCCCATGGCGGACCTGACCACGCTCTCCTCGGTCAGCGAGCCCGACTCCTTCACGGTCGGCCCGGCCAAGATCAACACCAAGGAGTACGGCGCCGCCCTGCACGGCGACTGCTACAACGGCGCCTACGTGGAGTACGACCTCAACCGCGAGTGGCAGACCTTCGAGTTCACCGCCGGCATCGACGACAAGTCGAAGATCGAGGAGGCCCGGATCGTCATCTCCGTGGACGACCAGCCGGCCCTGTTCAACGAGACCGTCGTCCTCGGCAAGCCGATCTCCCGCACCCTGAAGATCGCCGGAGTGCTCCGGCTGCGGCTGAAGGTGGAGTCCTCCTCCTGCTCCGACTCGGGCAGCGGGGTGATCGCCGCCCCGATCCTGCGCCGCTAGGCCGTCTCTTCCGGAGCTTGCCGGGCGCCGCGGCGTCCCGGGGCACAGCGCGAGAGGGCGGCCCCGCACCGGAAGTCCGGTGCGGGGCCGCCCTCTTCTGCCGTGCGGAGCGGATCTGCCGTGCGGAGCGGCGGGGGTCAGCCCTCGCTGACGCCCAGCCTCTCCAGGATCAGGTCCTTGACCTTCGCCGCGTCGGCCTGGCCACGGGTGGCCTTCATGACCGCGCCGACCAGGGCGCCGACCGCGGCGACCTTGCCGCCGCGGATCTTGTCGGCGATGGCCGCGTTGCCGGCGATGGCCTCGTCGACCGCCGCGCCGAGCGCGCTGTCGTCGGAGACGACCTTCAGACCGCGCTTCTCGACGACCTCGTCCGGGGTGCCCTCGCCCGCGAGGACGCCCTCGATGACCTGGCGGGCCAGCTTGTCGTTCAGGTCGCCGGAGGCGACCAGGGCCGACACGCGGGCGACGTCCGCCGGGGTGATCGGGAGCTCGTCCAGGGCGACGCCCCGCTCGTTGGCGTTGCGGGCCAGCTCGCCCATCCACCACTTACGGGCCGACGCAGCGTCGGCGCCCGCCTCGGTCGTGGCGACGATCGGGTCGACCGCACCCGCGTTGAGGATGGCCTGCATGTCCAGCTCGGACACCCCCCACTCCTCGCGCAGCCGGTTGCGGCGCACGCGCGGCAGCTCCGGCAGGCCCTTCCGCAGCTCCTCGACCCACTCGCGGGAGGGGGCCACCGGCACCAGGTCCGGCTCGGGGAAGTAGCGGTAGTCCTCGGCGTTGTCCTTGATGCGGCCCGAGGTGGTGGTGCCGTCGTCCTCGTGGAAGTGGCGGGTCTCCTGGATGACGGTGCCGCCGGAGGAGAGGACCGCCGCGTGGCGCTGGACCTCGAAGCGCGCCGCGCGCTCCACGGAGCGGAGCGAGTTGACGTTCTTCGTCTCCGAGCGCGTGCCGAAGGTGTCGGACCCCTTCGGCATCAGCGACAGGTTGACGTCGCAGCGCATCTGGCCCTTGTCCATGCGCGCCTCGGAGACGCCCAGGGCGCGGATCAGCTCGCGCAGCTCCGCCACGTACGCCTTGGCGACCTCGGGAGCCCGCTCGCCCGCGCCGACGATCGGCTTGGTGACGATCTCGATGAGCGGGATGCCGGCCCGGTTGTAGTCGAGCAGCGAGTGCGAGGCGCCGTGGATGCGGCCGGTCGCGCCACCGATGTGGGTGGACTTGCCGGTGTCCTCCTCCATGTGGGCGCGCTCGATCTCCACACGGAAGATCTCGCCGTCCTCCAGCTGGACGTCCAGGTAGCCGTCGAAGGCGATGGGCTCGTCGTACTGGGAGGTCTGGAAGTTCTTCGGCATGTCCGGATAGAAGTAGTTCTTCCGGGCGAAGCGGCACCACTCGGCGATCTCGCAGTTCAGCGCGAGACCGATCTTGATGGCGGACTCGACGCCGACCTCGTTGACCACCGGCAGCGCGCCGGGCAGGCCGAGGCAGGTCGGACAGGTCTGCGTGTTGGCGTCCTGGCCGAGCTCGGTCGAGCAGCCGCAGAACATCTTCGTCCTGGTGCCGAGCTCGACATGGACCTCCAGGCCCATGACGGGGTCGTACTCGGCGAGTGCCGCCTCGTACGACAGCAGTTCAGTGACAGTCACGGTGGAACTTCCCTCTCAGCCCAGCAGGACGTCGTCGTCGCCGAGGCGCTTCAGCTCGCGGTACAGGATCGCGAGGCCGGTGACGATGGCGGCGGCGGACACGACGGCGTCGACGAGCTTGAGCGTGTCGTGCTCGTTACGGGCCTTCTTGATCTGCTTGGTCACCGTCACGGCGCCGAACGCCGTGGTGGCCATCGACAGATACGTACCGGTCTTGGACTTCTTGAAGCCCTTGGCCTTCTGCAGTGCACTGGAACTCACAGCGACGGAGCCTCCTCAAGCAGCGGGTGGCCCCACTTTTCCACGAAGGCGGCCTCGACGGCGGCACCGACCTTGTACAGGCGGTCGTCCTTCAGGGCGGGGGCGATGATCTGCAGACCGACCGGCAGACCGTCCTCCGGCGCCAGGCCGCAGGGCAGCGACATGGCGGCGTTGCCGGCCAGGTTGGTCGGGATGGTGCACAGGTCCGCGAGGTACATCGCCATCGGGTCGTCGGCGCGCTCGCCGATCGGGAAGGCGGTGGTCGGGGTCGTCGGGGAGACGATCACGTCGACCTGCTCGAAGGCCTGCTCGAACTCGCGGGTGATGAGGGTGCGGACCTTCTGGGCCGAGCCGAACCACGCGTCGTAGTAGCCGGAGCTCAGCGCGTAGGTGCCGAGGATGATGCGGCGCTTGACCTCGGGGCCGAAGCCGGCCTCGCGGGTGAGCGCGGTGACGTCCTCGGCGGACCGGGTGCCGTCGTCGCCGGTGCGCAGGCCGTAGCGCAGACCGTCGAAGCGGGCCAGGTTCGAGGAGCACTCGGACGGCGCGACGATGTAGTACGCGGAGAGCGCCAGGTCGAAGGACGGGCAGTCCAGCTCGACGATCTCGGCGCCCAGCGACTTGAGCAGCTCGACGGACTCGTCGAAGCGCTGCACGACACCGGCCTGGTAGCCCTCGCCGCGGAACTGCTTGACGATGCCGACGCGCATGCCGGCGACCGAGCCGTTGCGGGCGGCCTCGACGACCGGCGGGACCGGGGCGTCGATCGAGGTCGAGTCGAGCGGGTCGTGCCCGGCGATGGCCTCGTGCAGCAGGGCCGCGTCGAGGACCGTACGGGCACAGGGGCCGCCCTGGTCGAGCGAGGAGGAGAAGGCCACCATGCCGTAGCGGGAGACCGCGCCGTAGGTCGGCTTGACGCCGACGGTGCCGGTGACGGCGGCGGGCTGGCGGATCGAGCCGCCGGTGTCCGTGCCGATGGCGAGCGGGGCCTGGTACGCGGCGAGCGCGGCCGAGGAGCCACCGCCGGAGCCGCCGGGGATCCGGGTCAGGTCCCAGGGGTTGCCGGTCGGGCCGTAGGCGCTGTTCTCCGTGGAGGAGCCCATCGCGAACTCGTCCATGTTGGTCTTGCCCAGGATCACCACGTCGGCGGCCTTGAGCTTCTTGACCAGGGTCGCGTCGTACGGCGGGATCCAGCCCTCGAGCATCTTCGAGCCGACCGTCGTGGGCACGCCCTGGGTCGTGAAGATGTCCTTGAGTGCCAGCGGGACGCCGGCCAGCGGGCCGAGCTTCTCGCCGCGGGCGCGCTTCTCGTCCACGGCGCGGGCCTGGGCGAGGGCGCCCTCGCGGTCGACGTGCAGGAAGGCGTGGACCTTCTCGTCGACGGCCTCGATGCGGGCCAGGTGGGCCTCGGTCACCTCGACGGCGGTGAGCTCGCCGGAGGCGATCCTCGCCGCGATCTCGGCGGCGGTGAGCTTGATGATGGTGCTGTTGTCCGTCATGACGTTCTTAGTCCTCCCCCAGGATCTGCGGCACCTTGAAACGCTGCTGCTCCTGGGCCGGGGCGCCGGAGAGCGCCTGCTCGGGGGTGAGCGACGGACGGACCTCGTCCGCGCGCATGACATTGGTCAGCGGCAGCGGGTGGGAGGTCGGCGGTACGTCTTGGTCTGCGACCTCGGAGACGCGGGCGACCGCGCCGATGATGTCGTCGAGCTGTCCGGCGAAGTGGTCGAGTTCTTCGGCCTTGAGCTCCAGACGTGCCAGCCGTGCGAGGTGGGCGACCTCCTCGCGCGTGATGCCAGGCATGCGGATCCTCACGGGGTGAGTCTGATGGTGTTGGCCCAATCCTATGGGGCCCGCACCGGTACCCGTGAAACGGTTTGCCCCCGCGGGGGCTCCCCGTGCCCCGTACGCCGTCCTCGGGACGGTCCGGACGGGCTTCCCGCGGCTACTGGACGACGTGGTCCGAGGACGGCCCGACCTCGGCGATCGCCGCGTTCGCGGCCAGCTCGGAGGGGCGGCGCCAGCCGTGCTCGCCACGGGCGAGGAGCCAGGCGGTGGCCTCGCCGGGAGGCATCGCGGCGGCCACCAGCCAGCCCTGGACGGCGTCGCAGCCCAGGTCGCGCAGGCGCTCCCAGGTCTCGTCGTCCTCGACGCCCTCGGCGACGACGAGCAGCCCGAGGGAGTGCGCGAGGTCGACGGTGCAGCGGACGATCTCGGCGTCCTCGGTGTCGACGGCGAGCCGGGCGACGAAGGAGCGGTCGATCTTCAGTTCGCTCACCGGCAGCCGGCGCAGGTGCACCAGGGAGGAGTAACCGGTGCCGAAGTCGTCGAGGGACATCTTGACGCCGTGACCGGTGAGCCCGGCCATGGTGTCGGCGGCGCGCTGGGGGTCCTCCAGGAGCACGTGCTCCGTTATCTCCAGCTGGAGCGCGCCGGCCGGCACACCGTGCCGGGCGAGCCGGGCCGCGACGGCGCCGGCGAAGCCGGGGGTGTGGACGTCGCGGGGCGAGACGTTGACGGCGACGGGCACGTCGAGGCCCTGGGCACGCCAGCGGGCCACCTGGGCGAGCGCGGTCTCCAGGACGTACTCGGTGAGGTGGGGCATCAGGCCGGAGGACTCGGCGATGGCGATGAACTCGTCGGGCGGGACCTTTCCGCGCTCCGGGTGCACCCAGCGGACCAGCGCCTCCAGGCCGGCGACCTGCCCGTCGAAGCGGACCTTGGGCTGGTAGTGCAGCTCGACCTCGCCGGCGTCGAGGGCGCGGCGCAGGTCGCCGAGGAGGCCGAGGCGGTCGGGGGTGTTGGAGTCGCGCTTGGACTCGTAGACCTCGACTCCCGTGCGGTCCCGCTTGGCCTGGTACATCGCGACGTCGGCGCGGCGCAGCAGGCCCTCGGCGTCGAGGGCGTGCTCGGGGAAGACGGCGACGCCGGCGCTGGCCTCGAGGACGAGGGTGAGCCCGTCGAGGTCGAGCGGCGAGGACAGCTCGGCGACGAGGTGCCGGGCGACCCGCTGGGCGCTGGTGGTGGAGTCGGCGGCGGGCAGCAGGACGGCGAACTCGTCCCCGCCGAGCCGGGCGGCCTCGGCGCCGCGCGGCAGGGCGAGCCGGAGGCGTTCGGCGATCTGGAGGAGCAGCCGGTCGCCGGCGAGGTGCCCGAGGGTGTCGTTGACCGAACGGAAGCGGTCGAGGTCGATCAGCACGAGTGCGGAGCGGACCCCCTCGCTCTCGGCCTCCTCCAGGGCGGTCCAGGTGCGTTCCAGGAGCCACTGCCGGTTCGGCAGTCCGGTGAGCGGGTCGCGCAGCTGCTCCTCGGCCCGGGCGCGGGCGATCCACAAGGTGGAGTCGAGGGCGATGAGCGGGACGGCGAAGAGCGGCAGGACCGCGGGGCCGGCGGCCGCGACGACGCAGATGAGGGGGGCGATGCCGAGCAGGGCGACGGCGACGAGCCCCTGGCGGAGCAGGGCGGCGCGGGCGGGCGTGGGCAGTCCGGCGGTCTGCGGGGCGAGCGCGTACCACAGCATGAGCCGGGTCGCCACGAGGTAGGCGACGGCGGCGAGCATCACTTCCGGTACGTCGGCGATCCCCCAGTCGAGGGGCCGCCAGGGCTCCGCGACGGTGGGGACGTCCCCGAAGGTGGCGAGCACGAGCGCGGCGATGCCGGTGCCGATGACGTCCACGGCGCCGTGCAGCATGCCCTGGCGCCAGCGGTGCCGGCGGGCGGCGGCGACCAGGACGACGACGGTGAGCGAGACCAGGGAGGCCGGGACCCAGCCGTAGAGGAGCAGGACGGCGAGGGTGAGGGCGGCGCCGGATCCGGTGCCGCCCCACCAGCGGTCGCGGCCGAGGGCCACGAGATGGCCGACGATCAGTCCGGTGAGGACGGCGAGGGACCAGCCGGCGGATCCGCCGGGGAAGAGTCCCTCGCCGCTGCTCAGCGCCCGGTAGAGACCGGCGGCGAGCGCGACGGCGGCGATGCCCGTCAAAGCTGCGGGCAGCCCGGAGGTGATGCCCACGAACGCCGCACGGCCCTGGGGCCGTGCGACCGGGGCGGCACTCTCGGTCGGTTTCATTCCCGTCCCTCTCACAGCCGGCGGTGCGTCGCATCGCGGGCCGTCGACATGCCACTGGGCCGTCGTCCCGCCGCGTGCCGTACCGCGTGTCCTGCTCCTGCTCGCGCCGGCAGGGCCCTCACGCGGCCGTGCGCGGCGGACGCACGGTCACCACACTAGGCCGCGGAGGGCTCTGACGGGCAGCGCTCTCCATCTCTTGCCCGAATGCGACCTGGCCACCCCTAACGATCTGGTATGCGCCGAACGGGTGAGCCTCCGCGGCCGGGTGGCGGCCTAGCCCTCGGCGGGGAGAGCCGCCTCCAACGCGGCTTCGGGTCCTTGTTCGAGCAGGATGACGAAGCCTTCCTCGTTCAGAACCGGAACCTTCAGCTGCATCGCCTTGTCGTACTTGGAGCCCGGGTTGTCCCCGACGACGACAAAGGCGGTCTTCTTCGAAACGGAACCGGCGACCTTCGCACCGACGGCTTGCAGCGACTCTTTTGCGCCATCCCTGGTGAAGTTCTGCAGGGTGCCCGTCACGACCACGGTCAGGCCGTCCAGCGGACGCGGCCCCTGGTCCTCGCCGGCGCCCTCGTCCTCGAAGCTCACCCCGGCCGCCCGCCACTTGCGCACGATCTCCCGGTGCCACTCCTCGGCGAACCACTGCTTCACGGCGGCGGCGATGATCCCGCCGACGCCGTCGACGGCCGCCAGCTCCTCCTCGGTGGCCTGCTCGATGCGCTCCAGGGAGCGGAACTGCCGCGCCAGGGCCTCGGCCGCGACCGGGCCGACGTGGCGGATGGACAGGCCGTTGAGGAAGCGGGCGAGCGGGCGGGTCTTCGCCGCCTCGATGTTCGCCAGCATCGCCAGCGCGTTCTTCTTCGGCTCGCCCTTCTGGTTGGCGAAGACGGTGACGACCTTCTCCTCACCCGTCTTCGGGTCCCGCTTGGGCAGTCCGCTGTCCGGGTCACGGACGTAGGCCTTGATCGGCAGCAGCTGTTCGATCGTCAGGTCGAAAAGGTCGCCCTCGTCGGCCAGCGGCGGCGCGGCGGGCTCCAGGGGGCGGGTGAGCGCCGCCGCCGCGACCACGCCGAAGTTCTCGATGTCCAGGCACTGCCGGCCGGCCAGGAAGAACAGCCGCTCGCGCAGCTGGGCGGGGCACGACCGCGCGTTGGGGCAGCGCAGGTCGATGTCGCCTTCCTTCATCGGCTTCAGCGGCGTGCCGCACTCCGGGCACGCCGCCGGCATCACGAACTCCCGCTCGGTCCCGTCGCGCAGGTCCGCGACCGGGCCGAGGATCTCCGGGATCACGTCACCGGCCTTGCGCAGCACGACCGTGTCGCCGATCAGCACGCCCTTGGCCTTCACCACGTCCTGGTTGTGCAGGGTGGCGAACTCGACCTCGGACCCGGCCACCGTCACCGGCTCGACCTGCGCGTACGGCGTGACGCGCCCGGTGCGGCCGACACCGACCTTGATGTCGACGAGCTTGGTGTTGACCTCCTCCGGCGCGTACTTCCAGGCGATCGCCCAGCGCGGGGCGCGCGCGGTGGAGCCGAGCCGGCCCTGGAGGGCGATCTCGTCGAGCTTGACGACGACACCGTCGATCTCGTGCTCCACCGAGTGCCGGTTCTCACCGAAGTACGCGATGAAGGCGCGGACCTCGTCGAGGGACCCGACGACCTTGTTGTGCCGGGCGGTGGGCAGACCCCACTCGTGGAGCAGTTCGTACGTCTCCGAGAGCCGGGTGATGTCGAAGCCCTCGCGGGCGCCGATGCCGTGCACCACCATGTGCAGCGGCCGGCTCGCCGTCACCTTCGGGTCCTTCTGGCGCAGCGAACCCGCCGCCGCGTTGCGCGGGTTGGCGAAGGGCTTGTCGCCGGCCTCGACCAGGCGCGCGTTGAGCCCCTCGAAGCCCTCCATCGGGAAGTAGACCTCGCCGCGGATCTCCACGAGGTCCGGGATGCGCTCGCCGCGCAGGCGCTCCGGGATGTCGGCGATCGTCCGCACGTTCGGCGTGATGTCCTCGCCGGTGCGGCCGTCGCCGCGGGTCGCGGCGCGGGTGAGCCGTCCGTGCTCGTACGTGAGGTTGACCGCGAGGCCGTCGACCTTGAGCTCGCACAGGTAGTGGTAGTCGGAGGTGCCGGCGTCCCGCGCGACGCGCTCGGCCCAGGCGCCCAGCTCCTCGTCCTCGAACGCGTTGTCCAGCGACATCATGCGCTCGCGGTGCTCGACCGGGGCGAAGTCCGTCGCGTAGGTCCCGGCGACCTTCTGGGTCGGCGAGTCCGGTGTGCGCAGCTCCGGATACTGCTCCTCCAGGGCCTCCAGGGACCGCAGGAGCGTGTCGAACTCCGCGTCGCTGACGACCGGCTGGTCCTTCACGTAGTACCGGAAGCGGTGCTCCTCGACCTGCTCCGCCAGCTCGGCGTGCTTCTCCCGCGCCTCGGCGGGGGCCCCCTGTTCGACTGCCACCGTTCCTCGTCCTCCCGATGCCTGAAACCCGGTCACTCTGGGTTGTCCGCGAGCGATCTCGCCGCCCGGGCGCAGTGTGCGAGCGCCTTGCGGGCGTACGCCGGCGAAGCACCCGCGAGGCCACAGGTCGGGGTGACCACCACGGACTCCGCGAGGGTCCCCGGATGCAGCCCCAGCCTGCGCCACAGCGTCCTGACACCCATGACGCTACCTCCCGGGTCCGACAATGCCCCCGAGGCCGGGTCCGTGGACGGCACCACACCGGCGAAGAGCTTGGTCCCGGCCTCCACGGCCTCCCCGATCGGCTCCTCGTCACGCTCGGTGAGCAGGGAGAAGTCGAACGACACACCGGCCACGCCGGCCCGGCGCAGCAGCGCGAACGGCACGCCGGGCGCGCAGGAGTGCACGATCACGGGCCCGTCGTGCACCTCGGTCAGCTCGCGCAGGGCGCTCTCCACGACCTGCCGGTCGACGGCGCGGTGGGTGCGGTAGCCGCTGGCGGTACGGACCCGGCCGAGCAGGACGGAGGTCAGCGAAGGCTCGTCCAGCTGGAGCACGATCCGGGCTCCGGGGACCCGCCTCCGCACGTCCGCGAGGTGTCCGCGCAGCCCCTCGGCGAGCGAGCCGGTCAGGTCCCGGCAGGCCCCCGCGTCGCCGAGCGCGGCCTCGCCGCCGCGCAGCTCCAGGGCGGCCGCCAGCGTCCACGGCCCCACCACCTGCACCTTGAGCGGTCCCTCGTACCCCTGGGTGAACTCCTCCAGCGCGTCCAGGTCCTCCCCCAGCCACGACACCGCGCGCCGGGTGTCCCGCCCCGGCCGGTCGCTGATCCGCCAGCCGCTGGGCTCCACGTGCGCGTACAGCTCGACGAGCATGCCGGCGGTCCGCCCGATCATGTCCGCGCCGGGCCCCCGGGCGGGCAGTTCCGCGAGGAAGGGGAAGTCCTCGAAGGATCCGGTCACGGTCTTCGCGGCCTCGCGGGCGTCCCCGCCGGGCAGGGATCCGACGCCGGTGGCCGGACCCCACGGGAACGCGGTCTTCTCACTGTTGTCGCTCTCGTCGCTCACTCGGGAAGCGTACGTGCCACGGCCTCCGCCGTGGCACGCGTGACCTGGTGGTCGGGGCCCAGGACCCGGACGCGGGCGTCGAGGACGGCGGCCATCTCGGCGCGGGCCCGGTCCGCGGGCAGCAGGGTCGCCACGTTGAACCGGGCGGTGAGGGTGTCCGGATGGTCGGGGCCCAGCAGCCGGTGCCGGGCCTCGGCGACGGTGGTGAGCTCGGCGAGGGCGACGTCCGTGTCGCCGAGCACGCGCAGCATGATGGCCCGGTTCTCCCGGGTCGTGAGGGTGTCGTAGTGCTCCCGCCCGAGGGTGCGGCCCTCCCCCTCGAGGACGGCCTCCAGCTCGGCCAGGGCCTCGCGCGTGCGCCCGAGGAGGGCGAGGTCCATGGCGAGGTTGTGACGGGTGTGCAGGCTCTTCCAGTGGTCCGGGCCCAGGAGCCGGAGGCGGGCCCGGAGCACCGCGGCGTTCTCGTCCCGGGAGGCGTCGTAGTCGCCCGCCATCTGCAGCGCGATGGCCCGCTCGTGGCGGACCTCCAGCGTGAACGGGTCCTCGGCGCCGAGCGCGCCCGCGCACTCCCCGGCGAGGGGGGTGAGCACGTCGAGGGCACGCCCCGCCTCGCCGAGCGCCGTCAGGGTCCGCCCCTCCTGGAGACGGGCCAGCCGGGCCACGGGGTGATCGGCCGTCAGGTCGCGGGCGGTGCCCGCCCGTACCGTGCGCGCCGCAGCGCCCGCGCCCGACAGCAGTCCGCGCGCGGCGAGCGAGCGTACGGCGAGGACCGCCGCCTCCCAGACCTCCGCCGGGGTGCCGGGGGCCAGCCCGTCCAGCAGGTGCGGTTCGAGCAGCGGCCACAGCGGTCCGTGTTCCTCCGGCTCCCCGCTCTCCAGCGCCAGCGCGGCCGACAGCCGCTCCCGCCCGGCGCGGTGGGCGTCCCGGACGAGCGGGTGCAGCGACACCACCGGCTCCCCGTCCCCGCTCAGGGACACGAGCCCCAGGCGGTCCAGGGCCTGGAGGCAGGCCCACAGCTCGCCCGGCGGGATGTCGACCCGCCCGGGGGCGAACACCCGCAGCGGCACGGGCGCGTCCGCGAAGCCGGCGAGGAGGCGCAGCAGCGCGTCCGCGTGGGTGTGGCCGCGGTCGCGCAGCAGGCGCAGGGACATCGCCCAGATGCGGGCGAGGGTGCCGTCGCCGTCGACGGTGACGTCCCCGGCGCCGAGGGCGGCGAGATAGGCGGCGTACGTGGCGGGTTCGCCGGGCGTACGGAGAAAGGCGGGGCGTTCGGCGACGGAGGCCAGGTAGCGCCCGGCGCTGTCGAGGGCGAGCGGCAGCCCGCCGAGGCGCCGGGAGAGTGCGGCGGCGTCCGGGTCGGCGCCGGCGTCCGCGCCCGCCCGGTCGGTGAGGACGCGGGCGCCGTCCGGGCCGGGCAGGGCGCCGAGGGGGTGCAGGACCGGCCCGGTGCCCCAGGAGGCGGGGTCGCCGTCGCGGGTGGTGACGAGGACGAGCCCGGCGGCGGACGGCGCACGGACCAGGCCCGTACCGGCGGCGAGCGCCCCGGGCCCGTCGAGGAGGGCGAGGTCGTCGGCGTTGTCGAGGACGAGGAGCCAGGGTTCGGGCAGCGCGGCCAGCCGCTCCCACAGCAGGTCGGCGGTCTGGCCGGCGGCCAGCTCGTCCTCGCCCAGTCCGAGCCGCCGGGCGATCGCGCGCAGCCCGCCCGAGAGCCGGCCGGCGTCCTGGGCGGCGACCCACCACACGGGGGCGCCGTTCCGCGCGAAGGCATCGGCGACCTCGAGGGCGAGGCTCGTCTTGCCGACGCCCCCGAGGCCGTAGAGGACGTGCGTGCCGGAGGCGGCGAGGAGCCGGGCGAGCAGCTCGGCGCGGCCGCGCAGCGGGGCGCCGCGCAGGCCCCAGGGCGGGGCGACGGTCACCTCGTCGGCGGGCGGCGGCGTCTGCTGGACGACAAGGTGCTCGATGTGCCCGGCCTGGACGACGGTGCCCTGCGTCCCGCCGGTGATCGAGTTCCGCCCCGCGCCCGTGCCGGTCCCCGCCTCCGCCCCCGTCATCGTGTCGTCAGCGCCCCGGTCGCACGGTCAGGTCGTTGACCTCGGCGTCGCGCGGGAGGTCGATCGCCATGACGATCGTGGTGGCCACCGACTCCGGGTCGATCCACTTCCCCGGGTCGTACTCCTTGCCCTCCTGCTGGTGCACCTTCGCCTGCATGGGGCTCGCGGTCCGCCCCGGGTAGACAGACGTGACCCGCACGCCGTGGGCGTGCTCTTCGTGGCGCAGGGAGTCGGCGAGCGCCTTCAGACCGTGCTTGGAGGCGGCGTACGCGCCCCACTCGGCGTGCGCGGTGAGCCCGGCGCCCGAGTTCACGAACACGACATGCCCCTTGGAGACCCGCAGTTGGGGCAGGAGGTGGCGGGTCAGCTCGGCGGGCGCGACCAGATTGACGTTGAGCTGGTGGTGCCAGGTCTTCGGGGTGAGGTCGCCGACCGGGCCGAGGTCGACGACGCCGGCGATGTGCAGCAGGGTGTCGACCCGCTCGGGCAGACTCTGGTGCGAGAACGCCCAGGAGAGCCGGTCCGGGTCGGCGAGGTCGCCGACGAGCGTCCGGGCCCCGGGGAACTCCGCCGCCAACTCCTTCGCCCGCCCCGCGTCCCGCGCGTGCAGCACGAGCTCGTCCCCGCGCGCGTGCAGCCGCCGAGCGACGGCGGCGCCGATGCCGGAACCGGCTCCGGTGATCACATGAGTAGCCATGGGGCCCATGCTCTCAGTTCAGGAGAGGGGCGTCGTGGCGGACCAGAAGTCGGATCGGACGTTGGGGGTCGGGATCTTGCCGAGCGGGTAGGCGGGACCGTTGGGCCTTGAGGTGGGCTCGGCAACCTCGGACTCCTCGACGCACGGGGTGGTGACGTCGAAGAAGACCTGCCCCTTGTAGCCGACCTCCAGACTCAGCTCGAAGCCGTCGGACGTCCGAGCGAAGACGGCCGGCATCTCCCGGTCGCGGTTCATTCCGGTGATCTCGTACCCGGACTTCTTCCAGGACCGTTCGACGACTCCGAGGAGGTTGCCGCGCCGCTGCTCGGAGACGATGGTCGTCACCGTCCGGCGCCGCGTCACCGTGCAGCTGCCGGATGTCGTCGTGGCGTGGTCCCACTGGACGGCCGGCACGACCGCGCTCAGCGTCGTGTCCAGAATCGCGTCCGCGCGATCCGCCGCGCCCTGCATGTTCATGCCTGTCGTAGCTCCTCCGCCGCCCATGACTCCACACCCCGCGAGCACCACGCCCGCGAGGAGAACGCTCAGGGCGACCCGAGTGCCCCGTGTCCGCCGAGTCATCGGTACTCCTCCGTCGTGATCTTTCCGGGCTGCCCGCCGACGATCCTGGCGATGTTCTTCGCCGATTCCGGGTCCAGCTCCGGAGTGAAGTACTGGGAGTGGGCGTCGAAGCCCCCCAGGTCCGTGACCATTCCGGGCCCGTCGGCGACCTTGAACCGACGCGCACCGAACGCCTCGCTCGCCGGGTCCTTGCCGAAGTACACGTCGTCGTCGCCCCAGTCCAGGAGGTCGCGGGCGATCAGGACTCCCGTCGGACCTCCCATCAGCAACCCTGCGGCCGCCTCGCCCTTCGACGGAAGGTGGGTGACCGGATCGTTGTCCGCCGCTCCGACGTAGACGTGGTCCTTGCTCACCCCGAGGTCCTGCGCCTTGTCGACGCCCACGCCGGGGCTGCCGAGAAGGACGACATCGTCCACACCGGGGATCCCGCCGGATTGCCTCGCGGCCGTGCCGACAGTGAGGGAACCGTACGAGTGCCCGATGGCGGTCACGTGGGGGTCCTTGCTCTCGTTCGTCGCCAGGAGCCCCTCCATGAACCGGTTGTACGCCGGCGCGCCCTTCTCCGCGTTGGCCGTGGACCCCACCTGCGCGAAGTTCGGCGCGTCGTAGCCGAGCCAGACGATCGCGGCGCTGGACGGATCCACGCGCCGGGCGCCGATGGCGGTGTCCTGGGCACGCTTCATCGTGTCCTTGACGAACTCGCCGTCGAGCTTGGTACCCAGCCCGGGGACGTAGGCGGACACGTTCTTCGAGGTGTCCGGGTTGCCGTAGGCCACGATCGCGCGCCCGTTGCCCTCGTCGCCGATGCCCAGCAGGAACATCGGCGGATCGCTCGGCTTGCCGAGCTTGTCCCGGATCATCCGCAGCGCGTCCAACTGCGTCTCGGATTCCCCGTCGTGCCGACGGGACACCTCGTCGATCAGCACGGGAAGGTAGGTCCGGTTCGCTTCGTCCCGCACCGCCGCCGGGATGCCGTCCAGACCACCGATCATGTCCGGGGCCACGTCCAGGTACTCGCGGCGCTGCTCCTCAGGGAGCCCGTCCCACCACGCCTTGCGTTCGGCGGGGCTCTTGTCGAACGGAACGCCGTCGGCAAGGTGACCGCCCGCGGTGGCGCGGACGTCGGCGGTGTCGTGGGCGACATCCTTCAAGGTCGCCTCGGTGACGTCGAGGCCCTGCTCGGCCTTGAGGCCGTTCAGCGTCTTCGTATAGCGGGCGTCGATGTCGTGTGCGGACCGCACGGCCCGCGCGATGCGGTCGGCCACGTCCTGTGCCTTCGCCGCATTCGGGTTCAGGGGCTTGAAACCCGAAGAGCCCGGATACAGGGGGGACTGTCCGCCCGTTCCGAGGCCGGGCGGCTCCAGGGGAAGGCGGGCGCTTCCGTGGACCGTGCTGCCGGGGGCCTGCCGCTTCGCCCCGGTGAGGTCGGCGACCTCGGCCGCGGGGTAGCCGACCGAACCGTCCTCGTGGACCGTGAAGTTCAGCGTGCCGGCGTCCGCGAGGGCCTGCTTCAAGCGGGTCTGAGGTTCCGCCAGATCTGCGGCAAGGCCATTGAGGGCGCTACGGACGAGTCCGCACTCGCTGTGGATGTACTGGAAGTTGCGGCTCAGGCGCCGGAGCCGGCCGACAGCCGCCCCCGCCGACTCGCTCCGCTGCGTCTCATGAAGCCTGGCGGCCATGGCGCGGTCGACCCGTACGCGGTCGGAGTCCGACCGCCCGGAGACCTGGTGCCAGGAGTCACCCGCCTCCTCGAACTCGGCGAGCCTGAGGTCGCGGAGCTGTTGCCAGGTGAGGGTGCCGGCCGTCATCGGTCGCCCTCCGGCCTGCGCGCGACGCCGGCGAAGGAGTTCCGGACCCCGGTGTCGGTCTCGCCCATCTCCTTCGCGACCGTGAGCAGGTTGCCTCGGAGGGCCTCGCACTCGTCGCGTACGGCCGTGAGGCGGTCTTCCCAGGACTTCCGCACGCCGGCAAGGGCGGCGACCGCGCCGAGGCCCGCGCCGCCCGTCGTGACTCCCTCGTGGCCGGGGCCGAGGGCCGACCGGCTCGTCTCGGTGCTGGTGCGCAGCTCACCCGCCGTGCCCGAAGCGCTGGTCCACGGGCCGCCACTGTGCTGGAGATCGGCCGAGCCGGAAGCACCGGACTCGGGTGCCGTCGAGGCGAGCGTCATCGTGGCGCCGCCCGCCGGCGGCCCGAAGATCTCCTGCCAGCGCTCCGAGTAGTTCACGGTCCCCCCCCGTTCTCGTCAGCGCGCGTGTGCGCGCAGCAAAAAGCTAACGGGGCCGGCCGGTGCGTACACAGTCGCGAAGCAGGACCGGAGCAAATTGAGGGATGATCACGTAGCAGCCCGTTGAGCAGGGCGCAAGAGCTCCCGCGCTCAGCTCCCGCACCCTGTCCCCATGTTCGCGAACTCAACCCAGGGACGACTCCAGATACGCGAGCGCCTCCGCGCCGTCCTGCGCGAAGTGGACGAGTTCGCCGAGCGGGCGCGGCAGGAAGCCCTCGTCCTCCATGCGGCGGAACTGGGTCCTGAGGCCGTCGTAGAAGCCGGCCGTGTTGAGGAGGACGACGGGCTTGTTGTGCTTGCCGTGCTTCTTCAGCTCCAGGATCTCCGTGGCCTCGTCCAGGGTGCCGGTGCCGCCGACCATGATCACGATCGCGTCGGACTTCGCGAGCAGCAGGGCCTTGCGCTCGGCGAGGTTCCCGGCGATCACCATCTCGTCCGCTTCCGGTCGGGCCTTGGCGGCGAGGAAGTCGACCGAGACGCCGACCAGGCGTCCACCGGTCTCCGCGACGCCGTCCGCGACGACCTTCATCAGACCGGTGTCCGAACCGCCCCAGACCAACGTGTGACCGGCCTTCCCGAGGCGGTTGGCGAAGTCGCGGGCGGGGACCGTGTAGCGGTCGTCGAGCTCCGCGGCGGAGAGGAAGACACAGATGTTCATGGGCCCACGGTAGGTCCTGGCACCGACAGCGGGATTTTCCCGGGAAAGTATCCGGCCGCGAGCGATGAGTTCCGGGAGCGACTCCGGTCTGCCCTTCCATGGACGAGGTGAACACCATGCCGTGCCGGGCCAAGGGCCTGGTCAGGGCGCAGGACGGGACGCGGATCGCCTACGAGCGCTACGGCGAGGGGCCGCCGGTCATCCTGGTGAGCGGGACTCCGGGCACGGCCGGCGTCGAGCGGGCGCTCGCCGGGCTGCTCGCCCGGCGCTTCTCGGTGGTCGCGTACGACCGCCGGGCCGCGGCGGACTCCGTGGAGCGGGAGATCGCCGACCTGGCGGCGCTCGTGAACGCGGTGGGCGGCGCGAGCGGCGTCGCGGCCGTGCACGGGACGGCGTCCGGCGGGGCGCTCGCACTGGCCGCGGCGGCGGCCGGGGTGCCGGTCGGGCCGGTGTCGGTGTACGAGCCGACGTGCGGCGCCGAGCAGGCCGACGGGCTCGGCCGGGTGCACGCGCGCGTGCTGGTGGTCGACGGCGGCGCGAGCCCCGCGCGGACGCGGCGGGCGGCCCGCACGATCGCGGCGGCCGTCCCCCGGGGCCGGCACCGCACCCTCACCGGTCAGACCCACGAGGTGGCCCCGCATGTCCTCGCACCGGTCCTCGCGGATTTCTACGGCGAGGACCCGGCCGGGGAGTGAGGGCCCGCTCCCCTCAGGCGCCGGCCGTGGCCGGCGCCGCCGTCCTGCGTACGGTCGTCGCGATCGTCGCCGAGCCGACCACGCGCGTGCCGTCGTACAGCACGATCGCCTGGCCGGGCGCGACGCCGCGGACCGGCTCGTCGAAGGTGACCGTCAGCTCGCCGGCCTCCAGGGCGGCCGTGACCGCGGTCTCGCCGCCGTGGGCGCGGAGCTGCGCCGTGTAGCGGCCCGGGCCCTCGGGGACGGCGCCGCACCAGCGGGGCTTGATCGCGGTGAGCGCGGTGACGTCCAGGGACTCGGCCGGGCCGACGGTGACCGTGTTGTTCACCGGGGAGATGTCCAGGACGTAGCGGGGCTTGCCGTCCGGCGCCGGGTGCCCGATGCGCAGGCCCTTGCGCTGGCCGATGGTGAAGCCGTAGGCGCCCTCGTGGCTGCCCACCTTCGTGCCGGACTCGTCGACGATGTCGCCCTCCGCCGTGCCCAGGCGGCCGGCCAGGAAGCCCTGGGTGTCGCCGTCGGCGATGAAGCAGATGTCGTGGCTGTCGGGCTTCTTGGCCACCGCGAGGCCGCGCCGTTCCGCCTCGGCGCGGATCTCGTCCTTGGTGGTGAGGGTGTCGCCGAGCGGGAACATGGCGTGCGCCAGCTGCTTCTCGTCGAGCACGCCGAGGACGTACGACTGGTCCTTGGCCATGTCGGAGGCGCGGTGCAGCTCACGGGTGCCGTCCTCCGCGAGCACGACGGTCGCGTAGTGGCCGGTGCAGACGGCGTCGAAGCCGAGCGCGAGCGCCTTGTCGAGGAGCGCCGCGAACTTGATCTTCTCGTTGCAGCGCAGGCACGGGTTGGGCGTGCGGCCCGCCTCGTACTCGGCGACGAAGTCCTCGACGACGTCCTCCCGGAAGCGCTCGGCCAGGTCCCACACGTAGAACGGGATGCCGATGACGTCGGCGGCCCGCCGGGCGTCACGCGAGTCCTCGATGGTGCAACAGCCCCGCGCGCCGGTCCGGAAGGACTGCGGGTTCGCGGAGAGGGCCAGGTGCACGCCGGTCACGTCGTGCCCGGCCTCGGCGGCGCGGGCGGCGGCGACGGCGGAGTCCACGCCGCCGGACATGGCGGCGAGTACCCGGAGCGGGCGGGGGTCGGGGCGCTGCGGCGAGGTCTGAGTCATAGCCCTACCAGGGTACGGGGCACGGGGAACCACGGTCGCCCGAGTAAGCGTTCTCGATCACATGGGGAGCAAGGGACAGGGCGGCGGCGCGGCCCGGGGCGGAAGCAAGAGCAAGGCCGGCGCCGGCGGCAAGGGCGGGGCCGGGAGTAAGGGCGGGACCTCGGGCGGGGGCGGGAAGGGGCCGGGGCGGCGGGCGCTGCTGCTCGGCGGCACCGTCGCCGTGGCCGGCACGGTCGTCTTCGCCCGGGACGAGCTGGCGCGGCTCTACTGGCGCCTGCCGGGCATGCAGAAGAAGCGGGTCGAGGGCGAGCTCGACCACAAGGGGGCCGAGTGGTCGGCGGCCTCCCGGGCCAACTGGCGGCGCGCGGACCGTCCGGACGACTACGTGATCGACCGCGTCGTGATCCACGTCGTCCAGGGCAGCTACGCGTCGGCCCTGAAGGTCTTCAAGGACCCGGCGCACGGCGCCGCCGCCCACTACGTCGTCCGCAAGGACGGGCACGTCGCGCAGATGATCCGCGAGCTCGACGTGGCCTTCCACGCCGGGAACCGGGACATGAACGAGCGCAGCATCGGCATCGAGCACGAGGGGTTCGTCGACCGGCCGCAGGACCTGACGACGGCGATGTACGCGGCGTCGGCGCGGCTCACGGCCGACATATGCGCGCGCTACGGGATACCCGTGGACCGGGAGCACATCATCGGGCACGTGGAGGTGCCGGGCACGGATCACACGGACCCGGGGCCGCACTGGGACTGGAAGCGCTACATCGCCCTGGTACGGCAGGAACGCACGCGGCTCGGCTGACCCGGGCGGGCGGGAACGGCCGGGACGGGCCCGCACGGGCGGGACCGCCCGCGGGACCGCCTGGGGGACCGCCCACGGGACTGCCCGGGGGAAACGCCCGGAGGGGAACGCCCGGGGGGAACCGCCCACGGGACCGCCCGGGGGAAACGCCCGCGCCGCCGCGGCCTCAGCTGAGGCCGGCCGCCCGTGCCCGTTCCACCGCCGGGCCGATGGCCTCGGCGACCGCCGCCACGTCCTCCTTGGTGGAGGTGTGGCCGAGGGAGAAGCGCAGGGTGCCGCGGGCCAGGTCCGGATCGGTGCCGGTGGCGAGCAGGACGTGGCTGGGCTGGGCGATGCCCGCAGTGCAGGCGGAGCCGGTGGAGCACTCGATGCCGGCCGCGTCGAGGAGCAGCAGCAGGGAGTCTCCCTCGCAGCCGGGGAAGGTGAAGTGGGCGTTGGCGGGGAGCCGGTCGACCGGGTCCCCGCCGAGGATCGCGTCGGGGACGGCGTCGCGGACGGCGGTCACGAGTTCGTCGCGCAGGGCGCCGACGGTGCGGGCGAACTCCTCTCGGCCCTCCGACGCGAGCCGGCCGGCCACGGCGAAGGCGGCGACGGCGGGCACGTCGAGGGTGCCGGAGCGGACGTGCCGTTCCTGGCCGCCGCCGTGCAGGACGGGGACGGGGGTGTACTCGCGGCCGAGGAGGAGGGCGCCGATGCCGTAGGGGCCGCCGATCTTGTGCCCGGACACGGTCATGGCGGCCAGTCCGGAAGCGCCGAAGTCGACCGGAACCTGACCGAAGGCCTGGACCGCGTCCGCGTGCAGGGGGATGTCGAACTCGGCCGCGACATCGGCGAGTCGGCGGATCGGCATGACGGTGCCGATCTCGTTGTTGGCCCACATCACGGTGGCCAGGGCGACCGACCCGGGGTCGCGGGCGACGGCCTCGCGCAGGGCGTCGGGGTGGACCCGGCCGTGGGAGTCCACGGGCAGGTACTCGACGGTCGCGCCCTCGTGGGTGGCGAGCCAGTCGACGGCGTCCAGGACTGCGTGGTGCTCGACGGGGCTGGCGAGGACGCGGGTCCGGCGCGGGTCGGCGGCGCGGCGGGCCCAGAACAGGCCCTTCACCGCCAGGTTGTCGGCCTCGGTGCCGCCGGAGGTGAGAACCACCTCGCTGGGCCGGGCTCCGAGCGCCCCCGCGAGGGTCTCCCGGGCCTCCTCGACGGTCCGCCGGGCACGACGGCCCGCGGCGTGCAGCGAGGAGGCGTTGCCCGTGACGGCGAGCTGGGCGGTCATCGCCTCGATCGCCTCGGGAAGCATGGGCGTGGTCGCGGCGTGGTCGAGGTAAGCCATGGTGCGAACGATTCTACGAGGCGCCCTCGGCGCCGCCGCCTTCTGGCCTGTTTACGCCGCGAACGGCGCCCCTCCCGGCCGCGAGGCGGGGCAGGCACGCCGGGCGCGAGGCGAGCGCGCCGGGCGCGAGGCGAGCGCGCCGGCTGCGAGGGGGGCGGGCGCGTCGGGCGCGAGGCGGGCCGGCCGCGAGGCGTGCCGAGCACGCCGGGTGCGAGGCAGGCGGGCACGCCGACCGCGAGACGGGCGTGCCCGCCGACCGCGAGACGGGCGTGCCCGCCGGGCGCGAGACGGGCGTGCCCGCCGACCGCGAGACGGGCGGGCGCGCCGGGCGCGAGTGCGGCGCCCGCCAGCCGCCAGGCGCGCCTCGGCGTCCCGGTGGGCCGTGCGTCCGGGCGCCTCGGGGCGGCCTCGCGCCGCGTCGCGGCGGCGCGGCGCGGGAGGTGCCCCCGGGCGACTCCGGCCGGCGCGTCAGGCGCGGGGCGCGCGGGCCAGCTGGCGGGACTGGGCGACGAGGCGGTCGGCGGAGTCCCAGACCTCGGCGTCCTCCTCGAGGAAGCCGCCCGCGAGGTTGCGGGTGGTGATGGAGACGCGCAGCGGGCCGGGGGCCGGGCGGCAGCGGACGTGGGTGGTGAGTTCGACTGTGGGCGTCCAGCCCTTGAGGCCCAGCTCGAAGGAGGTCGGCGGCAGGGCGTCGACCGTGAGAAGCAGGGACAGCGGGTCGGCGTCGCGGCCGTCGGCCAGGCCGAACCAGCCGCGCATCTCGCCCCTGCCCGACGGGGCGCCGACGGCCCAGCCGACGGTGGCCGGGTCGAGGCGGATGTCGAGGCGCTCGGTGATCGCCGAGGAGCCGGGGATCGCCGGGGCGGGGCCGTCCGAGGCGCCGAAGCACTGGTCGATCGGCGCGATCGCGGGCGGGGTCGCGGTGGTGCGGACCTCGTCCGGGAGCGCGTCCAGGTCACCGTACGAGGCGAGCACACGGATGCGCTCGACCTCGGTGCCGTCCTCCGCGAACTGGAGGAGGGAGGCCTGGCCGGTGGAGAGGGTGCGGCCGGTGCGGACCGTCTCCGTGCGGATGACCGCCGGGCCGGGCACGGACGGCGTGAGGTAGTGCGCGGAGATCGTGAAGGGGTCCGGGTGCGGCAGGTGGTCGCCGAGCGCGCGGCCGAGCAGGGCGAGGAGGTACCCACCGTTGACGGCGTGGATGATCGTCCAGCCCGCGGAGAGTTCGGCGTCGTAGACGCCGGGCTCACGAAGGGTCACGGCGGTGTCGCGGTCGAACTCGCTCACCGTGTCGATGCTGCTCGTGCTCATGTCCGCGACGGTACAGGATTTAGCTACTGAGCGGTAGCTTTTCTGTCTCCTCGCGGGCGGATGAGCGCCGGTTCCAGGCGCGCGGGGCCCGCCAGTGGAAGCGCATCGCGAGGAGGCGCAGGACGAACGCCGTCGCCACGGCGGTGCCGCTGGTGTAGGCGTTCAGCACGTCGAAGCGGATGCAGAGCACGACCATCGTCGCGCCCACGATCGCCGGCACGGCGTAGAGGTCACGGTCCCAGCGCAGCAGCGAGGGCACCTCGTTCGCCAGGACGTCGCGCAGCACGCCGCCGCCGACCGCCGTGGCGAGCCCGAGCGCCGCGGAGAAGGTCAGGCCCAGGCCGTAGTCGTACGCCTTGGTCGTGCCGGTGACGCAGAACAGCCCGAGGCCCGCCGCGTCGAAGACGTTCACCGCGTTCTGGGTGCGCTCGACCTCCGGGTGCAGGAAGAAGACGAGCACCGTGGCGACCAGCGGCATCAGGAAGTAGCCGAGGTCCGTGAAGGCGGCGGGCGGGACGGCTCCGATGATCAGGTCCCGGATGAGCCCGCCGCCGAGCGCCGTGACCTCGGCGAGGACGGCGATGCCGAAGACGTCGAAGTTCTTGCGGACGGCGAGGAGGGCGCCGGAGATCGCGAAGACGAAGATGCCGACGAGGTCGAGCGCGTGTTGGACGGAGGGATTGAACAGATCGTGGAGCACCGCCCCATTGTCCCGGTCCCGGGGAAGGGCTCGGCCCCACGCCGGGCCCGGTCCGGCGTGATCCCCCGCACCACGCCTCCCCTGGTCCCGGCGGGCCACCGGGCCGAGGAGCCCCGCGAAACGCGTGAGGCCCCCGCTGCCCGGGCAGCGGGGGCCTCATCTGCGTTCACGCCTCCGGCGACTTCTCCGTCTTCGCCGGAGCGTCCGCCTCGGTGACCTCGTCGGCTTCGGCGGCCTCGGGCCGGGCGCCCTCCGGCTCGGCGGCCTCGGCGGTCGACGCCTCCGCGGCGGCCTCGGCCTCGGGCTCCTCCGCCTCGGCCCCGGCCTTCGCCGCGACCTCCGCAGGCTCCGCCGGCTTCGGCTCCGTCGGGGCCTTCGTGATCGTGACCTCGACCGACTCCCGCGCCGCCGGGACCGTCAGGCCCTCCGCGTTCTCCGGGTGGTGGCAGGCCACGCGCTGGCCCGGGCGGAGCTCCAGGAGCGGGGGCTCCTGGGTCTTGCAGACCTCCGTGGCCTTCCAGCAGCGCGTGTGGAAGCGGCAGCCCGGGGGCGGGGCGATCGGCGACGGGACGTCACCGGTCAGCAGGATGCGGTCGGTCTTCGCACCACGTCGGCGCGGGTCCGGGATCGGGACCGCGGACATCAGGGCGCGCGTGTACGGGTGCATCGGGGCCTCGTACAGGGACTTGCGGTCGGCGAGCTCGACGACCTTGCCCAGGTACATCACCGCGATCCGGTCCGAGACGTGGCGGATCACGGAGAGGTCGTGGGCGATGATCACGTACGTGAGGCCCAGTTCCTCCTGGAGGTCGTCCAGGAGGTTGACCACCTGCGCCTGGATGGAGACGTCCAGGGCCGAGACGGGCTCGTCCGCGATGACCAGCTTCGGCTTCAGGGCCAGGGCGCGGGCGATGCCGATGCGCTGGCGCTGACCGCCGGAGAACTCGTGCGGGTAGCGGTTGTAGTGCTCGGGGTTGAGGCCGACCAGGCCCAGGAGGCGCTGGACCTCCTTCTTCACGCCGCCCTCGGGCTCGACGCCCTGCAGCTTGAAGGGGGCCGAGACGATCGAGCCGACCGTGTGGCGCGGGTTCAGCGAGCCGTACGGGTCCTGGAAGATCATCTGGATGTCGCGGCGCAGCGGGCGCATCTTCGCCACCCCGAGGTGGGAGATGTCCGTGCCCTCGAACTCGATCCGTCCGCCCGTGGGTTCCAGCAGGCGGGTGATCAGGCGGCCCATCGTCGACTTGCCGCAGCCGGACTCGCCGACGACGCCGAGGGTCTCACCGGGGTAGACCTCGAAGTCGATGCCGTCGACCGCCTTCACGGCGCCGGTCTGCCGCTGCAGCAGGCCCTTCCTGATGGGGAAGTGCTTCTGCAGGCCGGTGACCTTGAGCAGGGGCTCCGGCGAGGATTCCATGGTGTCGGTCACAGCTTCGGCGCAATCTCTTCGGTCCAGATCCGGGTCCGCTCCTCGGGCGCCATGTGGCAGGCCGAGAAGTGGCGGCTGCCGGTCTCGGTCAGCTCGGGGCGCACGGTCCGGGTGATCCCGCCCTTGGGGACGTCCGCGTACGGGCAGCGCGGGTTGAAGGCGCAGCCGCTCGGGATGTTGATGAGGCTGGGCGGGTTGCCCTTGACCGGGATGAGCCGGTCGGTCTGCTCCCGGTCGATGCGCGGCATGGAGCCGAGCAGTCCCCAGGTGTAGGGGTGCTGGGGCTCGTAGAAGACGTCCTCGGCCGAGCCGCGCTCCACGCACCGCCCGCCGTACATGACGAGGATGTCGTCGGCGATCTCGGCGACGACGCCGAGGTCGTGGGTGATGATGATGACCGCGGAGCCGAACTCCTTCTGCAGGTCCCGGATCAGGTCGAGGATCTGGGCCTGGACGGTCACGTCGAGCGCGGTGGTGGGCTCGTCCGCGATGAGCAGCTCGGGGTTGTTGACCAGCGCCATCGCGATCATCGCGCGCTGGCGCATGCCGCCGGAGAACTCGTGCGGGTAGTTGTCGAACCGCTTGGCCGGCTCGGGGATGCCCACGCGGTCGAGGAGTTCGACGGCCCGCTTGCGGGCGGTCTTCTTGTCGACCTGGTTGTGGACCCGGTAGGCCTCCACGATCTGGTGGCCGACCGTGTAGTAGGGGTGCATCGCGGACAGCGGGTCCTGGAAGATCATCGCCATCTCGCGGCCGCGCATGCGGCGCACCTCTTCGGGGTCCGCGGTGAGCATCTCCCGCCCGTTGAGCCAGATCTCGCCGGAGATGCGGGCCTTCTGCCGGCCGTACTGGCCGACGGTGTGCAGGCCCATGATGCCGAGCGAGGTGACCGACTTGCCGGAGCCGGACTCGCCCACGATGCCGAGGGTCCTGCCCTTCTCCAGCTGGAAGGTGAGGCCGTCGACCGACTTCACCAGACCGTCGTCGGTCGGGAAGTGGATCTTGAGGTCGCGGACGTCGAGGAAGGCGTCCGACGGGGCGTCCTTGCCGGACGCGACCGGCTCGCCGAGGGCGGCGCCGGTCTTCGTCAGCTTGTCGGTCATGCGAGCCTCACTCGGGGGTCGATCACGGCGTACAGCAGGTCGACCACGAGGTTCGCGATGACCACGCAGGACGCCGTCACGAGGGTGACCGCCAGGATCAGCGGCAGGTCGCGCTCGCTCACGCCCTTGATGGCGAGGCCGCCGAGGCCGTGGAGGCTGAACGCGGTCTCCGTCAGGATCGCGCCGCCGATCAGGGCGCCGAGGTCCATGCCGAAGATGGTCAGGATGGGGGTCATGGTGGAGCGCATGGCGTGCTTGCCGAGCACCACCGGCTCCGGCAGGCCCTTGGCCCGCGCGGTGCGGATGTAGTCCTCGCCCAGGACCTCCAGCATGGTGGCGCGGGTGAGCCGCGCGTACATCGCCGCGTAGAGGAAGGCGAGGGTGACCCAGGGCAGCAGCAGGCCGCCGAACCAGCCGCCGAAGGACTCGCTGATCGGCACGTAGGAGGCGTTGAGCCAGCCCAGCTGCGTGCGGAAGACGAGCATCGCCAGCATGGCGGTGAAGAAGATGGGGAGCGAGACGCCCGCGAGCGCGGTGATCATCGCGGCCCGGTCGATGATCGTGCCCCGCTTGAGCGCGGAGAGGACACCGGTGGAGACGCCCATGACCAGCCACAGCACCGCGGCGCCGAGCACCATGGAGAGCGTGACCGGGAACGCGTCGACCAGCATCGACCAGACGTCCTGCTCGGTGCGGAACGAGTAGCCGAGGCACGGGGCCGCGCAGTGGATGGTCTCGCCGCCGCCCGTGTAGTCACGGCCGACGAAGATTCCGGAGACGAAGTGCCAGAACTGCACCAGGATCGGCTCGTCCAGGCCCAGCTTCTGACGGATGCCCTCAATGGAAGCCGGATCCGCCTGCTTGCCGACGAACATCGCGGCAGGGTCACTGCCGGTCATCTTGGGGATGAGGAAGAAGATGCTGAGCGTCACCAGCGTGACGACGAGCAGCATCATGACGACGGCGAAGAGCCGTCGGATTATGTATGCAAGCATGCGGTCGGCCGGTCGGCGGCCGGGGGACCCGATCGGATCCCCCGGCCGCCGCGCACGGCCCTCACCTGCCCTTCGGACCTAGCGGCGGGTGCGCCGTTGGAGCGAGTTGGTTTCTGACTCGGCTTACTTGACGACGCCGAGCGACGCGTAGTCGTAGCGGCCGTTGTAGGCGTCGGCCGTGTAGACGTTCGTCAGTCGCGAACCGCGCCAGATGATGTTCTTCTCGTGGGTGAAGGGCAGGTAGACCGCGGCCTCCGAGACCTTCGTGTTGATCTGCTTGTAGAGCTCGCCGGCCTTGTCCGGGTCGGTCTCCTTCAGCGCCTGGTCGAACAGGCCGTTGACGGCCGGGTCGTTCAGCTCCGAGAAGTTGTTGTTGCCGCTCTGCAGGATGAAGCGTCCGTCGACGAGCGGCTGCAGGAAGCCCTGGCCGGTCGGGAAGTCGGCGCCCCAGCCCATGATGATGATGCCGTAGCCCTTCTCCTTGACCACCTTCGGCGAACCGATGATGCCGGAGGTCTGGGCGCCGTCGAACTGGTCGATCTGGGCGTCGATGCCGACGGCCTTCAGCGACTGCTGCAGGGACTCGGCGGTGGCGATCTCGATCTTCTTGTTGTTACGGACGGCGATCGTGGTCTTGAAGCCGTTCGGCTGACCGCACTTCTTCAGCGCCTCCTTCGCCTTGGCGATGTCCGGGGCGCCACCGAGCTTGCCGTACGGGTCGGCCTTCGGGTCGGCACCCTTGATCGCCGGCGGCAGCATGTTGGAGGCGATGTCGCCACCGGCCTGCGGGCCACCACGCGCGGTCTGGAGGGACTTGGAGTCGGCCGCGTAGATGATCGCCTTGCGGCACTCGATGTTCGGGATCACCGTCTGCGGGAACACCGCGTAGCGGATGAAGCCGGTCTGCGGGTTGTCCACGTTGCCCTTGTGCTGCTGGAGCACCTTCTGGCGGGCGGAGGCACCGACACCGGTCGCGTTGATGTCGAGGTCGTACTCGCCCTCGACCAGGCGGTTGTCCATGTCGTCGGCGTTCGTGGTGAACGTGACGGAGATGGTGTCCGGAAGCGCCTTGCGGACGTTGTCCGTCTTCGCGTCCCACTTGTCGTTGCGGACGAGCTTCATGGACTTGTTCGGCGTGTACGACTGCCACTTGTACGGGCCGGAGGAGAAGACGTTCAGGCCGTACTTGGCCCGGGTGTCCTTGTCCTGACGGACCGGGGAGGCGGCCGGCATGGCCAGCATCTGCAGGAAGTCACCGTTGGCGACCGGCAGCTTGAAGACGATCGTCTTGTCGTCCGGGGTCTCGATCGCCTTCAGGCCGAGCTTGTCCGCGGAGGTGTCCTTGTACGGGCCCGCGTACGTCTTCTTCGGGTCCAGGACCTGCTGCAGGTAGATCGGGCCGCCGGAGATGACGTCCTGGGCCCAGATGCGCTCGATGCCGTACTTGACGTCCTTGGAGGTGATCGGCTTGCCGTCCTCCCAGGTGACCCCGTCCTTCAGCGTGAAGGTGTAGGTCAGGCCGTCGGCCGAGACCTTGCCGGCGTCCGTGGCGAGGTCGGGGACCAGCTCGGTGGAGGCGGCGCCCGGCTCGGACTTGAAGGTGACCAGCTGACGCGTGTAGTAGCGCTGGAAGTCCCAGACGAAGCCGTAGTAGCCGCGCTGCGGGTCCCAGCTGTCGGCCTCCTGCGAGCCGATGAACTTCAGCTCGCCGCCCTTCTTGTCGGAGGCGTTCGCGACCTTGTTCACACCGGCGTTGAAGCCGGGCGCGCCGGCCTCGCCCTTGCCGCCACCGCTGCCGCCGTTGCCGCCGCCACAGGCGGTGGTGACGACCATCGTGGCCGCGGCGAGCAGCGCGCCCGCGGCGATTCTGCGCCTCTGGGAGCTGTTCAGAGTCATGGTCGAGCAACCTCCGAAGTAGTGGCGGCCGTTGTCACGGTGGTCCGCCGTTGGGGATGTGCCTCCTGTCGACAGCGGCAGGGGCTGGTCTTGCGGTGAACGGCGTACGGTCAGCGGGAGCCCTTCGGGTCGAGCGCGTCACGCACGCCGTCGCCGAAGAGGTTGAACGCGAGCACGGTGATGAAGATGGCGAGGCCGGGGATCACCATGAACAGGGGGTCCGACTCGTAGGTCGTGATGGCCGTCGAGAGCATCTGTCCCCACGAGGCCGTGGGCGGCTTCACACCGGCGCCGAGGAAGCTGAGCGCCGCTTCGGTGAGGATGTTGGTGGGGATCATCAGCGTCGCGTAGACGGTGATCGGGGCGATCAGGTTGGGCAGCAGCTCGCGGCGCAGGATGTAGAACCGGCCGGCGCCGAGGCTCTGCGCGGCCTCCACGTACTCGCGGTTGCGCAGGCTGAGGGTCTGGCCGCGGACGATGCGGCCGACGTACGGCCAGCCGAAGAAACCGATCACGAGGACCAGTGCGGCGATGCGGACGCCCGAGCCGTCGAGACCGAGCAGCTCGTTGGGCAGCACCGAGACCAGGGCGATGGTGAACAGCAGCTGCGGGAAGGCGAGCATCACGTCCATGACCCGGCTGAGCGCCGCGTCGATCCAGCCGCCGAAGTAGCCGGCGATGATGCCGAGGATGGTGCCGAGGGCCACCGCGAAGAGTGCGGCGAGGAAGGCGACGAGCAGCGAGATGCGGGCGCCGTAGACGATGCGGCTGAAGACGTCGCGGCCGTTGACCGGCTCGACCCCGAAGAGGAAGTCGGAGCTGGCGCCGCCCCAGGAGCCGATCGGGGTGCCGAAGAGCGGGTCGATCTGGTCCTCGTGGAACTCGTCCGGCGGGTGGCCGAGGAGTCCGACGATGAGCGGGGCGAAGATCGCGACCAGGACCAGGAAGACGACGACGAAGGCGCCCGCGAGGGCGAGCTTGTCCCGCTTGAGCCTGGCCCACGCGATCTGCCAGGGGGAACGGCCCTCGATCGCCTTGGCGGGCGCGTCGGGCACGGCGTCGACGGCGGCGGCGTGTTCGGCCGCGCTCGTCTCGTGCAGTGGTGCCGTCATCGTGGTGAGGACCCCTCTCGGCCGCCGGGTCGGCCGGCCCTTGCCCGCCGCGGGTAGCGGCTCGGTGGAACAACTGCTGGCACCGGCCCTGCGGGGCCGAACGCCTGGTGTTCCGGGGAGTCTTCAATGGGCCCGCGATCACCCGCCAGACCCCGCGGGGAATGTTTGCGTAAACGTGATGCGGTGCGCTGTCTTCCGTTATCCGGACGTCAGGAACGCGTGAGCGGACCATCTCGGCCGCTATTCGACCAGATCGGACATCCCACCCAACTCCTGTCGGGCAGGAGTTAATTGGGGTGACAGGAGAGGGACAGGGGTGATGGATCCGGGCGAATCAGTACGCGCGGGGCGCGGCCGGCGGATAGCCGTAGCCGGAAGCGGGCGGGGCCGCGGGAGCGGCGTGCGCGTCACGGGCGTAGAAGGGGCGCGCGTGGGCCTGCAGCCACATCGCGACCGGGTCGTACGTGTCGGACATCGCGACCGTGGAGACGGGCAGGCCGTCGGGGACGGCGGTGACCGTGCGGTGCATCATCGCCCGGACCGTCTCGACGGAGGCCGGCGAGGAGTCGTACAGGTCGAGGCCGATGGCGAGGTACGGGGAGCCGAGCGCGGGCTGCACCCAGGCGCGCCGCAGCGAGCGGACGGCCGGGGTGCGGTGGGCGTTCTGCGTGAGGAGGGCGTAGAACTGCGGGATCTCGACGGCGGGCTCGGACAGCCGCAGGGGTCCGGCGGGCATCCGGCCCAGACCGGTCGCGATGCGGCGCAGATCGGCCCAGGGGATGCCGACGCCGCCGCCGGGGGCGTGCGGATTGAGCCAGATGCCCCAGCGGTCGGGGTAGAGGGCGCGGGCGATGTCCAGACCGGAGACGACCTCGTGGGCACGGTTCCAGCCGGAGGCGGCGAGCTCCTGGGCGGAGGTCACGCACGGGGCGTAGCCGTGGCCGTCGACCTCCATGTTCCCGTACTGGGCGTCGGGCGATCCGGGACCGCCCTGCCACAGGAGCATCCAGACCTCGCCGTCGGTGAGGGCGTGCAGCAGCTCCTCGTAGGCGTCGTGGCGCCCGGGCGCCACCTGGCGCAGCGTGCGCTCGACCTTTCCGGCCGCAGCGGTGCCTGACGCGCTCACCGTGGGTCCCGCCCCTCTTTTCGTCACGCGGTCTGGATGGCTTGCTGGATGGCTCGCAGGTGGGCTATCGCAGCTTCTGAATCAGTTCAGCTTAAACAGGGGGGCCGTCACACGGCGGCGCGCTGGAAGAAGGGGCGCACCTTCTCCAGCATCCAGTCGCCCACGGGGTCCTGCGCCACGTCGAGCAGGATGAGGTTGACCGGCCAGGCGACCTCGACCCGGCCGAGGGCACGGCCGAGGGCGTCGAGCGGGACGTTGCGGTCGACGTCGGGGCCGGTGAGCTGGACGCCGACGAAGAGGGCGGGTTCGGTGCCCTCGACGCTGGCCAGGGTGCGGCGGGCGGTGGCGATCACGCCGGTGGCCTCGAACTCGGCGGACGCGGCGGCGAGGAAGTCGACCGGGTCGTCCTGCCAGTCGGGCTCGAAGAGGCGGACGCGGCCGCCGCCGGCGGGCCCGTCGAGAGCGGTGCGGCCGGACCGGCAGAGCTCGGCGACGGCGGGCGGGGGCAGCGGGACGCCGACGGTGCCTCCGGGGTTCACGGCGATGCCGAGCTGCGGGGGCAGACCGCGGGCGAAGTCGCGGGCGGGGGCGACGGTGTACGACATGTGCTCGCCGGCGATGGCGAGGAACTGCTGCTCGGAACTGAAGACGGGCACGTAGGGCGAGCCGTCGATCTCCAGTGTGGGCAGGTCGAGCTCGGCACTGTCCGGTCCGCCGCCGTTGGGCAGCGGCACCCAGACGGGGCTGCGGCCGAGGACCTCGACCAGCCGTCCGCCGGCGGAGGGGTTGCCGAGCGAGGCGGCCAGTACTTCCTCGAGCTCGTTGCCCGGCCACGTCACGTTCACGGTTCTTCGTCCCCTTCCGGCACTCGGTGCGGTCAGCACCTTAACGGCGGCTCGACGCCTCCGTGACCGAAAAGGACGCGCGAAGGGGTGGGAGTGGTTCAGGACACGTCGCGGAAGCCGATCCTCCGCAGGGTGTCGGCGGCGTCGCGGTCGAGCAGGGTGACCGAGGCGCAGCCGGGCGGCAGGGCGCCGGCCTCGGCGGTGCGCACCAGGCGCCCCACGGCGCGGCGGTGCCGGGCGAAGGCGTAGCCGGAGACGCCGCGGCCGCGCTCCGCCTGGCCGGCCCGGGCGGTCTCGGGGTCGACGTCGAGCAGGATCAGGTGCAGGGCGGCGCCCCGCCGGCGCGCCTCACGGGCGAGCCAGCCGCGCACCCAGGACTGGGTGCCGCAGTCGTGCACGACGACGCCCGCGCCGGAGCGCAGGGCGCGCCGGAGGCCCGCGTAGTGGGCGAGGCGGGCGAGCGGGCGGTAGACCGCGTACGGCAGCAGTCGGGGCAGCCGGGCCTCCCAGCGCTCGCGGGTGTCCTGCGAGTCGATGGCGCGGCCCTCGGCGGCGCGGCCCATGAGGGTCGACTTGCCGGCTCCGGGCAGCCCGGAGACGACCACGACGTCACCGGCCTCGAAGCTGAGCACCCGGGGGCTGCGTCCGCCGCGCTCACGGAGGTCCCGCAGCAGCCGCGCGCGGCGTCGGCTGCGGGCCCGGGCCCGGGCTCCGGCACGCTGGACCGGTATGCCCGCACTTGCGGCGTAGGCGCCGGTGCGCTGGATCGTCATCGCTCACTCCCCCCGTCGGGCCTGCGGAGACCCTTGCCCACAAAGTGTAAAGAAACGGTAATGAGACGCAAGCGATTTGCCGCGCGGACCCGCCGTGCAATGATGAGCGCGCCAGGCGCTCGCACGAGCGCCCACAACCGCATACCGGCCGCTCGAATCCGCGCGGGAGAGTTCCGGGGCACCCTGTGCGCCGGGCGCCGAAGGAGCAAGTACCTCCCTTGAATCTCTCAGGCCCCGTACCGCGTGGATGAGGCAGATCTGAAAAGCGGGTCGCCCTGTCGCGTCCCCACCCAAGGTGCAAGCCGAGGATGCCCTCGGTGAACCTCTCAGGTTCCATGACAGATGGGGAGGATCGTCCTCACCGTCATGCACGTCGTGCCCTGCACGCCCTGGGACCCGGGAGCCACCCCATGAGCACTGCCCCCCGTCTGACCGCCCTCGATGCGCTGCATCGTTCGCTGGGCGCGACCATGACCGACTTCGCCGGCTGGGACATGCCGCTGCGCTACGCCAGCGAGCGCGACGAGCACAACGCCGTGCGCACCAGGGCCGGCCTCTTCGACCTCTCCCACATGGGCGAGATCACGGTCACCGGCCCGCAGGCCGTGGACCTCCTGGACTACGCCCTCGTCGGCAACATCTCCACCGTGGGCAACGGCCGCGCCCGCTACACGATGATCTGCCGGGAGGACGGCGGCATCCTCGACGACCTGATCGTGTACCGCCTCGGCGAGACGGAGTACATGGTCGTCGCCAACGCCTCCAACGCGCAGGTCGTCCTCGACGCCCTCACCGAGCGCGCGGCCGGCTTCGACGCCGAGGTCCGCGACGACCGCGACGCGTACGCGCTGATCGCCGTCCAGGGCCCGGAGTCCCCCGGCATCCTGAAGTCCGTCACCGACGCCGACCTGGACGGCCTGAAGTACTACGCGGGCCTCCCCGGCACCGTCGCCGGCGTGCCCGCGCTGATCGCCCGTACCGGCTACACCGGCGAGGACGGCTTCGAGCTGTTCCTCAAGCCGGAGCACGCCGAGGGCGTGTGGCAGGCACTGACCGAGGCGGGCCAGGGCGTCGGCCTGATCCCCTGCGGCCTGTCCTGCCGCGACACGCTCCGCCTGGAGGCGGGCATGCCGCTGTACGGCCACGAGCTGACCACGGCGCTCACCCCCTTCGACGCGGGCCTGGGCCGGGTCGTGAAGTTCGAGAAGACCACGAACGAGGGCCGGTTCGTGGGCCGCGAGGCGCTGGAGAAGGCCGCCGAGCGCGCCGAGTCCGCCCCGCCGCGCAAGCTGGTCGGCCTGGTCGCCGAGGGCCGCCGGGTGCCGCGCGCCGGCATGTCCGTCGTGGCGAACGGCGAGGTCGTCGGCGAGATCACCTCCGGCGCCCCGTCCCCGACCCTGGGCAAGCCGATCGCCATGGCCTACGTGGACGCCGCCTTCGCCGCGCCCGGCACCGAGGGCGTCGGCGTCGACATCCGCGGCGCGCACGAGCCCTACGAGGTCGTGGCGCTGCCGTTCTACAAGCGCCAGAAGTGATCATGGGGCGTAAGCCCCTTCGGCGCCGGACGTGACGCATTCGTCTCAGGACACGTCTCACCCCGCAAGACCCACGTACATCAGCACTCCCCCGATCCAGGAGAATCAGCTCATGAGCAACCCCCAGCAGCTGCGTTACAGCAAGGAGCACGAGTGGCTGTCGGCCGTCGAGGACGGCGTCGCCACGGTCGGCATCACCGAGCACGCGGCCAACGCCCTCGGCGACATCGTGTACGTCCAGCTTCCCGAGGTCGGCGCCACCGTGACCGCGGGCGAGGACTGCGGCGAGCTGGAGTCCACCAAGTCGGTCAGCGAGCTGTACTCCCCGGTCACGGGTGAGGTCGTCGCGGCGAACCAGGACGTCGTGGACGACCCGGCGCTGGTGAACACCGCCCCGTTCGAGGGTGGCTGGCTGTTCAAGGTGCGCATCACGGACGAGCCGGGCGACCTGCTCTCCGCCGACGAGTACACCGCCTTCACCGCCGGCTAACCGAGACCCCCTAGGGATCGATTCATGTCGCTTCTGAACACCCCTCTCCACGAGCTGGACCCGGACGTCGCCGCCGCCGTCGACGCCGAGCTCCGCCGTCAGCAGTCCACCCTCGAGATGATCGCCTCGGAGAACTTCGCTCCGGTCGCGGTCATGGAGGCCCAGGGCTCGGTCCTCACCAACAAGTACGCCGAGGGCTACCCGGGCCGTCGCTACTACGGCGGCTGCGAGCACGTCGACGTGGCCGAGCAGATCGCGATCGACCGGATCAAGGACCTGTTCGGCGCCGAGTACGCCAACGTCCAGCCGCACTCCGGCGCCTCCGCCAACCAGGCCGCCCTGTTCGCGATCGCCCAGCCCGGCGACACGATCCTCGGCCTGGACCTGGCGCACGGCGGCCACCTCACCCACGGCATGCGCCTGAACTTCTCCGGCAAGCAGTTCAACGTGGTCGCGTACCACGTGGACGAGGCCGGTCTGGTCGACATGGCCGAGGTCGAGCGCCTCGCCAAGGAGCACCGCCCGAAGGTGATCATCGCGGGCTGGTCCGCCTACCCGCGCCAGCTGGACTTCGCCGAGTTCCGCCGGATCGCCGACGAGGTCGAGGCCTACCTGTGGGTCGACATGGCCCACTTCGCGGGCCTGGTCGCCGCGGGTCTGCACCCGAACCCGGTCGAGTACGCGGACGTGGTGACCTCCACCACGCACAAGACGCTCGGCGGCCCGCGCGGCGGCATCATCCTGGCGAAGAAGGAGTTCGCCAAGAAGCTGAACTCCTCGGTCTTCCCCGGCTTCCAGGGCGGCCCGCTGGAGCACGTGATCGCGGCCAAGGCCGTCTCCTTCAAGGTCGCGGCCTCGGAGGAGTTCAAGGAGCGCCAGGAGCGCACCCTGGAGGGCGCGAAGATCATCGCCGAGCGTCTGGTCCAGGACGACGTCACGCAGCACGGCGTCTCCGTCCTGTCCGGCGGCACCGACGTGCACCTGCTCCTCGTCGACCTGCGGAACTCGGAGCTCGACGGCCAGCAGGCCGAGGACCGGCTCCACGAGGTGGGCATCACGGTCAACCGGAACGCCGTTCCGAACGACCCGCGCCCGCCGATGGTCACCTCCGGCCTGCGCATCGGCACGCCGGCCCTCGCCACCCGCGGCTTCCGGGCCGAGGACTTCCGCGAGGTCGCCGACGTCATCGCCGAGACGCTGAAGCCCGGTTTCGACGCCGAGGCCCTGAAGGCCCGGGTGACGGCTCTCGCCGAGAAGCACCCGCTGTACCCCGGCCTGAAGTAATTTCGTACGCTTTAGTTCCAACGCTCGTTCGTACGAAAAATCCGGGGCACCGCGCACACTGGACAGTGGGCGCGGTGCCCCACCCCTTTGCCGTCCGCCCCGCTCTTCCTGCTTGTTCTGCACCACCCCGGCAGACAACGGCGTCCAGCCCCCACAAGGAGTCCCCGTGGCCATCTCGGTCTTCGACCTGTTCTCGATCGGCATCGGCCCGTCGAGCTCCCACACGGTGGGCCCGATGCGCGCGGCCCGCATGTTCGCCCGCCGCCTGAAGAACGAGGGCCTGCTCGCCCACACGGCGGCCATACGGGCGGAGCTGTACGGGTCGCTCGGTGCGACCGGCCACGGCCACGGCACCCCGAAGGCGGTGCTGCTCGGCCTGGAGGGCCACTCGCCGCGCACGGTGAATGTGGAGACCGCCGACGACGAGTTCGAGCGGATCAAGGAGAGCGGGCGGATCAACCTGCTCGGCGCCCACGAGATCCCGTTCTCGTTCGACGACGACCTGATCCTGCACCGCCGCAAGGCGCTGCCGTACCACGCCAACGGCATGACGGTCTTCGCGTACGACTCCGAGGGCGCGCTCGTCCTGGAGAAGACGTACTACTCGGTCGGCGGCGGCTTCGTCGTGGACGAGGACGCGGTCGCGGGCGAGAACCCGATCGTGCCGGACGACACCGTCCTGAAGTACCCCTTCCGCACCGGTGACGAGCTGCTCCGGCTCACCAAGGAGACCGGCCTGTCGATCTCCTCGCTGATGCTGGAGAACGAGAAGGCCTGGCGCACCGAGGACGAGATCCGCACCGGCCTCCTGGAGATCTGGCGGGTCATGCAGGCCTGCGTCTCCCGGGGCATGTCCCGCGAGGGCATCCTGCCCGGCGGCCTGAAGGTCCGCCGCCGCGCCGCCACGTCGGCCCGGAAGCTGCGCTCCGAGGGCGACCCGGCCGCGCACGCGATGGAGTGGATCACGCTCTACGCGATGGCCGTGAACGAGGAGAACGCGGCGGGCGGCCGCGTGGTCACCGCTCCGACGAACGGTGCCGCCGGCATCATCCCCGCGGTCCTGCACTACTACATGAACTTCGGCGCCGGCGGCTCCTCGGAGGAGGAGAAGGAGGACGGCGTGGTCCGCTTCCTCCTCGCCGCCGGCGCGATCGGCATGCTCTTCAAGGAGAACGCCTCCATCTCGGGCGCCGAGGTCGGCTGCCAGGGCGAGGTCGGCTCCGCCTGCTCCATGGCCGCCGGCGCCCTCGCCGAGGTCCTGGGCGGCAGCCCGGAGCAGGTCGAGAACGCCGCCGAGATCGGCATGGAGCACAACCTGGGCCTGACCTGCGACCCGGTCGGCGGCCTGGTCCAGATCCCGTGCATCGAGCGCAACGGCATGGCGGCGGTCAAGGCCGTCACGGCCGCGAAGATGTCGATGCGCGGCGACGGCAGCCACCTGGTCTCCCTCGACAAGGTCATCAAGACCATGAAGGAGACCGGCGCGGACATGAGCGTGAAGTACAAGGAGACGGCGCGCGGCGGCCTCGCGGTCAACATCATCGAGTGCTGAGCCGCTGATCCCGGCCCCCTGGGCCCTGACCGGCACGTCGTCCTCCGGACGGCGCGGTCAGGGCCCTTCGTGTCCCCGGCTCTCCCTGCGTTCCCCGGGCACGTCTTCACGAGGGGCCCGCTGACGGAGCGCGCCACCGCCGCCGGCGCCACGGAGGGTCAGCGCGTCCCGACCCCCGGGACGGTCGGGGTCTCCCGGGCTCTCGGCTCGTCCCGCAGGAGCGGGACGGGGCCGCGGGACGCGAAGGTGCCGGGCAGGTCCAGGCGGCCGCCCTTGCGCTCGGCGAGCGTCGCGCCCTGGACCGCGAGGCTCGCGTCCACCGCGCAGTCCCCCGACCGCACGCCGGTCAGACACGCGTCGCGGACCACGCACACCAGCCCTGAGACCCAGAGGACCAGATTCAGCTCCACGGCCAGGGTGCCGAGCTTCGCGCCGTCCACGTAGAGGTCGACGGTGGGCCGGTGCGTGGAGGTGATCCGGTGGCGTGCGAGCGCCACGACCTCCTCGCTGCCCGGCAGGTCCCGGGTGCGCCGCGCGGCGGCCCGCAGGGCCGAGTGGCCGCGCCAGCCGCCCGCCGCGAGATCCAGCACGTCCAGCCCCAGGAAGTCGTCCACGACCGTCGCCAGCTCGTGCTCGACGGCCCGGTCGGCGGCCGGCGTGGTGCGGCCGCGCACCGGGGCGAGCAGCGGTCCCGTCGTGCCGTGGGCCCGCAGCGGGCCGTCGAGGCCCTCCCCCGGCCCCAGCAGGAACGAGCGGACGGACGTCGTGGGCGGGGCCGTGGGGGGCGCGGTCGTGGTCATCGCTCCTCCTCGTGGAGGGTCTGGCGGCCGGGGTCCGGATGCGGGTCGAGCCGGGTGGTGTGGGTCGGGGGCTCGCCGGACGCCCGGTCCTCGGTCAGCTGCGTGGCACCGGTCGCGGGCCGGAGGGCGGCGCGTACGTGCTTGTGCACCCAGCGGGGCCCGCGGTGCAGCCGCCCGAAGTAGGCGGCCGCCGCGGCGGCGAGGGCGAGCGCGGCGCCGGACGTCGATCCGACGACCACCCCGACCGGGGTGGCGGAACCTCCGCCGCCACCGCCTCCGGAGTCACCCCCGGTGCCGGTCCCGCCGGTGTCCGTGCCACCCGTGTCCGTCCCGCCGGTGTCCGTGCCACCCGTGTCCGTCCCGCCGGTGTCCGTCCCGCCCGTGTCGGTCCCGCCGGTGTCCGTCCCGCCCGTGTCGGTCCCGCCGGTGTCCGTGCCACCCGTGTCCGTCCCGCCCGTGTCCGTGCCACCCGTGTCCGTCCCGCCCGTGTCCGTGCCACCCGTGTCGGTCCCGCCGGTGTCCGTGCCACCCGTATCCGTGCCCCCGGTGTCCGTCCCGCCGCCCGTCGGAGTGACCGTCAGCGGGGCGTCCGCGTAGCGGGACGCGTCACCGCTGCAGGCGGCCCGGAAGGTGTAGGTGTCCGGGGTGGTGTTCGGCGGGACGGTCTCGCGGTACGAGAAGTGGCCCCTTTCCGAGACGGGGAGCCCGGTGGCGATGCCGGGTCCGTCGACGATGTAGAGGTCGACGGTCCGGGGCGAGCACACGGCGAAGCCCGAGCCCTGGACGGCGATGACGTCGCCGATCGACCCGTGGTCCGGGGTGAGGGTCAGCGCCGGGTCCTCGGCGGGCGGTGGGTCGGTGGTGGTGGTGCCGCCGTCCGGCCCGCCGGTCACCGTGAAGGACGCCGACGCGGACGTGCCCTCGGGGGCACAGGTGACCGTGACCGGGTGCGGGCCCGGGGAGGCGTCCTGCGGGACCGTGAGGGAACCGTCGAGCTCCTGGGTGTCCGGGTCGTACACCGCGCCCCCGACTCCCGCCCCGTCGAAGGAGACCGACGCCGCCCCGCAGGCCGGGAAGGACCCGTGGAGGGTGACGTACCGACCGGGCGGCCCGGTGTCAGGGTCAAGGGTGAGAGAGGCCGCGGCGGCCCGGGGCAGCAGGACCGTCAGGGGTGCGAGGGCGACCGGTCCCACGCTGATCGCCGCGCTCAGGAGCACCGCCGTCAGCAATCGACGCACCAACCGCAGGGCAGTGGACATGGGGGGTGAGGGGGTGGGGGGTCACTCTCATTGTCCTCCCGCTCACGCATCGTCGCTCGTCCGGTCGGGCCGGTCACGACGGCAGACGCCCGCGGGGGTCGCCCCCCCTGCGCGTCTCCGGGGGCCGGACGGACGGCGGCTCACGTACGTACGCGTGGTCCTACGGCTCCGCCCGTCCGCGCCCCGGTCGGCTCAGGCCTGGCTGAGGTGGGACCAGAACTCGTCCCAGGAGAGCTTGCCGTCGCCGTTGTCGTCGCGCTGCTTGATGAGCGCCTCGGCCACGGTCTCCGTCACGTGGAAGTCGCCCATCTCGGCCATGACGTGCTTGTACTCGGCGGCCGTGATGAAGCCGTCCCCGTCCACGTCGAACTTGTTGAATGCCGTGCGCGCCGAATCGATGTCCGCCACTGCTTCCGCCCCTTCATGGTGCTTCGATGTCGGGGGTCAGATTAGCGGGCGGGCCGGTGACGGATGATGGCGGTATGAGCAGCGACGTGGCACGGATACTGGGGGCGGCGGCACGCGGGGAGTTCCCCCCGCCGGACGGCACGACGACGATCATCGCGCAGCCGAACGGCCGGGACGCCGGGGTGCTGTCGTTCACGGCGCACTCGGTGGTGTTCCTGGACGAGGATCCGGACTGGATCCGGGCGGAGTTGGCGGCGGCGTCGACGGATCCGCTGGTGGCGAGCATGACCCCGCGGTTCCACGCGGCGCTGATGGCGCGCACCGGCCGGTACGTGAACGCGGTCGACCTGATGACGGTCGCCGGCGCCCTGCCGGGCGAGCCGGGGATCGCACTGCGGGAGATCGAGGACAAGGAGCATCCGCGGGTGGCCCGCGCGCTGAAGTACCGCGACGAGGTCCGGGTCTGGGCCGCGGACGGCGGGGTGCTGATCATGGGCCGGGGCGTGGCGGGCCGTATGGAGGTCGCCGTCGAGGTGGACGAGGGCGTACGGCACCGGGGCCTGGGCCGGGCGCTCGCGACGGCGGCCCGGCATCTGACTCCGGACGCCGTGGTGTGGGCCCAGAACACCCCCGGCAACGCCCGCAGCGTCCGCACCTTCCAGGCGGCGGGTTACCGCCCGGTCGGCGCGGAGGCGCTGCTGGTGGCCGGCTAGGACGACGGTCCCGAGCTGCCCCGGTGGCCCGGGGCCGATCGGGACGGCCGAGGTCGTGGCGTGCGGATCAGGCCGTGAGCCGGCCTGATCCGAAAGAAGCGGCCTCAGCGGAAGATGCCCGTGTGGCCGAGGGAGTAGCGGCCGGGCTGCGGATAGACCGCCAGGCCGTGCGGGCCGCTGCCGACCGGGATGCGGGCCAGCTGCTTCCCGGTCGTGGTGTCGATCGCGTAGACCTCGGCGTCGTAGCGGCCGGAGAGCCAGAGGACCTTGCCGTCGGCGGAGACCCCGCCCATGTCGGGGGAGCCGCCGGCGGGGAGCCGCCACTTCTTGGTGAGCTTGTTCTGCGTGAAGTCGAAGACGGAGACGGATCCCTCGCCCCGGTTGGAGACGTACATCTCCCTGGAGTCGCGGGAGACGTAGAGGCCGTGGCAGCCCTTGCCGGTGGGCAGCAGCCGCGGGGTGGTGAACTTCTCGCCGTCGAGGACCCACATGCCGTGGGCCATCATGTCGGCGATGTAGAAGGTCGTGCCGTCCGGCGAGATCTTCACGTCCTGCGGCATGGCGCCCTGGAAGGGCAGCTTCTGCTGGCCGATGACCTCCATCTTCTCGGTGTCGACCTTGAGCAGCTCGCCGGAGAACTCGCAGGAGACGACGAAGTAGCGCCCGTCGGCGGAGAAGTCGGCGTGGTTGACGCCGTAGCAGCTGACCGGGACGGTCTTCTTCCGCTCCATGGTGTGGGGGTCGCGGAAGACGAGCTCGCGGTCGAGCGAGGCCATGACGATCGCGTACTTGCCGTTCGGGGTGAAGTAGAGGTTGTACGGGTCGTGGACCGCGACCGGCTTGCCGGCGACGCCGGTGGCCGGGTCGATGGGGGTGAGCGTGTGGCCGCGGTCGTTGTTGACCCAGAGGGTCTTGAGGTCCCAGGAGGGGACGACGTGCTGCGGCTGGGCGCCGACGGGGATGGTCTCGACGACCTTGTAGGTGGCGGGGTCGATGACGGTGACCGTGTTGGAGTTGGTGTTGGGGACGTAGACCCGGGAGGGGAAGTCCTTGACCACGGGGGAGAGCCGGTTCGGCCGGTCGGCGGCGTAGACGTCGTCGGACCGGAGCAGCGGCGGCATGCCGGGCAGCCCGGCGGGGGCGGCGGCCTTCGGCACGGCGGGGAGCGCGGCGGCCTTCTTGGTGCCGCCGCCGGTGTCGGCGGGGCCGGGGCTGTCGCAGCCGGCGAGCCCGAGGGCGAGCAGCAGGGTGGCGGCGGCCAGTGTCTTCGGGCGGGGGGCGAAGGTCGGCATCAGGTCAGCAGCTCCGTGGTGGTCACCGCGGAGAGGCCGCGGCGGTCGAGGTCGGCGAGGAGGAGGGGCAGGGCGGCGACGGTGTCCGGGTAGCCGAAGTGGAGGCTGACGACCGAGCCGTTGCGGATGCTCCCGGTGACGTGGGCGGCGACGGCGGCGGGGCCGGGCGAGGTGAAGTCGAGGGAGTCGACGTCGTACGAGAGCACGTGCGGGTATCCGGCGCGGTGGGCGGCGCGGCGGACGCTCTCGGCGGCGTGCTGGGTGCGGGAGGGCCGGAACCAGGTGCCGATGGAGCCGGTGAGGCGGCGCAGCCGGCGGGCGCAGCCCTCGATCTCGGCGTAGGCCTCGGCCTCGCTCATGGCGTTGACGTCGGTGTGGCGCTGGGTGTGGTTGCCGAGGTCGTGGCCGCCGTCGAGGACGCGGCGGGCCAGTTCCGGGTGCTGGTCGAGCCAGTCGCCGACGACGAGGACGGTGACCCGGGCGCCGTGCCGTTCGGCCTGGTCGAGGAGGGCGCGGGCGATCGCGGGATCGCCCTGGCCGTGGAAGGTGAGGGCGACCCTCGGGCGGTCGCGGGGGCCGTGGGTGATCTCGGTGGGGAGGCCGGGCCAGTGGCGGGGCGCGGGGGCGGCGACGGGGGCGGCGGGGGCGGGGCCCTGGGGTCGGGGCGCGGGGCAGGGCTCCGTGCCGCAGGCGGTGGTGAGGGCCCCCGCGAGGGCGGTGGCCGCGCCGGCCCGGAGGGCACCGCGGCGGTCGGTCGGCATCACGGGACCATTTAAAGGCGGGTAAGCCGGAAAGATAACGATTGGGCCGATTCAGGACGTTTGCGGGTCGCGCCAGACCGTCCACCATGCGGACGACACAGGGAAACACCCGATGAACGCCATACTTATTCATGCTTTATAAGGTGGGTGCTCTAGGTCACCAACGATTCATCGGTAAACTGTCAGCGTTTGTCCGGTTCTGCCCCAGTAGGGGCTTTTGGCGCTGAGGCCACCTGTCTGCCATAGTCGGAGACACGACCCCCATTGACCCGGGCCAGGTCGTCCTAGCGGCCGTGGATACACCCCCCCTATTCCACGGCGCACCACACGGAAGCCCCCCAGCGCCCCACCAGGGCGAACGGGGGCTTTCGTGCATCCGGAGGGACCACCCGGCTCAGCGGTCGCCGACCCGCATCTCGAACCAGGTCGTCTTGCCGCGGGGGGCCAGGTCGACGCCCCAGCGGTCGGAGAGCTTGTCGACGAGGAAGAGGCCGCGCCCGCTCGTGTCGAGCTCCCCGACCGGCATCAGGCAGGGCAGCCCGCGCGAGGGATCGCGGACCTCGATGCGGATCCAGCCGCGACGGCGGAGCATGCGGAGGGCGAAGACGCGCGCGCCCGTGTGGCGGACGGCGTTGCCGACGAGCTCGGAGACGAGCAGCACCGCGTGCTCGGCGATCTGGGGGGTGAGCCCCCAGTGGCGCAGGACGACCCACTGGGTGAGCCGGCGGGCCACCGCGGCGGACTCGGGCCGGGACGGCAGCCGGGCGTCCTCCTCGGCCGGGTTCCCGTACAACTGCAGTGCTTCCGCGGCCTGTTCGTCCTCGGCGGCCGGCACCCACCGTGCGGCGGTCGCACCGCCGCGCTGCCGCGGTTGATCCATACCTTCCAGGCCCGCCATGCCCCCATCATGGCCGGACGGAGCGGGGCGCGTGGGCGTTCCGGGGGATTCGATCCCCCGGAATCGACAATTCCACGGAGCTGCCTCCGGCATGTGCCGAAGGCAGGCGCCGTTCGTCAGAAATGCGGGGATCTCAGACGAACTTGGCCTTCCCCGGACCCTCCTCCACGAAGCTGCGCATGCCGCGCTCGCGGTCCTCGGTGGCGAACAGACCGGCGAACCAGTTGCGCTCGATGGCGAGGCCCGTGTCGATGTCCGCCTCCAGGCCCTGGTCGATCGACTCCTTGGCCGCGCGCAGCGCGATGGCCGGGCCCTGGGCGAGCTTGGCGGCCCAGGCGTGGGCCTGCTCGTAGACCTCGGCGGCCGGGACGACCCGGTCGACCAGGCCGAGCGTGAGGGCCTCGTCCGCCTTCACCATGCGGCCGGTGAAGATGAGGTCCTTGGCCTTGGAGGGGCCGACGAGACGGGCCAGGCGCTGGGTGCCGCCGGCGCCCGGGATGAGGCCGAGCAGGATCTCGGGCTGGCCCAGCTTGGCGTTGTCCGCGGCGATCCGGTAGTCGGCGCACAGCGCGAGCTCGCAGCCGCCGCCGAGGGCGTAGCCGGTGACGGCCGCGACGACCGGCTTCGGGATGCGGGCGACCGCGGTGAAGGCGTCCTGGAGCCCTCGGGACCGCTTGATCATGGCCGCGTGGTCCATGACCTGCATCTCCTTGATGTCCGCGCCGGCCGCGAACACCTTCTCGCCGCCGTAGAGGATCACGGCCCGCACGTCGTCGCGGTCGGTCGCCTCCTGGGCCAGCTCGCGGAGCCGGTCCTGGGTGGCGATGTCCAGGGCGTTCATCGGGGGGCGGTCGAGGCGGATCGTGCCGACGCCTTCGGCGACTTCGAGGTTCACAGTCATGGTCCGAAGGTTAGCCGCCGTTAACGACGCGGGCCCCGGTGCCGTTGGTCACAGCACCGGGGCCCGCGTCGAGGAGAGCGACACCCCGCGGGGCGTCACGTCCGAAGGCGTGTCAGGCCTTCCACTCCGACCAGGACATGTTCCAGCCGTTGAGGCCGTTGTCCGGCTGGATCTGCTTGTCCTTCGAGTTCTTCACGACCACGACGTCACCGATCAGCGAGTGGTCGTAGAACCAGGCCGCCGGCGTCGAGCTGTCCCCGGCGCCGCGCGAGTCGCGCAGACCGACGCAGCCGTGGCTGACGTTGGAGGAGCCGAACGTCGAGGACGAGGCCCAGTAGTTGCCGTGCACGAAGGTGCCGGAGTTCGACAGACGCATGGCGTGCGGCACGTCCTTGATGTCGTACTCGCCGCCGAAGCCCACGGTGGCACCGTTCATGCGGGTCACCTTGTACTTCTCGCTGATGACCATCTGACCGTTGTACGTGGTCGTGGACGGCGCGCCCGCGGTGATCGGCAGGGTCTTGACGACCGCGCCGTCACGCTCGATCTTCATCGTGTGGGCGGAGGCGTCCACCGTGGAGACCTGGCGGCGCCCGATGGTGAAGGAGAAGGTCTTCTTCTGCTTGCCGTACACGCCCGGGCGGCCCTCGACGCCGTCCAGGTTGAGCTTCACGGTCACCTTGGTGCCCGCGGCCCAGTAGTCCTCCGGACGGAAGTCGAGCCGGTCGTTGCCGAACCAGTGGCCCTCGATCTCCACGGCCGGCTCCGCCGTCACCTTGATGGCGCGCTCGACGGCCTCCGGGTCGGTGATGCCGCGGGTGAAGTTGATGGAGACCGGCATGCCGACGCCGACGGTCTCGCCGTTCTCCGGCTTGTAGTGGCCGACGAAGGTGTTCTTCGGGGTGAGGGTGGAGAAGGTGGTGTCCTTCGCCGACTCACGGCCCTCGGTGTCCTTCGCGATCGCGTGCACCTTGTACTGGGTGCTCGCGGCCAGGTGGCCGAGCGGCTCCCAGCTGCTGCCGTCGGCGGACAGCTTGCCCTCGACCGCGTTGCCCTCGGTGTCGGCGACCGTCACCGTGGTGAGCTTGCCCTGCTCCGCGGTCACCTTCAGCGCGCCGCTGGTGGCGACCGAGTCGGCGCCGTCCTTCGGAGCGACCGTCACCACGGCCTGGGAGGCCGCGATCTCCTGCTTGCCGCCCGCGCCGCCGGAGTCCTGGCCCCCCTTGGCGTCGCCGCCGGTGCCACCACCCCCGCACGCGGTCAGGACGAGGAGCAGCGTCCCCGTCGCCAGCGCCCCGAGGCGGGCGCCACGGCGGCGTCGTCCGGTGGTCGTCCCGGATATCGGCTGCCCGTTCACTATGGTGTTCTCCCCTCACGCGACCCGGCACTGCCTGGGCCCCACCCCCGTGCGCATACTCCCGCGCACACGGCGTTAGATAATCACACCCCAGGACACGAAAGTTCCTCGTGAATGTCACCGTTCAGTCCCAGTTGGCGTGATAGGGAGGGCGGGGAGGCGCCCCGGGCCCGCCGTGGGGCTCAGCGCAGCGCGGAACCGGCCTTCCAACGGCTCCATTCCAGGTTCCAGCCGCCCAGCCCGTTGTCCGGGTCGACCTGCTTGTCGCGCGAGTTCACGACCTCCACGACGTCCCCGATCAGGGTCCGGTCGAAGAACCAGCCGGCCGGGGTGTCCGAGCCGCCGCCCTTCACGTCACGGAGCCCGACACAGCCGTGGCTGACGTTGGCCGAGCCGAACGTCGACTCCGCCGCCCAGTAGTTGCCGTGCAGGAAGGTCCCGGAGTCGGTGAGCCGCATCGCGTGCGGCACGTCCTTGATGTCGTACTCGCCGCCGAAGCCGACGGTCCGTCCGTCCATCCGCGTCACGTCGTACAGCTCGGTGACCACCATCTTGCCGTTGTACGTGGTGGTCTTCGGCGCCCCGGCCGTCACCGGCAGGGTGGTGAGCACCCCGCCGTCCCGGCGGATCTCCATGGTGTGCTTCTCGGCGTCGACGAGCGAGACCTGCGAGCGGCCCACCGTGAAGCCGACCGTCTTGCGCTGGATGCCGTACACGCCCGGGGCGCCCTCGACGTCGCGCAGCGCGAGCTCGACGGTGACCTTGGTGCCCGGCTTCCAGTACGCGGCCGGGCGGAAGTCGAGGCGGTCCTTGCCGAACCAGTGGCCGACGACCTCCACCGGCGGGTCCGAGGTGATCCGGACGGCCCGCTCGACCTCCGCCCGGTTCTCGATCTCCCGGTTGAAGGAGAAGGAGACGATCATGCCGGTGCCGACCGTGGAGCGGTTCTCCGGTTTGAAGTAGCCGATGAAACGGTGCTCGGGGACGACGGTCGTGAAGGTGGTGTGCCGGGCCGAGCGCCGCCCGTGCGCGTCGAGCGCGACGGCGTCCACGCTGTACTTGGCGGCCAGCGCGAGCCGGGTGCCGGCCAGGGGCCGCCAGCGCAGCCCGTCCGTCGAGATCTCCCCCGCCACCTGGGTCCGCTGCGCGTCCTCCACCTGGACGACGCTCACCCGCTCCAGGCGCCCGCTGTCCACCTCGATCTCCAGGGGGCCGTCGGCCGACACCCCGCGGCTGCCGTCCTCCGGGCTCACCCGGATCACGTCCCCGGGCGCCCGCGCCTTGCCCGGGAGCGTGAGATCGACTCCCCCGCCGCCGTCCGGTCCGGTGCAGCCCGCGAGGCCCGCGAGGAGGGCCGCGACGGCGAACGCGTACCCCGCCCGCTTCAGTACAAGAGTCACGCTCAGCCCAACGACGGCCACCCTCCAGGGGAAACGTGCGCGCCCGGCATGTTGGGAGCACGGCCGTGCGGGCAGAACAGGTGGGAGGACCACGTGCGGGGTGCCGCGGCCGGGACGCCGCGGCCCTCCTCGCGTAGGAGAGCCGCGGGAGGCCGGGACGGTGTCGAGCGCAGCCGAGCAGGAGGCGGTACGTCAGCATGCCCGCGCCCCGGAGGGGCGGCCGGGCCGGGTGGTGTGGCCGGGTGCGCCCACGCCGCTCGGCGCCCGGTGCCGGGTCGGGCCCGACGGGGTCGCGGGCACCAACTTCGCGCTGTGGGCGGGCGGGGCGGAGGCGGTGGAACTGTGCCTGTTCGACCCCGACGGCACCGAGACCCGCCTGGAGCTGACCGAGCTCACGCACGAGATCTGGCACGGCTTCGTGCCGGGCGTCGGCCCCGGGCAGCGCTACGGCTACCGGGTGCACGGCCGGTGGGACCCGTGGACCGGGGCCCGCTGGAATCCGGCGAAGCTACTCCTCGACCCGTACGCACGGGCCGTCGACGGGGAGTTCTCGCTGCCGCCCGAGGTGTACGGGCACGTGCGGGACTGGCCGCAGCAGCACGTCGCCGACACCGTGCGCGACGAGCGGGACTCCGCCCCGCACGTGCCCAAGGGGGTGGTCGTCCAGGACGACGACGACTGGTCCGACGACCGCCGCCCCAAGACGCCGTGGCCCGACTCGGTCATCTACGAGCTGCACGTGAAGGGCTTCACGCGGCTCCACCCCGGCATTCCGGAGCATCTGCGCGGCACCTACGCGGGGCTCGCCCACCCGGCCGCCATCGAGCACCTCACGGAGCTCGGGGTGACCGCGGTCGAGCTGCTGCCGGTGCACCAGTTCGCGCACGAGGACCATCTGCTGCGGCGGGGCCTCGGCAACTACTGGGGGTACAACTCGGTCGGCTACTTCGCCCCGCACGCCGGGTACTCGTCGTCCGGCACCGCCGGGCAGCAGGTCGGCGAGTTCAAGCGGATGGTGCGGGCGCTGCACGCGGCCGGCATCGAGGTCATCCTCGACGTGGTCTACAACCACACGGCGGAGGCGGGCGAGCTCGGTCCCACCCTGTCCCTGAAGGGCATCGACAACCGCGGCTACTACCGGCTGCAGTCCGACGCCCGCCGCTACGCCGACTACACCGGCTGCGGCAACACCCTGCACGTGGTGCAGCCCCAGGTGCTCCGGCTCATCACCGACTCGCTGCGCTACTGGGTGACGGAGATGGGCGTGGACGGTTTCCGCTTCGACCTGGCGGCGGCCCTGGCCCGTTCCTTCCACGACGTCGACATGCTCTCCCCGTTCCTCGCCGTCATCGCCCAGGACCCGGTGCTGCGCCGGGTCAAGCTCATCGCCGAGCCGTGGGACGTCGGCAACGGCGGCTACCAGGTGGGCTCCTTCCCGCCGCTGTGGACGGAGTGGAACGACCGCTACCGCGACGCCGTGCGGGACTTCTGGCGCGGCGCCCTGCCCGACGTGCGGGACCTCGGCTACCGGCTGTCCGGCTCCAGCGACCTGTACGCGTGGGGCGGCCGGCGCCCGTACGCCTCCGTCAACTTCGTCACCGCCCACGACGGCTTCACCCTGCGCGACCTCGTCACGTACGAGCGCAAGCACAACGAGGCCAACGGCGAGGGCAACCGGGACGGCACCCACGACAACCGCTCCTGGAACTGCGGCGCCGAGGGCGAGACCGAGGACCCGGCCGTCAACACGCTGCGCCGCCGCCAGCTGCGCAATCTGATGACCACGCTGCTGCTGTCGACCGGCGTGCCCATGCTGGTCGCGGGCGACGAGATGGGCCGCACCCAGGGCGGCAACAACAACGCCTACTGCCAGGACAACGAGATCGGCTGGCTGGACTGGACGCTCCCCGAGGACCCCGGCCGCGCCCAGCTGCTCGCCCTCACCCGCCGCCTCCTGGAGCTGCGCCACCGGCACCCGGTGCTGCGCCGCCGCGCCTTCTTCTCGGGCCGGGCACAGGCCGACGGGCTGCGCGACCTGGCCTGGTTCACCGCCGAGGGCGCCGAGATGACCGAGGGCGACTGGTACGCCCCCGCCGCCACGCTCGGCCTCTACCTGTCGGGCCGCGACATACCGGGCCGTGACGCCCGCGGCGAGCAGGTCACCGACGACAGCTTCCTCGCCGTCCTGCACGCCGGTCACCGTCCGGTGGACTACCGGCTCCCGGGCCCGCCCTGGGCGGAGTCGTACGAACTCCTCCTGGACACCGCCCTGGAGGAGCAGTCGGCCGCCCCGGGCACGGTGCACCGGGGCGGCGGGACGATCACGGTGGCGGGTCGCTCGGTGGTGCTGCTGAGGGTGGGGGGCTGACGAGCGCCCGCTAGGAGGTGAGCACGTAGCAGGTGAAGGCGCCCTCGACGTCGGCGTCCGGGCCGGTGTACGGGGAGCTGGAGCTGCCCGCGCCGTACGAGTAGTACGTGCCGTGCGGACGGGCGTCGGCGACCCAGGCGGCCGGCGCCGAGCGGAACTTCGTGCCGCAGCGCTCGCCGGCCTTACGGTTGGCGACGCCGTCCGGGTTGCCCTGGACGGTCTCCTTCACCGTCACCTGTCCGAAGACCCGCAGGTCCGCGGTCTTCCCGCAGGGGACCACCCGGACCAGGTCGAGGCTGCCGCCGAGGCCGGTGTCGGTCGAGCCGCAGGAGCCGGGCCGGACCTCGGTCAGCGGGGTGAGGGCCTTCTCGGCGTCCTCGGTCCTCGTCTCCCGACCGGCCTCCGGGCCGGGCAGCCGGGTGCTGCCGAGGCCGCTGAGGGAGTACTCCGCCTTGAGGGAGGTCACGCCCTCGAGGACGCCCTCCGCGTGCATGACCTTCAGGACGGGCGTGTAGTCGGCGCTCGCGCGCAGGAGCCGGCCCCGCGCGTCTAGCACCACGGTCAGCGCGACCCGCTCGCCGCCCCTGGCGTACGTCAGCGGGTCCCGGAGGAAGTACGGCAGCGCCGGCGCGGCGGTCTGGGGCGCCACGGTCAGCTCGTACGTACGGCTGCCGTCCGCTCCCTTGACGGGCTGCTGCGTCGCGTCGGCGGTCCGTACCACCTCGGCGAGGGTCCCGCCGTACGGCGCGGTCTCGCCGGCCCGGTCGAGGATGCCGCCGTAGAGGTCGACGACGTCCATGGACGCCTGCGAGGAGTAGCGCAGCCAACCGCCCTGCCGGGTCCGGTAGTCGACCTGGCCGCCCTTGATCACGTACGTCTCGGACACGGGCGCCGCGCCGGGCCGGGCGCCCAGGTCCTCCGCGGCTTCCGCGGGGAAGCGGCGCGGGACGCTCAGCTCGCGCTCGGCGCGGGCGGCGTCCGCGGTGTAGTCCTGCGTGCCGGTCGCGCGGTCCACGGCGGTGCCGTGGGCGGAGCCGTAGCGGAGCGTCGAGGTGAAGGCCGCGTTGCCGGCCGCCGTGGTGGCCTTGGTGGCCGCCTGGAGCTGGTCGTCGAGGCGTACGTCGAAGACGGGTGTCACGGTCGGCGACGGAGTGGCGCCGGTGGTGCCGCCGCCTCCGGACTGGCAGGCCGCCAGCGCCGTGAGCAGCAGCGGTACCAGGGCCGCCGCGGCGCGCCGGCGCCCGGTCGTGTGGTCGTGCGTGGTCCCCACCGTGGTGTTCCTCATTCCCGCCCCAGGATCGATGGCGGGTGATCCTACGCGACGGGCGGCCGGAGGGCGGCGCGGCGGCCCGTGGGCCGGAAAACCACGTGAGCGATGTCAGGGGTGAACCCTAGGCTCGGACCTGATGCCTTCAGAACACACACCCCCCAAGGACCCGCACGCACGCTCGGCCGTGCGCGCGCTGCTGCGCCTGTGGCCGTACGTCCGGCCCGTGCGCGTACGCCTCTTCACCGCGGCCGTCGTCGCGACCGTCGCGTCCTGTCTGTCGCTGGTCATCCCGCTCGTCCTGAAGTGGCTGGTCGACGGGCCGGTCACGGACGGCGACACCACCGGGGTCTGGCTGGGCGCGCTGTACCTGCTGCTGCTGGGCATCGCGGAGGCGCTGCTCTTCGGCCTCCGGCGCTGGCTGGTGGCCCGCCCGCTGGCCGGGGTCGAGGCGGCCATGCGCGGCGCCCTGTACCGGCGGCTGCAGCGGCTGCCGATCGCCTTCCACGACCGGTGGGCGTCCGGCCAGCTCCTGTCGCGCGGCACCACGGACCTGATGATGGTCCGGATGTTCCTGGCGTTCCCGCTGACCTTCCTGCTGGTCAACGGCGTGACGATCCTGGCCGGTTACGTGGTGCTGCTCGCCCAGGACTGGTCGCTCGGCCTGGTGCTGCTGACGCCGGTGGCGCCGATGGTGGTCCTCTGTTCGGTCTTCGAGCGGCGGTACGCGGTCGTGGCGCGGCGGGCGCAGGACCAGGTGGGCGATCTGACGACGGTCGTCGAGGAGAGCGTGCTCGGCATCCGCATCGTCAAGGGCTTCGGCCGGCACCGCAGCCAGGCGGAGGCGTTCCGGATCCTGGCGGAGCGGCTGCGCGGCACGGAGCTGGGCAAGGCCCGGCTGCTGGCCGGGATCTGGGCGCTCATCACGCTGCTGCCGGAGGTGGCCGTGGGCGCCGCACTGGTGATCGGCACGGTGCAGGTCGCGGACGGGGACCTGTCGGCGGGCACGCTGGTGGCGTTCCTGTCGACGGCGCTCGCGCTGCGCTGGCCGGTGGAGTCGATCGGCTTCCTGCTGGCGATGAGCCAGGAGGCGGCGACGGCGACGGAGCGGTACTTCGAGGTCATGGACGCGGCCGAGGAGACGTCGGCGGACACCGGGGACGAGCCCCGCGCGGACCGGGTCGCGGACGGGGTGCGGTTCGAGAACGTCACCTTCCGCTACCCGGACGCCCCCGCGGACGCCCCGCCCGTGCTCGACGGCGTCGACCTGCACATCCGGCCCGGCGAGACCATGGCACTGGTCGGTGCGACCGGTTCCGGCAAGACCACGCTCACCGCGCTCGTCCCGCGACTGCACGAGGCGACCGGCGGGCGGATCCTGCTCGACGGCGAGGACATCGCGCTCATGGGGCGGGAGCGGCTGCGGACCCTGGTGTCGATGGCGTTCGAGGAACCGACCCTGTTCTCGGCGAGCGTCGGCGAGAACGTGCTGATGGGGGCGGGTCCGGACGCGGCCGGTCCGGAGCTTCGGCGCGCGCTCGCCGTCGCCCAGGCCGACGGCTTCGTCGACCGTCTCCCGGACGGCGCCGCGACCGAGGTCGGCGAGCAGGGCCTGAGCCTGTCGGGCGGGCAGCGGCAGCGGCTCGCCCTGGCCCGCGCGGTCGTCGGCAACCCGCGCTTCCTGGTCCTCGACGACCCGCTGTCGGCGCTCGACGTGCACACCGAGGCCCGGGTCGAGGCGGCCCTCCGTGAGGTGCTGCGCGACACGACGGCCCTGGTGGTGGCGCACCGCCCGTCGACCGTGCTGCTCGCCGACCGTGTCGCCCTGCTGTCCGGCGGCCGGGTGACGGCGGTGGGGACCCATCACGAACTGCTGGGCAGCAGCGCGGAGTACGCCTGGCTGATGTCCGGCGAGAGGAACGAGGAGCGATGAGCGACGCGGGGACGCAGACCCGGCCGGCCGACCGGACGGCGGACGAGCCGGAGCCCACCGCCCCGGCCGCCCCGGCGCCCGGCACCGATCCCTTCGACCAGGACGACCTGCCCGCCCCGCCGGGGGCCACCGGCCGCCTGCTGCGGTCGCTGCTCGCAGCGCACCGGGCGCGGGTCGTGGTGGCCGCGGTGCTGCTGCTCGTCCAGCAGGCGGCGCTGCAGGCGGGACCGCTGCTCGTGGCGTACGCGATCGACCGGGGGGTGCCGGCCTTCCGGGACGGCGACCACGGGCCGCTCGTCGCGGTGGCGCTCGGGTACCTGGCGTGCGCGGCGGGCGGCGGGCTGCTGCAGTACGCCTTCATCCGGGTCGCGGCCCGGGTCAACCAGGCGGTGCTGCTCGACCTGCGCGGGCGGATCTTCCGGCACGCGCAGGTCCTCAGCGTCGACTTCCACGAGCGCTACACCTCCGGCCGGCTGATCTCCCGGTCCACCACCGACGTGGAGTCACTGCGGGAGCTGCTCAACGAGGGGCTCCAGGAGCTGGTCGTCGTCGTGCTCTCGTTCGTGTCGATCTCGGCGATGCTGCTCTGGCTCGACCTGGGCGTCGGCGCGGTCGCGGTGGCCTCCTTCGGGCCGCTGTACCTGCTCGTACGGCTCTACCGGCGCCGTTCGGCCGTGGTCTTCGCGGCGCGCTCCACGGCGATCGCCAGGGTGATTGTGAAGTTCGCGGAGACGATGAACGGCATCCGCCCGGTGCGGGCCTTCCGCCGGGAGGAGGCCAACGACGCCGAGTTCGCCGTGCTCAACAAGCGCCACGCGCGCAGCAACGGGGACGCGCTCCTGGAGATGGCCCGTTACGTGGTCGGCTCGCGGCTGGTCGCCAACACCGCGGTGGCCGGCATGTGCCTGTGGGGCGCGTGGCGGGTCGCGGACGGCTCCCTGGAGCTCGGTGTGCTCGCGGCGGCGGTGCTGTACGTGCGGCGGCTGTACGACCCGATCGACCGGCTGGGCATGTTCCTCAACTCCTACGAGTCGGCGGCCGCCTCACTCACCAAGATCGCGGGCCTGCTGGCCCAGGAGCCGGGCGTCCCCGAGGCGGTGGCGCCGCGGGAGCTGCCCGCGCGGACCGGCGCGCCGGGGCGCGCGGTGGTGTTCGACGGGGTCCGGTTCGCGTACCGGACGGGCGGCGAGGTGCTGCCGCGCCTCGACCTGACGATCCCGGCCGGCCAGACGGTCGCCGTCGTCGGGGCGACGGGCGCGGGCAAGTCGACGCTCGCGAAGCTGCTGGCCCGGTTCTACGACCCGACCGAGGGCCGGGTCCTGCTCGACGGGGTCGATCTGCGCGAGCTCGCCACGCCGGAACTGCGCCGGGGCGTGGTGATGGTGACGCAGGAGGCGTTCCTGTTCTCGGGGACGGTCGCGGAGAACATCGCGATCGGGCGGCCGGAGGCGAGCCGCGCGGAGATCGAGGAGGCGGCGAAGGCGATCGGCGCGCACGACTTCATCGCGGGACTGCCGGACGGCTACGACACCGACGTCCGCAAGCGCGGCGGCCGCATCTCGGCCGGTCAGCGCCAGCTGGTCGCCTTCGCGCGCGCGTTGCTGGCCGATCCCGCGGTGCTGATCCTGGACGAGGCGACCAGCTCGCTGGACGTGCCGGGCGAGCGGGCGGTGCAACGGGCGATGGACACGGTGCTCGCGGGCCGTACGGCGGTGGTGATCGCGCACCGGCTGTCCACCGTCGAGGTGGCGGACCGGGTGCTGGTGATGGAGGCGGGCCGCGTGGTGGAGGACGGCTCGCCCGCCGAACTGGTCGGCGGCGAGGGCCGGTACGCCGGTCTGCACCGGGCCTGGCGGGACAGCCTGGTCGGCTGAGCCGCGGGGGCGGCGACCGCCGCCCCTGCCCCTCACCCGGACCCCGAGCGCCGTGATCCGGTCGAGATGGAGGAGAGGGCGGAGGCCCTCTCCTCGCGCCGGCCCGCCCCTCCGGAAGGCCCGTCCGTCGCCGGGGCACGGCCTTCCGCCGACCGCGGGCGGTCCCGCCCGGCGAACACCCGGCGTCTCAAGGAGTGGAAGGGTGCGGACGGACGCCCTTGTAGGGCACGGCGTGACGTCACCCGGAGCTCCCATGCTGTGACACCGGCAGCGGGGTGCGACACCGGCTCCGTTGCCATTGCCGAAACGTCCGCTTAACGAACAGCGACGCACGGGCAACGAACGATTTCCGGCCAACTTGTTGACGCGGTCCTGACAGGCGAGGCTCCCAACTGCCAATCTCTCCCCCGGCTCTTCGCAACAACGTTCACCGCTTCACCCGTACGTGCTCCACAGCTCTGTTTGCTCTGCCCGGGCGGCCTCACCCAGCCCCCCGGTACCCCCCTCGCAAAAGGAGTCTGCGTGAGATCCACGCCCAGCCGCCGTGCCACCGCGACCGGCGCACTGATCGCTGCCGCCGCCATGATCGCCGTCGGCGTCCAGACCGGCACCGCCGCCGCCGACCAGTTCGGCGCCGCCCCCCAGGCGCAGGCCGCGTCCAAGGCCAACCCCGGCAAGCTGCCGGCCGACCTCTCCCCGGCCCAGCGCGCCGCGCTGATCCGCGCCGCCCAGGCGGACACCGCCGCCACGGCGAAGCAGCTCGGTCTCGGCGCCCAGGAGAAGCTGGTCGTCCGTGACGTCGTGCAGGACCGCGACGGCACGACCCACACGCGCTACGAGCGCACCTTCGCGGGCCTTCCCGTCCTCGGTGGCGACCTGATCGTCGCCGAGACCAAGGCCGGCGCCACGACCTCCGTCTCCAAGGCCACCCGCGCCGACATCACGAAGGTGGACACCGCCTCCGCGACCGTCGCGCCGGCCGCCGCCGAGAAGCAGGCGCTCGGCCGCGCGAACGCCGAGGGCGCGAAGAAGACCAAGGCCGACCGCGCCCCGCGCAAGGTCGTGTGGGCCGCCAACGGCACCCCCGTCCTCGCGTACGAGACCGTCGTCGGCGGCCTCCAGCACGACGGCACCCCGAACGAGCTGCACGTCGTCACGGACGCCAAGACCGGCGCCAAGCTGTACGAGTGGCAGGCCATCGAGACCGGCATCGGCAACACGCAGTACAGCGGCCAGGTCACCCTCGGCACCGCCCCGTCGTACACCCTGACCGACACGGGCCGCGGCAACCACAAGACGTACGACCTCAACGGGGGTACGTCGGGCACCGGGACGCTGTTCAGCAACACCACGGACACCTGGGGCAACGGCACGACGTCCAACCGGGCCACCGCGGGCGCCGACGCGCACTACGGCGCCGCGCTCACGTGGGACTACTACAAGAACGTGCACGGCCGCACCGGCATCCGCGGTGACGGCGTCGGCGCGTACTCCCGGGTCCACTACGGCAACGCGTACGTCAACGCGTTCTGGTCGGACTCCTGCTTCTGCATGACCTACGGGGACGGGTCCGGCAACACCAAGCCGCTGACCTCGATCGACGTGGCCGCGCACGAGATGACGCACGGCGTCACCTCCAACACGGCCGGCCTGGTCTACAGCGGCGAGTCCGGCGGCCTCAACGAGGCCACCTCGGACATCTTCGCGGCGGCCGTCGAGTTCTACGCCAACAACTCCTCCGACCAGGGCGACTACCTCGTCGGTGAGAAGATCGACATCCGGGGCAACGGCACGCCGCTGCGCTACATGGACAAGCCGAGCAAGGACGGCTCGTCCAAGGACGCGTGGTACTCGGGCATCGGCTCCATCGACGTCCACTACTCCTCGGGCCCGGCGAACCACTTCTACTACCTGCTCTCCGAGGGCAGCGGCGCCAAGACCATCAACGGCGTGAGCTACGACTCGCCGACCTCCGACGGCCTGCCCGTCACCGGCATCGGCCGGGACAAGGCGTCGCTGATCTGGTTCAAGGCGCTCACCACCAAGTTCAGCTCGAACACCAACTACGCCGGCGCCCGCACGGGCACCGTCGCGGCGGCCACCGAGCTCTACGGCGCGGGCAGCGCCGAGGTCACGGCCGTCGAGAACGCCTGGGCCGCCATCAACGTGGGCACCCGTCCCGGCGGTGGCAACCCCGGTGGCAAGGTCTTCGAGAACACCGCCGACGTCTCGATCCCGGACAACGGCGCCGCGGTGACCTCCTCGGTGACCGTCTCCGGTGTCACCGGCAACGCCCCGAGCAACCTCTCGGTCGGTGTGAACATCGTCCACACCTACATCGGTGACCTCGTCGTCGACCTCATCGCCCCCGACGGCTCGGTCTACAACCTGCACAACCGCTCCGGCGGCAGCGCCGACAACATCAACCAGACCTACACCGTGAACGCCTCCTCCGAGGTCGCCAACGGCGTCTGGAAGCTCCGTGTCCAGGACAAGGCGTCCATCGACACCGGCTACATCAACAGCTTCAAGCTGACCTTCCCGTAAGGGGCAGGCCACGCCGGAAGTGATCTGACGGACGCCCGGAGGGAACGTTCCCTCCGGGCGTCCGCGCGTCTGCGTAGGGTGGCCTGATGATCAGGGTGCTCCTTGCGGACGACGAGGCGATGATCCGGGCCGGGGTCAAGGCGATCCTCGCCACCGACCCCGGGGTCGAGGTCGTCGCCGAGGCCGGCGACGGACACGAGGCCGTCGAGCTCGCCCGGCTCCACCGGCCCGACGTCGTCCTCCTCGACATCCGCATGCCCCGGCTCGACGGGCTCGGCGCGGCCGAGGAGCTGCGGCGGGCGGTGCCCGGGGCGGCGCTCGTGGTGCTCACCACCTTCTCCGAGGACGCCTACATCGAGCGGGCCCTGGGCAGCGGGGTCAGCGGCTTCCTGCTGAAGTCGGGCGACCCGCGGGAGCTGATCGCCGGAGTGCGGGCGGTCGCCGAGGGCGCCGCCTTCCTGTCCCCGGTCGTCGCCCGCCGCGTCATCGACACCCTCGGCGGTGCGCGCTTCAGCCGGGCCGCCGACGCGCGGACCCGGCTCGCCCCGCTGACCGGGCGCGAGCGCGAGGTGGTGGCGCTGGTCGGCGCGGGCCTGTCCAACCAGGAGATCGCCGAGCGGCTCCACGTGGTCGAGGCGACGGTGAAGGCGCACGTGAGCGCGGTCCTGGGGCGGGTCGGCCTGCGCAACCGGGTGCGGCTGGCGATCCTCGCGTACGAGGCGGGTCTGGTCCCCGATGCGTGAGGCCGCCCGCGAGCGGGCCTTCGACGTGCTGCTGTGGCTGCTGCTGTGCGTTCCGGTGGTGCTCACGTCGGACGACGGGGGTTCGTGGACCCAGGTCGCGGTGGGCGTGGCGCTGCTCGCGCTGTGCGTGGCGCTCGGCCGGCGCCGGCCGGTGCCGGCGCTCGCCCTGACCGTCGTGGTCTCGCTGACGCACGGCACGGAGCTGTTCACGCCCTCGTACGTGCTCGCCCTGGTCGCCTTCGGCTATCTCGCCGGGCGCCGTGAGGAGCGGACCCGGCCGGCCCTGTGGCTGTTCGGGGCGGTGCCGGTGGCGGGTCTGGTCCTCGTCCTGGTGACCGGCGGGACGCCGGCGCACTGGTTCGCGCTGCTGCTGTCGCTGGCCCTCGCCGTGGTCGCGCCCTGGCTGATCGGGCGGTACGTGCGGCAGTACGACCGGCTGGTGCGCAGCGGCTGGGAGCTGGCCGACCGGATGGAGCGCGAGCACGCGGCGGTCGCGGACCGGGAGCGGCTGCGCGAGCGGTCCCGGATCGCGGGCGACATGCACGACTCGCTGGGCCACGACCTGGCCCTGCTCGCGCTGCGGGCCGGCGCGCTCGAACTCGACCCGGCGCTCGGCCCGGAGCAGCAGCGGGCGGCGGGCGAGCTGCGCAGGGCGGCCGCGGACGCGACGGCCCGGCTGCGGGACATCATCGGGGTGTTGCGCGAGGGGGACGACGAGGCGCCGGTCGCGCCGCCCGACGAGACGGTGGCCGAGCTGGTGGCCCGGGCCCGGGCGTCCGGCATGGCGGTGACGCTCGCGGACGCGGCGGAGCCGCCGTCGGAGATGGCCGCACGGGCCCTGCACCGGGTGGTGCAGGAGGGCCTGACGAACGCGGCGAAGCACGCGCCGGGCGCTCCGGTGGCGGTGGTGGTCGAGCGGGGCCCGGGGGTCGTGCGGGTGCGGGTCGTCAACGGGCCGGGCCCGGGGGCCGGTCCCGGGGCGGGCCCCGTGCACGGGTCCGGGCGCGGGGACGCGCCGCCCGTGACGACCGCCTCGCCGGGTCTGGCGCCCTCGGGTCTGGCGCCCTCGGGTCTCGCGTCCGGTGGGGCCGGACTGGTCGGGCTGGACGAGCGGGTGCGGCTCGCGGGCGGCTCGCTGCGGCACCGGACCACCGCCGAGGGCGGATTCGCGCTGTCGGCCGTACTGCCGCTGCGGCCGCCCGCGCCGCGCCCCGCCGCGCCGCGGTCGGCGCGGGAGCTGGACCTGGCGCGCCGGCAGGTGCGCCAGGGGCTGGCGCGGGCGATCTGGATCCCGCTGGCGCTGCTGGCGGCGCTCGGGCTGCTGATGGCGGGTGTCGCCCTCTACACCCAGCACCAGACGTACCTGGAACCGGAGGACTACGCCCGGATCCGGGTCGGTCAGACCCGCGCCGAGGTGGCCGGGTACCTGCCGGACCGGCATCTCGACGGGCGCCCGCAGCGGGTGCCCGTCGAGCCGCCGGGCATGGACGAGTGTCTGTACTACCGCGCGACCATGCTCGCGGCGATCCCGGTCTACCGGCTCTGCTACGTGGACGGGAGGCTGGCCGGCAAGGCGGAGCTGGGCTGACGGGTCAGTTCGGGTTCGCGGCGTGGGTCAGGGTCTCCCAGGAGACGAAGTAGTTGTCGGTGCCGGCCGGGCGGCGCCCCTCGGTGTAGACGCCGGTGTTGGTCATGCCGATGCCGAGGCGGTGGTGGAGGGCGTTGTAGCCGACCTCGGTGACCGGGCCGAGGCCGAGCTTGACCGAGCCGCCGCACAGCCAGGACGGGACGGCGGCGCCGTTCTCGTACCTGGTGTGGAGGCCGAGGGCGTGCCGCAGGCGTTCGGAGACCCGGGGGTAGAGGTCCTGGCCCTGGAGGCGGCTGGTCTCGGCGGTGTGGACGGCGGCGGCGAGGCCCCAGCCGGTGTGGCCGAAGTCCCGGCAGGTCTCCTGGGAGAGACCGTCGGCGAAGGTGCTCTGTCCCTGCCAGTACTTCACGATCTCGTCGCGGGTGTCGACGGAGCTGTTCGGCGGCGGCTTGGGCAGGGCGCCGTCGCTCGTGAGGTAGATGTACGCGGGGACCCGGCCGAGGTAGGTGGCGACGGCCCTGTCGTAGGCGGCGCGGTCCTCCAGGTGGACGGCGATGCCGATCGCCGCCTCGGTCATGATCAGTTCCCAGTTGCCGTTCTTGGTGAGGGCGGCGCCGCCGGAGACCTCGGGCAGGTAGACGTTGCGGAGCATGGTCGCGAAGCGTCCGGCGTTCGGCCAGCCGCCGGTGTAGGTGTACTTGATCAGCTCGGCGGCCCGGGGCCAGGAGGAGCCGGCCCAGCCCGTCTGGAGCGGGGCGTTGGAGTTGGTGTGGTCCTGGATCACGGCCGACCAGGCGTCCATGATCTCGATGGCCTTCTTCGCGTGCCGGGCGTCGCGGGTGAGGTACCAGGCGAGGGCCTGGGTGTAGGCGGCGACGGCGTCCTGACGCTCGTCCGTGCAGCCGAGGTTGGGGTTGGAGGAGGAGCCGCACTCGACGATCGCGCGGGGCTTGGGGGCGCGGGTGAGCGAGGCGTAGGGGCTCGCCATCATCTGGTCGTAGGCGCCCTTCCAGGGCTGGGCGCCGGCCTGGACCCTGGTGCGGACGAAGTCGAGCTGCGCGGTGCCGACGAGGACGCCGGGGTGGGTGAAGGCGGCGGGGGCCGCCGGGGCCGCGGCGACGGCCGGCGCGGGGCCGGCCGGGGGTCCGGCGGCGGCCGTCGGGACCGCGAGGAGCGCGACGGCCGCCGTGAGGGAGAGGACCAGAGCTCGAAGGCGCATGTGGGGGGTACCTTTCGCTCGCCGATGTTCAGGCATGTGAACACGGATCGGGAGAATGAACTCCGCGTCGAGCGTGGAACCTAGAGGCACCCCATGAACACGTCAAGACCCTGGTCCAGACCACCAGTTCACCAGCCTGGGGCCGGTCAGCGCAACAGCACGCCGCCCTCACCCGCCGCCTCCACCGGCAGCGCGACCAGGCCCAGTTCGGCCGGATGGGCCAGCAGCGGATGCGTGGGCAGCACCCGGACCGTGCAGCCGAAGGGGCCGGTGCGGTCCAGGGACAGCGCGCCCGCGTACGGCAGCCGGCCCTCCAGGTCCGGCCGGTCGGCCGGCTTGAGCACGCTCGTCCGCGGGTCGAGCAGCCGGTCGTCGGCGTCCACCCGGCCCGTCACGGCCTGCACCTCGACGTCCTCGGGACCGAGCTCCCCGAGCGCCACCCGGACCCGGACCGCCGGGGTGGCGCCCAACTCCGCGTCCACGTCGCCCTCCAGACCGTCACCGACCTCCACGTGGTCGACCGACACCTTGGGCCACGCCCCGCGCACCTTGGCCTTCCAGGCGGCGAGCTCACGGGCCTCGACCGGGCCCAGCGCCCGGTGCGCGGCGGCCGCCGGGGCGTAGAGCCGCTCCACGTACTCACGGACCATCCGGTCGGCGAGCACCCTGGGCCCGAGATCGGTCAGGGTGCGCCGCACCATCGCCGTCCAGCCGGCCGGCACCCCGTCCGGGCCGCGGTCGTAGAAACGGGCCGCGACTCCGCGCTCGATCAGCTCGTAGAGCGCGGCGGCCTCCAGGTCGTCGCGGCGCTCCTCGTCGCGGGCGGCGGCCCCGTCGGCGGTGGGGATGGCCCAGCCGAAGTCGGGCTCGAACCACTCGTCCCACCAGCCGTCCAGGACCGACAGGTTGAGACAGCCGTTCAGGGCGGCCTTCATCCCGCTGGTGCCACAGGCCTCCAGCGGCCGCAGCGGGTTGTTCAGCCACACGTCGCAGCCCGGGTAGAGCCCGCGCGCCATGCCCATCCCGTAGTCCGGCAGGAAGACGATCCGGTGCCGCACCCGCGGGTCGTCGGCGAACCGCACCAGCTCCTGCACGAGCCTCTTCCCGCCGTCATCGGCCGGATGCGCCTTGCCCGCGACGACCAGCTGCACCGGCCGCTCCGGGTGCAGCAGCAGCGCCCGCAGCCGGTCCTTGTCGCGCAGCATCAGCGTGAGCCGCTTGTACGAGGGGACGCGACGGGCGAAGCCGATGGTGAGCACGTCCGGGTCCAGGACGGAGTCGGTCCAGCCGAGTTCGGCGGCCGCGGCACCGCGCTGCCGCCAGGAGGCCCGCAGCCGTGCCCGTACGTCCGTCACCAGACGTTCGCGCAGGGTGCGGCGCAGCTCCCACAGCTCCCGGTCGGAGGCGTCGGGAGAGAGCACGGCGACCTCGGGAGCCGTCCAGGTGGGGGCGTGGACCCCGTTGGTGACGGAACCCAGCGGGATCTCCTCCGGGTCGAAACCGGGCCACAGCCCCGCGAACATGGCGCGGCTGACGGCGCCGTGCAGCGTGGAGACACCGTTGGCGCGCTGGGCGAGCCGCAGGCCCATCGCGGCCATGTTGAACACCCCGGCCTCGCCGCCGAGCGGGGTCTCGTCGCCGAGGGCGAGGATCCGGGTGGTGTCGACGCCGGGCAACGCGCCGTCGTCGCCGAGGTGCCGGGCGACCAGGGCCCGGTCGAAGCGGTCGATGCCGGCCGGCACGGGGGTGTGGGTGGTGAAGACCGTGCCGGCCCGGACCGCCTCCAGGGCGGCGTCGAAGTCGAGCCCCTCCCGGCCCAGTTCACGGATGCGTTCGAGGCCGAGGAAGCCGGCGTGCCCCTCGTTGGTGTGGAACACCTCGGGCGCGGGGGTGCCGGTGAGCCGGCAGTAGGTACGGACGGCGCGGACACCGCCGATGCCGAGCAGCATCTCCTGCAGCAGCCGGTGCTCGCTGCCGCCGCCGTAGAGCCGGTCGGTCACCTCGCGCTCGCCGGGCGCGTTCTCCTCGACGTCCGAGTCGAGCATGAGCAGCGGGACCCGGCCGACCCGGGCGATCCAGATGTGGGCGTGCAGGCTGCGGCCGCCGGGCAGCGCGAGGGTGACCCGGGCGGGCCCCCCGTCGGACTCCCGGAGGAGGGAGACCGGCAGCTCGCCGGGATCGAGGACGGGGTAGTGCTCCTGCTGCCAGCCGTCGCGGGAGAGCGACTGGCGGAAGTAGCCGTGGCGGTAGAGCAGGCCGACGCCGATCAGGGGCACGCCGAGGTCGCTGGCGGCCTTGAGGTGGTCGCCGGCCAGGATGCCGAGCCCGCCGGAGTACTGCGGCAGGGCGGCGGTGACGCCGAACTCGGGAGAGAAGTACGCGATCGAGGCGGGCGGTTCGCCGGACTGCCGCTGGTACCAGCGGGGCTCGGTCAGATAGTGGTCGAGCTCCTCGGCGGCGGCCCGCAGCCGGGCCAGGAATTCCTGGTCGGCGGCGAGCGCGGCCAGCCGTCCGGCGTCGATGGCGCCGAGCGCGCGGACGGGGTCGCCGTCGGCGGCGCGCAGACCCTCGGGGTCCACGGACTCGAAGAGCTCACGGGTGGGTTCGTGCCAGGACCAGCGCAGGTTGCGCGCCAGGTCGGCGAGGGGTCGAAGGGTGTCGGGGAGGACGGGACGCACGGTGAATCGACGGATTGCCTTCACGTGTTCCACCTTCGCAGGCCGTGACGGAGCGGAGCGGAAGCACCACGCTGTGCTTCCGCGGTTCCGCCCGGGAGCCTAGGCGACCGGGGTGCTCCGCGCCACGGCGCACGCGGGGAGGTACGGCGGCCCGTAGGGGGAGCCCAGGTTGACCGTGGCCGGGTCGAGGGCGCCGGTGGCGGCGTACCGGCCGGCGATGGCGGCGAGCTCCTCGGCCGGGATGACCTGCCGGATGTCGTGGAAGCCGTGCGGGGCGCGCCGGTGCGCGAGGTCGATGACGACCTCGGGCCCCTGCTTCCGGTTGGCCCGCTGGAGCGCGGTGGTGACGGGGCGCCGGCCGGCCTCGTAGGCGCGCAGGGCCGCGGCGGGCTCGCGGTGCGTGGCCAGGGCGTGGGCGAGGGCCCGCGCGTCGATGACGGACTGGCCGGCGCCGTTGGAGCCGACCGGGTACATGGCGTGGGCGGCGTCGCCGATGAGGGTGGTGCGGCCGTGGCTCCAGCGGGCGAGGGGCTCGCGGTCGACCATCGGGTACTCGTGGGCGGTCTCGGCGGCCCGCAGCACGTCGGTGACCCGGAGTCCGTCGAACTCCCAGCCCTCGTAGTGGCGCAGGAAGGTGTCCACGCCGACGGGCCGGTTCCAGTCGCCGAGGAAGTGCCCGTCGGGGACGCCGTCGGCGGGCCGGGCGAGCGCCCAGTTGACCAGGACGTGGCCGTCGACGGGCCGGCTCATCGGGTAGACGACGGCCTTCTGCCGGTCGTCGCCCGCGATCAGCATGAAGCGGGCGGCCGCGGTCTGCGGCATCCGGGAGACGCCGCGCCACACCAGCATCCCGTTCCACGGGGGGTGCCCCTCGCCGGGGTTGAGGGCGGCGCGGACGGCCGAACGGATGCCGTCGGCGCCGACGAGCACGTCCGGTTCGAGGGAGGCCCGCCCGGCCCGGCCGGCGACGTCGCGGTGCTCGATCCGGAGCAGCGGCCGGCCGGCGCCCCGGGCCTCCACCCCGGTCACCCGGACACCGGTGAGGACGGCGGCGTCGCCGAGCCGGTCCCGTACGGCGTCGCCGAGGACCCGCTGGAGGTGGGCGCGGTGCACGGACAGCTGGGGCCAGCGGTAGCCGGCGCCCAGGCCGCGCGGTTCGCGGGATATGAGCCCGCCGGAGCGGTGGTAGTAGCGCAGTTCCCGGGTGCGCAGGGCGGCCCCGGCCTCCAGGGCGGGGAGCAGGCCGAGCGCGTCGAGTTCGCGGACGGCGCCCGGCATGAGGTTGAGCCCGGCACCGACCGGCCGGGCCCGGCGGGCAGCCTCGACGACGGTGATCCGGTGGAAGCCGACGGCGTGCAGGGCGAGCGCGGCGGTGAGCCCGGCGATGCCGCCGCCGGCGATCACGACGTGGGGGGTGTGGGGGGCCATGGGGTTCTCCGTGGGGACGTCGGGGACTCAGCAGACGGCGCGGCGGACCAGCGTCTCGTTGTCGCGGGTGAGTTCGAGGATCGTGCGGAGCAGGGCGACCGGAGCGCCGCCGCTGCCGACCTCGTAGCGGCGCAGCTCCTCGCGGTAGGCCTTGCGGGCGAGGGTGATGTGCCGGGCCCGGAAGGACTTGAGGATGTGCAGGACCCGGGTGAGGGACCGGGCCGAGGCGGCGAGCTCCGGGGGCAGCCGATCGGCGCTCTCCCAGCTGATGGCGGCGGACACCTTGCTCACGGCGGAGACACCGCCGTGGTGGCGGGCGTGGAAGGCGCGCCAGGACGGCAGGGCGTACGGGAGCGAGTCGGCCAGGAAGGCGTCGTAGGCGGGGTCCGAGCGGTCGCACTGCCAGAGCGTCAGGTCGACCAGCCAGAGCGGTACCTGGGCGGCGGCGGGGCCGAGGTAGCTGCGCCCGTCGATGTCGATCTCCTCGAAGTAGGGGCGCAGCGTGCGGGCGAAGTACTCGGGCGTGACCTGGGCGACGGTGAGGTCGATGGCGTCGACGACCGCCTGGACGTGGTGGGCGGTGCGGTCGAGGGCGAGGGCGAAGCCGGGGTCGTACGGTTCGAGCCGGGCGATGCGGGCGCAGGTGTCGAGGGCGGCCACGAGCCCGGGGAAGGCCATCCGGACGGCCTCCTGGAGGTGGCCCTCCATGGGGTGGCCGGTGTAGGTGCGCCGGCGGGGGCCCGGCGGGTTCCAGGCGGTGTAGTGGTGGACGGTGTCCCGGGGCACCATGTCGGTCCGCCGGCCGAGGAGTTCGAGGATCGGCAGCACCTCGGGGACGGCGGCCACCGGTTGTACGCCGTGACGTTTCAGCGAGCCGAGCAGGATGCCGAGGTCGCGCATCGCGGCGAGGGCGGCGACCACGTTCCACTCGGCGGCGCGGTCGGCGTCCGGGACGAGCGCGCGCAGCGCCACCGTCAGCGCGGCGGTGTCGGCGTCCGCGTTCATCGCCGGCAGTGCGGCGAGCACGGCGTCCCCGCCGAGCGGATCGGCGGCGCGTATGTCGGCCATGCGGTAGCGCGGGTCGGTGCGTTCGTCGAGTCCGGGCACGACGAGGTCGTACAGCGTCACGGAAGCCCCCTCGGGAGAGGTAGGTGGGTGTCGGGGTCGGCGGACCGCCCGGGGCGGCGGTCAGCCCGGTGCGCCCGCCCGTTCCCGGCGCGGGGGCGCCGTGGCGGAGGCGGGCGGGCGCGGCCGTACGGGGAGCGGCTCGGCGACGCCGGCGAGCGCGGCGGGCACGGGGAGTGCCGCTCGGGGGCCGCGGGGAGGGGCGGCGGGGGTGGGGGTTCCGGTGGTGCCGGTGGCGGCGGTGACGATGTGGCGGCTGCGGAGCGCAGCCGGGGCGGCCCGGCGCCGGGGGGCGGTCCTCACCGGACGGTCCCGAGGTCGTAGCCGTCGAGACAGGCGCGGGCGAGGGCCTCGCAGTCCTCGGCGGCGCCGGCCCAGGTCTGCATGGTGAGGTAGACGTGCGGGGCGCCCTGGTGGAGGCGCTCGTACTGCTCGTGGCGGCCGGCGAACCCGGAGCCGAGCGCGTCCCAGGCCAGCTTCAGGAGCTTGATCCGCTCCTCCGCGGGATCGGCCGGGCTGCCGGCGTACTCCCGTAACAGCGGACCGAGTTCGGGGTGGAGCAGGTCGCGGCCGCTCGCGGGCTGCTGGCCCAGGGCGCCGCCGGCCAGCAGCCGGATGTCCTGGACGGCCCGCGGATACAGCTCGCCGGCCGCGATCCGCTGGGCGAAGGAGATCTCCTGCCCGGTCCGCACCCCGCCCCGCCCGCCGTCGACCTCTTCCCAGGAGGCCTCGGCGGCCAGCACGAAGGCCTTGGCCTGGGCGACCATGCCGAGCAGCCGTCCGACGGCCTGGGTGACGGCGGGCAGCCGGTCGGTGCCGTTCGACCGGGCGATCAGCACGGCGAGCCCGGTGAGGAACTCGAGCTTGGTCCAGAAGCGGGTGGCCGACTGGTGCGTGAAGTTGAGGTAGGCGGGGGTCTCCCACCAGACGGCCGCGGTGGTGGCCGGGTCCCGGTAGGTGAGCACCCGCTCCCAGGGCACGAACACGTCCTGGCAGACGAGGAGCGCGTCGTTCTCGTCGAAGCGGGCGGACAGCGGCCCGTCGAACACGGAGCGGGCGCGCTGCTCGTACGAGGTGCGGGAGATCAGCTTCAGTCCGGGCGTGTCGACCGGTACGGAGAAGGTGAGGGCCTGCTCGACGGCGTCCGGGGCGAGGGGTTCGATGGTGCCGACGAGGACCTCGTCGGCGAACACGGCGCCGGTGCCGACGGTCTTGGCCCCGCGCACGACGATCCCGCCGTCCCGCTCCGCGACCACGCGGACGGCCCCTTCGGGAGGATTCGTCAGCGTGAAGGCGCAGTGCAGATCGCCCTCGGCGAGCCGGCGGTGCAGGGCGAGCGCGTGCTCCGCGCCGTCGAAGCCGCCGCCGGTGAACACCGCGGGCAGTGCCGCGAACCCGGCCGCCCCGGAGGCCATGTGGTCGGGCGTCCGGCCGAGGAAGCCGTAACTCGCCTCCGCCCACACCTTGTACGCCCGCCGCCGGGCCACCAGGTCCTCGTACGAGCGGGGCACGGCGTACGCCCGGTGCACGCCGTCCTTCCGCAGGACAGGACGGAGCGCGGGATCGGCGGCGAGGTCGAGGAGCCGGGAGAAGGAGCCCGCCGCGGAGCGGAAGGCGGGGTGGGCGGTGACGTCCTTCACGCGCTCGCCGTCGAGCCAGATCTCCCGCCCGTCGCGCAAGGCCTCCAGATACTCCTGCCCGGACCTCGTCACCGGTGTATCGCCTCTCCTCGGGGGTGCCGCGGGCTCCCGCACCCGACGTGCGTGGGGGGGGACGCCGCGGCCGTGCCGCTCCGAGCCTCCACGGACCGGCCCCCCGGCACAATGAACGACCGTCCAGACCTCCTTAAGAACCGGCCAGCCGACGAACCCTCCGCGCGCACCGCGCCGGTCGGCTCGCGCATCCTCCCCGGCCGGTCCGCACTCCGCCTCCCTGACCCCACCGGGCGCGGGCCCGGCCCGCGTCAGGCGGCGCTGGCGACCCCCGTCCGGTACTCCCCCGGCGTCATCCCGAACCACTTGCGGAAGGCGAGGTGGAAGCCGACCGCGCTCTGGTAGCCGACGCGGGGCGGGACGGAGGACTGGGGGAGGTCGGTCTCGGTGAGGAGGCGGGCGGCCTCCTGCATGCGGCGGGCGGTGAGATGGCGGGCCGGGGACTCGCCGACGAGTTCGCGGAAGGCGGCGGTGAAGGCGGAGCGGGACATGCCGACCTCGCGGGCCAGCGAGTCGATGGTCCAGGGCTCGGTGAACCGGGTCGCGATCATCACCAGCGCGCGGCTGATGCCCGGGTGGCGCAGCACCGGCAGGGAGGCCGGGTTGTCGGCGAGTTCGCACAGCAGCGGGCGGAGCGCGAGGACGAGGGCCATCTCGAAGGCGCGCAGGGTGATGAGCCGGTCGCCGGGGCCGATGGGCCGGTCGGTGGAGGCGAGCAGCCGCAGGGTGTCGCGGAGCAGGGGTTCGCGGTCGACCTGGGCGCCGTCGAGGACGAGGGCCCAGGGCAGCGAGCGGTAGAGGCCGGTGGCGGCGCTGGCGTCGTAGTGGAGTCCGGCGCACAGCAGCCGGCTCTCGGCCCCGGTGCCGTCGATGCGTATCTCGCCGGAGGTGCCCGGCCGGCGCTCCGGGAGTACGGCCTTGAGCGGCAGGCCCTGCCGCTCGGGGCGGTCGGAGAGGCGGTGCGCGGTGCCGGTGGGGAAGACGATCAGGTCTCCGGCGCACAGTTCGATGGGCGCCTGGTCGTCGCCGGTGATCCAGCAGCCGCCCTCGACGATGTAGTGGAGGACGGCGCAGCCCTCCTCGGCGTCTCCTTCGATGGCCCAGGGGGCGCTGACGTGCCATCGGCTGTCGAAGACGCCGGTGAGGCGGAGCGGTTTGAGGAGCTCGCTCAGCAGGTCGTCGTGCTCGCCCTCCGGCCGGCCTCCTTCGCCCGGCTCCGTACGACGGTCAGTGCCCTGGGTACCCACGATGTCCATGGACGATCCTTCAACTTCCGCCCCTGTTTGTTAATTGAACGGATGAAGCCGCCGCCACCAGCCTGGAAAGACTGCCGGAAGGCGGCGGTCACAGCCTATCGAAGGGCCTCATCGACACATGTCCAGTCAGAATCCGATGCGGGTGGCGGTCGTGGGGGCGACCGGGTTCCAGGGAGGTGCCGTGGCCCGGCTGCTCGTGGAACGGCACCACCGCGTACGCACCCTGACCCGCCGCCCGGAGGGCGACCGCCCGCCGCTGCCGGGGGCGGAGTTCGTGCCGGGCGAGCTGGCGGCGCCGATGGACGTGCGGCACCTGTTCGAGGGTGTGACACACGCGTTCGTGACGATGCCGCTGGTGTACGAGCCGGGGCGGGTGCGCGCCTACGCGGAGAACATCGCCCGGGCGGCGCGCGAGGCCGGCGTCGAGCGGCTCGTGTTCAACACCAACACCCGGATTCCGCAGGGCCCGACGTCCGTTCCGGCCTTCGAGACCCGGCGGATCGCCGAGGAGGTGTTCCGGGCCGGCGGGCTGCCGCTGGTCGTCGTCCGGCCGCCGGTCTACCTGGACAACCTGTTCTCGCCGTGGAACGGGCCCGGCCTGGTCAACGAGGGCGTGCTGGCCTATCCGCTGGCGGCGGCCGCGCCCACCGCGTGGATCTCGCACCGGGACCTCGCGGAGGCGGCGTACGCGGCGCTGACCCGGGACGGCGTGGAGGGGCGCACCTTCGACATCGGCGGCGCGCTCTCGCTGACCGGCGCCGATCTGGCGGGGGCGTTCGGACGGGGCCTGGGGCGCGCGGTGCGCTATGTGCCGCTGCGGCCGGAGCTGTTCGAGCGGGCGGTGGCCAGGCTGCTCGGCCCGGAGACCGCGGCCGGAGTGGCCGGGATCTACCACTACATGGCGACCGGCGACGACCCGCTCCTGATGGCCGGCGACGACGGGGTGTCGGCGGACGCCCTCGGGCTGACGCCGGCCCCCGTGGAGGAGTGGGTGACCCGTCAGCCCTGGCAGGTGTGGTCGAGCGACACGGAGGAGCAGCCCGCCTGAACACCTGCCGTACGAAGGCCTCCTGGGTCCGGAGCCACGGACCGGACCCGGGGGAATCGGCCCCGTCCCACAAGGACGGGGCCGAATTCTTGTCCGGGACGCGTTCTTGCCGGTGTGCCTACGCCCTAGTAGTTAACAAAGCGCCGGATTGCCCACCCGAAAACGGGGGGAAGGCTCCTTCTCGTACCCCTCCGTACCCGATGCAGCCCCGCCATCCGAGTGAACGTGTACCGGAGCGGCCATGCCCCCGACCCACCGGCCGTATACGGAGCTAGAAAGAGCGCACACCACCCGCACCCTCGCTAACCCTCAGGTGATGCCGTGAATCCGCTCATGGGACGTATTCCCGTACTGGACGTCCGCCCCCTGGTCGACTGTGGCCGCCGCCCCGCCAAGGCGGTGGTGGGCGAGACCTTCGAGGTCACGGCCACCGTCTTCCGCGAGGGGCACGACGCCGTCGCCGCCAATGTCGTCCTGCGCGGTCCGTCGGGCCGGCCCGGCCCCTGGATCCCGATGCGGGAGCTGGCGCCCGGCACCGACCGCTGGGGCGCCGAGGTCACCCCCGACGCCGAGGGCCTGTGGACGTACACGGTCGAGGCCTGGAGCGACCCGCTCGCCACCTGGCGGCACACCGCGAAGATCAAGATTCCGGCCGGCATCGACTCCGAACTGGTCCTCGCCGAGGGCGCGGAGCTGCACGAGCGGGCCGCGAAGGGCGTGCCGAAGAAGGGCGGCGGCCGGGAGGCGGTGCTCGCCGTCGCGGACGTGCTGCGCGACGAGTCCCGGCCGGCCGCGGTCCGGCTCGCGGCGGCGCTCGCACCCCGGGTCATGGAGGCACTGGCGACCCATCCGCTGCGTGAACTGGTGAGCGCCTCCCCCAAGTTGCCACTGCGGGTGGAGCGGGAGCGGGCGCTGTTCGGCTCCTGGTACGAGTTCTTCCCGCGCTCCGAGGGTGTGCGGAAGGTCCGCGGCCGGACGCGGCCCGGCACCTTCCGGACGGCGGCGGAGCGGCTCCCGGCGATCGCCGCGATGGGCTTCGACGTGGTGTACCTGCCGCCGATCCACCCCATCGGCGTGACCCACCGCAAGGGTCCCAACAACTCGCTGTCGGCGAGCCCGGAGGACGTGGGCGTGCCGTGGGCGATCGGCTCGCCGGAGGGCGGGCACGACGCGGTCCACCCGGACCTGGGCACCCTGGAGGACTTCGACGCCTTCGTGGCGAAGGCGCGCGAGCTGCGCCTGGAGATCGCCCTGGACTTCGCGCTGCAGTGCTCGCCGGACCACCCGTGGGTGGAGAAGCACCCGGAGTGGTTCGCCCGGCGCCCCGACGGCTCGATCGCGTACGCCGAGAACCCGCCGAAGAAGTACCAGGACATCTTCCCGATCGCCTTCGACAACGCCGCCGACAACATGGACGGCATCGTCGCGGAGACCGTGCGGGTGCTGCGGCACTGGATGGACCACGGGGTGCGCATCTTCCGCGTGGACAACCCGCACACCAAGCCGGTGGTGTTCTGGGAGCGGGTGATCGGCGAGATCAACGGGGCCGACCCCGACGTGATCTTCCTGGCGGAGGCGTTCACCCGCCCGGCGATGATGCACACCCTCGGCGCGATCGGCTTCCAGCAGTCGTACACGTACTTCACCTGGCGCAACACCAAGGACGAGCTCACGGAGTACCTCACCGAGCTCTCCGGGGACGCCGCCGCCCATATGCGGCCCAACCTCTTCGTGAACACCCCGGACATCCTCCACGCCTACCTGCAGAACGGCGGCCGGCCGGCCTTCGAGGTGCGCGCGGTGCTCGCCGCCACCCTGTCCCCCACCTGGGGCATGTACGCCGGCTACGAGCTGTGCGAGCGCACCGCACTGCGGGACGGCAGCGAGGAGTACATGGACTCCGAGAAGTACCAACTGCGCCCTCGCGACTGGGAGTCGGCGGAGCGCTCCGGCGCCTCGATCGCCCCGCTGATCACCGCGCTGAACCGGATCAGGCGCCGCCACCCGGCCCTGCGACGGCTGCGGAACCTGACCTTCCACCAGACCGACAACGACGCGGTGATCGCGTACAGCAAGCGGTCGGGGCCGAACACCGTCCTGGTGGTCGCCAACCTCGATCCCCACCACACCCAGGAGGCCACGGTCTCGTTGAACATGCCGGAACTCGGCCTCGGCTGGCACGAGACCGTGCCGGTGCGCGACGAGCTCACCGGCGAGACCTATCACTGGGGCAGGTCGAACTACGTACGCCTGGAGCCGGGTGTCACACCCGCGCACGTGCTCGCCCTGCGACCGTCCCCGCAGACCGGAGGGTCACCCACAAAATGACAGTCAACGAACCCGTCCCCGACACCTTCGAGGACACCCCCGCCAAGGACCGCGATCCCGAGTGGTTCAAGCGGGCGGTCTTCTACGAGGTCCTGGTGCGTTCCTTCCAGGACAGCAACGGCGACGGAGTCGGCGACCTGAAGGGCATCACGTCCCGCCTGGACTACCTCCAATGGCTGGGCGTGGACTGCCTCTGGCTGCCGCCGTTCTTCAAGTCCCCGCTGCGGGACGGCGGCTACGACGTCGCCGACTACACCTCCGTGCTGCCCGAGTTCGGCGACCTCGCCGACTTCGTGGAGTTCGTGGACGCGGCGCACGCGCGCGGGATGCGCGTGATCATCGACTTCGTCATGAACCACACGAGCGACGCCCACCCGTGGTTCCAGGAGTCGCGCAGCGACCCGGACGGGCCGTACGGCGACTACTACGTCTGGGCCGACGACGACAAGCAGTACCCGGACGCCCGGATCATCTTCGTCGACACCGAGACGTCCAACTGGACCTTCGACCCGGTCCGCAAGCAGTACTACTGGCACCGCTTCTTCTCGCACCAGCCCGACCTCAACTACGAGAACCCGAAGGTGCAGGAGGAGATCCTCTCCTCTCTCCGGTTCTGGCTGGACCTGGGCATCGACGGCTTCCGCCTCGACGCCGTGCCGTACCTCTACCAGGAGGAGGGCACCAACTGCGAGAACCTGCCGGCCACCCACGCCTTCCTCAGGAAGGTCCGCAGGGAGATCGACGAGCACTACCCGGACCGGGTGCTGCTCGCCGAGGCCAACCAGTGGCCGGAGGACGTCGTCGACTACTTCGGCGACTTCCGCTCGGGCGGCGACGAGTGCCACATGGCCTTCCACTTCCCGGTGATGCCGCGGATCTTCATGGCCGTGCGGCGGGAGTCGCGGTACCCGGTCTCCGAGATCCTCGCCAAGACCCCGGAGATCCCCTCGGGCTGCCAGTGGGGCATCTTCCTGCGCAACCACGACGAGCTCACCCTCGAGATGGTCACGGACGAAGAGCGCGACTACATGTACGCCGAGTACGCCAAGGACCCGCGGATGCGGGCCAACATCGGCATCCGGCGGCGGCTCGCCCCGCTCCTCGACAACGACCGCAACCAGATGGAGCTGTTCACCGCCCTGCTCTTCTCGCTGCCGGGATCGCCGGTGCTCTACTACGGCGACGAGATCGGCATGGGCGACAACATCTGGCTCGGCGACCGGGACGGGGTGCGCACCCCGATGCAGTGGACCCCGGACCGCAACGCGGGCTTCTCCTCCTGTGATCCGGGGCGGCTCTACCTGCCGGCCATCATGGACCCGGTCCACGGCTACCAGGTGACCAACGTGGAGGCGGGGATGGCCTCGCCGTCCTCGCTGCTGCACTGGACGAAGCGGATGATCGAGATCCGTAAGCAGAACCGCGCCTTCGGGACGGGCTCGTACACGGAACTCCCGTCGTCGAACCCGGCGGTGCTCGCCTTCCTCCGGGAGGACGGCGACGACCAGGTGCTGTGCGTGAACAACTTCTCCCGGTTCGCGCAACCGACCGAACTGGACCTGCGCCGCTTCGACGGGGTCAAGCCGGTGGAGCTGATCGGCGGGGTGAAGTTCCCGGCGATCGGACAGTGGCCGTATCTGCTCACGCTGGCCGGACACGGTTTCTACTGGTTCCGCCTCAAGCGTTCCTGAAGTACCGTCAATTGAGCGTGTGGGGCGGTTTCCCCCGCCCCACACCGGGAACTGTGTCTCTCACACGATTCACGTGATTCAGGTCAGCTCAGGTCCATACGGGCCTTCTTGCCGGGCCCATACGGATCTTCCCCTTCCGACACGTCCCGCACAGCCGGACAGCCGAAGCCGCCATCCGGGACACTCTGCGCATTTGAACGCATACGAACTCCCATTGCGCACCCCGGGGAAAGGACGCGATGCCATGCCGGAGACCGCATCCACCACCCGGGCCCCGGACGCCCTCCTTCCGTCACTCACGCCCCTGCTCCACACCTGGCTGCCCCGGCAGCGCTGGTTCGCGGGCAAGGGCCGCCGGGTCACCGGATTCACCCTGGACGCGGCCACCGAGCTGCTGCCGCTGGACGGCACCGGACCCGGACTCCTCCACCTGCTCGTACGGGTCGAACAGCCCGGCCGGCCGGCCGGAACGCCCGCCGACTGCTACCAGTTGCTCCTCGGCGTACGGCCCCAGCTGCCGCCGCGCCTCGCCCCGGCCCTGATCGGCCGGATCCGCCAGGGCCCGCTCGCCGGGCGCGCGGTCTACGAGGGCCTGCGCGATCCGCGGCTCGCCGGACTGCTCTACGAGCGGCTGCGCAGCCCCGGCCGGACCGGCCCGCTGCGCTTCCACGCCACGTCGCCCCTGCCGCCCGCCCTCGCTCCCCGGATGCTGGACGCCGAGCAGTCCAACTCGTCCCTGGTCTACGGAGATTCGTTCATCCTGAAGATTTTCCGGCGGGTCAGCCCGGGCGCCAACCCGGACCTGGAGCTGCCCCTCGCCCTCTCCCGGGCGGGCTGCGAACGGGTCCCGGCGCCCGTCGCCTGGTTCGAGACCGGCGCCGCGACGCTGGGCGTCCTCCAGCCCTACCTCCGCGACTCGCGGGACGGCTGGCGGCTCGCGCTCGACGCGCTCGCCGACGGGCGGGAGTTCACCACCGAGGCCCGGGCGCTCGGCCGGGCCACGGCCGAGGTGCATCTCGCCCTCGCCACCGCCCTGCCGACCGAGCGGCTGCGGCGGGAGGGGGCCCGGCACGTGGCCGCCGCCATGGACGCCCGGCTGCACGCCGCCGCCCAGGCGGTCCCGGCCCTGCTGCCGCACGTGCCGGGCCTGCGGGCCGTGTTCGCTGCGGCCGGGGACTCGCTGGGTGCCGGGCGCCTCCAGCGCATCCACGGCGACCTGCACCTGGGCCAGACCCTCCGGGGCTCCGACGGCGCGTGGGCGGTGATCGACTTCGAGGGTGAGCCGGCGAAGTCGCTGGACGAGCGGCGCAGCGCGCAGCCGCCGGTCCGCGACATCGCGGGCATGCTGCGCTCCTTCGACTACGCGGCACGCACCCACCGTCCCTGGAACGCGGCCTGGGCGGCCCGCTGCCGTGCCGCCTACTGCGCCGGTTACGCGGAGGCCTCCGGCACGGATCCGCGGGACCATCCGGCGCTGCTGCGCGCCTACGAGACCGACAAGGCGGTCTACGAGGTCGTCTACGAGGCGCGGCACCGGCCGGACTGGCTCCCGGTCCCGATGGCCGCCATCGAACGCCTGGCAGGCCCCGAGTGACCCCACCCCCGACTCCCCGCCCACCCCCGAACCCCGCCCGCCCCACGCCGGGACCGCACCCCGCCGTGCCCCTCACCCACCCGCCGGCGCATGTCCACCCCGCGGCGACGCCCACCACCCACCCCGTCACGGGCAGTCGTTCCGCAGGGGCGGAACGGGCGGGCACAACGGAACACCCCGCCGTGCCCCTCACCCACCCACCGACGCATGCCCGCCCCGCGGCGACGCCCACCACCCACCCCGTTGTGGGCAGTCGTTCCGCAGGGGCGGAACGGGCGGGCACAACGGAACACCCCGCCGTGCCCCTCACCCACCCACCGACGCATGCCCGCCCCGCCGCGAA
>NZ_JBIWOU010000004.1:331774-388870 GCF_044767915.1 Streptomyces sp. NPDC101191
CGCCCACCACCCACCCCGTTGTGGGCAGTCGTTCCGCAGGGGCGGAACGGGTGGGCACAACGGAACACCGCGCCGGGCCGCGCCCAGGCTCCCCGCGCCCCGCCCCCCGCCGCGACGGCGCGGCACCGTCGTGGCGGCGGGAACGAACAAGGGGCGGAGGCACCCGCCGAGGTGCCGTCCCGTGTGCCCACCCGTCCCGCCCCAGCGGGACGACTGCCCACACGGAGCCGGGCGGACGGCCGAGCGGCGACCCCGCGCACGGCCGACCCGCGCGGTCCGGGCGGCGCTGCGGCCCCGCCTACCGCCCGTGGCGCCGCACAGACCCGCGCCGCGGTGGAAATCCTCACGCCCGGCGGTCCGCGCACCACGCCGCGGCGGGGCGGACCCGTTCGGAGCAGTGCGGCGGCGGCCCCCGGCCGCACGGCCTGCGGGCGCACGACGAAGCCCGTTCGGCCGAGTGTCCCGCGCGGTCCGCGCCGCGTTGCGCTTGCGTGGAAACCGCCGGGCCCGACGCCCCGCATCCCCACCCGCTCACACCCCTCCAGGAGGCATTCCGGTGACCGCCCGATCCGCAGGCAGGACCGCCCGCAAGCCGAAGACGCCCGCGCCCCGCGCCGAGGTCGAGCCGGATCGGGCCGCCGTACGGAAGGCGCCCCCGCTCGACCCCGGCGACCGGGCCCGGCTGCTCGCCGGTGAGCACCACGACCCGCACGGGGTGCTCGGCGCGCACCTGGTGAAGGGCGGGCTCGTCGTCCGGGTGCTGCGCCCGTGGGCCAAGGGGGTGGCCGTCCTGCTCCCCAAGGGGCGCCGGGTCGAGCTGCTCGACGAGGGCGACGGCCTGTTCACCGGCCTCGTCCCGCTGCTGCGCAAGGTCCCCGCCTACGAGCTCCGCGTCCGCTACGACGGCGACGAGCTGGCGGTCGAGGACCCGTACCGCTTCCTGCCCGCGCTGGGCGAGCTCGACCTGCACCTGATCGGCGAGGGCCGGCACGAGGAGCTGTGGACGGCGCTCGGGGTGCGGGTCATGAACCACCAGGGCGTGGCCGGGACCCGCTTCACCGTGTGGGCCCCGAACGCCCGCGGCGTCCGCGTCACCGGCGACTGGACCTTCTGGGACGGCAGCGCCCTCCCGATGCGCTCGCTCGGCTCGACGGGCGTGTGGGAGCTGTTCGTGCCGGGCATCGGCGAGGGCGCGCTCTACAAGTTCGACATCGCCCGCCCGGACGGCTCGCACACCGTGCGCGCCGACCCGATGGCCCGCCGCGCCGAGGTCCCGCCGAACACCGCGTCGGTGGTGACGGCCGACCACCACGTGTGGCAGGACGAGGAGTGGATGTCCCGGCGCGGGGCGCGCCCGCACCACGAGGCGCCGCTCTCCGTCTACGAGGTGCATCTGCCGTCCTGGCGACCGGGTCTGACGTACCGGCAGCTGGCGGAGCAGCTCCCCGCGTACGTCGGCGACCTCGGCTTCACGCACGTGGAGTTCATGGCCGTCGCCGAGCACCCCTTCCACGGCTCCTGGGGCTATCAGGTCACCGGCTTCTACGCGCCGACCGCCCGCCTGGGCACCCCCGACGACTTCCGGTTCCTGGTGGACGCGCTGCACCGGGCCGGGATCGGGGTCCTGATGGACTGGGTCCCGGCGCACTTCCCGCGGGACGACTGGGCGCTGGCCGAGTTCGACGGGCGGCCGCTGTACGAGCACGAGGACCCGCGCCGCTCGGCCCACCCCGACTGGGGAACGCTCGAGTTCGACTACGGCCGCAAGGAGGTGCGGAACTTCCTGGTCGCCAACGCCGTCTACTGGTGCGAGCGGTTCCACATCGACGGCCTGCGCGTGGACGCGGTCGCCTCGATGCTCTACCTGGACTACTCGCGGGAGAACGGCGAGTGGCTGCCGAACGAGTTCGGCGGGCGCGAGAACCTGGACGCGGTGGCGTTCCTCCAGGAGATGAACGCCACGGTCTACAAGCGCTGCCCGGGCGTCGTCACCTTCGCCGAGGAGTCCACCGCCTGGGACGGGGTGACCCGGCCGACCGACCAGGTGGGCCCGGGCGGCTTCGGCGGGCTCGGCTTCGGCATGAAGTGGAACATGGGCTGGATGCACGACTCGCTCGGCTACGTCGAGAAGGAGCCGGTGCACCGCAAGTACCACCACCACGAGATGACCTTCTCGATGGTGTACGCGTACAGCGAGAACTACATCCTGCCCATCTCCCACGACGAGGTCGTGCACGGCAAGCAGGCGCTGGTGTCGAAGATGCCCGGCGACTGGTGGCAGCAGCGGGCGAACCACCGCGCGTACCTGGGCTTCATGTGGGCCCACCCCGGCAAGCAACTCCTCTTCATGGGCCAGGAGTTCGCGCAGGGCGGGGAATGGTCGGCGGACCACGGCCCGGACTGGTGGCTGCTCGACCCGTCGTACGGCGCGGAGGCCGACCACCGGGGCGTGCGCGACCTGGTGCGCGACCTGAACACGGTCTACGCGGCGACGCCGTCACTGTGGGAGCGCGACACCTCCCCGGAGGGCTTCCAGTGGGTCGTCGGCGACGCGGCGGAGGACAACGTCTTCGCCTTCCTCCGCTTCGACGCCGTCGGCTCCCCGCTCCTCGCGGTCTGCAACTTCTCCCCGGTGGTGCGGCACGACTACCGGCTGGGCGTGCCGGACACCTTCGCCGCCTGGGCGGAGGTCCTGAACACGGACGCCGCCCGGTACGGCGGCGGTGGCGTCGTGGGCACCGACCCGGTGAAGACCGAGTCGGTGCCCTGCCACGGGCGGTCGGCGAGCGTCCGGATGACGCTGCCGCCACTCGCCACGGTGTGGCTCAGGCCCGCCTGATGACGCCGAGCCGCTGAGTGGCCCGGGTCAGCGCCACGTACAGGTCGTTGGTGCCGTGCGTGGCGCCGGCCCGGATGCCTTCGGGGTCGACGACCAGGACCGTGTCGAACTCGAGGCCCTTCGCCTGGCGCGGGTCGAGCAGCACGACCGGGCTCGTCAGGTCGGGCTTCTGCCCGTACGACGCGTCGGGGAGGGCGGCGATCAGCTCGGGGTGCAGCCCCGCGGGCGCGATGACGGCGAGCCGTCCCTGGGGGCGCAGTTCGGCGGCGACCGCGTCGGCGGTCTCCTTGACCGGGTCCTCGGCCGTACGGTCCCAGGGCTCGACGCCCGTGGAGCGGACCGAGCGCGGCGGCTCGAACCCGGGGTCGGCGGCCCGGCGCACCTCGGCGGCGACGGCCATGATCTCGGCCGGGGTGCGGTAGTTGACGCCCAGTCGCACCAGCTCCCAGCGGTCCTCCACGTACGGCGCGAGGATCTCCTGCCAGGCGCCGACTCCGGCCGGGTCGCCGGTCTGCGCCGGGTCGCCGACCAGGGTCATGGAGCGGGTGGGGCTACGGCGCATGAGCAGCCGCCACATCATGGCGGACAGCTCCTGCGCCTCGTCCACGATGATGTGCCCGAAGGCCCAGGTGCGGTCGGCGGCGGCGCGCTCCGCGGCGCTGCGGTGGTCGGCCTCCTCGTGCCGCTCGGCGAAGCGCTCGGCGTCGATGATGTCGTGCGCCGACAGCACCTCGGAGGCGTCCTTGTCGAGCTCCTCCTTGTCCTCGAACTCGTAGGTCCGTGAGGCGTACGAGACGTCGAGCACGCCCTGCGCGTACTGGATCTGCTTCTGGCGTTCGGCCTCCTGGGCGGCCCGGGCGGCGGAGTCGTCCTCGCCGAGGAGCTCGGCGGCCTCGTCGAGCAGCGGTACGTCACCGGGGGTCCAGGCTCCGCCGGCGGGCCGGCGGACGGCCGCCAGGTCCGCCTCGTCGTCGAGGTGGGTGGGCTCGGCGAGGTAGTCGGCGAGGAAGTCCTGCGGGGTGAGCGGCGGCCAGAGGGTGTCGAGGGCGGCGTGCACCTCGGGGTTCGCGGCGACGCCCTTGGCGAGCAGGGCGCGGTCGTCGGGACCGAGGAAGTTGGGACCGCCGTAGGGGTCGGCGCCGATCCGGTCCGCGAGCTGCTCGGCGAGCGCGTCGAGGACGTGGAAGACGAAGTAGGGGCGGGCCAGGTTGTGCGGGAGGAAGGTCTCCCGGGCCTTGTGCCGCGCCTCCAGGGCCATGTCCCAGTCGATGACCAGGTCGCCGTCCTCGTGCGGCACGACCAGCGGCTCGCCGCGCTCGGGCACCTGCTGGCGGTCGGCGACGGCCTTCGCCAGGGCCACGGCCATCCGGGCCGAGCCCTTGACGGCCGCGGCGCGCGGGGTGTCGGTGCCGGTGGCGTGGACGCCGGGGAAGAGCTCGCCGGGGGTGGCGAGCAGGACGCCGGTCTCGCCGAGGGAGGGCAGGACGTTGCCGATGTAGCCGAGGAAGGCCGGGTTGGGGCCGACGATGAGCACGGCGCGCCGGGCCAGCTGCTCGCGGTGGGCGTAGAGCAGATAGGCGGCGCGGTGCAGGGCGACGGCGGTCTTGCCGGTGCCGGGCCCGCCCTCGACGACCAGGACGCCGCGGTGCGGGGAGCGGATGATGGCGTCCTGCTCGGCCTGGATGGTCTGGACGATGTCGTGCATGCGGCCCGTGCGGGCGGCGTCGAGCGCGGCGAGCAGGACCTCGTCGGCGTCGCGGTTCTCGTGGCCGGTGCGGGTGGCGTCGGCGAGGTCGAGGACCTCGTCGTGGAGGGAGACGACCTCGCGGCCCTGGGTGGTGATGTGCCGGCGGCGGCGGAGCCCCATGGGCTCGTAGCCGGTGGCGAGGTAGAAGGGCCGCGCGACCTCGGCGCGCCAGTCGACGACGAGCGGGGTGCGGTCGGGGTCGTCGCGGCGGATGCCGATGCGGCCGATGTGGTGGTCGCGGCCGTCCTGGAAGACGAGCCGGCCGAAGCAGAGTCCGGTCTCCCCCGCGTTGAGGGCGGAGAGCAGCCCGGACTGCTCGGCGACGAGCACGTCGCGCTCCAGGCGGGCCTGGGCACTGCCGGCGCCGGGGGTGGCCAGGGCCGCCTCGACCCCGGCCTCGGCCTCGTCCCTCAGGTGGTCGAGTCGCGTGTAGAGCTCCGTGATGAATCTCTGCTCTTTCCGAAATTCTTCGGTTGACAATTCGACTCCCGGCGCGATACATTGCATTTAGTGAACTTCCCGTGACTTTTCTATGCTCAGACACGGAATCCACAAATATACGTGAAACACCACCCCGGCTGTCAATTCTAGTCCGGGGTTTTTTTGTGCCGGGGAAGCGACCGCCCGGCCCCGCCGCGGATCCCGCCCGGCCTCCCGGGACACCTGCCCCGACCTGCGCCTCACCGGCCCCCCGCCACGGCGGTGCGGGGCGCCGGGCGACCGGAAGCGGGTCGCCCGCGCCGGGAGGGGCCCGCCCGCAAGATAAATCCCCCCCGCGCGGCCGCCGCACCCCTGCTACGGTCTGCCGCATGAAGCGCGCTGCCGTCCTCACGACGACGCCGGAGAGTGTCCCGGCGCGCTGACAGCTGTCTTTGTCCGAAGCCCCGGGGCGAGTGCCCCGGGGCTTCACCGTACCCGCCGGGCACTCGCTCCTCCCCACCTCGCCGAGGAGCGACCATGAACGCCGAGAACCCCGCCGACCACCGCAGGCTGGGCCGAGAACTCGATCTGTTCGACACCGATCCATTGATCGGCGCCGGACTGCCGTACTGGCTGCCCGACGGCGCCGTCGTACGGCACGTGCTGGAGGAGTACGTCCGCGGGGCCGAGCGGCGCGCCGGGTACCGGCACGTGTACTCGCCCGTGCTCGGGAAACGGGAGCTGTACGAGATCTCCGGGCACTGGGCGCACTACAGCGACGACATGTTCCCGCCCATGGAGGTCGGCGGCGAGCAGTTCGTGCTGCGGCCGAGCCTCTGCCCGCACCACGCCGTCGTCTTCCGCTCCCGCCCGCACAGCTACCGCGAACTTCCGCTTCGCATGGCCGAGTTGGGGGGCATGTTCCGCTCCGAACTCTCCGGGGTGCTCGGCGGGCTCACCCGGGTCCGGGCCATCCAGCTCAACGACGCCCACATCTTCTGCACCCTCGACCAGGTGGCCGAGGAGGCCGCGGGCGCCCTCGACCTGATCCGGAAGGCGCACACCGCGCTGGGCGTCGTGCCGGTCCGCTACCGCCTCTCGCTGCCCGGCCCCGGCGGCAAGTACGTCGCCGCGCCCGAGAAGTGGGAGCGCTCGGTCGCGCTGCTCCGCGAGGTCCTGGACGCCTCGGGACTCGCCTACGAGGAGGCCGAGGGCGAGGCCGCGTTCTACGGTCCCAAGATCGACGTGCAGGTCGCCGACCCGGCGGGCCGGGAGTCGACCCTCTCCACCGTGCAGGTCGACTTCCACCAGCCCGAGCAGTTCGACCTGCACTACATCGGCGCCGACGGCGCCAGGCACCGGCCCGTCATGATCCACCGCTCCGTCATCGGCAGCGTGGAGCGCGCCGTCGCCCACCTCGTCGAACACCACGCCGGCGCCTTCCCCGCCTGGCTCGCCCCGGTCCAGCTCGCCGTCCTGCCGGTCTCGGACACCGCATACGAGGCCGCCGCCCGGATCGCCGACCGCTGCGCCGAACTAGGCCTGCGCGCGGAGGTCCTCGGCCCGGACCGCGGCAGCCTGGGCGCCCGCGTCCGCGAGGCCCGCCTCGTCCCGTACCAGGTCGTCATCGGCGCCAGGGAGACCGCCACCGGCCACGTCTCGGTCCGCCTCCGTGACGGCCGCCGCCCGGCGCCCTTGCCGGCGGCGGAGCTCCTCGACCGGATCGCGGCGTCGGTGGCGGGGCACGCCACCGAGCTGTGGGACGACTAGGACAGCGTCCCGAGGACCGGCGCGAGGCGGTCATCAGGCGGGCACCGAGGTCCCGCCTCATGACCTCGGCGTCCGGCCCGGCGTCGTCGAGGCGTCGGCGTCCGGCCCGGCGTGGTCGAGGCCTCCGCGTCGGGCCCGGCGTGGTCGAGGCCTCGGCGTCGGGCCCGGCGTGGTCGTGGCCTCGGCGTCCGGAGGGGGCTCCTTGGAGGCGAAGTCGAGCTGACCTGGCCGCCGGTCGGGTGCCGCCCTCGCCTTCAGGGACTCCGGGCCGTCGGTGCCGGCGGCCGCCGGCCTGCTGGCGCGGGAGGTGGCGGCCCGGGCGCGGGCCGCCGCCCTTTCTCCAGGCCGGCGGGGCACTCCGGGTGGCCGCCCGCTCGGCACCTTGAGCGCCCCCGGCGCCCGCCGGCCCCCGCGGCTACGCGCGGACCGGCTCCACGGCGTCCGCGAGCTCCGCCAGGAGCCGTCGCTTCGGCCGGGCGCCGACCATCGCCTTCACCGGCTCGCCCTGCCGGAACACCATCAGGGTCGGCATCGAGAGGATCCCGTACCGCGAGACGGTGTCCGGGTTGCTGTCCGCGTCGATCTGCACCACCTTCAGCCGGCCGCCCTCCTCGGCCGCCACCGCGCTCAGGACCGGGGCCAGTTGGCGGCACGGGCCGCACCAGTCCGCGGTGAACTCCACGAGCACCGGCAGCTCCGCGCCCAGCACTTCCGCCGCGAAGTCTGCGTCGGTGACCTCGGCCACGCCCTCTGCTCGGATCATCGTCCTCGTCCTCTCTCTTCGGTGTCCTCGGGCCGCGTCTCTTCGGTGTCCTCGGGCCGCGTCTCTTCGAGTGTCCTCGGGCCGCGTCTCTTCGGTGTCCTCGGGCCGCGTCTCTTCGGTGTCCTCGGGCCGCGTCTCTTCGGTGTCCTCGGGCCGCGCCAGCTCGCACAGCGGCTCGGGACCGCCCGGCAGCTCCGCCTCCGCGCGCAGCAGCTGCGCGCCGACCTGGGCCCGTACGGTCCGGAGCTGCTCGATGAGCCCGTCGAGCTCGGCGAGCTTGCGCCGGTAGACCGCGATCGACGCGGGGCACGCGTCGCCCGCCGGATGGCCGGCCTGGAGGCATTCGACGAAGGGCCGGGTCTCCTCCAGCTCGAACCCGAAGTCCTGCAGGGTCCGGATCTGCCGGAGGGCCCGCAGGTCCTCCTCGTCGTAGGTGCGGTAGCCGTTCTCCGTGCGCCGTGCGGTCAGGAGGCCGCGGGACTCGTAGTAGCGCAGAGTCCGCGTGGTCGTGCCCGCCCGCTCGGCCAGCTCGCCGATTCGCATGCCCTCGAACGTAGACCTTGACGCCCACGTCAGGGCAAGCAGCGATGCCCCGGTCGGCCTCGGGAGTGCTCCGGCTCGTCGTCGGGGTTCCGGTGGAGGGTCACGACGGGAAGGATCCGGTGGCTGGACTGCTGCCGGACGGCTGCACCGCGCCGTCCGCGGCCCGCCGTCAGATGCCGGGCGGGAGCAGCGGCTTGCGCTCGACCGGCGACGTCAGCACCACGGACGTCGTGGTCCGTCCCAGGGCCGAGGTCTGCTCCAGGATCTCCTCCAGGTGGACCGTGTCGGTCACGGCGACCTTCAGGATCCAGCAGTCCTCGCCCACCACGTGGTGCACCTCGCGGATCTCGGGGCGGGCGATCAGCTCCAGGGTGCGGGGGTGCTTGAGGGTGTAACCGCCGTGCGGGTTCACGCGGATGAAGGCCTGGATGCCGTAGCCGAGCCGGGCCGGGACGACGTGCGCGCCGTAGCCGGTGATCGCGCCGCAGGACTCCAGGCGGCGCACCCGCTCGGTGACGGCGGCCGGGCTGAGCCGGACACGCCTGCCGAGCTCGCTCAGCTTGATGCGTCCGTCGCTCTGGAGCAGGTCCAGGATCTGCCGGTCGATGGGGTCGAAAGCACCCGCCGAGGTTTCGACGGCCGCCGGGCGCGACGACCGCGGTTCCTTCGGCGAGACGGCCTGGACTCCCATGATTCCCCCTTCAGATGACGAGCGCACACCGTAACACTGGAGGCATGGACATTCTGATCATCGGCGGGAACCGCTATTTCGGAAAGCGCCTGATAAGGCGGCTGCTCGACGCGGGACACCGCGTCACCGTGCTCAACCGCGGTTCTTCCGCGGCCCCGGAGGGGACGATTCCCCTCACGGCCGACCGGAATGACGAGAAGGCGCTGGAAAAGGCCCTCGGAGACCGGACCTTCGACGTCGTCGTCGACCAGGTCTGCTACACGCCGCGCCAGGCGGACATCGCCCGCCGGGTCTTCGCGGGCCGCACCCGCCGCTACGTGATGACCTCGACGGTCGAGGTGTACGAGTACGAGGACTCGGCCGCCCCGGTCACCGAGGACGCCCTCGACCTCGCCGGCGTGCCGGTCGACACGACCCTGCCCTGGGAGGACCCGGCCTACCTGGACTCCCACTACGGGGAGGGAAAGCGCCAGGCGGAGGCCGTGTTCGCGGCCTCCGGCCTCACGTGGGCCTCGGTACGGGTGGCGCACGTGCTGGGCGGCGCGGACGACTTCACCGGACGGGTCGAGCACTACGCACGGCGGATCCGGGCGGGCGAGCCGATCGCCGTACCGGTCGTGAACCGACCCGCGACGTACGTCTACGTCGAGGAGATCGCGGCGTTCCTCGCCTGGGCGGTCGAGGCGGAATTCACCGGCCCGGTGAACGCGCATTCCCACGGCCCGCTGACGACGGCGGAGATCTGCGCGGAAATCGAGGGCATCGTGGGCGGCCGGACGCTCTTCCAGGAAGTGGAGGTGGGTGAGGTCTCCCCCTTCTCCTTCTCCCGCTCCTACGCGATGAGCAATTCCCGGGCGGAAAGCCTCGGACACTCCTTCTCGCATTCCTCGGAATGGCTCCGCAAGGCCCTTTCCGAGACGCTCACCCCGGAGGCGTGATGCGCTACCGCACCCTCGGCGACACGGTCGTCAGCGCGATCGGGCTCGGCGCGATGCCCCTCTCCCTGGAGGGCCACCCCGACGAGACCCGCGCCCTCGCCACCGTCCACGCCTCGCTGGACGCGGGCGTGACCCTGCTCGACACGGCCGACTCGTACCACCCGCCGGACGGCGAGACCGGCGCCAACGAACGTCTCGTCGCCCGCGCCCTGGCCACGTACGGCGGCGACCGGGACGCGGTGCTCGTCGCCACCAAGGGCGGGCGGGGCAGGAGCGCGGACGGCGGCTGGACGGTCGACGGCCGCCCCGAGCACCTGCGGCGCGCGGCGGAGGCGTCCGCCCGGCGCCTCGGGGTCCCGGCGATCGGGCTCTACCAGCTCCACAAGCCGGATCCTGCGGTGCCGTACGCGGAATCCCTCGGCGCGGTAAGGGAGTTGCTGGACGCGGGCACGGTCCGCCTCGCGGGCGTGTCCAACGTCGACCGCGACCAGATCCTCCTGGCCCGCGAGATCCTCGGCGACCGCCTGGTCTCGGTCCAGAACCGCTACTCGCCGGCGGTCCGGTCCGCCGAGCCCGAACTCTGGCTCTGCGCGGAACTCGGCCTGGCCTTCCTGCCCTGGAGCCCGCTGGGCGGCATCTCCCGCAGCTCGCTGGACGGCCGCGGCGGGCAGGCCGTGGATCCGCGCTTCGAGGCCTTCCACCAGGTGGCCCGGGCCCGCGAGGTCACCCCGCAACAGGTGGCCCTCGCCTGGCTCCTGGCGCACCCGGGTCAGGTCCTCCCGATCCCGGGCGCGAGCCGCCCGGAGACCGCGAGGGACTCGGCGCGAGCCACGGAACTGACCCTCACGGAAGAAGAGTTGCAAGCACTGGACGCCTGACGCCCGACGACGGCGGGGAGGGGGCCGGTGGCTCCACGGGGGAGGGGGTGTCCGGACGTGGCGGCGACCTCCACGAGCGAAGCGAAGTGGAGCTCGCAGTCCGGACCCCTCCCCCGCGGAGCCGGCGGCCCCCGCTCGCCGAGGGGTTCTGCGCGGCACCCCATAGGGCGGGGGCGCAGGGGCGCGGGGGTGCGGGAGGAAGAGGGCGTCGACGGTCGGCGTGCGGAACGCCCCCGGTGCCCTGGTGGGGCGGGGGCGTTCCGTGGCCGGGGCCCGGATCCGGCTCAAGACCCGGGACCCGGGGCTTCAGACGCCGGCGCGGGCCTTCTCGTCGCCGTCGTCGGCGCGCTGGTCCGGCACGGCCGGACCGTGGGCGTCGTCGACGAGCGTCGTCTCGTCGAAGGGGGCGTTACCCGCCAGGACCTCCGTCACGCGTACCTTGTCGATCTCCTTCGTCCACGTGCCGACGAGCACCGTGGCCACGGCGTTGCCCGCGAAGTTGGTGAGGGCGCGCGCCTCGCTCATGAAACGGTCGATACCGACGATCAGGCCGACGCCGTCCACCAGTTCGGGCCGGTGCGACTGCAGCCCGCCCGCGAGGGTGGCGAGGCCGGCGCCGGTGACGCCCGCGGCGCCCTTCGAGGCGATGATCATGAAGACGAGGAGGGAGATCTGTTCGCCGATCGACAGCGGGTCCCCCATCGCCTCGGCGACGAAGAGCGAGGCCATCGTCAGGTAGATCGCGGTGCCGTCCAGGTTGAAGGAGTAGCCGGTCGGGACGGTGATGCCGACGACCGGCTTGCTGACGCCCAGGTGCTCCATCTTCGCGATGAGGCGCGGCAGCGCCGACTCGGAGGACGACGTCGACAGGATCAGCAGGAACTCGCGGCCCAGGTACTTCAGGAGGGAGAAGATGTTCACGCCCGCGACCAGCCGCAGCAGCGTGCCGAGGACCACGAAGACGAACAGCGCGCACGTCACGTAGAAGCCGATCATGATGACGGCGAGCGACTTCAGCGCGGCGCCGCCCGTCGCGCCGACCACCGCGGCCATCGCACCGAACGCGCCCACCGGCGCCGCCCACATGATCATCGCGAGGATGCGGAAGACCAGCCGCTGGATGTGCCCGATGCCGCGCAGCACCGGCTCGCCCGCCGCGCCCATCGCCTGGAGCGCGAAGCCCGCGAGGAGGGCGACGAGCAGGGTCTGGAGGACCTCGCCCTCCGTGAAGGCGGAGACGATCGTCTTGGGAATGATCCCGAGGAGGAAGTCGGCGGTCCCCTCGCTCGCGCCCTCGGCCTGCTTGGCACCGGCCTCGGCGAGGTCCTTGGTGAGGTGCAGGCCGGAACCGGGCTCCAGGATGTTGCCGACGACGAGGCCGATGGCGAGGGCGACGGTCGACATGACCAGGAAGTAGCCGAGGGCGAGGCCGCCCACCGCGCCGACCTTCGCGGCCTTGCGCACCGAGCCGACGCCCAGCACGATCGTGCAGAAGATGATCGGCGAGATCATCATCTTGATCAGGTTGACGAAGCCGGTGCCGAGCGGCTTGAGCTCGACGGCGACGCCGGGCGCCAGGAAGCCGACGGCGATGCCGAGCAGGACGGCGCCGATCACGGCCAGATACAGATAGTGGGTGCGGTCCCGACGTGCGGCCACGGGGTCCTCCTCGTGCTCAGGGGTGTCCACGTCCCGGTGGATCCCCGCGACTATCCATCACCCCTGTGAGCGGGGTCACGCTTGCGTACGTTTCGTTCACGGCCGACAGGTGGGGGCAGCGCCGAAAGTGTCCGGACCGGTCCGGACCAGCCGGCAGGACGCCCCCTGGGGCCGGGCCCTCGCCGCCCGGGGACGGCGCCGGACCGGTCCCCGCGCAGGCCTCGGCCGAGGCCGGTCCGGGCCCGGGAACGAGCGCCGCTCACGAGGCCCGGGAGAACCGCGCGCGAGCCCCGCCCGAACCCTGCGCGCCATGCGAACGGCGTCGTCTCGTTCCAGGCACGATTCGGGCACGCGGCACGCGGCGGCAAATCGGCCAGGCACACTTGCTCGCATGCGTCTCCCCCTCCCCCGGCCCCGCAGCCTCGCAGGCCAGCTCTTCGCGATGCAGGTCGTGCTCGTGGCGGCCGTCGTCGCGGGGTGCGCGGTCTTCGCATACGTGACGGACCGGGCCCAGGCCGAGGAGACCGCGCGCCGACAGTCCACGGCGACCGCCACGGCCGTCGCCGAGTCGCCGGCCGTGGTGGCGGCGGCACGCTCCGCGGGCACCGTCGACCCCACCGCCGCGCTCCAGCCGTACGCGGAAGGGCTGCGGCAGCACGCCGGCGTCACGTTCGTGGTGATCATGGCGCCGGACGGGACGCGGTGGACACACCCCGAGCCGGAGCAGATAGGCCGGACCTACCTCGGGCACATCGACCCGGCGGTGCGCGGCGAGACCTTCTCCGAGATCCATCTGGGCGTGCTCGGCCCCTCCGTACGGACCGTCGCGCCGGTCGTCGACAAGGACGACCACGGCAGGGTCATCGCCCTCGTCAGCGCCGGCATCACCATCGAGAAGATCAGCGAGCAGGTACGCGAGCAGGTCACCGCGCTGCTGGGCATGGCGGGCGCGGCGCTCGCGATCGGCGGGGCGGGGACGTACGTGATCAACGCGCGGCTCCGCCGGCACACCAAGGGCATGAACGCGACCGAGCTGAGCCGCTTGCACGACTACCACGAGGCCGCCCTGCACGCCGTGCACGAGGGCCTGGTGATGCTGGACGGACAGCGGCGGATCGCGCTGATCAACGACGGGGCGCGGGAGCTGCTCGGGCTGGCGGGCGAGGACGTGGTCGGCCGGTCGGCGGCCGAACTGGGGCTGCCGGCACCGTTGACGGGGGCGCTGCTGTCCTCGGAGCCGCGAGTGGACGAGCTGCATCTGACGGACGAGCGGGTCCTGGTCCTCAACACGCGCCCGGTGGTGGGCGGGGAGCGCCGCGGCACGGTGGTGACACTGCGGGACCGGACCGAACTCCAGGCGCTCTCGGGCGAACTGGACTCGGAACGCGGCTTCACGGAGGCGCTGCGCTCCCAGGCCCACGAGGCCGCGAACCGTCTGCACACCGTCGTCTCGCTCATCGAACTGGGCCGCGTCGACGAGGCGGTCGGCTTCGCCACGGCCGAACTGGAGCTGGCGCAGGCGCTGACCGACCGCGTGGTGAGCGCGGTCGGCGAACCGGTCCTCGCCGCGCTCCTCCTCGGCAAGGCGGCCCAGGCCAACGAGCGCGGTGTGGAGCTGGTCCTGACGGAGGACAGCCGGATCGACGACGGCGTCCTGCCGGTGTCGCTCCCGTCCCGGGACCTGGTGACGATCCTCGGCAACCTGATCGACAACGCGGTCGAGGCGGCAGGCGGCGGCTGCGCCTTCCCGGCCCCGGCGGGCCCGGCCGTACCTGCGCCCCCGGCCGCACCGCGCAGGGAATCGCCCGCCCCGGCCGGCGCCGCCGAACCCCCGGTCCTCGCCGCACCCGGGAGCCCGCACGCCCCCGCGGCCCTCACCGACCCGGCCGTGCCGCCGCCCTGTCCGTCGGACCTCGCCCTGCCCGACCCGGCCGTACCCTCGCCCGCGCCCTCGGACCTCGCCCTGCCCGACCGGGCGGCGCTCCCCCACGCCCCCGGCTCCGTCCCCGGCCCGCGCGCCGAGAAGCCGCGCGGCGCCCGCGTCCTGGTGACCGCGCTCGCCGAGGGCGGGGAGCTGTTGCTGCGGGTCGGGGACAGCGGGCCCGGGGTGCGGACGGCGGACCGGGGTGCCGTGCTGGATCGCGGGTGGTCCACGAGGGGGCCGGGACGGGGGCTGGGGCTCGCGCTCGTGCAGCAGGCCGTGACCCGGGCCTCCGGGGCCCTGGCGGTCGGCGAATCGCCCCTGGGCGGGGCCGAGTTCACGGTCCGCCTGCCGCTGGCCGCGGCCGCGGCGTCCGCCACGGGCGCCGCACCCGCATCGGCGACCGTGGGCGCGGAGGTGGACGCGTGAGCGCCGTGGGGCAGGGCATCCGGGTGCTCGTCGTCGAGGACGATCCCGTGGCCGCCGACGCGCACGCGCTGTACGCGGGGCGGGTGGCCGGGTTCACCGTGGTCGGAGTGGCCCACTCGCGGGCCGCTGCGGTGCGGGTGCTCGACCGGACGCCGGTGGATCTGATCCTGCTCGACCTGTACCTGCCGGACGGGCACGGGCTGCAGCTGCTGCGGGCCCTGCGCGCCGCCGGGCACGCGGCGGACGTGATCGCCGTGACCTCGGCGCGCGACCTCGCGATCGTGCGCGAGGGCGTGTCGCTCGGCGTCGTGCAGTACGTCCTGAAGCCCTTCACCTTCGCGACCCTGCGCGACCGGCTCGCCCGGTACGCGGAGTTCCGGGCGGCCGCCGGGGAGGCCTCCGGGCAGGACGAGGTGGACCGGGCGCTCGCGACGCTGCGCGCCCCGCAGCCCGCCGCGCTGCCCAAGGGCCTGAGCGGTCCGACCCTGGAGGCGGTGACGCGCTCGCTGCGGGCGGCTCCCGAGGGGCTCACGGCGGCGGAGGCGGGTGCGGCCGTCGGTATCTCACGGATCACCGCCCGCCGCTATCTGGAGCACCTGGTGGGTGCGGGCCGGGCCGCCCGGGCCCCGCAGTACGGTCAGGTCGGCCGCCCCGAGCTGCAGTACCGGTGGCTCAGCGCGACGGAGGGCACGACCCGCGGTTACTGACCGGTTCCCATGTTCCTACGACCGCCATCGTTGGGCGAACGCACCGTAGCTAACGATCACCCTCCGCATCTACGGTGGCGACGTGCACCAACCCTCTCCCCCCTTCAACGCCCTCGCCGCGCGCCGTCTGCGCGAAGGGCTCGGCATGGGCCCCGACCACGTCGCCTACGGCCTGCGGGCGCAGTACGGCCTCTTGATAGCTCCCGAGACCGTCGTCGCCTGGGAGCGCGGCCGGCTCGTCCCCACCTCCCAGGAGCTGACCGCCCTCGCGGGGGTGCTCTGGTGCTCCCCCGCCGAGCTCATCGCCTCCGCCAGCACCCTCCGGGAGCACCGGATCGGCCGGGGCCTGTCCCCGGAGGACCTGGCCCGCCGGGTCGGCCTCGACCCGGCCGCGTACCAGCGCATGGAGGAGTCGGGCCGCTGGCGCGGCAACGAGCGCCAGACCGCCGCACTCGCCGAGCTCCTCGGCCTCGACGCGCGTGCCCTGCTCACCGCGACGGGCGGCGACGAGAAGCTGGGCGAGCTGTTGCGCGACGCGGCGACGACGCGCTGGCAGGCCTATGTGAAACCGGTGATCAAGCTGCTGCCTCTGCCGAAACGGACGGTGGAGGACGCGCTGCAGCGCCTGCACACCGACTACCACGCCAAGATGGCCGCCACGAGCAGTTGGGGGGCCTCCGCCTCGACGGGCGACGCGGGACGCGCGTACCTCGACGGGATCACCGACCACTTCTGGGCCCTCGTCGGCCGTTAGGCCGCGGACCGGCGGACCCCTCCCCGCGGACCGGCGGACCACTCTCCGACGGACCGGCGGCCCCCTCCCCGCGGACCCGCGGACCACTCTCCGACAGACCGGCGGACCCCTCCTCACAGACCGGCCGAGCCGGACCGACCGTCCGACCCACAGGCGCGTCGCCCGAGGGAACGCCCGTCTCCGGCCCGTAGATTGACCGCGTGAGACGACACATATCTTTCGAACGGCTCCACAACTTCCGTGATCTGGGCGGCTACCGGACCGCCGACGGAGGGACCGTGCGGTGGGAGACCCTCTACCGCTCCGACTCCCTCGCCAAGCTCGCGGGCCCCGACGCGCGCGCCGACCTGGAACGCTTCCGGGAGCTGGGCGTGGCCACCGTGATCGACCTGCGCTACCCGTGGGAGATCGAGGCCAAGGGCCGCCACCCCGAGACCGAGCCGCAGCGCTGGCACAACCTGAGCATCGAGCACCGGCCGTACGACCAGGCCGAGATCGACCCCGCGGTCGACCCGTGGCGCTATCTCGCGGACCGGTTCGCCGAGGTCGCCCTCGACGGCGCGGCCGAACTGCGCGAGGCCCTGGAGGTCATCGCCGCGGCCGAGGGGCCGCTGGTCTTCCACTGCGCGTCCGGCAAGGACCGTACGGGGCTGCTCGCGGCCCTGGTCCTCGCGCTGCTCGACGTGCCGGACGAGCAGATCCTCGACGACTTCGCGCTCACCGAGCTGGCCACGGAACGGCTGATCGCCGACTGGAGGGCCGCCCACCCGGGCCGCGAGCCGAAGTGGCCGGGCTACGGCCGCGCGCCCGCCGAGATCATGCGTCTGGTCCTCGCGGACCTGCGAGCGGAGTACGGCTCCGTGCACGCGTACGTCACCGGTCACGTGGGCCTGGATCCGGCGGTCGTGACCGCCCTGCGGGCCCGCCTCGTGGAGCCCGCCGCCTAGGCCGTTTCTTTCGGATCAGGCCGGATCAGGGAGCGGGGTCTGGTGCGTGCGATCGCAAGGCGGAGGAGGGAGGCAACGCGGAGCGTTGTGGACCGACGACAACGCGGCGAGCGTGCGTGCCAGACCCCGCGAGCCCGGCAAGATCCGAAAGAGACGGCCTAGGTCCTCACCTCCTGCGCCCGACCCCACGACCGGCCGGCAGGGCGGCCCCGACCGGTCCCGGCGCCACGCCCCTGTGTGCCGTTCCGCTGCCGCGGAACGGTACGCGGTGTCCGCATGTGCGGACCGTGAATGGCCGGATGTGCGCGGTCCGCGCCCCTTGACGGGTGCGGGCCGCGTACGCCACGTGCGTGCGGGGCGGTTCCGCCGGCCCCCGACCGCCCGGGAGACGGAGACGGCCCGCGACCACGGTCCGCCCTGCGCCACACCGGGCGGTGGCGCGGCCCCGTCGACGGTGCCGCGGCGGCTTCCGGTCCTGCCCGGGAACGCCCGGACGGCCCTCCGGCGATTGGCCGGTTTCGGCAGATCCCGGACGGACTTCCTCCGGTGGATTCTGTAGCCCCGCGCAATTCCGGCGATTCACAGGAGGCACTCATGCCTGTCATGTCCACGACGCGCACGGACGACATCGTCACCGCCTGGCTCCAGGGCGCCGAGAGCGCCTTCGGTGCCGACAACCCGGCCGGCCCGCTCTACGTCGGCGGCGCCGCCGGCGAGGCCGCGCTGACCGACGGCACCGAGGCCCTGCTCACCGGGTGCAGCAGCTGTACCGGTTCCTGGCACAGCTACTGCTGCTGACGAGCCGCCCGTACGGCACCGGACGCACCACCCGGAGTCGCGGCGCCCGACGCCCCGGCGCACCACCCGGAGCCACGGCACCCGCCGCACCGGACGCACCACCGGGGAACCCGCACGGGTTCCCCGGCCCGCGCCGGCCGGACCGCAGGGTCCGGTCGGCGCGGTTCGCGGCACCCCGCCCCAGCCGTCAGGAGAGGACTCAGCATGGTGGAACCGGTGGCAGCGGCCCGCGCGGCAGGAGGGCCGCCCCCCGAGGGATGGTTCGCGGGTCCGGTCGACGCCTTCGCGGGGCCGCTGTTCGCGGAGCTGGACGACCGGGTCCCGGGGCTCGCCGGGCTGGCCCCCGGCGAGCGGGAGGTCCTGCGCGAGGCGACCCGCGAGGCCCTGCGCCGGACCCTCCAGCTCCGGCTCAACCGGGTGCTCCTGCTGGAGCTGCGGGCGGCCTCCCTGGCCGGCGAGCTGCCCGGCGCGGATCCCTCCGCGCGATGGGACGCCTTCCTCCGGCACGCCTCCGCCCCCGGGTTCGCCGACACGCTGCGCGGACGCTACCCGGCCCTGCACCCCCGGGCCCTCGCCTCCGGACGGCTGCTGATCGAGGGCGCCCTGGAGCTGGGGGTCCGGTTCGCCGCGGACCGGCGGGCCGTCTGCGAGCTGCTCGGCGCCGATCCGGGACCGCTGCGCGGCCTGGAGCTCGCCCGCGGGGACACCCACCACGGCGGGCGGGCGGTGGCCCGGCTGGTCTTCGACACCGCACTCGTCATGTACAAGCCGCGGCCGGTCGAGGTGGACGCCGCGCTCCGCGCCTTCGTCACCGCCGTCCCCGGCGCCGAGGACCTGGGCGTACCGAGGGTGGTGGTCCGGGACGGCTACGGCTGGGCCGAGCACCTCGGTCACCACTACTGCGCGGACGAGGCGGAACTCGCCCGCTTCTACCGTGCGCTGGGCGGCTGGCTTGCGGTGATGCGACTGCTCGGCGGGACCGACCTCCACGCCGAGAACCTGGTGGCCCACGGCCCGGTGCCGGCCGTGGTCGACGCCGAGGCCCTGTTCACCCCGGATGTCGAGGTCCCGCCGAGCGGGCGCGGGGACGCCGTGGACCGGGCGGCCCGGACGATCCGCACCACCGTGCTGCGGACCGGCATCCTCCCGCTGCGCACCGACGGCTACGCCCTGGCCGGCGTGGACCTCTCGGCCGCGGGCGGCCTGCCCGGTCAGCAGCCGCGCATCCGGGTCCCGGTCATCACGGACGGCGGCCGGGACACCGCCCGGCTGGAGGTCGGCGAGGTGGACCTGCCGCCGGCCGGAAACCACCCCAGCCCCGAGCCGGTGCTGATCCGCCACTGGGACCGGGTGCTGGCCGGCTTCGACGAGGTCACCGGGACGCTGGCGGAGCTCGACGCGGCCGGCGGTCTCGGCACGCTGCTGCGGGGGTTCGTCGGCTGCCGCGTCCGCAGGATCCGGCGGCCCACCCAGACGTACACGGACATCGGCCGGATGCTCTGGCACCCGGCCTCGCTGCACGACCCCGACGCCGCCCGGGCGCGGGCCCGGGACATCCTGCACCGCAACGCCCTCGCCGCACCCGGCGCGCCCCGGGAACCGGCGGTGATCGACGAGGAGATCACGGACCTCCTGGTCGGGGACGTGCCGGTGTTCGAGGAGCGGGTGGAAGAGCGACGGCCGGCCGACTTCCTGGCGGAGTGGCGGCGGGCCGACCTCGACCGTGAGCGGGACACCATCCGCAGTGCGCTGGTCGGTGCCTACCTGAACGAACGCAGGCTCCCCGCCCGGGTACGGACGCCCGCCGTGTCCCCGCACGCCGAGGACCTGGACCGGCGGCGGCGCGCACTGGCGGCCGAGGCCGTGCGGACGGTCTGCGCGGCGGCCGTGCGCGGTGCCGACGCGACCGCGACCTGGATCAGTCCGGTGCTCACGGACCACGGCTGGGCGATCCGCCCGCTCGACGCGGACCTCTACACCGGACAGGGCGGGGTCGCCCTCGCCCTCGCGGAGTACCTGCGGGAGCAGCGCGCCGGGCGGGCCGATCCGGTGGCCGGTGCCGAGTCCGTGCTGGCCGGCACCCTGGAGGTGCTGGCGGCCACCGAGGACTCCACGCCGACCCGCCGGCTCGGCGGGTTCACCGGCATCGCCTCGCAGGTGTGGACCTGGGCGGCGCTGCACCGCCTCCTCGGGACGCCCGGCCTGCTCGACCGGGCCCGCGCCAGGGCCGCGCTGCTGACCCGGGAGGCCCTCGCCGAGGACCGGGCGCTGGACGTGCTCAGCGGTGCGGCCGGCGTGCCGGTCCCGCTGCTCGACCTCGCCGAACTGACCGGTGAGGGGCGATGGTTGGAGGTGGCCGCGGAGGCCGGCCGACGGCTGGAGCGGACCGCGGTGGTCAACGACCGCGGAGCGAGGTGGTCCACGGTGATGTTCCCGGAGGGCATCGGCGGCTTCGCCCACGGCGCCACCGGCGTCGGATGGGCGCTCACCCGGCTCTCCCTCTCCGCCGCCGGGAGTCCGGCCGACCGGCGTCGGTGGCGCGAACTCGGCTCCCTGGCACACGACTTCGAGGAGTCGCTGTACGCGCCGGAGGTGGCGGCGTGGTCCGATGCGCGGATCGGCGGAGACGTCGACCACCCCACGGCGTGGTGCCACGGCAGTACGGGCATCGGGCTGGCCGCCGTCGACCTCCACGCGCGCACGGGCGATCCCCGGCACCTGGACACCGCGCTCCGCTCGGGACCGGCCGGTCTGCGCGAGGGATTCGGCTGGAGCCACACCCTCTGCCACGGCGACCTCGGGCTCTCGGAGCTCCTCCACCGCCTGCGCGCCCTGGAGGGCTACGCGGGCCCGTCGGCCGCGCGGGCGGACGGCGAGCTGATCACGGGCATCGAGCAGCGCGGGCCGGTCGGCGGTCTCGCGAAGGAGGCGTTCACGCCCGGGCTGCTCCCCGGACTGTCCGGGGTGGTGCACCATCTGCTCGCGATGCACCCCGATGCCCGGGTGAGCGCACCCCTTCTCCTGGCCCTCCCCGAGGGCCCGGAGCCGGGTCCGTCCGGGGGGCCGTCGGACGCACCGCGGCAGGACGGCGCGAGCCCGGTCTGATCCGGGGACGCGCCCTCAGTCGCGCCGGTCGAAGCTGAAGAGCTGGCCGCGGGCGTCCGCCGTGCAGGGCGCCTGGGCCAGCCGCGACCACTCGGCCCCGCGGTCCCCGACGACGGTGACGCAGCTGCCGGGGGTCGCCGAGCCCGCCGGCAGGATGCGCCAGCCGGTGGCCGGGGTGCCGTACGGCTCCAGGGTGAAGCGCTCGACGCGGGTGGGGTCGCCGCACTCGGAGTCCTCGAGCGCGGCGTGGGGTATCTTGCCGCCGGAGGGGATCCCCGAGCAGCCGACGGGGAAGTCCGGGTGGACCGAGACGATCCGCCACGCGTTCCCGGCGAGCCGTTTCAGCTCGTAGCGGGGGACGTCGGCGCCGGCGCAGGCCCGCTGGTAGATCTGTCCGCTGCCGCTGCCCCGCCGCTCGTTCAGGCAGAGGCCGGAGCCGATCACCCGGATCCGGACCGGGCCCTCGGCCGGCGCGGTGAGCACCGGCGGCCGCCGGCCGTGCTGGGGCCGCCGGTCCCCGTCCCGTACGAGCGCGACGACGCTGACGGCGGCGAGGACGAGGCCGGTCACGGCGATCGCCCCGACGAGGGTGCGGCGGATCCGGGAGCGCCGCGGTTCGGACGCCGGGTCGGCGGGCGGCTCCTCCGGTGCGGCCCCGGGCCAGACGGGCGCCGTCCCCGCGTCCGCCTCCGCCGCGTCCGGCCCCGCCTCGGGGGCGGGTTCCGGTGCGTAGGCCCCGTGGACGGCGAGCCGTCTGCGTACGGGCTCCCACTCCTCGGCCCGGGCGCCGCAGGCGCGGACGAAGGCGCCGAGCAGTTCCTCGCGCGGGACGGTGGACCGCGCGAGCATGTTGGCGACGGTCGAGCGGGGCAGGACGTCTCCGTGCGCCTCGGCGCGGGCCGACAGCTCGCGGTAGGTGAGGCCGGACCAGTCCTTCAGGGCCTGTAGCCGCGCGATGAACTCGGCCGGGTTCCGTACCTCCCGTGGGTCGGGAGGCGTCTCCCCCAGGGTCATGGCGCGCGGCTCCCCTCCGTCGGGCCGTGCCCGGAAGGAGGTGGGACATGTCCGGGACAGGCCCAAGCCTTGTTGATCGAGCCGGGGGACTCAAGCATGGATTCGGCCCCGATCGCCCACGGGGGGACGATCGGGGCCGCGGAGGATCCGGAACCGGGTCGGGACGGAGGTCCCGGCACGACGGGCCGTCGGGTCCGGACGTACGGGCCGGGCCGTCCGGCCGCGATCCGGGCGTACGGGCCCGATCCGGACGTACGGGCCGGGCCGAGCCGTCCGATCCGGACGTACGGGCAGGGCGCATGAGCCGGGCGCAGGGCGTACGGGCCGGGCGCAAGAGCCGGGCGCAGGGCGCACGGCCGGGCGTACGGAGCGTGTGTCCGGTCCGTACGTACGGGTGCCGCACCGCGGACGGCACCCCCGACGGCGGCGGCTCCGTCAGAAGACCGACTCGGCCTCGCGCATCCGGTCCGCCGGGACCGTCTTCAGCTGGGTGACGGCCTCGGCCAGCGGGACCATCTGGACGTCCGTGCCGCGCAGCGCCGTCATCCTGCCGAAGTCGCCGCGGTGCAGTGCCTCCACCGCGTGCCAGCCGAAGCGGGTGGCGAGCACCCGGTCGTAGGCGGTCGGGGTACCGCCGCGCTGGACGTGGCCGAGGATGACGGGCCGGGCCTCCTTGCCGAGGCGCCGCTCCAGCTCGTAGGCGAGGGCGGTGCCGATGCCCTGGAAGCGCTCGTGGCCGAACTGGTCGATCTCGCCCTTGCCGTAGTCCATGGTGCCCTCGGCGGGGTGGGCGCCCTCGGCGACGCAGATGACGGCGAACTTCTTGCCGCGGGAGAAGCGCTCCTCGACCATCTTGACCAGGTCGGCCGGGTCGAAGGGGCGCTCGGGCAGGCAGATGCCGTGGGCGCCGCCGGCCATGCCGGACTCCAGGGCGATCCAGCCGGCGTGGCGGCCCATCACCTCGACGACCATGACGCGCTGGTGGGACTCGGCGGTGGTCTTGAGCCGGTCCATGGCCTCGGTGGCGACGCCGACGGCGGTGTCGAAGCCGAAGGTGCGGTCGGTGGAGGAGATGTCGTTGTCGATGGTCTTGGGGACGCCGACGACGGGCACACCGGCCTCGTGGAGCATCCGGGCGGCGGTGAGGGTGCCCTCGCCGCCGATCGGGACGAGCGCGTCGAAGCCGCTCTTCTCGATGAGCTCCTTGGCGTTGTCGCAGGCGGCGCGGAAGCGGTCGCGCTCCAGGCGGGAGGAGCCGAGGATGGTGCCGCCGCGGGCGAGGATGCCGCTGACGGCGTTGAGGTCGAGGGTGCGGTAGCGCCCGTCGAGCAGGCCCGCGTAGCCGTCCTCGAAGCCGATGACCTCGTCCCCGTAGTGGGTGACCGCCCGGTGCACGATCGACCGGATCACTGCGTTCAGGCCGGGACAGTCGCCGCCCGCTGTCAGAACTCCGATACGCATCGTGCTGTGTCTCCTGCTCGGTAGCGGTACGTGTGAGCCGCTTCGATTCTCACACGGTCGGCGGTGCCGGTGCGCTCGCCGGCACCCCGCGCGTCCACCCCGGGAGGGCCCTCCGGGGCCTTTGGTCCCTTGGATCGAGGCCCTTCGCCCAGCGGGCGTCGTATCGAGCCACGGGGGTATTGTCAAGAGGGCATTGCCACCCCTTCGATGGTTTTTGAACACACTCGCTTGACGGACAACCCGTAGCGATGCGGACAGGAGACGACGGCGTGACGCGCAGCGTGTACGTGACCGGGATCGACCGCGGAGACGGCCGCCAGGTCGTCGAGCTGGGAGTCATGGAGCTCCTGACCCGCCAGGTGGACCGGGTGGGGGTGTTCCGCCCGCTGGTGCACGACGGTCCCGACCGTCTGTTCGACCTGCTGCGCAGCCGCTACCGGCTGTCCCAGGACGCCGCGACCGTCTACGGCATGGACTACCACGAGGCCTCCGCGCTGCAGGCCGAGCGGGGCACCGACGAGCTGGTCTCCCAGCTCGTCGAACGCTTCCACGCGGTCGCCCGTGACTACGAGGTCGTCCTGGTCCTCGGCACCGACTTCGCCGCCACCCAGCTGCCCGACGAGCTCGCGCTCAACGCACGGCTCGCCAACGAGTTCGGCGCCTCCGTGATACCCGTGGTCGGCGGGAAGGGCCAGCCCGCCGAGTCCGTACGGGCCGAGGCCCGCAACGCCTTCCGCGCCTACGAGGTGCTCGGCTGCGACGTGCTCGCGATGGTGGTCAACCGGGTCTCCGGCGAGGACCGGTCCGTGATCGCCGAGCGGCTCGCCGCACGGCTTCCCGTGCCCTGCTACGTGCTACCCGACGAGCCGGCCCTCGCCGCGCCGACCGTCGCCCAGATCACCCACGCGCTGGGCGCCTCCGTGGTCCTCGGCGACGGCGCCGGGCTGGCCCGCGACGCGCTCGACTTCGTCTTCGGCGGCGCCATGCTGCCGAACTTCCTCAACGCGCTGACCCCCGGCTGCCTCGTCGTCACCCCCGGGGACCGGGCGGACCTGGTGATCGGCGCGCTCGCCGCGCACTCGGCCGGCACCCCGCCCATCGCCGGCGTGCTGCTCACCCTCGACGAGCGCCCCAGCGACGAGATCCTGACCCTGGCCGCCCGCCTCGCGCCCGGCACCCCGGTCATCTCCGTGGCGGGCAACAGTTTCCCCACCGCCACCGAACTCTTCTCGCTCGAAGGGAAGTTGAACGCGGCCACCCCGCGCAAGGCGGAGACGGCACTCGGCCTCTTCGAGCGCCACGTCGACACCGCCGACCTGCTGCGCCGGATCTCCGTCGCCCGCAGCGGCCGGGTCACCCCGATGATGTTCGAGCACGAGCTCCTGGAGCAGGCCCGCGCCGACCGCCGCCGGGTCGTGCTGCCCGAGGGCACCGAGGAGCGGGTGCTGCGCGCCGCCGACGTGCTGATCCGCCGCGACGTCTGCGACCTGACCCTGCTCGGCGACGTCGAGGCGATCCGCAAGAAGGCCGCCGACCTGAGCGTGGAGCTCGGTGACACCCAGCTGATCGACCCGCAGACCTCGGAGCTGCGCGACTCGTTCGCCGAGAAGTACGCGCGGCTGCGCGCCCACAAGGGCGTCACCGTGGAGCTCGCGTACGACGTGGTGTCGGACGTGAACTACTTCGGCACGCTGATGGTCGAGCAGGGTCTGGCCGACGGCATGGTCTCCGGCTCGGTGCACTCCACGGCCGCGACGATCCGCCCGGCCTTCGAGATCATCAAGACCAAGCCGGACGCCTCGATCGTCTCGTCGGTCTTCTTCATGTGCCTGGCCGACAAGGTACTCGTCTACGGCGACTGCGCCGTCAACCCGGACCCGGACGCCGAGCAGCTCGCCGACATCGCCGTGCAGTCCGCGGCCACCGCCGCCCGCTTCGGCGTCGACCCGCGGATCGCGATGCTCTCGTACTCCACCGGCACCTCCGGCTCCGGCGCGGACGTCGACAAGGTGCGGGAGGCGACCAAGCTGGTCCGCGAGAGCCGGCCGGAGCTGCGGATCGAGGGGCCGATCCAGTACGACGCGGCCGTCGAGCCCTCGGTCGCGGCGACCAAGCTGCCCGGCTCCGAGGTGGCCGGCCAGGCGAGCGTGCTGATCTTCCCCGACCTCAACACCGGCAACAACACCTACAAGGCCGTGCAGCGCTCGGCCGGCGCGGTCGCCGTCGGCCCGGTCCTGCAGGGTCTGCGCAAGCCCGTGAACGACCTCTCGCGCGGCGCGCTCGTCAGCGACATCGTCAACACCGTCGCCATCACGGCGATCCAGTCCCAGGGTCAGGAGCTCACCGGATGACCGCCCACCCGTCCCCCGCCGCCCCGCCGGAGGAGACCGGCCCGGCGCCGCTCGCGCCCCCGCACGCCACGCGCGTCCTCGTCCTCAACTCCGGTTCCTCGTCGCTGAAGTACCAGCTCCTCGACATGCACGAGGGCAGCCGGCTCGCGCTCGGTCTGGTCGAGCGGATCGGCGAGGAGACCTCGCGGCTCGTGCACACCCCGCTGCAGGGCGGCGGGGGCGTCAGGCGCGAGACGGAGGGCCCGATCGCCGACCACCAGGCCGCCCTGAAGGCGGTGGCCGAGGAACTGGCGGCGGACGGGCTCGGCCTGGACTCCCCCGAACTGGCCGCGATCGGGCACCGGGTGGTGCACGGCGGGCTGAGGTTCACGGCACCGACGGTCGTCGACGACGAGGTGCTCGCCGAGATCGAGCGGCTGGTGCCGGTGGCCCCGCTGCACAACCCGGCGAACCTCACCGGCATCCGCACCGCGATGACGCTGCGCCCCGACCTGCCGCAGGTGGCGGTCTTCGACACCGCCTTCCACACGACGATGCCGGAGGCGGCGGCGCGGTACGCGATCGACGTGGAGACCGCGGACGCGCACCGGATCCGCCGCTACGGCTTCCACGGCACCTCGCACGCGTACGTCTCCCGGGAGACGGCGAGACTGCTCGGCAAGGCACCGGAGGAGGTGAACGTGATCGTGCTGCACCTGGGCAACGGGGCCTCCGCCTCGGCCGTGGCGGGCGGCCGCTGCGTGGACACCTCGATGGGCCTGACCCCGCTGGAGGGCCTGGTCATGGGCACCCGTTCGGGCGACGTGGACCCGGCGGTCACCTTCCACCTCATGCGGAACGCCGGCATGTCGGCGGACGAGATCGACGTCCTCCTGAACAAGCGGTCGGGCCTGGTCGGGCTCTGCGGCGACAACGACATGCGGGAGATCCGGCGCCGGATCGACGAGGGCGACGCACGGGCCGCGCTCGCCTTCGACGTCTACATACACCGCCTGAAGAAGTACATCGGGGCGTACTACGCGGTGCTCGGCCGGGTGGACGCGGTGGCGTTCACGGCCGGGGTCGGCGAGAACGCGGCCCCGGTGCGGGAGGCGGCGATCGCGGGCCTGGAGGAGCTGGGCCTGGCGGTGGACGCCGACCTCAACGCCGTACGGTCCGACGAGGCCCGGATCGTCTCGCCGGTCTACGCGCGGGTGGCGGTGGCGGTCGTTCCGACCGACGAGGAGCTGGAGATCGCCCGACAGAGCTACGCACTTGTGAGCGAAACGACCCCCGAGGGAGTGAACGCCTGAGCGGCCCCCCGCCCATTTGTACTTTCCACCAGACGGAATATTCCGCCGCGAAACAAACCGATAGGATCCGCCTCATGCGCCGTTCCAAAATCGTCTGCACGCTGGGCCCCGCCGTCGACTCGTATGAGCAGCTGAAGGCTCTCATCGAGGCCGGCATGAACGTGGCCCGATTCAACATGAGCCACGGGACCCAGGCAGAGCACCAGGAGCGGTACGACCGTCTCCGCAGGGCGGTGGCGGACACCGGCCGCGCCGTCGGCGTGCTCGCCGACCTCCAGGGCCCCAAGATCCGTCTGGAGACCTTCGCGGAGGGCCCCGTCGAGCTGGTGCGCGGTGACGAGTTCACCATCACCACCGAGGACGTCCCCGGCGACAAGTCCATCTGCGGCACCACGTACAAGGGCCTGCCCGGCGACGTGTCCAAGGGCGACCAGATCCTGATCAACGACGGCAACGTCGAGCTCCGCGTCGTCGAGGTCGAGGGCCCGCGGGTCAAGACCATCGTCGTCGAGGGCGGGGTCATCTCCGACCACAAGGGCATCAACCTGCCGGGTGCCGCGGTCAACGTCCCGGCCCTGTCCGAGAAGGACGTCGAGGACCTCCGCTTCGCGCTCCGCATGGGCTGCGACATGGTCGCCCTCTCCTTCGTCCGCGACGCCGACGACGTCAAGGACGTCCACAAGGTGATGGACGAGGAGGGCCGCCGGGTCCCGGTCATCGCCAAGGTCGAGAAGCCGCAGGCCGTCGAGAACATGGCGGCCGTCGTCGCCGCCTTCGACGCGGTCATGGTGGCCCGTGGCGACCTCGCCGTGGAGTACCCGCTGGAGCGCGTCCCGATGGTGCAGAAGCGCCTGGTCGAGATGTGTCGCCGCAACGCCAAGCCGGTCATCGTCGCCACCCAGATGATGGAGTCGATGATCACCAACTCCCGGCCGACCCGCGCCGAGGCGAGCGACGTCGCCAACGCGATCCTGGACGGCGCGGACGCGGTCATGCTCTCCGCCGAGTCCTCGGTCGGCGCCTACCCGATCGAGACCGTGAAGACGATGTCGAAGATCGTCGCCGCGGCCGAGGAGGAGCTGCTCTCCAAGGGCCTGCAGCCGCTGGTCCCGGGCAAGAAGCCGCGCACCCAGGGCGGCTCCGTGGCCCGCGCGGCCTGCGAGATCGCCGACTTCCTGGACGGCAAGGCGCTCATCGCCTTCACGCAGTCCGGCGACACCGCCCGCCGCCTCTCGCGCTACCGCACGCAGCAGCCGATCCTGGCCTTCACGACGGACGAGTCCACCCGCAACCAGCTCACCCTGAGCTGGGGCGTCGAGTCCTTCCTGGTGCCGTTCGTGAACAACACGGACGCCATGGTCGACCTGGTCGACGCGGAGCTCCTGAAGCTCCAGCGCCACAACGCCGGCGACACCATGATCATCACCGCCGGCTCGCCCCCCGGCGTCCCGGGCACCACGAACATGGTCCGGGTCCACCACCTGGGCGGCGCCGAGCACGCCTGATCCCGTCACGGCACGACGAGGGCCCCCGTCCGGATCGGACGGGGGCCCTCGTCGTGTGCGGCTCCCGGAAGGGTCCTGGCGGGCGGTCAGCTCGGCTCGATGGTGTTGCGCAGGCCCGGGATCCTGAGCGTGCCGCCGAACTGGCCGGCCTGCTTCACCGTCGCGTTGGAGAAGAACGCGAAGGGGACGTTCAGCGGCGGCGGGGTCTCGGGGCTGAAGGTGACCGGGATGAGGCCGAAGAGGTTGCCCTTCAGCTCCTCCGTGTACATGGTCACCGTGCCGCCGCGCATGGTGGAGGTGGAGCCCTTGTCGGAGCGGACGTGGCCGGTGAGGCCGTCCGAGTGGACCGTCAGCTGGTGCAGGTCCTTGATGTCCACCTCGTCCGCGGTGAACTTGAGGACCTTCTTGATCTTCCCGCTGCCGGTCTTGACCTCGACGATGCCCGCGTAGTCCAGACCGCGCAGGGTGAGCATCGAGGTCTGGAGGATCCACGGGTCGTCCGGGAGCAGCGGCATGCCGGTCTCCAGGTCGGCCGCCGCGAGCGCCTCCGGGTCGGGCTCGGGGCACGGGAAGCGGGGCTTCGCGCCGTCGGGTATGTCCTCGTCCTTCTTGGCGTCGAGGCCCTTGGCGGAGTCCGGCAGTTCCTCGGTGGTCGCACCGGCCTTCTCGGCGGCGGACTTGATGGCGTCCTTGGTCTTGTCGACCGCGCCGCCGGTGGTGCCGCCGGTGCCGGTCGCCGGTGCCTTGGTCTCCTTCGGCGTGTCCGGGGTACCGGACGTGGCCGTCGGCTTGGGCGCCGCGGTGGTGGAGCTGGGCTGGGGCGCGGGCGCGGTGGTCTTGTCCGGTCCGTCGAACAGGTCCTTGAGCGCGTCGCCGAGACCCAGCGGGTCGAGCGGGTCGGCCGACTTGGCGGGCGTCGGGGTCGCCTTGGGTGCGGCGGACGTCGCCTCGGGGGCGGGGGCCTGGGTGGCCGCCTGCTTCTGGGCCGCGCCGGTGGTCCCGGTCGGCTTCGGCTCGGCGGTCGCCGAGGTGTCCGGAGCCGGCTTGTCGGTCGCGCTCGCGCTCGCCGTCGGCTCGGGGCTCTTCGTCTCGGCGGGCTTGGTCGTCGCCTCGGGCGTGGGCTCGTCGGAGCGGGTCACGCACGGGCCGGGGGCGAACGGGATGTCCGTGCTGTCGTCGGCGAGGGCGAGCCGGGGCGCCAGACCCATGCCCATGAGGACCGCGGTGGGCATGGCCGCGAGGGCCATCGCCTTGCCTGCGGGCACCTGGATCTTGTTCAGGAGCGACTTACGGGGGGCCGCGTGGCGCGGCCCTCTGGTCGTCCCGGCCGACTGTGTTTCGTCACCCCGCACTGTTCCTCCCGCCGTTGGCATCGATCGTCGTCCCGGCCACCGGCGCCTCGTGCCCCTGGTGCGGGATCACGGGCTGCGTGGTGCCGTCGTGCATGTGCTCGTCCGGGGCGGCCTCGGCCCGCGCCTGTTCGGCGTCCTGGCCGGCCGGCTCCTCGGCGTCGCCCGTGTGCTCCGGGGCGTCCGCGACGGCCTCTTCGGACTTCGGCTCGGCCGGCGCCCAGGCCGCGGACATGCCGCCGCCGACGAGCGCGAAGAGAAAGCCGATCACCAGGCCGCCGAAGTTCGACACGGGGATGGAGACCAGGGCGAGCACGATCGCCGCCACGCCCGCGAAGACCCGGACGAGGGGCTGGAACCACATCGTCAGCCCCAGCGTGATGAGCAGCAGGCCGATGATCAGCGCACCGGCTCCGGCCGTCGTCTGCATGGCGAGCGTCATGTTGCCGAGCCGCATGTCCCCGTACGGGAGATAGGCGATCGGTATGCCGCCGATCATGGTGAAAAGGCCCGCCCAGAAGGGCCGGGTCTGCCGCCAGACCTTGAACCGGTTCTGCTGGGGGACTCCGCGGGAAGCAGTGGACTCGGCGCTCATGGAAACAGCTCCCTGGAAGCGGTGTTGCTGAGATGGTGAAGAAGAAGGGGCACTACCGGGACGGGTGGGGGCCGTACGGGACGGCCCCGCACCCGTGCGCGTCAGTCCTGGACGGACGTCGGCATCAGTAGCACTCGACCCCGGCGCCCTTGCCGCGCTTCAGCGAGAGGTCGAGGTTCGGCAGCTTGAAGGTCGCGGCGGTGGTGGCCCACGCCCGCTGCTTCACGTTGCTGAGCTTCGCGTCCTCGGCACGCTGACCGAAGCCGAACGGGTTGGCCTTGGTGTTCGGCTGGATGCCCGGCTTGCCGGGGGCCTTGGCCAGGTTGCCGGCCGCGACGCCGATGTCGATGTTGCCGAACTCGGCGTCGGCCTTCAGCTCGGCGACATCGAGGTAGATGCCCTTCGCGTAGACCGGCTTGTTGTCCTCGGTGCCGGCCCGCAGCACCAGCGTCACGTCGCCGACGAACGGAACGTTCGGCGTCACGACGGACTGGCACATGTTGCTGATCCAGGCCTCGGAGAAGCCGGAAACCGCGACCGGCTCCGCGAAGTCCTTGCCTTCGAGGTCCTTGCCGGCGTCGACGCTGCCGTACTGGACGAAGTCCTTACCGACAAGGGTGTCGGCGCGAACCTTGAAATCCTGGCCGGAAATGCTGAAGGACGCGGCGAGCGCGCCCTGGGCCAGGCCGACGCCGATCGCGGCCGTCGCGGCCACGCTCGGCACCATGACGACGGCGAACCGCTTCCATCTGGTCCCGCCACGAACCTGGGACTTCATGAGAATCCTCCTTCTCGGACGTACATCTCCGGATGGGCCCAGGGCCCGTCCTGGGATGGGAGAAGTGCTACGTCCTCGGGAAGGAGAGCGCCGAGGGCTCAGGCGGCACGACGCACGTCCGAATCACCGGCGATCACCCCCGAGCGACAACCACTGGCCGCGCGGTGCGCGACCGGGATTGGACAGGCCCTGCCGGTCAGAGCAGGAACCCCCCTGTCCACGACCGACGGCACTGCCGTCGGCCCACTCGGCGGGGACCCGTCGCCGCGCAGTCGGCGGGTTGCCGGGCTGGTGCGGTGTCGGACCGAGCGTCGCCGATCGTGGTCCATTACGGGCCCCCGCACAAGGGGGTTCGTTACTCGCTAGTAACGGCCTGATAACCACGGCACGACGGGCTGCCGTCGGTTGGCGACGCAGGGTGCCCCCGCGTGATGCCACAAAGGCTGATGAGGACGGAGAAATCCGGACAGAAATCCAGGTTCGATTTACTGCAAGTAACAGCGGCCGCAATTACCAAGTTTTGGCAAAGTGCGGCCGCCGAATGTCACTGTGTCGCCAAATCGTCCCGTTGCGGGACCGCCCCGGAAGGCCGGTCGCGCCTCAGAACAGAGCGCTCGCCAGGGCCTGCCGGGCCGCCGTGACGCGCGGGTCCTCGGGGCCGATCACCTCGAACAGTTCGAGCAACCGGACCCGCACCGCCTCCCGGTCCTCGCCGAACGTGCGGCGGACCGTGTCGACCAGCCGGCCGAAGGCGTCCTGGACGTGACCGCCCGCCAGGTCGAGGTCGGCGGCAGCGATCTGCGCGGCGACGTCCTTCGGATTGTCGGCCGCGGCCTTGCGCACCACACCCGGGTCCATCGCCTGCACCCGGGACAGCAGTTCGGCCTGGGCGAGGCCGAGCTTGGCCTCCGGGTGCTGGGGGTCGTCGGCGAGCACGTTCTTGTACGCCTGGACGGCGCCGGCCAGGTCGCCCGCGTCCAGCGCGGAGACCGCCGCGTCGAGCAGCGCGTCGTACGGACCGGCCTGCACGGGCGCCGGGGCGTCCGGGTCGACCCCGGCGTCGACCTGGAGGCCGGTGAGGCCGAAGCGCTCCTCGGCGACCTGGACCAGCTGGTCGAGGGTCTGACGGATCTGCGCCTCGGGGGCCGCACCCTGGAAGAGCGGCAGCGCCTGACCGGCGACCACCGCGAAAACGGCCGGAATTCCCTGGATGCCGAACTGCTGCATCAGCATCTGGTTGGCGTCGACGTCGACCTTGGCGAGCAGGAAGCGGCCGTTGTACTCGACGGCGAGCCGCTCCAGAAGGGGGCCGAGCTGCTTGCAGGGCTCACACCACTCGGCCCAGAAGTCGATGACGACCGGAACCTCGGCGGACCGCTGGAGCACATCGAGCTCGAAGCCGGCCTCGTCGACGTCGATCACCAGGGACGAGGGGGCGACGGCGGCGGTCCCACCCTGCCGGGCGGCCTCGGCGCGAGCCTGCTCCGCCTTGGCCTTGGCCTCGCCGGCCGCCTTCACCGCGGCGAGGTCGACGACGCCGCTCATGGACATGTTTCGGGGCTGCATGCCTATATCCTCCCCCCTCCGCAGGCGTAACCGGTAAGCCATGGCCGAACCGCGCCGTCCATGGCCGAACCGTGCCGTCCGGGGCGGGACGACACGGTGGTTGCTCATGAGCGCCGGGTCCCCACCCGGCGCGCTGTGGTTGTCGCGAGGAGACGTCCCCCGAGGACTTCGTCCAGGGGTGACCGTACGCCTTTCGCTACGAGTCGTAGCGTAATGGCGAGCCCCGCGCCGCGGGGAGAGTCGGGCCGTGAACTGGCTCACATCACCGGCCCCTGGCGCAATACCTACCGACGGGTATGGTCGTCACCCATGTGTAAGCGCACCAGCTCCCGCGCCCGAACCGGACGCCCCCGCTCCGCCGAGGCCGACACGGCCATCCTGGAGGCGACGCGGGCGGCCCTGGTCGAGCTGGGCTGGTCGAAGCTGACCATGGGCGACGTCGCGACCCGGGCCGGGGTCGCCAAGACGACCCTCTACCGACGCTGGAACAACAAGAACGAACTCGTCGTGGACGCCGTCGCCGTCCTCTTCGACGAACTCGAACTGCCCGACCTGGGTTCCCTTCAGGCCGACATCGAAAACGTCGTCCTGCAGTTCGCCACGCTGCTCGAACGCCCCGAGACCAAGACCGCCCTCATGGCCGTGGTCGCCGAGTCCACCCGGGACGAGCCGCTGCGCCGCCGTATCCGCGCCTCGATCGTGGACCGCCAGAAGCGCCTGGTCCTCGACGGCCGGGCGCGCGCCCAGCGGCGCGGCGAACTCCCCGCCGAACGCGACCCGGCGACCGTCGAGGCCGTCGACGACCTCATCTTCGACGTGGTCGCGGGCGCCGTGGTGCACCGGGCGCTGGTGAGCGCGGAGCCGGTGGACGGGGCCTGGGTGGCCCGGCTGTCCGCCCTGCTCCTCGGCGGCCTCGCGGCGGCGGCCGAACGCTGAGGGCGTGTCCGGAAAACAGCGCCGGGCGGGACGACACGGACACGCCTCAGGCCGTGTCCGCCCGGCACCCGTGACGGAAGGGCCCCCGCACGCCGTTGTGCGGGGGCCCTTCGTCGGTGACGGCGGTACGGCTAGAAGCCCGCGGGCTCCGTGTAGACGCCCCACTCGTCGCGCAGCACGTTGCAGATCTCGCCGAGCGTGGCCTCCGCCCGTACGGCCTCCAGCATCGGGCCGATCATGTTGGAGCCGTCCCGCGCCGCCGCCAGCATGGCGTCCAGGCAGGCCTTGACCTTCGCCTCGTCCCGGCGCTCCTTGCGCTCGCCGAGGACGCGGACCTGCTCCCACTCGACCTCGTGGCTGACCCGGAGGATCTCCAGGTCGCCGGTGACCGAGCCGTGGTGCACGTTGACGCCGACGACCCGCTTCTCGCCCTTTTCCAGGGCCTGCTGGTAGCGGAAGGCGGACTCGGCGATCTCGCCGGTGAACCAGCCGTCCTCGATGCCGCGCAGGATGCCGGACGTGATCGGGCCGATCGGGTGCTTGCCGTCGGGGTGGGCGCGCAGTCCGCGCTCCTTGATCTGGTCGAAGATCTTCTCGGCGTCGGCCTCGATGCGGTCGGTGAGCTGCTCGACGTACCAGGAACCGCCCAGCGGGTCCGCGACGTTGGCGACGCCGGTCTCCTCCATGAGCACCTGCTGGGTGCGCAGCGCGATCTCGGCGGCCTGCTCGCTGGGGAGCGCGAGGGTCTCGTCGAGGGCGTTGGTGTGGAGCGAGTTGGTGCCGCCGAGGACGGCGGAGAGGGCCTCGACCGCGGTCCGCACGACGTTGTTGTACGGCTGCTGGGCGGTGAGGGAGACACCCGCGGTCTGGGTGTGGAAGCGGAGCCACTGCGCCTTGTCGGTCTTGGCGCCGTAGACCTCCTTCATCCAGCGGGCCCAGATCCGGCGGGCGGCGCGGAACTTGGCGATCTCCTCGAAGAAGTCGAGGTGCGCGTCGAAGAAGAAGGAGAGGCCGGGGGCGAAGACGTCGACGTCGAGGCCGCGGGAGAGGCCGAGTTCGACGTAGCCGAAGCCGTCGGCGAGGGTGTACGCGAGCTCCTGCGCGGCCGTCGCCCCGGCCTCGCGGATGTGGTAGCCGGAGACCGAGAGCGGCTTGTACGCGGGGATGTCGGCCGCGCAGTGCTCCATGAGGTCGCCGATCAGGCGCAGGTGGGGCTCGGGCTGGAAGAGCCACTCCTTCTGCGCGATGTACTCCTTGAAGATGTCCGTCTGCAGCGTGCCGTTGAGGACGGCCGGGTCGACGCCCTGGCGCTCGGCGGCGACCAGGTACATGCAGAAGACGGGGACGGCGGGGCCGGAGATCGTCATCGAGGTGGTGACGTCGCCGAGCGGGATGTCCTTGAAGAGGACCTCCATGTCGGCCGCGGAGTCGATGGCGACACCGCAGTGGCCGACCTCGCCGAGGGAGCGCGGGTCGTCGGAGTCGCGGCCCATGAGGGTGGGCATGTCGAAGGCGACCGAGAGCCCGCCGCCGCCGGCGGCCAGGATCATCTTGTAGCGCTCGTTGGTCTGCTCGGCGTTGCCGAAGCCGGCGAACTGCCGGATGGTCCAGGTGCGGCCCCGGTAGCCGGTCGGGTGCAGGCCACGGGTGAAGGGGTACTCACCGGGCCAGCCGATGCGCTCGAACCCCTCGTACGTGTCCCCCGGCCGGGGTCCGTAGACCGGCTCGACCTGGTCCCCGGAGAGCGTGGTGAAGTCGGCGTCGCGCTTGCGGGCCTTGTCGTAACGGGCCTGCCAGCGACGGCGGCCTTCCTCGATGGCGTCAGCGTCCATGCTTCGAATTTACTAGGACGTCCTAGTAAATGTCGATGGCAAACCCCCGCACATCAGTGCGGGGGTGAGTCCTCAGGCCTTGACCGGCTCCGGCTGCGCGCCGCTGACCAGCGGAAGCGTGTCGCGGACGACCTTGCGCTCGACGAAGAAGGCGGCGAAGGGAATGGTCCCGGACAGCAGCACCCACAGGAGCCGGCCGAACGGCCACTTGGCCTTGGAGCCCAGATCGAAGGCGAAGATCAGGTAGATGATGTAGAGGACGCCGTGGGCCTGGGAGACCGCGAAGGTCACGTCCTCGCCCATGTCGAACCCGTACTTGAAGATCATGCACGTGCAGAGCACGAGCAGCATGACCGCGGTCACGTACGCCATGACGCGGTAGCGGGTCAGCACGCTGGATTTCATGCCGTCGAGCGTAACGGCACGTTCCGGGCGATCTTCCGCGGGGGTCCGCCGCCGCCCGGGCCCGGTCAGGACTCGTCGAAGTCGCTCGCCGCCACCCGGAGCGGACGCAGCATCGCGAAGATCTCCGCGCACTCCTCGGCGTCGTACACGCCCAGACCGAAGTCCATCTCCATCAGGTCGCGGGTCGCGGCCTCGACGACCTCGCGGCCCTTCTCGGTGATGGAGGCGAGCGTTCCGCGCCCGTCGTTGGGGTTGGGGCGCTTGGCGACCAGGCCGGAGCGCACCAGCCGGTCGACGGTGTTGGTGACCGAGGTCGGGTGGACCATCAGCCGCTCGCCGATCTTGGACATCGGCAGCTCGCCGGCCTTGGAGAAGGTGAGCAGCACCAGCGCCTCGTAGCGGGCGAAGGTCAGCCCGTACGGCTTGACCACGGCGTCGACCTCGGCCAGCAGGATCTGGTGGGCGCGCATGATCGAGGTGATCGCGGCCATCGAGGGCACCGGCCCCCAGCGCTTCTGCCAGAGTTCGTCGGCGCGGGCGATGGGGTCGAAGGGGAGACTGAGCGGCTTCGGCACGCGTCGACCTTACCCACTGGTCATATGACGGTCAGCCTCGTCTCGCCTTTCGGTCGCCCGTACTTCGAGCACGAGCACCACCAGGCACAGCGTGGCCAGGACGCCCGTCCCCGCGACGACGGAGTGGACCGGGGCGAACTCGGCGGCGAGGCCCGCACCGGCCATGCCCACCCCCTGGACGGTCATCATGCCCGCGGAGGTCAGCGTCATGACCCGGCCGCGCAGTTCCTCGGGCACGGCGTCGACGAACCAGGCGTCGAGACCGAGGGAGTACGCGCCGGCGGCGCCGGACAGGAAGAGCGCGAGCGCGGCGACGGCGAGCCCGGGGCGCGGCGCGTACAGCAGGAAGGGCGCGAAGCCGGCGAGCAGCAGCGGGAGCACGATCCGCGAGCGGGTGGCGGCGCTGAGCGCGGACCCGGCGAACAGCTCACCGAGGACGGTGCCGACCGGCATCGCGCACATGAGCAGCCCGAGCGCGGCGGTGGAGGCACCGACCTCGGCCGCGTACGGGGCGGCGAGCGCCTCGGGGACGACGACGAACAGCGGCGGCACCCAGAACAGCAGCATCAGCGCGCGGATCCGCCGGTCCCGCAGCACGCCCCAGGTGCCGCCGATCCCCTCCCGCTTCCCGGCGGCGCGGGCGGGGCGCCCGGCGGTGCCGAAGCGGAGCAGCAGCGCCGAGGCCAGGAAGGTGCAGGCCGTCACGGCGATGGCGCCGCGCGGGGTGAGCGCGGTGAGCAGCAGGCCGCCCACGCCGAAGCCGACGAGCAGCGCGCTCTGGGAGACGATCCGCAGGAGCGAGCGCCCGAGGACGAACAGCTCGCCCTCGCCGAGGATGTCGGCGAGCGTCGCCATCCGGGTGCCCTGGAACACGGGCGCGACGGCGGCGATCGCGCAGCGCAGCACGAGCAGTCCGGCCACCGGGGTGGCCGGCAGCACCATGAGCGCCACGCACCCGGCGCAGACCAGGTCGCAGACCACCAGCACCCGCCGCGGCGGATGCCGGTCGGTGAGCCCGGCGAGCAGGGTGCCGCCCAGCAGGTACGGCAGGAAGCCGAGCGCGAAGGTGAGCGCGGACAGCAGCGGGGACCGCGTGAGGTCGTAGACGAGCACGGTGAGCGCGAGCTCGCTGACCACGAGCCCGAGCAGCGAGAAGAGATGGGCGACGAAGACGAAGCGGAACTCGCGCACGGAGAACACGGCGCGGTAGCCGGGGCCGGGCCCCGTCCCGGATGCCGTGGGCGTGCCGGGAGAGGGCGGTGTCCCGGGGCCCGGCGGTGTCCCCTCGGCGGGCGCGCCACTCCCCGGGGCCGGTCCCGGGGCGGCGGCCGCTTCCGGGGCCGCTAGGGCAGAGGCGGCGGCCGCTTCCGGGGCCGCTGGGGCAGGGGCGGCGGCCGCTTCCCGAGCCGCCGGGGCAGGGGCGGCGGCCGCTTCCGGGGCCGCTGGGGCAGAGGCGGCGGCCGCTTCCCGAGCCGCTGGGGCAGGGGTGGGCACGGGCGCCCCCTCGGGCGCCCGGGTGTCGTTCGTGGGCATGCGAGCAGCGTGCGCGGCGCGCGGCCACGGCCCTAGACTTTCGGCTCCAGCCGAAACTTCGCCGCGCCCGGGGGTCCCGTGCCGTACCACCTGCACTTCGGCGAGGCCGACCCGCTGCGCATCCGCTTCGCGATCTCGCCGCTGTGGGAGACGCACTGCGCGGTGCGGGTGCTCGCGCGGCCGCGGCAGCAGGGCTACCACCTGCCGTGGCTGCGGCGCATCGCGGAAGCGGCGCGCGGCGTGGACCTGGCGCCGCTGCAGCTGCTGATGCCCCTGCACGGGCACAGTCCCGACTTCCTCTACCCCCCGCCGATCAGGCCCGCCGCGGACTTCCACGAGGAGATCGCGGCGGTCCGCGCGACCGATCCGGCCCTCGCGGCGGACGACTTCGCGCGGGCGCTCGCCGAGACGCCGGGCGCGGCCGGGACGGCGCACGGACGGCGGATGCTGGCGGACCCGGCCGGCTCCCTGCACTGGCTGGCGGAGCTGCTGGAGCGGGCCTGGGAGGCGCTGATCGCGCCCGACTGGCCGCGCTTGCGCGCCCTCCTGGAGGCGGACGTGGCCTATCACTCGCGCCGTCTCGCCGAGGGCGGTCTGGAGCGGCTGCTGACCGAACTGCACCCGGCCTTCGGCTGGGCGGAGGAGACGGCGACCCTCACGGTCGCCTACCACGGCGAGCACGTCCGGGCCCTGGGCGGGCAGGGGCTGGTGCTGATGCCCTCGGTGTTCACCTGGCCGGACGTCGTGAGCGGCTTCGACCCGCCCTGGCAGCCGACCGTGGCCTATCCGGCCCGGGGCATCGGCGGGCTGTGGACCGAGGCCAGGGAGCGCACCCCGGACGCGCTCGCCCGGCTGCTCGGCCGGGCCCGGGCGGACGTGCTGTGCGCGCTCGACGAACCGGCCGGGACCTCGGCGCTCGCGCACCGGCTGGGTCTCGCCGCCTCCTCGGTGTCGGCGCATCTGTCGGTGCTGCGGGCCGCCGGTCTGCTGACCTCGCGCCGCTACGGGCACCAGGTGCTGTACGAGCGGACGCCACTGGGGATCGCGCTGGCGGTGTCGCAGCCGGACGCCGCCTGACCGTCGTGTGACGATGACGCGGTTCGTACCGTACGTCCCGTTTCGCCGCTCACCGTCCCGTACCCGAACCTGGGGGCCGGATGTCCCGCCGCTCCGTCCGTACCGCTGCCCGTCCGTCCGCCCTCGCCCTCGCCCTCGCCGCCGCGCTCCTGCTGTCGGGGTGCGGCAGGGAGGGGACTCCCCCGTCCCCCGTCGGCCCGCCCGTCACGTCCGGTGGGACGGTGCCGGCCGGCGGCTCGCCCTTCTGGGTCGACCCGGACAGCGACGCGGCGCGGCAGGTGCGGCAGTACGAGTCCGAGGGGCGCATGGAGGACGCCGCGCTGCTGCGGCGGATCTCGGAGCGGCCGGTCGCCGACTGGCCGGCGGGTGACGACCCCGTGCCGGACGTCGCCAGGGCGGTGCGCGGCGCGGCGTCCGGCCGGCGGACCGTGGTCCTCGTGGCGTACAACATCCCGCACCGCGACTGCGGGGCCTACTCGGCGGGCGGCGCGCACGACGGGCAGGCCTACCGGAACTGGGTGGACGCCTTCGCCTCCGCGATCGGGGACGCGCCGGCGGTGGTGATCCTGGAGCCGGACGCGGTGCCGCACCTCGTGGACGGCTGCACCCCGGGCGCGCACCAGGAGGAGCGGCTGCGGCTGCTCTCGGAGGCGGTGGACCGGTTCAAGCGACAGCCGCGCACCCGGGTCTACCTGGACGCGGGCAACCCGGCCTGGATCCCGTACCCGGCCAAGCTGGTGGAGCCGCTGCGCCGGGCGGGCGTGGCGCGGGCCGACGGCTTCGCCCTCAACGTGTCCAACTTCCAGAGGACCGACGTGGTCCGCGGCTTCGGCGCGGGCCTGTCCCGGCTGCTCGGCGGCAGCCACTTCACCGTGGACACCAGCCGCAACGGCGACGGCCCGCTGCCGGGCGACGGCGCGGAGGCCTGGTGCAATCCGCCGGGCCGGGCGCTCGGGGTGCCGCCCACCGACCGGACCGGGGACGAGCTGGTCGACGCGTATCTGTGGATCAAGAGGCCCGGCGAATCGGACGGCCCCTGCCGGGGCGGTCCGGCCGCCGGGACCTGGTGGCCCGACTACGCGCTCGGCCTCGCCCGCCGGGCCACGGACTGAGCGGCGCCCTCAGCCGACCTGGATCCACTTCGCCTCGGACGGGATCCCGTCGGCGTCCGTCACGAAGAGCATGTACCAGCCGGGTGGCACCAGCGTGCGGTCCCCGGGGACGGTGACGGTGACGGTCAGTCCGTCCCCGCCCTTCGTCAGGTCCAGGGCCACCGAGCGCTGTTCGACGTCGGTGCTGTGGGTGACGGCGCTGGGCCGCATCAGCCGCGCCGCGACGATCCGGCCCGCGTCCTCGGTCCGGAAGGTGGCACGCCCGTTGCGGTCGAGCTCCCGCGGACCCTCGCCGATGACCGGGCGGCCGGCGCCGGCCCGGTGGAGGTAGGGCGGGGTGAAGACCTCGACCCGCTGCTCGAAGGTGCCGAGCTTGGTGTTGTCCCCGTCCCCGTAGAGCGGGTCGGAGCCGAAGGTGGCGACCCGGCCGTCGGGTAGCAGCAGCGCCTCGGAGTGGTAGTTGCGGCCGACGGTGGGTGCGGCCGCCTCGGCGAAGGCGTTGGCCGCGGGGTCGTAGAACTGGGCCCTGAGGATGTCGCTGCCGCTGCTGCCGCGGTACTTCCGCGAGCCGCCGGTGGTGAAGACGGTGTCGTCGGGCAGCAGCACGCTGCTGAGGTAGCGGGTGCCCTGGGGCAGCGAGGGTCCCTCGGTGTACGAGGGGTCGGCCTTCGACAGGTCGACCACGGCGGTCCGCGCGGTGGACTTCGCGGACTCGCCGACCCCGCCGCCGCCCAGCACCATCACCTTCTGGTCCTGGGCGGGCGGGAGCAGGACGGAGGAGGAGGTCTCCAGCTGGTCGGGGTCGGTGATGCCGGGAAGCTTGGTGAAGGAGTTCTTCTTCAGGTCCCACAGGCCCGGTTCGCGGCCCTTCCCGGCGGGTCCGTAGCCGGCGTTGGAGCCGGTGTAGAGGAGCTTGCCGCCCTGGGTCAGGAAGAGCGCCGGGTAGGTGGGGAAGTAACGGAAGGGGCCCTTGGACCACTTCTTGGTCACGGGGTCGTAGATCTCGTTGTCGCCGGGGACGACGTCGCCGACGTCGTTCAGACCGGAGACGGCGAGCACCCGGCCGTCGTCGAGGGTGACGAGGGTGGGGTACCAGCGGGCGTCCGCCATGGGGTCGACGGGGACGTAGCGCTCGGCCCTCGGGTCGAACTCGTAGGCGGCCTTGATGCCCTGGAAGTCCTGCTTCTCGGTGGTGAGCTTCTGGGCGAGGCCGTAGACGTTGTCGGCGTCGGCGCCCTTGAGGCCGACGACCTCGTACTGGGCGGCCTCGGTGGTGAGCGCCTGGGGGCCGGCCTCGCGGGCCTCGACGAAGACCCGCGCCTCGGCGGCGGTGATCTTGGTCTTCCAGGGCTTCATCTGGCCGCTCTTGAAGTACGAGACCTCGAACTCGCGCCTGGCCTTGGGGACGGTGACGTCGAACCTGGAGACGTACTCGATCCCGGTCGGGGAGCGGAAGACGGTGCCCTTGGGGAGCGTCACGGCCTTGTCGGGGCTCTCGTTCTTGACCCGCATGCCGCCGCCGGCCTTCTCGACCTCGCCGTCGAGGACCTCGTAGCGGGCGGTGCCGCCGGCGACGAGGAGACGGCCGTCGGGGAGCTGGCTGTGGCCGGAGCAGAAGAAGTCCTCGGGGGTCGGGATCTTCTTGAAGGTGTTGTCCGCCGGGTCCCACAGGACGGTCTCGAAGGTGCCGGCGTCGAACTTCTTCTGGTTGTTGCCGGAGCCGGCGATGAGCAGCACCTTGCCGGTGTGCAGCAGGGCGGCGTGGATGGCGTTGACGCGGAACTGCTCGGGCACGTCGATCACGGCCCAGGAGCCGTACTTCTTCTGGTAGCCGGGCTGGGCGATCTTGTACGCGTGGTACTTGTCCGTGGCGAAGGAGACCGCGGCAGGGGCGTTGAGGGCGGCGAGGACGAGGACGGCGCCGCTTCCCAGCAGGGTCTTCTTGAACTGCTCGGACGGCCGGTAGGCCATGGCTCAGTTCCCTCCGGTCGTCGTGGGCGCGGCGGCGCCGCCGGGCGGGGCGGGTGCGGGGGCGGCGACCCGGGCGACGGCCTCGGCCGCGCGGGCGCGGAGCCGGGCCCTGGCCTGCTCGCGGGTCCGCAGGCGACGCCGGTCTCGCAGGCGGGTGACGGTCCACACGGTCACCGGGGCGAGGGTGACGGCGAGGGCGAGCAGGGCCCAGGTGCGCATGGCCGCGTGGGTGTGGCCGAGGGGGACGGAGGCGGCGAGCGAGGCGACGAGGACAGCCGCCCAGGAGAGGTGGATGCGGAAGGTGCGGAGGCGGTCGGGGCTGGACTCGCCGCCCTTGGGGGTGACCACGAAGTGGCCGCGGGTGCGCAGCAGGGCCGAGCCGAGGGCCTTGAGGTAGATCGGCGCGGAGAGCGCGGACATCGCCATGCCGGCCAGCCCGCCGGAGCCCTCGGGTTCGTGGGGGGAGACGTTGTGGCGCCGGTTCCAGAGGTAGAGGCCGACCTGGAGGGCGACGGCGTCGCTGTAGATCATCAGCCAGACCGAGGAGGAGACCTGGGTGCCGGAGGCGCCCAGGCACAGGAACAGGACGCAGGAGAGGACGCCGAGGAGCCAGTTGACCGCGGTCATGGGGTAGTAGACGAGCATCAGCGTGTAGTGGAGGAGGCGGCCGGGCGGGGTCCGGAAGGGCGCCTTCCAGTACTGCCTGAGGAGGGTCTCGTACGTGCCGCGTGACCAGCGCAGCTGCTGGGTGAAGAAGTCCGTCCAGGAGGCGGGCCCGTCCCCCACGGCGAGCACGTCGGGGGTGTAGACCGAGCGCCAGAAGCGCCCGGTGCGCGGGTTCCTGCGGCGGTGCAGCTCGAAGCCGGTGGCCATGTCCTCGGTGAGCGAGTCGTACAGGCCGCCGACCTGCCGCAGGGCGGCGATGCGCACGACGTTGTTGGTGCCGACGAACATGGGGGCGCGGTAGCGGTTGCCGGCCCGCTGGATCAGCGCGTGGAAGAGGAACTGCTGCGACTCGGCGGCCTTGGTGACGGCGGAGGTGTAGTTGCCGTAGACCTGCGGGCCGACGACGAAGGCGACGTCGGGGTCGCGGAAGTAGCCGAGCATCCGCTCCAGGAAGTTCGGCAGCGGCACGTGGTCGGTGTCGACCGAGGCGAAGAAGGCGTAGCCGTCGCCGTGCCTCGCGAGCCAGGCGTTGTAGTTGCCGTGCTTGGTACGGGCCCGGTGCGCGCCCTTCGGGCGGTTCCATTCGGGGACGCCCGCGCGGGTGAAGTGGCGGACGCCGAGCTCCTCGCACAGGGCCCTGGCACGGGCGTCGTCGCCCTCGTCGAGCAGCCAGACGTCGAGGGGGCCGTCGTGGCGGAGCCTCATCGCGCCTTCGAGGGTGGCGCGGACCATGCCGAGCGGCTCCTTGCCGGGCACGTAGGTGGTGAGGAAGGCGACCCGGGTGCCGGACTCGGGCCGCACGGGTATCGGGTCGCGGGCGACGAGGGTGGCGTGCGCGATCGAGGTGACGTTCACCAGCATGAAGAAGCAGATGAGTCCGATCGACACGAGCATCACGGTGTCGTACGGCACGCGCCACCGGTCGTCGCCCTCGCGGACGGTCCAGTGAGCGGGCCACACGAGGTAGACCAGGAGGAGCGCCGAGAGCAGCGGCGCGAGGGCCATGAGGAGGACGGCGCGTATGCGGTGCGGCTCCTTCGCGAGGAGGCTCCGGTACCGCACCCGGTACGCGCCGGCCGTCGGCTCCGGCTCCGTCAGGGGACCGGCGAGTCGGCTGTAGGTGTCGTAGTCGTAGCCTCCTGGCCGCACGGTGCCTCCAGCTGCCATCGAACCGATCGATAGCCCCACGAAAGGGGACATTCATCGGCATGTCGACTGGAGGCGTCCGAGTGAGGGTTTTTAGGCCGTCCGGCCCTTTTGACCCTTTCGGCGCAAGGTGTAGCGCACGGCCTTCTGCGCGACCGGACTCAGCTCGTCGAGCGCGGCCAGCAGGCCGCCCAGGTGTTCGAGTGCGTCGAGGGCGGCGCCCGCACCGGCCGGGTCGACCCCCTCGTACAGCTCCATCCCGATGAAGGAGGCGGCGACGGCCCGGGCGAGCCCCGCCGGGTCGGCGAGCCCGTCGAGCGGTCCGCCGGCCAGCACCCGCCGCAGCACCTGCTCGATCTCCTCGATCCACAGGTCGAGCCCGGCTGCGGTGGCGGGGGCCAGCCGCTGGTGGGTCTGGGCGCCCGCGAGAAGCTGTCCGAGGACGGCGACATGGCCGGCCTCGCGCTCCTCGGCGTGCATCTCGCGGCCGAACGCGAGGAGTTCGGCGAGGCTGCCGACCGCGCGCAGCCGCTCGCGGTGGCGGGACACCCGCTGCTCGGCGCCGTACCGGCAGGCGGCCGCGAGGAGCTCGTCGACCGAGCCGAAGTGGTAGAAGATCAGCCCTTGGTTGACGCCCGCGGCGGCGGCCACGGAGCGCGCCGAGGTCTTGGCGATGCCCTGCTCGACGAGAGAGCGCAGGGCGCCCTCCAGGAGCTTGTGCCGGGTTTCGTCGGCGCTCACGCCCGCGCCTCCTCACGCACGGGACGCAGCCCCGGCCGGACGCCGCACTCCCGGACGGAGGCGTACGCGGCGGTGAAGGAGCCCTCGTAGCCGAACAGCGGCCCCACGTAACGGTTGACGACCCGGACCCGGATGCGGAAGCGGCCGGTGTCCTCGTCGAAGGACTCGCGCACCTCGGCGTCGGCGCCGACGAGTCCGGGCACCCGGAGGTCCACGGGGCCCTCGCGGAAGCGGTGTTCGCCGGAGCGGATGAGCAGCGAGCCGTCGGGCTCGGCGGTCAGGCGCAGCTCGCTGGCGAGGTGCTGGTGGGTGCCCAGGTAGTCGAGCACGCAGCCGCGGTCGGGGCTGTGCACCATCGTCGCGTCGAAGCGGCGCGGGCCGCCGGGCAGTTGGAAGGTCCGCGCGAAGGTGACGGTCTCCCGCCCGTACGAGTCGAGGTACGGCACGTTCTCGATGGTGAAGGGGACGTGCCGGCCCGTGCGCGGGAGCAGGATGTTACGGGTGCCGCCGAGCGCGAGGAACGGCCGGACGAGTGGCCCGACCGGCCCCCTGCCGTGCCAGATCCGGTCCATCACCCCCCGGCCGACGCAGAGCTCGCCGCTGTCGAGCCCGACGGAGAAGCGGCGCCGCAGCTCCGGGTGGAGCCGCCCGAAGGCGGCGTCACCCATGGCGGTGCGGAAGATCGAGCTCATGGCTGCTCCAGGGTGGCGAGGAGGCGGGGTGCCCGGCTCCGGCCGGGCGGGGTGCGCAGACAGCGGCGGGCGGCGGGGATCCCCGGCGACGGCGGGACGAGGAGGGCGGCGGCGAGCCCGAGGACCGTGAGCGGCACCCCGGCGAGCGAGACCGCGCCCAGCGGCAGGAGGGTCGCGGCGTACGGGACGGCCACGAGCAGCAGCCGGGCGGTCAGTTCGAGCAGCCAGCGGGTGCGGGCGCGCTCGGGCGTGATCCCCATCTCGCACCACAGCCGCAGCCGATCGAAGGACCAGGCCGTCGCCCAGCCCATCAGGGGCCGGAAGAGGAGGCGGTCGGCGACCCGGCCGAAGCGGCCCCAGCGCGGCCGGTAGTCGTAGCCGGTGAGGAACCTGACGCCGCCCTCCCCCGGCACGTAGCGCCAGTAGCCGCTGCCCTCGGCGAGGAGGGACAGCGGGTCGGGGGAGGCGAAACGGAGGGCCGAGACCCGGTCGCCGCCGGCCCGGTGGCGCTCCCCCGCGGAGACACCGGTGCCGGCGACGGCCAGGAAGGGCAGGAGGCGCACGGCGTACCGGAACCGCCGGGGCTCCCCCGCGCCCGACGGGAGGTACGCGATCTCGGTGAACCGCAGGTCCCACCGCTGGTGCTCGGCCGGATCCTGGGTCCGCTCCCAGAGCGTGTCCAGGTCGGCGCGGACGCGCGCCTCGACGTAGAGCCCCACGGCTCCGCCCCCTCCCCCGTTTGAGCAACCGCTCAAAACGGCGCCCGAGGGGGACAGTAGCCGGTTTTGAGCGGTCGCTCAAGATCCGCGGGCGCAGACATCGAGCGGTCACTCAAGGCCCCTCGGCGCAGACATCGAGTGGTCACTCAAGGTCCCTCGGCGCAGACGTCGAGCGGTCGTTCAGGAACCGCCGGCGCCCCGCGTCACCTGGCCGAACGAGCCGACGAACGCGGCGAGGAGCCGGGCGAACTCGGTGCGGTCGGCGTCCGGCCAGTCCTCCATCACCCGCGCGAAGACCTGCTGTCTGAAGCGGTGGGTGCGGTCCACCTGCTCGCGCCCCGCGCGGGTCAGGGTGAGCAGCGTGCGGCGGGCGTCGGCGGGATCGGCCGCACGGACCACCCACCCCTCGTCGACGGCGCGCAGCACCAGCCGGCTCGCTCGCGGCTGGTCCACGCCCAGGGCGGTGGCGACGTCCGTGACGGAGCAGGCCCCGTCCCGCTCTTCGACGGCGTCGAGGACGCCGAACAGCGTGGGATCGACCGCCCGGCCGCCGTCAGGCGGCGCGAGACGACCCAGTGAGCGACGGCTCTGGCTGCGGCGGATGGCCACCATGGCCCGCTCGACGGCGGCGACGGCTTCCTGCTGTTCTCTCTCCGACATGCATGTTACTTTACAACTGTTGTTAAAAGACATGCATCTGGGGGTCGCCATGGAAGACGTCCGCACACAGCGCCCGTTCGGCTACTGGCTCAAGCACGTCGACGGCGCGATCGAGAGCGCCATGGCCCGGCTCTTCGCCGCCGACGACCTGCCCCGGCGCGGCTGGCAGGTCCTGAACACCGTGTCGTACGAGCCGATCTCCCTGAGCCGGATCGACGAGATCATGACCGCCTTCCGCTCCGCCGACGAGCCGTCGATGCGCCCGTACGTCGACGACCTCGTCCGGCGCGGCTGGGCCGGAACGGACGCCGACGGCACCGTGGCGCTGACCGGCGAGGGCCGCGCGGCGCATCGCCGGATCGCGGAGAGGGTCGGCGTCCTGCGCACCCAGGTGACGGAGTGCCTGTCGCCCGAGGAGTTCCGCACGCTGACGACCCTGCTCCAGCGCGTCGGCGAGCACCTCGACACCCTGGCCGCGGAGGCGGCCTGAGCACGCCGAAGCGGCCTGAGCACGCCGAAGGGGCGGGTCTCCCGGCAATGCCGGGAGACCCGCCCCTTCCGCTGCGACGACGGCGTCAGGCGCCCAGGTGGCGCTCCACCGTCTCGACCTTCGAGGTCAGACCGTCCGTCACGCCGGGACGGATGTCGGCCTTCAGGACGACCGAGACGCGCGGCGCCCGCGCCTCCACGGCGGCGACGGCCCGCTTCACGACGTCCATCACCTCGTCCCACTCACCCTCGATCGAGGTGAACATGGCGTCGGTGCGGTTCGGCAGCCCCGACTCGCGCACGACCCGGACCGCGTCGGCGACGTACTCGCCGACCTCCTCCCCCACACCCAGCGGGGTGACCGAGAACGCGACGATCACGCGTTCACCACGCCCTCGCGACGGGCGCGGGAGGCGATGACCGCCGCCTCGGCCTCACGCTTCAGCCTGCGCTCGGCGAAGAAGCCGCCGAGGGGCAGGACGGAGAGGACGAAGTACAGGGCGGCCGTGCCGAAGCTCCACTTGGTGCGGTTCCAGGCGTCCAGCCAGAAGAGCACGTAGAGGACGAACAGGATGCCGTGGATCGCGCCCATCACCGGCACCGCGTTGAAGTCCGTCGTCCGCTTGAGCACCGAGCAGACGAGCAGCAGCAGGAACGACACGGCTTCCGGCGCGGAGACGAGCCGGAGCCGGTGCAGGGACGATGCGGTCTTGATGTCCACGACAGGGGTCACCTTCGTTCGATCTTGTGAACGGATGCACAAGGGCCGTCCCATTGTGCACGGCGACTTTGCTGTTCCTTTGTCCGGGGGGCCAGTACCGTCCCTCCGTGGCAACGTTCCGACTCCAAGGCAGCAAAGTGCTCGCCGTGACCATGTCCGGCGACGCCGTGAAGGCGAAGAACGGCTCGATGGTCGCCTACGACGGCCAGATGGCGTTCAAGAAGATGACAGGCGGTGGTGAGGGCCTGCGGGGCATGGTGACCCGTCGGCTCACCGGGGAGCAGATGGAGGTGATGGAGGCACGCGGCCAGGGCACCTGCTGGTTCGCCGACCGGGCCTCCGAGATCAATCTCGTCCAACTGCACGGCGACAAGCTGTGGGTGGAGGCGAGCAATCTGCTCTGCACCGACTCCGGTCTGCGTACCGGCACGACCTTCACCGGTCTGCGCGGCGGCGCGACCGGGAACGGCCTGTTCACGACGACCGTCGAGGGCACCGGCCAGGCCGCGATCATGTCCGACGGCCCCGCGGTCGTGCTCCGGGTGACCCCGCAGTACCCGCTGTCCGTCGACCCCGGCGCGTACATCGCCCACCAGGGCAACCTCCAGCAGCACTTCCAGTCGGGTGTGACCTTCCGCACCTTCCTGGGCGAGGGCGGCGGCGAGGCCTTCCAGATCCGCTTCGAAGGTGACGGACTCGTCTACGTCCAGCCGAGCGAGCGGAACACGATCGGGGGCGACGTCTGATGCCGTTCCGCGAGATCAACTCCAAGATGATCGAGGCCCAGGTCGTTCCCGGGCAGCGACTCTTCAGCCAGCGTGGCGCGATGCTCGCCTATCGCGGCGACGTCACTTTCACGCCGAACATCGGCGGCGGCCAGGGCGGCCTGATGTCGATGATCGGGCGCCGGGTGGCCGGCGAGGCGACCCCGCTGATGACCGTCGAGGGCAGCGGCACCGTGATGTTCGGGCACGGCGGCCACCACATCCAGGTGATCGCGCTGACCGGCGACACCCTCTACGTCGAGGCCGACCGGCTTCTCGCCTTCGACGGCACCCTGGAGCAGGGCACGATGTTCATGGGCTCCCAGGGCGGGGTCATGGGCATGGTGCGCGGCCAGGTCACCGGCCAGGGCCTGTTCACCACGACCCTGCGCGGCCACGGCTCGGTGGCCGTGATGGCCCACGGCGGGGTCATCGAGCTGCCCATCACGCCCGGCCGCCCGGTGCACGTCGACCCCCAGGCCTACGTCGCCCACCACGGCGACGTGCGCAACAAGCTCTCCGCCGCGCTCGGCTGGCGGGACATGGTGGGCCGGGGCTCGGGCGAGGCGTTCCAGCTGGAGCTCAGCGGCAGCGGTGCCGTGTACGTACAGGCGTCGGAGGAGAAGCTGTGAACGGCCCCGTGGTCCACGACCCGATGACCCTGCCGTCGGACGACAACGTCAACGCCTACACCTTCTGCGTGGAGCTCAAGGGCTCCCAGTGGTTCCTGCAGAAGGGCAAGATGATCGCCTACTACGGGCGGATCGACTTCAACGGCATCGGCCACGGCCGGCTGGACCGGCTGGTGCGCACCTCCTTCCACTCGCCGCTGCACGCGAGCGACTGGGTGGTGGCCGAGGGCAGCGGCAAGATGCTGCTCGCCGACCGGGCCTTCGACGTGAACTCGTACGACCTGGACGAGGGCAACCTGACAATCCGTTCGGGAAATCTGCTCGCGTACCAGCCCTCGCTGGCGCTCAAGCAGTCGATCGTGCCGGGCTTCGTGACGCTCATCGGCACCGGCAAGTTCGTCGCCGCCTCCAACGGCCCGGTCGTGTTCATGGAGCCCCCGATCCGGGTGGATCCGCAGGCCCTGGTGGGCTGGGCGGACTGCCCCTCGCCCTGCCACCACTACGACCACGGCTACATGACCGGCGTGATGGGCGGCGTGCGGGCGCTGACGGGGATCGGCGGCACCTCGGGCGAGGAGCACCAGTTCGAGTTCGTCGGGGCGGGTACGGTGCTGCTGCAGTCGACCGAGCTGCTGATGCCCGAGCGGGCCATCGGTGAGCCGGGCGCCCAGCCGGGTGTCCCGGGCGGCCATGCACCGCACAGTTCCGGCCAGGGACCGCTCGGTTCCGTACCGCGCCTTCCCGGACAGCTCGGCGACCTGCAGCGGCGCTTCGGCCTGTGAGCGGTAGTCTGCGGAGAGTGACGCGTCGAACACACTCCCAGAGTTCGTCCAGATTTCAACTTCTTAGGTAGAATCCATACATGGAGACCGACACGGCCACCCCCTGGCTCACCGACGCCGAGCAGTGCGCCTGGCGCACGTACCTGGACGTCAACAGAATGCTGACGTACCAACTGGAGAAGGACCTCCAGCCCTTCGGCCTGACGATCAACGACTACGAGATCCTCGTGAACCTCTCGGAGTCGGCGGAGCGGCGCCTGCGGATGAGCGACCTCGCCGCGGCCACCCTGCAGTCCAAGAGCCGGCTCTCCCACCAGATCACCCGGATGGAGAACGCCGGACTCGTCCGGCGCGAGAACTGCGAGTCGGACCGGCGCGGGCTCTACGCGGTGCTGACCGACGCCGGCATGGACACCATGCACAAGGTCGCGCCGCACCACGTCGAGTCGGTGCGCAAGCACTTCATCGACCAGCTCAGCCCGGAGGCCCTCGGTGACCTCCACGAGTCGCTGAAGCCGGTCGCCGACCAGCTGCGCGGCCGGCGCGGCAAGCCGTAGGACGCGCACGCACGAGGAAGGCCCCGTCCGGACGGACGGGGCCTTCCTCGCGAAGGGGCCCGGGTGCGTCGCGCACCCGGGCCCCTTCTCACGGAACGCGCCGGGTCACTGACCCGTGAGGCTGGTGATCAGCTCGTCCGAGGCCGCGTACGGGTCGAGCTCGCCGGCCGTGATGCGCTCGGCGAGCGCGTCGAGGCGCCGGTCGCCGTGGAGGTCGCCGATCCGCTCGCGCAGCGCCGTGATGGTGATCGTCTCGACCTCGCGGGCCGCCCGGGCCCGGCGGCGCTCCGCCAGGACCCCGTGCTCCTCCATCCAGGCGCGGTGCTTCTCCAGGGCCTCCACGACCTCGTCCACGCCCTCGCCGCGGGCGGCGACGGTCTTGACGATCGGGGGGCGCCAGTCGCCGGGCCCACGGGCCTCACCGAGGCCCAGCATGTGGTTGAGCTCCCGCGCGGTGGCGTCGGCGCCGTCCCGGTCCGCCTTGTTGACCACGTACACGTCGCCGATCTCCAGGATGCCCGCCTTGGCGGCCTGGATGCCGTCGCCCATGCCGGGGGCGAGCAGGACCACCGAGGTGTCGGCCTGGGAGGCGATCTCCACCTCGGACTGCCCGACGCCCACGGTCTCCACGAGGATCACGTCGCAGCCGGCCGCGTCCAGGACGCGGATGGCCTGCGGGGCGGACCAGGCGAGGCCGCCCAGGTGCCCGCGGGTGGCCATGGAGCGGATGTAGACGCCGGGGTCCGAGGCGTGCTCCGACATCCGCACCCGGTCACCGAGCAGCGCGCCGCCGCTGAACGGCGAGGACGGGTCGACGGCGAGCACGCCGACCCGCTTGCCGGCCCGGCGGTACGCCGAGACCAGCGCCGAGGTCGACGTCGACTTGCCGACGCCGGGCGAGCCGGTGAGGCCCACCACGTAGGCGCCGCCCGTCAGCGGGGCGAGCGCCGCCATCACCTCGCGCAGCTGCGGGGACGCCCCCTCCACGAGCGAGATCAGCCGGGCCACGGCGCGCGGCCGGCCCTCCCGGGCCTGGGCGACCAGTGCGGGGACGTCCACCATGTGCGCTGCTCCTTGAGTGGGTGCTTACTTGCCGGCGACGCGGATGATCAGGGCGTCGCCCTGGCCGCCACCGCCGCAGAGGGCCGCGGCGCCCACGCCGCCGCCGCGACGCTTGAGCTCCAGGGCCAGGTGCAGCACGATGCGGGCGCCGGACATGCCGATCGGGTGACCCAGCGCGATGGCGCCACCGTTGACGTTCACCTTTTCGGGGGTGACGCCCAGGTCCTTCATTGACTGGTGGGCGACCGCGGCGAAGGCCTCGTTGATCTCGATCAGGTCGAGGTCCTCGACCTCCAGGCCCTCCTTCTTCAGGGCGTGGCGGATGGCGTTGGACGGCTGCGACTGGAGCGAGTTGTCCGGGCCGGCCACGTTGCCGTGGGCGCCGATCTCGGCGATCCACTCCAGGCCGAGCTCCTCGGCCTTGGCCTTGCTCATCACGACCACGGCGGCGGCACCGTCGGAGATCTGCGAGGAGGTGCCGGCGGTGATGGTGCCGTCCTTGGCGAAGGCCGGGCGCAGCTTGCCGAGAGACTCGACGGTGGTCTCGGCGCGGATGCCCTCGTCCTGGGAGAAGACGACCGGCTCGCCCTTGCGCTGCGGGATCTCGACCGGGGTGATCTCGGCCTCGAAGACGCCGTTCTTCTGCGCGGCCGCGGCGCGCTGGTGCGACAGCGCGGCGATCTCGTCCTGGACGTCGCGCGGGATGCCCAGGCGGGTGTTGTGCTTCTCGGTGGACTCGCCCATGGCGATGCCCTCGAAGGAGTCGGTCAGACCGTCGTACGCCATGGCGTCGAGCATCTCGATCGCGCCGTACTTGAAGCCCTCGCGGGACTTCGGCAGCAGGTGCGGGGCGTTGGTCATGGACTCCTGGCCGCCGGCGACGATCACGTCGAACTCGCCGGCCCGGATCAGCTGGTCGGCCAGCGCGATGGCGTCGAGACCCGACAGACACACCTTGTTGATGGTGAGCGCGGGGACGTTCATCGGGATGCCGGCCTTGGCGGCGGCCTGGCGGGCGGGGATCTGCCCGGCGCCCGCCTGGAGCACCTGGCCCATGATCACGTACTGCACCTGGTCGCCGCCGATGCCGGCGCGGTCCAGGGCGGCCTTGATCGCGAAACCGCCGAGGTCGGCGCCCGAGAAGGACTTGAGCGAGCCGAGCAGGCGACCCATGGGCGTGCGGGCGCCCGCGACGATCACTGAGGTGGTACCGGTCGTTCCAGACATGAGGCACGGCCCCTTGGGATGAGGAGTGAACGAGGGTTTACCGCCAATGTACTGAGCCGTGGCGCGCCGGGTCATCGCCCTGCCGGTGTGATCGCGCGCACGTTGCGTAACCATCCCCCGGGCGCTGCACTGGAGGCATGCTGACGCGTATCGACCACATCGGGATCGCCTGCCGGAACCTCGACGCCACCGTCGAGTTCTACCGGGCGACGTACGGCTTCGAGGTGTTCCACGAGGAGGTCAACGAGGAGCAGGGCGTCCGCGAGGCCATGCTCAAGATCAACGAGACCTCGGACGGCGGGGCCTCCTACCTCCAGCTCCTGGAGCCCACCCGGGAGGACTCGGCGGTGGGCAAGTGGCTCGCCAAGAACGGCGAGGGCGTGCACCACATCGCCTTCGGCACCGCCGACGTCGACGGGGACGCCGAGGCCATCCGCGGCAAGGGCGTCCGGGTGCTCTACGACGAGCCGCGGATCGGCTCCATGGGCTCCCGCATCACCTTCCTCCACCCCAAGGACTGCCACGGCGTCCTGACGGAACTGGTCACTTCGGCGAAGCCCTCGGCTGACCACTCCTCAGCGGAGCACTGACCTCCGGATTCCCGGCCCGGTACAGTGGGGCACTCCGGGCCGGGGCCGGTCGGAGCCGTGCGCCTGCGGCACCGAAGTCGGGATGTCAGGGTCGTCCGATCTGTCACGATTCCCCGGGGGGGCCGTTCTGTCCGGGTGAACGGTGCTCGTTGGAGTTGCGACCAGGGTTGGGGTCTCCCCTGCTCGAAGAGCTCGGGGAAGGATGGACCGCGCAGTGCGGGGCTACGAACGCCAGGAGAGCCACCGAGCTGAAGACGACCATCTCTCGCGGTTCGAAGCCGAGATGGACCGGCTGAAGAAAGAGCGAGAGAAGGCCGTCCAGCACGCCGAGGACCTCGGTTACCAGGTCGAGGTGTTGCGCGCCAAGCTCCATGAGGCGCGCCGCACGATCGCGACCCGGCCCGCCTACGACAGCGCGGACATCGGCTATCAGGCCGAACAGATGCTGCGCAACGCGCAGATGCAGGCCGAGCAGCTCCGCCAGGACGCCGAGCGCGAGCTGCGCGAGGCCCGTGCCCAGACCCAGCGCATCCTCCAGGAGCACGCCGAGCAGCAGGCCCGCCTGCAGTCCGAGCTGCACACGGAGGCCGTCCAGCGCCGCCAGCAGCTCGACCAGGAGCTGAGCGAACGCCGCCAGACCGTCGAGGCGCACGTCAACGAGAACGTGGCCTGGGCCGAACAGCTGCGGGCCCGCACCGAGTCCCAGGCCCGCCGCCTGATGGAGGAGTCGCGCGCCGAGGCCGAGCAGTCGCTGGCCGCCGCCCGCGCCGAGGCCACCCGGATCGCCGAGGAGACCCGCCGCCGGGTGGGCTCCGAGGCGGAGGCGGCCCGGGCCGAGGCGGAAGCGATTCTGCTGCGCGCCCGCAAGGACGCCGAGCGGATGCTCAACGCCGCCTCCAGCCAGGCGCAGGAGGCCACCAGCCACGCCGAGCAGCTGCGCTCCAGCACCACGGCCGAGACCGACCAGGCCCGCCGCGAGGCCGCCGAGCTGTCCCGCGCGGCCGAAGTGCGCGTCCAGGAGGCCGAGGAGAAGCTCCGCGAGGCCCGTGCCGAGGCCGAGCGCACCCTCGCCGAGGCCAAGGACGCCGCGGCCAAGCAGCTCGCGGGCGCCGAGTCCGTCAACGAACAGCGCACCCGCACCGCCAAGGCGGAGATCGCCCGGCTCGTCGGCGAGGCCACCAAGGAGGCCGAGGCCCTCAAGGAGCAGGCCGAGGAGAAGCTGCGCGAGGCCACCGCCGAGGCCGAGAAGCTGGTCTCGGAGGCCTCCGACAGGGCCCGTACGGTCGCCGCCGAGGACTCCGCCGCCGCGCTCGCCAAGGCCGCCCGCAGCGCCGAGGAGATCCTGACCAAGGCCTCCGCGGACGCCCAGGAGACCACCCGCAAGGCCGCCGAGGAGGCCGAGCGGATCCGCCGCGAGGCCGAGACCGAGGCCGACCGGCTGCGGTCGACCGCCGAGGAGCAGGCCGACGAACTGCTCGGCTCGGCGAAGGACGACACCAAGGAGTACCGCGCCAAGACGGTCGAGCTGCAGGAGGAGGCGCGCCGGCTGCGCGGCGAGGCCGAGCAGCTGCGCGCCGAGGCGATCGCCGAGGGCGAGCGCATCCGCGGCGAGGCCCGCCGCGAGGCCGTGGGGCAGATCGAGGAGGCGGCGAAGACCGCCGAGGAGCTGCTCACCAAGGCCCGCACGGACGCCGACGAGCAGCGCGCCGGCGCGTCCGCCGAGAGCGAGCGGGTCCGCGGCGAGGCCATGGAGCGGGCGCAGACCCTGCGCGCCCAGGCCGAGGAGACGCTGGAGCGCACCCGCGCCGAGGCCGAGCGGATGCGCGGCGAGGCCGAGGAGCAGGCCGAGGCGGTCAAGGAGGCCGCGGAGAAGGCGGCCGCCGAACTGCGCGAGCAGGCCGAGCGGGCCGCCGCGGCCCGCCGCGCGGAGGCCGCGGACGAGCTGACCCGGCTGCACACCGAGGCCGAGACGAAGCTTGCGTCGGCCGGCCAGGAGCTGACCGACGCGCGCGCCGAGAGCGAGCGGATCCGGCGCGAGGCCGCCGAGGAGACCGAGCGGCAGCGGACCGAGGCCGCGGAGCGGATCCGTACGCTCCAGACGCAGGCCGAGCAGGAGGCCGAGCGGCTGCGCGCGGAGGCCGCGGCGGACGCGTCCACCACGCGTTCCGACGCGGAGGCCGCCGCCACCACGCTCCGCGAGGAGGCCGACGCCGAGGCCGAGCGCCTGAAGTCGGAGGCGCAGGAGACCGCCGACCGGGTGCGCGCCGAGGCCGCGTCCGCCGCCGAGCGGGTCGCCGCCGAGGCGGCGGAGGCGCTGGCCGCCGCGCAGGAGGAGGCCAACCGGCGCCGCCGGGAGGCCGAGGAGACCCTGGACTCGGCCCGTTCCGAGGCCGACCGCGAGCGCGAGCTGGCCCGTGAGCGGAGCGAGGAGCTGCTCGCCTCGGCCCGCAAGCGGGTCGAGGAGGCGCAGGCCGAGGCGCACCGTCTGGTCGAGGAGGCGGACGCCCGCGCCACGGAGATGGTGACGGCCGCCGAGACCACCGCGCAGGAGGTAAGGGACTCCGTCGCGGGCCTGCGCGAGACGGCCGAGGAGGAGATCTCCGGGCTGCGCAGCGCGGCCGAGCACGCGGCCGAGCGCACCCGCACGGAGGCCCAGGAGGAGGCGGACCGGGTCCGCGCCGACGCCTACGAGGAGCGGGAGCGGGCCACCGAGGACGCGAACCGCGTCCGCGAGCGCGCCCAGGAGGAGGCCGACGCCGCGAAGGCGCTGGCCGAGCGGACGGTCTCGGACGCCCTCGCCGAGTCGGAGAAGCTGCGGGCGGACACCGCCGAGTACGCGCAGCGGGTACGGACGGAGGCGAGCGACGCGCTCGCCTCGGCCGAGCAGGACGCGGCCCGCACCCGTGCGGACGCCCGCGAGGACGCCAACCGGATCCGTTCGGAGGCCGCCGCGCAGGCGGAGACCGTCCTGGGCGAGGCCCGTACGGAGGCGGAGCGGATCGCCGAGGAGGCCGAGCGGCTCCTGGTCGAGGCCGAGCAGGTCAAGGCGGACGGCGAGGCCGAGGCCGAGGCGCTGCGCGCCGCCGCCCGCGCGGACGCCGAGCAGGTACTCGACGAGGCCCGCCAGGCCGCCGACAAGCGCCGCGCCGACGCCGCCGAACAGGCCGACACCCTCATCGGCGAAGCCACCGCCGAGGCCGAACGCCTCACCAACGAGGCCGCCGAACTCCTCACCTCCACCGAGCAGGACGCCCAGCGCCTGCGCACCGAGGCCGAGCAGGTCAAGGCCGAGGGCGAGGCCGAGGCCGAGGCGCTGCGCGCCGCCGCCCGCGCGGACGCCGAGCAGGTACTCGACGAGGCCCGCCAGGCCGCCGACAAGCGCCGCGC
>NZ_JBIWOU010000004.1:388969-482620 GCF_044767915.1 Streptomyces sp. NPDC101191
CCGAGGCCGAACGCCTCACCAACGAGGCCGCCGAACTCCTCACCTCCACCGAGCAGGACGCCCAGCGCCTGCGCACCGAGGCCGAGCAGGTCAAGGTGGACGGCGAGGCGCACGCCCAGGCGCTGCGCAGCGCCGCGCTCGCGGACGCCGACCGGATCCTCGACGAGGCGCGCAAGGCCGCCGACAAGCGCCGCACGGACGCCGCGGAGCAGGCGGACACCCTCATCGGCGAAGCCCGTACGGAGGCCGAGCGGATCGGCGTCGAGGCGGAGCAGGTCCTGGACGAGGCCCGGCAGGCCGCCGACAAGCGGCGGGCCGACGCGGCCGAGCAGGCGGACACCCTCGTCGCCGAGGCCGTCGCCGAGGCCGAGCGGATCGCCGTGGAGGCGGACCGGGTGCGGGCCGACGCCGAGGCGGCGGCCGAGGAGATGCGCTCCGAGGCGCGTGCCGAGGCGGACCGTACGCTCGACGAGGCCCGCGAGGCCGGGGCGAAGAAGCGCGCGGACGCGGCCGAGCAGGCCGACCAGCTCATGGCCAAGGCTCAGGAGGAGGCGCTGCGCGCCACCACCGAGGCGGAGACGCAGGCGGACACCATGGTCGGCGCGGCCCGCAAGGAGGCCGAGCGGATCGTGGCCGAGGCGACCATCGAGGGCAACTCGCTGGTGGAGAAGGCGCGCACGGACGCGGACGAACTCCTGGTCGGGGCGCGCAGCGACGCGACCGCCATAAGGGACCGGGCGGAGGAGCTGCGGTCCCGGGTCGAGGGCGAGATCGAGGAGCTGCACGAGCGTGCGCGGCGCGAGACGGCCGAGCAGATGAAGACGGCCGGCGAGCGCGTGGACAAGCTGGTGAAGGCCGCCGAGGAGCAGCGTGCCGAGGCCGAGGAGAAGGCCAAGGAGATGATCTCGGAGGCGAGTTCCGAGGCCAGTAAGGTCCGGATCGCGGCCGTGAAGAAGGCCGAGGCCCTCCTCAAGGAGGCCGAGCAGAAGAAGGCGTCGCTCGTCGCGGAGGCGGAGAAGATCAGGGCGGAGGCCGAGCGCGAGGCCGAGCAGACGGTGACCGAGGGAAAGCGGGAACTGGACGTGCTCGTCCGCAGGCGCGAGGACATCAATGCCGAGATCTCCCGTGTCCAGGACGTCCTGGAAGCGTTGGAGTCTTTCGAGACACCGTCGGGCGGGGGGAAGTCCGACGGGGGGAAGCCCAGCGCACGGGAAGGCGCCAAGGCCGGCGTGTCAGTGGGGGCCACTCGTTCGGGTGGCAAGTCCCCCGAGAGCTAGCCACTCAAAAGGCTGGACATTCTCCAGATCAAACGGGCATACGCTCGATGACACGCCGCTTCGACCCCTAGGATTCCCTCTAACACCTCACCGGTCTCATTCGACAGGAACCCCATGAGCGACACTTCCTCCCCCTTCGGCTTCGAGCTCGTGCGGCGTGGTTACGACCGCGGTCAGGTGGACGACCGCATTACCAAGCTCGTCGCCGACCGTGACAGTGCTCTGGCCCGAATCACCTCTCTGGAAAAGCGCATCGAGGAACTCCACCTCGAGACCCAGAACGCCCAGGCGCAGGTCACCGACGCCGAGCCGTCGTACGCCGGTCTGGGCGCCCGTGTCGAGAAGATCCTCCGGCTCGCCGAGGAGGAGGCGAAGGACCTGCGTGAGGAGGCCCGTCGCGCCGCCGAGCAGCACCGCGAGCTCGCCGAGTCGGCCGCCCAGCAGGTCCGCAACGACGCCGAGGCGTTCGCGGCCGAGCGCAAGTCCAAGGCCGAGGACGAGGGCGTCCGGATCGTCGAGAAGGCGCAGGGCGAGGCCAACTCGCTGCGCGCCGAGGCCCAGAAGGACGCGCAGTCGAAGCGCGAGGAGGCGGACGCCCTCTTCGAGGAGACCCGCGCGAAGGCCGCCCAGGCCGCCGCGGACTTCGAGACCAACCTGGCCAAGCGCCGCGAGCAGTCCGAGCGCGACCTCGCCTCCCGCCAGGCCAAGGCGGAGAAGCGCCTCGCCGAGATCGAGCACCGCGCCGAGCAGCTCCGCCTGGAGGCCGAGAAGCTGCGCACGGACGCGGAGCGCCGGGCCCGTCAGACGGTCGAGACCGCTCAGCGCCAGGCCGAGGACATCGTGGCCGACGCGAACGCCAAGGCCGACCGCATCCGCAGCGAATCGGAGCGCGAGCTGGCGGCCCTGACGAACCGCCGCGACTCCATCAACGCCCAGCTGACCAACGTCCGCGAGATGCTGGCCACGCTGACCGGTGCCGCGGTGGCCGCGGCCGGCTCCCCGCTGGACGAGGAGCGCACCGCCGGCGTCCCGGCGCAGCAGTCGCGCTGACCCGCATCCTGGCGTAAAAAGACCCTCCGTCATTCCGGTGGCGGAGGGTTTTGCGTGCCCGTAGGTTGGGACGCATGATCGAGCTTGAGGGCCTCACCAAGCGCTACGGACAGAAGACGGCGGTCGACCATCTCAGCTTCACCGTGCGGCCGGGAGTGGTCACCGGCTTCCTGGGGCCGAACGGGGCGGGCAAGTCGACGACGATGCGGATGATGCTGGACCTGGACAACCCGACGAGCGGGACGGTCCGGATCGACGGCAGGCACTACCGCGAGCTGCAGGAGCCGCTGAAGTACATCGGGGCGCTGCTCGACGCCAAGGCGATGCACGGCGGCCGCTCGGCGTACAACAACCTGCTGTGCCTGGCCCAGTCGAACCGCATTCCGGAGCGCCGGGTCGGCGAGGTGCTCGATCTGGTCGGTCTGACGGCGGTGGCGAAGAAGAAGTCGAAGGGCTTCTCCCTCGGCATGGGGCAGCGGCTGGGAATCGCGTCCGCGCTGCTGGGGGATCCCGAGATCCTGATGTTCGACGAACCCGTCAATGGTCTGGACCCCGAGGGAATTCACTGGATCCGCAATCTGATGAAGGCACTGGCCGCCGAGGGCCGGACGATCTTCGTTTCCAGCCATCTGATGAGTGAAATGGCGCTGACGGCCGATCATCTCATCGTCATCGGGCAGGGAAAGCTGCTGGCCGACACGTCGATGGCGGATTTCATCCAGCAGAATTCCCGGAGTTACGTACGACTGCGCTCGCCGCAGTACGAACGCCTCCGCGACGTGCTGCACACCAACGGTTTCGTCGCGGTCGAGGCGGGCGGCGGCACCCTCGAGGTGGACGGGACGACGACCGAGAAGCTGGGCGAGCTGGCGGCGGCCGGCCAGATCGTGCTGCACGAGCTGAGCTCCCAGCGGGCCTCGCTCGAAGAGGCGTTCATGCAGATGACGGCGGGCGCGGTGGAGTACCACGCGCACGGGACGGACGTACACGGCGGCGGGCAGCCGGCCGGGCCCCGCTGGGGCGAGAGCTTCGAGGGAGCCTGATCGATGGCAGCGGCAACCGCGGTCCTGCAGTCCGAGTGGACCAAGATCCGGACGGTCTCGTCGACCGTGTGGACGCTGGCGAGCGCCCTGCTCGTCACGGTGGCGATGAGCGCAGCCCTGTGCGCGCTCATGAAGTCGGAGTTCGACAACCTCTCCGACGTCGAGCGGGCCACCTTCGACCCGACCTTCCTCAGCTTCTCCGGGATGGTGCTCGGTCAGCTGGCGATGGTCGTCTTCGGTGTGCTCGTGGTCGGCACCGAGTACTCCTCGGGCATGATCCGCACCTCGCTGGCCGCCGTCCCGCAGCGGGCGAGCTTCATCTTCTCCAAGATCGCCGTGGCGGGCGGGCTGGCCCTGGTCGTGGGGCTCGCGACCAGCTTCCTGTCCTTCTTCCTCGGACAGGCCCTGCTCGGTGAGCACCGGACCACGCTCGGCGCGGACAACGTGCTGCGGGCGGTGGTCGGCGCCGGCCTCTACATGGCCCTGATCGCGGTGTTCTCGATGGGTGTGGCGACGATGCTGCGCTCCTCGATGCTGTCGCTCGGCATCCTGGTGCCGTTCTTCTTCCTGATCTCGCAGATTCTGTCGGCGGTGCCGAAGGCCAAGGAGGTCGCGCGCTACTTCCCCGACCAGGCCGGCTCCAAGATCATGCAGGTGGTGCCGGAGGCGATGGGCTCGGAGAAGGCGCCGTACGGGCCGTGGGGCGGTCTCGGCATCATGGTGATCTGGGTGGCGGCCGCGCTGATCGGCGGCTATCTGGTGCTGAAGCAGCGGGACGCCTGAGCGGACCCCGACCCGACCCTGGTCTTTCCCTGATCCCTCCCCCGATCACGATCCGGACTTCGCCGGAACCGTCAAGGGCTGGATAAGCTCCTAGCTCATACGGGGGGCTCCGGCCACCGGCCACCACGCCCCGACGACGACCTGACCTGTCGATGGGGCTGGAGAATGATCGAGGCAGTCGGCCTGACGAAGCGCTACGGCGCCAAGACGGCCGTGTACAACCTTTCCTTCCAGGTGAGGCCCGGCCATGTCACGGGCTTCCTGGGCCCCAACGGGTCGGGCAAGTCGACGACCATGCGCATGATCCTCGGCCTCGACCGGCCGACCGCGGGGCACGTCACGATCGGCGGTCACCCCTTCCGGCAGCTGCCGAACGCCCCCCGGCAGGTCGGCGCGCTGCTCGACGCGAAGGCCGTGCACGGCGGCCGCAGCGCCCGGGCCCATCTGCTCTCGCTCGCCCAGCTGGCCGGCATCCCGGCCCAGCGGGTCGACGAGGTGCTGGGGGTCGTCGGCCTGCAGGACGTGGCCAAGCGGCGCTCCAAGGGCTTCTCGCTCGGCATGGGCCAGCGCCTCGGCATCGCGGCGGCGCTGCTCGGCGACCCGCAGGTGCTGCTCTTCGACGAGCCGGTCAACGGTCTCGACCCCGAGGGCATCCTCTGGGTCCGCAACCTGATGAAGAAGCTGGCCGCCGAGGGCCGGACCGTGTTCGTCTCCAGCCACCTCATGAGCGAGATGGCGCTGACCGCGGACCACCTGATCGTGATCGGCCGCGGGCAGCTGCTCGCGGACATGAGCGTGAAGGACTTCATCTCGGCGAACTCCGCGGACTTCGCCCGGGTGCGCACCCCGCAGACCGAGCCCCAGCAGCGCGAGAAGCTGACGGCGGTGCTGGCCGAGGCCGGCGGCAGCGTGCTGTCCGAGCCGGACGGCGCGCTGCGGGTGACCGGGCTCGCGCTGCCGCGGATCAGCGACCTGGCGCACGGGGCGGACGTGCGCCTGTGGGAGCTCTCCCCGCACCAGGCCTCGCTGGAGGAGGCGTACATGCGCATGACGCAGGGCGCCGTGGACTACCGCTCCACCGACGACCGGCTCGCCCACCTCCAGCCGCCGCTGCCGCCGCACCAGCAGCCGCAGGACCAGGGGTACGTGATCCCGGAGGTACCGCAGCAGGGCTGGTACGCCCCGCCGCCGCCCGGACAGAACCCGTACGCGCAGAACCCGCCTCAGAGCCAGAACCCCGAGGACGCCCGATGACCACCCCGCCGCCTGCCCCGTACGCGTACGTCTCCCCCATCCCCGTCCGCAAGGCGCACCTCGGCGACGCGCTCGCCTCGGAGTGGACGAAGATCCGTTCGCTGCGCTCCACGATGTGGACGCTCGGGATCATGGTGCTGCTCCTGCTCGGCCTCGGGCTCTCGGTCGGCGCGGTCGCGGCTTCCGCGGGTCCCGAGACCTCGGAGCAGTCCGCGCTCGGCCTCGGCTTCTTCGGCATGCTGCCGGCCTCGATCTGCGTGATCACCCTGGGCGTGCTCAGCATCAGCTCCGAGTACGGCACGGGCATGATCCGTACGACGCTGACCGCCTGCCCGAGCCGCTCGCGGGTGCTGACGGCGAAGGCGATCGTCTTCTTCGCGCTCGTCTTCTCCCTCGTCACGGTGATGGCCGGCGTGGTCGGCGCGGCCCAGGTGGCCATGGTCGACGCGGCCGAGCCGACCACCGGCGAGTGGCTGCGGGCCACCGTCGGCGTGGGTCTCTTCCTGGCGCTGCTCGGCCTGCTGTCGATGGGCATCGGCGCGATCGTGCGGCACTCGGCGGGCGCGATCACGGTGATGATCGGCGTGCTGCTGCTGCCGCTGGTGGCGGCGCTGTTCATGTTCTCGCAGGCGCTGCGCTCCGTGCAGGAGGCGCTGTTCATGTACGCGATCCCCTCGCAGATGATCGCGCTCTACAGCGAGACGGCGCCGTTCAGCGACCAGGGTCCTTCCGGCTGGCAGCCCGTGCTGATCATCGCCGGGATCACCGCGGCGGTGCTCGGCGGCGCGTTCGCGCTGCTCAACAACAGGGACGTCTGAGTACAGGGCCGCCCGGCGACGGAAGCCCGCGCCCGCTCAGTAGCGAGGCGCGTTACGGGACCGCTGCACCCGCGAGGTGCGGCGGTCCTTCGCGCTCCAGCAGGCCTTGTGCCAGTGCCGGCGGTCGTCGACGCCGCCGTACTCGGGCCAGGCCACCACGTGCGGGGCGCCGGAGGGGATCTCCTGGTCGCAGCCGGGGCAGCGGTAGCGCTTGCCCGGGGAACTCGCCCCGGCGACGAGCCGGACGTACCACTCCTCGCCCTGCCAGGTCTCGGTGCGCTGCACACCGCCGTACCGGTCGCCCGGGTCGCCCTGCTGTGCGGGATTCGCGCCGCCACGGGGGCGGTTGTGGCGCGGGGACACTTCGACACCTCACGAGGTCGGGGGACACGGACGGTTCGTTCCAGCGTACGGGCCGCGACGGGGTGGCTCCGTCCCCGCCCGGGACGGATCAGCGGAAAATCGCAAGAACTTCATGATGGGCCGTTGCCTTTGGCACGTGTCAGACGTTGTTGCCAGTACGAGGGGGACCTCGGGGAAGTTGTCACGAGGGGAAACGCGCCGGCCGCAAGGAGGCAGAAGCGATGCGCGTGGGTACGTTCGTACTGGCCGCCCAGTTCCCGGGTCAAGGCCAGGAAGAGGCCCTGCACCGGGCGGTGCGGACCGCGGAGGTCGCCGAGGAGGCGGGGCTGGACTCGGTCTGGCTCGCCGAGCACCACTTCGTCCCGTACGGGGTCTGCCCGTCGGCCACGACCCTGGCGGGGCTGCTGCTGGGCCGGACCCGCCGGATCCGGGTGGGCACGGCGGTCAGCGTCCTGTCGAACCAGCATCCGGTCGCCGTGGGCGAACAGGCGGCGCTGCTGCACGTGGCCTCCGGAGGGCGGTTCACCCTCGGGGTGGGCCGCGGCGGGCCATGGGTGGACCTGGAGGTGTTCGGCACCGGGCTCCCGGCGTACGAAAGGGGCTTCCCCGAGTCGCTGGACCTGCTCCTGCGCTGGCTCCGCGAACCGCGGGTCGGTGCCGAGGGGGAACGATTCGCTTTCCGCGAGGTGGCGGTCGTGCCGGCCCCCGGCGAGCTGATCGGCGGACCCGCCGCCCCGGAGGTGGTGGTCGCCTGCACCTCGCAGAAGGGCGTGCGACTCGCCGCCGAGCGGGGTCTGCCGATGCTCCTCGGCATGCACTGCGGGGACGAGGACAAGGCCGAGATGGTGGCCTGCTGGCGGCGCTTCGCCCGGGAGGCCGGGCACGGGCCGGACGAGATCGCGCGGATCGGCGCCGGCCATGTCTCGGCCGGGGTGGTCCAGCTCGCGGACCGCGGGGCGGACGCGGCGGAGGCGCTGGTGAAGGCGATGCCGGGCTGGCTGAAGCAGGGCCTGGACGCCCATGTGACGGTGGACGACCGGCACCGCGCGATGCGCGACCCGGTGGCGTACACGGAGCTGCTGTGCGGGCTGCACCCGGTGGGCACGCCCCGGCTCGCGGCGGACCGGCTCGCGGCGACCGCGGAGCGGACGGGCATCACCCGTTTCGCGCTGCTCGCCGAGGGCTCCGGCGATCTCGCCGACACCGAGGAGAACGTGCGGCGCCTGGGCGCCGAGGTGCTCCCGCTGCTCGTCTGATGCGTGCTGATCCATGATCCGTAGGTGGTGCGGACCGTACCGCCGCCCGGCGTCAGTTCCTTCTCCCGCGACGTGGGGCGGCGGCACCAGGCCTGTCAGCAGTCGCGCAGTTCCGGCGACTGGTTGAGGAGCTGCGCCCGCACGGAGGTGAAGCGGGCGAGCCGCTCGTCCACCGACGGGTCCAGCGGGAAGACCGCCACCCGGTGGCAGTTCTGGAAGGCGAGTCGCACCCCGAAGTGCCGCTGCAGCGCACCGCGGATGGCATCGCTCGCGAGTGCACGCAACAGCTCACCACGTGCCTGCTCACTCGGCGGCGGCGTCTGGTTGTCGGCGAAGTCGCCGCCGTCGACCTTCAGCTGTGCCACCAGAGAACTGATCATCTCCCATGCGAAGGGCAGGGAGGTCCGGACGCAGTCGACGAAGGCGGCTTCGTCGACCTCGCCTCGCTCGGCCTGTTCCAACAGCGCCGGTGAGACGTCGAGCGACATGGGTTCTCCTCTCGCGACCCCGCGGACGGGGTCTTGCGGGCAGGGACAGGGGCCGGCCGACGCGCACGCAGCGTGCACGGGCGACGACCTCCTGTCCTCCACGTTAAGCGCCGGGTCCGGCCCGCACCAGGAGATTGGGCACACAACCGGCCAATAAGTGCCGGGTGTTGGGCGTACGCCCGGCGGGCGATACGGCCCGAATCGCGAAGAGGAGCGTCCGTCTTGTAGCGTTGCGGACCATGCGTCTCGTCATCGCCCGTTGCTCCGTGGACTACGCCGGTCGGCTCACGGCCCACCTGCCCTCCGCTCCCCGTCTGATCCTGGTCAAGGCAGACGGCAGCGTCTCCATCCACGCGGACGACAGGGCGTACAAACCGCTCAACTGGATGTCCCCGCCGTGCACGCTGAAGGAGGGGGCCGACGCCGCGGAAGGCGTCTGGACCGTGGTCAACAAAGCGGGCGAGAAACTGATCATCACGATGGAGGAAATCCTCCACGACTCGTCGCACGAGCTGGGTGTCGACCCGGGCCTCATCAAGGACGGTGTCGAGGCGCACCTCCAGGAGCTGCTCGCGGACCGCATCGAGACCCTGGGCGAGGGCTGGACCCTGATCCGCCGCGAGTACCCGACGGCCATCGGCCCGGTCGACATCCTGTGCCGGAACTCCGACGGGGCGACCGTCGCGGTCGAGATCAAGCGGCGCGGCGAGATCGACGGCGTCGAGCAGCTGACCCGCTACCTGGAGCTGCTCAACCGCGATCCGCACCTGGCTCCGGTGAAGGGCATCTTCGCGGCCCAGGAGATCAAGCCGCAGGCCCGGGTGCTCGCGAACGACCGCGGGATCGACTGCGTGGTCCTCGACTACGACGCGCTGCGCGGGATCGAGGACGACAAGCTGCGGCTGTTCTGACGGCCGCCGGTACGGCCGTACGCCGAAGGGCCCGGGTGCGAGGAAGCGCGCCCGGGCCCTTCGGCGTACCGGCTCAGGCCGGGGTGCCGTCCGTGGCCACGGGGGCGGACTCGGAGCGGGAGGCCGAGGCGGAGCCGGTGGGGTTTCCCGTGGGGTCGCCGGTCGGGTCCGTCGTCGGCGGGGTGGTGGGCGGTGTGGTCGGCGGCGTGGTCGGCGGGGTCGTCGGCGGCTTGGTGGGCGGCGGCGTCCGCGTCGGCGAGAGCGTCGGCTTCGGCGGCTTCGTCGTCGACGGGGCGGTCGGCTTCGTGCTGTCGGTCGCGGACGGCGAGCCCGAGGGGGTCGCGGGGGTACCCGCCGTGCCGGTCGCGCCCGGAGAGGGCGTGCCGGTCGGGTTCGGAGCCGCCGGGTCGGAGGGGCCGCCCGTGGCGTCCTCGGTGGGCTCGGTCTCGTCCCCGGCGCCGTCCAGCGTGTCGTCCTGGCTCGCGGTGCTGTCGGAGGTCACCCGGTCGCTTCCGGGGTCGTCGCCGTTGCCGGAGGTGGCGCCGAGGGTGACGACGGTGCCGAGGACGGCGACGAGCAGGGCGCCCGCACCGACGGCGGCCAGGTTGCGGCGGGCCCCGGTGAGGATGCCCGCGCGCAGGCCGCCGCGCCGGCGGTCGGCGTCGTCCTGGCCGCGGGAGAGGTCCACGCGCGGCCCGGCGACGGTCGTGGGCTCGTCCGCGAAGGCGGCGAAGGCGTCGAGGGAGGCCTTGGAGGCCACCGGGGGCATCGGCCTGGCCGGGGTGGGCGGCGCGAGCTCGGGGAAGGCGGACTTCGCCGGGAGCGCGGGAGCCACCGGGATGCCGCGGGGCGGCGAGGCGGGGCCTTCCCGGCGCGGGAGCGCGGTGGTCCGGGGGGCCTTGGCGACCGGCACGGTCGGAGTGCCGGCCGCGGGGGACGCGGCGGCGGCGGGCGCCGCGGCGGGCGCGGGTTCCACCGGGGTGCTCGTTCCGGTGAGGTCGGCGACGAGCGCGAGGGCACGGCGGCCGGCGACGGTACCGCGCTTGTCGGCGAGGGCGCCGCGCATGCCGACGGAGGCCTCCAGCTCGGCGCGGGCCCGCTGCAGGCTGCCCCGGCAGAGCGCGAGGACGCCCAACTCGTGGTGGAACCAGGCCTCTTCGGCGACCTCGCCGGCCAGGCGGGCGGCCTCCTGGCCGCCGCGCAGGGCCCGCTCCCAGGCGCTCCAGTGCAGCCCTGCGGCGAAGGCGGGCGCGGCGGCCCGGGCGAGCAGGACGGCGGTGGCGGGGTGTTCGGCGGCGGTGCCGGGCAGGAGCACGGCGAGGGCGGCGAGCAGGGAGTCGGCCTCGGCGGTGGCCCGCTCGGGGGTGACGGACGGGTGTCCGGCCCACCAGGCGTAGTGCTGGGCGACGGTGTGGGCACGGCCGGCGGGGTCGGGCTCGTAGTTCTGGGCGAGCAGCTGGGTGAGGACGCCGGCCGCGAGGCGGTAGCGGGTGCCGACCGGGGAGAGCAGTCCGCAGGACAGCAGCTCGCCGACGGCGGCGTCGGCGTGGGTGTCGCCGACGAGGGCGGGCAGGTGCGCCTGGTGCGGCACCTCGCCGCCGAGGGCGACGGCGAACCGCAGGGCGTCCTGGGCGGCGCGGCTGAGCCGGGAGGCGAGCAGGACGGCGGGGGCGGCGCCCTCGCCGAGGCTGGGCAGGGGTATCTCGCGTACCTCGACGTCGGAGTCGTCGGCGGGGGGCGCGGGCAGGCCGGAGGGGCCGAAGGCCTCCTCCAGGGCGCCGAAGGCGTCGAACTCGGCGGGGCCGACGCGGAGCCGGTCGCGCTGCCGCAGCAGGGCGCCGGCCTGGACGAAGCGGAGCGGGAGTCCCTCGGACTCGAACCACAGGTCGCCCGCCCAGTTGGCCTCGTCCTCGGTGAGGGCCCGGCCGACGGCGCTCTCCAGGAGCTCGACCGCGGCGGCGCGCCCGAGGCCGGCGAGGGCGAGCTCTTCCAGGGCGGCCTCGGGCGAGGCGGCCGGGGTGTCGGGGGTGACGGCGAAGAGGAAGGCGCAGTCGGGGGTGGCGGCGAGCAGCTCGTCGAGGGCGGCGCCGCCGAACTCCAGGTCGTCGACGACGACGATGGCGCCGATGCGGCGGACCTCCAGGAGGAGTTCCTCGCGGTCGGGCCGGAAGCCGGGGGCGTACTGGACCGTCTGGAAGAGCTCGTACAGCAGGTCGGTGGGGGTGCGGTGGTGGCCGGAGAGCCGGACGACGCCGTCGGGGGCGACCTCGGCGCAGTCGGCGGCGACGGCGTCGAGGAGGGTGGTGCGGCCGGAGCCGGAGGGGCCCGTGAGCCGGGCGGAGCGGCCGCGGGTGAGGTGCTGGACGAGCTGCTCGCGCTGTTCCTGCCGTTCGAGCAGCGGGAGGGCGGGGGCCGCGGGCCCGGGCGGTACGGGCGGTGCGGCGGCGCGCGCCGCCTCGGCGCGCTCGCGGGCGTCGCGTCGGCGCGGGGCCGGGGGCTGCTCGCTCGGCGGGCACACCTCGATCTCGCTGCCGTCGAGCGGGTTGACGGTGAGCAGGAGGCCGCCGGAGACCAGGCGGGCGGTGCGAACCCGGGAGGGAGCGGTGGACGCGGGGGCGGGTGCGGCGAGTCCGGGGCGGGCGTCCTCGGGCTCGGCGTCGTGACCGTAGTCCTCCGGTCCCCGGTTGATCGGGTCCATGGTCCAAGCTCCCAAGCGACGGGCGATGTGCAGGCGAGCCGACCCTATGCGGTTGTGCGGGTTCCGGGAACAGTCGGGGTGGGGCGGAGACCAAGACGTCACGGTCTTGTGAGGATTGGGTGTGACGCCTGTTTCTCACAGTGGCTTCACAGTCACGTGTCGCGGCCGTGACGTGACGTTCTTTCAGATGTCCGTTCCGCCCCGGTCCACTCAGACGCGGGGCAGCGACTCCGCGGCGAGGCCGCCCTCGATGGCGAGGATGCGGTGCAGTCGGGTGGCGACGAGGAGGCGCTGCATCTGGGGTGGTACTCCGCGCAGCACCAGGCGGCGGCCGCAGCGGCCGGCCCGGCGGTGGGCGCCCATGATGACCCCGAGGCCGGTGGCGTCCCAGGAGTCGAGTCCGGTCAGGTCGAGCACGAGGTCTCCGGCTCCGTCGTCGACGGCCGAGTGCAGGACCGTTCGGGCGTCCGCCGCGCTGCGGACGTCGAGGCGGCCCCCGACGACCAGCTCGGTGTGGTCGCCCCTGATATGCATATGCGCTCCCCGAGAGTGCTCCGTCTGGTGCCCGTCTTCGCAACGCTTGACTGCCGCATCGGCAGAAGCGTTGCGCCTTGTAAGCGAACCGATATCGAAATTCACCCCTGAGGGCGATGGCGCTGGGGCGGTCGGACCCCTGTGCGGGTGCGTACGCGGCTCTGGTCGAGACGCGTACGCGACCGCGGTGCGCATCAGTACGTGTAGAAGCCCTGCCCGCTCTTGCGGCCGATGTCACCCGCGTCCACCATCCGGCGCATCAGCTCCGGCGGCGCGAACTTCTCGTCCTGGGACTCGGTGTAGATGTTGCTCGTGGCGTTGACGAGGATGTCGACGCCGGTCAGGTCGGCGGTGGCGAGCGGGCCCATCGCGTGACCGAAGCCGAGCTTGCAGGCGATGTCGATGTCCTCGGCGGTGGCCACGCCCGACTCGTAGAGCTTGGCGGCCTCGACCACGAGCGCCGAGATGAGGCGGGTGGTGACGAAGCCGGCCACGTCGCGGTTGACCACGATGCAGGTCTTGCCGACCGACTCGGCGAACTCCCGCGCGGTGGCGAGGCTTTCGTCGCTGGTCTTGTAGCCGCGGACGAGCTCGACGAGCTGCATCATCGGGACCGGCGAGAAGAAGTGGACGCCGACGACGGCCTCCGGGCGCTCCGTCACCGCGGCGATCTTGGTGATCGGGATGGCGGAGGTGTTGGAGGCGAGGACCGCGCCGTCCTTGGCGACCTTGTCGAGGGAGCGGAAGATCTCGTGCTTGACCTCGAGCTTCTCGAAGACGGCCTCGACGACGATGTCGGCGTCGGCGACCGCGTCGAGCTCGGTGGTCGCGGTGATCCGGCCGAGCGCGGCCTCGGCGTCGGCGGCGTCCATCCGGCCCTTGGCGACGAAGCGCTCGTACGAGGTCTTGATGGCGTCGGTGCCCCGGGTCAGCGCGGCGTCGGTGACGTCACGCAGGACGACGTCCCAGCCTGCCTGGGCCGAGACCTGCGCGATGCCGGACCCCATGAGTCCGGCACCGATGACGGCGAGCTTCCTGGCCACGTCTTCCACCCCTCAATGCCTTAACGCGTGTTCACTTCTGGCTCTTCGGCGGAGATTAGCGGGCGCGGGGGGCGTTGTGACCGAGAAGTAAGGCGCGTCACGTCCTGTTTGACGGACGTCACACTCGCGACAGGGCGGACGGGCACCGGCGAAGGGCTCAGCCGACGCGCACGGCGTACTCGAGGACCTTCTCGCCGAGCACGTCCTCGATGTCGTCGAGGAGGTCGAGCGCTTCGCGGGAGACCTCGGTCGCCTTGCGTCCGGCGGTCATCTCGCCGCTGATGAACTCGACGACGGCGCCCTGGATCCAGGCGATCTGGCCGCCGACGAGCAGCGGCATCGGGTCGTCGGGCCCGGCGCCGACGTCCTCGCGCAGGGCGGCGACGGTGGTCCGGCGGACCTCCTGCTGGAGGGCCATGAGCCGGGCCTGGAGGGTGGGGGCGTCGTCGATCACGCGCATGAAGTCGGCGTAGCCGTCCATCAGGCCGTAAGCGGGCGAGACGGCGTTGACGTGGCCGCGGATCTCGCGGAGGACGGCCCGGGCGGCGGACTCCCCCGCGTCGCGGCCGCGGATCATCCGGGCGAGGCGGTGGGTGACGCCCTCCATCCGGTCGAGGAAGAGGTCCTCCTTCGCCGGGAAGTAGTTGTAGACGGTGTTGACGGAGACGTCGGCGGCCTCCGCGATCTCCGCCACCGTCACGGCCTGGAAGCCGCGCTCCAGGAAGAGCCCGGTGGCGATGTCCGAGATCCGCTGCTTCGTCTGGCGCTTCTTGCGCTCCCTCAGCCCTTCAGCCATGCGCCCATCCTAGACCGCCTGAAATTTTGGAGACGTTGCAAAATTTCAGAGACTCTGTTTTTGTGGTCGCCATGGCAATCATCAGCACGTCCGGGCTGTCCCGGACCTTCCTGACCAAACGGGGCGAGGTGCACGCCGTCCGCGGGGTCGACCTCACGGTGCGCGCGGGCGAGATCCTCGGCTTCCTCGGCCCCAACGGCGCCGGCAAGTCCACGACCCTGCGGATGCTCAGCACCCTGCTCCCGCCCACCGGCGGGGTCGCCACCGTCGCCGGCCACGACCTGCTGCGCGACCCCGCCGGCGTCCGCCGGAAGATCGGCTACGTCGCCCAGACCGGCGGCCTCGACCCGCAGGAGACCGTCCGCTCCGAACTCGTCATGCAGGGAAGGCTCTACGGGCTCTCGCGCGTCGAAGCCGCCGCCCGCGCCGGCGAACTCGCCCGCGACCTCGACCTCACCGGGCTCCTCGACCGGAGCACCGCGGCCCTCTCCGGCGGCCAGCGGCGCCGGCTCGACCTCGCGCTCGGCCTGACCCACCGGCCCGAGCTGCTCTTCCTCGACGAGCCGACCACCGGACTGGACCCGGGCAGCCGGGCCGCCCTGTGGGCGCTCGTCCGGCGGCTGCGCGACGAGTACGGCACCACCGTCGTCCTCACCACCCACTACCTCGACGAGGCGGACGCCCTCGCCGGCCGGCTGGTGATCATCGACGGAGGAGTCGTCGCCGCCGAGGGCTCCCCCGCCGCACTCCGTGCCGAGCACGGCGCGGACACCCTCCAGGACGCCTTCCTCGCCATCACCGGACGCGGCCCCGCGCCCGTCGACACCACGCCCGTCGCCGTCTAGGAGCCCCCGCGATGCTTCTCCACGACACCGCCGTCCTCTTCGGCCGCTACGCCCGGCAGACCCTGCGCTCGCCGTTCCAGATCTTCTTCGGCGCGCTGATGCCGCTGCTCTACCTGTTCTTCTTCGGCCCGCTGCTGACAGGGCTGCCGCTCGGCCGTGCGGGCGACTCCTGGCAGGTCCTCGTGCCGGGCCTGCTGCTCCAGCTCGGCCTCTTCGGAGCCTCGTTCGCGGGCTTCGCCGTCATCATGGAGAAGAACTGGGGCGTCCTCGAACGCATGCGGGTCACGCCGGTCAGCCGCCTCGCGCTCCTCCTCGGCCGGACGCTGCGGGACACCGCCCTCTTCCTCTTCCAGGCCGTGCTGCTGGTCCTCGCGGCGCTGGTCATGGGCCTGCGGGCGCCGCTCGCCGGCATCCTCGTCGGCTTCGGCTTCGTCGCCCTGCTCACCTTCTCGCTCGCCTCGCTGTCGTACGTGCTCGCGCTGCGGCTGCCCAGCCCGCAGGAGTTCGGCCCGGCGATCAACACCCTGGCGATGCCCTCGATGCTGCTGTCGGGCCTGATGCTCCCGATGGCCCTCGCGCCGGGCTGGCTCGACGTCCTGTCCCACTTCATGCCGTTCCGCTACCTGGTGGACGCCGTACGGGACGCGTACGTCGGGCACTACGCGACCGCCACGATGCTGTACGGCGTCCTCGCCGCGGCCGGACTCACGGTGCTCGCCGTGACGGTCGGCACACGGACGTTCCGAAGGGCCGACGCGTAACTAGGCTGGACACATGGTCAATCTGACGCGCATCTACACCCGCACCGGCGACCAGGGCACCACCGCCCTCGGCGACATGAGCCGGACCGCCAAGACCGATCTGCGGATCTCGGCCTACGCCGACGCCAACGAGGCCAACGCCGTCATCGGCACGGCCATCGCACTCGGGGCACTCGACGAGGAGGTCGTGAAGGTCCTCGTCCGCGTCCAGAACGACCTTTTCGACGTGGGCGCGGACCTCTCCACCCCGGTCGTGGAGGACCCCCAGTACCCGCCGCTGCGGGTCGAGCAGTCCTACGTCGACAAGCTGGAGGCGGACTGCGACCACTTCCTGGAGCAGCTCGACAAGCTCCGCTCCTTCATCCTCCCCGGCGGCACGCCCGGCGCGGCCCTCCTGCACCAGGCGTGCACGGTGGTCCGCCGGGCCGAGCGTTCCACCTGGGCGGCGATGGAGGTCCACGGCGACACGATGAACCCCCTGACCGCCACCTACCTCAACCGTCTGTCAGACCTGCTCTTCATCCTTGCGCGGACCGCCAACCGGGAGGTCGGCGACGTCCTCTGGGTCCCGGGCGGGGACCGCTGACCCCTTCGCGGCCGGGTCCTTCGGCGGCCAGATCGCGTACGACAGCGCGATCAGGCCGTGGATGCCCGTCGCCCGCCAGGCGACGGTGATCCAGCCCCGCAGCGACTCCGTCTCCCCGTCCGGGCCGACGTACCACAGGGCCAGTAGCAGCAGGCCCGACGCGACGGCCGCGGCCACCACCGAGCCCAGCCACACCGCACCCTCGTGCCGGGCCCGGGCCATGCCGTAGCGCGGGGGCCTCACGGGCGGCGGACCACCGGCGAGGCGGTGGGCGGCATGGCCGTCGAGCCACTTCACGGTGCGGTGGCCGTGGCCGACGGTGTAACCGATGTACAGGGCGGCGAGGCCGTGCTTCCAGCTCGGATCCGCGCCGTTCTTCAGGTCGATCGCGGTGACCACCAGCAGTACGACCTCCAGCAGCGGCTCGCACAGCAGCAGGGCAAGCCCGGTGCGCGGCATCCTCAGCAGATAGCGGACGGCGAGGCCGGCGGCGAGCAGCACCCAGAAGCCGACCTCGCAGATCACGATCAGCGTGACGATCACAGCAGTCCCCTTTCGTTGCTCCACCAGCGTCCCGTCCGTCCCGGCGGCTTTCGTCGTCGCCGGTGAGGAACCGCGACTACATCCTTCGGCGGAGGGACGGCTCGGCCCCGGCGAGGACGTCCGGCCCGGTCACAGCGTGTTGGATGGGGACGTGCGCCTCCCCCGACCCCACCGCGACGATCTGCTGATCGCCTTCATCGGCCTGGCCGGCGGCCTGGTCATGTGGTCCTTCGGCCTCTACGTGACCGGCGACCGGGTCTTCGGCGAGCGCTGGGCCACGCTGATCCCGCTGGTGGTCATGGCGGCGATGGAGGCACTACGCCGCACCGCGCCCCGCACCGCGCTGTTCGTGGGCACCCTGGCCATCGCCGCCGACCAGTTCACCCACGGCAACCTGGCCACCGTCCTCATGTTCACGGACGTGGTCTACGCCGCCGTGGTGTACGGGACGCCGGCCTCCGCCCGGCGCATCCCGTACACCACCGGTCTCGTCACCGTCGCGATCACGGTGGTACTGCTGATCTGGTGGCAGAACGCGCTCGCCCTGCTGGTGGGCGTGCTCTCGGGCATGCTCTCCTTCCTGCCGGCCCTCACCGGCGCGATCGTGCGCAATCACCGCGAGGCCGCCGAGGGCGCGAGGCTGCGGGCCGAGCAGACGGCGCTGCTGGCCGAGATGGACCGGGCGCAGGCGGTGCTCGCCGAGCGCGCCCGGATGGCCCGAGAGCTGCACGACATGGTCGCCAACCACCTCTCCGCCATCGCCATCCACTCGACCGCCGCGCTGTCGATCGACGAGGAGGCCACCACCCGGCAGGCGCTGACCGTGATCCGGGAGAACAGCGTGGCGGGCCTCGCCGAGATGCGGCGGCTGATCGGACTGCTCCGGGACAGCGGCGGTGACGCCGAGCCGGCGGCCGTGCCCCGGCTCTCGGGCCTGGAGGCGCTGATCGCGCAGGCCCGCACCAACGGGGCGTCGAGCGGCCTGAGGTTCGCTCTCGACGACACCCGCACGGAGACCGCCGAGCAGCTGCCCGCGCCGGTCGAACTCGCCGCGTACCGGATCGTGCAGGAGTCGCTGACGAACGCCCTCAAGCACGCCCCGGCCGGTACGGTCACGGTGTTCCTGGCCCGCGACGCACGGGCCCTCACCGTGCGGGTGACCAGCCCCTTCGGAGACCGCCCGGGGCCGCGCGCCCCGGGCTCAGGGTCCGGACTCGTGGGCATGCGGGAGCGCGTGCAGCTGCTCGGCGGGGAGTTCGACGCGGGACCGGCCCCGGACGGGGACGGCAGGAAGACCTGGCAGGTGCGGGCCGTGCTGCCCGCCGAGGAGAGGACGCCGGAGGCATGACGATCCGGATCGTGGTCGCCGAGGACCAGAGCGCGGTACGCGCCGGACTCGTGCTGATCCTGGGCAGCGCGCCCGACATCGAGGTGGTGGGCGAGGCCGCCGACGGGGAGCACGCGGTGGAGCTGGCCCGCGAACTGCGCCCGGACCTGGTCCTGATGGATGTGCAGATGCCGAAACTGGACGGGGTGTCGGCGACCCGGCAGGTGGTGGCGGAGCGGCTCGCGGACGTGCTGGTGCTGACCACCTTCGACCTCGACGCGTACGTGTTCGGGGCGCTGCGCGCGGGCGCGGCGGGCTTCCTGCTGAAGAACACGGAAGCGAAGGACCTGGTGGAGGCGGTGCGGACGGTGGCCCGCGGCGAGGGGCTGATCGCCCCTGCGGTGACCCGGCGGCTGATCGCCGAGTTCGCCGCGCCGAGCCGGCCGGCCCCGCCGTCGGGGGTGCTCGACGCCCTGACGCCCCGGGAGCGCGAGGTGCTCTCGGCGCTCGGCTCGGGGCTGTCGAACGCGGAGATCGCGGTGCGTCTGGAGATGGCGGAGGCGACCGTGAAGACCCACGTGTCGAAGGTGCTGGGCAAGCTGGAACTGCGGTCCCGGGTCCAAGCGGCGGTACTGGCACGAGAGTTGGGGATCTGAAGGAAGAGCGGCGACGAAGGTCTGGACCTCTTGACGATTGGTCCAGACCTTCCTACGCTCGCGGGGCGCGCGCACCTTCACGGACCACCCCCACCGAGACCGTCCGCAACTTGAGGAGCACCGTTGAGCACTCAAGCACCGACGCGCACAGCAGGGTTGAGACGCCGGGCCGCCGCCGGCCTCACCGCCCTCGTGCTGCCCCTGGCCGCCATGATCGGCCTCGCGGCCCCGGCGGAGGCCGCCACCTCCGCGACCGCCACGTACACCAAGACCCAGGACTGGGGCTCCGGCTTCGAGGGCAAGTGGACGGTGAAGAACACCGGCACCACGAGCCTCTCCTCCTGGACCGTCGAGTGGGACTTCCCCTCCGGCACCGCGGTCACCTCCGCCTGGGACGCCACCGTCACCAGCGCCGGCACCCACTGGACCGCCAAGAACGTGGGCTGGAACGGCACCCTCGCCCCCGGCGCCACCATCTCCTTCGGCTTCAACGGCACGGGCTCCGGCTCCCCGTCCGGCTGCAAGGTGAACGGCGGCTCCTGCGACGGCTCCACCCAGCCCGGCGACAACGCCCCGTCCGCCCCCGGCACGCCGGTCGCCTCGAACGTCACCGACACCTCGGCGAAACTGACCTGGACCGCCGCCACCGACGACAAGGGCGTCAAGAACTACGACGTCAAGCGGGACGGCAACACGGTCGCCACGGTCACCGGCCTGACGTACACCGACGCCGGCCTGACCGCCGGCACCGACTACACGTACACCGTCGTCGCCCGCGACACCGCCGACCAGACCGGCCCGGCCAGCGGCTCGGTCGGCGTCCGCACCACCGGCGGCGGCGGGGGCAACCCGCAGCCCGGCAACACGGTGAAGATGGGCTACTTCACCAACTGGGGCGTCTACGGGCGCAATTACCACGTCAAGAACATCGTGACCTCCGGCTCCGCGGCCAAGATCACGCACATCAACTACGCCTTCGGCAACGTCACCGGCGGCAAGTGCACCATCGGTGACGCCTACGCCGACTACGACAAGGCCTACACCGCCGACCAGTCCGTCGACGGCGTCGCCGACACCTGGGACCAGCCCCTGCGCGGCAACTTCAACCAGCTGCGCAAGCTGAAGAAGGCCTACCCGAACATCAAGGTCATCTGGTCCTTCGGCGGCTGGACCTGGTCCGGCGGCTTCGGCCAGGCTGTCCAGAACCCGACCGCCTTCGCCCAGTCCTGCTACGACCTCGTGGAGGACCCGCGCTGGGCCGACGTCTTCGACGGCATCGACCTCGACTGGGAATACCCGAACGCCTGCGGTCTGTCCTGTGACACCAGCGGCCCGAACGCCTTCAAGAACATGATGCAGGCCATGCGCGCCAAGTTCGGCGCCAACGGCATCGTCACCGCGGCCGTCACGGCCGACGCCTCGTCCGGCGGCAAGATCGACGCCACCGACTACGCGGGCGCCGCGCAGTACATGAACTGGTTCAACGTGATGACGTACGACTTCTTCGGCGCCTGGGACGCCAAGGGCCCGACGGCCCCGCACTCCCCGCTGACCTCGTACGCCGGCATCCCGCAGCAGGGCTTCAACTCCGCCGAGGCCATCGCCAAGTTCAAGGCCAAGGGCGTCCCGGCCAACAAGCTGCTGCTCGGCATCGGCTTCTACGGCCGTGGCTGGACCGGCGTCACCCAGTCCGCCCCCGGCGGCACGGCCACCGGACCGGCGCAGGGCACCTACGAGCAGGGCATCGAGGACTACAAGGTCCTCAAGAGCTCCTGCCCGGCCAACGGCACCGTCGCCGGCACGGCCTACGCCCACTGCGGCACCAACTGGTGGAGCTACGACACCCCCGCCACCGTCACCTCGAAGATGGGCTGGGCCAAGAACCAGGGCCTGGGCGGCGCCTTCTTCTGGGAGTTCAGCGGCGACAGCAGCAACGGCGAGCTCGTCGGCGCCATCAACAGCGGGCTGAACTAGCCCGCACAAGGAAGCGGGGACGGCGCAGCACGCCGTCCCCGCTTCTCACGTCTCTTCACAGGTATGCAGTGGGCGCCGATCAGGCCACATTCACCCTCCCCCAGACTTCGTCCGGGGGGACCCCCATCCAGCGAGGGCCGATCAGGCCACATTCACTCGCTGGCCGGGTGGTGCCGCTTCCAGCCAGGCCAGGAAGCCGGTGAGGGCGTCCTCGCTCATCGCCAGCTCCAGCCGGGTACCGCGCACCCGACAGCCCTGGATCACGGAGTCCGACAGCAGCGCGAGCTCCTCCTCGCCCTCCGGCATCCGGCGCTCCAGGACCTCGATGGCCGAGCGCTCCAGGACCCGCTTGGGACGAGGCGCGTACGAGAAGACACGGAACCAGGCGATCTCGTCGCCGCTGTACCGCGCGACCCCGTACACCCAGCCCTTGCCGCTGGGGTCCGGGGTCTCCGGCACGTTCCAGCGCAGGGAACAGTCGAAGGTGCCGCCGGCCCGCTGGATCAGTCTGCGGCGCAATCCGAAGACGAAAAGCCCGATCACCACCAGTGCGACGACCAGCCCGCACAGCAGCAGCGCGAGGAACATCTTCACCGACCTCCTCGCCGCTTCCCGTAACCGGTGGACCCGGCCAGACCGAATACAACGTGCATATGCATCGCCTCAGCCGCGGCACGGTCTGGAAAATTCCAGCCGTGCCGCGGCTGAGGGCACAACTCTCGGGCGCGGTCCGCTAGCGGACCGCTACCGCGCGCAGCCGGACCTCGGCACGCCGCTCGGCGGCGGCGTCCTCGTCCGACTTCGCCCGCTCCAGCGCGCGCTCGGCGCGCTGGGCGTCGATCTCGTCCGCCAGCTCGGCGATCTCCGCGAGCAGAGACAGCTTGTCATCGGCGAAGGAGATGAATCCGCCGTGCACGGCGGCCACGACAGTGCCGCCCTCGCTCGTACGGATGGTCACCGGGCCCGACTCCAGCACACCCAGCAGCGGCTGGTGACCGGGCATGACGCCGATGTCGCCGGAGGTGGTACGCGCGATGACCAGGGTGGCCTCGCCGGACCAGACACTCCGGTCCGCAGCGACCAGCTCGACGTGCAGCTCAGCAGCCAAGGTTGGCTCCTCGGGTCACCACCCGGCGGTGCTGCCGGGTGTTGGGATCAATTCTAAGGGGCGTGACGAGGGGGGCGGGACCGATCCCGCCCCCCTCAAGGCGAGCACGGGGCTCAGGAGACGCCGAGCTCCTTGGCGTTCTTCTTGAGGTCCTCGAGACCACCACACATGAAGAAGGCCTGCTCCGGGAAGTGGTCGAACTCGCCGTCGCAGATCGCGTTGAACGCGGCGATCGACTCCTCGAGCGGAACGTCCGAACCGTCCACGCCGGTGAACTGCTTCGCCGCGTGGGTGTTCTGGGACAGGAAGCGCTCGACACGGCGGGCGCGGTGGACAACGAGCTTGTCCTCCTCGCTCAGCTCGTCGATACCGAGGATCGCGATGATGTCCTGGAGGTCCTTGTACTTCTGCAGGATGCCCTTGACGCGCATGGCGGCGTCGTAGTGGTCCTGCGCGATGTAGCGCGGGTCCAGGATCCGGGACGTGGAGTCCAGCGGGTCCACGGCCGGGTAGATGCCCTTCTCGGAGATCGGACGGGAGAGAACCGTCGTCGCGTCGAGGTGGGCGAAGGTGGTCGCCGGCGCCGGGTCGGTGAGGTCGTCGGCGGGGACGTAGATCGCCTGCATCGAGGTGATCGAGTGACCACGGGTCGAGGTGATGCGCTCCTGGAGGAGACCCATCTCGTCGGCCAGGTTCGGCTGGTAGCCCACCGCGGAGGGCATACGGCCGAGCAGGGTCGACACCTCGGAACCGGCCTGGGTGAAGCGGAAGATGTTGTCGATGAAGAACAGCACGTCCTGCTTCTGCACATCGCGGAAGTACTCCGCCATGGTCAGACCGGCGAGGGCCACGCGCAGACGGGTGCCCGGGGGCTCGTCCATCTGGCCGAAGACCAGCGCGGTCTTGTCGAGAACGCCGGCCTCCTCCATCTCGACCATGAGGTCGTTGCCCTCACGGGTGCGCTCGCCGACGCCCGCGAAGACCGACACACCCTCGTGCAGCTTCGCCACACGCATGATCATTTCCTGGATCAGAACGGTCTTGCCGACACCGGCACCACCGAACAGACCGATCTTTCCACCCTTGACGTACGGGGTGAGAAGGTCGACGACCTTCAGGCCGGTCTCGAACATCTCGGTCTTGGACTCGAGCTGGTCGAAGGCCGGGGCCTTGCGGTGGATCGCCCAGCGGTCGGCGGAGGCGACCGTGGAGGGGTCCTCGTTGAGGACCTCGCCCAGGGTGTTGAACACCTTGCCCTTGGTGACGTCACCGACGGGGACCGTGATGGCCGAGCCCGTGTCGGTCACCGGGGCCTGGCGGACCAGACCGTCGGTGGGCTGCATCGAGATGGTGCGGACCATGCCGTCACCGAGGTGCTGCGCGACCTCGAGGGTCAGCGTCTTGGTGCCGTCACCGGACGGGTCCGGCACCTCGACGTTCAGCGCGTTGTAGATCTCCGGCATCGCGTCGACGGGGAACTCCACGTCGACGACCGGGCCGATGACCCGGGCGACGCGGCCCGTGGCGGCGGCCGTCTCAACAGTGGTCGTCATTACTTGTCACTCCCCGCGGTCGCGTCGGCCAGGGCAGCAGTGCCACCGACGATCTCGCTGATTTCCTGGGTGATGTCGGCCTGGCGGGCCGCGTTGGCAAGTCGGGTGAGGTTCGTGATCAGCTCACCCGCGTTGTCGGTCGCCGACTTCATCGCACGCCGCGTGGCGGCGTGCTTCGAGGCCGAGGACTGAAGCAGCGCGTTGTAGATCCGGCTCTCGACGTAGCGCGGCAGAAGGGCGTCGAGGACGTCCTCCGCCGACGGCTCGAAGTCGTACAGCGGGCGGAGCGTGTCCGACTCGCCGGCCTCCTTCGCGACCTCGTCGAGGCTGAGGGGCAGCAGCCGGGCCTCTACCGCCGTCTGCGTCATCATCGAGATGAACTCGGTGTAGACGATGTGGAGCTCGTCCACACCACCCTCGGCCGTGTCCTTCTCGATCGCCTCGATCAGCGGCTCGCCGATCTTCTTGGCGTCCGCGTACGTCGGCTCGTCCGTGAAGCCCGTCCACGTGTCGGCCAGCTTGCGCTCACGGAAGTTGAAGTGCGCGACGCCACGGCGACCGACGACGTAGATGTCGACCGCCTTGCCCTCGCCCTCCAGCTTCCGGATGAGCTGCTCCGCCGCCTTGATGGCGTTGGAGTTGAAGGCGCCGGCCAGGCCGCGGTCGCTCGTGAGGAGCAGGACCGCGGCGCGGGTCGGGTTCTCCGCCTCGGTGGTCAGCGCGTGCTTGTCGCTCGCCCCCGTGGCCACCGCGGTCACCGCGCGGGTGAGCTCGGTCGCGTACGGAGTCGACGCCTGCACCTTGCGCTGCGCCTTGACGACGCGCGAGGCGGCGATCATCTCCATCGCCTTGGTGATCTTCTTCGTCGCGGTGACGGATTTGATGCGACGCTTGTAGACCCGGAGCTGCGCTCCCATGAGTCAGGTCCCTTCCGTCGTCACTTCGAGACGTTGACGGCGGCGGGAGCGTCCTCGCCGAGCAGCTTGCCGTCAGAGGTCTCGAACTGCTTCTTGAACTCCGCGATCGCGTCGGCGACGGACTGCAGCGTGTCGTCCGACATCTTGCCGCCCTCACGGATGGAGGTCATGAGGCCCGAGTGGTTCTGGCGCAGGTACGCCAGCAGCTCGGCCTCGAAGCGGCGGATGTCGGCCACCGGGACGTCGTCCATCTTGCCGGTGGTACCGGCCCAGATGGAGACGACCTGGTTCTCCGTGGGCATCGGCTGGTACTGAGCCTGCTTGAGCAGCTCGACCATGCGCTGACCACGCTCCAGCTGCGACTTCGACGCGGCGTCCAGGTCGGAACCGAAGGCGGCGAACGCCTCGAGCTCACGGAACTGGGCGAGGTCCACGCGGAGGCGGCCGGAGATCTGCTTCATCGCCTTGTGCTGGGCGGAGCCACCGACACGCGAGACCGAGATACCGACGTTCAGGGCCGGACGCTGGCCGGCGTTGAACAGGTCGGACTCCAGGAAGCACTGGCCGTCGGTGATGGAGATGACGTTGGTCGGGATGAACGCCGAGACGTCGTTGGCCTTCGTCTCGACGATCGGCAGACCGGTCATCGAACCGGCACCCAGCTCGTCCGAGAGCTTGGCGCAGCGCTCGAGCAGGCGGGAGTGCAGGTAGAAGACGTCACCCGGGTAGGCCTCACGGCCCGGCGGGCGGCGCAGCAGCAGCGACACGGCGCGGTAGGCGTCGGCCTGCTTCGACAGGTCGTCGAAGACGATCAGGACGTGCTTGCCCTGGTACATCCAGTGCTGACCGATGGCCGAACCGGTGTACGGCGCCAGGTACTTGAAGCCGGCCGGGTCGGACGCCGGGGCGGCGACGATGGTCGTGTACTCGAGGGCGCCGGCCTCCTCCAGGGCACCGCGGACCGCGGCGATGGTGGAGCCCTTCTGGCCGACGGCGACGTAGATGCAGCGAACCTGCTTGTTCACGTCGCCCGAGCGCCAGTTATCACGCTGGTTGATGATCGTGTCGATGCACAGCGCGGTCTTGCCGGTCTGACGGTCACCGATGACCAGCTGACGCTGACCACGGCCGACCGGGGTCATGGCGTCGACGGCCTTGTAGCCGGTCTCCATCGGCTCGTGGACCGACTTGCGCTGCATGACGCCGGGGGCCTGCAGCTCGAGGGCGCGGCGGCCCTCGGTCGCGATCTCGCCGAGACCGTCGATCGGGTTACCGAGCGGGTCGACGACGCGACCCAGGTAGCCCTCACCGACACCTACGGAGAGGACCTCGCCGGTGCGCTGCACCGACTGACCCTCCTCGATGCCGCTGAACTCGCCGAGGACGATGGCACCGATCTCGCGCTCCTCGAGGTTGAGGGCGAGACCGAGGGTGCCGTCCTCGAACTTCAGCAGCTCGTTCGCCATGGCCGAGGGAAGACCCTCGACCTTCGCGATACCGTCGCCGGCCAGGCTGACCGTGCCGACCTCCTCGCGCGAGGCCGCGTCCGGCTGGTACGACTGGACGAAGTTCTCCAGCGCGTCCCGGATCTCCTCCGGCCGGATCGTGAGCTCCGCCATCTGGGTTCCCTGCTCTCCTTGTTGGGCCCGAAGTTTCTTAAGGGGTCTGGGGGCCGACCCCCAGGAATCTTCTGCAATCTCTGCACGGCCCAACCGGGCCGCTGGTGATGCTTTTTGACTTGTGGCCGAGGTCAGCCGGCCAGTCGCCGGGTCGCCTCGTCGAGGCGCTCGGCGATGGTGCCGTCGATGACCTCGTCGCCCACACGCACCGTGATCCCGCCGAGGACCGTGGGGTCCACGTCCAGGTTCAGGTGCATCTGGCGGCCGTACAGCTTGGCCAGCACGGCGCCGAGGCGCTGCTTCTGTGCGTCGCTCAGCGGCACCGCCGAGGTGACGACGGCGACCATCCGGTCCCGGCGCGCCGCAGCGAGCTTGGACAGGGACTCGAGTCCCGCTTCCAGGCTACGTCCACGCGGCTGGGTCACCAGACGGACGACCAGGCGCTCGGTGACGGGGTTCGCCTTGCCACCCAGCAGGCTGCTCAGCAGCTCGCCCTTGGCGGAGGCCTTCGCGGTCTTGTCCGTCAGCGCCGAGCGGAGCTCGGGGCTGGAGGAGACGATCCGGCCGAAGCGGAACAGCTCGTCCTCGACGTCGTCGAGAACGCCCGCCTTCTGGGCGGCGGTGAGGTCGGCGATGTTCGCCAGCTCCTCGATGCCGTCCACCAGATCACGCGACTGCGACCAGCGCGAGCGGACCATCCCGGAGACCACGTCGACGGCCTCGCCGCCCACCTGACCCGAGAGGAGTCGCTGCGCGAGCGCGGCCTTGGCCTCACCCGACTGCGCGGGGTCGGTCAGGACCCGGCGCAGCGACACCTCGCGGTGGAGCAGCGCGGTGACCGCGGCCAGCTCACCGGCGAGCTTCGCCGCGTCGACCGACGTGTTGTCGGTCAGCGCGTCGAGGGCTTCGCGTGCGGCACCCAGTGCCTCGCGGCTCGCTCCGTTCATCGGACGGCCTCGGCCTTCTCCTCGAGCTCGTCGAGGAAGCGGTCGATGGTGCGGCTCTGGCGGGCGTGGTCCTCGAGGGACTCACCGACCAGCTTCGCGGCCAGGTCCGTGGCGAGCTTGCCGACGTCCTGACGCAGCGCGGCGGACGCGGCCTTCCGGTCGGCCTCGATCTGGGCGTGACCGGCGGCGACGATCTCCTCGCGCTGGCGCTGGCCTTCCGCCTTCATCTCCTGGATGATCGCGGTGCCCTGCTCCGTCGCCTCCTGGCGGAGACGCGCGGCTTCGTGGCGGGCCTCGGCGAGCTGAGCCTTGTACTGCTCCAGCACACTCTGAGCCTCGATCTGGGCCGACTCGGCCTTCTCGATGCCACCCTCGATGGCCTCACGACGCTCGTCCAGAACCTTGTTGATGTTCGGGAGGAGCTTCTTGGCGAGGAAGCCGAAGACGATGACGAAGGCGATCAGGCCGATGACGAGCTCGTCGAGATGCGGGATGAGCGGAGGCTGCTCCTCCGCCGCTTCCGCAAGAAGCAGAGCGTTCACATCAGTGCCTTCCGTAAAAAGGGTCGGGCTGTCGGTCCGGCTTACTTGTAGACGAAGCCCATGACGATGCCGATGAGGGCGAGCGCCTCACAGAAGGCGAAACCCATGATCTGGTTGGTACGGATCAGGCCGGCCGCCTCGGGCTGACGGGCGAGGGCCTGGGTGCCGTTACCGAAGATGATGCCGACGCCGACGCCGGGGCCGATGGCCGCGAGGCCGTAGCCGATCGAGGCGACGTTTCCGTTGACGGCGGCGAGAGTCTCGAGAGCGGACATGCCGGTTCTTCCTTCTCTTTCAAGGACCCGGTGGGGGTTGGCCACCGGACGACTGTGGGTAAAGGGGTGAGTGGTGCTGCTGCCGGGCCGGCTCAGTGGTGCTCGGAGAGCGCGCCCTGGACGTAGCTGCAGGCCAGGAGGACGAAGACGTACGCCTGGACGGCCTGGATGAAGAGCTCGAAGGCGGTCATCACGATGACCATCACGAACGAGGCGCCGGCGTAGACGAAGCCGATCCCGTTCATGAGGTACCAGGTGGCCAGCGAGAACATCACGATCAGCAGGTGACCGGCGAACATGTTCGCGAACAGTCGGACCGCGTGCGTGAAGGGCCGGATGAGCAGGTTCGAGAAGAACTCGAGCACCACGACCAGGGGGAGGATCGGGCCGAGCGACTTGTCGTAGCCGACGATGTTCTTCCAGCCGCCCACGAAGCCGTGCTTCTTGAAGGTCAGCGAGATCCAGAGCACGTAGACGATCAGCGCGAGGGCCGCCGGGAAGGCGATCAGCGAGGTGACCGGGAACTGGGCGACCGGGACGATCGACCACAGGTTCATGATCCAGACGAAGAAGAACATCGAGACCATGAAGGGGACGTACTTCTCGCCGTCCCTCTTGCCGATGATCTCGTAGACGATGCCGCGGCGGACGAAGTCGTAGCCGGCCTCGCCGACCATCTGCATCTTGCCGGGGATCAGCTTCGGCTTGTTGAACGCGGCCCAGAAGAAGCCGACGACCACGATCGAGCCCAGGATGGCGAGCAGCATCGGCTTGGTGAAGTCGAAGCTGCCCACGGTGAAGATGGGCTCGTACATGAACGTGTGCAGCCCCGGCGCCGGGAAGCCACATCCGGTGAAGATGTGGCAATCCGGGTCGAAGGCAAGCGTCTGGTCAGCACTCACCGCGGGCTCCTTCAGCGTGGCGCATAGGTACGGCAACCTCGTTGTGTCGGCGCGGCACGCAGCCGCGGGTCGGCACTGGACTGGTCTTACGGATAAGGGGGCGGCGGTTCGGCATCGAGCCTCGCGCTGGGACAGGCGCCGCTTCGGATGCCCGCGCCCGCAGTGCCGCAGTTGGCACCGGACGATAGCAGGAAGCCGAACGCGCCTTTATCCCGGCCCTACCCTTCACGACTTCGACCCCGTGTTCTCGGGGTCGACATACATGATCTTGGCCTTCATGTAGGCCCGGGCCTGGGCGGCGACCCACACGATGGTCGTGGCGAGCAGCGTGAAGGCGAAGGCCTTGAAGTCGAACGCCGAGGTGTCCTTCAGCAAGGCCAGGAAGATGAAGAGCACCAGCAGCTGGGCCGTGTAGAGCATGAGCCCCATGGCCTGGAACAACTGCGGGAGCTTCTTCGCCGTCCGCTGCAGAACCACCAGCCCGATGCCCATGAAGAGGAGTACCACCGCGGTGCCGACGACGGCGCCGAGCGCGCCCTTGCCACCGGCGACCACACCGCTGACGACCGTGGCGACTGCGCCTACGGCGGCGGTGGGGACTGCGGTGAGCAGCAGGGTGCGGGCGTCGTTGGACGGCATGGCGGTGTCTCCGCTTGCTGGAGGGGGCGATGGTGTCGTCATGGACGAGCGTAAGCCCGGTCCGAGGTGGGTCTCGGGGCCAACGGACCGTCGCACTACGGTCCTTCGGCACTGTCGCCGGGTCTCGTGAACCGTATCACAAACTATTTGAATAGGTCTTTACTCAGGGGGTGTGCCAACTGTCACACGTGAGAGTTACTCCGCGCGTGTGTGCACGACGGCGAGTCGGCTTGTCTGGTATTGGCCCCGGATGCGGCTTTCGTCAACCGCGCGCCCCGGCCTTACTCCGGTCGGTGAAGCGCGAACGGTGACCGATGGCGGTCGCCCCGTTGACCCCGGCGGGGACGGGCACCTTCTCCTCCTCGACGGCCGGCTCCGGTTCGGGAGCCGGCTTGCGGCGCCGGTAGCGCGGCGGGACGACCCCCTCCGCCCAGCGCGGGGCACGCGGCGTGAACCGCGGCAGCAGGAGCAGCACCAGACCGACCGCGCTCAGGAAGACCACGGCCAGCACGATCCACATCGACGTCGAGTGCACCGAGTAGGCCAGTGTGCCGAAGGCGATGAGCGCCGACCAGAAGTACATGATCAGCACGGCACGGCTGTGCGAGTGCCCGATCTCCAGGAGCCGGTGGTGCAGGTGGCCGCGGTCCGCGGCGAACGGCGACTGGCCCTTCCACGTACGGCGCACGATCGCCAGCACCAGGTCGGCCATCGGGATCGCGATGATGGTCAGCGGCAGCACCAGCGGGATGAAGACCGGCAGGGCCGCGTGCGTGGCCGCCTTCGTCGAACCCTCGAAGATCTTCAGCGCGTCCGGGTCGACCTGTCCCGTGATCGAGATGGCCGAGGCGGCCAGGATCAGACCGATCAGCATCGAGCCGGAGTCGCCCATGAAGATCCGCGCCGGGTGCATGTTGTGCGGCAGGAAGCCCAGGCACATGCCCATGAGGATCGCGGCGAACAGGGTCGCGGGGGCGGCCGCCTCGATCGTGTAGCCGAACCAGATCCGGTACGCGTAGAGGAAGAAGGCGGCGGCGGCGATGCAGACCATGCCGGCGGCGAGGCCGTCGAGGCCGTCGACGAAGTTCACGGCGTTGATGGTGAGCACGACCAGGGCGACGGTGAGCAGGGTGCCCTGCCACTGCGTGAGGGCGACCGTGCCGACACCGGGGATCGGCAGCCACAGGATCGTCAGGCCCTGCATGACCATCACGCCGGCGGAGATCATCTGTGCGCCGAGCTTGATCAGCGCGTCCAGCTCGAACTTGTCGTCGAGGACGCCGATCAGCCAGATCAGGGCCGCGCCGGAGAGCAGCGCCCGGGGCTCGTTGGACAGCTCGAAGACGCTGTTGAGGTTCTGCAGGTGGTCGGCGACGAGCAGTCCCGCGCAGAGGCCGAAGAACATGGCGATGCCACCGAGCCGCGGAGTCGGTTCTCGGTGTACGTCGCGGGCACGGATCTCCGGCATCGCCCCGGTCGCAATGGCGAACTTCCGCACCGGACCGGTCAGCAGATAGGTCACCGCGGCCGTGACACAGAGCGTCAGCAGGTAATCACGCACGGGCTGCCCCACAGGAATCGCTGGCCATCTCAGCCCCACACCCTAGCCGGGCCGTCCCCCTGGTTGAGGACACACGGGTGACCCGAACGGTTCCGGAGGGGGCGTCATTACCGGCCATACGGGGGAAATCGCCCGGCAAGCTCGCGTACTTCCGCACGTACCCGGGCCGTCTCCTCCGCGTCGTCACGCAGCGCGGAGGTGAACAACGCGGCGATCCGCGCGAGCTCCGGCGCCCCCATGCCCTGCGTCGTGACGGCCGCCGTCCCGAGCCGGACGCCCCGCCCGTCCCCGTACGGCAGCGCGCAGGTGTCGAGCACGATGCCGGCGGCGGCGAGCCGGGTGCGGGCGGACCGCCCGTCGACACCGAGCGGAGCCGGATCGGCGGTGATGAGATGCGTGTCCGTCCCGCCGGTGGTCAGCGCGAAGCCCTCGGCGGCGAGCGCGGCGGCGAGGACACGGGCGTTCTCCACCACCTGATGGGCGTAGGCCGTGAAGGCGGGGGTGGACGCCTCCCCGAAGGCGACCGCCTTGGCGGCGATGGTGTGCATCTGCGCGCCGCCCTGCGTGAACGGGAACACCGCCCGGTCCACCCGCTCGGCGAGCTCGGCCCCGCACAGGATCAGTCCGCCGCGGGGACCGCGCAGCACCTTGTGGGTGGTGCCGCACACGACGTCCGCGTACGGCACGGGGCTGGGAGCGGCCCCGCCGGCGATGAGCCCGAGGGGGTGGGCGGCGTCGGCGATGAGATAGGCACCGACCTCGTCGGCGATGTCGCGGAAGATCCCGTAGTCCAGGTGCCGCGGATACGAGATGGACCCGCAGACGATCGCCTTCGGCCGGTGGTGCCGGGCGAGCGCGGCGACCTGCTCGTAGTCGACGAGCCCCGTCTCGGCGTCGACGCCGTACGGCACGAAGTCGAACCAGCGCCCGGAGAAGTTGGCCGGCGACCCGTGCGTGAGGTGCCCGCCGTACGCGAGCCCCATGGCCAGCACGGTGTCCCCGGGACGCAGCAGCGCGGCGTAGGCGGCGAGCACGGCGGAGGACCCGGAATGCGGTTGCACGTTCGCGTGCTCGGCCCCGAACAGTGAGGTCGCCCGCTCGACGGCGATCCGCTCGACGGCGTCGACGTACTCGCAGCCACCGTGGTAGCGCGCTCCCGGGTACCCCTCGGCGTACTTGTTGGCGAGCTGCGACCCGAGCACGGCGAGCACGGCCGGCGAGGTGAAGTTCTCGGCGGCGATCAGCTGCAGACTGTCCGCCTGTCGCCGCGCCTCCCCGAGCAGCACGTCGGCGACCTGGGGGTCCTGCCGGCGCAGGACGTCGAGCTCGTCTTCGGGAGGCGCGGTCACGGGCATGGGGCACTCCGAGCGGTGAGTATGACCAGAAACCCACTGTAGGCACGCAGAACCGCCCCCGCTCCCCCAGTGACCCACCCGGACCACCCACCCCGGGGAAGGCCGCCGACGCGGCCCGGGGACGGCCGCAGGGGCGTCCCCGGGCGCGACGGGGACGCGGGGACGCGGGGTCCCCGCGTGACGGGGACGCGCCGGATCAGCGCCGCGGTGTGAGGGAGGCCAGCGCCTCGGCGGGGCGGGCCCGGATCGGCGCCCCGCAGACGGGACGCCGGTCAGCGCCGCGCCGGGACCCCCGTCAGTGCCGTCACCACGGGGTCCAGCGCCTGCTGGATCTCGTCGCCGATAGAGCGGAAGAACGTGATCGGGGCCCCGTACGGATCGTTCACCTCGTCCGCCTCCGCCGACGGGGCCAGGAGCCACCCGCGTAGAGCGGCGGCGGCGCGCACCAGGGCGCGGGCGCGGTCGACGGTGCCGTGGGCGCCCTTCGGGTCGGGAAGCGTGGCGGGATCTATGGCCCGGACGAGGCGGGTGAACTCCTTCAGGGTGAAGGTCCGCAGACCCGCCGAGTGGCCCATCGAGATGACCTGCGCACGGTGGTCGCGGGTCGCGGTGAGCACCAGGTCGGCACGGATGACGTGCTCGTCGAGCAGCTCACGGCCCATGAAGCCGCTGGAGTCCGCGCCGAAGTCCGCGAGCACCAGCTCCGCGTTGGTCTCCATCGGGGCGCCCTCGTGGCCCCAGGTGCCCGCGCTCTCCACGACCAGGCCGCCGCCCAGGGGGTCCCCGAGGCGGTCGATCAGGGCATGGCGGGTCAGCCGCTCGGTGATCGGCGAGCGGCAGACGTTGCCGGTGCTGACGTGGAGGATGCGGAAGGTACTGCCGTCGTGCTCGTGCCCCGCTATGCCACGCCCCTCAGGGGCGGTCAATTCGCCACCTCGAGGTCGGGTACCACCTTCCGGAGCTCCTCCGCGGACAGCGCGCCCTCGCGCAGCAGCACCGGGACCTTGCCCGTCACGTCGACGATGGACGAGGGGACGATGCCGGGCGTGGGCCCGCCGTCGAGGTACACGGAGACGGAGTCGCCGAGCATGCCCTGCGCCGCGTCGCAGTCCTCCGGAGACGGGTGCCCGGTGAGGTTCGCCGAGGAGACGGCCATCGGGCCGACCTCGGTGAGCAGCTCGATCGCGACCGGGTGCAGCGGCATCCGGATCGCGACGGTGCCGCGGGTGTCACCCAGGTCCCACTGCAGCGACGGCTGGTGCTTGGCCACCAGCGTCAGCGCACCCGGCCAGAACGCGTCGACGAGCTCCCACGCCATCTCGGAGAAGTCCGTGACCAGGCCGTGGAGGGTGTTCGGGGAGCCGATGAGGACGGGCGTGGGCATGTTGCGGCCCCGCCCCTTGGCGGCGAGGAGGTCCGCGACGGCCTCCGAGCTGAAGGCGTCCGCCCCGATCCCGTACACCGTGTCGGTGGGGAGCACGACCAGCTCGCCGCGGCGTACGGCGGACGCGGCCTCACGCAGACCCGTCGCCCGGTCCGTCGCCTCGTTGCAGTCGTATCGCCGAGCCATCAGTCCCGGTCCTCCTCGTACACGTCGTGCCTGGTCATGGTGTGGCCTTGCGGGCGGTCGCGAAGCGCGGCCGGTTGTTCAGGTCGGGGTGGTCGGCGGCGTCGGTCCAGCCGGCCTCCTCGTTGAAGATCCACGGCACCTGGCCGCCCTGCGTGTCCGCGTGCTCGATGACGACGAGCCCGCCGGGCCGCAGCAGCCGGTGCGCGGTGCGTTCGATGCCCCGGATCGTGTCGAGGCCGTCCTCGCCGGAGAAGAGGGCCATCTCCGGGTCGTGGTCGCGGGCCTCGGGAGCGACGTACTCCCACTCGGTGAGCGGGATGTAGGGCGGGTTGGAGATCACCAGGTCGACCTGGCCGTCGAGCTCCGGCAGCGCGGTCAGCGCGTCGCCCTGGTGGACGGTGACGCGCGAGTCCTCGGCGTTCTTCCGGGTCCACACCAGCGCGTCGTCGGAGAGCTCCACCGCGTGCACGCGCGAGCGCGGCACCTCCTGGGCCATGGCGAGCGCGATGGCGCCGGAGCCGGTGCACAGGTCGACGATGAGCGGCTCGACGACGTCCATCGCCCGTACGGCGTCTATGGCCCAGCCGACGACCGACTCGGTCTCGGGGCGCGGCACGAAGACGCCGGGGCCGACCTGCAGCTCCAGATAGCGGAAGAAGGCCCGGCCGGTGATGTGCTGGAGGGGCTCGCGCGCCTCGCGGCGCGCGATGGCCTCCCAGTAGCGGGCGTCGAAGTCCGCGTCCTTGACGTTGTGCAGCTCCCCCCGCTTGACGCCGTGCACGAACGCGGCGAGCTCCTCGGCGTCGAAACGCGGTGAGGGAACGCCGGCGTCGGCCAGCCGCTGGGTGGCCTGGGCCACCTCGGCAAGCAGCAGGTTCACGCTGGTCCTCCGTGGTGCGGGTGGGGGCTGTACGGGGTGTTACGCCGCGGCGAGCTTGGCCGCGGAGTCGGCGTCCACGCAGGCCTGGATGACCGCGTCGAGCTCGCCGTCGAGCACCTGGTCCAAGTTGTACGCCTTGAAGCCGACGCGGTGGTCCGAGATGCGGTTCTCCGGGAAGTTGTACGTACGGATCTTCTCGGAGCGGTCGACGGTGCGGACCTGGCTGCGCCGGGCGTCGGCGGCCTCGGCCTCGGCCTTCTCCTGCGCGGCGGCGAGCAGCCGGGAGCGGAGGATGCGCATGGCCTGCTCCTTGTTCTGGAGCTGGCTCTTCTCGTTCTGGCAGGAGGCGACGATGCCGGTCGGCAGGTGCGTGATGCGGACGGCGGAGTCGGTCGTGTTGACGGACTGGCCACCGGGGCCGGACGAGCGGTAGACGTCGATGCGCAGGTCGTTGGCGTGGATCTCGACCTCGACCTCCTCGGCCTCCGGCGTGACGAGCACGCCGGCCGCGGAGGTGTGGATGCGGCCCTGCGACTCGGTGGCGGGCACGCGCTGCACGCGGTGCACCCCGCCCTCGTACTTGAGTCGCGCCCAGACGCCCTGGCCGGGCTCGGTGGCGCCGTTGCCGCCCTTGGTCTTCACGGCGACCTGGACGTCCTTGTAGCCGCCGAGCTCGGACTCGGTGGAGTCGATGATCTCGGTCTTCCAGCCGACCCGCTCGGCGTACCGCAGGTACATGCGGAGCAGGTCACCGGCGAACAGGGCGGACTCGTCGCCGCCGGCGCCGGCCTTGATCTCCAGGATGACGTCCTTGTCGTCGCTGGGGTCGCGCGGGACGAGCAGCAGCCGCAGCTTCTCGGTCAGCTCCTCGCGCTGCTTCTCCAGCTCCTTGACCTCGGCGGCGAAGTCGGGGTCTTCGTGCATCAGCTCGCGCGCCGTCTCGATGTCGTCACCGGTCTGCTTCCAGGAGCGGAAGGTGGCGACGATCGGGGTCAGCTCCGCGTACCGCTTGTTCAGCTTGCGCGCGTTGGCCTGGTCGGCGTGAACCGAAGGGTCGGCGAGCTTCTTCTCGAGGCCGGCGTGCTCGCCGACCAGTTCCTCGACCGCCTCGAACATCGGGGGCTCCTGGGTTTTCGTAAGTTGCTACGGGACGGCAAAGCGCCGGTCCCGGCCGCCCCGCGCAGGGGCAGCCGACGACCGGCGCAGTGGCTCGCTACTTCTTGGCGGAGCCGGCAGCCTTGCCGAAGCGGGCCTCGAAGCGGGCAACGCGGCCGCCGGTGTCGAGGATCTTCTGCTTGCCCGTGTAGAACGGGTGGCACTCGGAGCAGACCTCGGCACGGATGGTGCCCTCGGTCAGGGTGCTACGGGTGGTGAACGACGCGCCACAGGTGCAGCTGACCTGGGTCTCGACGTACTCGGGGTGGATCTCGCGCTTCAAGGTGTCTCCTAGTTTCGGGAGGGCTCCGGGTCGCCCGTGCGGGATGCACATGCGTGAACCGGGGCCGACGTACCAGTCTGCCAGGACCGGCCGCATCTCCCAAAACCGGGGTCGGGCCGGAACTATTCCTGACCGATTCCGGGCAGCGTCCGGGCGGCCTCGGGGCTGCTTTCGGATCACTTCCGGATCACATCCGGATCGCTGCGGGAGCGCGGGCGGGAGCGCAGGGAGCGCTCGGGGGCTACTTCACGAGGCCCTGGGCCTGTCCGGTGGCCGCGTTCCGCGTCGCCGCGGCGGGGATCGCCCGGTCCGCCTTCAGGGCCGCCCAGACCTGCCTGGCCTGGGCCTCCAGGGGCACGACGCGGTTGGGGTCCCGCGGGTCGTACTCGACGGGCAGGGTGACCATGTGGACGTCCTTGGCTCCGATGCCGGAGAGCCCCTTGGCGAAGCCCATCAGCTCGTTGACGGAGTCGAGTTCGGAGTCGGGGGTGATGGCCTTGGTGGCGGTGTCCGCGAGGTCCAGCAGCTTCTTGGGGCTGGAGAGGACGCCGACGCTCTTCACCTGCTCGATGAAGGCCTTCATGAAGGCCTGCTGGAGCTGGATGCGTCCGAGGTCGCTGCCGTCGCCGACGCTCTTGCGGGTGCGGACCAGGCCGAGGGACTGCTCGCCGTCGAGGGTGTGCGTGCCCGGTTCGAGGTCGAGGTGGCTCTTGGAGTCCTTGATGGGCCTGGTCGTGGTGATCTCGACGCCGCCGAGCCGGTCGATGAGCTTCGTGAAGCCGGTGAAGTCGACCTCGATGTAGTGGTCCATGCGGATGCCGGACATCGCCTCGACCGTCTTGACCGCGCAGGCGGGCCCGCCGACCTCGTACGCCGTGTTGAACATCGCCCGGTGCTCGGCGGCGACGGTGCCGCCCTTGCCGTCGGTGCAGGCCGGGCGGTCGATCAGGGTGTCGCGCGGGACGGAGACCACGGAGGCCTTCTTGTGGCCCTCGTAGACGTGGACGACCATCGCGGTGTCGGAGCGGGCGGCGCCCTCGTCCCTGCCGTACGCGCCGTTGGCGCCGGAGCGGGAGTCGGAACCGAGGACGAGGATGTCCATCGAGCCGTTGTCGACGTTCTCGGGGCGGTCCTTGCCGAGCTGCCCGTTGATGTCGACGCCCTGGAGGTTGCCGTTGAGCTTGACGTACACGTAACCGAGCCCGGAACCGCCGACGAGGACGAGCGCCGCGGCACCCCACGCGGCGACGGTCGCTGCGCGGCGGCCCTTGGCGGCCGGCTTGCGGCGGCGGCCGGTGGCCCGTATTCGGCCGCTCTTGTTCTGCTCGCTCATCGTCTTCCCTCAGCCCTATGGTTCACCTTGTGTGACGGCAAAGCACCCGAAAGGGTTGCATGGGCGCCTGTGAGGTTTCGATGAGCGACGGCCCGAAACGCGACTGCGCCCACCGTGCCGGGCACGGTGGGCGCAGTCGTTTGCGCAGGTCACGGCGAGGTCACACGATCAGCAATCGGTCTCTCGCGCTGTGACGGACGTCTCGGCGTCAGTCGTTGTTGCCGCCGGGCGTCGTCTTCTGGATCTGCAGCAGGAACTCGGCGTTCGACTTCGTCTGCTTGAGCTTGTCGAGCAGCAGCTCGATCGCCTGCTGCTGGTCGAGCGCGTGCAGCACCCGGCGCAGCTTCCAGGTGATGGAGAGCTCGTCGCTGCCGAGCAGGATCTCCTCCTTGCGCGTACCCGAGGCGTCGACGTCGACGGCCGGGAAGATGCGCTTGTCGGCGAGCTTCCGGTCGAGCTTGAGCTCCATGTTGCCGGTGCCCTTGAACTCCTCGAAGATCACCTCGTCCATGCGCGAGCCGGTGTCGACCAGCGCGGTGGCCAGGATGGTCAGCGAGCCGCCGTCCTCGATGTTCCGCGCGGCACCGAAGAAGCGCTTCGGCGGGTACAGCGCGGTCGAGTCGACACCACCGGACAGGATGCGGCCGGAGGCGGGCGCCGCGAGGTTGTACGCGCGGCCCAGGCGGGTGATCGAGTCGAGCAGGACGACGACGTCGTGACCCAGCTCCACGAGACGCTTGGCGCGCTCGATGGCGAGCTCGGCGACCGTGGTGTGGTCCTCGGCCGGGCGGTCGAAGGTCGAGGAGATGACCTCGCCCTTGACCGACCGCTGCATGTCGGTGACCTCTTCCGGACGCTCGTCGACCAGGACGACCATCAGGTGGCACTCGGGGTTGTTGTGGGTGATCGCGTTGGCGATCGCCTGCATGATCATGGTCTTGCCGGTCTTCGGCGGGGCCACGATCAGACCGCGCTGGCCCTTGCCGATCGGCGACACGAGGTCGATGATCCGCGTGGTCAGCACGCCCGGGTCGGTCTCCAGACGGAGGCGGTCCTGCGGGTACAGCGGGGTGAGCTTGTTGAACTCGGGGCGGCCGCGGCCGGACTCCGGCGCCATGCCGTTGACCGAGTCGAGGCGCACCAGCGCGTTGAACTTCTCGCGGCGCTCGCCCTCCTTCGGCTGGCGCACGGCACCGGTGACGTGGTCACCCTTGCGCAGACCGCTCTTGCGGACCTGGGCGAGCGAGACGTAGACGTCGTTCGGGCCGGGCAGGTAGCCGGAGGTCCGGATGAACGCGTAGTTGTCGAGGATGTCGAGGATGCCCGCGACGGGGATCAGCACGTCGTCGTCGGAGACCTGCGGCTCGCCGGCCGCGAAGTCGTCACGGCCACGACGGCCGCGACGGTCGCGGTAGCGCCCCCGGCGGCCGCGACGGCCGCCCTCGAAGTCGTCGTCGTCCTGCGGGCCGGCCTGCGGGCCGCCCTGCTGGCCCTGGGCACCCTGGCCCTGACCCTGACCCTGACGCTCCTTGCGCTGGCCGCCCTGGCCACCGCCCTGCTGCTCGTCGCCCTTGCCGCGGTCGCGCTGACGGTCACGGCGGTCGCGGCGGTCACCGCGCTCGCCCCGCTCGCCGCGGTCACGGCGACCGCGACCCTCGGCGGTGTCGACGGCGCCCTCGGCCTTGGCGTCGGCCTGCGTGTCGGTCTTGACCTCGGTACGGGCCTCGGTCTTGACGGCCTGCGCGGCCTCGGCCTTGGGCTCGGCACCCTCCGGCGAACCGGCGGGGGCGGTGGCACGCCGACGGCGGCGCTCGCCCGCGGGGGCGTCGTCGGAGGCCGGCTGACCGGGGATCTCGATCTGCTGCTGGGCGACCGGCTCGGCCTTCTCGGCCTTCGGCGCGGCCTCGGCGGTCTCGGCCGTACGCGCCTTCGACGTGGCGCGGCGCTTCGGCTTGGTCTCGGCGGCGTCGCCGGACTTGGCGGCGGGCGCGGCGGAGCCTCCGCCGGCCTGCGCCTCCTTGATGACCTCGATCAGCTGGCTCTTGCGCATCCGCGCGGTGCCCCTGATGCCGAGGCCGGACGCGACCTGCTGCAGCTCGGCCAGGACCATGCCCTCGAGGCCGGTGCCGGAGCGGCGGCGCCGTGCGGTGGTGCCAGTGGCAGCACCTTCGGCGGGCGCGGCGTTGTCGACACTGTTGTCGGCAGTCACGCCCATCAGATCGGTGGTGTCGCTCACGAAGGGTCCTTCCCTGGAGCGGACGTCGGCCATCTGGCTCGGCGACCGGTTGTGCTGTCCGGCAGCGGCCCTGCTTGGTGGACCGTGTCGGGGCGGTGGTCCCGCCGGGTACGGCGGAGAGAGAAATGCTGTGGGTCCGGCCCGAGCGCCCCCTGCTCGGCCCTCACCAAGAAGAAGAGCGAGGGGTGTCGTGCCGGTTCCGGAGCGTGCTCGAAACTGCTCAGGCAGGCTGCTCAGGCAGTGGAGGAGGCTCCCGGAAGAAATGGTGGTCCCGGAAGGGGACACTCAGCACCGCGCCGAAAGGCGTCGGGTGCAGACTTGAGGTTAACACTACCGGCTCCAACAAACATTCCCCCTCTCCGTCACCGGCAATCTCGTGTCCGCACGATCCCCGGCTCGGAGGGACCGTGCGGGAGGCCCGTCAGGGTGCGAGCGGCAGGACGCTCGCACCCGACACGTCGAGGTCGAGCCGGTTCGCGGCCCAGCCCTCGCCCGCGAGGAGGGCGACCTTGTCGGCCTGCCCCGGCTCCGCGAGCGCGAGCACCGTGGGGCCCGCTCCGGAGATGACCGCGGGCACGCCGTCCGACCGCAGCCGGTTCACCAGGGCGATGCTCTCCGGCATCGCGGGCGCCCGGTACTCCTGGTGCAGCCGGTCCTCGGTGGCCGCCAGCAGCAGTTCGGGGCGGCGGGTCAGGGCCTCGACGAGGAGGGCGGCGCGGCCGGCGTTGGCCGCGGCGTCCACGTGCGGGACGGTGCGCGGGAGCAGGCCGCGGGCGGTCTCGGTCAGCACGGGCTTCCCGGGCACGAAAACCACCGGAACGATGGAATCGGAGGGATCCATCCGGATCGCCCGCGCGGCACCGGCCTCGGTCCAGGCGAGGGTGAAGCCGCCGAGCAGACAGGCGGCGACGTTGTCGGGGTGACCCTCGATCTCGGTGGCGAGTTCCAGCAGGGCCGTCTCGTCGAGCCGGGCGTCCCCGCCTATGGTCACGGCGCGCGCGGCGACGATGCCGGCGCAGATGGCGGCGGAGGAGGAGCCGAGGCCGCGGCCGTGCGGGATGCGGTTGGCACAGACGACCTCGAGGCCGCGCGGCTGCCCGCCGAGCAGGTCGAAGGCCGTGCGCATCGAGCGGACGAGCAGGTGGCTCTCGTCGCGCGGGAGGTTGTCGGCGCCCTCCCCGGCGATGTCGATGTTCAGCCCGGAGTCGGCGACCCGGACGACGACGTCGTCGTAGAGCCCCAGCGACAGGCCGAAGGCGTCGAAGCCCGGGCCGAGGTTGGCGCTGGTGGCGGGAACGCGCACCCGTACGGCGGCGGCGCGGAAGGCGGGACCGGCCATCGCTCGATGACTCTCCTTGACTTGCGGGGATTCGTTCGGGGGGAGTGACTAGGGAAGTACGGGGAACCCGGGGGCCGTTCGCGCCTCACAGGCGACGACGGCAACGACACCGCGCATATGCGGCGGGGCGGGTTCGGTACAGCCTATCGAAGGAAGGTTCTGTGGCGACATAGGGCGCACGGGAGGCGCACGATGCGTGTCGCGCGCCAACCTGTGCGCCTATGTGGGTTCCTGATCGGGTTCGGCACCCGATCAGGAACCCGGGCGCTGATTTCAGGCCAGGCCGAGCCGCTCGGCAGCGGCCGCGGCGTCGACCGGGACGGTGACGGGCTGCGGGGCGCCCGCGACGGCCCAGTCGGGGTCCTTGAGGCCGTTGCCGGTGACCGTGCAGACGATGGTCTGACCCGGGTCGACCTTGCCCTGCGCGGCGGCCTTCAGCAGACCGGCGACCGAGGCGGCCGAGGCCGGCTCGACGAAGACGCCCTCCTGCGCGGCCAACAGGCGGTAGGCCTGCAGGATCTCACGGTCCGTCACCTCGTCGATGAAGCCGCCGGACTCGTCGCGCGCGGCGATGGCGTAGTCCCAGGAGGCCGGGTTGCCGATCCGGATCGCGGTGGCGATCGTCGACGGGTCCTTCACGACCTCGCCGCGCACGAGCGGCGCGGAGCCGGAGGCCTGGAAGCCCCACATGCGCGGGGTACGGGAGGCGACGCCGTCGGCGGCGTACTCCGTGTAGCCCTTCCAGTAGGCCGTGATGTTGCCGGCGTTGCCGACCGGGAGGACGTGGATGTCGGGGGCGTCGCCCAGCATGTCCACGATCTCGAAGGCGGCGGTCTTCTGACCCTCGATACGGACCGGGTTCACCGAATTGACCAGCGCCACCGGGTAGTTCTCGGAGAGCCCGCGGGCCAGCGTCAGGCAGTCGTCGAAGTTGCCGTCGACCTGGAGGATCTTCGCGCCGTGCACGAGGGCCTGGCCCATCTTGCCGAGCGCGATCTTGCCCCGGGGCACGAGGACGGCGGAGACCATCCCGGCACGCACCGCGTAGGCGGCGGCGGACGCCGAGGTGTTGCCGGTGGAGGCGCAGATGACGGCCTGCGCGCCCTCCTCCTTGGCCTTGGAGATGGCCATGGTCATGCCCCGGTCCTTGAAGGAGCCGGTGGGGTTGGCGCCCTCGACCTTGAGGTGCACCTCGCAGCCCGTGCGCTCGGACAGGACCTGAGCGGGGACGAGCGGCGTGCCGCCCTCACGGAGCGTGACGACCGGCGTCGTGTCCGTGACCGGAAGCCGGTCCCGGTACTCCTCGATGATGCCGCGCCACTGGTGGGTGCCCTTGCTGGTCATGGGTCCTTTACTCCCCTTCAACACGCATGATGCTGGCGACACCGCGCACGGTGTCGAGCTTGCGCAGCGCCTCGACGGTCCCGGAGAGGGCGGCGTCGGGCGCGCGGTGGGTGACGACGACGAGGGAGGCCTCGCCGTCCTTGCCCTGCTGGCGCACCGTATCGATGGATACGCCGTGCTCGGCGAAGACCGTCGCGACCTGGGCGAGCACGCCCGGCTTGTCGGCCACGTCGAGGCTGATGTGGTACCGCGTCACCACGTCGCCCATGGGGCTCACGGGCAGCTGGGTGTACGCGGACTCGCCGGGGCCGTTGGCCTCGTTGAGCTTGTTGCGGCACACGGCGACCAGGTCGCCGAGGACGGCCGAGGCGGTCGGCGCGCCGCCGGCCCCGGGGCCGTAGAACATGAGCCGCCCGGCGGCCTCCGCCTCGACGAAGACCGCGTTGTAGGCCTCGCGGACGGAGGCGAGCGGGTGGCTGAGCGGGATCATCGCCGGGTGCACGCGCGCGGTGACGGAGCCGCCGTCCGCGGCCCGCTCGCAGATGGCGAGCAGCTTGATGGTGCAGCCCATCTGCTTGGCGGAGGCGAAGTCGGCGGCGGTGACCTCGGTCATGCCTTCGCGGTACACGTCGTCGAGGCGCACGCGCGTGTGGAAGGCGATCCCGGCGAGGATGGCGGCCTTGGCGGCGGCGTCGAAGCCCTCGACGTCGGCGGTCGGGTCGGCCTCGGCGTAGCCGAGTGCGGTGGCCTCGTCCAGGGCCTCCTGGTAGCCGGCGCCGGTGGAGTCCATCTTGTCGAGGATGAAGTTCGTCGTGCCGTTGACGATGCCCATCACGCGGTTGATCTTGTCGCCGGCGAGCGACTCGCGCAGCGGCCGGATGAGCGGGATGGCCCCGGCGACCGCGGCCTCGTAGTACAGGTCCTGCCCGTGCTCCTGGGCCGCGGCGTACAGGCTCGCGCCGTCCTGGGCGAGCAGCGCCTTGTTCGCGGAGACGACGGAGGCGCCGTGCTCGAAGGCGGTGGTGATGAGGCCGCGGGCCGGCTCGATGCCGCCGATGACCTCGACGACGACGTCGATGTCCCCGCGTTTGACGAGGGCGGTCGCGTCGGTGGTGATCAGCTCGGCCGGGACTCCCCCGCGGGCCCTGTCGGGGCGGCGGACCGCGACGCCGGCGAGCTCGACCGGGGCGCCGATGCGCGCGGCGAGGTCGTCGGCGTGCGTCGTCATGATGCGCGCCACCTCTGAGCCGACCACTCCACAGCCCAGCAGCGCCACCTTCAGCGGACGCGTACGCATCATCCGACCTCGTCTCTCGCACGACTCGACCTCGTAGACCACGTGGCTCTACGGTCGCTTTTCCACGGTCCCCGGGGGCGGAGCACCTCCGCTTTCCCCACGATGGGAACCAGTCTCACTCACCGGACGTCCGATTCCGCCTTGAGTCCGGATCGTGAGACATGAATTCCATCACTCGACTATTGCATCACTCGACTATTTCGTCACCCGACGTCGAGACGCAGGAGATCTTCCTCCGTCTCACGCCGCACGATGACCCGCGCCTCGCCGTCCCGTACGGCCACCACGGGCGGACGCAGCGCGTGGTTGTAGTTGCTCGCCATGGAGCGGCAGTACGCGCCGGTGGCCGGCACGGCGATGAGGTCGCCGGGCGCCACGTCGGCGGGCAGGAACGCGTCTCGCACGATGATGTCGCCGCTCTCGCAGTGCTTGCCGACGACACGGGACAGCATGGGCTCCGCGTCACTCGTGCGGGAGACCAGGGCGACGCTGTACTCGGCGTCGTAGAGAGCGGTGCGGATGTTGTCCGACATGCCGCCGTCGACGGAGACGTACGTGCGCAGCCCCTCCAGCGGCTTGATCGTCCCCACCTCGTACAGCGTGAAGGCGGTGGGCCCGACGATGGCACGCCCGGGCTCGACGGAGATCCGCGGCGTGCGCAGCCCGGCGGCCTCGCACTCCCGCGTCACGATCTCGGTCAGCGCCTTGGCGATGTGGTGCGGCTCGCGGGGGTCGTCCTCGCTCGTGTACGCGATCCCGAGCCCGCCGCCCAGGTCGATCTCGGGCAGCTCGACCCCGTGCTCGTCCCGCACCTCGGCGAGCAGCTGCACGACGCGCCGGGCGGACACCTCGAAGCCGGCCATGTCGAAGATCTGCGAACCGATGTGGGAGTGGATGCCGATGAGCTCCAGCCCGTCCAGGGACAGCGCCCGCCGCACCGCCTCGGCGGCCTGCCCGCCGGCGAGGGCGATACCGAACTTCTGGTCCTCGTGGGCGGTGGCGATGAACTCGTGCGTGTGCGCCTCGACGCCGACGGTCACCCGGATCTGCACCCGCTGCCGCTTCCCGAGCGACTGGGCGATGTGCGCGACCCGGACGATCTCCTGGAAGGAGTCGAGCACGATCCGCCCGACACCGGCCTCGACGGCCCGCCGGATCTCGTCCGCGGACTTGTTGTTCCCGTGGAAGGCGATGCGCTCGGCCGGCATGCCGGCGGACAGCGCCGTGGAGAGCTCGCCACCCGAACAGACGTCGAGGTTCAGCCCCTCCTCCTCGAGCCACCGGACGACGGCCCGCGAGAGGAACGCCTTCCCCGCGTAGAACACGTCGGCGTCCTGGCCGAAGGCCTCCGCCCAGGCACGGCAGCGGGCACGGAAGTCGTCCTCGTCGAGGAAGTAGGCGGGCGTGCCGAACTGCTCGCGCAGCGCGGTGACGGGCATCCCGCCGACGGTCACGACCCCGTCCTGGTCGCGCCGCACGGTCCGTGCCCAGACCTTGGGGTCGAGACGGTTGAGGTCGGCCGGCGGGGCGGAGTAGTGCCCCTCGGGAAGGACGTCGGCGTGACGGGGCCCGGCGGGGTGTGCGGAACGGCTCATGGTCTGCGTCTTTCAGATCTGGTCGGGAGCGCTGATGCCGAGCAGGGAGAGGCCACCGGCGAGCACCGTCCCGGCGGCTTCGGCGAGCGCGAGCCGGGAACGGTGGGCGGCCGAGGGTTTCTCGTCGCCGAGGGGCAGAACGGTGTGCTGGAACGCGAGAAGCGCGTCGGCGACGGCCTCCAGCTGCCGGGCGACCCGGTCGGGGGCGCGCAGGCGGGCTGCGGTGACGAGGACGGTGGGGTGGTCGCCGAGGAGGGCGGTGAGCTCCGGCGCGTCGACGGCCTGCAGCGGCTCGCTCCGGAACCCGAGCTGTGCGGCGTTCACCGTCAGGCACCTGGCGCGGGCGTGTGCGTAGCGCACGCGGAACAGGGAATTGCGCTCGTGCTGGTGGAGCAGCTCGCCGGTGAGCCCGGCGCGGTCGTGCGCGGCGACGGAGAGCAGCCCCCAGCGGGCCGCGTCGACGCCGAAGCGCCGGTGCAGCTCGGCGGCTTCGTACGGCACGGGCAGAGGGGCGATGGTGGTGGCGAGGCGACCACGGGCGTACCCGACGTCGGTCCGCGCGTGGAGCAGGCCCCACTCGGGATCGATGGCGTCCTCGCAGGCCACCCGCACGGGATGCCCCTGGGAGACGAGGAGCCGGCGCACGGCGTCGGCGGTGACGGCGGCGCGGACGTCGGAGCGATGGACGGGCTGCACGGGCTCGCCGCCGGAAGGCAGGTGCCCGTACCGCTGACCGTCCCGGAGGACGGCCCGCACGAGGCTCTGCTGCGCGTCGAGCCGGAGCGTGAAGTTGAGGAACCCGGGCCCGGTGATCTCGACCCCGTCGAGGCCGGGGTGCGGGAGGAGCCGCTCGACGAGGACCTCCGCGACCTGGCGCGGGGTCGAGCCGGCGGCCCGGGCGAGCACGAGCGCGACATTGCTGGCGTAGTCGCCGACACCACCCGGCCGGGGCCGTTCGACCTTGACCCGCGGGGGCACGTCGACGAGCAGCGCACCCTCGTCAACCGCACGGCGCACGGCGTGCAGCACGGTGAGGGAGAGGTCCGCGGGGGTCACGGGACCAGCCTAGGGGAGGAGGGGGGTACGAACGCGAACCGGTTTCGGCATGTGGGCGCTGGGGCCCTCCCTGTCGCCGGTTGCCCCGCTGCCCGCCCCCAGGCCGACGAACCAGAGGGAGCGTAAGGGGAAGCGGGAGAGGGACAGAGCGCGCCGAGGCCATTGCCCCTCCTCGACGGCTACCACCACAGCTACTACCCCGGCAGAGCACGTGGACTAGAGGACGGAGCGGCAACTAGGAGGGCTCGCGACGCGGAAGCCCACTCCCGGTGGTACTGCCGGCGCCGGCCCCGTGGGGGCCGTTGCTCCTGCCGTCGTGTCCGCCGTCGCGTCTGTCATCTGCTGCGGGCGGCTCGTCGCCGGGGTCCTGCCCGGCGGCGCCGTCACGACGCCCGCGCCGTTCGCGGTGCAGGAGCTGGCGCACGACGCGGACGAGCTCGGCCGGCTCGAAGGGCTTGGCAAGGAACGCGTCGACCCCGGAGACCCCGCCGCCACCGTCCGTCTCGTACTCGGTGCAGGCGCTGATGATCGCCACCGGCAGATGGCTGGTCCGAGGGTCGGACCGCAGACGTGCGGCGGTCCTCAACCCGTCCAGCCGGGGCATGACGACATCGAGGGTGACGACATCAGGACAGACGTCATGCACGACATCCAGACACTCGGCACCATCGGCCGCGGTCACCACCTCGAACCCCTCGAGTTCGAGATTGACCCTGATCAGCTGGCGGATCACCCGGTTGTCATCGACAACCAGCACCCGCCCGGACATGCCCGACACACGTCGAGAGTAGGTCGGCGGGAGGGGCCGCGTCCGGCTTTTGCCCACTTCTGACCCGTGCGAGGGAACGGCCCCTTGGTGACGCCACGGAAATACCTGTTCACAGGCACCCTCACCGAGCTGGTAGGGTTCTACCCGTCGCCGCCGAACGCGGCGGACGCCCCCGTAGCTCAGGGGATAGAGCAACGGCCTCCGGAGCCGTGTGCGCAGGTTCGAATCCTGCCGGGGGCACTTCGCAGGAAGTGCCTAAAGACCCCGTGATCAGCGGAAACGCTGAGTGCGGGGTCTTGTTATATGTGCGGGCGTGTGGCGCGATGAGCGGCCGTTTGTCGGGGCCTGTCGGAGACCGGACCTCTATGGGCAGGGCCCTCAAGGCAGCCAGCCTCCACGAGTAGTCAGGAAGTCGGCGGCCAGGCCCTCTTCCGAACGCGCCTGGGTATTCCGGCCGGGCCACCGGCGAGGGGCTCGAGCCGTGTCGGTCCAGTCGTCAGTCGGCGGTCATCCCCCAGTACCCGATCAGGGCGGGGCGGCCGTCGCGGTACAGCACCGTGCAGTTTCCCTGGGCCCGGTTCGGGAAGGTCAGGCGGCCTGTGTCGAGGGCTCTGTCCCATTCTTCCTGGGTGGGGTGGCCGCCCGGGGACCAGGCGCGTATCTCGCCGTCCGTCAGCGGACGCATGAACGGGCCGTCGTCGTCGTCCGTGGCATCGATCATCGCGGGGAAGTCGAGCACCGAAGCCGTGCCGCCGGTGAAGACGTACTCGTGCCAGTCCTCGTCGCGCCACAGGTCCTCGACGGAGCGTCCTTCGAAGCCGTGGTCGTCCGCCGCCAGGCTCTCTTCCTGGGCCTGGCGGAAGGCAGCCGCCAGATCGGGCTGGTACGGGCCCGTCTGCATCCACGCGTTGCCGCCCATCTCTGCCTCTCCCCACTGCAACCGTCCGGGTCGAAGCGCAGCGTAGGGGTCGGCACTGACAGTCATCCCGTTCGCCCGATCAGCCGGTCGGGGCAGCCGGACGGCGTTCGGCTCCAGCTGCCCCGGGCGGCTGCGGCCGCTTCGGTCAGTGCGAGGGGGACGACGGGGGTACCGGGAGGGGGCTGATGCCGGGTTCGTAGCGGGCTCGGAGGTAGACGCGGGTGCGGTCCGGGGCGTACTCGTGGGCGTACAGGCTGACGCAGCGCCCGTCGGACGTGTCGTACGCGTCGGGCGAGCCGAACGGGTCCTCGGACGTGGGGGAAGGGGATCCGGTGGGCTTGTCCGGGCCACCGTCGCCCGTGGCGGGGCTCGGGCAGACGTAGCCGTAGCGGACGCCGTCCTTGAGGGTCTCCGGTTCCGGGAGGCCGAAGTGGGCGAAATCGTGGGGCTTGACGTCGGTCGCGGGTGCGGTGGGTTCCAGCCACTTGCTCTCCCCGTCCTTCCCCCGTCGTCGTGTGCGGTGGAGACATGGAGATCTGCGATCCGGCATCCCTCGTCCGTGATCCGTGACCCGTGACCCGTGACCCGTGATCCGCGACCCGTGACCCGTGACCCGTGATCCGTGACCCGTGATCCGTGACCCGCGACCCATGAACCTTCGGTCCACCGCCCACAAAGAGACTAACAATGCACAGGCCGACCCGCGCGTCACCGACATCCCGCACGGGCCGTTTCCCTGGCGGGAGTTGGGCGGCCGCCGGGTCACGCCGGGCGGCTCCCCTGGCTCGGGCCGGACGACGAAAGGGGCCGTGCTCGTCCGACCAGGACGGGCACGGCCCCGAGCTCACCCGGTGATCGGGTGACCTCGTCTCGCTTCCGCGAGCCTTACTTCACGTTGATCGCCGTCCACGCCGCCGCGACCGCGTTGTACTCGGCGCTGCCCGTGCCGTAGAGGTCCTTGGCCGCCGAGAGGGTGGCCGTGCGGGCACCGGAGTAGCCGGTGGAGGAGGTCATGTAGGTGGAGAGGGCCTTGTACCAGATCTTGTAGGCCTTCTGGCGGCCGATGCCCGTGACGGTGGAGCCGTCGTAGGTCGGCGAGTTGTAGGTGACGCCGTTGACCGTCTTCGTGCCGCTGCCCTCGGACAGCAGGAAGAAGAAGTGGTTGGCCGGGCCCGAGGAGTAGTGCACGTTCAGGCGGCCGACCGACTTCGACCAGTAGTCGGCGGACTGGCCGTCCTTGCTCGGCTTGTCCATGTAACGGAGCGGCGTGCCGTTGCCGTTGATGTCGATCTTCTCGCCGATGAGGTAGTCGCCGACGTCCGTGGAGTTGTTCGCGTAGAACTCCACCGCGGTGCCGAAGATGTCGGACGTCGCCTCGTTCAGGCCGCCGGACTCGCCGCTGTAGCGGAGGTTGGCGGTGGAGGAGGTCAGGCCGTGCGACATCTCGTGGCCGGCCACGTCGAGGGACGTGAGCGGGTGGGTGTTGCCGATGCCGTCGCCGTACGTCATGCAGAAGCAGCTGTCGTCCCAGAACGCGTTCACGTAGGCGCTGCCGTAGTGCACGCGGGAGTACGCGGCGACGCCGTCACCGCGGATGCCGTTGCGACCCAGCTCGTTCTTGTAGAAGTCCCACGTCACGGCCGCGCCGTAGTGGGCGTCCGCGGCCGCCGTCGCACGGTTGGATGCCAGGCCGTTGCCCCACGTGTCGGTGGAGTTGGTGAAGAGCGTGCCGGTGCCGGACGTGCCGCCGTTCAGGTCGTACGTCTTGTGGCCACCGCGGGCGGTGTCGGTGAGGGTGTACGAGGGGGCCGTACCGAGCGTCACCTGGCCGCCGTACATCGTGTTGCCGACGCCGGTCTCGATGGCCTCGTACGCGTACAGCTCCTTGCCGCTGTTGGCGTCCGTGATGACGTGGCGACGGCTCGGGGTGCCGTCGGCCTGCGTGCCGGTGACGACGGTCTCCCAGGCGAGGACCGGCTTGCCGGTGGCCGCCCAGATCACCTTGCGGGCGTCGGAGGCCTTGGGCGCCTTCGCGTCCGCCGAGGCGACCGCCGTCTTGGCGGCGGCCGACTCGGTGAGGGCCGGGGTCGTGCTGGCCACGGTTATACGGGCCTCGGTCGCCTTGGTGGTGGAGCGGGCGCCGTTCTTCTTCTCGTGCACGACGAGGTCGCCGCCGAGGACCGGCAGGCCCTCGTAGGTGCGCTCGTAGCGGGTGTGGACGGTGCCGTCCGCGTCCTTGACGACATCCCGGGCGACGAGCTTCTCCTGGCCGGAGAGGCCGATGGCCTTCGCGGTGCCGGCCGCTTCGGTCTGCGCCTCGTGGATGGCGGCGGCGCGCTGGCCGCCGGAGAGCACGAGCGCGGTCGCGCCCGCTTCACGCTGGGCATCGGCGTTGGCGGATCCGGTCTGGACTCCGACGACGACCATGGCGGCCGATGCGATCAGGGCGGCGGCGCGGGCGGTGGTGCGGGGGGTACGGCGCGAGGACTGCTGGCGGGTCACGCGGGCTCCTTCGCTGTTACGCGTGGGGGATCTGTGTGGGGGGTGGTGCGGGAGCGAGCGTGCCAGCGAGCAGGCCTGATTGACAGGTATGCAACAAGGATTTGACCGACAGTTGTCCGAAGGGCGACCAACTCCGTCCGCTATACGGCGAGCTGACCGCCTTGAGGGTCGTCGAGGGGTCCTATAGGGGTGGGGTAGGGACGTCGGCGAGGGTGCCGACGGGCATCGGGGAGAGTGTCGGCGGGCATCGGCGAGGCTGCCGGCGGGCTCCGCCGGGCCTTCTCGGAGCCTGCGCGCGGTCTCCCCGAAGCCGCCTCGAGATCTCCCCGGGGTCGACCCGCATTCTCGTCGGAACCTCCTCCGCGGGGGCGGGCGCGGAGGGGCGGCGCATGGGTTGCGGGGAGGCGGTGGCGCCTTCCTGAACGTGATTAGTTCATCCCGTTTTACGGCTTAACGGCCTTGGGTCGGCGTTCGGTTGGGTCCTACGTGCCGATGCCCGTGTCGCCCGAGGCGGCGAGCGCGTCGAGGGAGAGGCGGTGCAGGGCGGGCGGCTCGGCTTCCGAACCCGGGGAGTTCAGGGCCACCGCGCCGTGGTGGGCATGGCCGCAGGGGAGGTCGTGGAGGGTCCAACCGGCCGGGTGGCGGGGCGGGGGCGGGGGCGGGGTCCACGCCCCGGTCCCGGCCCCGGGCGCGGCCCCGGCCCCGGGCGTGGTCCAGGGGCGGGGCGTGGTCCCGGGCGCGGGCGCGGTCGGGAGGCGGGTCGCGGGCGCGGGCGCAGGCACGGTCGGGAGGCGAGGCGCGGTCGCGGGCGCAGGCACGGTCGGGAGGCGAGGCGCGGTCGCGGGCGCAGGCGCGGCCCAGGGGCGGGGCGCGGTCGGCTCCAGCATTGCCCGGGTCGGCTCCCGCGTTGCGTCGGCAGGCTCCTGCGGTCCCTCCGGGGCTTCGCCCACCTCCGGTGCGCCGCCGCCGACGTAGTCGAGGTGGGGCGCGCGGCCCAGGCCCGTACCCAGGCCCTTCAGGTACGCCTCCTTGCGTGCCCATATGCGGCCGAACGCGGCGGCCCGCCCGGTCGGTTCTCCCGCCGGGCCTCCTGCCGCGTCCCCCGCCGCCTCGATCTCCGCCCGCTCCAAGGGGTGCAGTACGGACAGCAGCTCCTCTACCGCCGTCGGCTCCGGGCGCAGTTCGACGTCCGCGCCGACCGGGACAGGCGCGGTCGCGATCAGGATCCGGCCCCGGGTGTGCGACAGCGAGAAGTGCAGCGGCGGTACGGAGAGGGACGCCGCGTCCAGTGCCGGGCGGCCGTGCGGAGCCCCGCAGCAGGGGCACGGCTCCCGCGTGAAGACCAGGTCCTCGGGTCGTACGTCGTGGAGTTCGGCGAGCACGGTGCGCAGTACCACGTGGGCCGTGATGTACAGCGCCCGGTCGGCGGCACGGACGAATGCGGCGGCGCGCTCGCGTTCTCGCGCGTCGAGGACGGAGGCGTCGAGCCGGGCGACCAGGGCGGCGTCACGCGTCTCATCGAGGTCCAGGAGCCAGGCGTCGGCCTGCATCGGTCGGTGTCCTCCGGCTGTCCCGTGGGCGGTGGTCGCGGCGGCGTGTCCGTGGCGGTGATCCATGACGGCGGTCCGTGGGGGCGGTCCGTGGGCCTGGTCCGCACCTGCGGGCAGCCCTGACCGTACACGTGTGCCCAACCGAGGGGGCGGAAAAGGCGACGCCTCCCTCGACGTTACGGCTTCACACCGTCACCGCCCCACCGCGTCGCGCCCCGCCACGTCACCGCATCGCGCCATCACCACGTCACCACACCGCCGCGTAGCGACATCACCACACGACCGCGCCACCACGCCACCACGTCACCACGTCACCACGTCACCACGTCACGCCGAACGCTTGCGCGGAGTCGCCTTCTTCTGCGTCTGGGACTTGGCCGGCTGCTTCTTCGCCGTCGTGGCCTTCTTCGCCTGCGTCTTCTCCGGCGTCTTCTTCGCCGTCGCCTTCTTCGCCGTCGACTTCGTTGCGGTCGTCTTCGTTGCGGTCGTCTTCGTCGTCGCCGGTGTCGTCGACTTCGCCGTCTTCGCCGTCTTCGCGGTCGACTTCCGGGCCGGCGCCGCCGTCTTCTTCGCGGCCGTCCGCGCCGTGGACTTCTTCGCGCCCGTCTCCTTCGGCACCGCGGCCGCCGTTCTCTTACGAGGTCGCAGCTCGGTGACCTCGGCCTCCGACGCCTCCCTCGCCTCCGACGCCCCCGCCTTCTCGCCGCGGGCCTCCTTGGCCGCCCGTACGCTGCTCTCCAGAGCCGCCATCAGGTCGATGACCTGTCCTCCGCCGCCCGTCTCCGGCTCCGCCGGGGCGACGCCCGCGCCGCCCTCGGCCTTCGCGGCGATCATCTCCTCCACGGCCTCGCGGTAGTCGTCGTGGAGCGAGTCGATGTCGACCTCGCCGAGCGTGGCCATCAGGGCGTCCGCCAGGTCGAGTTCGGCCTCGCGCACGGTCACCTGGGTCTCTGGCGCCACACCCTCCGGCGCGCGGATCTCGTCCGGCCAGAGCAGTCCGTGCATGGCGATGACGTCGTCCACGACCCGCAGCATCCCGAGCCGCTCGCGCCCGCGCAGGGCGTACTTCGCCACGGCCACCTTGTCGCTTCGCTTCAGCGCCTCGCGCAGCAGGGTGTACGGCTTGGCGGCGGGCACCCCGTTGGCGGAGAGGTAGTAGGCGGCGTCCATCTGGAGCGGGTCGATCTCGCCGGCCCCCACGAAGGCCACGATCTCGATCGTCTTCGCCGTCGGCAGCGGCAGGGCGGCCAGGTCCTCGTCGGTGATCGGAATCATGGTCCCGTCGGCGTCCTCGTACGCCTTGCCGATCTCCGCCTGGGTGACCTCCTCCCCGTCCAGCTCGCACACCTTCTTGTAGCGGATGCGCCCGCCGTCCTCGATGTGGATCTGCCGGAACGAGACCGAGTGGCTCTCGGTGGCGTTGACCAGCTTGATCGGGATGCTGACCAGCCCGAAGGATATGGCCCCGTTCCAGATGGATCGCACGATTCATCCCCTTTCACGGGATTTGCCGGGTTCACGCCAGATGTACGGGAATCATGGGATTCTCATCGTATGACGCCCATCACAGAGGTGGAGGGGCGGCGCCTTGCGCTCAGCAACCTGGACAAGGTCCTCCACCCGGCCACCGGCACCACCAAGGGCGAGCTCCTGCACTACTACGCGACCGTCGGGGCCGCGATCCTGCCTCATCTGCGCGACCGCCCGGTGTCCTTCCTGCGCTACCCGGACGGCCCGGACGGGCAGCTCTTCTTCACCAAGAACCCGCCGCCCGGCACCCCCACCTGGGTGAACACCACCCCCGTGCCCCGCTCCGACGCCCCCCGCGCCCGGCAGGTCGTGATCCAGGACCTGCCCTCCCTGATGTGGGCGGCGAACCTCGTCGTCGAGTTCCACACCCCGCAGTGGCGCGAGGACTCCCCCGCCGTCGCCGACCGGCTGGTCCTGGACCTGGACCCGGGCCCGCCCGCGACCGTCGTCGAATGCTGCCGGGTCGCCCTCCACCTGCGGGAACGCCTCGCCGCCGACGGTCTCACGGCCTACGCGAAGACCTCCGGGTCCAAGGGTGTGCACCTCCTCGTACCCCTGGTACCGACCCCCTCCGACCAGGTCTCCGCCTACGCGCGCCGGCTCGCCGTCGAGGCGGAGGCCGCGCTGCCGCGACTCGTCGTGCACCGGATGGCGAAGGCCCTGCGGCCGGGCAAAGTCTTCGTCGACCACAGCCAGAACGCCGCCGCGAAGACCACCGCCACCCCGTACACCCTGCGGGCCCGCCGGTTGCCGACCGTCTCCGCACCGGTCACCTGGGACGAGGTCCGGGAGGCCGCGGAGGCGGGCAGCGGAGGGAAGGGCCGGAGCGGAGGGAGCGACGGCAAGCGCGCGGGTGCGGCCGCCTCGGCTGGTGCGGCACGGGCCACCGCGGGGGGCGGCGCTCCCGACCCGCTCGTGTTCCTCATGGACGACATCGCGCCACGTCTGGAGACGTACGGCGAGCTGCTCGCCCCGCTCTTCGACCCGGACGCGGCGGGGGTCCTGCCGTGACACCCCCGGCCGGCGGACGGAACGCGGGCTCCGGCACGGACCCGGCCGTCGTCCTGCGGCCGCCCCTGGAGGTCATGCGGCCGAAGGCCGTCGACGAGATGCCCCGGCAGGGGAGCACCCGCGGCGGCTTCCAGTACTCCCTCAAGCTCGACGGCTTCCGCGCGCTCGCCTTCGTCCTCGACGACGGCCGGGTCTTCCTCCAGTCCCGGAACCGGCGCGACCTGGCCCCCGAGTTCCCCGGCATCGCCGCCTACCTGGGCGAGGCCCTGCCACCGGGGATCGTCCTGGACGGCGAACTCTGCGCCTACCGCGACGGGCGGCTCAGCTTCACCGACCTCCTCCGCTCCCACCGCGAGCGCGAGCGGGCCGGGGTTCCCGTCTCCTACATCGCCTTCGACCTGCTCGCCCTCCCCGGCCACGACCTCCGCGGCCGTCCCCTCCGCGAACGCTGGGCGCTCCTCGGCACCGCCCTCGACGGGACCGGCCCCCCGCTCCAGCGGGTGCTCGCCACCGATGACGAGCAGACCGCCCGGGAGTGGTTCGGCGCGCTGCGGGACGCAGGGGTCGAGGGGGTCGTGGCCAAGGCCTGGGACTCGACGTACCGGCCGGGCCACACCTGGTCCTGGCGGAAGGTCCGCCACGCGGACACCGAAGACGCCCTGCTGGTAGGGGTGTTCGGGCCGCCCGGCCGTCCGCACGCCGTGCTCGTACGGCTGGCGGACGGGCGCGCCCTGCGGACCGCCCCGCGGCTGACCGGACCGCAGGCCCGCGAGGTCGCCGAGTTCGCGGCGGACCGGCTCGCGGCCGAACCGGTGAACGACCCCGAGCACGGACCCGTACGCCCGCTCACCGACCCGCTGCCCGTCGAGGTCCGGCTGATCCGCACCCGCCAGGACGTCGCACGGTTCGTACGCGTACGGGAGGAGACGCCGGAGACGGAGGAGATCGACGGTCCGAGCGACGGTGGCCCGGAAGCCGAACCCAAGCCCGAACCCGGCGCCGCCGACCCCCACGACCCCGACCCCCACGACCGCGACCCCGATCCCCACGACCACGACCCCGACCCCCACGACCACGACCACGACCTCCGCAAACGCCACCGCGGCGACTCCGCCCCCCATGAAGGCGCCGCCTGACACCGACAGCCCACGGTCGCGCCCCACGGGCGGACCCGCCCGCCACACGGCGCGCAACCCCGGCCGGCCCGCCCCGCCACACCCCCCTCAACCCAGGCCGGGCCGCCCCGCCACACCCCCCCTCAACCCAGGCCGGCCCGCCCCGCCACACCCCCGCGCTACCCCGACCCGCACAACCCGCCAGACACCACGCAACCCGACCCGCCCGCCCCGTCCGACCGGCGCCCCCTCCCCCGCGCCCCGACCGACCGGCGCACCCTCATCCCCCGCGCCCCGCCCGACCGGCGCACCCCCTCCTCCGCGCCCCGCCATACACGCCCCCGCCCCCTCCTCGTATGCGAACGCGCCCCTCGGCCGGATCTCGACTCCTCCTCCCCTCCGCTCCGTTCAGGACAAACTCCCTGTGTGCCCACCGCGGGAGCCCCTCCCCGCGCCCCGGCGCGCAAGTGCCCATGTCCGCCGTGCGATCGCCGGGCCGGGGACCCCTGGCAGGGGCGCCGCGGGGGCCCCGGAAGGGCGGGGCGGGGGCCGGCCGGGGCCCCCGGCGTACCCGCGCGTGGCGCAAAGCGTGCGGCCGCGCGGGGGTTTCGGGACCGCGTCCGGCAGGCAGGGCCTTGTTGCCCTTGCGCTGGTGCACACTTGCTGCCTGGTACAGCGCTCACGGGGAAGGCGGTCGGGCATGCTGACGGGGATCGAGGAGGTCGACTGGGCCTCGTTGGGGCATGCGTACGGCCCCGCGGACGACGTTCCGGAGCTGTTGCAGGGACTCGCCTCCGACGACCCCGCCGAACGCGAGAACGCCCTCGACGGGATGTACGGCGCGGTGCACCACCAGGGCGACGTGTACGACTCGACGCTGGCCTGCATCCCCTTCCTCCTCGAACTCGTCGCCGACCCCACGGTCCAGGACCGGGGCGGCATCGTCGAGTTACTCACCAGCATCGGCGGGATCGACCTGTGCGGTGACGAGGAGCTGGACGAACTCGACCCGGACGACGCCGATTTCATCCCGGCGGCGAACTACGCGATGGCCGCCGCCGCGGTCGCGGCCGGCGCCGACGTCTTCTTCGACCTCGTCGACGACCCCGACCCCGAGGTGCGGCTCGCGGCGCCCTGCGCGCTGGCCTCGCTGCACTACGAACCGGCGCGGGTGCTCGACCTGCTGCGCGAGCGGCTCACGGTCGAGAGGGACACCGAGGTGCGGCTCGCGCTCGTCGCCGCCGTGGGCCGGATCGCCCTGCGCCACGAGTCGCTGCGCGCCCAGATCGTCGACTGGCTGGACTGGCTGTCCCGGGCGGCGCAGGCACCGGGGCTCCGGCTCGCGGCGCTCGCCCAGCTCGCCCGGTGCGCGCCCGCGGCCATCCCGATGGACGTGGTGGATCGGGTGACCGTCCTGCTCGACGAGGTCCGCACCACGCCGCGGGACCGGCCCGTCGAGACGCCCAGGGCGGCCGCCCCGACGCTGATCGGACAGGTCCGCGAGCTCCTGGAGGAGCACTCGGCGGGCCGCCCCACCCCCTGGACGGAGGAACTGCTCCGTACGTTGCACGGCGCCCTCGACGACCGGGTCGACGACCGCATCGCGCTCATCGTGGCCCAGCTGCGCAGCCCCGACTGGGGGCAGCGTTCGGACGCGATCTGGCTGTGCGGGGGTCTGATACGGGTCTGGCGCGGGCGCTACGACGAGGTCGTGCGGCTCGTCGGGGCGCAGCTGAGCGACCCGGAGCCGCGGCTGCGGGAGGCGGCCACGTCCTTCCTGGAGCGTCTGTTCGAGCTGGGCGGTCCGGCCGCGGACGCGCTCGCCGTACGGCTGGCCACGTCGCCCGCCGGGCCGCTGGGCCTGCCGGCCCCGGGCGCACGGGCCGGCCGGGGCGGGGCGCTGCTCGCGCTCGCCCGCTCGGGCGACGCCCGCGCCGTCCCGCTGCTCGCGCGGGCCCTGGAGGAGGAGCGGGAGGTACGGCGGGAGCTGCTGTACGCGGTGGACGCGCTCGGGCCGGCCGCGCTGCCGCTGGCGCCGCTGCTGCGGCGCAGGCTCGCGGAGGTGGAGCTCGACGACCTGCTGTACGACCGGGCGGCGCCGTTGCTCTTCGCGCTGGCGGCGGTCCGGGGCACCCAGGCGCTGCCGGAGGTGCTGCGGGTGCTGCGCGGGGCGCCGTCGAACCGGCAGGACTGGGTGCGTGAGGCGTGTCTGCGCACGCTCGCGGCGTTCGGGCCGGTGGCCCGGGAGGCGCTGCCGGAGGCGCGGCGGCTGCTCGGCTCGGACTCGGCGGCGGTGTCCGCGATGGCGGCGCGGGCCGTGTGGTCGCTGGACGGTTCGCTCACGGAGGCCCTCGGCGCCCTGGAGCGGTGGCTGCGGCCGGGGGCGACGGGCGTGGAGTGGTGCGCGGCGGCGCAGGCGCTGGGCGCGATCGGGCCGGCGGCGGCGGAGGCGGCCCCGGCCCTGCGGGCGGGCCTGGGCGCCCGGGACCTGTGGGTGCGGGTGCGTTCGGCGGCGGCGCTGTGGCGGGTCGCCGGGGACGCCGGTCCCGTGCTTCCGGTGCTGCTGGCGGCCTGGGAGGAGAACCGGCACGCCCGGGTGGCGGTGGCGGAGTGCCTCGCGGAGATGGGTTCGGCGGCGGCCGCGGCCGAACCCGCGATCCGTGCGGAGCTGGCCCGCTCCCGTCGCCACAACGCACGCGAGGACGGCGCCGGCTCGCACGACGTCCATGACGACGAGAAGCTCCTCACCCTGTGCCGGGCGGCACTGTCCCAGATGGAGCGGCACGGGTTCTGACGGATCGGGTGGGTGTGGGGGGAGGGGCGGCGGCCCCTCCCCCCACACGCGTATATCCACACCCGGGCGGCTGCGGAACGCGGCAAAGCCGCAGGTCGGAGGCGCGACCGGGGTGAATCCGGGGACGGCGCGGGGGCTCCGTCCGCAGCCCGCGAGACCGAGTGAGTAGACAAAAAGGACTTCCGTACGAATAAGGTCTACGGGAGAACCGTCCGTCCCGAGCTGCGCCTCATGACCTGTGGAAGCCTCTGAGCCCGCGAGACCCCCGGACCCCGAAGGCCCGTGGAAGCCTCTGAGCCCCGGAGATCCCCTGGACCGCCAGGGCCTGTGGGGGCATCTGCACCCCAGAGGTCCCCTGGGCCCCCTGGGCCCCCAAGGTCCCGGAGTCCCCGAGGTCCCGAGGGCCACGGCGGGCAAGGCAGGCCAACGCCCCCGTGGGTCGTCGACGGTCCGAGGGAGCCCAGAGGCCCCGAGGGAGCCGAGAGGACCCAAGGGAGCAAGGAGGCCCCGAGGGAGCAAGGAGGCCCCCGAGGGGCACCCCGAGGTCCGATGGGCCCCGGAGGAGGAAGGAGAAGCGTGGGAGCGCGCCTCGTGCAGTGCGCCGTCACCGCGACCGTCCCGGTCGCGGTGCTCTGCGCGCTCGCTCTCGTCCTCACCGGCTGCGGCGGCCAGGGCGGTCTGCAGAGCGCGGGCCGTACCCCCGACGCCGTGGGCCCGGTCCGGCTCTGGCCCGATCTGCCGCCCGCCACCAACCCACCGATCGACTACGGCGAGACCGACACCCAGCGGGTCGCCGGCATCGAGGTCCCGGACAACGACGTGCACCGCGTCGACCCGGTCGAGGTGGTCCGGTCCGAGGTCCGCGCGCACACCGACGCGCGCTCCGGGGCGGACGGGATGTACGCGGAGACCGTACGGGCCATCGAGGCCTGCGACACGGACCGCGCGCACTGCCCGATCCTCGCCCCGTACTACCGCGACCTCACCGGCAACGGGCGCGACGAGCTGATCGTCGGCATCCGGATGCCCGACCAGCAGCTCGGGGTCCGGGTCTACCTCGCCGAGAACGAGGGGCTGACCCGGATCATGTCGACCGTCGACCAGGTGGTCAGCGTCGAACTGGCCGGCCGGGACCTCATCACGCGGTCCAGCTCGGCCGGGATCCCCGGCTACGAGTACCGGACCGCCTGGTCCTGGGACGAGCAGCAGGGCTCGATGCTGCCCGCCCGGGACGAGATCGTCCGGGTCAAACCGCCCGGGACCGGCGCCACGCTCGTACCGGCCCCCGTCTTCGTCACGCCCAGCCCCACCCCGGCCCCCTCCGGCAGCACGGCGCCGATCCCGGTCCCGCCGCCCGTGGCCCCCGAGGCGGGGCAGTGAGGCGGCCGCGCCTCCCGGCGTGGACCGCGACCCTCACGTGGAAGGCGGCGGTCTTCATCGCCGTCATGTGCTGCGCGCTGGCCGCGCTGCTCGGCGTGCTCGTACACGTCTCCGTCGCCGGCCAGACCGTGAAGGACTCGCGCGACAAGGCGCTGACGCGGCTCGGCGAGGTCGGCCGGCTGTACCAGGCGGGCGAGCCACTCCCCCGGTTCGCGGGCGTGGACCCGCCCGGGCTGCCGGAATCGCTGCGGGCGCTCGCGCTGCGCGGCGAGAGCGGCACGATGGTGAGCGAGTACGAGGGGCGCCCGACGATGTGGGCGGCGGGCCCGGCGGACGGCCGCGCGCTGGCGGTCAAGGTCGACTACTCGCAGAGCGCCGACACGATCGACAGGCTCGACCGCTCGATCCTCGGCTCCTCCGTCCTGGCCATCGGCGCGACCCTGCTCGTCGGCGCCTTCGCCGTCACGCGGATCACCCGGCGGCTGCATGCGACCGCGCAGGTGGCCGGGCGGATCAGCGCCGGCGACCTGGACGCGCGAGTGGACGATCCGCGGACGAAGGACCCTTCGCGGCCGCAGGACGAGGTGGCCGTCGTCGCGGGCGCGCTCGACACCATGGCCTCCTCGCTGCAGCGCAAGCTGCAGACCGAGCAGCGGTTCACGGCGGACGTGGCGCACGAGCTGCGCACCCCGCTGACCGGCCTGTCCGCCGCGGCCGAACTGCTGCCCGAGGGACGTCCGTCGGAGCTCGTGCGGGACCGGGTCAGCGCGATGCGCGGGCTCACCGAGGACCTCCTGGAGATCTCGCGGCTCGACGCCGGCACCGAGAGGGTCGACCTGGATGTGCACGACCTGGTGTCGCTCGCCGAGCGCGTGGTGCGCGCCTCCGCCGCCACCTCCGGCACGAGCACCGAGACGCGGGTGCTGCGTGCCGCGGCGGTCGAGACGGACAAGCGGCGCCTGGAGCGGGTGCTCGGCAATCTGGTCGCCAACGCGCACAAGCACGGTGCCCCGCCGGTGGTCCTGACGGTGGACGGGCCGGTGGTGACCGTACGGGACCACGGCGCGGGCTATCCCGCGTATCTGCTGGCGTCCGGACCACAGCGCTTCCGCACGGAGAGCGGCGGCAAGGGCCACGGGCTCGGCCTGACGATCGCGGTGGGCCAGGCGGAGGTGATCGGCGCGGAGCTGGTCTTCGCCAACGCGCCCGCGGAGGAGGGCGGCGGCGCGGTGGCCCGCCTGACGCTCCCGGAGTACGTACGGCCGGCCGAGGGCGACCCCGACACGGAGGGCGACGCGGACACGGAGGGCGACGCGACCACGGAGGGCGACCCGGACACGGAGGGGGACGCGGACACGGAGCGGCGCACGGACAGGAATCACGACAAGGACGGCTAGGCACCCCGCACCCGCGCTCGCGCCCGCTCCCGCACCCGCGCTCGCACCCGCGCTCGCCGCAGTTTGCGGGCACGAAAGCACGTCCACGCCCCCCGAGGAGCCGGGAGGAAGGGCGTGACGGCGCACCGTCACACAAAAGGGACATAAGGCTTACTGCTTGCTACGTTGCGGTCCATGACCGCACCGCGCCCCGCCGCCCAGGACGCACCCCCGCCCGGGGTGCGCGTCCCGAAGCGGCGCGGTGTGGAGCTGTCGCTCCTGGTCGGGGCGGTCCTGATCTGCGTGTACGGCTACGCGGAGGTCGGCCTCGCCCGTAACGGCGCCGTACCTCCGGACGCCGCACGCTACGGCGCCGGGCTCGGGCTGCTGGCGCTGCTCGCGCATCTCGCGGTGCGGCTGCGCGCCCCGTTCGCCGACCCGCTCCTGCTGCCGATCGCCGTCCTGCTCAACGGTCTCGGCCTGGTCCTCATCTACCGGCTGGACTTGGAGACGCCGGGCGACCGGGCGGCGCCCACCCAGTTGGTCTGGTCGACGCTCGGCGTGACGCTGTTCATCGTGGTGGTGGTCCTGCTGCGCGACCACCGGGTGCTGCAGCGGTACGCGTACCTGTCGGTGGCGGCGGCGCTCGGGCTGATGACGCTGCCGATCTTCTTCCCCGCGGTGAACGGCGCCAAGATCTGGATCCGGATCGACGGACTGTCCTTCCAGCCGGGCGAGTTCGCCAAGATCCTGCTGGCCGTCTTCTTCGCCGCGTACCTCGCCGCCAACCGCAACGCGCTCGCGTACACGGGCCGCAAGGTCTGGAAGCTGCAGTTCCCCACGGGGCGGGTGCTCGGTCCGATCTTGGCGATCTGGGTGCTGAGCGTCGGCGTCCTGGTCCTGGAACGGGATCTGGGTACGTCGCTCCTCTTCTTCGGCCTGTTCGTGATCATGCTGTACGTGGCGACCGGGCGCACCGGCTGGATCGCGGTCGGCCTGCTGCTCGCGGCGGCGGGCGCGTTCCTCGTCGGCAGCCTCGAACCACACGTGCACACCCGGGTCCAGGACTGGCTCGACCCCTTCGCCTCGATCCGCGCGGGCGACGGGCCCGGGCAGCTGGCCCAGTCCCTGTTCGCGTTCGCCGCGGGCGGGATGCTCGGCGCCGGGCTCGGCCTCGGGCACTCGATCCTCATCGGCTTCGCCACCAAGTCGGACTTCATCCTCGCCACGGCGGGCGAGGAGCTCGGCCTGGTCGGACTGAGCGCGCTGTTCCTGCTCTACGCCCTGCTCGTGGCCCGCGGTTACCGGGCCGGACTGGCCCTGCGGGACCCGTTCGGCCGGCTGCTGGCCATCGGCCTCGCGTCGATCCTCGCGCTCCAGGTGTTCGTCATCGCGGGCGGGGTGATGGGCCTGATCCCGCTGACGGGCATGGCGATGCCGTTCCTGGCCCAGGGCGGCTCTTCGGTCGTCACGAACTGGGTGATCGTGGCGCTGCTCGTCCGGGTCTCCGACTCGGCGCGCGCGCCGCGCCCGGACATGGCGGACGCGGGCGTCATCGCCCCGATCACGGAGGACGCGAGATGAGGGACCCCATGAGGGAGGTCATGTGATCCGCTACATCAGGCGGGCCGCCGCGCTCTGTCTCCTCCTGCTGGCGGCGCTGCTCGTGAACGCGGCGCGGGTGATGGTCTTCGAGGCGGACGCGTACGACGACAACCCGGCCAACCGCCGGATCGCGATCACCCGCTGGGGCCAGCCGCGGGGCGAGATCGTCGTCGACGGAAAGCCGGTGACCGGCTCCCGCGACAGCGGCCAGCAACTGCGCTGGGAACGCACGTACCTCCAGGGCCCGTTGTACGCGCCGGTGACCGGCTACGCCTCGCAGACGTACGGGACCACGCTCCTGGAGAACGCCGAGGACGACCTGCTGTCGGGCACCGACCCGATGCTGGCGCCGCTGCCTCTGTGGAACGGCGTGAGCCGTGGCCGGCAGCCGGGCGGGGACGTCGTGACGACGATCCGGGCCCGGATGCAGGAGGCGGCCTTCCGCGGCCTGGACGGCAGGCGGGGCGCGGTCGCGGCGATCGAACCGTCGAGCGGCCGCATCCTCGCGCTGGTGTCCTCGCCGTCGTACGACCCGGGGCTGCTGTCCGGGACGGGGCCGGCGGTGGCCGAGGCGTGGAAGCGCCTGAACACCTCCCCGAACCAGCCGATGCTCGCCCGCGCGATCCGGCAGACGTATCCCCCCGGCTCGACCTTCAAGATCGTGACGGCGGCCGCGGCCCTGGACGCGGGCGTGGTGACGGACGTGGACGCGCCGACCGGCATCCCGGACCCGTTCGTGCTTCCCGGCACCCGCCAGGTGCTCCCGAACGAGGCCACCGGCTGCGCGAACGCCTCGCTCGCGTACGCGATCCAGTGGTCGTGCAACACGGTGATGGCCGGGCTCGGTGTGAAGGTGGGCCTGGACGACATGGTCGACGCGGTGCAGAAGTTCGGCTTCAACGACACGGGGCTGCGGATCCCGTCCTGGGTGGCGAAGTCGAACTTCGACACCGACATGAGCGCCGACCAGCTCGCGCTGTCGTCGATCGGCCAGTTCGACACGGCGGCCACCCCGCTCCAGATGGCGATGATCGCGGCGGCCGTGGCGAACAACGGCGAGATCGCCCAGCCCCACCTGGTCGAGCGCACCACCACCTCGGGCGGCACCACCGTCGACACGAGCGGCCGCCGCAGCTACCGCCAGGCCATGAACCCCTCGACGGCGACCCGCCTCCAGGACCTGATGATCCGCGCGGTCGAGGACGGCACCGGCACGAACGCCGCGATCCCCGACGCCCGGGTCGGCGGCAAGACGGGCACCGCCCAGCACGGCCTCGGCAACACCGGCACGCCGTACGCCTGGTTCATCGCCTGGGCCCAGGCCTCGGACTCCGCCCAGCCGGCGGTCGCGGTCGCGGTGGTCGTCGAGGACGCGGAGGCGAACCGGACGGACATCAGCGGCGGCGGGAACGCGGCGCCGATCGCGCGGGCGGTGATGGAGGAGGGGTTGCGGTTGGAGAGGGAGGGGCGGTCGGGGCTGACACGGCAGTGACACGCAGGCCTCGACGAGCACCCCACCCGAAAGCCCGGCCGCGAAAATTCGGCCGGGCTTTTCGCACCTGCTGTCAGGCGAGTTTGAAGTCGCTTTCGATGGCACCGTACGGGGTCGGCTCAACCCAGCACGAGTATCGGCAGCCGGCTAGCTCGGACACCGAAATTCCCAATTGTTCTGCCAGACCGGCGGCGACGACCTTGAGCGTCTCGGACGGGTCATCGACCGCCTGATAGAGGGCAAGGGCCCCGCGCAACTCGACGACGACGAATGTGACACGCCTTCCATTTCGGATGGGCTGCCCGCCGTCATGCTGCTGGTGAGCGTCATGGGTGTCCAGCGGCTGACCGCAGATCCCGCAACGCATGTCTTCTCGCGGAGTGTCCATGGAGGGCATCGTACAGCCACATGACAAAGCTCCCGCGGGTGCAGCCTATGAGACGGCTGACCAGCGGGAGCCTTATCAGTGGATCACGTCCGGGTATCCGCGGCAACCCGCCCGCGGAACCCGGATCGACCTATCCGGACGTCCTGAAGCGGTTCATTCCACCATTTCCATCCGGCCACAGGTATTCAAATGTCGAGGCCGTGTCCTCGGCGGAAAGCCGCATTTGCGACTGGCACGGACCGCACGGCGGCTTCGTACCGGTGATCCGCACAAGACCACCCTCAGGAACCGGGCTCGCCATGAAGAAGGGGTCGTTGGCGATGACCGTGTCCTTGATCATGGGTGCGCCACCGGCAGCACGTGCCGCACGGTTCTCCGTGTGGACCGCCTGACGCGCGCGTCCCACACCGATGCTGGCCTCTTCCGCGGTCGTGGCACCGCTTCGAAGCGAATACGCGTCGATCTGGGTTCCGTCGGCGTCGAAGACCTCCACGTCGGCGTAGTGCGTGTTCTCCGTGACCGGACCACAGACCTGCGGAAGGTTCGCATTGTGGACCAGGATCGGAGTGGCACCCGCCAGCACGTAGTACGTGTGCAGGTCGGAGACGGTCAGGTTGTGAACCGTCGCGTCCTGGGCGGTCCACCGCTGGATCGCGGTGACCTGGACGTAGGTGCCTGCGCTGGTCTGGAGCCATTCACCGGACTTGAGGTCGGTGGCGTCGATCCACTCGCCGAGCTCGGGCACCCAGAAGGGGTGGCCCGCGGTCGCGGTGATCTGAGCCGCCTTCGAGCCGCCCTTGCCGTCGAGGTCGATCGTGACCTTGACCAGGTGCTTGAGACCCTGGCCCTTGATCTCGGCGGAGACCGTCTCGACGACGTTCTCACCGGACTCGGGGTCGGTGGCGACGACCTTGTCGCCTGCCTTCACCTTCTCGATCGGCTTGGTGGAACCGTCGGCCATCAGAACCTTCGTGCCGGGCACGAAGCTGTTGACCGGGCACGACCCCCCACCACCGCCACCGTCGGCCCGGCCGGAGCCGCCGCCGCCGCTGCTGCCGCCGTTGCTGCGGGAGGAGCCGCCGGACTTGCCGCCGCCGCCACCGCCCCCGCCGCTCTTGCCGCCGCCAGAGCTCTTGCCACCGCCGCCCTTGCCCGCACTCGGGTGCGAGGAGGACTTGGGCGCGGCCTTGGCCTGGGCCTGCTTGTGGACGGAGTTACCCGTCTTCCGCTTCGCGGCGGCCGCCTCGTCAGCCTTTCTCTTGGCTGCTTCGGCTGCCTTCTTCTTGGCTCTCTGCGCGGCCTCCTTCTTGGCCTTCTCGATCGCCAGCTTCTTGGCCCGTAGCGCAGCTGCCTCAGCGGCCTTGGCCGCCTTGAGTACGGCCTCGGCGGCTCGCTTGGCCGCCTTGAACGCCTTGATGGCCTCGATGGTGCGGTTGACCGCCTTGATGACGGCCGGGATCTTTCCGAGCTTGGACCACGGAATGGCGTCCACCGCGATGCTGACGCAGGACCACATGTCACCGCCGAAGCAGGCCATGGCGTCGTTGATGCCGATGAAGTCCTTCAACGTCTCCCAGGCAACAGCCAGGATGACCGAGGTCAGGGACTTGCCCTGCATCGCCTGCGCCTGTGCGACCTGCGCCGCGGACAGACCCGCGCCGGCGAGGGCCGCAGCCCTCTCCGAAGCGGTGAGGGCGATCGACAGACCGGTCGGGTCGGAGTACGAGACCGGGTTGTTCTGCGCGTACGCGTACCCGTTCGCCTGCAGCGGGTCGTTCAGGTCGAGCATCGGGTCGACGGACAGGAAGCGTCCGACCACCGGGTCGTACAGGCGGGCACCCAGCGGCTGGTAGCCGGAGGAGTCGTCCCGCGTCTTACCGAGGAATCCCTTGTGGCTCTGGAGATTGGCACCGGCGGTGCCGCGCTCGTTACCGAAGGGGTCCTGCTTGCGGATGCGCACCGACATACCGCCGTAGAGGGCGACCTCCGCGTACGCACTGCCCTGGTGGTCCGTGGTCTGGGCGACCAGGGTCTCCGCGCCGGTGCCGTAGGCGTAGCGCATGACCGCGCCGCCCGGAGCTCCGTAGGTGCGCTGGGTGTTGACGAGGACGCCGCCCTGCTGGACGGTCACCTCGGCCTCGCCCAGGTGAAGCGTCGCCTGCTTGCCCTTGATCGTGAGCAGGCGACTGCCGTCGGGGCCGTAGATGTGACGGGTGTCGTTCTGCGCCAGCCACTGCTGGGCGGCCTGGGCCGCGTCACAGGTGCCGAGCACGATGGCGGTGCCGTTCACGTTCGCCGCACCCTGCACCGCGAGGCACAGGCCGGAGGCGACGTGGGTCAGCTGACCGGAGGCGTTGCGCTTCAGCTCCTGCGCGGCCGAGCCATCACACTTCTGGATCTGGAGCGCCGAACCGGCCGTGCTGGCGGCGGGCTGGAGGCACCAGGTGCCGTACACCGAGAGCGTGCCCTTGTTGGGGTCCGTCTGCGGTGCCGTCGCTGTGCCCGGGGTGGGCGTGAACTTGTAGTTCTGCGCTACGGAGCCGTTGCAGCCGTAGAGCTGGATCGGCTGGCCGGCCGCGGCTGTGCCCGTCTTCAGGTCCAGGCACTTCTGACCGAGACCCACGTAGGGGGTCTTGCCGCCGGTGCCGGCGCCCGTGATGCGCTCGACCTGGCCGTCATAGGTCCAGGTCAGCTCCTGCTTGTCTCCGTTCTCGACCGAGGCGACCGTCTTGGTCTCGCCGCTCAGCTCGTAGAGCCGTGTGGCCTCGGCCGTGATCTGGGCCCCCGCGGGGGTCTTGTAGGTCTTCGACACCTTGGTCAGCGTGTGCGGCTGGTCCTTGGCGGCGTTCTTGCCGTACGCGTACGTGGTGACCGCGTTCTTGGTGGTGTCGCCGGAGAGGTCGTTCTCGGTCAGCTTGGTGCGGTTGCCGAGCAGGTCGTACTCGTACTCCTGCCAGTAGCCGGAGCTGTCCGTGCCCGCGGCGACCCGGAGCGTGCCGTCCGCGTTCTTGTTGAGCGAGCCGTCCGAGTTCCTCGGGTTCACGCAGCTCGTCCGGTCCTTGGAGGTCCAGGCCGACTTCAGCTGCCCCAGCGGGTCGTAGACGAAGCACTGACGCTCCGCGATCCCGGTGGACTTCTCCTCGATCGAGGTGACGTTGCCTGCCGGGTCGTAGCCGTACGCCCGGTTGGAGACGAGGTTTCCGCCGACGACGCTCTTGTCGGCGGATGCGTCCGCCTTCTCGCGGTAGACCGACTGCTCCGTGAGCGCACCGCTGGACTCGTCGAACGAGTTCTGCGTCCAGACCCGGTACGGCTGGGCGCCGAGCGTCGAGCGGACCACCTGCCCGTACGGGTCGTAGGTGGTCTCGGAGCCGTACCAGTCCTTACCGGATATGGAGAGCGGCTTGCCGTCCTTGTTGTAGCGAACGACCAGCTTCTCGGCATCGAACCTGCCCACCGCCGGAAGGGTGGTCTCGTCCAGCATGCCGCGGTCGTTGTACGTGTAGTCGTACCGGTAGTCCTTCTTCAGGCCCCAGGTGTCGACCATGGACTGCGGCAGGGACAGCGTCGTCGCGGTCGGCTGGTATTCCTTCGTGTAGCCGTTGACCGTCTGGGTGTACGCCTCGCCGTCGGTGTAGCGGGTGGCGGTGGCGGGCATGCCCTTGCCACCCGGAGCCGTGTCGTAGGTGAACGAGGACAGCAGCTTTCCGGCCGAGTCGTTCTCGCGCGCCTCCTTCGGCCGCGAGAGCTCGTCGTAGCCGTTCCAGACCTTGACGCCTCGGGCGTTCGTGGTCGTCTCGACCCGGCCGAAGACGTCGTAGGTCGTCCGGCTCATGCCCGCGTCGGGGTCGGTCGCCGTCTCGACCTGACCGTTGTGGTTGTACGTCCACGACCAGGGGTGGGTCGGGTCCGCCGAGGCGGTCGCCTTCAGGAGCTGGCCGTTCCCGTCGAACTGGTAGCGCGTCGAGGTGAATCCGCCGGGGGCGTCCGGGTTGAAGGTGTCCGTGCGGACGGTGCGGCCGGTCGCGTCGGTCCAGACGCGGTAGGACGAGTCACCCTGCGGCTGAACGACCTTCGACCAGTCCTCGCCGTACTCGTAGCGGACGGCCCGGTCCTCGTAGGCCTTGGAGAACGACTCCTTGGTGACCGGGTCGATCCACTTGAGGTACGGCGTCTCCTGCGTCACGCGGCCGAGACCGTCGTAGGTGTAGCGCGTGATGTTGGGAACAGCCGTGTCGGCCAGCGGGCTGAACAGTTCGCCCGGCTTCGCGTCCTGCGTGAGGTACGCGTTGTTGGTCTGGTAGACCTCACCGGAGTTGTTGTAGAGCGTGTCGGTGATCAACCAGCCGGCGTCGCTGTCCGCCTCCTCCTGCGTCTGACGCTCGCGGCCCAGGCCGTCGTAGAGGGTGACGGAGGTCTCGATCCTGTCCTCGTAGCCCCGCGCGTAGGTGGTGACGTATGGAGGCTTGCGGATCTTGATCTTCGCGTTGGTGGGGTCGGTCTCCTCCGCCGGGATCGTGTAGACCGCGCGGAAGTCGGGCACGCCGGAACCGGGAGTTCGGCCCGGAGCCCAGGCCTCGGCGAGGCGGCCCATCGGGTCGTACACGGCCTCGCTGACGAGGTTGTTCATGTCGGTCGTCTTGACGGTGACCGAACGGCCCGGCTCCAGCTCCTGGATCTGGCTGTGGCCGAGCAGGTTGGTCGTGGTGACCTTGAAGACCTGGCCGGTGGCCGGACCGATGGAGTCGTACGCGATCGTGGACGACTTCGGGTTCGGCTGGGCCAGCTGGTCCGCAGGGGTCTCCTTGACGACTCGTCCGACGGCGTCGAACGCCTTCGTACCAGTGGTCTGGAAGCCCGTACCGGCGCCGTTGATCGTCCACTGCTCGGTGGCGAGGCCTCGGGTCGAGGCTCCGAGCGCCGTGCCGTACGCCGTGCCGTCGTAGGCCGTGCGGGTGCCGTTGCTCAGCGAGCCCAGGTCCGTGAAGTTCGCTGCGGCACACGTCGTCGGCGAGACCAGCACCTGCTTCGACAGACCGATGATGTTCTTCGTCGTCTGGTGCAGGTACTCCAGCTTGGTGCAGGACTCGTCACCGGTCTTCCCGGTGTCGCCCAGCGACTCCACCAGCGTCGGCAGGCCGTACGTCGACTCGTAGGTCGTCGACGTCTTCACCGAGCGGACCGTGCGCGGGTCGTCCGTGTTCGTGCCGGACGACTTCGTGTACGCGGTCTCCTCCGGCTCCGTGACCCGCCAGGCGCGCAGCGGGCTCAGGCCGTCGTCGCGGTCGCGCTTGGCGAGCTCGGTGGCCTCCGGCTTGGTGATGGAGCGCGAGAGCCAGTCCGAGTCGGCCTTGGTGGAGTCGGTGTACGTGAGCTCCTCGGCGATCCGGCCGGCGAAGGGCTCCTCGTCCTTGGCGATCTCGGCGCCCGTGATGTCCTGCACGGACACGTTGTTGCCGAGGCCCCGGAAGAAGCGGGTGACGGCCTTGGAGCGCTGTCCCGGGGTGTCCGGGTCCTCGGTGACCGGGCCCGTCAGGACCGTGGTCTGCTCGAAGCCCGCGAACTGCGAGTAGGTGCGCTGGGACTTCTTCGTGAACTCGGCCTCGGCGAGCTTCCACGCCGGGTTCTTGTACTGGTAGCCCGTCCGCGTGCTGAAGCTGCCGTCGATGTTGGGCAGTTCCTCGACGGTGTCCACGACGTACTTGTGGAACCAGTCGATGTCCTCGACCTCGGGGTCCGGGTTCCAGAACGACGGGTAGCAGAGGCGGTCGTTCGTCTTCAGCTGGGCCTGGAGACGGGCCATGGCCGCGTCCCTGGTCTCGCCGGGCTGCTGGTCGAGCAGCGGCAGGTTACCGGTGGCGCAGTCGCCCGCGATCGGCTTGTAGCGGACGACGGTCTCGCCGCCGTACTCGTTGATGACGCGCGCGATGCGCAGCCGGGAGAAGCCGGGCCGGTTCGGGTGGACCGCCTTGACGCGGTTCGGCATGTCCTCGGCGTTGGCCTCGAAGTACACCGAGTTGAGCTTGACGCTCGCGTCGGTGCTGCCCTTGCGGGCGTAGCCGGTGCGCTGGACGGACTCCAGCCACAGGGCGGTGTTCGGGCCGGTCTTCAGCGGGTCGGCGTGGTCCGGGTCGCCGTTCGCGGCGAAGCTCTGGGTCAGCTCGTACTCGTCGACGACCTGGCGGGCGTCGGTGTCGGTGCGCCGCTGGGCCGAGGTCGTGATCTTGGCGAGGCGCTTGCGCGTCCAGAACGACGGGCCGGCGTTCCAGCACTTCTTGCCGGACTCGCAGCGCAGGTCGACGGGGGTGTCGAACCAGGGCCGGTAGTTGCGCGGGTCCTTCGAGGTGAAGTTGGCCTCGGTGCAGGTGACGCCGTCGACCGTGTAGCAGCGCTCGTCGACCGTGAAGCCGACCCGGGCCGGGGCGGTCGCGGTGAAGATGTTGTCGCTGCGCTGGCCGTAGTAGATGTGGTCGAGCCAGCCGTCACGGTCGTACGAGATCGGGTGCGAGAAGTCGAAGTTCGGCGCGTAGTAGTTCTGGTCCTTCTTCCACCACAGCGACATGGCGTTGCCGTGGACGTCCTCGACGTAGTCGAGGCCCCAGCGCCAGCCCTGCGTGCAGTAGGAGTTCTTCCAGTCGTCGGTCGTGGAGCCCTTGTAGCAGTCCTCGCCCGGGTGGTTGCCGTAGACGCGGACGTTCAGGACGGAGTCCGTCGTCGGGTCGTCGGCGGCGGTGCCGTGGTCGGACCAGCCGGGCAGCTTGTTCAGGCCGAAGTGGTACTTGGTGCCGTCCTTGGTGGTGACGATCCAGTACTCGCCGTCCTTGGCGCCGTTGCCGGTGGCCTGGCCCTTGACCTGCTCGATCTTCGAGCCGTCACCGTTGGCCGTGAACCACTTGCCCTTGGTCTCGTCCCACACCAGCTCGGTGGTCATGCCGCCGAGCGAGAGGGTGGCGTTGTTCGAGCCCCAGCAGAGGTCCGCGGTGCGGTGCGTCTTGTTGTTCGCACCGGCCTTCTTGGAGTCCTGGCGGCAGTTGGCGTACGTGCGGGTGATGGAGCCCGCGTTGTAGTCCCAGCCGTCACCGATCCACGAGGCCTGGTTGTTGCTCGACGAGGTGCGTCCGTCGACGGTCTGCGAGGAGTACCCGAGGGACACCTTCGGCATCAGGCCGCCGGCGGTCTCCGGGACCTGCACGTCGTAGGAGTAGGTGAAGGCACCCGAGGAGGATCCGGCCGCCCAGGCGCCGGACGACAGCAGCGGCGAGGCCGTGAAGTCGCCGGAGCCCGAGGCGCCGGTGTCGAGGCCACCGAGGGCGGCGCCGCCGTTCGCGGCGACCGCGGGCTGGACACCGTCCTGGTAGGAGGCCTTCGTCGCCTTGGCGGGGACGAAGCCCTCACCGACGAGGCTGGAGACCGGGACGGTGCCGCTCAGGATCTTGCGGGTGGGGGAGTTCTTGACCGCGGTGGCCCTGGTGGGCGCGTCCTTGGCCGGCACGGTCTCCACCGTGCTGTCCAGCCGCTGGAAGTGCTTCTTGCCGTTCTTGACGTCCTTGTCCCCGTCGGAGAGGGACATCGGGCTCGTGCCGCCGCCGTCGGCGCAGTCGCCGGTGGTCGGGGAGGAGTAGACGCACTCGGGCAGCAGCACCAGACCGAAGCGGTCGGCGGCCTCCGGTCCGTAGAGGTCGGCGAAGCCGGTGGTGTCGATGCTGACCGCCACCTCGGCGGCCGGGTCGACCGTGGCCGGCGGGGTGAGCTTCATGATGATGCCGGAGACGCCCGCGTCCTGCGAGGTCGTCTGCGGGGCCACGCCCACGGTCCAGTTGCCGGCGAGGGCCGCGGCGTCGCCGCCCTCGGGGACGCCGATGGCGACCGGCAGAGTGGTGGATCCGTTGGTGACCGGCACGGTGGTGCCGGGGGTGTCGGTCGAGGCGATCGGGGCGTTGCCGGTGCCCGAGGTCCACGGCGCGACGGCCTTGGGGCTGTAGGGGTCGGCCGGGTCCTCGGGAGCCAGGGTCAGGCCCTTCTCCGAGGCCTCGTCACCGTCGACCTCGGTGGCCTTCGGCAGCTCCGGGAGGTCGACCTGGGCGAGGTCCTTCTCGCGGTTCATGCCGGGGCCGGGGACGGCGAGCGCCTGCCCGCCCAGGCTGGTGACCGTCAATGTCGAGGACAGCAGAAGGACGACTGCCGTGCGGCTTCGCCGCCGGCGCCTTCGTTGTGACTCTGTCAGGGCTGGGCGTCCTCGCCCCAGCCATGACAGCGGACCTGAAGCACGCATACGCGTCGACTCCCACCCTGGCAATTCAGACAACGGACGAGGTGCGGAAACACCAAACGGCACACGCCTGGCTCAGGCGCGTGCGTGCGCACTCTCTGTCATGTCCAGCACGGATTCAAGATCCGTCCTGGAGGGCTACGCGCGTCAAAGTGATCCCCCTCACAGGCGTAACTGGACCAGACCACTCCGCTGACGACCCACCAGGCAGTTCGGGAGAAATCCCCGATTGCAGTCAATGCGGCACCGCAAAAGCCCTGAAACAGCTGTAGTTGACGCCCACTCACGTCGGTTCCACGTTTGCGTAACGGATTCACAACATCGCCATGCGTGGACGCTGCCCTTCACATGTGTGATCGTGTGCGCGCCTTCTGCCCCGCGGCCTGCCGTTCGGGGCTGTCCGTGTTGTCCCCAATCCGCTTGGTTCCCACGGGAGTAGACCGCCGTGACCGCGCCGCCCCGATTTCTCAGCCCATTCGTGCGCACGCGCACGCGGCTGTCCCTGACCCTAGGCCTCGTACTGGCCGCCCTCACCGCCGCCCTGTTGCCCTGGTGGCAGCCGAGCGCCGACTCCCCGACCACCGCGGGCGGGACGACCGACGCCACCCCCGCCTCGACCGGTCCCCGCGACGAGGCCGTCGCCGTGGCCGAAGCCGTCCGCACCGGCAAGCAGGTGCTCGTCGACACGGCGACCACCCAGACCGCGCTGACCTGGGCCCTGCCCGACGGGCAGTTCAAGACCCGGATCACGGCCGCGCCCACCCGGGCGAAGAACGCCGAGGGCCACTGGGCCCCCGTCGACAACCGGCTGAAGCGCTCGGCCAAGGCCCCCCGCGGTCTCGGCATCGCACCCGCGAACCCCGCCGTTCCGGTGCGCTTCGCGAGCGGCAACGCACGGAAGACCCGTGCGGACCGTTCCTTCGCCCGCACCGAGGCCCCCGGCGAGACGGTGCTCGCCGAGGTGGACTACGCCGGGAACACCATCGCTTACACCTGGCCGGGCACGCTGCCCGAGCCGGTGCTCGACGGTCCCCGCGCCCTGTACTCGGAGGTGCTCCCCGGGGTCGACCTGCTGCTCGTGGCCCGCGAGGAGGGCGGTCTGGCCCAGGTCCTGATCGTCAAGACCCCCGAGGCGGCGTCCCAGAACGCCCTGAAGACCGTCACCTACGGGCTGCGCTCCGACACGGCGACCTTCCGCCAGGACCGCAAGGCCAGCCGGGTCCAGGTCCTGGACGGGGCCGGCAAGGAGGTCGCCTCGATCCCGACGCCGTTCGCGTGGGACTCCAGCGGCCGTGACCCCGAGCTGCCCCAGGGCACCCCGAACCGTACGTCCGTCGCCACCCCCGCCGACGTGCTGAAGCTGTCGGGTCTGACCGGCATCGAGCCCGGCGCGCGGTCCGCGCCGCTGCCGATAGCCCTGGACGGCGAGAACACCCACGCCGCCCGGCTCGGCCTCGGCTTCGGCGCCACCGGCCTGGCGACGCGCAAGGACGTCACGTACCCGCTGTACGTCGACCCGCCGCTGAACCCGGGCTGGGACGCCTGGACGGTCGCGTACAAGCCGTACCCGAGCACCAGCTTCTTCAACGGCACCAACTTCTCCTCCGGCACCTCCGACGCCCGCGTGGGCCACGAGAGCGACACCGGCGGCACCGCCCGTTCGTTCTGGCGGATGGACTGGGACAAGACCATCAAGGGCGCGGAGATCACCAGCGCGACCTTCAAGGTGCTCAACAACCACTCCTGGTCCTGCACCACGCGCGAGTTCCAGCTGTGGCGCACCGGCCCGATCTCGTCCGGTACGACCTGGAACGCGCAGCCCAGCTGGTCCTCCGAGATCCAGCGCAAGTCCTTCGCGCACGGCTGGTCCTCGTCCTCCTGCCCGGACGACTACGAGGCCTTCAACGTCAAGTCCGCCGCGCAGTACGCCACCGACCAGGGCAGCGCCACGCTCACCCTGGGCATGCGTGCCACCAGCGAGTCGGACAGCCAGACCTGGCGCAAGTTCAGGGCGACCTCGGCGACGATCGAGGCCGTCTACAACCGCAACCCGTCCGAGCCCACCGCCGGCACCTCGACCCCCGGCGGTCCCTGCACCCCGGGCCCCGGCGCGGGCGTGACGGTCGGCAAGACCAACATCACCCTGAAGGTCACCGCCAAGGACCCCGACAACAACATGAAGCGGGTCCGCTTCCGGTTCTGGAAGACGGGCGGCACGGTCCCGACCGGCACCTACTACACGATCGGCCAGACCGGCGGCACCGCCTCGCTGACCATCCCGGTCACCGACCCGCTGTTGAAGGACATCACCGCCAACACCACCTTCTCGTGGGATGCCATGGGCGAGGACCTGGCGGGCGCGACGTCCACCAACTACCCGCCGGGCACCGAGCCCTGCCGCATCACGGTCGACCCGAGCGGACCCTCGCAGCCGGTCGTCACCAGTGACGTGTGGCTGCGCACCACGTCGGACGGCGCCACCTGGGCCACGGTGAAGTTCGGCCAGACCGGTCCGATCACCTTCGAGTCGCCGGGCGCCGTGAAGTTCACGTACGCGTGGGGCGGCGTCGCCCCGGTCACGGTGAACGCCGACGCCAACGGCCTCGCCACCGTCCCCGCCCTCAAGCCGGTGAACGCGGGCCCCAACACCCTCCAGGTGTACGCCTACGACAACCTCGGCAACCCGAGCGCGCGGACCGACTACACCACCTACGTCCCGCCGAAGGACACCGCCGACGGGCCCGGCGACGTGGGCGGCGACGGCACCCCCGACCTGATGGTCATCGACGCCACCGGTGTCCTGCGGACGTACCCCGGCCAGCCGGCCGGCGGCACGGACCAGCCCGGCGGCGAGCTGTACGGCCAGCTGACGTCCTCGTACCTCAAGAACAAGGACGGCACGACGACCCTGAACCCGCCCGGCCACTGGTACGACGCCGCGTCGACGCTCGGCAACAAGGCCGCGCTGATCGGGCACTACCAGGACGTCTACCCCGGCGACGGCACGACGGACCTGTTCGCCCGCACGCCGGACGGCGGCTTCTGGCTCTACCCCGGTGACGGCTACGGCTCCTTCGACGTCGGGCAGCGGATGAAGGTCCGGCTCCCGGCGAACGCGCCCGCGCCGTCCACCTGGATCCAGATGAAGGTCCTCGGCGACATCACGGGCGACAAGCTGCCGGACGTGGTGCTGCGCGACGCGGCGGGGTTCTGGGTGCTCTCCGGCTACACCGGCGGCGCCTTCCAGACCGCGACGCAGATGAACCCGGACGCCTGGGCGCGCCGTGACATCGTCAACCTGGCCGACATGAACAAGGACGGCACGCCCGACCTGCTCTGGCGGAACCTGGACAACGGCAACATGTACCTCCGCCGCGGCAAGCCGGGCGCGGTGGCGGGCAGCGTCGACCTCAACTCGCTGATGCTGGCGGCCAACGCCGTCGCCGGTGACGAGGCCTTCGGCACCAGCTGGACCGAGGCCAACGTCGACGCGGCGATCGGCATCCCGGACATCAACAACGACGGGATCCCGGACATCTGGGCCCGCTTCAAGTCCGACGGGCACATGGCCATCTACCACCCGTCGACCACCAACACCAACGCCCCGGTGAAGACCGTCATCGGGTCGGGCTGGGGCGACAAGCTGTCCTTCGGATGAGCCTCCGGAGAGCCCCCGGAGGAGTGAGGAGTCTTCGGACACGCCTTCGGAGGGACCTCCGCAGGAGCTGACCACTCCGGTCGAACGAGTGAGCCCCCGGCGCCGCCACGGCGCCGGGGGCTCACCCCTTCCCGGCCCTCGCCCCGTGTCCGTCCCGGGGCTACGCCCCCGCTTCCCCCTCCGCGTACGCCCCCGCCTCCCCCTCCGCGATCGCCGCCGCCACCTCCGCCACCCGTGCCGCCTCCTCGGCCGCGAAGCGTTCGCGGTCCAGGGCCTCGGCGATCTCCTCGTCCTGGGTCATGAGGAGATCGAGGTTGGAGTCACCGAGGTCGAAGACGCCCATGTCGAGGTAGGCCTTCTGGAGGCGTTCGCCCCACAGGCCGATGTCCTTGACGCAGGGCACGATCCGGCTGAAGAGCAGCTTGCGGAACAGGTGCAGGAACTCGCTCTGCTCGCTGAGCTCCTCCGCCTCCTTCTTCGGGATGCCGAAGTTCTCCAGGACCTCGACCCCGCGCAGCCGGTCGCGCATGAGGTAGCAGCCCTCGATGACGAACTCCTCGCGTTCGCGCAGTTCGGCGTCGGTGAGCTGCTTGTAGTAGTCGCGCAGCGCCATCCGCCCGAAGGCCACGTGGCGGGCCTCGTCCTGCATCACGTACGCCAGGATCTGCTTGGGCAGCGGCTTGTCGGTGGTGTCGCGGATCATGCCGAAGGCGGCGAGCGCGAGGCCCTCGATGAGGACCTGCATGCCGAGGTAGGGCATGTCCCAGCGGGAGTCGCGCAGGGTGTCGCCGAGCAGGCTCTGGAGGTTGTCGTTGATCGGGTAGAGCAGCCCGATCTTCTCGTGCAGGAAGCGGCCGTAGATCTCGGCGTGCCGGGCCTCGTCCATGGTCTGCGTGGCGGAGTAGAACTTGGCGTCCAGGTCCGGCACGGACTCGACGATCCGGGCGGCGCAGACCATCGCGCCCTGCTCACCGTGCAGGAACTGGCTGAACTGCCAGGAGGTGTACTGCCGGCGCAGCTCGCCCTTGTCCTTGTCGGTGAGCTTGGCCCAGTGGCGGGTGCCGTAGAGCGCCAGGGCGTCGTCGGGGGTGCCGAGGGGGTCGTACGGGTCCACCTCCAGATCCCAGTCGATCCGGGTGGCGCCGTCCCACTGCTTGTCCTTGCCCTTCTGGTAGAGGGCGAGGAGGCGGTCACGTCCGGTGGCGTTCACGTCGTATTCCCAGGTGAAGCGGGCAGCGCCGCTCGACGGCACCTGCCAGAGGGACTCCGACGGGGCCTGGGCGTAGAGGTCGTGCGTCGACACTGACGGCTCCTTCCTACGGTTCCCAGCAGGCTCACACGTTGGTAGACGCAGGGTCAACAAGTCGTGCGGGAGGGATTGACGGCGTTACTGACGGGGAGTCTCATAAAGTCGGGAGAGTCGACGTGCCGCCAACTTGGCTCCGGTGAGCCGAGGTTGACCTCCCGCGGCCGCCGTACGGCCGCCACCCTTTCCCTCGAACCGCCGACGACCCAGCGCGAGGTGCCTCCCGCCATGGCCAGTCTCACCGAGCCCGACTTCGCCCTCCTCAAGGACGCCCTCGGCCCGCTGCGCGACCGCGAGCAGGTCGCCCGGCGCCTCCTGGAGTCCTCCCTCAAGCACTCCTTCGACCCCGAGACCGAGCTCGACTGGGACGCCCCCTTCGAGGAAGGCAAGTGGTTCTGGCCGCCGGAGCTGGTCTCGCTCTACGACACCCCGCTGTGGCGGCGGATGTCCGAGGAGCAGCGCATCGACCTCTCCCGCCACGAGGCCGCCTCGCTCGCCTCGCTCGGCATCTGGTTCGAGATCATCCTCATGCAGCTGCTCGTCCGGCACATCTACGACAAGGCGCTGACCAGCGACCACGTGCGCTACGCCCTCACCGAGATCGCCGACGAGTGCCGGCACTCGATGATGTTCGCCAGGCTGATCAAGCGCGGCGGCGCGCCGGAGTACCCGGTGCCGCGGATCTACCACAACCTCGGCCGCGTCCTGAAGACCGTCTCCACCACCCCGGGTTCCTTCGCCGCGACCCTGCTCGGCGAGGAGATCCTCGACTGGATGCAGCGGCTGACCTTCCCGGACGAGCGCGTCCAGCCGCTGGTCCGCGGCGTCACCCGGATCCACGTGGTCGAGGAGGCCCGGCATGTGCGCTACGCACGCGAGGAGCTGCGTCGCCAGATGATCACCGCGCCCCGCTGGGAGCAGGAGTTCACCCGGCTCAGCTGCGGCGAGGCGGCCCGGGTCTTCTCGACCTGCTTCGTCAACCCGGCCGTCTACGACAACGTCGGCCTGGACCGCCGCGAGGCCGTCGCCCAGGTCAGGGCGAGCGGCCACCGGCGCGAGGTGATGCAGTCCGGGGCGAAGCGGCTGACCGACTTCCTGGACGACATCGGCGTGCTGCGCGGCGCCGGTCGCCGGCTCTGGAAGTCGTCCGGATTGCTGGCCTGAGGGACCGGCCGCGGGGATACGCTGCGGAGCATGACCAGTGCCGCCTCGCCCGCGTACCGCCGGCTCAGCGTCGAGGAGCGGCGGATCCAGCTGCTCGACGCGGCCCAGACGCTGTTCGCGCACCGGCCGCCGGAGGACGTCTCGCTCGACGACGTCGCCGAGGCCGCGGGGGTCTCGCGCCCGCTCGTCTACCGCTACTTCCCGGGCGGGAAGCAGCAGCTGTACGAGGCGGCGCTGCGCTCCTCGGCGGACGCCCTGGAGCACTGCTTCGCCGAACCGCCCGAGGGTCCGCCCACCGAGCGGCTCACCAGGGTCCTGGACCGCTACCTGGCCTTCGTCGACCAGCACGACGCCGGGTTCGCGGCGCTGCTGCGCGGCGGCAGCGTCGCCGAGACCTCGCGGACCACGGCGATCGTCGACGAGGTCCGGCGGGCCGCGGCCGAGCAGATCCTCTTCCACCTGGGTGCGGAGCGGCCCGGGCCGCGGCTCGGGATGATGGTCAGGACCTGGATCGCGGCCGTGGAGGCGGCCTCGCTGATCTGGGTCGACGAGGGGAAGCGGCCGCATGCCGAGAACCTCCGCGACTGGCTGGTCGACCATCTGGTGGCGCTGCTCGCGGCGACCGCGGCGAGCGACGCGGAGACCGGCGAGGTGGTGACCCGGCTGCTGTCCCAGGAGCGGTCGACGGGTCCGGTGGGCACGCTGGCCAGGAACGTCATCCCGGTGGTGAGCGAGGCCGCGCACCTGCTCTGAGCGGTGGGGAGGGGACACTGGTGGGGTGAAGAGCGAGAACACCCCCTTCCGCGGCGGCCCCCTCGACGGCCGGGTGCTGCCCATCCTGCTCGGCCCGACCGGCCATCCGCCGAAGTGGTACGAGGTCCCCGTCCCGGCCCACGAGGGCCACCCGGCGACGGTGTACGCGTACCACCGCGAGCCGATCGGCTACACGAAGCGGCTCGGGCTGCACCGGGGCTGGGTGTACGTCTACGCGCCGGACGGACGGGAGCGCCGGACGATCCGGTGGCCGTGGCAGAAGCCGGCTGCTCCGAAGGAGTGAGCCCACCGAACACCGACCCGTTCATCCACTCATCACATCATCACGGGCGTCATCATCCCGGTGGAGGTGGTGACGTGCCCGGACGACTGCTGCGCACGATCTGCACCGGGGCCCTGGCGGGGGTGCTGGCGACCACGGCGGCCCCGACGGAACCGGCCCTGACCGGGACGGCCGCGGCGGCGCCGGCCGACGAGGGCGAGAGCTCGGTCGCCGGCCTGCTCACCCGCCTGCGCACCCTCTACCAGGAGACCGAGCGGGCCACCGAGGCCTACAACAGGGCCGACGAGGCGCTGAAGAGGCAGACCGCCGACACCCGCCGGACCGACACCGCGCTGGCCGCCGCCCGCCAGGCCCTCACCCGCGGCCGCGACGAGGCCGGCCGGCTGGCCCGGCAGCAGTACCAGGGCCGCTCGGAGCTCTCCCCCTACCTGAGCCTGCTGCTCGCTCCCGACCCGCGGCACGCCCTGGACGAGAACCACCTGGTGACCCGGGCGGCCCGCGAACGCGCCACCGTGATCTCCCGCCTGGAGGCCGCCGAGAAGAAGGCCGCGACGCTCGCGACGGCCTCCCGCACGGCCCTGACCCGCCGCCAGGGTCTCCTCGCCGCCCAGCAGAAGCAGCGGGCGGCGGTCCGGACCAAGCTGGACGAGGTCGAGAAGCTCCTCGCGTCCCTCTCCCCCGCCCAGCTCGCCCGCCTGACCTCCCTGGAGACCACGCAGACCGCCGGCGCCCAGAGCGAGCTCCTCGGCTCCGGCGCCCTCGACAGCACGCTCATGCCCTCCGAGGAGGGCGCCACGGCCCTGCGCTTCGCGGCCCGCCAGATCGGCAAGCCCTACGAGTGGGGCGCCGAGGGCCCCGACACGTACGACTGCTCCGGCCTCACCCAGCAGTCCTGGGCGGCGGCGGGGCGCGAACTCCCCCGCACGAGCCAGGAACAGTGGCAGACCCTCCCCCACGTCCCGCTCACCGCGCTGCGCCCCGGCGACCTCGTGGTCTACTTCCCCGACGCCACCCACGTCGCCGTCTACCTCGGCGACGGCCTGGTCATCCACGCCCCCCGCCCCGGCGCCCGCGTCAAGGTCTCCCCCCTCGCCGCGAACCCCGTCCTGGGCGCCGTCCGCCCCGACCCCGACGCCCTCCCCCTGAAGACGTTCACCCCGCCCGAACTGCCGGCGGGCGCGACGGACGGCTCGGACGAGGGCTTCTCGGGCGCCGACCAGCCACCGACCGGGACGGAGGGCGGGACAGGGACCGGGGCGGATGTCGGGGCGGCCGGGACCGGGAGCGGGGCCGCCCCTGAGAGCGGGAACGAGGGCGGAAGCGGGGCCGGGACCGAAGGCGGAAGCGCGGGGACCGAAGGCGGCTGAGGGCGGGAACGCGAACCCCGAGCCCCAAGGCCTGATCGCCCAAGGCCCGGTGGCCCAGGGCCTGGTGACCCTGGGCCCGGTAATCCCTGGGCCCGGTGATCCCTGGGCCCGGTGATCCCTGGGCCCGGGGTGGTCACGCTCCCCCGCGGGCCGGGATGATCAGGCGCCGGCCACGGACTCCAGGTACGCGGCGGTCTTCTCGGGCTCGAAGAAGAAGTTCTCGAAGTCCGCCGGGTTGTCGAAGCCGTTCGCGAAACGGTCGGCGACCGGCTGGAGGGTGCCCGCCGCGCCGATCAGGTTCAGGACGTGCTCCGGCGGGACGCCGAGCATCGCGTTGGTCCACTTGGTGACGTGCTGGGCGGTCTGCCAGTAGCGGTCGAAGGTGGACTGCATCCAGGCCTCGTCGAAGGGACGGTCGCCGTGCTCGACGATCGAGGCGAGGTAGGCGGCGGCGCACTTGGCGGCCGAGTTGGAGCCCTGGCCGGTGATCGGGTCGTTGGCGACGACCACGTCCGCGACGCCGAGGACCAGGCCGCCGCCGGGCAGGTGGCCGATCGGGTTGCGCACGGTCGGGGCGTACCGGCCCGCCAGCGTGGCGCCCGCGTCGGTCAGTTCGACCTTCGTGGCACGCGCGTACTCCCACGGCGTGAACTTCTCCATCAGCTCCAGCGTGAGCGCCAGGTGGTCCGCCGGGTCCTTCACGCCCTGGAAGGCGTCCAGAGGGCCGCCGGGCACGCCCTCCCAGAAGAGGATGTCGGCGCGGCCCGAGGTGGTGAGCGTCGGCATCACGAACAGCTCGCCGACGCCGGGCACCAGGTTGCAGCGCACCGCGTCGAAGTCGGGGTGCTCGGGCCGCGGGCCGAGCCCGTGCACGTACGCGACCGCGAGGGCGCGCTGCGGCTCGCTGTACGGGGAGCGGGCGGCGTCCCGGCCGAACATCGACACCAGCTCGCCCTTGCCGGCCGCGACGAGCACCAGGTCGTAGCCGCGCGCGAAGTAGTCCAGGTCGCCGACGGCCGCGCCGTGGATGACGAGCTGACCACCGCGCTGGGCGAAGGTCTCCATCCAGCCGGCCATCTTCACCCGCTGGTCGACGGACTGCGCGTACCCGTCCAGCCTGCCGACCCAGTCGATCACCCTCTGCGACTCCGGGCCGGCCACGGAGACGCCGAGGCCCTCGATCCGCGGGGCCTGGGGCTCCCAGAAGTTGATGCCCAGGTCGCGCTCGTGCTGCAGGGCGGTGTCGAACATGCACTGCGTGGACATGACCCGCCCGGAGCGGATCTCGTCCGCGGTCCGGTTGGACATGAGGGTGACTTCGTAGCCCTTCGACTGCAGTCCGAGGGCGAGCTGGAGACCGGACTGGCCGGCGCCGACTATGAGTATCTTCCGCATGGGCGACCTTGAGAGTGCTGGGGAGTGCTGGGGAAGGGGGTGCGCGGGGGGTGTGGGGGTACCGGGCGTCCGCGCGGGGGGAGTGCGCGGGGCCCGGGGTCTACTCGGGGGTGGCGGCCAGGGCGTGCTCGACCATCGCGAGCAGCGTCTCGACCACGCTGTACCGCTTGCGCGCGTCCATGATCGTGATCGGGACGTGCGGCGGGACGGTCAGGGCGTCGCGGACGTCCTCGACCTCGAAGCGCTCGGTGCCCTCGAAGTGGTTGACGGCCACGACGTACGGCAGCCCGCAGCTCTCGAAGTAGTCGAGGGCCGGGAAGCAGTCGGTGAGCCGGCGCGTGTCGGCCAGGACGATCGCGCCGATCGCGCCGCGCACCAGGTCGTCCCACATGAACCAGAAGCGCTGCTGCCCGGGCGTACCGAAGACGTACAGCACCAGGTCGTCGTCGAGCGTGATCCGGCCGAAGTCCATCGCCACGGTCGTGGTCAGCTTGTCCGGCGTGGCGGTGAGGTCGTCGGTCTCCTCGCTCGCCTGCGTCATCAGCGCCTCGGTCTGGAGCGGGGTGATCTCCGAGACCGCGCGGACGAAGGTGGTCTTGCCGACGCCGAAACCGCCCGCGACGACGACCTTGGTCGCTATCGGGGCGCGGGTGTGGTCCAGCTGCCAGTCCTGCGCGCCCTCTTCGGGTTCGGGCTCGCCGGTGGGCTGGGCGGGGATCCCGGCGAGGGCCGGGGGTTCGGTGACGACGGAGGCGTCAGAGACGGCGGAGTCCACTCAGCACCCTTTCGAGGAGCGCGCGGTCGGGCTGGCCGGTACCGTGACCGGTCCCGTACACACGGATCTTTCCCTGGTCGGCCAGGTCGCTGAGCAGCACCCGGACGACCCCCAACGGCATCTTCAGGAGCGCCGAGATCTCCGCGACCGTCCGCATGCGACGGCAGACCTCGACGATGGCCCGCATCTCCGGCATCAGCCCGCGCGCGGCCGGCCCTCCGTCGGTGAGGACCTTGCGCTCGGGCGCCGCCTCGAGCGCGGCCACGAAGGTCTCCACGAGGAGAATGTGGCCGAAGCGGGTGCGGCCGCCGGTGAGCGAGTAGGGACGGACCCGGGAGGGGCGGCGCCCCTCCCCGCGTATCGGCAGCCGGTGGGCGTGCGCGGCGGCGGTCACCGGTCGCTCTCCGCGGCCTGGGCGGACTTGGCCAGCTCGCTGCGGAGTTCGGGCGTCAGGACGTGTCCGGCCCGGCCGACGAAGAGCGCCATGTGGTACGCGATGACGCTCATGTCGCAGTCCGGCGTGGCGTGCACGCCGAGCAGCGAGCCGTCGCTGATCGACATGACGAAGACGCTGCCGTCCTCCATCGCGACCATCGTCTGCTTGACCCCGCCGCCGTCCATCAGCCGGGCGGCGCCCACGGTGAGGCTGCCGATGCCCGAGACGATGGTGGCGAGGTCGGCGCTGGAGCCGCGCGGCCCGGCGGGCCGGTCAGCGTCGGGCGCGGCGGCCTGCGCCTGGGCCTCCGGGTCCGACGAGAGCAGGAGCAGGCCGTCGGAGGAGACGACCGCGACGGAGCGGACGCCCGGCACCTCCTCGACGAGGTTGCCCAGCAGCCATTGCAGGTTGCGGGCCTCGCTGCTCAGTCCGAATGTTCCGGTCGCAGTCAACTGCGTGCCTCCTCGACTGTGTCCCCCGTCTTCTCCGTGTTCTCATCGGGCCGTGCTGTCTGTGCGCCGTGGATCTCGGCCGCCACGTCGCGGCGGCCGTCCTCGGCTCCTCGCTGGAAGCCGCCGAGCCGCCGGCGCAGCGCCTCGGCGTCCACGCCACCGCGGCGTGCCGGCGCGGCGGGGGCGCCGGCCTGACGCACTATCCGCGGAGTGCGCTTGGGCAGCCCTTTGTCGGTGACCCGCTCCCACTGGCCGGGGCGCGGACCCGCGGCACCTTCCTCGGGCTCGGGGGCGCCCGTGGGGGTCTCGGGGTCGGGCTCCGGCTCGGGGGCGAGCTCGGTCACCGGGTCGGGCACGGTGGCCCCGGCCGGCGGCTGGCGCCGGGTCAGGGGCTCACGCGCGACCGGCGCCTCGTGCTCGGCCGACGGCTCCTCGGCGGCACGCTCGTGCGCGTCCGGCTCGGGGGGCGGGTCGGGCAGGCGGACCTGGAGGGTCGTCTCGGAGACGGACTCGCCGAGCGCGGGCGCGGGCGCGGCGGCGTCGGACTCGGGCCCGGAGCTGGCCGGCGACTCGGGATCCGAGCCGACGGCGGCCGGGGACCCGGGATCCGAGCCGGAGCCGGCCGGGGACGCGGGATCCGAGCAGGAGCCGGCCGGGGACGCGGGATCCGAGCCGAAGGCGGCCGGGGACGCGGGATCCGAGCCGAAGGCGGCCGGGGACGCGGGCGCGTACGCCTCCGCCCCGGCGGACCCGGGCTCGTACGCGCCGACGGGCTCTGCGGGGCCCGCCTCGGGCTCGTACACGTCCTCGGGGCGGGCCGGGAGGCCGCCCTCCGGCCCGTACGGGGGCTCGGCGGCGACCGCGGGGGGCTCAGTGGGCTCCGCGGCCCCCGACACGGCCCCGGCCGCCGCAGGGGCGTCCGTCGGCGGCTGCCCCGTCGCGGTCCGTGTCTCCGTCTCGGCCGCCGCGATCGCCCGCTCCGCCGCCTCGACCAGCGGGTCGCGGTGCCGGGACGGCAGCGTGTTGGAGTTGGCCTCGGCGACGGAGCCCGGGAGGTTGACCACGGCGGCCGGGCCCGTGCCGGTGACGGCGACGGTCGGCGGGACCGCGGTCGGCGGGGCCGTGGGAAGGAGCGGGAGCGGAAGGACCACGATGGCGGCGATGCCGCCCTGCTTCTGCTCGCGCAGCTCGACCCGCACGCCGTGCCGGGCGGCCAGCAGTGCCGCCACGCGGATCCCGAGGCCCTCGCCGTCGGTGTCGGTGATCTCGGGGTCGGCCAGCCGCGCGTTCAGTTCGGCCAGCCGGGACGCGGCGACGCCGATGCCACCGTCCTGGACGGAGAGCATGACCTCGCCGGACTCCAGGAGCCAGCCGGAGAGCTGGACCTGGGTGTCGGGCGGCGAGAAGGAGGTGGCGTTCTCCAGCAGTTCGGCGACCAGGTGGCTGAGGTCGTCGGCGGCGAAGCCGGCGACCTGCGCGTGCGGCGGCAGCGACTGGATGCTGACCCGCTCGTAGCGCTCGATCTCGCTGACGGCGGCGCGCAGCACGTCGACGAGCGGGACCGGGCCGGGGTGGCCGTGGTGGTGCTCGTGGCCGGCGAGGACCAGCAGGTTCTCGCTGTGGCGGCGCATGACGGTCGCCATGTGGTCGAGCTTGAAGAGCGTGGCGAGCCGGTCGGGGTCCTGCTCGCGCTCCTCCAGCTTCTCGATGACGCCGAGCTGGCGCTCGACGAGGCCGAGGCTGCGCAGCGAGAGGTTGACGAAGGTGTGCTGGACGGTGCCGCGGAGGCGTTGCAGCTCGGCGGTGAGCAGGGCGGTGTGGCCCTGGAGCTCGGCCCGCTGGGCGGCGAGTTCGGCGGCGAGGGTGTCGCGGGCGCCGGCCAGGTCGGCGCTCTCGCCGTCGAGCTGTTCGACCCGGCCGGCAAGGCCGGCGAGCTTGCCCTGGAGGGTGTTGAGGGACCGGACGACCTGGGCGAACTCGTCGTTGCGCCCGGTGAAGCAAAGGGGCTGCTCGTGCTGCGGCTCGGGGGCCGCGGCGAGCCGCGCCGCGCCGATGCGCAGGACGGCGAGCGGCCGGGTGAGGCTGCGGGCGACGTACGTGGAGATGCCGACGGCGACGAGCAGACAGCCGCCGAGGAAGGCGATGCGCAGTTCGAGCGCGGTGACGTCGTCGTCGCGGAGCTGGGCGAAGCGCTCGGCGCGCTGGGTGGCGAACGCGGACTCGACGCCGCGCATCTGCTCGATGCGCGCGGAGAGCGCGGCCTCCAGGCGGGCCGGGTCGGTGCCGAGCTCGGCCTCGGAGAGTTCGGGCCGGTCGGTGAGCCGGGCGAGGTAGCGCTCGGCGTTCTTGACGTCGGGTCCGGTGACGCCGGCGGCGAGGGAGTCGCGCGCGGCGGTGGGGGCGGCCTGGTCGAAGTCGGCGAGGGCGGCGAGTTCGCGGACCCGGGCCTGCTGGGCGGCTGCGGTGAGGGCGTTCCGGGTCCGGTCGGCCTCGGCGGCGCCCTCGGGCGGGTCGGTGACGTAGGAGCCGGTGGCCGGGTCGTAGTGGCTGCTGCCGCCGGACTCGGGCCGGGGGACGGCGAGGGCCGCCAGGAGCAGGCCGCGTTCGGCGGAGGCCTGTTCGGTGGCGCGGCCGAGGGCGGCGGGGGCGCGGACGGCCTCGGCGGCGCGGGCCGGGGTTCCTTCGGCGAGCTGGTCGGCGAGGGCCTGCAGCTTGGCGATGACGTCGGTGTAGGCCCGGTGGGCCTCCAGGGGGCCGCCCTTGCCGGTGAGGGCGGCGCGGCGGATGGAGGGCAGGGCGGCGAGGTCGCGGCGCAGGTCGGCGGGGGCGGCCTCGTGGATCTCGTCGATCTGGCGGTCGACGCGGGCGGACCTGGCGCCGGTGATCTGGCGCTTGGGACCCTTGTCCGCGCCGTCCCGGGACTGCTCGTCGCGGCCCGCGGCGATGTAGGCGACGACCTCGTCGCGCTCGTCGGAGAGCGAGTGGGCGAGGGTGACGGCCTGGCGGTCGAGCTCGGCGAGGGCGACGAGGCTGACGGTGTCGTCGAGGTCGCCGGACGCGGTCAGGACGGCGGGGGCGCCGGCGGCGAGCACGGTGACGCCGACGAGGGCGACGCCGGCGACGAGCCGGCTGCGGACGCGCTTCGTGCGGCCGGCCGGGGGCTCCGCGGGCAGGCCGGGGCTCTGCGGGTCACCGGGGGTCTGGCTCCGCGTGCCGTTGTTGCTCCGAGGCCGCTTCTTCTGCACCGGTGCTCGCATCCTTGACTCGTCCGCCCATGAAGCAGAGGTGACGACCGGTCACATGTAAGAGCCCCCACCCCTGGTGTGTCTTCCGACCATTTCAGCGGTTCTGGTCGAGGGACTCGCAACGGCCGCTCCGCCACCCGAACGAGTGAACAACACTCATGAGTTGGCGAACAACTTCTCACCGGGGCGTCCGGGGCGCCGGGCTTACCCCCGGTTGGATCTTCCGCGCGGGCTTTGGCAGGATGCCCGCCCGCAGCTTGCCGGAGCCCGCAGTTCCGGGCTCGTCCGCCCCCACGCCGCCTTGGTATAGGCCAGATTCGGCCGTTTGGAGGGGTTGTGAAGGAGCGATGCAGACCGAGCGCACACGGGGCAGACTGTGGATCATGCGTACGGAAGCGGCGACCCTGCCCGGCAGCCCCGAACGCCCCAACGAGGACTGGGCGGCCGCAGCTCTGCCCGCCGCGGGGGCGGGGGGCGTGGTGGTGGTCCTCGACGGGGTGACGCCCCCGGCGGGCGACGACGGCTGTGTGCACGGGGTGCCCTGGTTCACGGCTCGACTCGGCGGCGCTTTGACGGAACTGTCCGCTTCGCGACGCGATCTGACGCTGCCCGAGATCCTGTCGCTGGCAATCCGGCGCACCGCGGACGCCCACCGCGGCACCTGTGACCTTTCTCACGTCCGCACTCCACAGGCGACCGTGGCCCTGGCCCGCTGGGACGCGGTGGTGGTGGAGCACCTCGTCCTGTCGGACGCGGCGGTGCTCCTGGGGTCGCCGGACGGGTCGGTACGGGCGGTGCTCGACGACCGCCTCGATCACGTCCCGGACGGGATCCTGCGCTCCCGGGAGGCGACGGACCGGCTGCGCAACCGCGAGGGCGGCTTCTTCACGGCGGCGGCCGACCCGTCCGTGGCGGCCCGCGCGGTGACCGGCACGAGCCCCCGGACGCGGGTCCGGGCCCTCGCCGCGCTCAGCGACGGGGCGACGCGCTGGGTGGAGCTGTTCGGCAGGGGCGACTGGAGGGACCTCTTCGACGTCCTCGACGCGGAGGGCCCGCGCGGCCTGCTCCAGCGGGTGCGGGGCCTGGAGACGGCGGACGCCGAGGCCGGCGGCACCCGCCGCTGGAAGCTCCACGACGACGCGACGGCGGTGTACGCGGAGCTCTAGGGGACGCCTCGCCGATCAGGCACCCCCCAGCGCGCACGGGACGGGCAGGCGTCCGCGCGTCGTCCCCGGAGCCCGGGCCCACGCCGCGCGCGCCGCCCGGGGCGCACGCCGCCCGGGGCGCACGCCGCCCGGGCCCACGCCGCCCGCGCACGGACCGGCCCTCCCGCGTACGCCCGTGTGCGGACCGGCCCTCCCGCGTACGGACCGCCCCGCCCGTGTGCGGACCGCCCCTCCCCGCGCTCGGGCCGTCCCGTCCGGCCCGCCGCCGTCGGCCGACGGCCGGTCAGCCCTCCGCCGACCGCACGTTGAAGTGATGCAGCAGCCGGGCCAGTTCCGCGACCTCCGCGCGGTCCCAGTCGGCGAGCTTGCGCACGTACCGCTCGCGGCGGGCGTCCCGTACGTGCCGGAAGCGGCCCTGGCCCTCCTCGGTGAGCCGGACGAGCGAGGCGCGGCCGTCGGCGGGGTCGGGGTCGCGGGCGACCAGGCCGAGCTCCTCCAGGGCGCGCAGCTGGCGGCTCATGGTGGCCTTGCCGACGCCGAAGTAGCCGGCGAGGTCGGTGGCGCGCTGGGGCCCGGCGTCGTCGAGGCGCACGAAGAGTCCGTAGGCGGCGGGCTCCAGTTCGGGGTGGACCTCGCGGGCCATCTCGCCGGACTGGGAGCGGGCGCGGCGCAGGAAGACCGCCAGTTCGCGTTCCAGGGCAAGGAATTCCTGGTCCACACCACTCCCGCCGTTGGATCCGGATTCGCTCCCCGTACCGCTTACGTGCACGTCAGCACCCCTCGCACGCTTTCCGCTCGCTGAAAGTTTCTTCCGCCGCGGGCCATCGCCGCAGCTCTTTCAGTATTTCGCAGGCGTAGACCAACGGCAGCCCCCTGGCCCCCTTCCGTCGGCAGGTCTACGTGCGTAGCGTCGTCCACGGCGACCCCGCCTGACATGTCCACACCATAGACATGTCGACCTCGCTCCCCCCACCGAGCCTTTCGGAGGCACGCAATGCGTGTGCACAGATCCGGAACGACCCTCGCCGGCGCCGCCCTCGCGGCCCTGGCCCTCCTCCTCCCGCTGTCCCTCTCCGGAACCGCCAGCGCCGCCCAGGACCCCGGCGCCCGGCAGACCCCCGCCCGCGGCTCCGCCTACATGGGCATGGGCGTGATCGCGCACGACGGCCAGGGCGCCAAGCCCGGCGGCGTCTCCGCGCTGGCCGCCCAGACCGAGGGCGTGGACGTCTCCAGCCACAACGGGAACGTGGCCTGGCAGACGCTGTGGAACAGCGGGGTGAAGTGGGCCTACGTCAAGGCGACGGAAGGCACGTACTACAAGAACACCTACTTCACGCAGCAGTACAACGGCTCGTACAACGTGGGCATGATCCGCGGCACGTACCACTTCGCGACCCCCGACACGACGACGGGCGCGGCGCAGGCGGACTACTTCGTGAACAACGGCGGCGGCTGGTCGAAGGACGGCAGGACGCTGCCGGGCGCGCTGGACATCGAGTGGAACCCGTACGGCGCGACCTGCTACGGCAAGACGCAGTCCGGGATGGTCGCCTGGATCCGGGACTTCGTGGACCGCTACAAGGCCCGTACCGGCCGTGACCCGGTGATCTACACGGCGACGAGCTGGTGGACGCAGTGCACGGGCAACTACGGCGGCTTCGCCGGCGCCAACCCGCTGTGGATCGCCCGGTACGCCTCCGAGGTCGGCACGCTGCCGGCCGGCTGGGGCTACTACACGATGTGGCAGTACACCTCGTCCGGCCCGACGGTCGGCGACCACAACCACTTCAACGGGGACTACTCACGGGTGCAGGCCCTGGCCAACGGCTGACGGGCGCACGAACGACGACTGCGTGGGGCGGCGGGCCTCCCGGGTGAGCGGCACACCCGGGAGGCCCGCCTTCTTCGTCGCACCTCTTGCCCATTGGTATGGACCAATGCGACCCTCGGGGCGGCGTACGGCATCGACAACTCCCGTGCGTCCGCAGTGTGTTGCTCACCCGTACTCCCCCACGCACGAGAGAGAGCCCTCGCATGCCGCCTTACCGCCGCACCCCCGCCCTCGTCGCCGCGCTCTCCGCGGCGGCGGCACTGACCGCCCTCACCCCGACCGCCGCGCAGGCCCACGGCGCCGTGTTCGACCCGGTCAGCCGGATCGCGGCCTGTTACGCGGAGGGGCCGGAGTCCCCCGACTCGCAGGTGTGCAAGGACCTCGTCGCCGACTCGGGCACCCAGCCGCTCTACGACTGGAACGAGGTCAACATCGCCAACGCCGACGGCAGGCACCAGGCCGTGATCCCCGACGGCAAGCTCTGCTCGGCCAACCGCGAGAAGTACCGCGCCCTCGACTGGGCCCGCACCGACTGGCCGGCCACGGCGGTCGCCGCCGGAACCTTCGGCTTCAGGATCCGGGTCACGGCCCCCCACTCGGGCACCATGACGATGTACGTCACCAAGCAGGGCTTCGACCCCACCCAGCCGCTGAAGTGGTCCGACCTCGACAGCACCCCCGTCGCCGTCCACGCCACCACCCGCACCTCGACCGACGGCTACTACACCTTCAACGGCACCCTCCCGAACCGCACCGGACGCCACATCGTCTACATGGTCTGGCAGCGCAACGACAGCCCCGAGGCCTTCTACAGCTGCTCGGACGTCACCTTCGGCGGCGGTACGGCGGCGAAGGCCGCGGCCGCGCCCGAGGCCCCGACCGAGGCCGAACTCGCCGCGGGCGCCTCGCTCTCCACGGTCAGCCACGCCGGCCACGGCGGCGACGAGCAGCCCCCGGCCCTCTCCGCCGACCTCGCCGAGCCCCCCGCCTCCCCGCTCCCCCTCGCCCTCGCGGGCGCCGGCGCCCTCGCCGTCTTCGGCGCCGGCAGCCTCCTCCTCGTCCGCCGCCGCGGCGAGTCGTAGGCCGGCGCGGCGAGTCGTAGGCCGGCGCGGCCCTGAGCGACCCGGCCCCTGGAAGAGGACGTTCCACGTTCTCTTCCAGGGGCCGTTCCGGTGCTCCGGTGTCGATTTCACGCCATCCGTCCCGGGACGGGTGGGAGGCGGTGCCTCCGTGGACAAGCTTCGGGAAAGCTCTGTTCGAACGGCCGTCAGCGCACCTCGTCCGACCGTGAAGGAGAGCACTCCATGCGGGATCAGCGGCAGTGGGTCTACCACCGCGGGCAAGGATTACGCACGTTCGGGGTGGAGGAGGAGCTGCTCCTGGTCGACCCCGGGACCGGGCTTCCCCAACCGCTCGCCGGCACCGTCACCGAGATCGCCGCCTGGCACGCCGACGTGCAGCGGGAGGCCGACCGGGGCGAGCCGGTGAAGCCCGAGTTGTTCTGCGAGATGCTGGAGATCGGCACCCGGCCCTGCGCCACGGCGGACGAGCTCGCCGAGCAGCTGCGCCAGGCCAGGTCCGCCGCCGCGGCCGCGGCCAAGGAGGCGGGGGTGGCGGTCGCGGCGCTCGCGACCGCGCCGATGCGCTTCGACCCGCTCCTCACCCCCAGCGACCGCTACCGGCTCATCGAGGACCGCTATGCACGGCTCGTCGACGACAAGCTGACCTGCGCCTGCCACGTCCACGTGCATCTCGCCTCGGCGGAGGAGGGCGTCGGGGTCCTGGACCGGATCCGGCCCTGGCTCGCGCCGCTCCTCGCGCTCAGCGCCAACTCGCCGTTCTGGCAGGGCCAGGACACGGGGTACGCGAGCTGGCGCCACCAGCTGTGGTCGCGCTGGCCCATGAGCGGGCCCGCCGAGCTGTACGGCGACGTCGACGCGCACGAGGAGACCACCCGGGCGATGCTGGCGAGCGAGGTGCTCGTCGACGACCACATGGTCTACTTCGACGCCCGGCTGTCGCGCAGCTACCCGACCGTGGAGGTGCGGGTCGGCGACGTGTGCCAGCTCACCGAGGACGCCCTGCTCCTCGCCGTACTCGTGCGCGCCCTGGTGGAGACGGAGGCCCGGGCCTGGCGGGCCGGGCTGGAGGCCGATCCGGTGCCGACCGTCGTGCTGCGCCTGGCCGCCTGGCGGGCCAGCCGTTTCGGCCTCGGCGGCGAGCTGCTGCACCCGTTGACCTGGCGCCCGGCCCCGGCCGCCGCCGTGCTGGAGGCCCTGATCGACCACGTCACCCCGGCGCTGCGGGCGGCGGGCGACCTCGACCGGGCGGTGCGGGGCACCGAGCTGCTGCTCGCCCGGGGCACCGGAGCGGACCTCCAGCGCGCCGCGCACGCCGGCGGGGGGAGCCTGGCCCCGGTCGTGGCCGACGCCGTGCGCCGTACCGTGCCCGCCTGAGCCGCCGGTGGGGGGGCCCCCCCGCGGGGGGGGGGCCCCCCCGGGGGGGGGGGCCCCCCCGGGGGGGCCCCCCCCCCCGCCGGGCGCCGGGGGGGGCCCCCCGGGCGAAGCGGCCCGCCCCGGCGGCCGCC
>NZ_JBIWOU010000004.1:482630-604971 GCF_044767915.1 Streptomyces sp. NPDC101191
CGGGCGCCGCGGGGGGGGGGGGGGGGCGGGGCCCCCGGGCGGGGGCCCCGGCCGGCGGCCTCGCCGCCCCCCCCCGCCCCGGGGGGGGGCCCCCCCCCCGGGGGGGGGCCCCCCCACCGGGTACGTCAGGCCACCGGGTCGGGCCGCCAGGCGCGTCAGGCCGCCGGGTCAGGCCACCGGGTCAAGCCGCCAGGCCCGTCAGACCGCCGGGTCGGGCCGCCAGGCGCGGTCACGCCGCCGGGTCGGGCCGCCAGGCGCGGTCACGCCGCCGACGTGCGGCTGCCTCCCCCGGCAGCCCGCGCCCAGGCGCGTCAGGCCGCCGCGCTCACCGCCAGCTCCGCCGGGGTGAGGGCGATCTCCAGGACCTGCCGGACGTCCGTGACCGGGTGGACCTCCAGCTTCTCCAGGATCTCGGCGGGGACGTCGTCCAGGTCCGCCTCGTTCCTCTTGGGGATCACGACGGTCGTGATGCCCGCCCGGTGCGCGGCCAGCAGCTTCTGCTTCAGGCCGCCGATGGGCAGGACCCGTCCGGTCAGGGAGACCTCGCCGGTCATCGCGACGTCCGTGCGGACCTGCCGGCCCGACAGGAGCGAGGCGAGGGCCGTCGTCATCGTGATGCCCGCGCTCGGGCCGTCCTTCGGGACCGCGCCCGCCGGGAAGTGGATGTGCACGCCGCGGTCCTTGAGACCGGTGACGGGCAGCTCCAGCTCCGCGCCGTGCGAGCGGAGGAAGGAGAGCGCGATCTGCGCGGACTCCTTCATCACGTCACCCAGCTGACCGGTGAGGGTCAGCCCGGCGGCGCCGGTCTCGGGGTCGGCGAGCGAGGCCTCGACGAAGAGCACGTCGCCGCCGGCGCCCGTCACGGCGAGTCCGGTCGCCACTCCCGGCACCGCGGTGCGGCGCTCGGCCGGGTCCTGGGCCGACTCGGGCACGTGGTGCGGGCGCCCGATCAGTCCGCGCAGGTCGTCGGCGCCGACCGCGAACGGCAGCTCCCGTTCGCCCAGTTCGTGCTGCGCGGTGACCTTGCGCAGCAGCCGGGCGATGGACCGCTCCAGGTTCCGGACGCCGGCCTCCCGGGTGTACTCGCCGGCGAGCCTGCGCAGGGCCGACTCCTCCAGGACGACCTCGCCCTCCACCAGGCCGGCCCGCTCCAGCTGCCGGGGCAGCAGGTGGTCTCGGCCGATGACGACCTTCTCGTCCTCGGTGTAACCGTCGAGCCGGACCAGCTCCATGCGGTCGAGAAGGGCCTCGGGGATGGCCTCGAGGACGTTCGCCGTCGCGAGGAAGACCACGTCGCTCAGGTCGAGTTCGACCTCCAGGTAGTGGTCGCGGAAGGTGTGGTTCTGCGCCGGGTCGAGGACCTCCAGGAGCGCCGCCGCCGGGTCGCCCCGGAAGTCGGAGCCGACCTTGTCGATCTCGTCGAGCAGGACCACCGGGTTCATGGACCCGGCCTCCTTGATCGCGCGGACGATCCGGCCGGGCAGCGCGCCGACGTACGTGCGCCGGTGGCCGCGGATCTCGGCCTCGTCCCGTACGCCGCCCAGCGCGACCCGGACGAACGTGCGCCCCATCGCGTGGGCGACGGACTCGCCGAGGGAGGTCTTGCCGACGCCGGGCGGGCCCACGAGGGCCAGCACGGCGCCGCCGCGTCGGCCGCCGACGACGCCGAGGCCGCGGTCGGCCCGGCGCTTGCGCACCGCCAGGTACTCGGTGATCCGCTCCTTCACGTCCTCCAGACCGGCGTGCTCGGCGTCCAGGACCGCCTTGGCGGCCTGGATGTCGTAGGAGTCCTCGGTGCGCTCGTTCCAGGGGAGTTCGAGCACGGTGTCGAGCCAGGTGCGGATCCAGGAGCCCTCGGGCGACTGGTCGCTCGACCGCTCCAGCTTCTCGACCTCCTTGAGGGCCGCCTCGCGGACCTTCTCGGGCAGGTCGGCGGCCTCGACGCGGGCGCGGTAGTCGTCGGACTCGCCGGCCGTGTCGTCGCCGGACTTGCCGTTGAGCTCGCGCAGCTCCTTGCGCACGGCCTCCAGCTGACGCCTCAGCAGGAACTCGCGCTGCTGCTTGTCGACGCCCTCCTGGACGTCCTTGGCGATGGTCTCGGCGACGTCCTGCTCGGCCAGGTGCTCGCGCAGCTGCGCGGTGGCGAGCTTGAGGCGGGCGACCGGGTCGGCGGTCTCCAGGAGTTCGACCTTCTGCTCGACGGTGAGGAAGGGCGAGTAGCCGGAGTTGTCGGCGAGGGCTCCGACGCCCTCGATCTGCTGGACGCGGTCGACGACCTGCCAGGCGCCGCGCTTCTTCAGCCAGCTGGTGGCCAGCGCCTTGTACTCCTTGACCAGTTCGGCCACGGAGCCGGGCAGCGGGTCGGGCAGGGTCTCCTCGACGACGGTGCCCTCGACCCACAGGGCCCCGCCGGGCCCCGTCGTACCGGCACCGATGCGTACGCGGCCGCGGCCGCGGATGAGCGCGCCGGGGTCGCCGTCGGACAGTCGGCCGACCTGCTCGACGGTGCCGAGCGCACCGGTCCCGGCGTACGTGCCGTCCACCCGGGGCACGAGCAGCACGAGCGGCTTCCCGTTCCCGTTTCGCGCGGCGGCCTGTGCGGCCTCGACCGCGGCCCGCACGTCGTTGTCGGACAGGTCGAGCGGCACCACCATGCCGGGCAGCACGACCTCGTCGTCGAGCGGCAGCACAGGCAGTGTGAGCGGCGCGGACGCCATGGACTCAGAAGCCATGATCTCCCCTTCGGCAGTCAAGTTGAGCTATGCCGACTCAATGCATGTGAGCCGCTGATTGTTCCCCGACGGGTGTTCGCTCTGAGCGATCAGCCCCCCACGGGGCGCAAACGGGGGCTGTAATACCCCCATGGATATGTCGTCTATTACTTCGGCCTGGGTGGCCGGCTGGACCGTCTCCCGGGGCACCCCGCCCGCCGTGGTCGAGCCCTGGGGCTACCGGATCGACGTCGGTCTGCCGAAGCACCCCTTCCGGCACGTGCTGCCGCACCCGGACGCGGAGTCCGTGGGCCGGCTGTGCGCGCAGATCCGCGAGCCGCACGCCTGGCTCAAGGTGATGGCGACACCCGAGGAGGTCGCGCCCTGGATCACCGAGGGGTGGACCGTCCCGGACGACCCCGGGTTCATGATGACCAAGAAGCTCGACCCCGCCGCCCGGCCCGCCCCGCCCGAGGGCTACGCGCGGACCACCGAGACCCGGGACGGGGTGATCAGGGTCCGGATCCTCGCCCCCGACGGCGCGCTCGCGGCCCGCGGGCAGATCGCGCCCACCGGGCTCACGGCCGTCGCCGACCAGATCGAGACGGACCCCGCCCACCGCCGGCGCGGGCTCGGCGGCAACGTCATGCGGACCCTGGAGGCGGCGGCCGCCCAGGCGGGCGCGGAGACCGGCGTCCTGGCGGCGACCACCGACGGGATGGCGCTCTACGACTCCCTGGACTGGTACCACCGGGGCCCGCTCACCGGGATCGTGCGCACGGGCTGACGCGTTCGGGCTGCGCGAGGGCCGGGTGTGCGGGCATGCTCACCCCATGGAACACGTCAAGCGGTACGGGGTCGCGGCGGTGCTTGCCGCGGTCGTCGCCCTGGCCGGCTGCAGCCAGGCCCCCGCGGCGGACCCCGACGCCCCGGGGAGCAGCTCCCCGCCGGTGCCCAGCGGGCAGACGCCCGTCGCCACGGCCACGGTGACGGCCGGGCACCCGGACGAGCCGGCGCCCCAGGAGGTCCTGGTCGAGGTCGTCGTGAACGGCGGCCTCGCCGGAGTCCGGAACAAGCTGGTCGTGCAGTACGACGGTGCCTACACGCTGCGCAAGGGCACCCGGCCGCCCACCTCGGGCCGGCTGACCGCAGCCCAGGTCGCCGAGCTGCGCGCCGCCCTGGAGGACCCGGCCTACGCGAAGGTGCCTGCCCGTCCCACCGGAAGCCCGGTGGCCGACGGCTTCACGTACTACGTCACGTACGCCCAGCGGCTCGTGGTCGTCCAGGACGGCGAGGAGCGGCCGGCCGCCCTGGAGCGGGTGTTCAAGGCCCTGCCCGAGGGGCATCCGCCCACCTCACCCTGAGGCCCGCCGGCCCGCACGGCCGATCCGGCACACCCCGGCCCGCACGGCCGATCCGGCACACCCCGGCCCGCACGGCCGATCCGGCACGCCCCGGCCCGCACGGCCTGTACGGCACACCCCGGCCCGACCCGCCGGTCCGGCCGACCTCGCGCAGGGCACGTCCGGCCGACCTCGGCCCGACCCGCCGATCGGGCCCGATCGGCGGCCCCTCAGGCCCCGGCGGCGGAGGGCGCCTTGATCTCCTCGTACTGGCGGCGCAGGAAGTCCCCCACCCGCCCGGGCATGTCCATGGACTCCGGGTCGAGCGCCCACTGGATCTGCAGCCCGTCCATGACGGCGAGCTGCTCGCACCCGACGGCCCGGCAGTCGATGCCGGCGCGAAGCTCCCCGCGCGCGACGGCGGCCTCCAGGAGGTCGACGGTGTGCCGCAGCACGCGCGCGTAGCGCTCCTTGAAGTACTGGTGGGCGGGGTGGCCGAGGTTGCCGGACTCGCCGACGAGCACGTTGAACATGCGCACGATGCCGGGGCGCCGGGTGTTGTCCCCGATCAGGGCGACGAGGGTGTCCAGATACGCGGCGTAGGACTCCGGCTCCTCGCTGAAGAGCCGCTCCACGTCGTGTTGCTCGCTCTGCTCGAGCACCGAGAGCAGCAGGTCCTCCTTGCTGCGGAAGTGGTGCAGCAGACCGCCCTGGGTGATGCCGCAGTCGTGCGCGATCCGGGCCAGCGAGGAGGCGTGGAAACCCCACTGCCCGAAGTGCTCGACGGCCGTGTCGAGGATCTTCCGACGCCGTGCGTCGCCGACCGCGTACGTGCCCCGGCCTGCGCTTTTGCGGTTCGCGGGGACCTTCTTCTCGGGCATGCGCCCACCCTAGTCCCGCCCTGGACCACGCCCCCCGGCATGTGATCCAGGACACATCACACAAACCTAGTGGGCACTCGGTTTTCGCGCTTAGCCTGTGGCCCCGGCGGCGACCGCGGCACCCTCCCCAGGCGAGGGCGCCCTCTTCGAGCGAGGCAGACAGTGCACCCGTACCAGGACCCCACCCGCCCCGTCCCCGACCGCGTCGAGGACCTCCTCTCCCGCATGACCCTGGAGGAGAAGGCCGGCCAGCTCTTCCACTCCATGCTGACGATGAACCCGGACGGCACCCCGGTCACCGAGACGGACGGCTCGCTCCTGCCCTTCACCACCCCCGAGCTGGTCGTCGAGCGCGGGCTGACCCACTTCAACCTGCTCGGCAGCTACGGCGCCCGGGAGATGGCCGAGTGGCACAACGCGGTCCAGGAGATGGCCGCCGGCACCCGGCTGGGCATCCCGGTCTCGCTCTCCACCGACCCGCGGCACGCCTTCACCGACAACATCGGCGCCTCCTTCAACGCCGGCGCCTTCTCCGCCTGGCCCGAGGCGCTCGGCCTCGCCGCGATCCGGGACCCGGAGCTGGTCTTCCGCTTCGCGGACACCGTGCGCCGCGAGTACCTCTCGGTGGGCTTCCGTACCGCGCTGCACCCGCAGATCGACCTGACCACCGAGCCCCGCTGGGCCCGCCAGTCCGGCACCTTCGGCTCCGACGCGCGGCTCACGAGCGAACTCGTCGAGGCCTACGTCCGCGGCCTCCAGGGCCCGGAGCTCGGCCCGGACTCGGTCGCCGCGATGGTGAAGCACTTCCCCGGCGGCGGCCCGCAGAAGGACGGCGAGGACCCGCACTTCCCGCACGGCAAGGACCAGATCTATCCGGGCGGCATGCGCGACTACCACCTGGAACCCTTCAGAGCGGCCATCGCCGCGGGCTGCTCGCAGATGATGCCGTACTACGGCCGGCCGATCGGCACGGACTGGGAGGAGGTCGGCTTCGGCTTCAACCGGGGCGTCGTCCAGGGCCTGCTCCGTGACGAGCTGGGCTTCACCGGCATCGTCTGCACCGACTGGGGCCTGTTGACCGACTCGGTGATCTTCGGCGAGCCGCACGAGGCCCGCGCCTGGGGCGTCGAGCACCTGAGCCTGGCCGAGCGGACGGCGAAGGCGCTGGACGCGGGCGCCGACCAGTTCGGCGGCGAGCAGTGCCCCGAGGTGGTCGTCGAGCTGGTCCGCTCCGGCCGGATCACGGAGGCCCGGATCGACGGGTCCGTACGGCGGCTCCTGCGGGAGAAGTTCGTGCTCGGCCTGTTCGACGAGCGGCGCCGCGTGGACCCCGACGAGGCCGCGGAGACCGTCGGCCGCGCCGACTTCGCGGCCCTCGGCGCCGCCGCCCAGCGCCGCTCGCTGACGGTCCTCACCAAGGGTCCGCTGCCGTTCGCGGACCGCCCGAAGCTGTACGTGGAGAACGTCGACCCGGTGGTCGCGGCCGCGTACGGCGACGTGGTGACCGACCCGGCCGGGGCCGACCTGGCGATTCTGCGGCTGCGCACCCCGTACGAAGAGCGCGACAACATGTTCGAGTCGTTCTTCCACTCGGGCTCGCTCGCCTTCGAGGAGCCGGAACTCACCCGCGTCCTCACCCTCCTCCAGGCGGCGCCGACCCTGGTCTGCGTCAATCTGGAGCGCCCGGCGGTCGTCCCCGAGATCGCCGAGCACGCGGCGGCGCTGATCGCCGACTACGGGGCGAGCGACGAGGCCGTCCTCGACGTGGCCTTCGGCCGGGCGAGGCCGGAGGGCCGGCTGCCCTTCGAGCTGCCGCGCTCGATGGCGGCGGTGGCCGCCTCCCGGCCGGACGTCCCGAACGACACCGAGAACCCGCTCTTCCCGTACGGCCACGGCCTGGACCTGTGAGGCCGCGCCCCTGACCGCGACACCGGCGCGAGGCCGTGACGTCTCGCCGGTGCGGCCGGCTCACCACGGACCGCGGGGCTCCTGACGCCGCCCCGCACCGATCCGGGGCCCTCCCGTGGGGGGCAGGGCCCCGGATCACCCCTACCCGCAGCACCTCACGTGTCATGCCTATGAAAGGGGCGCACCGCCATGCGCAAGTACCTCGCCCTGTCCGCCGCAGCCGCCCTCGTCGCCGTCGGGGCCACCGCCTACGCCGCCACGCCCGCACCTCCCGGCGCCCCCGCCGCCAGGCCCCTCGCCGGCCTGCGGGTGCTGATCTCCAACGACGACTCCATGCAGGCCGCCAAGCCGGGCAACTCCGACGGCCTCGGCCTCTACGAGCTGCGCCGCGCGATGTGCGCCGCCGGTGCCGACGTGGTCGTCATGGCCCCCTGGCAGGTCCAGTCGGGCAAGGGGACCGCCGTCACCAACGGCGGCGTCGTCACCGCCCAGCGCCGCACCGAACTGCCCGCCGGCTACGAGGGGGACTGCTCCTCCGCCCCGTCGGGAGGCGCCGTCTACGGGGTCTGCCTGTCCGCGGGCCCGTGCGGCAAGGACACCCCGAGCGCCACTCCCGCCGACACCGTCAAGCTCGCACTGCGCGGCGGCCTCAGAGCGAAGGCGGGCTGGCGGGACGCCCCCGACCTGGTCCTCACCGGCATCAACTCGGGCCCGAACGTCGCGGCGAGCGTCAACGACTCCGGCACCGTCGGCGCCGCCGTGGCGGCGATCGACCAGGGCGTCCCGGCCCTCGCGTTCTCCTCCTCCGGAGACGCCACGAACACGTCCTTCCCCCGCGAGAACTACCGCGCGAACGCCGAGTTCGGAGCTCGCCTCGTCGCCGACCTGCGGCAGCGCGGGCTGCTCACCCCCGCCTTCGCGCTCAAGGTCGACTACCCGGACGTGAGCGCGGGGCAGCGGGCGAAGGCCCCGGTGTGGACCCGGGTCGGCGACGGAGCCGTCGCCTACCACGCGTTCGCGCAGCGCGGCACGAGCGACTCCTTCGACATCACGCTCGGCCTGTGCCCGTTCGACGGCAGCGGCGAGGGCGAGTGCGCCGAGGGCCGGGCGGACGCCGACTCGACCTGGCTCCTGGACAAGGGGCACGTGACGATCGCCCCGATCACCTGGGACCGCACCTACGGCACCCCGGTGGACGCCCGCCGCGCGCTCCACCGCGTCGAGCTGTACGTGCGGAACGACGCCCCGCGCCCGTAACCGGCACCCCGCCGCCCGGGCGGGCGTTAAACGTTTGTCCCGGCCGTCCCGCCTTGACGAGGATGGCCGGGACAGCGTGTACCCGACGAGCCGCGGAGTGTGGACATGTCAAGCCCCGTCACCCTCGACCGCCGCGAGGGTCCGTACGGAGAAGTCGTCCTGCGACAGCGCGACACGCACTTCGAGATCATTGCCAACGGCACCTTCCTGATGGACACCTCGGACGGGCGCTCGGAACGTCTCCTGATCGACGCCGCACTGGGCGCGCTGCCGACGGGCGACCGCTCCCGCCCCTCCGTGCTCATCGGCGGTCTGGGCGTGGGCTTCTCGCTCGCGCACGCCGCCGCCGACCCCCGCTGGGGCACGATCGCCGTCGCCGAGCGTGAGGACGCGATCATCGAGTGGCACCGCGCGGGTCCGCTCGCGGCGATCTCGGGCGCCGCGCTCGCCGACCCGCGCACCGTGATCCTGCACACGGACCTCCTCGCGTACCTCCGCACCACCTCGGACACCTACGACGCGCTCTGTCTGGACATCGACAACGGGCCCGACTGGACGGTCACCGAGGACAACGAATCCCTTTATTCCACCGAGGGTTTGGGCCTCTGCGCGGCCCGGCTCAACCCGGGCGGAATCCTCGCCGTGTGGTCCGCGCAGCCGTCCGCCGATTTCGAAGAGTCGTTGCGGAATGCCGGATTCAACGGGGTACGGACCGAAGAGATCCCGGTTGCCCGGGGCGTCCCCGATGTGGTCCACCTCGCCGTCCGGCCCTCCTGATCGACTGCGTAGCCTTGACCGCGCCGCTGCCTCTAGGCTGCTGCACCGACATCGGCGACGCGAGGCGGGGCAATGGAGCAGACACACACCACGAACCAGGGTGCGGCGACTCCGGGGGCCCAGCGCAGAGTCCTCGTCGTCGAGGACGACGCGACGATCGTGGACGCCATCTCCGCCCGGTTGCGCGCCGAGGGCTTCCTCGTGCAGACCGCGACCGACGGCCCGGCCGCCGTGGACGCCGCCGAGGCCTGGCAGCCGGACCTCATGGTGCTCGACATCATGCTCCCCGGCTTCGACGGCCTGGAGGTCTGCCGCCGGGTGCAGGCCCAGCGGCCCGTCCCGGTCCTCATGCTCACCGCACGGGACGACGAGACGGACATGCTGGTCGGCCTCGGCGTGGGCGCCGACGACTACATGACGAAGCCGTTCTCGATGCGCGAGCTGGCCGCCCGGGTGCACGTGCTGCTGCGCCGGGTGGAGCGGGCGGCGCTGGCGGCGGTGACCCCGCGCAGCGGCATCCTGCGGCTCGGTGAACTGGAGATCGACCACGCGCAGCGCCGGGTCCGGGTCAGGGCCGAGGACGTGCACCTGACGCCGACCGAGTTCGACCTGCTCGTCTGCCTGGCGAACACCCCGCGCGCGGTGCTCTCGCGCGAGCAGCTGCTCGCCGAGGTGTGGGACTGGGCGGACGCCTCCGGCACCCGGACCGTGGACAGCCACATCAAGGCGCTGCGCCGGAAGATCGGGGCCGAGCGGATCCGCACGGTCCACGGTGTCGGATACGCGCTGGAGACCCCGGCGCCGTGAGCCGGCGAGGGCCGGGAGAGCGGCCGGCGCGGCCCGCGCGCCCCGTGCGGCCCGGCCGCCCCGGGCATCCGGGGCGCCGCCGCCGCATAGCGATCTCGATCAAGACGAAGCTGGGCACCCTGGTCGTCGGGGCGGTCCTGCTGACCTCGGGTCTCGCCCTGGTGGCGATCCGGACCTCGACCGAGTTCCGGTACATCACGATCTTCGCGATGATCGCGACCCTCCTGATCACCCAGTTCGTGGCGCAGTCCCTGACGGCCCCGCTGGACGAGATGAACACGGTGGCGGGCTCGATCTCGCGCGGCGACTTCAGCCGCCGGGTGCGCGGCGCGGACCGCAGGGACGAGCTGGGCGACCTGGCCTCCACGATCAACCGCATGGCCGACGACCTGGAGGCGGTGGACCGGCACCGCAAGGAGCTCGTGGCCAACGTCTCGCACGAGCTGCGCACCCCGATCGCCGCCCTGCGCGCGGTCCTGGAGAACGTCGTCGACGGGGTCTCCGAGGCCGATCCGGAGACGATGCGCACGGCCCTGAAGCAGACCGAGCGGCTCGGCCGGCTGGTGGAGACGCTGCTGGACCTGTCACGGCTCGACAACGGTGTCGTCACGCTGCGGCGACGCCGCTTCGAGGTGTGGCCGTACCTGTCGGGAATTCTGCGGGAAGCGAACCTGGCGGCCTCCCAGCGCGGACTGTCCTCCACCTCCGGTCTCCACAACCGCACCGACGTCCACCTGCACCTGGACGTCTCGCCGCCCGAGCTGACCGCGGACGCCGACGCGGAGCGGCTGCACCAGGTGATGGCGAACCTCATCGACAACGCGGTGAAGCACTCGCCGCCGCACGGGCGCGTGACGGTGCGGGCCCGGCGCGGGCCGGCCCCGGACTCGCTGGAGGTCGAGGTCGAGGACGAGGGCCCGGGCATTCCGGAGTCGGAGCGGCACAAGGTCTTCGAGCGCTTCAACCGGGGCACGGTCCCGGCGCAGCAGGGCCCGGGCAGCGACGGCGGGACCGGTCTGGGACTGGCGATCGCGCGCTGGGCGGTGGATCTGCACGGCGGCCGCATCGGAGTGGCCGAATCGTCACGCGGCTGCCGCATCAGACTCACTCTTCCGGGCAGCTTTCCTCCACGCGATTGACGTAGGGTTCGAACCGGAAGCTCTCGTTCTGCGTGTTCCTGTACGACAGACGCACGGGACGTGGTCAGGGGTACGGCCAAATCCGGCCGTAGCCGCGGTTCCCCGTACCCTCACAGGTGCGGAACCACGCTTGTTTCCCGCCATTCACAGCCCTGAAACGCCGCGTCAAGTGTGACTTGCGCGACGTTGGACTGCCCCGCCTGCACCTCCCGGCCAGGGAGGCGTAGCCTTTATTTCCGCTGTCCATCACCTTGTGAAGCGGAAGAGGGCGGTTGCCGCCGTGTCGTCTCAGTCCCCCAGTACCCCGAGCTCCCCGACCGACCAAGACGGGCAGGGAAAGTCCCCTGCAACCGCCTTCGGTGCCAATGAGTGGCTCGTCGACGAGATCTACCAGCAGTACCTCCAGGACCCGAATTCGGTCGATCGTGCCTGGTGGGACTTCTTCGCCGACTACAAGCCCGGAGCCGGGGAGACCCCCACGGCCCCGGCCGCCACCACCCCGAGCACGCAGAGCACCCCCGCCGCGACGCAGACGGGCCCCGCACAGGCCGCGCCTGCCGCTCCGGCCGCCGTGCCGGCTCCGGCCGCTCCGGCCCCCGCGCAGCCCGCCGCCGCGGCCCCCACGGCCCCGGCGCCCGCCGCGAAGCCCGCCGCCGCCGCTCCGGCCGCCGTGAAGGCCGCTCCGGCCGCGGCCGCCCCGGCTCCGGCCAAGGCCGCGGAGGCCCCCGCGGGTCCCGAGCTGATCACCCTGCGCGGCCCCGCCGCCGCGGTCGCGAAGAACATGAACGCCTCGCTGGAGATGCCGACGGCCACGTCCGTCCGCGCCGTCCCGGTGAAGCTGCTCTTCGACAACCGGATCGTCATCAACAACCACCTGAAGCGCGCCCGGGGCGGGAAGATCTCCTTCACGCACCTGATCGGCTACGCGATGGTGCAGGCGATCAAGGCCATGCCGACGATGAACCACTCCTTCGCGGAGAAGGACGGCAAGCCGACCCTGGTCAAGCCGGAGCACGTGAACTTCGGCCTCGCGATCGACCTGGTGAAGCCCAACGGCGACCGCCAGCTCGTCGTCGCCGGCATCAAGAAGGCCGAGACCCTGAACTTCTTCGAGTTCTGGCAGGCCTACGAGGACATCGTCAAGCGCGCCCGCGTCGGCAAGCTGACGATGGAGGACTTCACCGGCGTCACGGTCTCCCTGACCAACCCCGGCGGCCTCGGCACCGTCCACTCCGTGCCGCGTCTGATGCCCGGACAGTCGGTCATCATGGGCGTCGGCTCCATGGACTACCCGGCCGAGTTCCAGGGCACCTCCCAGGACACCCTGAACAAGCTGGGCATCTCCAAGGTCATGACCCTGACCTCGACCTACGACCACCGGGTCATCCAGGGCGCGGCCTCCGGCGAGTTCCTGCGGATCGTCGCCAACCTCCTCCTCGGCGAGGACGGCTTCTACGACGACGTCTTCAAGTCGCTGCGCATCCCCTACGAGCCGGTCCGCTGGCTCAAGGACATCGACGCGTCGCACGACGACGACGTCACCAAGGCCGCGCGCGTCTTCGAGCTGATCCACTCCTACCGGGTCCGCGGCCACGTCATGGCCGACACCGACCCGCTGGAGTACAAGCAGCGCAAGCACCCCGACCTGGACATCACCGAGCACGGCCTCACCCTGTGGGACCTGGAGCGCGAGTTCGCGGTCGGCGGCTTCGCCGGCAAGTCGATGATGAAGCTCCGCGACATCCTCGGCGTGCTCCGCGACTCGTACTGCCGCACCACCGGCATCGAGTTCATGCACATCCAGGACCCGAAGCAGCGCAAGTGGATCCAGGACCGCGTGGAGCGTCCCCACGCGCGCGTGGAGCGCGAGGAGCAGCTGCGCATCCTGCGCCGGCTGAACGCGGCGGAGGCCTTCGAGACCTTCCTGCAGACCAAGTACGTCGGTCAGAAGCGCTTCTCGCTGGAGGGCGGCGAGTCCGTCATCCCGCTGCTCGACGCGGTCATCGACTCCGCTGCGGAGTCCCGCCTCGACGAGGTCGTCATCGGCATGGCCCACCGCGGCCGCCTGAACGTCCTCGCGAACATCGTCGGCAAGTCGTACGCGCAGATCTTCCGCGAGTTCGAGGGCAACCTCGACCCGAAGTCGATGCACGGCTCCGGCGACGTGAAGTACCACCTGGGCGCCGAGGGCACCTTCACCGGTCTCGACGGCGAGCAGATCAAGGTCTCCCTGGTCGCCAACCCCTCGCACCTGGAGGCGGTCGACCCGGTCCTGGAGGGTGTCGCCCGCGCCAAGCAGGACGTCATCAACAAGGGCGGCACGGACTTCACGGTCCTGCCGGTCGCCCTGCACGGTGACGCGGCCTTCGCCGGCCAGGGCGTCGTGGCCGAGACGCTCAACATGTCGCAGCTGCGCGGCTACCGCACCGGCGGCACGGTCCACGTCGTCATCAACAACCAGGTCGGCTTCACCGCCGCCCCGGAGTCCTCGCGTTCGTCGATGTACGCGACGGACGTGGCGCGGATGATCGAGGCCCCGATCTTCCACGTGAACGGCGACGACCCGGAGGCCTGCGTCCGCGTGGCGCGGCTCGCCTTCGAGTTCCGCCAGACGTTCAACAAGGACGTCGTGATCGACCTCATCTGCTACCGCCGCCGCGGTCACAACGAGGGCGACAACCCGCAGTTCACCAACCCGCAGATGTACACGCTGATCGACAAGAAGCGTTCGGTGCGCAAGCTGTACACCGAGTCGCTCATCGGTCGCGGCGACATCACGCTGGAAGAGGCGGAGCAGGCGCTCCAGGACTTCCAGGGTCAGCTGGAGAAGGTCTTCGCGGAGGTCCGCGAGGCCACCGCCGCCCCGGCCCCGACCCAGGTCCCGGACCCGAAGCCGGAGTTCCCCGTCGCCGTCACCACCGCGGTCTCCCAGGAGGTCGTGAAGCGGATCGCCGAGTCGCAGGTCAACGTCCCGGAGCGGATCACGGTCCACCCGCGTCTGCTGCCGCAGATGCAGCGCCGTGCGGCCTCGATCGACGACGGCACCATCGACTGGGGCTTCGGCGAGACCCTCGCCATCGGCTCCCTGCTGATGGAGGGCACCCCGGTCCGCCTCTCGGGCCAGGACACCCGCCGCGGCACCTTCGGTCAGCGTCACGCGGTCCTGGTGGACCAGGAGACCGGCGAGGACTACACCCCGCTGCTCTACCTGGCCGAGGACCAGGCCCACTACAACGTCTACGACTCGCTGCTCAGCGAGTACGCGGCGATGGGCTTCGAGTACGGCTACTCGCTGGCCCGCCCCGACGCCCTGGTCGTCTGGGAGGCCCAGTTCGGCGACTTCGTCAACGGCGCGCAGACCGTCGTCGACGAGTTCATCTCCTCGGCCGAGCAGAAGTGGGGCCAGACCTCCGGCGTCACGCTGCTCCTGCCGCACGGCTACGAGGGCCAGGGCCCGGACCACTCGTCCGCCCGCCCGGAGCGCTTCCTGCAGATGTGCGCCCAGGACAACATGACGGTCGCGATGCCGACGCTGCCGTCGAACTACTTCCACCTGCTGCGCTGGCAGGTCCACAACCCGCACCACAAGCCGCTCATCGTCTTCACCCCGAAGTCGATGCTGCGTCTGAAGGCCGCGGCGTCGAAGGTGGAGGAGTTCACCACCGGCGGCTTCCGCCCGGTGATCGGCGACTCGACGGTCAACGCGGCCGACGTCCGCAAGGTCGTCTTCTGCGCGGGCAAGGTCTACTACGACCTGGAGGCCGAGCGTCAGAAGCGCGGCGACACGGAGACCGCGATCATCCGCGTGGAGCGCCTGTACCCGCTGCCGGGTGCCGAGCTGCAGGCCGAGATCGCCAAGTACCCGAACGCGGCGAAGTACCTGTGGGCCCAGGAGGAGCCGGCGAACCAGGGTGCCTGGCCGTTCATCGCGCTCAACCTGATCGACCACCTGGACCTGGCGGTCGGCGCGGACATCCCGGCGGGCGAGCGCCTGCGCCGGATCTCCCGCCCGCACTCGTCGTCCCCGGCGGTCGGCTCTGCCAAGCGCCACCAGGCGGAGCAGGCTCAGCTGGTCGCGGAGGTCTTCGACGCGTAGTGCGTCCCGGACACGTCCGGAGGCCCGGCACCCCTCGGGGTGCCGGGCCTCCGGCGTTTCACCACGGCCTATTCTGATCGCATGTACTTCACCGACCGTGGCATCGAGGAACTGGAGAAGCGGCGCGGCGAGGAGGAGGTCACCTTCGAGTGGCTCGCCGAGCAGCTGCGCACGTTCGTCGACCTCAACCCCGACTTCGAGGTGCCGGTCGAGCGCCTCGCGACCTGGCTCGCCCGCCTCGACGACGAGGACGACGACGAGTAGGGCACGAGCCCTCCGCAGGCCGGCGGCGCCCTAAGGGACGTCGCGCAGGCGGTCGTACGCGAGTCCCAGCCCGCCGTGGGCGACGAGGAGCACGCCGGCCGCCGTCCAGCCGCCGCTGCGGCGGCCGATCCCCCAGGCGAGCAGCGGCAGTCCGGCCGCGAGCTGGGCGGCGCCCAGGAGGCGGGCCCGGGGGCCACGGAGGTACGGACCGAGCGGGCCGCCCTCCACCACGTCGAGTTCGGCGCGTACCGTCTCGCGCCAGCCGGCGGCTTCGAGGAGTTCGGCGCCCTGGGCGTGGGCGACGGAGCGGAGCCGGTCGGGGCTGTCGCCGGGGGCGAGTCCCGTCGGCAGGGCGAGTCCGGTGCGGGCGAGGACGGCCGTGAGGCCGACCAGCCTGCTGTGGGCGTCGGCGTCCGGGTCGGGCCGGGTGAGCGGCTCCAGCGCCTGGACGTCGAGGACCGGGTCGAGGTGGAGTCGCGCGGCGAAGGTGCGCATGGCCTCGTCCTCGCCGACCGGGGTGCCGGCGGCGAGCCAGGTGTAGCCGACCGTGCGGCGGAATCCGGCGGCGAGGGTGAATCCCGCGCGGTCCGCGTCCCACCAGAGGGCGAGCACCGGCCAGGTGGCGGCGGACACGGCGAGGGCGGTGGCCCAGCCGGTGACGACCCGTTCGACGGGCTCGCCGTCCTCGAGCCAGGGCTTCCCCTCCGGTACGAGAACGCTCCAGCCGGGTCCCGCGGGGGCGAGGAGCAGCTGTTCCCGCAGCAGGCGGGCCGGCGGGCGGACCGCCGGCGGCTCGGCCCGGCAGAGGAGCAGCGCCCCGGCGAAGCGGGATCCCGATGTCGCGTTCATGGCCCTAAGTTAGGCCAATTTGTCTGGGTATGGCGATGAATGGCCGACTCGAGGACGACCCCGTCGGGGGTTTATCAGGGTTGACTTGGGGCGACCGCGATATATCGTGTATTGCGAAGACGCGATATGTTGCGTCACCGGTGCTCGCCGCGAGCGGCGGCGCCGGCCATGACACGGGAGGGCAGCACCATGACAGAGTGGTCCGTCACCGAGCCCCGGAAGATCCCGCTGACCGAGTCCGTGACCCGGCTCAAGGTCCGCGTGGTCAACGGAACGGTGAACGTGGTGGGGACCGACGAGAGTTCCGCCCGCCTGGAGATCTCCGAGATCGAGGGCCCGCCGCTCGTCGTCTCGCAGGAGGGCTCCACCCTGACGGTGAGCTACGAGGACCTGCACTGGAAGGGCTTCCTCAAGTGGCTCGACCCCAAGGGCCACCGGCGCAAGGTCGTCGTCTCCGTCGCCGTCCCCGCCGGTGCGGACGTCGAGGTCGGGGCGGTGGCCGCCGAGACCGTGATCTCCGGCATCAAGGGGCGCACCGCCGTCCGCGGCGTCACCGGCGACACCACCCTGGTCGGTCTGGCCGGCCCGGTCCGCGCCGAGACCGTCTCCGGGAACCTGGCGGCCCAGTCCGTCACGGGCGCGCTCCAGGTCAACTCGGTGACCGGCGACGTCACGGTGATCGACGGGGCCTGCTCCTCCGTGAAGGCCGACACCGTCAGCGGCGACATGGTCATCGACCTCGACCCGGCGGCGGACCTCGACGGCCCGCCCGCCGACGTCCGGCTCACCAGCGTCTCCGGCGAGATCGCCATCCGGCTGCCGCACCCGTCGGACGCCAGGGTCGAGGCGAGCACCACGAGCGGCTCCGTCTCCAACGCCTTCGAGGACCTCCGGGTCGGCGGCCAGTGGGGCGCCAAGTCGATCACCGGCACCCTCGGAGCCGGGCGGGGCACCCTGAGGGCGACCACGGTCTCCGGCTCCATCGCCCTGCTGCGCCGCCCCGAGCCGGAGCCCGACGGCGACGGCTGGACCGCCACCTCCCCCGCGTCCGGAAAGGTCCTCTGACATGCCGCCCGTCTTCGCCCACGGCCGTCTCCGCCTCTATCTGCTCAAGCTGCTCGACGAGGCTCCCCGCCACGGCTACGAGGTGATCCGGCTCCTGGAGGAGCGTTTCCAGGGCCTCTACGCCCCCTCGGCCGGCACGGTGTATCCGCGGCTCGCCAAGCTGGAGGCCGAGGGCCTGGTCACGCACGCCACCGAGGGCGGCCGCAAGGTCTACTCGATCACCGAGGCAGGCCGGGCCGAGCTCGCCGGGCGGGGCGGCGAGCTGGCCGACCTGGAGCTGGAGATCCGCGAGTCCGTCTCCGAGCTGGCCGCGGAGATCCGTGACGACGTGCGCGGCGCGGCGGGCAAGCTCCGCAGCGAGATGCGCGCGGCGGCGACCGCCTCGCGCAGCACGTCCTCGGCCTTCCCCGACCCCAAGGAGGAGCTGCGCAGGGCCCGCCAGGAGTGGAAGGAGCAGGCCCGCCGGGCGCGCGAGGAGTGGAAGGAGCAGACCCGCCAGGCCCGCGCGGAAGCCCAGTCGGCCAAGCGCCAGGCGAAGGAGTTCCAGCGGATCGCCCAGCAGGTCCAGGACCAGGTGCAGGACCGGATGGCCCGCGGCGAATGGCCCAAGGGCGTCTGGGAGGGCATCTCCGACATCACCGCCCAGCTGGGCAGTCTGGTGACGGGCTCGGCCCACGGCTCGCCCTCGGCCCGCCCGGCCTCCCCCGAGCAGGCCGTCTCCGACTGGGCCGAGGACATCGACGCCGCGGCCGACCCGGCCCGCGAGCTCGACCGGCTCCTCGACCGCTTCCGCGACGACATCCGGGACGCGGCCCGCGACCACGGTGTCAGCCGCGACCAGATGACCGAGGCCCGTCGGCACCTGGGCGTGGCGGCGGACAGCCTCCTGTCGCTGCTGAAGCCGGAGCGGAGTGCCGACCGATAGGACCCACGGCCCGACCGGGCGGCCGCCCGGTCAGGCGCGAAGGGCCCGCCGGCCGCCCCGCCGGCCGCCCCGCCGGCGCCCCGGCCCCGTCCCCTCGCCCCTCTCTCCCCCGGGGCCGCCTCAGCCGCGCCGGGTGACCGTCACCGTCACCCGCGCGCCCGGGGCGGCCAGGACCAGGGCCCTGCCCGGGTCGGGGCGGAGCACGATCGCCCTCCCCCGGGTCGCGACCTGCCAGGCGCCCGGGGGCAGGGAGAGCTCGGTGGCACGGGAGCCGCGCCGGTCCGCGGCGTCGTAGTCGAGGCGGTAGACGCCGGCCACGGAGTCGTAGGCGCTGGTGCGGACCGTGCCGGCGACGGCCTCGGCGTAGGGCTCGGCGGTCAGCTCCTTGTTGATGCGGAAGGCGCCGGCGCCGTCCACGGCGCAGTAGCCGCCTCCGTAGCACCACTCCCAGCCCGCCCAGCCGGAGCTGTAGCGGCCGAGAGAGGCCATGGCCTCCCGGAAGAAGCGGTTCATGTTCGGCAGCGAGTTGTTGAGCGGGCCCCACTCGCCCACGACCACGGGGACCTTGTACTCCTTGGGGTACGCGGTCACGGCCTGCTCGTAGTTCTCGATCCAGCCGGCCGCGGGGTCGTAGTCGGCGCCCGCCTCCATGCCGGAGTTGTAGAAGTGCGGGGCGTAGACGATCTTGGGGTCGTCGATCCGGCCGAGGCCGGTGGGGACCCCCTCGCCGACGATCGGGGTCGGTTCGACGAAGAGCCAGCCGTCCCGGTCGGCCGATCGGACCGCGTCCGCGAGCCGGTTGTACATCGGCGTCAGCTGCTCGCGCTCGATCCGGCGCGCGGCGGTCGCCAGGTCCTCGCCGTCGCGCAGCTCGCCCATGGGCTCGTTGATCAGGTCGTAGCCGAGGACGGCGGGGTGGTCCCGGAAGCGCTCGGCGAGCACGCGCCACATCCGGGCCTGGGCCCGCCGCAGGTCCGGGTCCTCGTAGAGGTGGGTGAAGGCCCGCTGCACGGCCGGTTCGAAGTACTCGGAGAACCAGTCGTCGGGGTGCGGGGTGAAGGGAAGTCCGTCGGTGCGCGTCGCCCAGGCCGGGATGCCCCGGTGCCCGAACGCGGGCCCGAAGACGTCCTGGTGGGCGTCGAGGACGACCCGCACGTCGTACGTCTCGGCCCAGCCCAGGATCCGCTCGATCTTCCGCAGGTAGGACTGGCTGTACCGGCCCCGCTGCGGCTCCAGGTCGTCCCAGAAGACCACCAGGCGCGCGAAGCCGAAGCCCTTGGCCCGCAGGTCACGGAAGTGCTTCTCGGTGATGCCGCTGAGCGCCTGGTCGCCGCTGTGGGCCTTGTCGGCGAGGTTCCAGCCGCGCAGGGTGAGGGCGCGGCCGCGGGAGTCGGTGAGGGCGGGTATCGCGTCCCCGCCGGTGTCCGCGTGAGCGGCGGTCGGGGCGAGCAGCGAGGCGAGGACGGCGCCCGCCGCAAGGGTGGTTCGCAACAAGGGGACCTCCGGCACGACGATGGTGAGCGATGTTCACGTTTCGTGTGCCGGAGATCCCATCAGTACTCCTGACGAGTCATCAAGGGGTCGTCAGGCGTTGGTGAGGACGATCTTTCCGAAGAGCTCGCCGGACGCCATCTTCTCGAAGCCCTCGCGGGCCCGGTCGAGCGGCAGCACCTCGTCGATCACCGGCCGCAGACCCGTCGCCGCACAGAAGGAGAGCAGGTCCTCCAGCTCGTCCTTGGAGCCCATGGTCGAGCCGACCACCTTCAGCTCCAGGAAGAAGATCCGGGTCAGCTCGGCGTGCGAGGGCCGGTCGCCGCTGGTGGCACCGGAGATGACGAGCGTGCCGCCGGGGCGCAGCGACTTGACCGAGTGCGACCAGGTCGCGGCGCCGACGGTCTCGATGACCGCGTCCACGCGCTGCGGCAGGCGCGCGCCGGGCTCGAAGGCGTCGACGGCGCCCAGCTCGACGGCCCGCTTCCGCTTGGCCTCGTCGCGGCTGGTGGCGAAGACCCGCAGCCCGGCGGCCTTGCCGAGGGCGATGGCCGCGGTGGCGACGCCGCCGCCCGCACCCTGCACGAGGATCGAATCCCCGGGCCGTACACCCGCGTTGGTGAAGAGCATGCGGTACGCGGTGAGCCAGGCGGTCGGCAGACAGGCGGCCTCCTCGAAGGAGAGCTCCTTCGGCTTGGGCAGCACGTTCCAGCTGGGCACGGTGACCCGCTCGGCGAAGGTGCCCTGGTAACGCTCGGTCAGGATGGAGCGCGGCTCGTCCGGGCCGACACCGTGGCCGGTCTGGCCGATGACGGAGTGCAGGACGACCTCGTTGCCGTGCTCGTCGATGCCCGCGGCATCGCAGCCGAGGATCATCGGCAGCTTCTCCTCGGGCAGTCCGACCCCGCGCAGCGACCACAAATCGTGGTGGTTGAGCGAGGCGGCCTTGACGGTGACGGTGGTCCAGCCGGGCCGCACCTCGGGCTCGGGGCGTTCCCCCAGTTCGAGGCCGTTCAGGGGCTGGTCGCGGTCGATTCGGGCAGCGTAGGCGGCGAACATGGGCCCGACCTTAGGGGCCGACGCCGATCCCGCGGAACCACACACCGGTGTGACGCATGTCCCTCACCGGCGGACCCCGCCGCGCGGGCGTACGCCACGCCGCCGAGGCCGCCCGCCCAGTGGGCCTCCGACAGCCTCCGACACGCCGAAAGGGCCCCGTACGTCGTGTACGGGGCCCTTCACGGGGGATCGCTTCGCGACGCCACGTCAGCGACGGGCGACGCCCTCCGCGCGGGCGGCTGCGGCGACCGCGGCCGCGACGGCCGGGGCGACGCGCTCGTCGAACGGGGACGGGATCACGAGGTCGGCGGCGAGCTGGTCGCCCACCACGCCCGCGATGGCATCGGCCGCGGCGATCTTCATGCCCTCGGTGATCCGGGAGGCCCGGACCTGCAGCGCGCCGGCGAAGATGCCGGGGAACGCCAGGACGTTGTTGATCTGGTTCGGGTAGTCCGAACGTCCGGTCGCCACGACCGCCGCGTACTTGTGCGCGACGTCCGGGTGCACCTCGGGGTTCGGGTTGGCCATGGCGAACACGAAGGAGTTCGGCGCCATGGACGCGACCGCCTCCTCCGGGACCGTGCCGCCGGAGACGCCGATGAAGACGTCCGCGCCGGCGAGGGCGGTCTCCAGGGAGCCCGAGAGGCCCGCCCTGTTGCTGAGCTCCGCGATCTCACGCTTGACGTCCGTCAGGTCATCGCGGTCCGCACTCACGATGCCCTTGCGGTCGGTCACGGCGACGTCGCCGATGCCGGCCTCCAGCAGGAACTTGGCGATGGCCACACCGGCCGCACCGGCGCCGGAGATGACGGCGCGCAGCTCGCCCAGCGTCCGGCCGGTCAGCTTGGCCGCGTTCCGCAGGGCCGCGAGGGTGACGATCGCGGTGCCGTGCTGGTCGTCGTGGAAGACGGGAATGTCCAGGCGCTCCTGGAGCTTGCGCTCGATCTCGAAGCACCGGGGGGCCGAGATGTCCTCCAGGTTCACGCCGCCGAAGGAGGGGGCGAGCCGGACGACGGTCTCGATGATCTCGTCGGTGTCCTTGGTCGCGAGCGCGATCGGAACCGCGTCCACGCCGCCGAACTGCTTGAAGAGGATGGCCTTCCCCTCCATGACCGGAAGCGAGGCCTCCGGACCGATGTCGCCGAGGCCGAGCACCGCCGTGCCGTCGGTCACGACGGCCACGACCTGGGACTTCCAGGTGTAGTCGTTGACCAGCTCGGGCTGCTCAGCGATTGCCGTGCACACCTTGGCGACGCCGGGCGTGTACGCGAGGGACAGGTCGTCCCTGTCACGCAGCGGCACGGTGGCCTGGATGGCCATCTTGCCGCCGCGGTGCAGCGCGAAGGCCGGATCGAAGGGCTCGCCGGGAGCCCCTTCCGTACCACTGTCGCTGCGAGGATTGACGATCTCCGCTGCCATTGGGTTGACCCCTTAAGTCTTCTTCATTTGAGGGTGGCCACTCCCTGTTGAGGAGGTGGGCGGGTCCCGCGGCCGCCGTGTCTGGCAGCCGCGCGGGCGCGCCGCACAACGCGCCCTGAGCCCCGGATGAGGGGTGTAAGGATCCTTCTTACCGGACGGACCGGTCCGGAGACGAGTCGATACAGCATCGGTGACACGACTCATACCGAGCGCTACCGGCTGCGGACAGAGAACGACACGTCACTCGATGTCCAGAAAGATGTATTCCCCACCCGAATAGCGCCCTTCGTGTCGTCCGAATGACGAGATCAGCGGGATAATTTTCGGCGGGAGGAACCCTTCTCAGGAGAAGTTCCCCCTAGGGAGGACAGGCCTCCGACATTCCGGGAGGTCCCGTTACCCGATTTTGACATCCAGTCCCATCGGATTGAGGCAGTCCGAATGGCAAGATGCGTGAATCACACGAGGTCGCGGCACTCGAAGGTGCGTGCGCGGCCTAAGGCAACTCCCTCACACGCCGGAGGAACCCGACCATGACCGCACGCTCCACGCGCTGTACGACCGCCAAGACCCGTACCTCCCGTCTTGCCGCGGTCGCCGCCATCGCGGTCGCCGGCTCCATGCTGCTGACCGCCTGTGGCGACCAGACCGAGGGCGGCTCCACGAAGGAGGGCGGCTCCTCCTCCGCCGCCGCGAGCAAGGCTCCCCTCTTCTCGAAGCTCCCTGCCGACATCCAGAAGGCCGGCGTCATCAAGGTCGGCACGGACGCCACCTACGCCCCGATGGAGTTCAAGAAGGGTGACCAGATCGTCGGTGTCGACCCCGACATCGCGGCCGCCCTCTCCAAGCAGCTCGGTGTGAACTTCCAGTTCGAGAGCGGCACCTTCGACACCCTCCTCACGGCCCTGCCGACCGGGCGCACGGACATCGTGATGTCCTCGATGACCGACACCAAGGCCCGCCAGGAGGGCCTGGACGACAAGGGCAAGAAGACCGGTACCGGCGTCGACTTCGTCGACTACTTCACCGCCTCCACCGGCATCCTGGTCAAGAAGGGCAACCCGGAGAACATCAAGTCCCTGGACGACCTGTGCGGCAAGAAGCTCGCCGTCCAGCGGGGCACGACCTACGAGCAGGCCGCCAAGGACCAGGCCGAGAAGTGCAAGAAGGACGGCAAGCCGGCCCTCACCTTCGAGTCCTTCCCGACCGACGCCGAGGCCCAGACCCGTGTGAAGGCCGGCGGCGCCGTCGCCGACCTCAACGACTCGCCGGTCGCGGCCTACATCGCCAAGACGGCCGGTGGCGGCAACGACTTCGAGGCCATCGCCAACAAGTCGGACGCGGGCTTCTTCGGCATCGCCGTCGACAAGAAGGACACCCAGCTGCGGGACGCGCTCGCCGCGGCCCTGGACGCGGCGATCAAGGACGGCAGCTACAAGGCCGCCCTCGAGAACTGGAACGCCGGCGACGGCGCCATCCCCGCGGCCAAGATCAACGGCGGCTCCTGACCCTCGTCCCGTAACACCGAAGGGCAGTCGTTGTGACTGACAAGATCGACAAGGTTCCGTCCGGGGCGTCGCCCGCCCCGGCGGGGCCCCCGCCGGAGGCGATCAAGGCCATTCCGGTGCGCCACTACGGCCGCTGGGTCGCCGGAGTACTGGTCGTCGCCTTCCTCGCACTGATCGTCTTCGCGTTCGCGCAGGGCGACGTGCGCTGGGCCACCGTCCCGGAGAAGCTCTTCGACCCGAGCATCCTCACGGGTCTGTGGCACACCATCCTGATCAGCGTGGCCTCGATGGCGCTGGGCCTGGTGCTCGGCATCGTCTTCGCGATCATGCGCCTCTCGAAGAACCCGGTGACCAACAGCGTCGCCTGGCTCTACATCTGGATCTTCCGGGGGACCCCGGTCTACGTCCAGCTGCTCATCTGGTTCAACCTCGCCCTGATCTTCCCGATCTTCAACATCGGGTTCTACAAGGACGAGATGACCGACGTCATGACCCCCTTCCTGGCCGCCCTCCTGGGCCTCGGCCTCAACGAGGGCGCGTACATGGCGGAGATCGTCCGCGCGGGCATCCAGTCCGTCGACGAGGGCCAGACCGAGGCCGCGCACGCTCTCGGCATGTCGCAGGGCCGGACCATGCGCCGCGTGATCCTGCCGCAGTCGATGCGGGTGATCATCCCGCCGACCGGCAACGAGTTCATCAACATGCTGAAGACCTCGTCCCTGGTCGTCGCCGTGCAGTACCAGGACCTGCTGCGCAGCGCGCAGGACATCGCCTCCACCTCGTTCGCGGTGATGGAGATGTTCTTCGTCGCGTCGGTCTGGTACCTGGCTCTGACCTCGGTCTTCAGTGTCGGCCAGTACTACCTGGAGCGGCACTACGCGAAGGGTGCGCTGCGCTCGCTGCCCCTGACGCCGTGGCAGAAGATCAAGGGGAACCTCTCCCGATTCTCCAACCGTGAGGCGGTGGCCAAGTGACTGCCATGGTGAAGGCCGAGGGCGTCCACAAGTCCTACGGCGCCGCGCACATCCTCAAGGGGATCGACCTCGAGGTGCAGAACGGCGAGGTGTTCTGCCTGATCGGCCCGTCCGGTTCCGGCAAGTCCACCTTCCTGCGCTGCATCAACCACCTGGAGAAGATCAACGCCGGCCGCCTGTCGGTCGACGGCCAGCTGGTCGGCTACCGCCAGAAGGGCGACAAGCTGTACGAGCTGAAGGACAGCGAGGTCGCGGCCCAGCGCCGGGACATCGGCATGGTCTTCCAGCGCTTCAACCTCTTCCCGCACATGACGGCCCTGGCCAATGTCATGGAGGCGCCGGTCCAGGTGAAGGGCGAGACCAAGGCGGTGGCGCGCGAGCGCGCCGAGCGCCTGCTCGACCGCGTGGGCCTCGGCGACAAGGCCGGGAACTACCCGTCGCAGCTCTCCGGCGGCCAGCAGCAGCGCGTGGCCATCGCCCGCGCGCTCGCGATGGAGCCGAAGCTGATGCTCTTCGACGAGCCGACCTCCGCACTCGACCCGGAGCTCGTGGGCGACGTCCTCGACGTCATGCGGGACCTTGCCGAGTCGGGCATGACGATGGTCGTCGTCACCCACGAGATGGGCTTCGCCCGCGAGGTGGGCGACTCGCTCGTCTTCATGGACGGCGGCGTGGTCGTCGAGTCGGGCCACCCGCGCGACGTCCTGGGCAATCCCCAGCACGACCGCACGAAGGCGTTCCTCTCGAAGGTGCTGTAGCTCCTCGTAAGAGAGTGGGTGCTCCCGGACCGAAAGGTCCGGGAGCACCCCTTTCTCGATTCCGGGGCTGCGACGGGCGTTCAGAGACCCGTTGTCGTGCCCGTCCGGCCGCGCCCGCCCTGGTGTTTCGCGAGCGGGGCGTCCGGTCCCTGCGCCATGGACGGTGTTTCCCGGGTGGCGGCAGGCGCCTTGCTTCCTCAAATCTACCTCTGAGTCCGGCAAGCCTTCTGGACGGCCTGCCGAAAGCCCTCATAGCTTCGGTTCTCGACCACCCGTCACTCGACGGAAACAGCATGGGGGAACAAGCATGTCCACATTCACACGGGCCGCCGCAGGCGTCCTGGGCGCGGCCGGAGTCCTCGCCTCGTCACTGGTCTTCGCTCCCGCCGCGAGCGCGGCGAGCGGTGGCGGCTGCTGGCAGTACTCGGAGGGCGTCGTCGCCGGCAGTTACGTCGACTGGAAGTCCTGCATCAGCTCCCCGAGGGCGGGCGTGGGCCGGCCCGACGCCTACGTCACCCTGAACCCGGGGCACCCCCCGTGCAAGATCATGCTCCAGACGCTGGAGACCGGCGGCTCGAGGATCATGTCGCAGAAGATCTACGACTGCCCTGCGGGTGCCATCCGGAACAAGCACTTCACCTCGCCCGACTTCAACGGCAGGGCCGGCAAGGCCTACGGGAACTACACGACCATCTTCTGGACCAGCACCCACACCGCCACCATCGCCAACCGGAGCCCTTGGCTGAAGCTGCCGTAACCACCACGCGAACCAGGACGACGCGGTGCGAACCCGGGTGGGGCTCACACCGCGTCGTTCTTCTGCGCCGACCGGCTCGTCAGCAGCCTCCCGGCCCACCGGACGGCCCTGCCTCACCTCACAGCCAGCAACAGCGTGTCCGACGGGGAGCACCAGACCGGGCGGGCCTCGGCGAAGCCGGCGGCGCGGAGGGTGTCGGCGTGCCAGCGGGGCGAGGGCGCGTCGCCGTCGGCGTGCTCGCCGTAGATCTCGAAGCGGCGGGCGGTCGGCTCGGCGAGGACCGGGTCCTTCGCGGCGAGCGCCCACCAGTCGGCCCAGTCGAGGACGCCGGCGGCCTTGTCCCGCTCCATGCGGGCGTGCCGCTGGGCGCGCTCGGCGGCGTTGATCCGGGGGGTGGTCTCGTCGATCATGTGATCGGCGTTCATGAAGACCCCGCCCTCGCGGACGAGCCCGGCGACCTGTCCGTAGAGGGCGGCCAGGGGCTCGCTGTGCAGCCAGTGGAGGGCGGTGGCGGTGAGGACGGCGTCGTACGAGTCGTACGGGAGCGCCTCGACCCACGCGGGGTCCTTGAGGTCGGCGGTCACGAAGGTGACGCGGGCGTCGCCGGCGAAGTGGCCCTCGGCGATGGCGAGCAGGGCGGGGTCGAGGTCGACCCCGGTGCTGGTGGCGCGCGGGAACCGGTCGAGCGCCCGGCTGGTGATACTTCCCGTACCGCAGGCGAGGTCGAGCACGCGGGGCTCCGGTCCCACGACCGCCTCGACCATGTCGAGCATGACGCGGAACCGCTCCTCGCGGTCGGGCATGTACCACTCCTGCTGGCGGTCCCAGCTCTGCTGCCAGGCCGCCCAGTCGGTTCCGGTCGTGTTCGCGTCCGTGCTGCCAGTCATGGCTCCGCCTCCACTGCCGTCGTAATACCCTCGGAGGGAAAGCGTCGCTTACCCTCCCCCGCCCCGACCCTAGCCCGCCGGAGTAAGGACTACAAGTGGAACTGGCCTATTACTCGGACTACGCCGTGCGCCTGGTCAACACCGAGGAGCCGGCCCGCAACAAGGACTCCCTCACGTCGGTCGAGGCGGTCCGGGAACTCTTCGGCGCGGCCTCCCAGATGGCCCGTCGCGCGACGGACGCCGACGTGACGCGCTTCCGCTCGGTACGCGGACGGCTACGCGCGGTCTTCACCGCGGCGGACGAGGGCGACCACACCGGAGCCGTGGACCTGCTGAACTCCCTGCTCCTCGAGTTCCCGGTGAGCCCGCAGATCTCCGGCCACGACTACCTCGACGAGGAGGGGCGGCCGCGCTGGCACATGCACCTCGCGGACCACCCGTCGAACGCGACCGCGGGCTTCGCCGCCATCGCCGCGATGGGGCTCGCCTTCCATCTGACGGAGTTCGGCGCCGACCGCCTCGGACTGTGCCAGGCGGCCCCCTGCCGCAACGCCTACCTGGACACCTCGACGAACCGCTCCCGGCGCTACTGCTCCGACCGCTGCGCCACCCGCGCCAACGTGGCCGCCTACCGCGCCCGCAAGCGCCTGGAGGCGGAGGCGGAGCGCACCGGCCTCACCGCCGACAGCAGCCAGGAGGCGACCGCCCCGACGGACCGCTGACGCCCGGGGGTGACGGGCCGGTACCGCGCCCGCACCCGCCCGAGCACCAACTGGTCCGGTACGACCCCGAACACCCGGCTGTCCCCCTCGGTGGCCGGATTGTCCCCGAGCACCCACCAGCCGTCGTCGCGCCGCTCGATCAGGCGCTTCACGATGAGCAGGTCCTGCTGCAGCGGGTGCCGCAGCACGGCCACGTTCCCGGCCCGCAGCCGCGCGCCGTAGTGCACGAACAGCTGATCGCCGTGGAGCAGCGTGGGCACCATCGACACCCCCGTCACCTCGGCGATCCCGAACGGGGCCCCGGACTCCCGCCCGGGCTCACGCCCCGATTCCACCATTCGACACCTCCCGGTTCGATCGTCCACGAGTCCCATGGTGACCCTGGACTTTTGTCCTAAGCACCAGGGGGCGCTCGCGAAATCGCGCTTCTCACCGAGTAATGTCCCACCTGAGAAGACGATCACGAGGAAGGACAGCAGCATGCTCTCCCGCCTGTTTGCCCCCAAGGTGAAGGTCAGCGCCCACTGCGACCTCCCCTGCGGCGTGTACGACCCGGCCCAGGCCCGCATCGAGGCCGAGTCGGTCAAGGCCGTCCAGGAGAAGTACCAGGCCAACGAGGACCCGCACTTCCGGGCCCGCGCCACGGTCATCAAGGAGCAGCGCGCGGAGCTCGCCAAGCACCACGTCTCGGTGCTGTGGAGCGACTACTTCAAGGCCCCGCACTTCGAGAAGTACCCCGAGCTCAACCAGCTCGTGAACGACACCCTGAAGGCCCTGTCGGCGGCCAAGGCCTCGACGGACCCGAAGACGGGCGAGAAGGCGCTGGAGCTCATCGCCGAGATCGACCGCATCTTCTGGGAGACCAAGAAGGCCTGATCTTCGATCAAGCCGTTCGACCTGCGGTTTCTCCGATCGTCAGGTCGACCTGTCCGCACCCGGTCCGCAGGCCGCCGAGCACGGCGTCCGTGACGGCCCGGGTGCGGTCTTCTTGGTCGGGTCACACGCGGCCGGGTCACACGTGGTCCGGTCTCACACCTGGTCGGGTCACATGTGGTCGGGTCACACCTGGTGGGGTCACACCTGGTCGGGTCGCAGGTGCGCGGCGCGTACGGAGGCGGCCCGGGACAGGAGACGGCGCGGGCGATGCGGCCGTGCGTCCGCGCGGCGAGGTTCACCCGACGCTGCGTGCGCACCCCCGCAGCCCGGTGACGCGCGGGGGCGAGAGAACCGGGTAACGTCGTTGTCATGTTCTTCCAGACGCCGATTCACGGGTGAGAGCGCGACGGGCCGCTGCTGACGTTCCTCGGACGTCGCCGCCCGTCCCCACCGATGAATTCGTAGATCGCTTCACCTCACCACCGGGAGAACCCGTGACCGACAGCAAGAACATCAACAATCCCGTGGGCCAGGGCGGCGGCCAGCGCAAGAGGCTGTCCCGCGCCGAACGGCAGAACAACGGTCCGCACCGCAACCTCGACCGCCAGAACGCAGCCGACAAGAAGGCGGAGCTGCTCCGCAAGATGCGCGAGAAGACGGGCGCCGCCGAGGGCTCCGCGCAGACGGGCGACGAGCCCGCACAGAGCTGACGCACGCGGGGCGGCACCGCACGGGGCAGGGCCCTGCCGCCGAGCGAGAAGGGCCTGGCCTTCCTCGCCACCGTCTCGGAAGGGGTCCGGCCGCACCGCGGCCGGGCCCCTTCCGCGTGGCGGGCCACCGGGGCGCCACGGCGCCCGCTGTCTCAGTCCACCGGAAGCGAGTAGCGCCGCTTCTCCTTGGACGTGGCGCCCAGGCGGTCGTAGAAACGGATGGCGCCGTCGTTCCAGGTCGGGGTCTGCCATTGGATCCCGCTGAGGCCCAGGGTGCGGGCCTCGGTGCGGATCGCGGCCATCAGGAGGGCGCCGAGGCCGTGGCCGCGGGCGGTCTCGGTGAGGTAGAGGCAGTCCATGTGGAGGTACTCGGCGGCGTCCCAGGTGGAGAGCTCCGGCGCGCAGGTCGCGTAGCCGGCGACGGTGCCGTCGGGGAGCTCCGCGACGAGGCAGCGCAGGCGGGGGGCCTCGGTGTCGAAGAGGAGGCGGTGGAGGCGGACCGCCAGGTCGGCGGGCGGGGGCGCGGCCTTCTCGTAGGCGGCGTGCTCGGCGGCCAGTTCGGCGACCCGGGGCAGGTCCTCGGGGTGGGCGCGGCGAGCGAGGGGGACGGTCATCGGTTCTCCCCCGTACGCCCGTGGGCCGAGGTCTCCCCGGGCCCCGGCGGGCTTGTCGTGCGCGCGTGGTGGTCCCTCGGCGGCGCCGCGACGGCCCGCCCGTCCCCGTGATCGTTCATAGGGTCATCATGCACGGTCCCGCCGTCCCGCCCGCGCGCAGCCACCTGCGGTACGGCGCCGCCCGCAGGGCCGCCTCGCGGTAGGCGGCGGTCAGTTCCTCGTACGGCCGGTCGAGCGGGACGCCCGGTGCCGCGTACAGCAGCAGCCGGACGGCCAGCGGGTCGCCGCGCAGGGGGCGGACGGCCATGTCCTCGCGCGGGCTCGACGTGGGCTGGCACGGGGCGACGGCCTCGCCGAGGGCGATGAGGGAGGCCGCCGTGTGGTAGTCGGCCTGCAGGACGGGCGGGTCGAGTCCCGCGGCGGCCAGGACGCGGCGCAGCCCGTCCCATTCGCCGTCGACGGCCGGGTCGACCGTCCAGCGGTCGTGGGCCAGGTCGGCGAGGTCGACGACCTCGCGGCCCGCCGCCGGATGGTCGCGGGCCATGGAGACGAACTGCGGCTCCCGTTCCACCAGGACGCGTCTCTGGAGGCCTTCCGGGACCCGCAGCGGGCAGCCCTCGACCTCGTGCACGAAGGCCAGGTCGAGCTGTCCGGCGGCCACCGTGCGCAACAGGGCGTTGGCGGAGACGTCCACGCGCAGCGCTATGTCGGCGCCCGGCTGGTCCTGGCGGAGCCGGCGCAGCCAGCCGGGCAGGGCGCGGCTGGCCGTGGAGCCGACGCGGAGCGCCGGACCGGCGCCGGTGCGGGCCGCGGCGGCGCGCGTCTCCGCGATCAGGGCGGACAGGCCGTCGACGAGCGGGCGGGCCCGGCTGAGCACGGTGCGTCCGAGCGGTGTGGGATGGCAGCCGGTGCGGCCCCTGGAGAAGAGTTCGGCACCCAGGGCGTTCTCGATGCGACGGAGCTGAGTCGTCAGGGAGGGCTGGCTGACGCCGAGCTGGCGGGCGGCCTTGTGCAGGCTGCCGGTGTCCGCGATGGCGCACAGCGCCCGCAGGTGCCTCACCTCCAGCTCCATGGTCCGAGGTTAGGGGTGCCCTCGGGGCTTGCGCCAGACCGCCCCGGACCGCACTGACAGCATCAACTAGCTTGCTGCTACAGCTAGTTGGCGATGGTGTGATGTCATCGCGTTATCGGCGGATGACATCATTCCCCATCCGCCCCGGCTCCCCCGACACTCTCCTCAACCCCACAGGAGGAGCCCCCCATGCGTCATCCGAAGATCCTCACGTCCTTACTCACCGCCGCCCTCGGTGCCGGCCTCACCCTCTCCCTCGGCGCCGCCCCGGCCTCCGCCGACCAGCCGGCCGACCGCTCGTACGCGGCGTACGCCGGCTCGGCCGAGGAGGCCAAGGCCAACCAGGCGTTCTTCGACGCCGTCGTGAAGTCGGTCGCGAAGAAGCGGGCCGCCACGCCTGGTGCCACCGCCGTCACCGTGGTCTACAGCTCCGCCAACGCACCCAGTTTCCGCACCCAGATAGCGCGTTCGGCGCAGATCTGGAACAGCTCCGTCGTCAACGTCCGCCTGGTGGAGGGAGCCAACGCCGACTTCGCGTACTACGAGGGCAACGACTCCCGCGGCTCCTACGCGAGCACCGACGGGCACGGCGGCGGCTACATCTTCCTCGACTACCGCCAGAACCAGCAGTACAACTCCACCCGCGTCACCGCCCACGAGACCGGTCACGTCCTCGGTCTCCCCGACCACTACAGCGGCCCGTGCAGTGAGCTGATGTCCGGCGGCGGACCCGGCACGTCCTGCCAGAACGCGACCCCGAACTCCCAGGAGCGGGCCCGCGTCGACCAGCTGTGGCGTTACGGGCTCGCCACGGCCCTCAAGGCGGGCTGAGCGAGCCGGGGGTGAGGAGCGGGGCCGCTTGGTAGCGTGTCGGGCATGCCCGATGAGCGGAGCACCACCCTGTACGAGGCCATCGGCGGCGCCGAGGCGCTGCGCCGGCTCTCCGACACGTTCTACGCGGCGGTCCTCGCGGACCCCCTCCTCGCCCCCGTCTTCGCCGACTTCACGCCCACCCATGTCGAACACGTCGCCGTGTGGCTCGCCGAGGTCTTCTCCGGACCGGCCGACTTCACGGCGCGCCACGGCGGTCACCACGCCCTGCTCACCGCGCATCTCGGACTCGGCATCACCGAGGAGCAGCGGCTGCGCTGGATGGAGCTGATGACCGAGGCCGTGGAGAAGGAACTCCCCGACGACGCGCTGCTGCGCCGCCGGGTGGTGGAGTACTTCGACTGGGGAACCCGGATCGCCAAGGACGTCTCGGCCTCGGCGCCGGGTACGGACCTCGGCGAGCCCGGGCCCACGCCCCGCTGGGGCTGGGACGGCCTCGCCTGAGGTTCCCCCGGGGATTCCCGACGGCGAGGGCGGCCCCGCCGGCCGTCACGCCGCCTGCGGCAGCCTCCGGCCGAACTCCGTGCCCGGCGGCAGCTGACGGCGGACCCGGTTCAGGGCCTCCTCGAAATCGCCGCCCGCGACGCCCGACTCGTAGGCCGCACCGCCGTAGTGGAGGGTCAGGCTGAGGTCGGCGCGCTCGCCGAGGGTCAGCAGGCAGCCCAGCGTGGCCTGCTGGGTGGTGCCGTCCACGAGGACGGGGAGCGGGAGGTCCCACTCCAGGACGCACCCGGTGAGGGCCTGCCCGCCCTCGTCCGCGGCGCTCAGGGCGGCGAAGCTCGCGCCCGTGTACTCGATTCCCCTGATGCGGACGGCCACCTGGCCCCCGTCGGTCGTGATGGCGATCGCTTCCGCACCGCGGCGGTCCCGGTACCAGCCGGTCCAGACTTCTGTCGACTCCGATGACATGCGCGGACTGTAGCGGTATGACCGGCTCCGGCGCGCGGCCGGTCACCCCGGGGCCGGACTTCTCCCGGTCTCGCCGTTCTTGCCGGTCACGTGCGGGGTCGTGGCTTCCGCACCCTCGCCCTCGGTGCTCCCGGCGGCGTCTCCGGGGCTCCCCGGGACGGGCTCCGAGGCGTCCTCCGGGTGCTCGGGCTCGTACAGCTCGCACCGCGGGTTGCGGCACGGCTGCACCTCCCATTCCGGCACCCAGGTCCCGAGGACCTTGTGCCGCTTCGCGTGCACCTGACGGAGCTCCCCGCAGGCCGGGCAGGGGTGCTCGGACCGGGGGTCCCGTGTGGTGTGCGACGCCGTGTCGGCCATGTCTCCAGCCTAGGGCGCGGCCCCCGTCACCGCTTCTTGGTGTACGTCCGCACCACGACCCCGTTGCCGAAGGACCGCACACCCTCGAGCGTGAAGTCGCGGATACCGAAGTCGGCGCCGAACATCGGCATTCCGGAGCCGTAGACCTGCGGGTAGGACTTGATGACGAGCTCGTCGATCTCGTCGACGAGCTGCCCCGCGACCTGGGCGCCGCCGCAGAGCCAGATGCCCAGCGAGCCGTCCTCGGCCTTGAGCTCGCGGACCCGGGCGGCCAGGTCGTCGGCGATCAGCTCGACGTTGGGGTCGGGCGACTCGGTGAGCGAGCGGGTCGCGACGATCTCGCGCAGGTGGGCGTACGGGCTCGTGATGCCGGCGTCCAGGGCGAGGCGGTACGAGCCGTAACCCTGGACAACCGTGTCGAAACGCTTGTTGGGGACGCCCGCGAGACCGAAGGCCTCACGGAGGGCGGTGGGGACCGTGTCCGGGTACTCGGTGTTCATGAAAGCGGCGTACTCCTCGTCCATGAACTGGAACATGGACGAGGCGTCGCCATGGGGGTCGCCGATGAAGCCGTCGAGGGTGCAGGCGACGTAGTACGTGAGCTTGCGCAAGCCGGAATCTCTTTCCTCAGGAGGCGTGGCCGGGCTGACCACTGCGCCCATAGTGCTCCATCCGTAGTGGTTACGCAAGCTCTTTGCGGAAGAGTCAGCGAGTGCGCCGCGTCACGAACTCCGCGAGCGCCAGCAGGTCCCCCGCTGCCGACAAGTCCGGCACCGCCCGGGAGAGTTGCTCCACCGCACGGGCCATCCGCTCCGCCGCCTGGTTCTGCGCCCAGTCCCGGCCGCCGGCCCGCTCCACCGCGTCCGCGGCAGCGCGCACCGCCCCGGCGTCGAGGACCGGGCGGGCGTACAGCTCGGCGAGCTCCTCCCCCGCCCGGGTGCCCGAGGCGAGCGCCGCGACCACGGGCAGCGACTTCTTGCGGGCGACGAGATCGGCGCCGGCCGGCTTGCCCGTACGCCCCGGGTCGCCCCAGATGCCGATCAGGTCGTCGATCAGCTGGAAGGCGAGCCCGGCCTCCCGGCCGAAGGCGTCCATCGCCGCGACCGCCTCCTCGCCCTGCCCCGCGTACAGGGCGCCGAGCGCGCACGCGCAGCCGAGCAGGGCCCCGGTCTTGGCGAGGGCCATGGCCGTCACCTCGTCCAGGGACACCTCGTGCGGCCCGCGCCCCTCGAAGGCGCAGTCGGCCTGCTGCCCCGCACAGAGCTCGATGACACAGGCGGCGAGCCGGGCCGAGGCCGCGCCGGCGGCCGGATGCGGATCCTCGGCGAGCAGTCGTAGCGCGAGCGCGTTCATGGCGTCGCCAGCCAGCAGCGCGTCCGGGATGCCGAACACGGACCAGGCCGTGGGCCGGTGACGGCGCGTCGCGTCCTCGTCGATGATGTCGTCGTGGAGCAGGGTGAAGTTGTGCGCCAGCTCCACCGCCGCGGCCGCCCGTACCGCCGGGGCGGGGTCCGCACCGAAGGCGCGGGTCGCGGCGAGTACCAGGGCGGGCCTGATCGCCTTGCCACCCGACCCGCTCGCCGGGGTGCCGTCGACCTCCTCCCAGCCGAAGTGGTACGCGGCGATACGCCGTATCTGCCCCGGCAACGACGCCACGGTCGTGCGCAGTTGGGGGTCGACGACGCCGCGGGCCCGGTCCAGGAGCAGTACGGCGTCCTGTTCTCCGGTCGCGGTCTCCACGCTGGTCGCGGTCATGTTCGCTGTCGCTTTCTGCACGGGGCCCTGAAAGGGGGCCCGGAGTTCACGGTCCTGACAGGGGGCGGGAGGACTGGGGCGGGGTGGGGGCCCGTCGGCCCGGCCCCCACCCCGGGGGCGGCTCAGCGCCAGCGGCTGACCTCCACGTTCTCCAGGACCCCCAGCGCGTCCGGGACCAGGACCGCCGCCGAGTAGTAGGCCGTGACCAGGTAGGAGATGAGCGCCTGCTCGTCGATGCCCATGAAGCGGCAGGACATGCCGGGCTCGATCTCGTCCGGGAGGCCGGTCTGGTGCAGACCGATCACGCCCTGGTCCTTCTCGCCCGTGCGCAGGCAGATGATCGAGGTGGTGCGGGCGTCGGAGACCGGGATCTTGTTGCAGGGGTAGATCGGGACCCCGCGCCAGGTCATGATCCGGGTGCCGTCGAGGTCGATCGTCTCGGCGGCCAGTCCGCGCTTGTTGAGCTCGCGGCCGAAGGCGGCGATGGCGCGCGGGTGCGCCAGGAACATCTTGGAGCCGCGCCGGCGCGACAGCAGCTCGTCCATGTCGTCCGGGCCGGGCACGCCGTCGTGGGGCTGGAGGCGCTGCCCGTAGTCGCAGTTGGCGAGGAGGCCGAACTCCTTGTTGTTGACGAGCTCGTGCTCCTGGCGCTCGCGCAGCGCCTCGACCGTGAGCCTCAACTGCTGCTCGGTCTGGTTCATCGGCTGGTTGTAGAGGTCGGCCACGCGCGTGTGGACCTTCAGCACGGTCTGGGCGACGCTCAGCTCGTACTCGCGCGGGGAGGCGTCGTAGTCCACGTACGTGTGCGGGACGAGGGCCTCGCCGACGTGGCCCGCGGAGAGGTCGATGGCGGCCTCGCCGTACGTGTTGGTGCGCTGGTGCGGCAGGGCGGCGAGCTCGGCGAGGTGGCCGGCGAGCGAGTCCGCCCGCTCGGCGAGGTTGAGCACGTCGGCCCGGGTGAGCTCCAGGACCGTGCAGGCCGTGGCGGCGCGGGCGGTCCACTCCCAGGTGGCCTCCGCGCTGAGGAGAGAGGCGTCGCCGAAGTGGGCGCCGTCGGCGAGGACGCCGAGGACGGCCTCGTCCCCGTAGGGGCCCTCGCCGATCTGCTCGACCTTTCCGTGGGCGAGCAGGTGCACCCGGTCGGAGTTCTCGCCGCGGGTGGCGATCACCTCACCCGGGGCGTAGGCGCGCTGACGGCAGCGGGCGGCCAGCTCGGCGAGGGCGTCCGGGTCGTCGTAACCGCGCAGCGCGGAGAGCTCGCCGAGCTCGGCCGGGATGACGGTGACGCACTCGCCGGTCTGCACGAAGGTGACGCGGCCGTCCCCCACGGAGTAGCTGAGCCTCCGGTTCACCCGGTACGTACCACCCTGGACCTGCACCCACGGCAGCGTGCGCAGAAGCCACCGGGAGGTGATCTCCTGCATCTGCGGCGCCGACTTGGTGGTGCTCGCCAGGTTCCGCGCGGCGGCGGTGCCGAGACTCTGCTGCGGTGCGGCCTGACCCGCGCGGACCTCGTCGCCAACCGAACCAACGGACATGGAACTCCCTCTCGATACGACAAACCAGCGAGAGGAAGCCTTTCAGCACGGAGCGTGGCCGCGCCATTACACAAACGAGTGGGAGTTGACCATCCTCCGCAAGGGCATGGCGCACGATTTCCACTCGAACAGCCCATGACCTGTCCGGATCGGCTCGCACACCGTCCGAACGGATGGCAGCGGAGCACGTCCCTCCGGTACTTCCGAAGCAGAGCAAGAACCATCGTGATCCGTGTCCGAAAGGAGTCGGCCATGGCCCCACCCATGTCCGCGAGCCGCTTTCTCGACGCCCTGCACCACGAGGGGCTGACGGTCGTCGAGGTCGGCGACTGGCGCACCCACAACCGCAACCACAAGGGCCCCTGGGGCCCCGTGCACGGTGTGATGATCCACCACACCGTCACCCGCGGCACCAACAGCACCGTGCGGATCTGCCGCGACGGCTACGCCTCCCTGCCCGGACCGCTGTGCCACGGCGTGATCGCCAAGGACGGCACCGTCCACCTGGTCGGCTACGGCCGGGCCAACCACGCCGGTCTCGGCGACGACGAGGTGCTGCGGGCCGTCATCGCCGAGAAGCGCCTCCCCCGGGACGACGAGGCGACCACGGACGGCAACCGGCACTTCTACGGCTTCGAGTGCGAGAACCTCGGCGACGGCAAGGACCCGTGGCCCAAGGTCCAGCTCGACGCCATCGCCAAGGCCGCGGCGGCGGTCTGCCGGGTGCACGGCTGGACCCAGCGCTCGGTCATCGGCCACCTGGAGTGGCAGCCCGGCAAGGTGGACCCACGGGGCTTCACCATGGCGTCCATGCGCGAGCGGATCGCCGACCGGCTGCGCTGACGGGCTCCGCTGACCGCTGCACTGACGGGCTGCGCTGACCGGCGGGCCGCTCCGCCGCCCCGCCCCACCGGCCGCCTCCCGTCGCCGGCCTCCCGCCCCCCCCTGCCCGGCCGCCGATCCTCCCGTCACCATCCACTCGCCCCCTCCCGTCCACCAGTCACCGACCCCCTCCCGTCCACCAGTCACCGACCCCCTCCCGTCCACCAGCCACCGAACCCTCCCGTCCACCCATCCACCGAACCCTGGCCCCCGGCCGGCCGTCGCCCTCGACCCGGCCCCCACCGGCCGTCGCCCGGCGCCTCCGACCGGCGACAATGGCCGGGTGAACGCGTTCGATCCCGCCCGCCTGCGGCCCCGGCTCCCCTCGCCCCTGGAGCCGGTGGAGGACGAGCGCTTCACCCGGCACGGTCTGACGCTGCTGCTCAAGCGCGACGACCTCATCCACCCCGACCTGCCGGGCAACAAGTGGCGCAAGCTCGCGCTCAATCTGCGGGCCGCCGCCGGACGCCCGGTGCTCACCTTCGGCGGCGCCTACTCCAACCACCTGCGGGCGACCGCCGCCGCCGGCCGGCTCCTCGGCTTCGCCACCATCGGCGTGGTGCGCGGTGACGAGCTGGCCGACCGCCCGCTGAACCCCTCGCTCGCGCGCTGCGCGGCGGACGGCATGCGCCTGGTCTTCGCCGACCGCGCCACGTACCGCGCGAAGCACGAGCCCGAGGCCCTGACCCGGCTGCTGGCGCTCGCCGGCGCCTCCGAGGACGCCTACGTCGTCCCGGAGGGCGGGAGCAACGCGCTCGCCGTGGAGGGCTGTGCGGAGCTGGGCCGCGAGCTGCGGGGCGCGGCGGACACGGCCGCCGTCGCCTGCGGTACGGGCGGCACCCTCGCGGGCCTCGCCGCCGGATTCGACGGCCCGGTGCTCGGCGTCCCCGTCCTCAAGGGCGGCTTCCTGGGCGCGGAGATCGCCTCCCTCCAGGAGACCGCGTTCGGCGGCCGGCGCGGCGACTGGCGGCTCGACGAGCGCTTCCACGGCGGCGGCTACGCCCGTACGACACCGGAGCTCGACGCGTTCGCACGGGATTTCGAGGCCCGGCACGGGGAGCGGCATGGACTCGCCATCGAGCGGCTGTATGTCGCCAAAATGCTCCATGGACTGCTGACGCTCGCCGAGGAGGGCGCCTTTCCGCCCGGCACCCGGATCGCGGCCGTGGTCACCGGCGCGCCGGAGTCTCAGGCGGCCTCCTCGCGGTAGGCCGCGGCCTCCTCCAGGTCCAGCCGGCGCAGGAGGCTGCGCATCATCTCGTCGTCGATGCGGCGGGCGTCGCGCAGCTGTACGAAGACCTCGCGCTCGGCGTCGATCATCTCGCGGGCCAGGCGCCGGTAGGTGTCGTCGACGGTCTCGCCGGTGATCTCGTTGACCGCGCCGAGGCGCTCCCAGACGGCGTTGCGGCGGCGCTCCAGGACCGTGCGGAGCCGGTCGGCGAGGGGCGGGGGCAGGACGTTGGCCGGGTCGGCGAGAAGCGCGTCGAGACGTTCCTCGGCGGCCCGGGAGGCCTCGCTCTGGGCCTGTGCCTCGGCGAGCGTCTCCTTGTAGCGGTCGCGTCCGGGCAGCTTCAGGATCCGGATGAGCGGCGGCAGGGTGAGGCCCTGGACGACGAGGGTGCCGATCACGGTCGTGAAGGTCAGGAAGAGGACCAGGTTGCGGGCCGGGAACTCGGCCCCTTCGGTGGCGACCGGGATGGAGAAGGCGATGGCCAGCGAGACGACGCCCCGCATGCCGGCCCAGCCGACGACCAGCGGCGCCCGCCAGTCCACCTCGGGCTCGCGCTCCCGGATCCTGGCGGACATCCAGCGGGGCAGGAAGGTGGCGGGGTAGACCCAGACGAAGCGGACGACGACCACGGCGATGAAGACCCCGGCCGCGTACCAGGCGGCCTCGCCGATGCCGTACCGGCCGAGGCCCTGGACGACGTACGGCAGCTGGAGGCCGATCAGCGCGAAGACCGCGGACTCCAGGATGAACGCGACCATCTTCCAGACCGCCTCCTCCTGGAGGCGGGTGGCGAAGTCGACCTTCCAGTTCTTGTGCCCGAGGAAGAGGCCGACCACGACGACGGCGAGCACGCCGGAGGCGCCGACCTCCTCGGCGGCGGCGTAGGCGATGAACGGGATGAGCAGCGAGAGGGTGTTCTGGAGCAGCGCCTCCCGCAGATGGGTGCGCAGCCAGTGGATGGGCACCATGAGCATCAGTCCGACGCCGATGCCGCCGATCGAGGCGAGCGCGAACTCGCCCAGGCCGCCGGCCCAGCTGATGCCCTCCCCCACGGCGGCGGCGAGGGCGACCTTGTACGCGGTGATCGCGGTGGCGTCGTTCACCAGGGACTCGCCCTGGAGGATGGTCGTGATCCGGTTCGGCAGGCCGAGCCTGCGGGCGATGGCGGTGGCGGCGACCGCGTCCGGCGGGGCGACGACCGCGCCGAGGACGAGCGCCGCGGTCAACGGCAGGTCGGGCACCAGGACGTACGCGAGCCACCCCACGGCGACCGTCGCGAAGAGCACGTAGCCGACGGAGAGCAGGGCGACGGGCCGGATGTTCGCCCTCAGGTCGAGGTACGAGGACTCGACCGCGGCCGTGTAGAGGAGCGGCGGCAGGATCAGCGGGAGCACGATGTGCGGGTCGAGGGTGTAGTCGGGCACCCCGGGCGCGTAGGAGGCGGCGAGGCCGACCGCGACGAGCAGCAGCGGCGCCGGCACCGGGGTCCTGCGGGCGAAGCCCGCGATCGCGGCGCTCGCCGCGATCAGCGCCACCAGCTGCAATGCGTCCATGCCCGGTCCCCGTTCGTGCCCTCACGTCACTCGTGCCACAACGTAACCTGGCCATCATGAGCGAGTGCCCGCACGTTGCCGAAATGCCGCGCCCCGAACCGGTGCCGGCGAACGACACCTGTCCCGAGTGCCTGGCCGACGGCACCCACCCCGTCCAGCTGCGGCTCTGTCTCAGCTGCGGGCACGTGGGCTGCTGCGACTCGTCCCTGGGACGGCACGCGACGGCGCACTTCACGGCCACCGGCCATCCCGTGATGCGGACCTTCGAGCCGAACGAGCGCTGGCGCTGGTGCTTCGTGGACGGTTCGATCGTCTGACGGGTGGGTACGTCACCCCTCCGCGGGTTCTCCGCGGCCGCCGGGCAGCCGGGGTGTGTCCCAACGGTCCGGCCCTGAAGGGGGGCGGTCCCGGGGCGGTCCACACGGGCCCCCGGCGACACGGCGGGACGGATCGCGATAGCGTCTCGGCGGACTGCGCAATCGACTGCGTACCGCCTGGTCCGGGGGGCTCCTCCCCGGACCCCGAAAGAGCTTGTGCCACCTTGGAGGTGAGGGTGTCCCAGATCGCAGGCGAGCCCGGGACCCAGGACTTCGTGGAAGTCCGGCTGCCCGCTGCGGGTGCCTACCTGTCCGTGCTGCGTACGGCCACGGCCGGCCTCGCGGCGCGCTTGGACTTCACCCTCGACGAGATCGAGGACCTGCGGATCGCCGTCGACGAGGCGTGCGCGATCCTGCTCCAGCAGGCGGTGCCGGGGTCGGTGCTGAGCTGCGTGTTCCGACTGGTCGACGACTCGCTCGACGTCACCGTGTCGGCTCCCACGACGGACGGCCGGGCCCCGGAGCGCGACACCTTCGCCTGGACGGTGCTGTCCGCCCTGGCCGGCAAGGTGGAGTCGTCCGTGGCCGACGACCGGACGGTCTCCATCAGCCTGTACAAACAGCGCGGCGCGGGGCCAGGCCCGGCGTGAGGAGCGGGGACGCGACGGCCGGCATCCCTGAGCAGCAGGCCCGGCCGCACCCTGAGACGGAGGCCGGAGTCCAGGCCGCAGTCGAGGTCGCTACGGATCACGCGGAGCAGGCGGACCAGATGAGCGAGCACGAGCAGCACGAAGCGGTTCCCGAGGCCCCGGAGGACCCAGCGGCCCACGCGGTCCCCGAGGCCCCGGAGGACCCGGCGGCCCACGCGGAGCACGCGAGCCCCGGCCCGCACGACCGCAGCGGGGCGCGGGCACTCTTCATCGAGCTGCGCGGTCTTCCGGACGGTTCGCCGGAGCGTGCCGCGCTGCGCGACCGGCTGGTGCGGATGCACCTGCCGCTGGTCGAGCACCTGGCCCGGCGCTTCCGCAACCGCGGCGAGCCGCTCGACGACCTGACCCAGGTGGCGACGATCGGCCTGATCAAGTCGGTGGACCGGTTCGACCCGGACCGCGGGGTGGAGTTCTCCACGTACGCGACCCCGACGGTGGTCGGCGAGATCAAGCGCCACTTCCGCGACAAGGGCTGGGCGGTCCGCGTGCCCCGGCGCCTGCAGGAGCTGCGGCTGTCCCTGACGACGGCGACGGCGGAGCTGTCGCAGCAGCACGGGCGCTCGCCGACGGTGCACGAACTGGCGGAGCGCCTCGGGATCTCCGAAGAGGAGGTCCTGGAGGGCCTGGAGTCGGCGAACGCCTACTCGACGCTCTCCCTGGACGTGCCGGACACCGACGACGAGTCGCCGGCGGTCGCGGACACGCTGGGCGCCGAGGACGAGGCGCTGGAGGGGGTCGAGTACCGGGAGTCGCTCAAGCCGCTCCTGGAGGACCTGCCGCCGCGCGAGAAGCGCATCCTGCTGCTGCGCTTCTTCGGGAACATGACCCAGTCGCAGATCGCGCAGGAGGTCGGCATCTCGCAGATGCACGTCTCCCGGCTCCTCGCGCGCACGCTGGCGCAGCTGCGGGAGAAGCTGCTCGTCGAGGAGTGACGGAGGACCCGCGAAGCGTCCGGCCGGGGTCACGGCGTCCCGGCCGGGTGCGGAGCGGTCCGAAGGGGCCGACCGGCCGGCGAGGACTACGGAGCTACGGGTCCACAGCGGTGCCGGCGGTGACCACGGGGTCCGCGGCCGTGGCTACGGAGCTACGGGGTGTCCTGGCCCGGGCGCCTGATGCCGAGCGCCGCGGTCGTGGCCGGGCTGAGCAGCATGACGAGGCCGGTCACGGCGAGGACGGCGAGGGCGATGCCCGCCGGGATCAGGACCTCGTCGTGGAGCAGCTGCCAGGCCACGGGCAGCGCCAGGATCTGCATGATGACCGCGGGGCCGCGGCTCCACGAGCGGCGCAGCCACAGGCCACGGGCGGCGACGAGCGGGATGAGCCCCAGAGCGATCAGGGTGATCCCGCCCATGAGCGCCGAGGTCAGGTCGTCGGGCCGGTCGGTGAGGGTGCTCACCAGCAGATAGAGGCCGCCGGCCGCCAGCGCGAGGCCCTCGACACCGGCCACGACGGCCGCCGCGGTGAGACGCCCGGGCCGCGGGCCCTGCTCCGTACGCTCCGTATTGCTCATGTCCGCACTGCTCGCACTGCTCATGCAGGCAGGGTAGCCGGGGCGGGCCGGCGCCGGAGGGCGCGGGCCGGAACAGGGCCTGCCCGGCCCGGTCCGGGCGGACCGGCCGGGGCGGCCGGGGACGGACCGGCCGGGCGGCCGCGGACGGACCGGCCGGGCGGCCGCGGACGGACCGGCCGGGCGGCCGCGGACGGACCGGGACTGCGCCCGGTACCGCCGGGTAGGTACGCTGGCGACCATGCGCGCGCTTCTCGTGGTCAATCCGGCAGCAACCACCACCAGTGCCCGCACACGTGACGTGCTGATCCACGCGCTCGCCAGCGAGATGAAGCTGGAGGCGGTGACCACCGAGTACCGCGGGCACGCCCGCGACCTGGGGCGCAAGGCCGCCGACTCGGACGACATCGACCTGGTGGTGGCGCTCGGCGGTGACGGCACGGTCAACGAGGTGGTCAACGGGCTGCTGCACGGAGGACCCGACCCGGACCGGCTGCCGGGCCTCGCGGTGGTGCCCGGAGGCTCGACCAACGTCTTCGCACGGGCGCTCGGACTGCCGAACGACGCCGTGGAGGCGACCGGCGCCCTGCTGGACGCGCTGCGTGAACGGCGGACACGGACGGTGAGCCTGGGGCTCGCGTCAGGAACGCCGGGCACGGAGGACGAGGGTGTCCCCGAACGCTGGTTCACCTTCTGCGCCGGATTCGGTTTCGACGCGAGCGTGATCGGCCGGGTCGAACAGCAGCGCGAACGGGGCAAGCGTTCGACCCACGCGCTCTATCTGCGTCAGGTGGTGCGCCAGTTCCTGGGCGAGCAGAACCGGCGGCACGGGACGATCACCCTGGAGCGCCCCGGTGAGGATCCGGTGGAGAACCTGGTCCTCTCCATAATCTGCAACACCTCCCCCTGGACCTACCTGGGGAATCGCCCGGTGTACGCGTCGCCGGACGCCTCCTTCGAAACAGCCCTCGACGTGCTCGGACTGAGCCGGCTGTCCACCCCGGCGGTGGCCCGGTACGCGACCCAGTTGCTCACCTCGACCCCCGAACGGGGGCCGCACGGGAAGCACGCGATGACCCTCCACGATCTGACCGACTTCACCTTGCATTCGAAGGTGCCTCTCCCCCTTCAGATGGACGGAGACCACCTGGGACTGCGTACGAGCGTGACGTTCACAGGCGTACGCCGTGCACTGCGTGTGATTGTGTGACCAGAAGGACCGAAAGTCCTTCTACTCGAACGTTTAGGCTGCCCTCCACCCCCTAGAAGTACGGCTGTGACGGAGCCGACACCGAGGAATCAAAAAAAACTTTCCGGAAGGGGTTGTATCCGCTGCCGAGGTTTGCGAGTCTCTTCTTGGCGATCGGGACGGCCCGCAAGACCGGCCTCCACTGAGAGCCAGAACCCCTCCTCAAACCCTGGACCACACCAGTTCACCTGGCAGTCGGCCCTTCCCTTGCGGGGGGATTCGTGAAAGCGTTCACATTCACAAGCACCTGCACGTAAACCAAGAGAGGTAGCAGCCATGGACTGGCGTCACAACGCCGTTTGTCGTGAGGAAGACCCCGAGCTGTTCTTCCCCATCGGCAACACCGGTCCTGCGCTGCTGCAGATCGAGGAAGCCAAGGCCGTCTGCCGCCGCTGCCCCGTCATGGAGCAGTGCCTGCAGTGGGCGCTCGAGTCCGGCCAGGACTCCGGCGTCTGGGGTGGCCTCAGCGAGGACGAGCGCCGCGCGATGAAGCGCCGCGCCGCCCGCAACCGGGCGCGCAACGCGACCGCCTGAGCCACCTGCACAGCCTGAGGCCCGGCGGCGCGTACACCGCGTACGCATTCACCGCCCCCCGAGCCGCAGCGCGCAGCAAGTAACCCACAGCATTCGAGCCCCGGACCGTCTTTTCGGTCCGGGGCTCGCTGCTCTGAACTCACCGGTGGGCGCGGAAAGGTGAGTTCACCGTCACGTGGCCGACGCGGTGAACTCACCGTCACGGGAGCAACACGGTGAACTCACCGTCACGCAGGCGCGGCGGTGAACTCGCCGCGGAGAACACGATTCGGTGAATTCGCCGTCGTGGGTTCACCGTTACGAGATCGCCGTAGTGAGCCGATCACTGTGAGATCACCACCGTGAGATCAGCACCGTGAGATCACCGCTGCGAGATCAGCACTAGGAGTTCATGACCGCGGCTTCACGACCGCCGGTTCACGACCGCCGGTTCACGACCACGAGTTCATGACCGTGAGACCCCGACCCACGGGAACCCATGGTGAGTTCACCACCCCGAAGCGGTGAACTCCCTTTACTTCTGCGGCTGTACGGGGATGTCGAGGACGACCTTGGTGCCGCGTCCGTCGCCCGGCTGCATGTCGAAGCCGCCGCCGAGCTCGCCCTCCACGAGCGTCCGGACGATCTGCAGACCGAGGTTGCCGGCCCGCTGCGGGTCGAAACCCTCGGGCAGTCCGCGGCCGTCGTCCTTGACCGTGATGAGGAGACGGGCGTCGGCGCGGGACTCACCGCGGACGGCGGTGACCTCGACGGTGCCCTGCTCCCCCGGCGCGAAGGCGTGCTCCAGCGCGTTCTGCAGGATCTCGGTGAGGACCATGGAGAGCGGCGTGGCCACCTCCGCGTCGAGGATGCCGAAGCGTCCGTTGCGCCGGCAGGTCACCTTGCCCGGGGAGATCTCGGCGACCATCGCGATCACGCGGTCGGCGATCTCGTCGAACTCCACGCGCTCGTCCAGGTTCTGGGACAGCGTCTCGTGGACGATGGCGATCGAACCGACGCGTCGCACGGCCTCGTTGAGCGCCTCGCGCCCGCGGTCGGAGTCCATCCGGCGGGACTGGAGGCGCAACAGGGCGGCCACGGTCTGGAGGTTGTTCTTCACCCGGTGGTGGATCTCCCGGATGGTGGCGTCCTTGGTGATCAACTCACGCTCACGACGGCGCAGTTCGGTGACGTCCCGGAGCAGGACGAGGGAACCGATCCGGGTCCCCTTGGGTTTGAGCGGGATGGCTCGCAGCTGGATCACACCGCCGTTGCCCTCGACCTCGAACTCGCGCGGGGCGTAGCCGGAGGCCATCTTGGCCAGGGCCTCGTCCACGGGACCGCGGGAGGGGGCGAGCTCGGCGGTGATCTGCCCGAGGTCCTGACCGACCAGGTCGGCGGCGAGGCCGAGCCGGTGGTAGGCGGAGAGGGCGTTGGGCGAGGCGTACTGGACGACGCCCTCGGCGTCGAGCCGGATGAGCCCGTCACCGGCCCGCGGCGAGGAGTCCATGTCGACCTGCTCCCCGGGGAAGGGGAAGGAGCCGGCCGCGATCATCTGGGCCAGGTCGGAGGCCGACTGGAGGTAGGTGAGCTCCAGACGGGAGGGGGTCCGCACGGTGAGCAGGTTGGTGTTGCGCGCGATGACGCCGAGGACGCGGCCCTCGCGGCGCACGGGGATGGACTCGACCCGGACCGGGACCTCCTCGCGCCACTCGGGATCTCCCTCGCGCACGATCCGGCCCTCGTCGAGGGCTGCGTCGAGGAGCGGGCGGCGGCCGCGCGGCACCAGGTGGCCGACCATGTCGTCCTGGTACGAGGTCGGGCCGGTGTTGGGCCTCATCTGGGCGACCGAGACATACCGGGTACCGTCGAGGGTAGGGACCCAGAGCACGAGGTCGGCGAAGGAGAGGTCGGAGAGCAGCTGCCACTCCGACACCAGCATGTGGAGCCAGTCGAGGTCGGACTCGCTCAGAGCGGTGTGCTGGCGTACGAGGTCGTTCATGGAGGGCACGTGAGCGAGCGTACCCGGCGGAATTAACAGGCGGTGAACCTGGATCTCCGGGCGTCCGTGTTGGAGGATGGCCCCGGTACGACCGTGTGCGCATGGATGGACAGACGAGAATGGTCTAGTCCACAATGCTTTCAATGAAGCCTCCATCCTCCCCGCACAGGAGGATGGACGAGGTACCCGGCGCTCTCTGCCCTGACTGCGCCGAGACCTCCCACACGGCCGTGGGACCGCACACCCCCGGCCGAGCGACTCCGGGCTGCGGTGCCGGACGGGTTGAGGGTCCCGTCAGGCGCCGCGGCCCGCGGGTTTCTCCCTTTTTCACTCCGCGCTCGCGGCCTCGACTCCCCTGCGGCGGGAGGGCCCGGGCCTGCCGGGCCTCGACCGGCTGACCAGATCTCGACCGGGTGACCGGGCCTCGACCGACCCGATCGGGTCTCGACCGGCTGACCAGTCCTCGACCGGCTGGCCGGCCGGCCTACGCGCCCCGTCCCGTGCGTCACTCTCCCCCGGGCCACGCCCGCATCGCCAGCTCCGCGAGGAGTTCCAGCTCCTGCCGGGCCGCGCCGTCCCGGGCCTGCTGGGACATGCCCTGGAGGACGGCCCCACTGAGGCGGGCGAGGGCCCGGGCATCGGTGTCCGCCGGCAGCTCCCCCGCCTCGACGTCCCGGCGGATCCGCTCCTCGATCCGCGCGATGTTGGCGTTCCGCCGGTCCCGCAGGGCGTCCGCGACCTCGGGGGTCGAGCAGTTGATCGCCGCGGAGATCATCAGACAGCCGGGCGGGTGGGCCGGGTCGGTGTAGTGGCCCGCCGCCTCCACCAGCATCCGGCGGACACCTCCGCGCGCGGTCCGCTCCCGGGCGAAGGCCTCCGCCCCGAAGGCGCCGTGCGACTTCGCGTACTCCTCGACCACCTCCTCGAACAGCGTCTTCTTGTCCCCGAAGGCCGCGTAGAGGCTCGGCGCGCTGATGCCCATGGCACGGGTGAGGTCGGAGACGGAGGTCGTCTCGTACCCGTTCTCCCAGAAGGCCATCGTCGCCTGCTCCAGCGCCGTCGGGCGGTCGAAGGAGCGGGGGCGGCCGCGCTGCTTGGTGGTCATGTCGAAATTCTATAGCGGGCACTACGGAAGGTGGGGTACGGTTCTTTCTGTAACGACCGCTAGGAAATGCGAGGGGGGCGTCGTCATGGGCGTGCTCAAGGGAAAGACGGCACTGGTCACGGGCGGCAGCCGGGGCATCGGGCGTGCGATCGCCGAGCGCCTGGCTCGGGACGGCGCGCGGGTCGCGGTGCACTACGGGAGCAACGAAGCGGCGGCGAAGGAGACGGTCGCGGGGATCGCGGCGGCCGGCGGCGAGGCGTTCGCGATCGGGCAGGAGCTGGGTGTGCCCGGTGACGCCGAGGCGCTGTGGACGGCCTTCGACGCGCATGCGGACGGCCTGGACATCCTGGTGAACAACGCGGGGATCGGCGCCTCGGCCCCGTTCGCGACGATCGGCGAGGAGGAGTACGAGCGGATCTTCGCGGTCAACACCAAGGCGCCGTTCTTCCTGGCCCAGCTCGGCGCGGAGCGGCTGCGCGACGGGGGCCGGATCGTGAACGTCTCGACCGGACTGACCCACGCGGCCGCGATGCCGGACCTGATCACCTACGCGATGTCGAAGAGTGCCCTGGACGTCTTCACCCGCTACCTGTCCAAGGTGCTCGGCGCGCGCGGGATCACGGTCAACGCGGTGGCCCCCGGCATCGTGGACACGGACATCAACGCGGGCTGGCTGCGGGGGAACGAGGAGGCATGGGCGGGCGCTGCGGCGATGTCGACCTTCGGAAGGGTCGGCACCCCCGAGGACATAGCCGACGTGGTGGCCTTCCTCGCCTCGCACGACGGGCGCTGGGTGACGGGCCAGTGGATCGACGCGACGGGAGGCTCGCTGGCCTGAGGAAGAGCGTCAAGCGGGACGCGGGGGCACGCGAGCGGGACGCGGGCGGGACGCGAGGGGGCGACCGGGGCCCTCCGGGGTACCGCCCGAGCGTCGGGGCGCCGGGCGGGCGACGCGCAGGCCGCGACGTACGCGACCCCGGGCGCGCTCCCCACAGGGCGGGGCGGTGGCGATGCGAGCTTGCCGCCGACGGGCCCGGCGTCAGGCGGGCGACGCGCGGGCCGCGACGTACGCGACCCCGGGCGCGGCCCCCGCACAGGGCGGGGCGGTGGCGATACGAGCTTGCCGCCGACGGGCCGCGGGGGCGGTGCCAGTGCGATGCGGGTCGGCCTCCGGCGGGCGCGCGCAGGGCGGGGCGGTGGCGGCGCGAGCCGGCCTCGACGGCCCGCGCGAGGCGGCGCACGGTGGCGATGCGCGTCGGCCTCCGGCGGGCCGCGTGGGGCGGTGCCAGGGGGGTTCGAGTGGCTGGGGTGACAGGGGCGGCCGACGATGGGAGGAACCCGTCCCGCGGGGCGGAACGGCATGGGCGGGCGGCCCGCGCTCTGCTAGATTTGGCCTTAGATTGGTCTATACCACCAGGTCCCCCACCAGCCCCTCACCAGATCGGCAGGCACAGCGTGGAAGTTGTCATCGTCAAGGACGCCAAGGCGGGCGGAGAGCTCATCGCGGACGGCATCGCCGACCTCCTGCGCCGCAAGCCCGACGCGCTGCTCGGCGTGGCCACCGGATCGACCCCGCTGCCCATCTACGACGCCCTGATCGCCCAGGTCCAGGCGGGCTCCGTCGACGCCTCCCGGGCCCGGATCGCCCAGCTCGACGAGTACGTGGGCCTGCCCGCCGGGCACCCCGAGTCCTACCGCTCGACGGTGCTGCGCCAGGTCGTCGAGCCGCTCGGGCTCTCCCAGGACGCCTTCATGGGCCCCGACGGCTCGGCCGAGGACGTCCTGGCGGCCTGCGAGGCCTACGACCGCACGCTCGCCGAGGCGGGCGGCGTCGACCTGCAGATCCTCGGCATCGGCACCGACGGACACATCGGCTTCAACGAGCCCTGCTCCTCGCTCGCCTCCCGCACCCGGATCAAGACGCTCACCGAGCAGACCCGGGTCGACAACGCCCGCTTCTTCGACAACGACATCGACCAGGTGCCGCACCACGTCATCACCCAGGGCATCGGGACCATCCTGGAGGCCCGCCACCTGGTGCTGCTCGCCACCGGCGAGGGCAAGGCCGAGGCCGTGGCGCAGACGGTCGAGGGCCCGGTCGCGGCGCTCGTGCCGGCCTCCGCTCTCCAGCTGCACCCGCACGCGACGGTGGTCGTGGACGAGGCCGCCGCCTCCAAGCTGAAGCTCGCCGACTACTTCCGCCACACCTTCGCGAACAAGCCGTCCTGGCAGGGCATCTAGGACCAGCGCACCCCCGGTACGCGAAGGGGCCCGGCACCTGATCCAGGTGCCGGGCCCCTTCCCCGTCGCGTCCGGGGCGGCCGGCTCAGCGGCCGGCGATGACCTCGGCGGCCGCCCGGCCGCAGACGCGGGCGGCGCCGTGGGTGGCGATGTGGAGGGCGCCGCGGGGCTCCGACTCGTTCAGGCCCATCTCCACCACCACGGTGTCGGGGCGGGCGGCGAGCAGGGCGTCCAGGGCCCCGGCCATCCACGGGTGCCGGTGGGCGTCCCGGACGACGGCGACCACGCGCCGCTCCCCCGCGGCGGACAGGACGGCGTCCACCGAGGCCTCGGCCCCGTACGAGCCGGTCGCGGTGCCCGGGAGCAGCCGTTCCAGCTCGGCGGCGATGCCCCACGGTGTCTCGTCGCCGACGGCGAAGTTGGCGACCGGGGTGAAGGAGGCCACGTAGGGGGCGGCGGTGACCGGCTCGTAGGGGCGCTCGCCGGGCGTGACCACGAGGGCCCTGCGGGCGGCGACGAGGCCCACGTCGGTGCCGGGCGCGGTCCCCTCCTGTGACGCCGCGCCCGGCCCCGATCCAGCCCCCCTGACCCGGTGCGCCTGGGTCCAGGCCGCCAGGGCGCGCACGCGCGCCGCGGCGTCGGCCAGCCGCTCCTCGGGCAGTTCACCGGTCCGTACCGCGTTCACCAGCGCATCGCGCAGGCGCAGTACGGTGTCCTCGTCGGCCAGCCCGCCGCCGACGCAGATGGCGTCGGCGCCCGCGGCGATCGCGAGGACGGATCCGCGCTCGATGCCGTACGTCGACGAGATGGCCTGCATCTCCATCCCGTCGGTGACGATGAGCCCCTCGAAGCCCAGCTCCCGGCGCAGCAGACCGGTGAGGATCTGCGGGCTCAGGGTGGCCGGACGGTCGGGGTCGAGCGCGGAGAGCAGGATATGCGCGCTCATCACGGCTTTGGTACCCGCGGCGATGGCGGCGCGGAAAGGTGCCAGCTCACGGGCGTGCAGTGTGGCGAGGTCCACATCGATCCGGGGCAGCGCGTGGTGCGAATCCACGTTCGTGTCGCCGTGTCCGGGGAAGTGCTTCGTGCACGCGGCGACGCCCACGGACTGCAGGCCGTCGACGTACGCCACGGTGTGCCGGGCGACCAGGGCGGGGTCGGCGCCGAAGGAGCGGACCCCGATGACCGGGTTGTCGGCGTTGGAGTTGACGTCGGCGGAGGGGGCCCAGTTGAGGTCGACCCCGCACTCGGCGAGCCGGCGGCCGAGCTCGCGGGCCACGGCCCGGGTGAGCTCGACGTCGTCGACGCTGCCGAGGGCGTAGTTGCCGGGGAAGGAGGAGCCCTCCTTCACCTCCAGGCGGGTGACGTCGCCGCCCTCCTCGTCGATGGCGACCAGGACGTCGTCCCGCTCGGCGCGCAGCTGCGCGGTGAGCGCGGCCAGCTGCTCGGGGGCGACGATGTTGCGCCCGAAGAGGCCGACCGAGGAGAGCCCCTCGCCGATCCGGCGGAGCAGCCAGTCGGGGGCGGTGGTGCCGACGAAACCGGGTTGGAGGACGGTGAGCGCGTCCCGGGTCAGGGTGTCGGTGCCGGTTGCGAGAGTGGTCATGAGGCGGACGTCATCCCTTCACGGCGCCGGCCGTCAGACCCGCGGCCATCTTGCGCTGGACGAGGAGGAAGAGGATCACGATGGGGACGGCCATCATGGTCGAGCCGGCCATCATCGGGGCGTACTCGGTGCCGTTCTTGGTGATGAAGTTGCCGAGCCAGACGGTGGCCGTCTGGTTCTGCTGGCTCATCAGCATCAGGGCGTAGAGGTACTCGTTCCAGGCCTGGATGAAGCCGTAGACCGAGGTGGCGACCATGCCCGGCGCCAGCAGCGGGAAGACCACCCGGAGGAAGGCGCCGGTGGGGGTGCAGCCGTCGACCTGGGCGGCCTCCTCCAGCTCCTTGGGGATGTTGACGATGAAGCCGCGCAGGGTCCACACCGTGAAGGGCAGGATGAAGGTCAGGTAGGTGATGATCAGGCCGGTGAGCTTGTCGTACTGCCCGAGGTCGTTGAGCATCAGGAAGACCGGGATGATCATCGCGACGAGCGGGACCATCTGGACGGCGAGGATGCCGACGATGACGATCTTGCGGCCGCGGAAGGCGAAGCGGGAGATGGCGAGGGCGGCGAGCAGGCCGACCGCGATGCCGATGACCACCACGACGGTGGAGACCACGAGGCTGCGGGTGACCGGGCCCCAGAAGTCCGCGATGTCCAGGGCACGCTTGAAGTTCTCCAGCGTGAAGGTGGACGGGAAGAAGTGCGGATCGGGGTCGATCGCGTCCTTGGCCGGCTTGAAGGCCGTGTTGATCATCCAGTAGACCGGGAAGCCGGCCGTGACGAAGACGAGCAGGCCGAGCAGGTTCCAGCCGAGCTTCGACCTGCGCGGACGGTGGGTGACCGCGGGGGCCTTGCCGACGCTCGCGCCGCCCTGTGCGTTCGCTGCGCTCACTCCACATCTCCGATCTTGAGCATCTGGCGCATGTAGACCGCCACGACGCCGAGCAGCAGCACGACCGTGACGAGTGCGATCGCGGAGCCGGTGCCGTAGTCGTTGACGACGAACGCCTTGTCGAACGAGTACGTCGTGAGCAGCTGGAACTCGGCCTCGGGGTGCCCGTTGCGCATCACGTAGACCTGCGGGAAGACACCCATGTCCCAGATCACCGAGAGCGTCGTCAGCATGACGATGATGGGCTTGAGGATGGGCAGGGTGACGTACCGGAAGACGCCCCAGGCGCCGGCGCCGTCGAGGCGGGCGGCCTCTTCGAGCTCCTTGGGCACCTGGGTGAGGCCGGCGCTCAGGGTGATGACCACGAAGGGCACGGCGCCCCAGACCACCAGGAGCATGATGACGGCCAGGCCCTGGGGGCCGCTGGCGAACCAGTTGTGGCCGATCATGTCGATGCCGGGGAGGCGGCTGAGCAGCCAGTTGAGGACGCCGTAGTCGGCGTCGAAGAGCCACTTGAAGATGGCGGTGGCGACGATGATGGGCATGCCCCAGCTCGCCACGAGCACGACGTTGATCAGCACCTTGACCCAGGCCGAGACGCGCTGGAGGAGCAGGGCGATCATCATGCCGAGGACCATGGTGACGATCACGGCGCCGGCCGCGAAGATCACGGTCCGCAGCACGACGGCCCAGAACTCGCCGTCGCCGAGGATGCCGGTGAAGTTGTCCAGGCCGGCCGACTCGGGCTCCTGGAAGCCCCAGAGCTGCGGCTGGCCGAACTTCTGGAACGAGAGGGTGACCAGCCGGATCAGCGGATAGCCGAGCACCAGCAGGAGCACGAGCAGACATGGCGCGAGGAGCAGCCATGGGATCCCGGCCCCGCCTTTGGACTTCCCGCCGCGCGGGGCGGGTGTACCGGCTCCGGAGCCGGATGGTGGCGATTGCCGCGCCGGCGGCACCTTCGCGGTGGTTGTGTCTGCGGCACTCATCCCGTGCTCCTCAACGGTCCCTCTCGTGGTACGGGCGGCAGGGCCCCGTCACGGTGACGGGGCCCTGCTCGAAGGTCACTTGGTGTTGATGACCTTGTCGATCGCGGCGTCGGCGTCCTTGGCCGCCTGCTCGACCGACTTCTTTCCGTTGGCGATCTCGATGAGCATCGTCTTGAGGGTCTGGGCCTTCTCGACCTGGCCCCAGCCGGGGGCGGTCGGGACGAACCAGCTGGACTCGGCCGCGGTCGCCGGGACGGCGGTGGCCGGGTCGTTCTTCAGCGGGGCGAGGTCCGCCTTGTTGTTGGGCAGGTTGCCCTTGGCGATGAGGCCCTTCTGGCCCTCGGCGCCGGTGAAGGCGGCGATCCACTCGCCGGCCACGCCCTGCGCCTTGGACTTGACCGGGATGGCCAGGTCCGAGCCGCCGAGGAAGACGGGGAGGTTCTTGCCGGACGGGCCGGGCATCACGAAGTTCTCGAGCTTGTCCTTCAGCCCGCCGACCTTGTCGGACTTCGGGTCGGCGGCGGTCGCGCCCTCCCAGCCGGCGGCGAAGATCGTCGCGGACTTGCCCTGGCCGAAGACGACGGGACGGTCGGACTCGTCCTTCGTCTTGTCGCCGTGCATGTACTTGTCGACGATGTTCTTGTACTCGGTGAGGCCCTTGACGGACTCGGGCGAGGAGAGGTTCGCCTTCCAGTTCTCGCCGTCCTGCTTGGCGATGGAGCCGCCGGCCTCGTAGACGAAGGACATCGCGGCGTACCAGTCCGGCGACGGCTGGTACCAGGCGCTGAACTTGTCGCCCTTCTTCTTCTGGATGGCGTCGAGCGCGGCGGTCAGCTCGGCCCAGGTCTTCGGGGCGGCCTTGACGCCCGCCTCGGCGGCGATGTCCTTGCGCCAGGTGCCCACGCGGCCACCGGCGTAGTAGGGGACACCGTAGGTCTTGCCGTTGTAGGTGACGGAGTCCTTGAGGGCGTCCAGCCACTTGTCGGAGTTCTCGAACTTCGACGGGTCGACCTCGGCGAAGGCGCCCTTGGCCATGTAGCTGATCATCTCGGAGTTGCCCATCTCGACAACGTCCGGGGCCTTGTCGGTCGCGAGCACCGCGTCGAGCTTGGTGTTCTTGTCCGGCCAGCCGTAGTACTCGTGCTTGATCTTGATGCCGGGGTGCTTCTTGGTCACCGCGTCGTCGGCGGCCTTGACCAGCTCCGGCCAGTTGTTCTGGGCGTCGACCGTGAGCCAGACGGTGAGCTCCTTGGCGTCGCCGCCGCCCTTCGCCCCGCCCTTGTCGTCGGAGCCACCACACGCGGCAATGCTGACCATCATGCCCGCGACGCCGATCGCCGCGATGAGCTTGCGCTTCACGCCACCCTCCTCAGGGATGCCTGCTCCCCCTCCCACCGCGCGAAGACGCGAAGACATACGTCGAGTACTGCTGTGGGGCTGGGACCTGGTCTTTAATGGTGTAGACCAGTACCCGGAGCTTGGCCTAGACCTTTAGGGGTGTCAAGGGTGTATAAGAAGGGCAGTCGGGTCCGTTATCGGACCGACACCTGAGGGAGGGCGACGACCCGTGACCGGTCCGTGCCACCATGTGAGCCGCGACAGACGGAGGAGCCGGTGACGGCAGCAGCACAGGAGTCGGGAAGGCAGGCCATGGCCACGGACGCGGGCAGCACGGAGACAGAGGGCGGCGCAGCCACCCGTACCGCGCGCGTGCCCAAGTACTACCGACTGAAGCGGCACTTGCTCGACATGACGGAGACCCTGCCGCCCGGCACCCCGGTCCCGCCCGAGCGCACCCTTGCCGCCGAGTTCGACACCTCGCGCACCACCGTGCGCCAGGCCCTGCAGGAGCTGGTGGTCGAGGGCCGCCTGGAGCGGATCCAGGGCAAGGGCACCTTCGTGGCCAAGCCCAAGGTCTCGCAGGCCCTGCAGCTCACCTCGTACACCGAGGACATGCGGGCTCAGGGCCTGGAGCCCACCTCGCAGCTGCTCGACATCGGCTACGTCACGGCCGATGACACCCTCGCCGGGCTGCTCGACATCTCCGCCGGCGGCCGGGTGCTGCGGATCGAGCGCCTCCGCCTCGCGAGCGGCGAGCCGATGGCCATCGAGACCACCCACCTGTCCGCCAAGCGCTTCCCCGCGCTGCGGCGCTCCCTGGTGAAGTACACCTCCCTCTACACCGCCCTCGCGGAGGTGTACGACGTGCGGCTTGCCGAGGCCGAGGAGACCATCGAGACCTCGCTGGCGACCCCCCGCGAGGCCGGCCTGCTCGGCACCGACGTGGGCCTGCCGATGCTGATGCTGTCCCGGCACTCCTTCGACGAGCAGGGCGAGCCGGTCGAGTGGGTGCGCTCGGTCTACCGCGGCGACCGCTACAAGTTCGTGGCCCGTCTGCAGCGCCCCAACGGCTGACCGGCGGCTGACCGCCCGTCATGACACCTGATCCGTTATACGGACAGGGGTTCCTAACAGCGAGACCGTCCCCTAGATTTCCCCGTCATTACGAGGTGATCAGTGAGGGGACGGTTTCGCCATGTCAGAAGCGACACAAGGGAAACAACCGGTCATCACGCCGTTGAGGGTGGTCATCGCGCTCTGCCTCTTCGCGCCGTTCGTCGCGATGCTCTGGGTGAGTTCGTACGCGAAGGTGGACCCGATCCTGATCGGCGTCCCGTTCTTCTACTGGTACCAGATGCTCTGGGTGCTGGTCTCCACCACCCTCACCGTGATCGCGTACAAGCTGTGGCAGCGCGACCAGCGCGCCCGCAAGGGGGGTGACGCGCGATGAAGGACGGCGTGAACGGCGTCGCGCTCGGCGTCTTCGTGTTCTTCTTCCTGGCCGTCACGGTCATGGGCTTCCTGGCCGCGCGCTGGCGCCGGGCCGAGAGCGACACCCTCGACGAATGGGGTCTGGGCGGCCGCTCCTTCGGCACCTGGGTCACCTGGTTCCTGCTCGGCGGCGACCTCTACACGGCGTACACCTTCGTCGCGGTCCCCGCGGCCATCTACGCGGCGGGCGCGGCCGGCTTCTTCGCGGTGCCGTACACCATCCTGGTCTACCCGCTGATCTTCACCTTCCTGCCCCGCCTGTGGTCGGTCTCCCACAAGCACGGCTACGTCACCACCTCCGACTTCGTCCGCGGGCGCTTCGGCTCCAAGGGCCTGTCGCTGGCGGTCGCCGTCACCGGCATCCTCGCCACCATGCCGTACATCGCGCTCCAGCTCGTCGGCATCCAGGCCGTCCTGGACGTGATGGGCGTCGGCGGCGGCGAGAACACCAACTGGTTCGTCAAGGACCTGCCGCTGCTGATCGCCTTCGGCGTCCTGGCCGCGTACACGTACTCGTCGGGTCTGCGCGCGCCCGCGCTGATCGCGTTCGTCAAGGACACGCTGATCTACATCGTCATCGCGGTGGCGATCATCTACATCCCGATCAAGCTGGGCGGCTTCGACGAGATCTTCGCCAAGGCCGGCGAGGCCTACGCGACGGTCAACCCGGCCACCGGCAAGCCCAAGGGCGCGCTCGTGCCCGGCGACGCCGGCCAGTGGACCTACGCCACGCTGGCGCTCGGCTCGGCGCTCGCGCTGTTCATGTACCCGCACTCGATCACCGCGACGCTCTCCTCGAAGAGCCGTGAGGTGATCCGCCGCAACACCACGATCCTGCCGCTGTACTCGCTGATGCTGGGCCTGCTCGCGCTGCTCGGCTTCATGGCCATCGCGGCCGGCGTCAAGGTGAAGAACGGCCAGCTCGCCATCCCCCAGCTGTTCGAGAACATGTTCCCGGACTGGTTCGCGGGCGTGGCCTTCGCCGCCATCGGCATCGGCGCCCTGGTACCCGCCGCGATCATGTCGATCGCCGCGGCCAACCTGTTCACCCGCAACATCTACAAGGACTTCATCAAGCCCGACGCGACGCCCGCCCAGGAGACCAAGGTCTCCAAGCTGGTCTCGCTCCTGGTGAAGGTCGGCGCCCTGGTCTTCGTCCTCACGATGGACAAGACGGTCGCCATCAACTTCCAGCTGCTCGGCGGCATCTGGATCCTGCAGACCTTCCCGGCCCTGGTCGGCGGTCTGTTCACCCGCTGGATGCACCGCTGGGCGCTGCTCGCCGGCTGGGCCGTCGGCATGGTCTACGGCACGGCCGCCGCGTACGGGGTCGCGAGCCCCACCCAGAAGCACTTCGGCGGCTCCTCGGCCGAGATCCCGGGCATCGGCGAGATCGGCTACATCGGTCTCACCGCCTTCGTGCTCAACGTCCTCGTCACCGTCGTGCTGACCCTCGTGCTGCGGGCCGTGGGCACGCCGGACGGCGTCGACGAGACCTCGCCCGAGGACTACACCGCCGACGCCGGCGACGCGGGCGTCTCCACCGAGCTGCCGAAGGTCGGCGCCGGGCACTGAGCCCGCCGCACGTCCGTCCGCCGGGGCCCCTGCCAGGGGTCCCGGCGGCCGTGTGTTGCGGACGCGCGAAGTCCGGGGGACCGCCGCCCGCGGCGGGAACGCCCCGCGGGAGACTGGGGCATGGACTTCACGATCAGAGCTGTACGGCCGGAGGAGTACGAGACCCTCGGCGAGATCACCGGCCGGGCCTACCTGGACGACGGGCACCTCCTGCGCGGCGAGGACGACTGGTACCTGGGCCATCTGCGGAACGTGGCCGGGCGGGCCGCGGTGGCCGAGGTGCTGGTGGCCGTGACCGAGGAGGGCGCCCTCCTCGGCGGCGTGACCTTCGTGCCGGCCCCCGGCGTGATGGGCGACCGCGCCAAGCCCGGCGAGACCGAGATCCGGATGCTGGCCGTCTCCCCCGCCGCCCGCGGCCGCGGCGTCGGCGAAGCGCTCGTCCGGGCCTGTGTCGAGCGCGCGCGGGCCGTCCCGGGCTGTGTGCGGATCGTCCTGTCGACCCAGACCGGGATGCGCACCGCCCACCGCATCTACGAGCGCCTGGGCTTCCACCGTGTCCCGGAACGGGACTGGGCCCCCATCCCGGAGCAGCCCGAATTCGTACTTCTCTGCTACGCCCTGGAGTTGTAGGGGGACGCACGACACACAACATGTGGGGGGTGCCATGAGAGGCGCCCCCCACATGTATGCTCATCCTCGCTGTCGCCGCAGGGGAATCCGGTGGAAATCCGGAACTGTCCCGCAACGGTGTGCTTCGTGCATTTCGTCGTACGAGCGAGTCCGAGGACCTGCCGACAGTGCGCCCGGTCCGTCCGTTCCGGGTGCCACAGACGTCCGGGCCTCGCGGAGGGCCGGTGGACGCGGCGCCGCCCTGCGTACGGCCGCCCGTTCCCGCCTCCCGCCCTGGCCCCGAGCCGAGCGAGGGAGAGCCCCCACGTGACCATCGCGCCCGCCGATCCGGCCGCAGCGATCGAGAACGACGGCCCCGGGACCGTACTCCTGCGGACCCTGACCGATCTCACCGCCGATCTCCCGGACACCGACCCCGGCAAGGTCGCCGCCGCCGCCCTGCGCGGCCGGCACGCCGGCTCGGACGAGGCGGAGCTGCGCGAGCTGGCCACCGAGGCCGCCGCGGGCCTGATCGCCGAGGACCCGGCCTACTCCCGGCTCGCCGCCCGGCTCCTGACGCTCACCATCGCCGAGGAGGCCGCCGGCCAGGGCGCGGTCTGCTTCTCCGCCTCCGTCGCCGTCGGTCACCGCGAGGGCCTGATCGCCGACCGCACCGCCGAGTTCGTCGCCCTGCACGCCGCCCGGCTCGACGCGACGATCGACCTCGCCGCCGACGACCGCTTCGGCTACTTCGGTCTGCGCACCCTCTACTCGCGCTACCTGCTGCGCCACCCGATCACCCGCAAGGTGATCGAGACCCCGCAGCACTTCATGCTCCGCGTCGCCGCCGGCCTCGCCGAGGACGACTCCGTCCGCGCCCTGGACGAAGTGGCGGCGCTGTACGGGCTGATGAGCCGGCTCGACTACCTGCCGTCCTCCCCCACCCTGTTCAACTCCGGCACCCGCCACCCGCAGATGTCGTCCTGCTACCTGCTCGACTCCCCGCAGGACGAGCTGGACTCCATCTACGACCGCTACCACCAGGTCGCGCGCCTGTCGAAGCACGCGGGCGGCATCGGCCTGTCCTACTCCCGGATCCGCGCCCGCGGTTCGCTGATCCGCGGCACCAACGGGCACTCCAACGGCATCGTCCCGTTCCTGAAGACCCTCGACGCCTCCGTCGCCGCCGTGAACCAGGGCGGCCGCCGCAAGGGCGCCGCCGCGGTCTACCTGGAGACCTGGCACGCGGACATCGAGGAGTTCCTGGAGCTCCGCGACAACACCGGCGAGGACGCCCGCCGCACCCACAACCTGAACCTGGCGCACTGGATCCCGGACGAGTTCATGCGCCGGGTCAACGCGGACGCCGAGTGGTCGCTGTTCTCCCCGGCCGACGTGCCCGAGCTGGTCGACCTGTACGGCGAGGAGTTCGACGCCGCCTACCGCGCCGCCGAGGCCAGGGGCCTGGCCCGGAAGACCATGCCGGCCCGCGACCTGTACGGCCGGATGATGCGCACCCTCGCGCAGACCGGCAACGGCTGGATGACCTTCAAGGACGCCTCCAACCGCACCGCGAACCAGACCGCCGAGCCCGGCTCGGTCGTCCACTCCTCGAACCTCTGCACCGAGATCATCGAGGTCACCGACGACGGCGAGACGGCCGTCTGCAACCTCGGCTCGGTCAACCTGGGCGCCTTCGTGGTCGGTTCGGACCTGGACTGGGAGCGCCTCGACGAGACCGTCCGCACGGCCGTCACCTTCCTCGACCGGGTCGTCGACATCAACTTCTACCCGACCGAGCAGGCCGGGCGCTCCAACGCCCGCTGGCGCCCGGTGGGCCTCGGCGCGATGGGTCTCCAGGACGTCTTCTTCCAGCTGAAGCTGCCCTTCGACTCCCCCGCGGCGCGGGCGCTCTCCACCCGGATCGCCGAGCGCATCATGCTCGCCGCCTACGAGGCCTCCGCCGACCTGGCCGAGCGCAACGGCCCGCTGCCGGCCTGGGAGCAGACCCGCACCGCCCGCGGCGTGCTGCACCCCGACCACTACGACGTGGCGCTGAACTGGCCCGAGCGCTGGGCCGCGCTGCGCGAGCGGATCGCCGCCGTCGGCATGCGCAACAGCCTGCTGCTGGCCATCGCCCCGACCGCCACGATCGCCTCGATCGCCGGCGTGTACGAGTGCATCGAGCCCCAGGTCTCCAACCTGTTCAAGCGCGAGACGCTGTCCGGTGAGTTCCTCCAGGTCAACTCGTACCTGGTCGACGAGCTCAAGCGGCTGGGCGTGTGGGACGCGCAGACCCGCGAGGCGCTGCGCGACTCCAACGGCTCGGTGGCCGGCTTCGGCTGGGTGCCGGCCGAGGTGCGCGAGCTGTACCGCACGGCCTGGGAGATCCCGCAGCGCGGTCTGATCGACATGGCGGCGGCCCGTACGCCGTTCCTGGACCAGTCGCAGTCCCTGAACCTGTTCATGGAGACGCCGACCATCGGCAAGCTGTCGTCGATGTACGCGTACGCCTGGAAGCAGGGTCTGAAGACCACGTACTACCTGCGCTCGCGCCCGGCGACCCGGATCGCCCGTGCCGCCCAGGCCACCACCATCCCCGTCCAGCAGGCGACGCCCGACGCCGACGCCATCGCCTGCTCCCTTGAGAACCCCGAGTCCTGCGAGGCCTGCCAGTAATGAGTACTCCCGCCACGAAGAACCTGCTGGACCCGGGCTTCGAACTGACCCTCCGTCCGATGCGCTACCCGGACTTCTACGAGCGCTACCGGGACGCGATCAAGAACACCTGGACCGTGGAGGAGGTCGACCTCCACTCGGACGTCGCCGACCTCGCCAAGCTCACCCCCGGTGAGCAGCACATGATCGGCCGCCTGGTCGCCTTCTTCGCGACCGGCGACTCGATCGTGGCCAACAACCTGGTCCTGACGCTGTACAAGCACATCAACTCCCCGGAGGCGCGCCTGTACCTGTCGCGCCAGCTCTTCGAGGAAGCCGTGCACGTCCAGTTCTATCTGACGCTGCTCGACACCTACCTGCCCGACCCGGACGACCGTGCCGCGGCCTTCGCGGCCGTCGAGAACATCCCGTCGATCCGCGAGAAGGCGCAGTTCTGCTTCAAGTGGATGGACTCGGTCGAGAAGATCGACCGCCTGGAGACCCAGGCCGACCGCCGTCGCTTCCTGCTGAACCTGATCTGCTTCGCCGCGTGCATCGAGGGCCTGTTCTTCTACGGCGCCTTCGCCTACGTGTACTGGTTCCGGTCGCGCGGCCTGCTGCACGGCCTGGCCACCGGCACCAACTGGGTGTTCCGCGACGAGACGATGCACATGAACTTCGCCTTCGAGGTCGTGGACACCGTCCGCAAGGAGGAGCCCGAGCTCTTCGACGACGAGCTCCGGCAGCAGGTCACGGACATGCTGAAGGAGGCCGTCGAGGCGGAACTGCAGTTCGGCCGCGACCTGTGCGGCGACGGCCTGCCGGGGATGAACACCGAGTCGATGCGCGCGTACCTCCAGTGCGTCGCCGACCAGCGCCTGACCCGCCTGGGCTTCGCTCCGGTGTACGGCTCGGAGAACCCGTTCGGCTTCATGGAGCTCCAGGGCGTGCAGGAGCTGACCAACTTCTTCGAGCGCCGCCCGTCCGCCTACCAGGTGGCGGTCGAGGGCTCGGTGGACCTGGACGAGGACTTCTAGCCCTCCCGGTCCGCACGGACACGCCGAAGGGCCCCGCTCCACGGGGGGAGCGGGGCCCTTCGGCGTGTCGGCGCAGCGTCAGTCGTTCGCGACGACCGGGTAGCGCGGGGTGCCCTCTTCCATCTGGCGCAGGGCGTCCTTGCGGTCGCGCTTGGAGAGGCGGTCGATGTACAGGTAGCCGTACAGGTGGTCCGTCTCGTGCTGGAGGCAGCGGGCGAAGTAGCCGGTGCCCCGCACCTTGATCGGGTTGCCCTGGACGTCCTGTCCGTGCACCTCGGCGTAGTCCGGACGGGCCAGCTCGGCGTACGCGGTCGGCACCGAGAGGCAGCCCTCGTTGGACTCGTCGAGGACGCGACGCTCGGCCGGCAGCTCCTGGAGGACCGGGTTGACCACGTGGCCGACGTGACGGACGCCCTCGTCGTCCATGCAGTCGTAGACGAAGACCTTCTGGTCCACGCCGATCTGGTTGGCGGCCAGGCCGACGCCCTCGGCAGTCTTCTGGCTGGCGAACATGTCGTCGATCAGCTGGGCCAGCTCGTCACCGAACTCGGTGACGTCCTTGCACTCCCGGTGGAGCACGGGGTTGCCGAAGACCGTGATCGGACGCGAGGTGCCCCGCTCGCGGTGCGCGAGCTCACGCTCCTCGCAGTCCTCCGTGTCCACGACGAAGCCGTCGTTCTCGACCTGCTGGTCCGTCTCCTGCTGCGCCATGTCCGGCCGCGCCCTTCTGAAAACCCGATTCCGTCAGAGGACAGCCTACGGGCCCGGACATGCCTGCTCAGCAGACCTCTTCGAGATCACGCCACTCCCGGCTGTCCGGACTGTCCGCGACCCAGCCGTCGAGGAGGCCGCGGACGAGGCCCGCGGGCGCGGCGATGCCGCACTCGCGCTCCGGCACCCACAGCTCGCCGGGCGAGCGGTGACCGAGCGGGCCGGGGTGTCCGGGCTCGCTGTGGTCGTGCGGGTCCAGGTGCTCGCCCTCGCCCTCGGCGCTGGGCATGGTCGACTCGGAGCAGGCCCGGCAGAGCAGCCGTACGGAGGACGACCAGTCCTCGGCGGCGAAGCCCGCGTCGGCGGCGAGCTGCTCCAGGGCGTCCCGGTCGGCCTCGGTGGCGGCCTCCAGGAGGACCACCCAGGTGGGCACCGGCGACGGCGCCCACAGCTCGATCTCGTCGAAGACCGGGTACGAGGGGCCCGCGCTGGTGGTGCGCTCGCCGTTCGGCACACCGTCGTGGAGGACGACCTCGCCCCAGCGGCGGCCGGAGGACGGCAGCGGGATGGACAGCACCTCGATCCGGGCCGGGTCCAGCCGGCGGCCCCACACGACCTCGGCCTCGCCCTCCGGGGAGAGCCGCACGGCCGCGCTGCCCAGCTCCATGCCGGCCGGCTCACCGGTGCCGGCGGAGGCCCCCGGGACCTTGAGCCCGTAGGCCTGCCAGGCGCGGCGGGCCAGCGGCCAGTCCTGCAGGGCGGTGGCGGCGATGCCCACGTTCCACCAGTCGGGGGCGCCGGTCTCCTTGTCGAGCAGCGCGACGGCGCGCAGCCCGGCGGCCCGGGCCTGCTCCCAGTCGTGCCGGAACTTGTGCAGCAGGGCCAGGTTGAACCAGGACTCGGAGAGCCAGGGCTCCAGGTCCGCCGCGCGCGTGAGGAGCGCGCCCGCGTCCTCGTACCGGCCGTCGCCGATCAGCGTGAACGCGCGGTCGGTGGCCTGCCGCCACGAGGCGGAGGGCCGATGCCGTACCTTCCCGAAGATCCTCACGATTCCCGCCTGCCGGTCGCTTCACCCTCTTGTTCGCATCCAACCATGCCCGGTCGGACGCGCGCTCATTACCCATGGGTTACCCCGGTGGAGCGGGGGCGACGCCCCTCTTGACACCTCCGCGTGCCAGGACCCTCGCGAGGGATTCGACCACGTCGGGGTGGTAGTCGCGCGCGGTGCCGAGCCGCAGCCGCTCCAGGGCGCCCAGGCCGCCGCCTGCGCTGCCGGCGGCGAGGTCGTCGTAGGCGTTGACGGTACGGACGATCCGGGCGGGCAGCGGCTGCTCCCGGTACGGGTCGGCCTGCCGCTCGACGACGACGGCGACGGCCTCCGGGACGCCGGTCTGGCGGACCACGGCGCCGCCGAGCAGGGCGATCCTGCGCTGCTCCTCGGCGGGCAGTGAGGCGGTGGCGCCGCCGTCGACGGGGTCGACGAGCGAGAGCTGTCCGATGTCGTGCATGAGCGCAGCGTGTTCGAGGACGGTCAGCTCGGTCCCGGACAGGCCGAGCTCCCGGCCCACGGCCCGGCTGAGCGCGGCGACCCGGTGGGCGTGGCCGGGCGGGGTGCAGCCGGCGATCTCGGTGGCCCGGGCGAGCGAGGCGATGGTCTGGCGGTTGGTGGTGCGCACGGCCGCGTACCGCCGGAAGGAGACCTGGGTGAGCAGCAGCGGTACGGCGAAGACGGGCAGGGCCCACAGCCCGGCGACCGCCACGCCGAGCGCCATCACGGTCCCGGTGGCGCAGACGGCGGAGCCGATGCCGAGCAGGGCGCGCAGCTCGTCGCGGAGCAGCGGCCCGTAGGGGTGACCGGTGCGGGCGCGGTGCAGCAGGGCGGCCAGGACGGCGTCGCACAGCGCGGTGAGCAGGAGCAGCAGGAGCAGGAAGAGGGCGTAGGACGGGCCGCGGCCGAGGTGGGCGGTGACGGTGCCCGCGTTGTAGAGGGGCTGGAAGCACAGGGCGGCGAAGCCGACGGTGAGGGTGCGCCGGGCCAGCTGGTCGCGGTCGGGGCCGCGGCCGCGGGCCACGTGGGGCACGATCCCGGCGAGGCCGGCCGCCACGACGACGGCGACGGTCTGGAGGACGCCGTGGGTGCTGGCCTGGCCGCCGTTCTGCCCGAGCAGGGCGTACGCGAGGGCCCCGGCGGCGGCCAGCGGGGCCGGTTCGCGCTCGCCGGGCTGGGCGCCCCGGCGGGCGAGCTCGCCGAGGGCGATGAGGAGGCCGAAGGCGAGGGCGCTGCCCGGTTCGTCGACCCCCTGCCAGAGGGTGGCGCCGAGGCCGGCGAGGGTCAGCAGCAGAGCGGCCCCGTGGACGGCGCCGACGGTGGCGCGCCCGGCGCGCCCGTGCGGCCTCACGACGGATCCTTCGGGGACGCGGCGGCGGACGCCTCGGCGGTGGCGTTCACCGCACCGGACTCACTGGTGCCGGGCCGCTCGGTGCCGGACTCGCTGGTGCCGGGCCGCACGGTGCCGGGCCGCTCGGTGCCGGACTCGCTGGTGCCGGGCCGCTCGGTGCCGGGCTCGCGCGCGCCGCCACCGGGGGCGCGGGCTCCCCCGGCGCCGGTTCGGTCCGGGCCGGCCTGCCCCGTGCGGGGGGTAGGGACGGAGGGCTCGTCGGCGGTGACCTCGGTCTGCCAGCCGTGCCGGTGCAGGGCGCGCGCCAGGGCGTCGACCATGCGCGGGTCGAACTGGGTGCCGGCGCACCGCTCCAGCTCGGCGAGGGCCGTCCCGACGGGGCGGGCCCGGCTGTACGAGCGGGTGGAAGTCATGGCGTCGAAGGCGTCGGCGACGGCGACCACGCGTGCGTACTCGGGGATCTGCCGGCCCTTGAGGCCGTACGGGTAGCCGCTGCCGTCCATGCGTTCGTGGTGGTGCAGGATCGCCGTGCGGGCCTCGCCGAGGAAGCCGATGCCTCGGACCATCTCGTGGCCGTACTCGGGGTGGAGCTCGATGACCCGGCGTTCCTCCGGGGTGAGCGGCCCGTCCTTGCGGAGCACCCGGGTCGGCACGCCCAGCTTGCCGACGTCGTGCAGGATGCCGGCGAAGCGGACGACCTCCAGGCGCGGCTCGTCCATGCCGAGCTCACGGGCGATCAGGACGGAGGCGTGGCCGACCCGCTCGCTGTGACCGCGGGTGTAGCGGTCCTTGATGTCGACGGCCTGGACGAGGGCCCGGATGGTGGCCTGGTGCGCGGCACGTTCGCGGTGATACTGGGCGAAGCTCCAGCAGGAGATGTACATGGGCAGCAGCACGAAGAGAGCGGCCAGCGGCCCGTAGCTGCTGCGCCAGAGCACGGCCATCATCAGTCCGGCGAGCCCGTGCACGGCGTGCGGGGCGACGGACCGGCCGAGCAGTCCGCGCCAGGCGGTGCGCGGCGGTAGCTGCTCGGCCGTGGCGCGGATGCCGCCGTCGAGGGCGGTGAGCACCAGGCAGAAGGCGAGCGCGGCACCACCGGCCGGCAGCAGCACGTACGGGAAGTCCGGGGTGTCGGGCCCGCGTCCGAGGGCGCCCGGGCGCTGGAGGGCCTGCCCGACCACGGCCGCGGCCCACACGGCCAGGGCGAGCTGCGCGGCCCGCCAGGTGCGGCGCAGGGCGAAGGGCGGCCGCTCGACCCGGGAGAGCAGGGCGCCGGGCACGGCGGCGAGCGCGGCGGCGGACGGAGGCAGGAGCAGCGCGGCGGCGAGCAGGACGGGGAAGAAGGAGCCGGCGCCCGGGGACACGGGGGCGGACCCCGGGGCGCCGCGGAAGGCGCGGCCGATGAGCCGGCAGCGGGCGGGCAGTTCGCACACCGCGTAGAGGGCGGCGAGCAGCAGCACGGTCCGCCAGGGGGTGGCGGCGCCGGGGCGTAACGCGGGCAGGCCCAGCGCGACCGCGGCGAGCAGGACGCAGCCGACGTAGGCCCGTGCCGCCCGGGGAACGGCCCGCGGCCGCTGGGCGGGCTTCGACCGTGCGGCGGCCTGCGACCGAGCGGTCCGCGACCGCGGAATGACCTTCGCGCCCATCACGCCCGTCACGCTAGCGATTCGGCGCGGCGGGGACGGGCGGCCCGGACCGATTCGCACCATCGGGTGATACAAGCCGATCAGCCGACGGGCACACCGGAGCCGGGGCGGGGCGGGGTACGCCGAAGGCCGGGCGAGAGGCTCGCCCGGCCTTCGGCCCGTGTGCGGCTACTGCTCCTGCGAGGTCACCGGAGCGGGGGTGACGTCCTGTTCGGGGAGCACGTGACCCTCGCGGATCAGCTCGATCCGGCCCATCACCTTGGCACGCAGGTCGATCGGCACGTCGTCGCTGCCGCAGCAGCGCTTGACGAGCTTCTTGACCGCCTGCTCCAGGCCGTACTTCTCCAGGCACGGGGAGCACTCCTCGAAGTGCACCTCGAACTTGGTGCATTCACCGTCGGGCATCTCCCGGTCGAGGAACTCGTAGAGGTGGTCCAGGACCTCAGAGCAGTCCGTCTCGTGCGGCTCTCCGCAGCTCATGAGCCCGAGCCTTTCAGATCGTGCGTCGACTCTCCGGCGCCCGCGGGAACCAGCCCGCGCTCACGGGCGTAGTCCTCGAGCATGCCGCGCAGCTGGCGGCGGCCCCGGTGCAGTCGGGACATCACCGTACCGATGGGTGTCCCCATGATGTCCGCGATCTCCTTGTACGCAAAGCCCTCTACGTCGGCGAGGTAGACGGCGATGCGGAACTCCTCGGGGATCGCCTGCAGCGCTTCCTTCACGTCGGAGTCGGGAAGGTGGTCGAGGGCCTGCGACTCGGCGGACCGCAGCCCGGTCGACATGTGCGACTCGGCGCGGGCGAGCTGCCAGTCCTCGATCTCCTCGGCAGCGGAGCGCTGGGGCTCACGCTGCTTCTTGCGATACGAGTTGATGAAGGTGTTCGTGAGGATGCGGTACAGCCACGCCTTGAGGTTCGTGCCCTCACGGAACTGGTGGAAGGATCCGTACGCCTTGGCGTAGGTCTCCTGCACCAGGTCCTCCGCGTCCGCGGGATTGCGCGTCATGCGCAGCGCGGCCGAGTACATCTGGTCGAGGTAGCCGAGGGCGTCCCGCTCGAAGCGCGCGTTGCGCTCCCCGGTCGTCTCCTCGGGGCCGTCGTCGGTCCCTGTGTCGGTCCCAGTGACCGGACCCACCTCCTCCAGCGCTGCGTCGAATCCGAACGCGGACCCGCTCGCTTCGGAGGATAGACGAGGAACCGCTCCGCCCGCCGCCCGAATAGGGGCGGTCCTGGGCCCGGGCAGCACCGTCCAGTCGAGGTCAGCGGCCTGCGGGCGCTCCGGGCAGATGGTCGAACCCATACGACGGACTCCCTCTTCCTTGGTCTCTCCGGTACCGACGTCCCTGACAACAGCAGTCCCCCGTTCCGCATTCCCGGAGCGACCGCGCGGTCACCGAAGTGACGCGATCCACCCCGAGACCTCGCGGACGATCATGTCCACCGCCTCTTCCTGGGTGAGCGTCGCGCGCTTGGGCACGGCGAAGCCGTGGTCGCCGAACGGGACCTCGGCGAGGGTGTACGGGCCGTCGGGGAACTCGGCGGGCCTCCCGAAGGGGTCGTTGCCGCCCTGCACGACGAGCGTGGGCACGCCGGCCCCCAGGAGTTCGTCACCTCGCGACTTCTCCGGGCGGCCCGGCGGGTGCAGCGGGAAGCTCAGCGCGAGCACGGCGCTCGCCCCGAGCTCGCCGGCGGTCCGGCAGGCGACCCGGGCGCCCGCACTGCGCCCACCGGCGATCACCGGCAGGCCGGGGGCGGCGAGCGCGGGCCAGAGTCCGCGCCAGCCGGTGTCCAGGGTCTTCGGCGCGGGGGCGACCTTCTTGCCGGCCACCCGCCAGGGTTGCTCGACGAGGGCCACGGTCACCCCTTCGGCGGGCAGCGCGGCGGCGAGGGCCTGGAGGTCGCGGGCCTCGATGCCGCCGCCGGCACCGTGGCTCACGGCAAGCACGGTCCACGGCTTCCGGGCGGCGGACCAGGTGATCCGGGCGTCCCCGGCGTCGGTCGGAACGATCTCGCTCTTCGTCACGTCTCCATCCTGCACCGGCGGGCAGCGCGGGAGGCCCGCGGAAACGGTCTTCGGGGGAGGTTCCCGGAGACGTCCGCCGACCGGTCACGGGAGTGGCTCTCAGAAGAGGGTCCCCTCCTCCGGGCCCTCCAGTTCCTTGAGCAGCTCGGCCCCGTTGTTCCGTACGTTGCTGACCGCCGTCGACACCGGGTAGGCCCGCATCAGGCCCTCCGGCGGCGGGGCGAGCAGTCCGCTCAGCTCGTCGAGCCCGGTGCGGGCCGGGTCCAGCCAGGCGTCCCAGCGGTCCGGCGTGAGCATCAGCGGCATCCGGGGGTGGATGTCGGCGAGCGAACGGGGCCCCTCGGCGGGGGCCACGCCCAGGGGGGCGGTCTCCGCCTCCGTGGTGACCACCGAGCAGGTCACCCACCAGGCCTGCGGGTGGTCGTCGGGCAGGGTGCGGTCCCGCCAGAACTCGTACAGGCCGGCCATGGCGAAGACCGAGCCGTCGGCGGGGGTCACGAAGTAGGGCTGCTTGCGGGGCCGCTTCCGCTTCCCCTCGACCTCCAGGTCGCGCTCGGCGGCGCCGGTCACCCACTCGTAATAGCCGTCGGCGGGCACGATGCAGCGGCGGGCGGAGAAGGCCTGCTTGAAGGAGGGCTTCTCGTGCAGGGTCTCGGACCTGGCGTTGATCATCCGGGCGGCGCCCTCCGGGCTCTTCGCCCAGGACGGCACCAGGCCCCACTTCAGTGTGCGCATCTGGCGAACCGGCCGCCGCGATCCCGCGTCTTTGAGAGGACGCTCCAGGATCACGTGGACCTCCTTGGTCGGGGCCACGTTCCAGTCGGGGGCCAGGGTCTCCTCCGGCTCCCACTTCTCGACCTCGAAGACGTCCACGAGATCCTCGGGCCGCCGACTCGCTGCATACCGTCCGCACATAAGTGCCACACTGCCAGGTCCCGTCCCCCGACCGAGGAGCCGTCCGAGAAATGACCGAAGTCCTCGGCACCCAGCCCGCGCCCACGGAATGGATCGTGATCGCCACGGCGGTCGCCGCCCTCGCCGCGGTCGTGCCGCGCTCCATATGGCGCCTGTCCCGGAACGCGATCACCATCGCGCACGAGGGCGGCCACGGGCTGGTCGCGCTCCTCACCCGGCGCCGGCTGCAGTCCATCCGGCTGCACTCGGACACCAGCGGGCTGACCGTCTCGCGCGGCCGTCCCACCGGCCTCGGCATGATCCTCACGGCCGCCGCGGGCTACACCGCGGCCCCGCTGCTCGGCCTCGGCGGTGCCGCGCTGCTCTCCTCGCACCGGGTCACGCTGCTGCTCTGGCTGGCCACGGCGCTGCTCGTGGCGCTGCTGGTGATGGTCCGCAACGCGTACGGGATCTTCATCGTGCTGCTCACCGGCGCGGTCTTCCTCTTGGTGTCCTGGCTGACCTCCCCGGACGTGCAGTCCGTCTTCGCGTACGCGGCGGTGTGGTTCCTGCTGCTCGGCGGCGTACGGCCGGCCTTCGAGCTGCAGGCCAAGCGGCGGCACGGCGGGGCCGGCGACTCCGACGCGGATCAGCTCGGCCGGCTCACCCACGTGCCGCCGACGCTGTGGCTGTTCTTCTTCCACGCGGTCTCGATCTGCTCCCTGATCGGCGGCGGACGCTGGCTCCTCGGCCTGTAGCGGGCGTGTAGCGGGCCTGCCGTACCCCCGTACAGTGAGGGCATGACCGAAAGCTCCGCGCCCATCGATCCGCTCACCGGCCTCTGGCCCGCCCCGTATGCCGACGGCGCCGTCGACGCCACCGTCACCGTGCCCGGATCGAAGTCGGTCACCAACCGGGCGCTCGTGCTCGCCGCCCTGGCCGCCGAGCCCGGCTGGGTGCGCCGGCCGCTGCGCTCGCGCGACACCCTGCTCATGGCGGAGGCGCTGCGCACCCTCGGTGTGAAGATCGAGGAAGGCGTGGGCCCGGACGGCTCCGGCGAGGCCTGGCGGGTCATCCCGGCGGGGCTGCGCGGCCCCGCGACCGTGGACGTCGGCAACGCCGGCACGGTCATGCGTTTCCTGCCGCCGGTCGCGGCCCTGGCCGACGGCCCGGTCCGCTTCGACGGCGACCCGCGCTCCCACGAGCGCCCGCTGCACGGGGTGATCGACGCGCTGCGCGCGCTCGGCGCCCGGATCGACGACGACGCGCGCGGCGCGCTGCCGATGACCGTGCACGGCGCCGGCGGTCTGCAGGGCGGCGTCGTGGAGATCGACGCCTCCTCGTCCTCCCAGTTCGTGAGCGCCCTGCTGCTCTCGGGCGCGCGCTTCAACCACGGGGTCGAGGTGCGGCACGTCGGCGACCGGCTGCCGTCGCTCCCGCACATCCGGATGACCGTCGACATGCTGCGCGCGGTCGGCGCGCAGGTGGACGAGCCGGAGCACGGCGGGGAGCCCGACGTGTGGCGGGTCGCGCCCTCCGCGCTGCTCGGTCGCGACCTGGTCGTGGAGCCGGACCTGTCGAACGCCCAGCCGTTCCTGGCCGCGGCCCTGGTCACCGGCGGCCGGGTCACGGTGCCGGACTGGCCGGAGCGGACCACCCAGCCGGGTGACGCGCTGCGGGAGATCTTCACCGCCATGGGTGGCTCCTGCGAGCTGACCGAGCGCGGTCTGACCTTCACCGGCTCGGGCCGGATCCACGGCATCGACATCGACCTGGGCGAGGTCGGTGAGCTGACCCCGGGCATCGCGGCCGTCGCGGCCCTCGCCGACTCGCCGTCCACCCTGCGGGGCGTGGCCCACCTGCGGCTGCACGAGACCGACCGGCTCGCGGCGCTCACCAAGGAGATCAACGGGCTCGGCGGCGACGTCACGGAGACCGGGGACGGACTGCACATCCGCCCGCGTCCGCTGCGCGGCGGGGTCTTCCACACGTACCACGACCACCGGATGGCGACCGCGGGCGCGCTGCTCGGCCTCGTCGTGAAGGGCGTGGAGATCGAGAACGTGAGCACGACGGAGAAGACCTTGCCCGACTTCCCGAGGATGTGGACCGAAATGCTCGGAGCCTGAGCCATGCGGCACTACGGCAAGCGCACCGACGAGGACGACATCCGCCAGCGGCCCAACCGCAAGGGCAACCGTCCCCGGACGAACATCCGCCCCAAGCACGAGGACGCCGTCGAGGGCATGGTCCTCACCGTGGACCGGGGCCGGCTGACCTGCCTGGTCGACGACCGGGTGATCCTGGCCATGAAGGCCCGCGAGCTGGGCCGCAAGGCGGCCGTGGTCGGCGACCGGGTCTCCCTGGTGGGCGACCTGTCCGGCGAGAAGGACACCCTGGCGCGGATCGTGCGGATCGGTGAGCGCGGCTCGGTGCTCCGCCGTACGGCCGACGACGACGATCCGTACGAGCGGGTAGTCGTCGCCAACGCCGACCAGCTGGCGATCGTGACGGCCCTCGCCGACCCCGAGCCGCGCCCGCGTCTGATCGACCGCTGCCTGGTCGCGGCCTACGACGGCGGGCTCGACCCCTTCCTGGTGCTGACGAAGTCGGACCTGGCGCCGCCGGAGAAGATCCTGGAGCTGTACGGCGACCTCGACATCCCGTACGTCGTGGTCAACCGCGAGGAGCTGTACGACGGCGGGGCGGCGGACCGGGTGCGCGAGCACCTGGGCGACCGCGTGACCGCCTTCGTCGGGCACTCCGGCGTGGGCAAGACGACCCTGGTCAACGCGCTGGTGCCGGAGGAGCGGCGCCGCATCACCGGCCACGTGAACGCGGTGACCGGCCGCGGCCGCCACACCACGACCTCGGCGCTCGCCCTGCCGCTCGCCAAGGCCGACGGCTGGGTCATCGACACGCCCGGCGTGCGCTCGTTCGGGCTCCACCACGTCGACCCGTCCCGGGTCATCCACGCCTTCCCGGACCTGGAGCCGGGCACGGAGAACTGCCCGCGGGCCTGCTCGCACGACGAGGCGGACTGCGCGCTCGACGCCTGGGTCGAGGAGGGCCACGCCGATCCGGCGCGGCTGTTCTCGCTGCGGCGGCTGCTCGCCACGCGGGAGCGGCGCGAGGGCGACTGACGACGCGTCACTCCTGTCGCTCACGTTTGCGGGCGGGGACTCCTGGTAAGTGCATAATCGCACCAAGTGAGACGAAGCAGTCACCGACGGCGTGGGAGGCACTGACGATGGCGTGGCTGCTGGTGGTGGTCGCCGGGCTCCTGGAGACGGGGTTCGCGGTCTGCCTGAAGCTCTCGCACGGCTTCACGCGCCTGTGGCCGACGATCGCGTTCGCCTGTTTCGCCCTGGGCAGCTTCGGTCTGCTGACCATCGCCCTGCGCAAGCTCGACGTCGGCCCCGCGTACGCGGTGTGGACGGGGATCGGGGCCGCGGGAACGGCGATCTACGGGATGGTGTTCCTCGGCGACCTGGTGTCCACGCTCAAGATCGTCTCGATCACGCTGGTGATCGTGGGGGTCATCGGCCTCCAGCTGTCGGGCTCCGCGCACTGAGCCATCGCCTGCGCCGAGGCCACGACGTACGACAGGGCGAGCCGCAGCGCCAGCTCGCAGGAGCGGGCGGCGGCCCCGGGATCCTCCGCGAGCAGCGCGGCCGCCCGGTCCCTGGCCTGCAGCAGCAGCTCCCCCGGCGACGGCACCCCCGCGTCGGCACGCCGCTGCTCCGGCACGGCGGCGGTCCGGGCCCCGGTGCGCACGGGCCGCGGCACGGGCAGCCGCTCGCCCCAGGCACCGGTGAGCAGGGCGCGGAGGACGGGCCGGGCGGCGGCCGTGGCGACGGTCCACTCGGCGACGGCGACCAGGCGGCGGCCCGGCGGTCCCGGCTCGGCGAGGACGGTCTCGACGCCGCGCAGGTAGTGGTCGGCCTCGCGCCGCACCAGCGCGCGGGCCAGCCCCTCCTTGCTGCCGAACTCGTTGTAGAGGGTCTGCCGGGAGACCCGCGCGGCGGTGGCGACGTCCACCATCCGCACGGCGGACCAGGGCAGCGTACGGAGGGCCGCGAGGGCCGCGTCGAGCAGCGCCTCGCGGGCGCTCGGCGCCTTCGGCGGCTTACGGGCAGTCGGCATCGTCGCCTCCCGGCCAGGTCGGTACTGCGCTCAGCGTTGACGCGCGACCACGCACTGTCAAGGGCCGCCGCCGACCGACCCCTGTCCGGGGGATAGAGTTTCGACCATGGCCGACTACCACGACGATCTGCGTCTCGCCCACGTCCTCGCGGATGCCGCGGACGCGGCCACGATGGACCGGTTCCAGGCGCTCGACCTGAAGGTCGAGACGAAGCCCGACATGACCCCGGTCAGCGAGGCCGACCGTGCCGCCGAGGAGCTGATCCGCGGTCAGCTGCAGCGCGCCAGGCCGCGCGACGCGATCCTCGGCGAGGAGTACGGCGTCGAGGGCACGGGTCCGCGTCGCTGGGTGATCGACCCGATCGACGGCACCAAGAACTACGTGCGCGGGGTGCCCGTGTGGGCGACGCTGATCGCGCTGATGGAGGCCGGCGAGACCGGCTTCCAGCCGGTGGTGGGCGTCGTGTCGGCGCCCGCGCTCGGCCGCCGCTGGTGGGCGGCGAAGGGGCTCGGCGCGTACACCGGCCGCAGCCTCGCCTCGGCGACCCGCCTCGGGGTGTCGAAGGTCGGCCGCCTGGAGGACGCGTCGTTCGCGTACTCCAGCCTGACCGGCTGGGAGGAGCGGGGCCGGCTCGACGGCTTCCTCGACCTCGGCCGCGCGGTGTGGCGGACCCGGGCGTACGGCGACTTCTGGCCGTACATGTTGGTCGCCGAGGGCTCGGTGGACATCTGCGCGGAGCCGGAGCTGTCCCTGTGGGACATGGCGGCCACGGCGATCGTGGTCCAGGAGGCCGGCGGCACCTTCACGGGCCTCGACGGTCGGCACGGCCCGCACAGCGGCAACGCGGCGGCGTCGAACGGTCTGCTGCACGGCGAGCTGCTCAGCTACCTGGGCGGCTGACCCCTCCGGAGGTCCGCCACGAACGTGCGCTCGCGGGACGCGTGTGCACCCCGGCGCACCACGCACGCCCCCTTGTTGACCGCCCTTCCCGGTGTCACTCTGAGACTCCCCCCACTTGTGAACTTGTGAAAGAGTTCTCGAACAGGAGGTGGTCCCCTTCATGCTCGTCCGTGACGCCATGAGCTCGATGGTCCTCACCATCGGCCCGGCCCATACCCTCCGCCAGGCGGCCCGCCTGATGTCGGCGCGACGCGTCGGCGCGGCGATCGTCCTCGACACCGACACCAGCGGACTCGGCATCCTGACCGAGCGCGACATCCTCAACGCCATCGGAAGCGACCGGAATCCCGACCACGAGACCGCCGACGCCCACACCACCCGCGACGTCGTCTTCGCCGCCCCGACCTGGACGCTGGAGGAGGCCGCGGACGCGATGACCCGCGGCGGATTCCGCCATCTGGTGGTCCTCGACGACCACGGGCCGGTCGGCATCGTCTCCGTACGCGACATCATCCGCTGCTGGACACCGGCCCGCCTGGCCGTCTGACGACGGCTCCAGGACGAGCGGGAGGGCCGGACTCCCGTACGGCTACGGGAAGTCCGGCCCTCTTCTCCTACGGCAGGCGCCCTCAGCCGCGCAGGGCCTGGACCGTGGCGTCGAGCCGCTTGCCGAAGTCCTCGTTCGCGTTGCGGAAGTTGCCGATGGCGCGCTCGGCGATGTCGTCACGGGAGACCTTGGCGATGAAGCCGGCCAGGTTCTCGACCAGACGGCCCTTCTCGTCCTCGGACATCAGGCGGTAGAGGTCACCCGCCTGCGTGAAGTCGTCGTCCTCGGCGTGCGCCGGGGCCGCGTGGTCGCCGGTGACCCCGGTGACCGGGAGCGGCTGCCACAGCGGGCGGCCGGTCTGCTGCGGGCCGCCGAAGCTGTTCGGCTCGTAGTTCTTCGCGCCCGCGTGGCGGCCGTCGTAGAGGAGGCCGTCGCGGGAGTTCGTCCGCGCCTCGGTGGCGTGCGGGCGGTTCACCGGCAGGTGGTCGGCGTTGATGCCGACGCGGTAGCGATGGGCGTCGCCATAGGCGAAGAGACGGCCCTGGAGCATCTTGTCCGGGGACGGGCCGATGCCGGGCACGAAGTGGGCCGGGCTGAAGATCGACTGCTCGACCTCGGCGAAGACGTTCCGCGGATTGCGGTTGAGCTCCAGCTTGCCGATCTCGATCGGCGGGTAGTCCGCGTGCGGCCACACCTTGGTGAGGTCGAAGGGGTTGAAGCGGTAGGCGGCCGCGTCGGCCGCCGGCATGATCTGGACCTGCACGGTCCAGGTCGGGAAGTCGCCGCGCTCGATCGACTCGCGCAGGTCGCGCTGGTGGCTGTCCGGGTCCTCGCCGGCCAGGCGGTTGGCCTCGGCCTGGGTGAGGTTCCTGATCCCCTGGTCGGTCTTGAAGTGGTACTTGACCCAGAAGACCTCGCCGGCCTCGTTGTTCCACTGGTAGGTGTGCGAGCCGTAGCCGTTCATGTGACGGTACGAGGCGGGGATGCCGCGGTCGCCGAAGAGCCAGGTCACCTGGTGCGTGGACTCCGGGCTGAGGCCCCAGAAGTCCCAGACGTTGTCCGCCTCCTGCGAGCCCGTGTACGGGTCGCGCTTCTGGGTGTGGATGAAGTCGGGGAACTTGATGGCGTCCCTGATGAAGAAGACGGGCGTGTTGTTCCCGACGAGGTCGTAGTTGCCCTCCTCGGTGTAGAACTTCAGCGCCCAGCCGCGGGGGTCGCGCACGGCGTCGGCCGCACCGAGGTTGCCCGCCACGGTGGAGAAGCGCAGGAACGTCTCGGTCTGCTTGCCGACCTCGGAGAGGAAGGCGGCCCGGGTGTAGGGCGTGACGTCGGCGGTCACCGTGAAGGTGCCGTAGGCGCCGGCGCCGCGAGCGTGCACCACGCGCTCCGGGATGCGCTCGCGGTTGAAGTGGGCGAGCTTCTCCAGAAGCAGCTGGTCCTGGACGAGGACCGGTCCGCCGACGCCCGCCGTCTCGCTGTTCTGGTTGTCCGCGACCGGCGCGCCGGCCTCCGTGGTGAGCGGTCCCTGCGTCATGTGCGCCTCCTGATGCCCGGCCCTGCTGCCGCGAGCCCGTCCTGTGCCTGTCCCGGCCTTTCCGTACACGATCTTATAATGGACATTGTCTAAGTCAAGCTCACATCCAAACTCACACCGGTTCGGGACTCACGGCGGCGACTGTTACCCTGACCCCATGAGTGACCTGTTGGAACGACTGCGCGGCCGCGGCTGGCGGATGACCGCGCAGCGTCGTGTCGTGGCCGAGGTACTCGACGGCGATCACGTACACCTGACCGCCGACGAGGTCCACGCCCGCGCCGTGGAGCGCCTGCCCGAGATCTCCCGGGCGACCGTCTACAACACGCTGGGCGAGATGGTCACGCTCGGCGAGGTCCTCGAGGTCGCGACGGACGGCCGCGCCAAGCGGTACGACCCGAACGCCCACCGGCCGCACCAGCACCTGGTCTGCGCCCGCTGCGGCGCGATCCGCGACGTCCACCCGGCGGGCAACCCGCTGGCCGACCTCCCCGACTCGGAGCGCTTCGGCTTCACGATCTCGGACGTCGAGGTCACCTACCGGGGCATCTGCCCGAGCTGCGCCACCACGGCGTGACCCCCTGAACGACGCGAAGCCCCCGCCGACCGGCGGGGGCTTTCCCGTGCGCAGGTGCCTTCTCCGTGCACACAGCCCTTTCCGGGCGCCCTCACGAGGGGGCCGGGGAACGACGAAGGCCCGGATCCGTTTCCGGATCCGGGCCTTCGTGCTACTGAGTAGCGGGGACAGGATTTGAACCTGCGACCTCTGGGTTATGAGCCCAGCGAGCTACCGAGCTGCTCCACCCCGCGTCGGTGAACACCACCTTACGGGACCGTTCGGAGCAGGGCAAATCAGTGGGACGGGTGAGACGTGTGAGCCGCGTTACGCCGTGAGCTCCTGGTGCAGCGCCTCGCTCAGCCGCGCGGCCCGCTCCGCCACCTCGGCCGGACCGAGCTCCACCGCACGGGCGCACCAGCGGCGCCCCTCGGTGAGCTCCCCGCGGCGAGCGGCGAGCAGGGCGAGTCGGAGCGCGGCCCGGCCGTGCCCCGCGTGGGCGGCGCGGGTCCACCACAGGGCCGCCTCCCGCTCGCCGCCCTCACGGGCGAGCAGCAGCCCCAGGTTGAAAGCGCCGTTGCGGGAGCCGGCCTCGGCCGCCTCCCGGTACCAGCGGGCCGCCTCCGCCACGTCACCGCGGCCGGCGGCGAGCATCCCGACCCGCACCTGGGCACGCCGGTGCCCCTGCTCGGCGGCGCGCTCGTACCACTCCTCGCACTCGCTCTTCTCCTCGCGCGGGGCGCCGAGGGCCGGCGGCCCGGGGGGCGGCCGACGCGCGTCGAGCACGGAGGCGAGCCGGAAGGCCGCCTCGGCGCTGCCGCCGCCCGCGGCGCACCGCAGATGCCGCTCGGCCGCCTGCTCGTCGCCGTCACGCAGGCAGGCGATGCCGACCTGGAGGGCGGCCTCGGTGTGCCCGGCGGCCGCGGCCCGCTCGTACCAGCTCAGCGCGGTGCGGTCGTCGTCGCGGCCGGCGTGCAGGATGCCCAGGTTGAACGCGGCGTCGACGCTGCCGGCCTCGGCGGCCTTGGAGAACCACGGCTCGGCGCCGTTGGCGTCCCCGGCCTGGAGCAGCAGGACGGCGAGCGCGTTGGCGGCTTCCCGGTGGCCGGCGTAGGCGGCCCGGCGGTACCACTGCTCGGCCTGCGTGGTGCGCTCCTGGGCGGCGCAGAGCAGCCCGAGGTTGTAGGCGCCGTTCACGTCGCCCGCGTCCATGGCGGCGCGGTACCAGCGCTCGGCGGTCTGCTGCTCGCCGCGGGCGGCGTGCAGCGCGCCGAGCGCATTGGCGGCGTTGCCGTCGCCGTCCTGGGCGGCGCGCAGCCACCACACGGCGGCGCTCTCCTCGTCGCCCGCGTCGCGCAGCAGGAAGCCGAGCGCGCAGGCGGCCTTGGCCTCGCCGTCCTTGGCGGAGGTCAGGTACCAGCGGCCCGCCTCCTTCAGCTCGCCGCGCTTCTCCAGGAGCGCGCCCAGGTGCAGGGCGGCCCGGCGGTGGCCGCGGGCGGCGGCCTGCCGGAACCACTGCTCGGCCTCGGCGAGCCCGTCCTTGGGCGCGGTGGGCCGGGGCGCGGCGGTCCGGGACGCGACAGCGGCCTTGCCGGCCTCGGCCGGTCCGGTCGCCGAGGTGCGCAGGCCGGTGGCCGTGTCGTACGCGTGCGGGCCGCGGTCCGGCTCCGCGCGCCGCTCCAGGGCGAGGGCGAGCCGGTAGGCCGCCTCGCGGTGGCCCTGCTCGGCGGCGGCGCGCAGCCAGCGCTCGGCGCCGACGTCGCTGCGGTGCTCCAGGAGATCGGCGAGGGCGTACGCGCCGAGGGCGTGGCCCTGCTCGGCGGACTGGCGCAGCCAGTACTCGGCGCCGGGCTCGTCCCCGCGCTCGCGGTGGTGTCGGCCGAGGGCGTGCGCGGCAGGCGCGGAGCCGGCGACGGCGGCGACCCGCCACCAGCCGGCGGCCTCGTCCGGGTACCCGCGCTGGTGCAGCAGGACGCCCAGGTTGTTGGCGGCGGCGCGGTCACCCTGGCCGGTGGCCCCGCGCAGATACGGCTCGGCGCCGTCCAGGTCGCCCCGGCGCAGCAGCAGCGCGCCGAGGACACTCATGGCCGCCGCGTCGCCGTTCTCGGCGGCACGCCGGTGACGGGCCTCGGTCTCGGCCTCGGTCTCGTGCTCGGCGGTGGTGTCGACGGCGGCATCGACGACCCCTGCGGCCTCGATGATCTCGTCTGCGGCGTTTCCCGAATGCCGCTGCACAAACCGCCCTGTCTCCAACAGAGTTGCCCTGTCCCCCATAAATACCATCGTCGCACCACCTGCAACCCGCGTACACCTCGTATACCGCAGCCAGTGAGGTCACTTCAGCGTTTTGTCGACATGCCCACAGAGTGACAAGTCAAACACGTCCCGCCTCAACTCACCCCATCCATACCGCTCTTCGGGGCATGACGAAGGCCCGGATCCATTGGATCCGGGCCTTGTCCGCAGTAGCGGGGACAGGATTTGAACCTGCGACCTCTGGGTTATGAGCCCAGCGAGCTACCGAGCTGCTCCACCCCGCGTCGTTGTGTTCACAACCTATCACGACGCGGAGTGGCGCTCTTACCGGTTATCAGCTCCCCGGGGCGGCCGGCGGACTCGCCGAGGTGCTCGGGGTGGCCCCGGGGGCGGGCTTGCCCCCGCCGGCTCCCGTGCCGCTCTGGAGCTTCGCTCCGGCGTCGGCGGCCCGCTTGAGGGCGTCCTGCAGGGCCTCCTGGGACTTGCCGTACGCCGCCCAGTCGCCCTTCTGCAGCGCCGCCTCACCGTCGTCGTACGCCTTCTGCGCGTCCGCGATGGCCTGCTTCAGCGCGGCGTCGTTCGTCGTCGGGGTGGTGGTCGGGGGCTTGGTGCCCGGCGGCTGGGTCGTCGGCGGCGTGGAGCCCTCGACCCCGAACACCGCGTTCAGCGCCGCCGTGAGGTTGTCCTCGAACACCGTGGTGTCCTTGGTCGTGTCCCCGGCCGGCTGGTCCGCGTCCACGTACGACACCGCGACCTTCTTGAGCAGCGGGTACGGCAGGTTGCGGCCCTGGGCGTAGACCGGCTCCACGTACAGGAAGCCGCCGTCCAGCGGCACCGTGAGCAGGTTGCCGTAGAGGATGTCGGAGTCGGCGCCCTTCATGTCACGGACGAACGTGGCCACCGACGGGAGGCTGTTGAGCTTGTTCTGGACCTGCTGGGGACCCGGCACGTCCTCCCCGACTCTCAGCAGCCTGATCCTGCCGTAGTCCTTGCTGGTGGCGTCGGCGTCCACCGCCATGAACCCGCCCAGGTTGGGCCGGCCGTTCGGCGTGAACGTCGTCGTCAGCGAGAACCGCTGCGACTGGTCCCCGGGCATCTCGATGCTCAGGTAGTACGGCGGGACCGCGTTGCCGTCCTTGTTGGTCGGGTCGTCCGGCACCTGCCAGGCGTCCGAGCCGCTGTAGAACTGCGCCGGGTCCTGCACGTGGTAGCGGGTGAGCAGCTCACGCTGGACCTTGAACATGTCCTGCGGGTAGCGCAGGTGCTGCATCAGATCCGGGGCGATCTCGGAGCGCGGCTTGACCGTGTCCGGGAAGGCCTTCATCCAGGTCTTGAGGACCGGGTCCTCCGTGTCCCACTGGTAGAGGTTCACCGTGCCGTCGTAGGCGTCGACGGTGGCCTTCACCGAATTGCGGATGTAGTTGACCTGGTTCTGCTGGGCGACCACCGCGCGCTGCTGGTTGCCGACGGTCAGCGCGTCGGCCGTGCTCTCGCCCAGCGTCGTGCGGGAGGCGTACGGGTAGCCGTTGGTGGTGGTGTACGCGTCGACGATCCACTGGATGCGCCCGTTCACGACCGCCGGGTAGGCGTCGCCGTCGATGGTCAGCCAGGGCGCGACGGCCTCGACCCGCTCCTTGGGGGTGCGGTTGTAGAGGATCCGCGAGCCGTCGCCGATCGCCCCCGAGTAGAGGATCTGCGGCTCGCTGAACGCGACCGCGTACGCCGCCCGGTTGAAGGCGTTGGAGAGGTTGACCCCGCTCTTGCCCGCGTAGCTGGTGGTCTTCTCGCCGTTCTCCTCGTAGTCGAGCTCCTTCTGGGGGCCGCCCACGATCGAGTACTGGTCAGTCTTCTCGCCGTAGTAGACGCGCTGCTCGTACGGCCCGAGCTGGCCCGTCGTCGGGAGGCCCTGCTCGGTGAAGACCGGGGAGCCGTTGGCGTCCGTCTGGGTGCCCTTGGCCATGATGGCGCCGTAGCCGTGGGTGTAGGTGAAGTGGTCGTTGATCCAGTTCCGCTTCGGGATGCCCCGGATGTTGAGCTCGCGCAGACCGACCACGGTGTCCTGGCCCTTGTAGCGGTCGACGTCGAGGGTCAGCGGGAACTGGTAGTACTTCCGCTTCTGCTCCAGCTGCTGGAAGGTCGGCGACACGATGTTCGGGTCGACGAGCCGGTAGCTGGCGGCCGTGTCGGCGTCGGCCCTGAGCTGGTCCTTGGCCTTGACCGTCGACTTGCCCGAGTACTCCTCCGGCTTGGTGGAGTCGATGGCGTAGGCCTTGCGGGTCGCGTCGATGTTCTTCTTGATGTACGGCGCTTCCTTGGCCTGCTCGTTCGGCTGCACCTGGAACTTCTGCACGATGGCCGGGTACAGGCCGCCGATCAGGATGGCCGAGAGCACCATCAGGCCGAAGCCGATCACCGGCAGCTGCCAGGTGCGCCGCCACAGCGTCGCGAAGAACAGCAGCGCGCAGATCACGGCGATGCAGAAGAGGATCGTCTTCGCCGGCAGATAGGCGTTCGCGTCCACGTACCGCAGGCCGGTCCAGTTGCCCGTCGCCTTGAAGTCGCTGGACTTCACGGCGAGGCCGTACCGATCGAGCCAGTACGCCACGGCCTTGAGCGAGACGAAGACGCCGAGCAGCACCGACAGGTGTCCGGTCGCGGCGGCGGTCGCGCGGGCGCCCGGGCTGGTGACCCGCAGGCCGCCGTACAGGTAGTGCGTGAGCGCGGCGGCGATCAGCGACAGGATCGTGGCGGCGAAGCCGAAGGCCAGCAGGAAGCGGTACCAGGGCAGGTCGAACGCGTAGAACGACACGTCCAGCTGGAACTGCGGGTCCTTCTCGCCGAACGAGACCCCGTTCACCCACATCAGCCAGGTGCGCCACTGCCCGGAGGCGGAGGCGCCGGCGATCAGGCCCACCAGGGCGGTGACGGCGAGCAGCACCCACTTCTTGAAGGGTGCGAGGCCCATCCGGTACCGGTCGAGGCTCTGCTGCTCCACCGACATCGCGCTCAGCGGCGGCCGCAGCCGGTACGCCAGCCAGATGTTCAGGCCGACGGCGAGCGCCATGAGCAGACCGAAGACCAGGAAGAGACCGATCTTGGTCCACAGCGTGGTGGTGAACACGGACGAGTAGTGGACCGAGCGGAACCACAGCCAGTCCGTCCAGAACCCGGCGAACATCACGAACGCCATGGCGAGGACGGCGAGGACGCCCAGCGTCATCAGCAGCGTACGGGCGCGCCGGGACGGCCGGCCGACTCTGATCCTTGGCCCGGACGGACCTGTGCCGCCTCCGCGGTCCGGCATCTGGAAAGCCAACGTACGCCCCTCGAGGTTGATGCGTGAGAACGGTGCGTTCAGTGCGTCTGAAGCAGGCTCCGCGATCGTAGAGCCCACTGATGCAACTTACTGAGGCTTTACCTAGTTCCCGTCCGGGCGGGAAGAGGAGGCAGGATATTGGTCATGTCCAACGTTTCCCCCTCCGGTCCCCCGATGGCCGCGAGCCCCCTCACCCGTGCCGTGCTCGAGATCGACGACTACGCGTCGGGCCTCGGCTGGGACCGGCCGGCCCGGCTGTTCGCCCTGGTCGACACCGCCAAGCTGCGTCTGCAGGAGCCCAAGCTCGCCGCCCAGCTGGGTGCCGGCGGCGCCGACACCACCACGTACACCCCGATCGAGCAGGAGGAGCTGCCGGCCGGCAAGCCCCTCGACGAGTTCCTCGGCACCATCGCCTGGCCCGACGCGGTGGCCGGCTGCGCGCTCACGGTGGAGCGCCTGATGCTGCCGCCGTCGGCCGAGGCCGCCGTGCCGAAGGGCCTGAACGAGGCCGGGCTCGCCAAGTGGGTCGCCTCACACCCGGACCGCCAGGAGGTCCGGATGACCGTCGCCGTGCTCCGGGACGGGGCGCGCGAGGCGGCGATCCGGCTGCGCGAGAAGGACTCGCCGAACGAGGTCCTCACCGGCCCCGACCTGGTGCCGGGGCTCGCGGACGCGCTGGCGGCGACCTTCGCGTCGTAGGCCGCCCGCCGGAGTCAGCTGCTGGAGCAGCTGGGCAGGGCCGCCGTGTCGCCCTTGCGCAGCTTCTCCAGCGACTTCGTCGCGTCGTCGATGGTGTCGACCTTGACGAGGGTGAGACCGTCCGGCGTGTCGGCCGCGGCCGCGGCGCAGTTCTCGGCGGGGGTGAGGAAGTAGCGGGCGCCGGCCTTGCGGGCGCCGACCAGCTTCATCTCGATGCCGCCGATCGGGCCGACCTTGCCCTTGTCGTCGATGGTGCCGGTACCGGCGATGAACGTGCCGCCGGTGAGCGACCCCGGCGTGAGCTTGTCGACGATGCCGAGCGCGAACATCAGGCCCGCACTGGGGCCGCCGACGTCGGCCAGCTTGATGTCGATGGTGAACGGGAAGACGTGGTCGGTGCCGGCCTGGATGCCGACGATGGCGCGGTCGCCCTCGTCCGACTTCTTCGTCGTGATGACCACCTTCCGCGTGGTCGTGGCGTCCTTGTGGGCCTTCTCCGCGGCGGCGGCCTCCTGGGCCGGGACGATCGTGAAGACGACGTCCTGGCCGGGCTTGCGCCGGGTGACCAGCTTCGCCACGTCGCCCGGCTCCCTGACGGCGGTGCCGTCCACGGCCCGGATGACGTCGCCGGCATGGAGCTTCCCCTCGGCGGGGGTGCCCTTGACGACGGTGGCCACGACCACACGGGTGGTGACCGGGATGCCCAGCTCCTTGAGGGCGGCGACCTTGGCGCTCTCCTGGGACTGGCTGAACTCCTCGGCGTTCTCCTGGCTCGACTGCTCCTCGGTCTTGCCGTCCGGGTAGAGCGTGTCGTGCGGGACCACCACGCTGTCGTGGGCGAGCCAGCCGTAGACGGCCTCCACGGCGTTCATCCTGTAGTCCGCGCCGGTGACCCTGACCGTCGTCATGTTGAGGTTGCCGGTCGTCGGGTAGGTCTGACGACCGGAGATCTGGAGGACCGGCTCGCCGCGCGCCTCACCGAGGGTGTTCACCGTGGGGCCGGGGCTCATCTCCGAGTACGGCACCGGAATGAGGACGCCGACACAGAGCAGCGTGATCAGGACCAGGGTGGAGGCGAGCATCGTCGCGGTGCGGCGTGGCATGGAACGACAGTACGGGACCGGCCTGTGAGTGCACCCCCGGGGCGGTCCGTACGAGGATCAGCCGGTGGTCGCCGCGGGGGACGTCTCACGCTCCGGAAGGGCCGAAGCGGAAGCGGTGCCGACGGAGGTGGTCGTGATGGTGTGGGATCGCTCCATGGCGTCCCGGAAGCGCGCGTAGCCCGCCAGCTCGGCGACATCCCCGATGGTCTTGTTGCGTGAAGCCCAGCTTCCCCATATCGCCGCGCCGACGACTGCGAAAACCGGAATCAGCAACCACGCGAGCGCTGCCATCCCGACCTCCCATCCCCAAGGGTCCCCAGTGAGTTGATCAGCAGATTATTCATCCGCGTGACCAACGCTCACGCCTGGGGTGCGGTTACGCAAATCGGGGCGTTCGACTACACGTCGTCGGCGTGGCTCCTTGCCGACCCGGAGAATCCCCGCAAGGGACCCTGGAGGCTCTCCGCCTCCTTCCTGGCCCGGGGCAGGTCCTCGGCGGAAGCCTGCCCTCGCCGGCCCTCCCCCGGCCTTCGACGGGCGGCCCGCAGGCCGTGGCGCCGCCCCTCAGCAGGCCCCCACCCACTCCTCGGTGCCGTCCGAGAACTTCTGGTGCTTCCAGATCGGGACCTCGTGCTTCAGGTCGTCGATCAGCTTGCGGCAGGCCTCGAAAGCGTCGCCGCGGTGCGGGCAGGAGACGGCGACGACCACCGCGATGTCACCCACATGGAGGTCGCCCACCCGGTGTACCGCGGCCAGGGCACGGACCGGGTGGTTCGCGACGACCTTCTCCGCGACGCGGCGGAGCTCGGCCTCGGCGGACGGGTGGCAGGAGTAGCCGAGCGCGTCGACGTCGGCGCCGCCGTCGTGGTTGCGCACGGTACCCACGAACAGCGTCGTACCGCCCGCCGCGTCGTCGCCGACGGCGCGGAAGACCTCGTCGACCGAGAGCGGCGTGTCACGGATCGCGAGGAGCCTGATCGGGTCGTCCGCGGCCCGCTCGCCGGGGTGGTCACTCGCGTGGACGTGCTTGTCTGCCATGCCCTCCATCGTGCCGTACGGCACCGACGGCGCGGAATAGCGTTTTCCACCGGCGGGCCGGACCCTCCGTCGGAGGCTCCTACAGGCCGCGCCGCTTCCGCATCTGCCGGACCAGGGCCGCCGTGCCGAGCAGTGCCACCGTGGCACCGGCCGCGCCCGCCGCCGTCGCGTCCTTGCGGCCCAGCCGGCGGCCCGCGACGGTGTGCCGGCCCTGGACCTCCTCCAGGAGCGCGGCGAGCACCTCCTCGTTGGTCCACTGCGGTCGCCAGCCCGCGTCGTGCAGCCGCCCGACGCTGACCACCCAGGGGTGCATCGTGTACGCGAGGTCGCCCGCCGGGGACGGTGTGAGGCCGATCCGGTGCAGCCGGGCCGCGGCGCCGAGGGCGACGGCCGAAGGCAGCTCCATGCGCCGGATGCCGGACAGCTCCTCGACCTCCTCCTGCTCCAGCCAGCCGTCGCAGCCGACCGCGAACTCGCCGTCGACCTTCTCCAGGGCCGCGTACTCCAGGGCGCTGACCAGGTCGTCGACGTGGCAGAACTGCCAGGTGGGGCGCGAACCGGCGACGACGAGCAGGCGCGGCGACTCGAAGTAGCGGGTCAGTGCCGTGTCCGTGCCGCCCACCAGCACGGCCGGCCGGACCACGGTCACGTTGAGCCCGGGGTGGGCGCGCGGGGCGCGCCGGGCGAGCCGCTCGATCTCCAGGAGGTCGCCGACGCCGGTGGCCTCGGCGGTGGCGCGCAGCTCGGCGTCCTCGGAGAGCGGGATGTCGTTGTCCGGCAGCGCGCCGTAGACCATCGCGGAGGTGCACAGCACCACCCGGTGCACCCCGGCCGCGGCGGCGGCCGTCAGGACGGTCTGGGTGCCGCGCACGTTGAAGGCCGTCCGCGCGGCCGGGTCGGTCTCCAGGTCGAGATCGACCGCGAGGTGCACGACGACGTCCGCGCCGCGCAGCTTCTCGGCGATGGCCGGGTCGCGCACGTCGAGGATGTGCCACTGCGCCTCGGCCACCTCGCCGCGGCGCTCGTCGATGGCGATGACCTGCTTGACCTCGTCCGACGCGGCGAGGCGCCGGGTCAGCAGGTCGCCGATGCCGGACGCGGCACCGGTGACCGCGACCACGGGGCCGCGCGCGGCGGACCTGGTCGAGTGGTTTCGCGCTGCGCGAACCTGAGGATCTGGGGAACTCACCGGGCGTCTCCAGCGGTTGTCTTCAGTACGTACCCGAATGACGCGTACGTACCAGGTGGCGTCCATCCTGCCGCAGGCCACGGCCCGGCGGAGCACCGAGCCCGTATCCGGTGCGGATGTCTACGCTGGTGGTGTGGAGTCGGGGAGGCGAGCCGAGCCGATAACCCGCCGTCGGCATCACGCCGGCGGCCCTACGAGCCGAGGAAACCTGTGAGTGACACCCCATTCGGATTCGGCCTTCCGCCGGAGGAGCCGGAGAACGGCGACGAGGGCAAGAAGAAGGACCCCGCCGGAGGTGGCCAGGGGTCCGGTGGCCAGGGCGGCGGCGATCCGTTCGGCTTCGGCGGGCTGCCCGGCATGGGCGGACCGGGCGGCGCGGACAACCCGTTCGCGGCGATGTTCGGCTCACTGAACCCCCAGGACCTGGGGGCCGCCTTCCAGCAGCTCGGCCAGATGCTCAGCTACGAGGGCGGGCCGGTCAACTGGGACATGGCCAAGCAGATCGCCCGCCAGGTCGTGGCCCAGGGCACGTCCGACGGCACCAAGGACGCCAGCGTCGGCCCGGCCGAGCGCGCGGCGGTCGACGAGGCGGTGCGCCTGGCCGACCTGTGGCTGGACCAGGCGACCTCGCTGCCCTCGGGCGCGAGCACCTCCGTGGCGTGGAGCCGCGCCGAGTGGGTCGAGGCGACGCTGCCGGCCTGGCAGCAGCTGGTCGACCCGGTCGCGGAGCGGGTCGGCGCGGCGATGGGCGACGTGCTGCCGCAGGAGATGCAGGCCATGGCGGGCCCGCTGATCGGCATGATGCGCTCCATGGGCGGCGCCATGTTCGGCCAGCAGATCGGGCAGGCCGTGGGCGTGCTCGCGGGTGAGGTCGTCGGCTCGACGGACGTGGGTCTGCCGCTGGGCCCGGCCGGCAAGGCGGCGCTGCTGCCGCTGAACGTGGCCGCCTTCGGCAAGGACCTGGGCGTCCCCGCGGACGAGGTGCGGCTGTACCTGGCCCTGCGTGAGGCCGCTCACCAGCGCCTCTTCGCGCACGTGCCGTGGCTGCGCTCGCATCTGTTCGGCGCGGTCGAGGGCTACGCCCGGGGCATCAAGGTCGACACCTCCAAGTTGGAGGAGGCGGTGGGCCAGCTGGACCCGACGCATCCGGAGCAGCTGCAGGAGGCACTCCAGCAGGGCATGTTCCAGCCGGAGGACACGCCGGAGCAGAAGGCGGCCCTGGCCCGTCTGGAGACGGCGCTCGCCCTCGTCGAGGGCTGGGTCGACGCGGTGGTGCACGAGGCCGCGAAGTCCCGCCTGACCTCGGCGGACGCGCTGCGCGAGACGCTGCGGCGGCGCCGGGCTACGGGCGGCCCCGCGGAGCAGACCTTCGCCACCCTGATCGGCCTGGAGCTGCGTCCGCGCCGGCTGCGGGACGCCTCGCGGCTGTGGGCCTCGCTGACGGACGCGCGCGGCGTGGACGGCCGGGACGGCCTGTGGGAGCACCCGGACATGCTGCCGACGGCGACCGACCTGGACGACCCGGACGGTTTCGTCCACCGCGAGCACATGGACTTCTCCGAGCTCGACAAGATGCTCGGCGAGGCGGCCAAGGGTGACTCCGGGAACTCCGGGGACAAGGGCGACGGCGAGGGCGACAAGGAGTGAGCCTGTACGACGACGCGGTCCTCGTGCTCAAGGAGTACGGGGACCAGCCGGAACTGCGTGACGTCTACCTGGAGCACCTCGCGGCGCATCCGGACGGTATGTACAAGCCCTGCCAGGCCGGTCACCTCACCAGCAGCGCGCTGGTGATCGACCCCTCACGGGGGCGGGTGCTGCTGACCCTGCACAGGAAGCTGGGCATGTGGCTGCAGATGGGTGGCCACTGCGAGGCGGGCGACGCGACGCTGGAGGCGGCGGCGCTGCGCGAGGCCCGTGAGGAGTCCGGGATCGAGACCGGTCTGACGCTGCTGCCGGGCGGCCCGGTGCGGCTCGACCGGCATCCGATCCCGGCGCCGTGCCACTGGCACCTGGACGTGCAGTACGCCGCGCTGGCCCCGGCGGACGCGGTGGCGGAGATCAGCGAGGAGTCGCTTGACCTGCGCTGGTTCGCGTACGACGAGGTGGCGGGCGTGGCGGACACCTCGGTGGTCAGGCTCCTGGAGAACACGCTGAAGCGGCTGTAGGGCCGTACGGCGGAGCGCATCCGAACGACGTAAGGGGCGGTCGCCGTGGCGACCGCCCCTTACGTCGTGCCCTGGTGGACCCGGGCGCCGCGGCACCCGGGCCCTGGCGCCCGGTGTCAGTTCCAGGCGTTGTTCTGGTTCTGGGCGCGCGACCCGTGCTGGCCGACGCCGAACTGGGCTGCGACGCCCTGTCCGAGGGCGGCGTTCTGCGGCGGCATGACCTCGCTCGGCTGGACCAGGGCGAAGCCCTGGCCGAGGAAGCTGAGCTCCCAGCCCTCGCCGGTGTTGCCGCGGCGGCGCATGACGCTGCTGTTGACCGTCTGCGCCTGCATCTGGACGCGCAGGCCGGTGGACCAGGCGACGATCGCGTCCGCGTCGACGCTGACGTACTTGTCCGGCGTGACCTGCATCATCAGCGGCTGACCGGAGGTCATCAGGGCGACCTTGCCGCGGCCGGTGATGTTCAGCTGGTACTTGCCGGTGCCGGAGACGCCGTACTGGCTGTCCACCGCGATGACCTCGGTGTGCAGCGTGGAGTCGAGCGCCAGCACATAGGAGCTGTCGACGGTCAGACCGTCCTGGTCGACGTCGACGACGTGGACGTACTGGGCCAGGTTGGCGAAGTAGACCGTGCCCTGCCCCGAGCAGCGCATGAGGTCGAGGCCCTCACCCGTGCGGGCGCGGGCCCGACGCTGGCCCTGGGTCTGGTACTCGCCGTCGAAGTCGACGAGACCCTGGTAGGCGACCATCGCGCCCTTGCGTGCCAGGATGTCGTCCGAGCCGGCCAGGGTGACCCGCAGCAGCTGCGGGTTCTGGACGACGTAGCGCTCCTGGCTCTGCTGTTCGGCGTGGTTGAAAAGCGGGCTCTGCATGATGTGTTCTCGCTCCCCCTCAGCCCCGGGCCCGGAGGCGGTCGGTGCTGTCCTCGCTCGGCTGTACGACGACGATGCCCTGGCCGGAGAAGGCCATCTGATAGGCCTCGCCGCTGCCCCGCCCGATGAGGGAGGAGGCCTTGAAGCTGCGCTTGCCCTTCACCTTGAGCGCGGGCGACCAGGCGACGAGTGCGTCGGGGTCGACGTACGTCTCGTCCTCGCCGCGGCCGCAGTCGACGACGATCGGCGTGCCGCGGGAGGTGATGGCGACCCAGCCCGTGCCGGCGATCTCGACGTTGAACAGGCCCTGGCCGGCGAACTTGGCGAGGCCCTTGACCCGCTCGACGCCCCACTGGAGGTGCGCGTCGAAGGCGAGCACGTTGGAGCCGTTGACGGAGAGCGAGTCGTTCTGGAGGTTGATCACGACGACGTCGGCGCCGTAGTCGGCGAGGTAGAGCAGCCCGTCGCCGGAGCACTTCATGATCGGCGCGCCCTCGCCGGTGAGCCACTGCTGGGCGAACTGCCGGACGGCGGGCGGGTTGGGCTCGTAGGAGACGAAGCCCTCGTAGGCGACCATCGAGCCGGTGCGCGCGTAGAGGTCCTGGCCGGCGGCCATGGCGACCTTGAGCATGGAGCGGCCGTGGTTCTCCATGCGGGCCGTGACCGGGGTCGGGGCGTAGCCCGCGAGTTGCTGGTTCATTCCGGGCTCCCTCAGACCTCGTAGGGCTGGACGACGATGAAGTTGCCGGGGGCGCCCCGGAACTGCAGGTTCACGGTCTCCCCGCTGTGGCCCGGGTAGGCGTTGCGCCGCAGCCGGACCTGGCTGGAGAGGACGACCTGGGACGCGGCGGACCAGGCGACGACGGCGTTGCAGTCGGCGAAGGTGGTCGGCGTCACGGGCAGCACGACGGGGATGCCGTGCGTCTTCACGATGACGGTGCCGGTGCCCTGGAACTGCATGGTGAACAGGGCTCCACCAGGGATGCCGTGGCCCTCGATGCGCCGGACCTCGTGCTGCAGCGACTCGTCGAAGGCCAGCACGTTCTCCGCGGACACGCAGATGGCGTCGCCCTGGAGCTCGATCGGGTGCAGGTGGGCGCCGTCCTCGGCGAGGAAGACCTGGCCGCGGCCGGTGCAGCGCATGAGCTGCATCTCCTGGCCGGTGGCGTTGCCGACGATGCGGCCGGCGAAGCCGGCTCCCTTGTAGGCGAAGTCGACCTTGCCCTGGTACATGACCATGGAGCCCTGCCGGGCGAGCACGGGGGCGCCGCCCATGGCGAGGTCGACCCGCATGAGCTGCTGGTTCTGCGGGGTCCAGCGGGCGCCGGTCGCGGTCTCCTTGTACGGCGCGAGCGCGCCTGCGAGGCCGGCGCCGACGGCGGGCACACCCTGGGGCGCCCCCTGCGGCACGCCCTGCTGCGGGACCTGGCCGAACTGCGGCTGCCCGTACTGCGGCTGCTGGCCGTACGGCGGCTGCTGGCCGTAGGGAGCCGGGGCCGGGTGGCCGTAGGGGGCGGGCGCGCCGTGCGGCGGGGTCTGGCCGGCGACCTGCCCGTACTGCGGGGGCTGCGGGGGCTGTCCGTACGGCGCCGGGGCGGGCCCGGGCGGCGCGGGTGCGGGCGCCGGGGCAGGGGCCGGGGGCGCGAGCGGCGCGGCCATGGTCGGCTGGGAGTGCACCGGCGCCGGGGCCGGCGCGGGGACGGGCGGGGCGCCGAACGCCGGGGCGGGCGCGGGCGCCTGGGGCGCCGCGGGGGCACCGAAGGCCGGCGGCGCGGAGGCCTGTGCCGGCGGGGCGAAGCCGGGGCCGGCGCCCTGTGGCTGCTGCGGCGCCGCGGGCTCCTCCTCGGCGACCTCGCCACCGAAGTTCTTCAGCAGCGCTTCGAGGCCGCCGTCGAAGCCCTGACCGACGGCGGCGAACCGCCAGACGTCCTTCAGGTAGAAGTCGCCGAGCATGACCGCGCGCTCGGTCGTGAACTCCGCACCGGTGAACGCGTAGCGGGCGACCTCCTCACCGCCCGCGACGATCCGGATCCAGCCGGGGCCGACCTGCGACATCTGTCCGGCACCGTCGATGGTCGCCGTGAAGGACAGCTTGTGGATGTGTGCGGGGATGCGGTCCAGCGTGACGCGGAAGGACTCGGTGTCGCCGGCCTGCGTGCCGAGCAGCTGGATGGACTCCTCGGGCGACTTCGGCTGGTTGAAGAAGACGAAGTACCGGTCGTCGGAGAGGCGCTCGTCCGCGTCGAGGCCGAAGCAGCTGATGTCGAAGGTCAGGCCGGGCGCCGCGATCTGCACACCCACGTACAGATCGGTCCCCGCCGTGAGATCACTGATCTTGGCCTTGTGGCCGCGTTGGAATTCCCTGGCCATATGTGACGACCGTCCCCCATCCCGAAATACGAATGCGTCGCGCCAGGCTAACGGCTGTTCGTGAGATCGGGGCAAGCGCGTACCCGTTCGGTACAGAACCGGAGCACGAGCGGTATCACTCTCCGCGGGGGTCCGGCAGGTGCGGCAGCCGGGCGGCGGCCACCACGCCCTCCAGATAGCCACGGGCCCGCTCGGTGCGCGGATAGGCCTCCAGGAGCCGCCAGAAGCGGGGCCCGTGCCCGGGCACGAGGAGGTGGGCGAGCTCGTGGCACAGGACGTAGTCGACGACGTACTCGGGCATGCCCTGGAGCCGGTGGGAGAGCCGGATGCTGCCCTCGGAGGGGGTGCAGGAGCCCCAGCGGGTGTTCTGGTTGGTCACCCAGCGGACGGACGCGGGGCGGGCGCGGCCGCCGAAGTACTGGGTCGACAGGCGCTCGGCCCGCTCGGTCAGCTCGCGGTCGCCGAGGACCTTCTTGCTCTCCTGGGCCGCCAGCTTGTCGAGCATGACCCCGACCCAGCGCTGCTCCTCGGCCTCGGACATCCGGGCGGGGATGAGCACGATGGTCCGGTCGCCCTCGCGGTAGGCGGAGACCGTTCGGCTCCGGCGGGAACTTCTGCGGACCTCGACCGCACTCGGCCCCGAGCCGCCGCGGGGCGGCCCGCTCGTCGTACTGCGCTGTGGGTCGGCCGGCACGGCCACGACGTTACCCGCTGTGTGCGGCGGAAGTCCCGCACCATTCGAATGATTAATGCCTCCCCCTGTGGACAACTTTCCGCACCGCTCCCCCGGGCCGGGCAATCTGACCTCGGACGACGAAGGACGAGGAAAGATCGTTTTAGGGGGTCGAGGTCATGCATCCGATGGTGAAACCCGCGCTGCGGCGCGCCTGGCGGAATCTGTCGTGCGTGCAGTTCGGGGTGACGCCCGCGCACGCGGTGGTCCTGGGGCCGGTCGACCCGGCCACGGGCAGCCTGCTGGGTCTTCTCGACGGGACGCGCGGAATGGAGCTGCTGCGGGCGGAGGCCGCGGCCCTCGGTCTGCGCGAGGGACGCCTGGAGGCGCTGCTCGGGCGGCTCGCCGAGGCGGGACTGCTCGCGGACGCCTCGGTGCGGCCGCCGGGCGGACCACCGGGTGCGCGGCCTGGCCGGGCGGACCCTGAGCTCGACGCGGTGCGTGCCGACCTGGCCTCGCTGTCCGTGGTGCACCAGGCCCCGGACGGCGCGGCACGGGCGCTGGCCGCGCGCCGGGACCTCCGGGTCCAGGTGCGGGGCGCGGGCCGGGTGGGCGCGGCCGTCGCGGCGCTGCTGTCCGCGGCGGGCGTAGGGCGGGTCGAGGTGCTGGACTCCGGCACGGTCACACCGTGGGAGGTCTCGCCGGGCGGGCTGCCGGCCGAGGCGGTCGGCGAGCGCCGGGCGGTGGCGGCCCGGCGGCTCGTGGGGCGGACGGCACCGGGTGGGCGGCCGCCCCACGACGCGCGGCGCCGACCGGGTGACGGGACCGCCGAGCCGGGACTCTCACTCGTCGTGGTGACACCGCGGGACGGCCTGGGCGCCTATGTGCCCGACCCGCTGCCGGCCGAGGCCTGGCTCACGACGGGCACGCCGCACCTCTACGCGGGGGTGCTCGAAGCGACGGGTGTGGTGGGCCCGTTGGTCCTTCCCGGCGGGACGGCCTGCGCGGGCTGCATGCAGCGGGAGCGGGTCGACCGGGAGCCCGTCTGGCCGCGGCTTCCGGCCCAGTGGCGCTCCGGCGCGCCGCATCCGCTGCCGGCCTGCGACGTGGGTCTCGCCCAGGCGGTCGCCGGGCTCGCCGCCGCGCATGCCCTGGCCTTTCTCGACGGCGACCTGCCGTCCAGCACCGGGGCGCGCTGGGAGGTGTCGCTGCCGTTGCTCGAGTGGCGCTCGGCGCCGGTCCGGGCACACCCGGCGTGCCCGTGCGGGGCGCGCCGCGACGCGGAAGGGCAGCATGCCTCGGCCGCCCGGGGACCGCAGGACACAATGGCGGGGTAACGGCCCCGCGCGGCACGGCAGTCTGGGATCTGGAGGGCGCATGTCTGATCTTCCCCGGAAGGCGGTCACCCGGACCGCCAAGTTGGCCGCGTTGCCGCTCGGCTTCGCCGGACGGGCCACGTGGGGCCTGGGCAAGCGGATCGGCGGGAAGTCGGCGGAGATCGTCGCCCGTGAGCTCCAGCAGCGCACGGCCGAGCAGCTGTTCAAGGTGCTCGGCGAGCTGAAGGGCGGGGCCATGAAGTTCGGACAGGCCCTGTCCGTCTTCGAGTCGGCGCTCCCCGAGGAGGTGGCCGGGCCCTACCGGGCGGCGCTCACCAAGCTCCAGGAGGCCGCGCCGCCGATGCCTGCCCGGACCGTGCACGGGGTGCTGGAGGAGCGGCTCGGCGCGGGGTGGCGGGAGCTGTTCCTGGAGTTCGAGGACAAGCCGGCGGCGGCCGCCTCGATCGGGCAGGTGCACCGCGCGGTGTGGCACGACGGGCGCGAGGTCGCGGTGAAGGTGCAGTATCCCGGGGCGGGCGACGCGCTGCTCTCGGATCTCACGCAGCTGAGCCGGTTCGCCCGGCTGCTGGGCCCGCTGATCCCCGGCATGGACATCAAGCCGCTGATCACGGAGCTGCGCGACCGGGTGTCGGAGGAGCTGGACTACGGCCTGGAGGCCGCGGCGCAGCGGGCGCACGCGGAGGAGTTCGCGGGCGATCCGGACGTGGTGGTCCCGGCGGTGGTGCACCAGTCGGAGCAGGTCCTGGTCACGGAGTGGATGGACGGCGTCCCGCTCTCGGAGGTGATCGCGGACGGTACGCCGGAGCAGCGCGACCGGGCCGGGCAGTTGCTCGCCCGGTTCCTCTTCTCCGGGCCGGCGCGCACCGGTCTGCTGCACGCGGACCCGCACCCGGGCAACTTCCGGCTGCTGCCCGGGCCGGCGGGTGCGGACGACGCGGCGGGCGCGTGGCGGCTCGGAGTGCTCGACTTCGGCACGGTCGACCGGCTGCCGGGCGGGCTGCCGGAGACGATCGGCACCTGTCTGCGGATGACCCTCGCCGGCGAGGCGGAGACGGTCTACGGGCTGCTGTGCGCGGAGGGCTTCGTGCGGAAGTCCGTCGCGCTCGACCCGGACGCGGTCCTGGAGTACCTGCTGCCGATCATCGAGCCGGCGGAGGTGGAGGCCTTCGGATTCACCCGTGGCTGGATGCGCGCCCAGGCGGGCCGCGTCGCCGACCCCCGCTCCCCCGCCCATCAGTTGGGCAGGCAGCTGAACCTGCCGCCCTCGTATCTGCTGATACACCGTGTGACCTTGAGCACGATCGGTGTGCTGTGCCAGCTGGGCGCGACGGTTCGACTGCGGGACGAGCTGGAGGCGTGGTTGCCCGGCTTCGCAACCGCGGACTAGACCGGGCCGCGGTCACCACCAGGAGGAATCGAGGCGACCCTCGATGGCCCTGATGTTGGCCCGGGCGCAGTCCTCGCAGAAGTACTGCCGAGTGCCGTTCTCCACCGAGCAGGTCCAGGTGAGGGGCAGCTCCTGGGCGGTCCTGCCGCAGCGGGCGCACACGAAGGGGCTCTCGTTCGTGGGGGCGTCGTTCACCTTGGTGACGATAACCCGACGAGCGCCCGCGAACCGGGCAACGCACCGCGGGGGCCGGTCCGTTCGGACCGACCCCCGTGTGTGAGGTGTGCCTGGGTCAGTGCCTGGCGCCTGGGCGGCGGGTCAGTGCATGACGGCCATGGCGAGCGCGCGGCGGGCGCGCATCGACACGCGCTCGGCGCGTCGCTGCATGCGCCGGGCGGCGACCAGGCGCACGGCCTGGCGTTCCGCTTCGGCTTCCCGCAGGCGGTCGTGCATATGAGCACGGGCCAGGGCTTCTGGAATGAGTTGCATGGCTCGGGTCCTGTTCTGACGCGAGCGGTTCGCGCCACTGATCGAAACGTTGGGAGTCGCGGAGCCGGAGGGCTCGAAGGCGGACGAGGTCATCGGGGCCTGCTTCTGGGGATCGTGCGTGAGGGGGCGGTCGACGGTTCCGGTGGCGTTCATGCCGCGACCGGGTTCTTGCGCGGGCGGCCACGGGGCCGCTTGCGGGCGACGACCACGCCCTGGACGAAGAGCTCGCCACCCCAGACGCCCCAGGGCTCGCGGCGCTCCTTGGCGCCTTCGAGGCAGGCCGCCATGAGCGGGCAGGTCCGGCAGAGCGACTTGGCGTACTCGACGTCGGCCGGGGACTCGGCGAAGAAGACCTCGGGGTCGTACGAGCGACACGGGACGGGTACGCCGAGGTTCTCGATGGCGTCGTCGAGCGCGGTGAGCGCGGTGAGGGGGGTCAAGGCGGAGTCCTTCGTGAGGCCGGGCGGGGTGATCGATTCGGAAGGCGGTACGGACGGGGCGTGCGCTTCGAGTTGCACGGGTTTTCTTCCTCGTCTGGTCGTTCCGGCCTGTTGGGCCGGGGTTTCGGCTGGTACCAGGTCCTGCTGGTCCCGAGGCCCCCTCGTTCCGTCAGCCCCGTTCGGGGACAAACAGAAGGGCCGCGGATCCCTGATGGGGTTCCGCGGCCCTGAAGGCGCCGGCCTGATCGTCGATCAGGCTGGATCACTCCAGGGTTCGAGCCCACGGAAGGCCCACATCGTGTGGTGCTGCGTCGTCTGCTGCTCAATACCGGCACCGGTCGCGGTGGCCGCAAAGCCATAGGCCGTGGCCTGGGCCTTGCCCACTACTCCTGCTTCCAGTGCCTTGGTCGGTCGCTCATTGCGCTCGAGGCGATCCATCAGGATGGCGGGCATGCCGAGCGGCAGGCCGGCGCCGGACAGACCGGTGCCCCGGAGAGCGTGGGAAGCGACGGCGGAGAGGCCGAGCGAGCAGGCGGAGACGACCGAGCGATCGGTCATTTTGGCGGTGCTGGTCTTGATGTTCTTGATGCTGATCACTGGAATCGCCTCCTCTCGGCGTCTCGGAGGGCTCGGGGTGAGCCGGGCCCTCATGTTCATTTGGACAAGTACAGCACGAAGACAGGGCTTCGAAGAAGCCGCCGTGTCCGTGGTTAAGAACCTATGGGGCTTGACGGGGCGGGCGCAAACTATTTTTCCGACGAGTTTTCCTCAGACCTCGTCGTCGCTTCCTCCACGCACCTCACCTGCGCAGATGGCCAGCACGTCGGCGCCGAAGCGGTTCAGCTTGCGCACGCCCACGCCGGAGATCGCGGCGAGCTCACCGTCGGAGTCGGGCACGCGCTCGGCGATCGCCATGAGCGTCTTGTCGGTGAAGACGCAATAGGGCGGCTGGCCGAGCTCCCTGGCCTGCTCCGCGCGCCACTCGCGCAGGCGCTCGTAGAGACCCTCGTCCATGTCCGAGGGGCAGTCCTCGCAGCGCAGCAGCTTCATCTCGCCGGCCTCGGTGAGCGTGGTGCCGCAGACCCGGCAGCGCACCGGCCCGCGCTGCCTGCGCCGGGCGGCGAGGGCGCCCCGCTCGACGGCCGCTCCCGCGCCGCCGCTCGTGGTGACCGTGCCGAGGGACCCCGAGCCGGGCCGCAGCCCCTTGAGGAAGCGGGTGGGGCGCCGGGAGGGACGGCCGCCCGGGGAGCGCGAGAGCGCCCAGGACAGCGACAGGTGCTGCCGGGCCCGGGTGACGCCCACATAGAGCAGACGCCGCTCCTCCTCGATCTGCTCGTCCGTCCTGGCGTACGTGATCGGCATCATGCCCTCGGTGAGGCCGACCAGGAAGACGGCGTCCCACTCCAGGCCCTTGGCGGCGTGGAGGGAGGCGAGCGTGACGCCCTGGACGGTGGGGGCGTGCTGGGCGACGGCCCGCTCGTCGAGCTCGGCGACCAGGTCGGAGAGGGTCGCGCCGGGCTTGGCCCGGGCGAAGTCCTCGGCCAGCCGGACCAGCGCGGCCAGGGACTCCCAGCGGTCCCGGACGGCGCCGGAGCCGGCCGGGGGATCGCCGGTCCAGCCCTGCCCGGAGAGCACGGCCCGGACCTGGGCGGGCAGGTCCTCGGCGCCGTCGAGGAGGGAGTCGTTCGCCCCGAAGCGGGCCGCGCCGCGCAGCGCCGCGCCCGCCTCTCGCACCTCTTTGCGGTCGAAGAAGCGCTCGGCGCCGCGCAGCTGGTAGGGCACGCCGGCGTCGGCGAGGGCCTGCTCGTAGACCTCGGACTGGGCGTTGATCCGGTACAGCACGGCGATCTCGCCGGCCGGCACGCCGGCCGCGATCAGGTCGCGGATGCGGCGCGCGGTGCCCTCGGCCTCGGTGGGCTCGTCTCCGTACTCGGTGTAGCGGGGCTCGGGGCCGGGGTCGCGCTGGGAGACCAGCTCCAGGCGGTGCTCGGCGGCCCGGCCGCTCGCCTGGCTGAGCAGCCCGTTGGCCAGGTGGACGACCTGGGGGGTGGAGCGGTAGTCCCGGATCAGCTTGATGACGGTCGCGCCGGCGTGGCGGGTGCGGAAGTTCAGCAGGTGGTCCGGGGTGGCACCGGTGAACGAGTAGATCGTCTGGCTGGCGTCGCCGACCACGCACAGGCTGTCGCGGTCGCCGAGCCACAGGTCGAGCAGCCGCTGCTGGAGCGGCGACACGTCCTGGTACTCGTCCACCACGAAGTGGTGGTACTGCCGGCGGATCTGGTCGGCGATGTCGTGGCGGTCCTGCAGGATGCCGACCGTGAGCAGCAGCACGTCCTCGAAGTCGATCACGTCGCGGTCGCGCTTGAGCTGCTCGTACGTCGCGTAGATCTGACCGATCTCGGCGGGATCGCGCGGGGCGTCGCGCAGCGCCTTGGCGACGGCGGCCGGATAGTCGGCGGGCACGGTCTGGGTGACCTTGGCCCACTCGATCTCGCTCGTGACGTCCCGCAGCTCGTTCCGGTCGAGCCGGATCCGGCAGCGCGCGGCCGCGTCGGCGACCAGCTGGACCTTCCGCTCCAGGAGCCGGGGCAGCTCGCCACCGATCGCTTTCGGCCAGAAGTACTGGAGCTGGCGGAGGGCGGCGGAGTGGAACGTGCGGGCCTGCACCCCGCCCGCGCCGAGCTGCCTGAGCCGGCCGCGCATCTCGCCGGCGGCGCGGTTGGTGAACGTGACGGCCAGCACACTGGAGGGGACGAAGACGCCCGCCCGCACCCCGTAGGCGATGCGGTGGGTGAGGGCGCGGGTCTTGCCCGTACCGGCACCGGCCAGGACGCACACCGGACCGTGCAGGGCCAGGGCGACCTCGCGCTGCTCCGGGTCGAGCCCGTCGAGCACCGCGTCGGCCGTCTCCGGGACCTGCGGGAAGAGAGTGGAGTGCGTTGCTGCTGTCACCCCGCCATGCTGCCAGGTCCGCGGGAGCGGTGCGGAGCCTTGTCCACAGGGGGGAGACCGTGGTCATACGAATTCCGGGAATGGCCGGTAGACGACGTACGTTCTTCTTCTCGGCACCGACCCCGAGCACCGCGAGACTAGAGGAGCGCCTGGCCATGCAGGGCACTGTGACGATGTACAGCACCACGTGGTGCGGCTACTGCCGCCGGCTGAAGAGCCAGCTGGACCGCGAGGGCATCGCGTACACGGAGATCAACATCGAGCAGGACCCGGAGTCGGCGGACTTCGTGGAGAAGGTCAACGGCGGGAACCAGACCGTTCCGACCGTCCGCGTCCTTCCGACGGCCGGTGGCGACGAGGTCGTCATGACCAACCCCAGCCTGGCCCAGGTCAAGCAGGCTCTCGCCGTCTGACCTGACACCACGGCGGTGACCGGAAACAGCCCCCTCCCGGGAGACCAGGAGGGGGCTGTTCCGCTTCCGCTTCCCTTGCGGGGCCGGGGGCGCCGAGCCGGGGGCCGTTCCGTTCCGCTCCCCGGGCTCCCGGGGCAGCGGCTCAGATCACGTCGCCCGGCTTCGGCAGCGGCTTGCCGTACCAGAGCTCGATGAGCCGGGAGGCGATCGAGATCCCGTACGGCGGCAGCACCTCGCCCGACTCGAAACCGGCGGCCAGGTCCTCGCGGGAGAACCAGCGGGCCTCGTGGATCTCCTCGCCGTCCACGTTTATCTCCGAGGACGTCGCCCTGGCGAGGAAGCCCAGCATCAGGCTGGACGGGAACGGCCAGGGCTGGCTGGCCACGTACTCGACCTCGCCGACCGTGACGCCCGCCTCCTCGAAGACCTCCCGGACCACCGACTGCTCGATGGACTCGCCCGGCTCGACGAAGCCCGCGAGCGTGGAGAAGCGACCCTCGGGCCAGTGCACCTGGCGGCCCAGCAGCGCCCGGTCCTGGTCGTCGGTGACCAGCATGATCACCGCCGGGTCCGTGCGCGGGTAGTGCTCGGCGCCGCAGGCCTGGCAGCGGCGGATGTGGCCGGCCGCCGCGACCACCGTGCGCTCGCCGCAGCGGGAGCAGAAGCGGTGCAGCCGCTGCCAGTTCTCCAGGGCCACCGCGTGCACCATCAGGCCGGCGTCGCGCGGGGACAGCAGCAGCCCCGCCTCGCGCAGCCCCGCGGGCCGCGCGGACTGGTCCATCCGCCCCGGCAGGCTGTCCTTCTGGAGCGCGAAGTAGGAGACGCCGTCGGCGTCCGTGCCCAGGAAGTAGCGGTGGGTCTCGGTGACCGGGGCCTCGAAGGCCGGGGTCATCACCAGCTCCGTCCGCCCGTCGGGCGTGTCGTCGATCAGCACCTGGCCGCCGGAGACCACGAAGACACGGGTCGTCGGGTGGCTCCAGGCGGCCGCGAGCCACGCCTCGTCGAGGCGGTGATGGGCGGCGCGGTCGATCCCGCTCGGGGCGGTGAGCGAGATCGGGCGGTCCGCGGACGCGTTGTTCAAGGTGCTCACAGGTGCTTCCAACTCCCCCGGATCGGTGTCAGTGGTGCGACGTTCGGCGCGCTGCGGTGTGCGGCTCAGCGCCCGGCGTCGGTGAGGGCGGCGGGCAGGTCCCCCCAGAGATGAGCGGTCGTCTCGACACCCTTCATGAGGAGATCGAGCTCGATCTTCTCGTTCGGGGCGTGCCAGCCGTCGGACGGGACGGAGATGCCCAGGAACAGTACCGGCGCGCCCAGGACGTCCTGGAGGTCGGCGGCCGGCCCCGAGCCGCCCTCGCGCGTGTAGCGGATCTTGGCGCCGTCGAAGGCACGGCTCATCGCGCCGGCCACCGCCTTGAGGGCGGGGTGGTCGAGCGGGGTGAGACACGGCCGGGTCGGGGCGCCGAAGACGATCTCGTGGCGGATGCCCGCCGGGACCAGTCCGTCGAGCCACGCGCGGACGGCGGCCTCGATGCGGTCCGGGTCCTGGCCGGCGACGAGCCGGAAGGACAGCTTCAGGTGGGCGGAGGCGGGGACGATCGTCTTGCCGCCAGGGCCCTGGTAGCCACCGCCGATGCCGTTGACCTCGGCCGTCGGACGGGCCCAGACGCGCTCCAGGGTGGAGAAGCCGGCTTCGCCGAGGGTCCCGTGCGACTTGGCGGTGGCCAGCCAGCCGCTCTCGTCGAAGGGCAGCTCGGCGACGAGGGCCCGCTCGGCGTCGGAGAGCTCGGTGACACCCTCGTAGAAGCCCGGGATCGCGACCCGCTCGTCGGCGTCGTGCAGGGCCGCGACGATCCGGCCGGCGACGGTGGCCGGGTTCGGCACGGCGCCGCCGAACGAACCCGAGTGGATGTCCTGGTCGGGGCCGAAGAGGTCGATCTCGCAGTCCGCGACCCCGCGCATCCCGGTGCACACGGTCGGAGTGGTCTCGGACCACATGCCCGTGTCGGAGACGATCACGACGTCGGCGGCCAGCCGGTCGGCGTGCTTCTCCACCAGCTCGCGGAAGTGCGGCGACCCCGACTCCTCCTCGCCTTCCACCACCAGCTTCAGATGAACGGCGGGGGCGGTCCGGCCGGTCGCGGCGAGGTGCGCGCGGACGCCGAGGGTGTGGAAGAACACCTGGCCCTTGTCGTCGGCGGCGCCCCGGGCGTACAACCGGCCGTCGACGAGCGCCGGCTCGAACGGGTCCGTGTGCCAGCCGTCCTCGCGGGCGGCGGGCTGGACGTCGTGGTGGCCGTAGACGAGCACGGTGGGCGCGTCCGGATCGTCCGAGGGCCACTCGGCGAACACGGCCGGGGCCCCGTCGGTCTCCCACACCTCGACCGTCGCGAAACCGGTCTCCACGAGCTTGGCGGCGAGCCACTCGGCACTGCGCCGCACGTCCCCGGCCCGGTCCGGCTGCGCCGACACGGAGGGGATCCGCAGCCACTCGACGAGGTCGCCGAGGAAGGCGGATCGGTGCTGCTCGATGTACGTGCGCACGGCGTGGACGGCGTTGTCCGGGGTCTCGCTCATGGCCCCGAGCCTATCCGGCGCCGGAGTGCGCTCCGTCCTCGGCTTCCTCGGGGAACGCGGTGCCCTCGGCCGGTTCGCCGCGCAGCACCGCTTCCAGTTCCGCCCGGCCCGGCAGCCGGGCGGGACGGACCACCTCCCCGGTCCGTACGTACACGAACGCGGTGGCCACCTCCTCCGGGTCGAGGCCGTGCTGCTCGGCCCAGGCGAGCCGGTAGATCGCCAGCTGCATCGGATCCGCGGTGCGCAGGTGGCTCGTCTTCCAGTCGACGATCTCGTACGCACCGGTGTCCGGGTCCCGGTAGACGGCGTCGATCCGGCCCCGGACCACCCGGCCCGCGAGGGACAGGTGGACGGGGACCTCCACCCGGTACGGGGTTCGGCGGGCGTACGGCGTGCGGTCGAAGGCCTCCTTGAGCGTCTCCAGGTCGCGCTCGTCGAGGATCTCCGGCTCGCCCGCGAACTCCTCGCCGCCGGGCAGCTCGTCCGGTCCGAGCATGGGCAGCGGCAGCTCCTCGAAGCGCGACTCCACCCACGCGTGGAACCGCGTGCCGCGCCGGGCCGCCGGCTGCGGCGGCTTGGGCATCGGCCGGGCCAGCTCCTTGGCGAAGCCGTCGGGATCGGCGGCGAGGCGGAGCACCTGGGAGGCGGAGAGGTAGCCGGGGAGCAGGACGTCCCGGGTGGTGGAGCGGGTGCGGTGGAGTTCGGTGGTGAGGGCCGTGAGGTCGCGGTCCCAGGAGGCGATCGTCCTGGCGTCCTCGGGCGTGAGCGGCCGGGCCTCGGCCCGGGGCGCGGGCACATGGGGCTCCTCGGCCCGTGGCGCGGGAGCGTGGGGCTCCTCGGGCCGTGGCATGGGCTGCTCCTCGGCCCGCGGTGCGGGAGCGTGGGGATCCTCGGGCCGGGGCATGGGCCGCTCCTCGGCCCGTGGCGCGGGAGCGTGGGGCTCCTCGGCCCAGGGGTCCTCCTCGTACGGAGGGATCTCCGCCGGGTCCTCCGGGTCCTCCGGGATCTCCGCGTCCTCCAGGTCCTCCGGGAGCCAGAGGCCGCCGTCGGCCGGGGTCGCGGAGACCCGCGGCGCCGCCGCGGCGCCGTGGGCGGCCTCCCCCGCGTGCTGCGGGGCGAGGGCCCACAGCCGGGCCGTGACGGCCTCCGCCGCCTCTCGCCGCCGCTCCAGGGAGTCCTTGTCCAGGGGCAGCGGCCAGGCCTGGTCGGCGAGGTCCGCGGCCAGCAGGGGGTTCGTGTCGCCCTCTTCCGGTTCGTCCGCCCACGCCTCGATCTCGCCGTGGCCGGTGGCGCAGTGCTCGTACAGGGCGTGGAGGAAGTCCGAGGGGCCCCGCGGCTTCTTCTGGGAGGGTCCCCACCAGTGGGCGGAGCCGAGGAGGAGGGAGCGGGGGCGGGTGAAGGTGACGTAGCCGAGGCGGAGTTCCTCGGTGTGCTGGTGGTCCCGCATGCCGTTCTTGAAGGCCGTGAGGGACTTCGCGTCCCAGGTGTCGAGCCGCGGCAGGGTGGCCGCGTCGCCGCGCAGGGCGTGCGGGAGGACCTGGGGCTGGGCGGTCCAGGACTCCCGGGCACGGGTGGACGGGAACTGGCCGGTGACCAGGCCGGGTACCGCGACCACGTCCCACTCGAGGCCCTTGGACTTGTGGGCGGTCATCACCTTGACGGTGTTCTCGCCCCCGGGGAGGGCGTTGTCGAGGCCCTTCTCGTACTGCGCGGCCGTCCGCAGGAAGCCGAGGAAGGCGAGCAGCGTGGCCTCGCCGTCGAGGGAGGCGAAGCCGGCGGCGATGTCGAGGAAGTTGCCGAGGGTCTCGCGGCGGCGGGCGGCGAGGGCGTGCGGGGAGGCCGACAGCTCGACCTCCAGGCCGGTGGCGGCGAGCACCCGGTGCAGGACGTCCATCAGCGGGTCGGCGAGCGAGGAGCGCAGGGCGCGCAGCTCGGTGGCGAGGCGGGCGAAGCGGACCCGGGCCTCGCTGGAGAAGGGCAGGCCGTCGTCCTCGCCGCCGGAGTCCAGGAAGGTGTCGAGCGCGTCGGCGAGGGAGATCACCTCGGCCGGGTCGACGCCCTCGACGGCGGCGGCGAGCCGCTGGTCGGCGTCGGCGGACCCCTCGCCGGGCCGGTGCACCAGCAGCCGTGCGCGGCGCCCGAGGAGGGCCAGGTCGCGGGGGCCGATCCGCCAGCGGGGGCCGGTGAGCAGGCGTACGAGGGAGGCGTTGGCGCCGGGGTCCTGGAGGACCTCGCAGACGGCGACGAGGTCGGCGATCTCGGGCAGGTGGAGCAGGCCGGAGAGGCCGACGACCTCGACCGGGACGTCACGCGCGACGAGCGCGGCCTGGATCGCCGGGAAGTCGGTGGCCGTGCGGCACAGGACGGCGATCTCGCCGGGGGCGGTGCCGGTGCGGACGAGGTGGGCGAGGGAGTCGGCGAGCCAGTCGATCTCCTCCGCGTGGGTGGGGAGGAGGGCGATGCGGACGCTGCCGTCGTGCTCGGCTCCGGGGGCGGGACGCAGCGCCTCCACGCCCTCGTGCATGGCGCGCAGGGGCGCGGCGAGGCCGTTGGCGAGGTCGAGCAGGCGCCCGCCGCTGCGCCGGTTCTCGGAGAGGGCGAAGCGGGTCGCGGGGCTGCCGTCCGCGTACGGGAAGTGTTCGGGGAAGTCGTCGAGGTTGGCGACGGAGGCGCCGCGCCAGCCGTAGATGGCCTGGCAGGGGTCGCCGACGGCGGTGACGGCGTGCCCGGTGCCGTGCCCGAAGAGGCCGGACAGGAGCAGGCGCTGGGCGACGGAGGTGTCCTGGTACTCGTCGAGGAGGACGACCCGGAACTCGTCCCTCAGGATCGCGCCGACCTCGGGGCGGGTGGTGGCGAGCTCGGCGGAGAGGGCGATCTGGTCGCCGAAGTCGAGCAGGTCCCGGGAGCGCTTGGCCGCGCGGTAGCGCACGACGAGGTCGAGGAGCTCGCGCCGAGCGGCGCCGGTCTCGGGGAGTTTGCGCAGGTCGGCGTTGGTGAGCTTGACGCCGGCGAGCTCGGCGAGGAGCTCGGTGTCGTGGGCGAGGAGACGCTCGGGCCGGACGAGGTGCTCGGCGAGCTCGGCGTCGAGGGCGAGGAGATCGCCGACGAGGGTCGGGAAGGAGCGGGTGAGCGCCGGATACGGGCCCGGGGACTCGCGCAGCACCCGGGCGGCGAGCTGGTAGCGGGTGGCGTCGGCGAGCAGCCGCGAGGTGGGCTCCAGGCCGATGCGCAGGCCGTGGTCGGTGAGGAGCTGCCCGGCGAAGGCGTGGTACGTCGAGATGCGGGGCTCGCCCGGGGGGTTGTCCGGGTCGATGACGTCGGGGTCGGTGACGCCCGCGCGGACGAGGGCGGTGCGGACGCGCTCGGCGAGCTCCCCGGCGGCCTTGTTGGTGAACGTGAGACCGAGGACCTGCTCGGGGGCGACCTGGCCCGTGCCGACCAGCCAGACCACCCGGGCGGCCATCACCGTCGTCTTGCCGGAACCGGCGCCGGCCACGATGACCTGCGGGGCGGGCGGCGCGGTGATGCAGGCCGTCTGCTCCGGGGTGAACGGGATGCCGAGGAGCTCCTTGAGCTGCTCGGGGTCGGTGAGGAGTGCGGTCACCCCAAAGAGGCTAACGGGACCCGCTGACAGTCCCGCCCCTTCGCGACGTCCGTCACACCGGCCGCTCCGCGGTACTGCCCTGGTCCAGCTTGGTCAGGTCGACCGTCTCGTCCTCGGGCGGGACGACGACCTTCACGGGCTTGTCGTAGTCGGAGAGCACCACGCTGCCGGGCTCGGCGCCGCCCGTCTTGACCATCTTGAGGATGTACGGCTTGCCGCGCTGCGAGACGGACACGGTCGTGGTCTCGCCGTGGGGCTTCCGCTTCACCAGGGTGGCGACCGGGGTGCCCTTCACCTCGGCGTCGGGGCCGCGGACCAGTCCGGTGCGTTCGGCCTTGTTCCTGCCGAGGTCGGAGAGGAGCGCCTTCAGGTCGCAGACGCCGCCGAGGTCACCGCTGCCGGCCTGCCCGGGGGCGATCTTCAGCCAGCGGCCCTTGAGGAGCTCGATGGTCGCCTCGATCTGCGGTTCGGGCATGCCCTGGGAGGCCATGGAGGCCCGCCAGAACTTCTCGTCGCCCTTCATGTACGTGAGCCCGCCGGTCTGGCGGAGCTCCGCGGCGCCGCCCTGGAGCTTGATCCGCCCGGTGCACTGCTTCTTGTCGTTGACGGAGAAGTCGACGTCCAGGGGCTGTCCGCCGGTGGTGACCCGGCCGGCCATGCGCAGTGAGGTCGCGGACTGGGTGGCGGCGACGGCCTTGTCGCCGATCTGGTCGGCGGTCAGGCCCCGGAAGGGGTCGGGAGACGGGCTGGGCGCCCGCACGTCCGCCGCCGGTCCCTGTGCTACCCCGGCCTGTGCCGCCGGAGCCTGCGTCTGTGGGGCCCGGGCCTGGGCAAGGGTGGCGGGCGCGGCGCCCGCGATCAGGGCGGTGGCGACGGCGGTGGCGACGCGGAGCTTGGTGGTGCGGTACGCCATGCGAGCCTCCTCGCGGACTCTCCCCGAGACCCCCGGCTTTCCAGGGTGCCGGAGCGGGGCGGTCGTCGCGACTTCGCGGCCGGGCGGGGCTCCCCGCGCCCCGCGACCGCGGCGCCGGCGCCCTCCGTGCCCGCGGCGCCCGCGCCCGCGGCGGCCCACGCCGCACCGCCCCGCGCCCGCACCGCCCCGCGAGCCCTCCGCCTGCCTACTCCACGATGTGACGGCCCTCGGGGCGGGCGCTGCACGAGGCGCGGAAGCTGCAGGTCGTGCAGTGCTGCCCGGCGGTCGGGGTGAAGCGCTCGTCGAGGACGCGGCCGGCGGCGGTGGCGAGGAGGTCGCCGACCCACTCCCCTTCGAGCGGCTGCTGCGCCTGGACCTTGGGCAGGGCGTCGCCGCCCTCCTTCTTGGGGGCGGCCTGGCGGAGGTGGACGAGTTCGGCGCCGCCCGGCTCGGGGGTGCGGCCGCCGAAGACCTCGTCGACGGCGCCCTCGCGGACGGCGAGCTGGTAGACGGCGAGCTGCGGGTGGTGCGCGACCTCGTCCTTCGTGGGGGCGGCCTTGCCGGTCTTGAAGTCGACGACGTAGGCGCGGCCCTGTTCGTCGGCCTCGACGCGGTCCATGGAGCCGCGGATGCGGACCTCGTACGCCCCCGCGCCCAGGGTGACGTCGAAGTCGTGCTCGGTGGCGGCCGGGGTGCGTCCGGCCCGGTCCATGACGTGCCAGTGCAGGAAGCGCTCCAGGGCGACCCGGGCGTTCTCCTTCTCCTGCGCGGACTTCCAGGGCGCGTCGAAGGCGAGCGCGTCCCAGACGGAGTCCAGGCGGGCCATGAGGACGTCGAGGTCGGCGGGGGTACGGCCGGAGGCGACCTCGTCGGCGAGCACGTGGACGACGTTGCCGAAGCCCTGGGCGGCGGTCGCGGGGGCGTCGGCCTTCACCTCGCGGCCCAGGAACCACTGGAGGGCGCAGGTGTTGGCGAGCTGGTCGAGGGCAGAGCCGGAGAGCGCCACGGGGCGGTCGCGGTCGCGCAGCGGTACCTCGCTGCGGGTCGGCTCGGCGAGACCCCACCAGCGGTCCGGGTGGGCGGCGGGCACGAGCGGGTGCCCGTCCTCGTCGGCGAGGGCGGCGAGCCGGGCGAGGCGTTCGGCGGCGGCGGCGCGCAGCCCGGGCGAGGCCTCGGGGTCGACGGTGGTGGCGCGCAGCTCGGCGACGAGGGCGGCGACGGCGAGCGGGCGCCGGGGCCGGCCGGCCACCTCCTTGGGCTCCTCGCCGAGCTCGGTGAGGAAGCGGGAGGGCTGGTCGCCGTCCTCGGCGGGGGCCTTCACGGCGGTGACGACGAGCCGGTCCCGGGCGCGGGTGGCGGCGACGTAGAAGAGCCGGCGCTCCTCGGCGAGGAGGGCGCCGGGGGTGAGCGGCTCCGCGAGGCCGTCGCGGCCGATGCGGTCGGCCTCCAGGAGGGAGCCGCGGCGGCGCAGGTCGGGCCACAGCCCCTCCTGCACGCCGGCGACGACGACGAGGCTCCATTCGAGGCCCTTGGAGCGGTGGGCGGTCATCAGCCGGACGGCGTCGGGTCGGGTGTGCCGGCGGGTGAGGGTGTCGGCGGCGATGTCCTGCGCGTCGAGCTCTTCGAGGAAGTTGAGCGCGCCACGGCCGCCGACCCGGTCCTCGGCGCGGGCGGCCGTCTCGAACAGGGCGCACACGGCGTCGAGGTCCCGGTCGGCGTTGCGCCCGGCCGGGCCGCCGCGCAGGGAGGAACGCTCCAGGCGCCCGGGCCAGGGCGTGCCGTTCCAGAGCAGCCACAGGGCCTCTTCGGCGGTGCCGCCCGCGGCCAGCTTGTTCCGCGCGGACCGCAGCAGCTCGCCGAGCCGCTTCGCGCCGCGCGCGTACGCCTGGTCATGCGCGACGAGCCGCTCGGGCTCGGCCAGCGCCCGGGCGAGCAGCACGTCCGACGGCGCCGGCACCTTGTTCCCGCCGGCCCGCTCCTCGTCCCGCAGCGCCCGCCCGAGCCGGCGCAGGTCGGCGGGGTCCATCCCGGCGAGCGGCGAGGCGAGCAGCGCGACGGCGGTCTCGACGTCGAGCCACCCGGATCCGGCGACGCCGCGGTCATCGGCGCCCGGGTCCGCCCCGGCACCGGCACCGGCATCGGCGCCCAGGTCCGCCCCGGCACCGGCACCGGCATCGACGTCCGGGTCCGCCCCGGCAGCGGCACCGGCATCGACGTCCGGGTCCGCCCCGGCACCGGCATCGGCGCCCAGGTCCGCCCCGGCACCGGCATCGGCAGAGGCGTCGACCTCAGCCACTGCATCAGCCACCCCGTCCGCCTCGGCGCCCTCGGTGTCGACAGCGGCACCGGCACCGGCACCGACACCGACACCGGCGTCCGCCCGACCCCCCGGGCCCGCCTCCCCGTCGTCCGGGCCCTCGCCCCGCGCCTCCGCGCCGTGCGCGGCCACGCCCCCCGCCGCCGCGCGCAGGGCGAGCAGCAGCGGTGCCACGGCCGGTTCGTGGCGGAGCGGGGTGTCCGCGGCGTCGGTCTCGACCGGGACGCCGGCGGAGGTGAGGGCGCGGCGGAGGGCGGGCAGGTGGGCGGCGGCGCGGGTGAGGACGGCCATCTCGTGCCAGGGGAGGCCGTCCTCCAGGTGCGCGCGGCGGAGGAGGTCGGCGATGTTGTCGGTCTCGGTGGAGGCGGTGGGGTACGTGTAGACCTCCGCCCGGCCCCCCTCCCGTACCGGTGCGAGTGCGCGGTGGGCCCGTACCGCGGCGGCGGGAAGGCGGGGCAGCGGCATGCGCTGGGTCACCAGCCGGGTCGCGGCGAGCAGCGCCGCGCCGGAGCGGCGCGAGGTGCCGAGGACGCGGACGCCGCCGCCGAAGGCGGCCGGGAAGTCGAGGATGCCGTTCACGTCGGCGCCCCGGAAGGCGTAGATCGACTGGTCGGGGTCGCCGAAGGCGACGACCGAGGGGGCGGTCAGCCCGCGGAGCAGCCGCACCTGGGCGGGGTCGGTGTCCTGGTACTCGTCGACGAAGACCGCGTCGTACGCGGGGAGCGTGCCGGGCGCGGCGGACTCCACGAGCAGCACCGCCCGGTGGACCAGCTCGGTGTAGTCGAGGACGCCCTGGAGGTCCATGACGTCGAGGTACTCGGCGAGGAAGCCGGCCGCGGCCCGCCAGTCCGGGCGGCCGACGCGGCGGGCGAAGGCGTCCAGGGCTCGCGGCCCGAGGCCCAGTTCCCGGGACCGCGCGATCACCGCGCGCACCTCGTCGGCGAAGCCCCGGGTGGTGAGGCAGGCGCGCAGTTCGTCGGGCCAGCGGAGCCGGCCGAGGCCGAGCTTCTCCAGGTCGACGTGACCGGCGAGCAGTTCGCGTACGGCCAGGTCCTGCTCGGGTCCGGACAGCAGCCGGAGGGGTTCCGCGAAGAGGTCGGCGTCCTGGTGGGCGCGGACGAGGGCGTAGCAGTACGAGTGGAAGGTGGTGGCCTGTGGGGGCCGCTGCCCGCCGAGCCGGGCCGCCATCCGGTCGCGGAGTTCGACGGCGGCCTTGCGGCTGAAGGTGAGGACGAGGAGCCGCTCGGGGTCGGCGCCCTGTTCCATGCGGGCGGCGACGGCCTCGACCAGCGTCGTCGTCTTTCCGGTGCCGGGTCCGGCGAGGACGAGAAGTGGTCCGTCCGCGTGCTCAACCACCGCCCGCTGCGCTGCGTCCAGCACAGGGGGCCGCACCGGCGCCGGGACGGCCCGCACCAGCCGGTACGCGCCGGGGCCCCGCGTATGCCGAAGGGTCGAGGAGGAAGTCACGTGGGTCGCCGGTCCTGCTGGTGGGTGTGCGGGTTTCACGGACCGCTCGGGCCGCGCGCGCCGCTGGGGTCGCTCGCGTCGCCGGTCGGGCCGCGCGCGCTGCTCGGGGTGCTCCGGTGAGAAACGCGAGCTTCGACGTTACGCGATCCCGCCCGCGTCCCTCACGTGTCGTGCCGTCAGGCGTGGCACCGGGGTCCGCCGCGCCCTCACCCGCCCGTACCGTCCCAGCGGGCGCGCCGCATGTCGAGTCTGACCGGGCCGCCCTTCGGCTCCCGCAGCGGTGTGCCCTCGGCCCGGTAGTGACCGAGGGCACGGCGCTCGTGGCCGGGGAGCAGGGTGCCGTCCGCGCGGACCACACGCCACCAGGGCACCGAGCTGCCGTACAGTGCCATGACCCGGCCCACCTGGCGGGGACCCCCCTCGCCGAGCCACTCGGCGACGTCGCCGTAGGTCATCACCCGCGAGGGCGGGATCTCCTCGGCGACCTGAAGGACCCGTTCCGCATACTCGGGCAGCTCGGGCAGCTCCTGGTTCTCCATTCGGCCCATCCTGCCGCACCGCACCGACAACCCCCTGATGCCTCCGTACGGCCCCTTCTCGTGCCACCATCGTCCGGGCGGTGACTGGTGATACGAGATCAAGAACACGAGACGACGACGGCAACGACGGCATCGGCGGCCACGACCGTGACGCCGACGGCAACGACGGCATCGGCGGCCACGACGGTGACGCCGACGACGACCACGGAACGGCACGCAGAGACGGACATGGTGATGGCGCAGGACAGCCCGCCCGAGCGCGCGCCCGAGCGCGTATCCGGCGACGAGCCGCTGCTCGCTGCCCGCGTGCACCGGCCGTCCGACCTGATGCGGCTGCTCATCGGCGTCCTCGCCATCGCCGTCGTCCTCGCCATCGCCGCCTTCGCCCACGGCACGACCTCCGGCCTGGAGCAGGACATCAACAAGGGCGCCGGCGGCGCCCCCGACGTCTTCGTCAAGATCGCCGGCCTGGTCTCGTCCATCGCCGTCCTGCTCGTCCCGGTGGCCTTCGCCATCGAACGGCTCGTGAAACGTGACGGACTGCGCATCGCCGACGGCGTGCTGGCGGCCGTCCTCGCGCACGGCGTGACGCTCGCCACGGACCTGTGGGTCGCGCAGGCGGCACCCGGCACCATCCAGGACGCGCTCACCCAGCCGCAGTCCGGCGGCGGTCTCACCGACCCGGTGCACAACTACCTGGCGCCGGTCATCGCCTACATGACCGCCGTGGGCATGGCCCGAAGACCGCGCTGGCGCGTGGTGCTGTGGGTGGTGCTGCTGCTCGACGCGTTCACCATGCTCGTCGCCGGGTACACCACCGCCTTCTCGATCATCCTCACCGTGCTGATCGGCTGGACCGTGGCCTACGGCACGCTCTACGCGGTCGGCTCGCCCAACGTCCGGCCCACCGGGCAGACACTGCTGGCCGGCCTGCGACGGGTCGGCTTCCGGCCGGTGACCGCGCTGCGCGCCGAGGGCGTGCCGGACTCCGCGGACAGCGGGGACCGCGGACGGCGCTACATCGTGACCCTGGAGGACGAGCCGCCGCTCGACGTCACGGTCGTCGACCGCGAGCAGCAGGCGCACGGCTTCTTCTACCGGGCCTGGCGGCGGCTCACCCTGCGCACCATCACCACCCGCCGCTCGATCGTGTCCCTGCGCCAGGCCCTGGAGCAGGAGGCGCTGCTCGCGTACGCGGCGATCGCGGCGGGCGCCAACGCGCCGAAGCTGATCGCCACCTCCGAGCTCGGCCCGGACGCCGTGATGCTCGTGTACGAGCACCTGGGCGGCCGGACCCTCGACTCGCTGGACGACCAGGAGATCACCGACGACCTGGTGCGCAGCGCCTGGCGTCAGGTGAAGGCGCTGCAGTCGCGCCGGATCGCGCACCGCAGGCTCGCCGGCGACGCGATTCTGGTGGATCGTTCCGGCAGGGTGATCCTCACGGATCTGCGCGGCGGCGAGATCGCCGCCGGCGACATCGTCCTGCGGATGGACATCGCGCAGCTGCTCACGACCCTGGGTCTGCGGGTCGGGGCCGAGCGGGCGGTGACGGCGGCCGTGGAGGTGCTCGGCCCGGACCCGATCGCGGACTGCCTGCCGCTGCTCCAGCCGATCGCGCTGAGCCGGTCCACCCGGGCGGAGCTGCGCCGGCTCGCCCGCGAGCGCTCGGCACGGGAGCGCGAGGCGGTCCTCGCGGCCTCGGAGGCGGCCAAGCAGGCCCGGGCCGAGGCACGGGCGCAGAGCGACCTCGCCGCCGACCGCAAGGCCGCCCGGGCGGAGAAGCTGGCCGACAAGAAGGCCGAGAAGCGGGCGCTCGACGAGGCCCTGGACGAGGCCCGCGAGGAGGACCTGCTGGCCCAGATCCGCCAGCAGGTGCTGCGGATCCGGCCGCAGGCGCCGGTGGAGCCGGTCCGCCTGGAGCGGATCAAGCCGCGGACGCTCGTCAGCCTCATCGCGGGCGCCGTCGCCGCGTACTTCCTGCTGTCGCAGATCGCCCGGACCCCGCTGTCGACGGTCGGCGAGGCCGACTGGCGGTGGGTGGCGGCGGCCGTGGTGTTCTCGGCGATCAGCTACCTGGCGGCGGCGATGAGCCTGCTCGGCTTCGTGCCCGAGCGGGTGGGGTTCTGGCGGACGGTGGTGGCCCAGGTCGCCGGCTCGTTCGTGAAGATCGTCGCTCCGGCGGCGGTCGGCGGCGTGGCCCTGAACACCCGTTTCCTGCAGCGCGCGGGGGTGCGCCCGGGGCTCGCGGTCGCCAGCGTCGGCGCCTCGCAGCTCTTCGGGCTCGGAGCGCACATCCTGCTGCTGCTGTCCTTCGGCTATCTGACGGGTACGGAGAAGTCGCAGTCCTTCTCCCCGTCGAGGACCGTGATCGCCGGCCTGCTGACGGTCGCGGTGCTCGTCCTCGTCGTGACGGCGATCCCCTTCATGCGCAAGTTCGTGTCGACCCGGCTGCGCTCGCTGTTCGCGGGGGTCGTGCCGCGCATGCTGGACGTGCTCCAGCGGCCCATGAAGCTGGTCACCGGCATCGGAGGCATGCTGCTGCTCACGGGCGCGTTCGTGTTCTGTCTGGACGCCTCGATCCGGGCCTTCGGGCAGGGGCACCAGACGATCAGTTACGCGAGCGTGGCCGTCGTCTTCCTCGCGGGCAACGCCCTCGGATCGGCGGCGCCCACGCCGGGCGGTGTCGGTGCGGTCGAGGGCGCGCTGACCGTGGGTCTCGTGGCGGTCGGCCTGCCCTTCGAGGTCGCGACTCCGGCCGTGCTGCTCTACCGGCTCCTGACGTTGTGGCTGCCGGTCCTGCCGGGCTGGATCTGCTTCAACTGGCTGACGAAGCGCGAGGCGCTGTAGGGCGGCGCCCGCGCCCGCGGTGGCGCCACGGCGGCGCCGAGCCGGGGCGGGCCGGCCACCGCCCGGGGCCGCGCCGGGCGCCACCCGCATGGCCCTCCGCCCGCGCGGGGGCCCGGGGTGCGGCACACGATGGGGACATGCCGATCTCCGCCGCTCAGCGTGCCGCCCTGCTCACCGCGACCGCCCTGCTGCTCACCGCCGGGTGCTCCGACGACGGGGACAAGGAGGCGGCCGCCGAGCCGAGCGGGCCGGTCGGGCTCGACGCGCTCGCGGGGCAGAAGCTCGAATGGGCGCCGTGCCTGCCGCCGTCCCCGGCGGAGGGCGGCGGACCGGCGCCGTCGCCGCTGCCCGGCGGGGCGCCCTGGGAGTGCAGCTTCATGAAGGCGCCGCTCGACTACGCCAAGCCCGACGGCGACACCGTCGAGCTGGCCCTCATCCGCGCCAAGGCCCGCGACACGAACAAGCGGATCGGCTCGCTGGTCTTCAACTTCGGCGGCCCCGGCGGCTCCGGCGTCACCGGCCTGCCGAGCTTCGCGACCGACTTCGAGGGCCTGCGGTCCCGCTACGACCTGGTGTCCTTCGACCCGCGCGGCGTCGGCCGCAGCGAGCCCGTCGAATGCGCCACCGACAAGGAGCTCGACGCCTTCTACGCCCTGGACTTCACGCCCGACGACGCCGCCGAGGAGCGGACGCTGGGGGCGGCCCAGCGGAAGTACGCGAACGGCTGCGAGAGGAACGCGGGCCCCCACCTCCCCTATGTGGGGACGGAGAACGCCGCCCGTGACATGGACCTGATGCGCCGGGTCCTCGGGGACGACAAGTTCCACTACTTCGGCATCTCGTACGGCACCGAACTCGGCGGCGTCTACGCGCACCTCTTCCCGAAGAACGTGGGCCGCGCGGTCTTCGACGCGGTCGTCGACCCGACGGCGGGGGTGGAGGCCGGCGCCCTGGGCCAGGCGAGGGGCTTCCAGCTGGCGCTGGACAACTTCGCGAAGGACTGCGTGGACCGGGGCGACCAGTGCGTGCTGCCGGGCTCGTCGGTCGCCGAGATCGAGGGCTTCATCACCGATCTCCTCGCGGAGCTCGACAAGAAGCCGATCCCGGGCATCGGCGACCGGATGCTCACCCAGACCCAGGCCACCAACGGCATCGCGCAGGCCCTGTACTCGAAGGAGTTCTGGCCGTATCTGGAGCAGGGCCTCGACGAGGCCGAGGGCGGCAACGGGGCCCTGCTGCTCGCCCTGTCGGACTCGATGAACGGGCGCAGCCAGAACGGTAGTTACAGCAACATCCAGGCTGCCAACGCCGCCATCAACTGCGTGGACTTCAAGGAGCGCTTCACCCTCGGGCAGGCCAAGGAGCGGCTGCCCGAGTTCCGCCGGGCCTCCCCCGTCTTCGGCGACTTCATGGGCTGGGCCCTCGCGAGCTGCGCCCCGTGGCCGGTCCCGGGGACCTGGGACCACCCCGACGTCTCGGCCCCCGGCTCCGCCCCGATCCTGGTGATCGGCAACACCGGTGACCCGGCCACCCCGTACGCGGGCACCCGTTCGATGGTCGAGGCCCTCGGCCCGGGTGTCGGCGTGGAGGTCACGTACAAGGGCCAGGGCCACGGTTCCTACAACAGCGGCAACCGGTGCGTGAAGGCGGCGACCGACGCCTACCTCCTGGAGGGCAAGGTGCCCGCCTCCGGGACCGTCTGCCGGTGACGGAGACGAAGGGGGCCCGGTGGTGTCCGTCGTACGGACGGATGCCACCGGGCCCCTCGTGCGCTGCAGGGCTGCGCGGGCGGTCTAGTAGACCGGCTTCTCCGGCTCGATCTGGTGGACCCAGCCGATCACGCCGCCGCCGACGTGGACCGCGTCCGCGAAGCCCGCGGACTTGAGGACGGCGAGGACCTCCGCACTGCGGACACCCGTCTTGCAGTGCAGGACGATGCGCTTGTCCTGCGGGAGGTCCTGGAGGGCGTTGCCCATCAGGAACTCGTTCTTCGGGATCAGACGGGCGCCGGGGATGGAGACGATCTCGTACTCGTTCGGCTCGCGGACGTCGATGATGTCGATGCTCTCGCCGTCGTCGATCCACTCCTTGAGCTGCTTCGGAGTGATCGTGGAGCCGAGCGCCGCCTCCTGGGCCTCCTCGGACACGACGCCGCAGAAGGCCTCGTAGTCGATGAGCTCGGTGACGGTCGGGTTCTCGCCGCAGACCGCGCAGTTGGGGTCCTTGCGGACCTTGACCTGGCGGTACTGCATCTCCAGGGCGTCGTAGATCATCAGGCGGCCGACCAGCGGGTCGCCGACGCCGGCGAGGACCTTGATCGCCTCGGTGACCTGGATGGAGCCGATGGACGCGCACAGCACGCCCAGGACGCCGCCCTCGGCGCAGGAGGGGACCATGCCCGGCGGCGGGGGCTCCGGGTAGAGGCAGCGGTAGCAGGGGCCGTACTCGGACCAGAAGACCGAGGCCTGCCCGTCGAAGCGGTAGATCGAGCCCCACACGTACGGCTTGTTGAGCAGCACGCAGGCGTCGTTGACCAGGTAGCGGGTCGCGAAGTTGTCCGTGCCGTCGACGATCAGGTCGTACTGGCTGAAGATGTCCATCACGTTCTCGGCCTCGAGCCGCTCTTCGTGGAGGATCACGTTCACGTACGGGTTGATGCCGAGCACGCTGTCGCGGGCCGACGCGGCCTTGGAGCGGCCGATGTCGGACTGGCTGTGGATGATCTGACGCTGCAGGTTCGACTCGTCGACCTCGTCGAACTCCACGATGCCGAGCGTGCCGACACCGGCCGCGGCCAGGTACATCAGGGCCGGCGAACCGAGACCGCCGGCGCCCACACAGAGCACCTTGGCGTTCTTGAGCCGCTTCTGCCCGTCCATCCCGACGTCCGGGATGATCAGGTGGCGGGAGTACCTGCGGACCTCGTCTACGGTGAGCTCGGAAGCCGGCTCGACCAGGGGTGGCAGCGACACGGAGTCTCCGATGGTCGGTATGTCAGTACGGTTGTTCTCCGCACAACACTGCCACGGCCCTTCTCATTCCGAGACACCCCGTCCGATACGCGAGACGATTTCGTCCCAGTAGCCGGGCAGCGTGTGGAATTGGTCGGTTTGTCCGGGGCGGCCCCTGCGGTCGGTGATGAAGACCGTGCCGGCGCCCTGCCAGCGGGCGATCCGCAGGGCCTCGTCCAGATGCGTCCGGGGCACCCCGTGGACCAGGTGCACGAACTTCCCCGCCGGATACTCGGCCGTCCACTCCGCCACCTGCGACCAGCGGTAGTCCGTCCATGCGCCGGAGAAGGTGACCAGCTGGTCGGCGCTCTCCGCGTAGCCCGGGTACGGGTGGGTTCCGTGGCCCAGGACGAGGTGGACCGTGTCCTCGCGCAGCGCCTCCAGGGTGGCGGCGATCCGCCGGACGCCCGGCAGGTCGGCCCGGTCGGCCGGGGCGCGGTCGAGGTAGAAGCCGTCCGTCCGGTACCAGTCGAGGAAGCGCTGGGCGTCCGAGACCAGCTCGCCGAAGGGGCGCGAGCCGTACCGCAGGTCGAGGTGGCCGAGCACCCGGACGCCCGCGTTGCGCAGCTTGCCCGCGGCCGCCAGGCAGTGCGGGTCGGGCCGGGCGCCCGGCCCCTCCGCGACGTTGAGCACGGCCCAGTGCACCGGGGTTCCGGGACGGGTGAGTTCGGCCCATTCGACGGGCGCGAGCAGGGGGTGGGCGTAGCCGGGGACGCCCACCCCCATGTCGGTGACCGTCCCGGTGGCGGTCAGATGCGGCATGCCGCCTCCATCCAGATGTCCGCGAGGGACTCCTCCAGATTGATCCGGGGCCGCCAGCCGAGCCGGTCGCGCGCGGTGCGGACGTCGGCCTGCTGCCAGGGACCGCAGCCGTCGGGGTACGGGTAGGGGGCGGCGGCCAGTTGCTCGGCGATGGACGCCTCGGTGCGCGGGGCGCCGATCACCGAGCGCGGCGGCGGTCCGTCGAGCTCGTGCAGCTGGCCCGCGTATCCGGCGACCCTGGCGAGGACGGCGGCGGCGTCGCGGAGCTTCACGGCGCGGCCGGTGCCGATGTTGACCACGCCCTGGGCGGCGGAGAGCGAGGCGGCGTGCACGGCCCGGGCGACGTCCCGGACGTCCACGAAGTCCCGCTGCACACCGAGTCCGCTGAGCTTGAGCTCGCCGTCGCCGGCCTGCATCGCGCGGCGCATGGCCTCCGCGAGCCGGCCGAGCGGGGAGCCGGCCGGGGTGCCGGGGCCGACCGGCGAGAAGACCCGCAGCACGACCGCGTCCAGGCCGGAGCCGAGGACGAGCTCGGTGGCGGCGAGCTTGGACACGCCGTACGGGCCGCCGGGCCGGGGCACGGCGTCCTCGGCGGTGGACGAACCGGGCTGGCTCGGCCCGTACTCCGAGGCGCAGCCGACCTGGACCAGCCGGGCGCCGCAGCCGCTGCGGCGCAGCGCCTCGCAGACGGTGGCGACGGCGACCGTGTTGTGCCGGGTCAGGTCGCGGGCGCCGCCCCGGGTGGCTCCGGCGCAGTTGACGACCACCCCGGGGTGGACCGCGTCGAGGAACCGGGTGAGTGCGCCGGGGCTGCCGGTCGCGAGGTCGAACCGTACGTCGGCGTCGTCGCCGCGGCCGAGCGCGGTGAGGTGGACCGCCGGGTCGGCGAGCAGGCGGTCGGCGACGAAGCGGCCGATGAATCCGTTGGCTCCGAGCAGCAGCACCCTCATCGTGCGGCCCCTTCGTGCCGACCGGCCGTGGCGTGGGATTGGGGGGTCATGTCTCTTTCGTCTCCTTGGGAGGGTCTACGTGGGAGGGGTACGCCCGCGGCGTCGGCTCCGCGGGTGCGCCGGGGTCAGGCGTGGGCCGAGGCCCGGGAGAGCGCCGAAGCGGCGTGGACGAGCAGGGCGAGGGCGGCGCCGCCGCAGACGAGAGCGGGCACGGCCCCGGGGCCCCACTGGTCGACGACCGAGCGGACCGGCGCGCCGAGGAGGTGACAGCCCGGGAGCCGGGCGGCGAGGACGCTCGCCAGGACGAGGGCCTCGCCGGCGCAGGCCGCGGCGAGGACGCCGGCCGCGCCCTCGGAGTAGCCGTGCGCGGCGAGCAGCCGGGCGAGCAGGAGCAGGGTGCCGAGTGCGAGCGCACCGGGACGGAAGCCGGTGAGGACCAGCAGCCCGGCGAGTGCGGCGAGGTGGAGCGCGACGCCGCCGAGGAGCAGCGGGCGGGCGCCGGCCGCGAAGTCGTCCAGCCCGCGGCTGGCGGCGAGTCTTCGGCGGGCCCGGACCGCGAAGAGGTGGGCGCACCAGGCGGCGGGGACGACGGAGAGCGCGAGGGCGAGCAGCGGCCCGGTGTCGAACCGCCATGCGCCGTCGGCCGGCCCGTCGAGACCGGTGACGACGAGGGGACCGCCCTCCGGTCCCCCGCTGAGCAGCTGGTCGAGCAGCCCGTCGCCGGCCGCCGCGTACGCGAGGAGCCAGAGCGTCCACAGTGCGGTGGCGGGCACGGTACGTCCGGAGGCCCGCAGCGGCCCGCGCCGCACGGCGCCGAACAGCGCGCCGGCCAGCCCGAGCGCCCCGGCCGCTCCGACGACGAGACGGGGCACCCCGGTGCTGAGCGCGAGCCCGACGGTGCCGAGCGCGGCGGCGGCCCCGGGGCCGCAGACGGCGAGCGCCCAGCCCCCCACCCCGTCGTCCCTCGTCCGCGCGGGCGCGGCGGGCAGCGCCCCGCCCTCGCCGCGCGGCACGCGCGCGTAGAGCTCCTCGGCGAGCGAGAACACGTCCCGGTGCCGGAACCGCGCGGCGGTCCGGTCGGTGACCCCGTGCGCCTCCAGCCCGGCGGCGATCTCCAGCGGATCCACGGCCCGTTCGCACAGCTCGCGGTGCCGGTGCATCAGCGCCTTGACGGGGTCGGCGGGTCCCCGGCGCGCCCGCACACCGGAGGCCGGTGCGGGCACGGACTGCTGAATCGCTTCGGCAGGGTCCTCGGGGCCGGCCGCGCCGACGAGGACGGGCACGGGGTCGGTTCCGGGCTCGGGCTCGGGCTGCTCGGGCTCGGTCACGGTACCGGTCGCGGTCACGGCCCCGGTCACGGTCCCGGTCGCGGGTCCGTGGTCGACCGGAGCGGGATCCCGCCGGGCACCGGGACCGGGTGCGGCGGACTCCGCCGGGGCGGCCAGGAGGTCCAGCCCCGCGGGGGCGGCCGAGAGGTCCAGGTCGGGGGTCGCGGGCCCGGCCGTGTCGGCCGTGAGCGCGGGAGCCCTGAGCAGGGCCTCCGAACGGGAGTCCCAGGGGCCGGGGCTGGTGGGGGCGGCGGGGCCGCGCATGGCTGTGCCTCCTTCAGGCATCGGGATCTCCGGTGCCGGCCGCGGCGGTGACCGGCTGGTCCGCCCAGCTGCCGGGCACATGGGCCTCGGCCGGGTGCGCGAAGGGCACACCGCTGGTGGTGCGGCGGCGGACCGGCGAGTGGGAGAGGAGTTCGAGGTAGATGCCGCGGAACGCCGCGAGGTTCTGTTCCACGGTGAACAGCTCCAGTGCGCGGGCCCGGGCGGCGGCGCCGAGCCGGTGGCGCCGGTCGGGGTCGCGCAGGAGCGCGAGGCAGGCGTCGGCGAGCGCCTTGGGGTTGCGCGGGGGCACGACGAGTCCGGTGCCGCCGATCACCTCGACCACCGCGCCCACGTCCGTGGAGACGGTGGCCCGGGCGCAGAACATGGCCTCGACGAGGCTGACGGGGAAGCCCTCGACGACACTGGAGAGGACGACGACGGCGCTGGCGGCGTAGGCGTCCTCCAGGGTGGGGGCCTCGGGGCCGCCCAACTCCTCGAAGGAGACCGGGTTCTCGCCGACCGCGTGGGCGCCGGCCGCCTCGTCGGGGAAGAGCTGCTCTGCCAGGCCGCGGCAGTGCGCGAGGTAGGCGGCCGCGCCGGGCTCGCGCACGGGTGCGGTGATGATCCGCAGCCGGGCGTCGGGCTGCCGCCGCCGCACCTCGGCGAAGGCGTGGAGCAGGGCGACGAGGTCCTTGGCGGGTTCGACCCGGCCGATCCAGGACAGGGTCGTCGGGTCGCCGCTCTCCTCGTCCTCGCCGACCTCGGCGAAGCGCTCGGCGTCCATGCCGGGGTAGACCGTGCGCAGCCGGGCCCGCTCGGCACCGCACTTCTCCTGCCAGCGACGGGCGTGGGTGTTGCCGGGGGTGAGGAGCGCGGCCTGCCGGTAGACCTCGCCGGCGAGCCGGCCGTGGAAGGCGGCGAGCAGGGCGCGGACGGGCGTGGCGAGCGCGGCGCCGGTGGCGGCCAGGTAGTGGGCGCGGAGCTGGACGCCGTACTCGGTGACGAGCAGCGGGGTGCCGAAGAAGCGTTTGGCCAGCAGGCCCGGGAGCGCCGCGGCCCCGGCGGAGGCCGCGTGGCACAGGTCGACGAGCCCGAGGCCGCCGGTACCGTCGGGGCCCTCCTCCTCGGCGTACCAGCCGAGGGAGAGCGGCCGCAGGGCGCGCTCCAGCTGGTCGGTGAAGGCGAGTTGGTCGGCGACGGTGGCGGCGGCCACGCTCCGGCGCGCGCCGGGCGCGCGGCAGGCGGACTCAAGGATCCGGACGGCCCGCTCGGAGCGGAGCGCGGCGCTCAGGCCGCCGCAGGCGCGGGCGAGTTCGGCGAGGCCGTAGAGCCCGGAGGCGAACTGCTCGGCGACCGCCTCGTCGTCGCGGCCGGGGCTCCGGCCGAACGGCTCGCCCGTCGTGTCCGGCGCCGCGCACAGACCGTCGGCCAGGTCCTTGAACGCGGCCTCGAAACGGCGCCGTTCGCGCCGCCCGTAGCCGCGTCCGGCATCCTCGACGGTCCAGAGCGGCGCGGTGCGCACCACCCGCACGTTGGCCGGCAGCGGCAGCCTCCCGCCGGCCTCCTGGCGGGCGTCGCGGCTGAGCGCGTACAGGTCGAACTCGTGCGGGGCGAGCCCGCGGACGAGCCGGTCGCACCAGAGCCCGGACTCGCCGGCGGCGAACGGATAGCCGCCCTCTGTGAGCAGTCCGATCCGCATGGGCACACCCCCGTTCTCCCGTGGACGGCGGTCACCGATCCGGTCCGGTGACCCGCAGCGGGAAGAACGTAAGCGGATGTGACGGTGGTGGGGGGGGCGGGGGGGGGGGCGGCCCCCGCGAGGGGGCGTCGGGCAGCCACAGTCGCACCCCCCGGCCCGGGGTTGGGGGCGGGGGGTGG
>NZ_JBIWOU010000004.1:604981-698188 GCF_044767915.1 Streptomyces sp. NPDC101191
GCCCTCCGCCCCCGTCGCCCCGTGCGCGGGCGGGCGGGGCCGGCGTCGGCCCCGGTGGGCCGGGCGCCGTGTTTTTTTTTTTTTTTTTTTTTTTGGGGGGGGGGGGGGGGGGCCGCCCCCCCCCCCCACCACCGGAAGGGGTGAATGCACGTAACTTTCCCACCACGGTCGCGTTCTGTCGCGGTACGAGGCGGTTCGGTCACCCTCGGTCAGGCAGCGGCGGCCTCCGGGACGAGGCTGCGGCGGTGCTCGCGCCGCTCGGCCGCGAGCACCGGGTCGAGGGACGGGACGGCCGCCAGGAGCCTGCGGGTGTACGGATCGCGCGGAGCGCCGTACACGTCCTCGACCGTGCCCTGCTCGACGATCCGGCCGCCCCGCATCACGGCGACCCGGTCGCTGACCTGGCGTACCACCGACAGGTCGTGGGCGATGAAGACGAGCGCGAGGCCGAGTTCGGCCTGGAGGTCGGCGAGGAGGGCGGTCACCTGGGCCTGGGTGGTGACATCGAGGGCCGAGACGGGTTCGTCGCAGACGATCAGGCGCGGCTCGGCGGCGAGTGCCCGGGCGATGCCGACGCGCTGGCGCTGGCCGCCGCTGAACTCGTGCGGGTAGGCGTCGTACCGGTCGGGGTCGAGCCCCACCCGGTCGAGGAGTCCGCGCACCCGGGCCCGGATCCGCGTGTCGTCCGTCGTACCCGCCGCGCGCAGCGGGTCGGCGACGGACTCGCCGACCGAACGGCGGGGGTTGAGCGAGGAGACGGGGTCCTGGAACACCATCTGGATCTCGCGCCGGTACGGTCGCAGTTCCCGGTCCGACAGGCGGCCGATCTCCGTGCCCCGGTAGCGCAGCGTGCCGTCGGTCGGGTCGAGGAGCCGGACCAGCATCCGGCCGAGGGTGGTCTTGCCGCTGCCGGACTCGCCGACCACGCCGAGGGTCTCCCCCGCGCGCACGGTGAGGGACACGCCGTCGACGGCGGTGACACGGGCCGCGCCCCGCCCGAACTCCCTCCGCAGGTCCTTCGCTTCGAGGAGCGGCTCACCGCGTGCGGGTCCGGGGTCCCGCAGCGGGCCGTCCAACCGGGGCACGGCGGTGAGCAGTTCGCGGGTGTACGGCTGGGCGGGTGCGCCCAGCACCCGGGTGACGGGACCGCGTTCGACCTCGCGTCCGCCCCGCATGACCAGCACGTCGTCGACGCTCTCGGCCGCCACGCCCACGTCATGGGTGACGAGCAGCAGCGCCAGGCCCGTCTCGCGGCGCAGTTCGTGCAGCAGATCCAGGATCTGGGCCTGGACCGTGACGTCCAGGGCGGTGGTCGGCTCGTCGGCGACGAGCAGCCGCGGTTCGCAGGCCAGGGCCATGGCGATGAGGGCGCGCTGGCGCATGCCGCCGCTGAACTCGTGCGGGCGGGAGCGGGCGCGCCGGGCGGCCTCGGGGATCCCGACCCGGTCGAGGACCTCGACGGCGCGGGCCCGCGCGGCCTTCCGGGTGCCGCGCCGGTGGACCCGGTACACCTCGGCGATCTGGTCGCCGATCGCGTAGTACGGGTCGAGGGCGGACAGCGGGTCCTGGAAGACCATGGCGGCGACGGAGCCGCGCAGCGCCCGCAGTGCGGCGGGGTTCGCGGTGCCGACGTCGATGCCGTCGACGGTGACGCGCCCGCCGACCCGGGCGCCGGTGCCGTGGTGGAGGCCGAGGAGGGCGCCGGCGACGGTGGACTTGCCGCTGCCGGACTCGCCGACGAGGGCGAGCGCCCGGCCGGCCTCCAGGGTGAAGGACAGGTCGTCGACGGCGCGCACACCGTCCTCGTACGCGACGGTCAGCCCGTCCACGGTCACGAGCGGGGTCATGTCAGTGCCACCCTTCGGTCGGCGAGGGCGTAGAGGAGGTCGGCGAGGACGTTCGCCAGGACCACGGCGACGCCCGTCAGGAGCACGACGCCCACGACGATCGGCAGGTCGATGTGCCGGACGCCGTCGATGAGGGTCTTGCCGAGGCCGGGGATGCCGAAGAGGGACTCGGTGAGCACGGCCCCGCCGAACATGGTGCCGAGGTCGATCGCGCTGAGCGCGATGACCGGCGGCACGGCGCCGCGCAGGGCGTGGCGGGTGACGACGGACCGCTCCCCCACGCCGTACGCGCGGAAGGTGCGGATGTGGTCCTCGGCGAGCGTCTCCAGCGTGGAACTGCGGGTGAGCCGGGCGTATTTGGCGGACTCGAAGAAGCCGAGGGTCAGCCAGGGGAGCAGCATGTTCCAGGCCCACTGCTCGGGGTCCTCGCCGAGCGGCACGTAGGTCGGGAAGGGCAGCCACCGGAGGTAGGCGCAGACCGTCATGAGGAGCAGCAGGCCCAGGATGAAGACGGGCGTGCCGGTGCCGGCGAGGGTGAGCACGGTCAGGGTCCGCTCGGTGATTCCGCCGCGGCGCAGCGCGGAGAGCAGGCCGGTGCCGATCCCGACGACGAGCCAGATCACCATCGCGCCGAGGGCGAGCGAGGCCGTGGCGGGCAGCCGCTCCAGGATGACCTGGGTGACCTGCTGGTCGGTCCGGTACGACAGGCCGAGGCAGGGGGCGTCGCAGTGCAGGACGCCGGTGCCGGCGGAGTAGTCACGGCCGGCCACGATCCCTTGGAGGAAGTGCAGGTACTGGACGAACACGCCCTCGTTCAGGCCGAGTCGCTCGCGCACCTGGGCCACCTGCTGCGGGTTGCAGCGTTCGCCGCAGGCGAGCCGGGCCGGGTCGCCCGGTGCCAGGTAGAACAGCGCGTAGACGAGGACGGAGAGCGCGAGGAGGACGAGGACGGCGCTCGCGAGCCGCTTCAGGACGTAGCGGGTCATGCGGAACGTTCCTTGGGTCGGGCCTTGCGGGTGCCGACGGTCAGCCGGCCGGCCTCGCGCGGGTCGAGGGCGGTGCGGACGGCGTCGCCGAGGACGGTGAAGGCGAGCACGGTCACGAAGAGCAGACCGGCCGGCAGCAGCACGTACGCCGGGTCGGCGCGGAACCAGGTCTGCGCGGTGGACAGCATCTGGCCCCAGGACGGGGTGGGCGGGGTGACGCCGACGCCGAGGAAGGAGAGCGAGGCCTCGACCACGATGTTGGTGGGGACGAGGATCGCCGCGTACGTGATGACGGGCGCGGCGAGCGAGGGCAGCAGCTCGCGCCGGGCGGTGCGCCGGGCGCCCGAGCCGGCGAGCCGGGAGGCCGCGACGAAGTCGAGGCTCTTGAGGGTGAGGGTCTGGGCGCGCACGATCCGCGAGGTCCCGGCCCAGCCGAGCAGCCCGATGACGAGGATCAGCAGCAGCGGGCGCGGGAAGTCGCGGGGCACGACGGCGGTGAGCGCGATGGCGAGGACGAGGAACGGCAGGGCGAGGAACACGTCGGTGACGCGGCCGAGGACGGCGTCGGCCCAGCGGTTGCCGAGGCCGGCGGCGAGGCCGACGAGGAGTCCGACGAGGACCTGGACGGCGGTGGCGCCGACGGCGACGAGCAGCGAGATCCGGGCGCCGTAGAGGAGCCGGACGAACAGGTCGCGTCCGGTGCCGGGTTCGACGCCGAGCCAGTGCTCGGCGCCGATGCCCCCGAAGGCGCCGTACGGGACGCCGCCGCGGGCGGAGTCCACCAGGTCGTCGTGGTAGGTGTGCGGGTCCTGGCCGGTGAGGGCCGCGAGCAGCGGCGCGGCGAGTGCGAGCAGCACGAGGAGGACGAGGACGGAGGCGGCGGTGAGCGCGGACGGGCGGGTGCGCAGCCGCCGCCACACCTGCCGGGCGGCGCCGGTGGCGGGGGTGCCCGCCACCGGCGCCGGGAGGTCGGTCAGCACGGTCACTTGACCGCGACCTGGGAGACGTCGAGGACACCGGTCCAGTCGCTGATGACGACGTTCTTGACGTCCTTGCCGACGAGCCGCTTGTAGACGGGGTGGAAGAGCGGCACGTCGAGGGCCTGGGCGCCGATCTTCCGGTCGAGGGCGCCCCAGCGGGCGGCGGCGGCCTTGAGGTCCGTCAGCTTGTTGATCTCGTCGATCTCCTTGTTGACCGCGGGGTCGTTCAGCTGGGCGTGGTTGTAGTTGGAGCCGTTGGTCACGATCTGCCGGCCGTCGAAGATCGGCGCGAGGAACGGCCCGCCGGCCGGCCAGTCGGCGCCCCAGCGGGACAGGAAGAAGCCGGGGGCGTCCTTGACGCTCCAGCGCTTCTCGTTGAAGGAGTTGGGCTGCTGGCCGTCGAGCTTGACGGTGATGCCGGCCTTGGCGAGCGCCTCCTGGACGGCGGTGGCTATCTCCGGGCTGGTGGTGCGGTTCTGGGCGGTGGAGTGCAGCAGGGTGACGGTCAGGCCGTTCGGGTAGCCCGCCTCCTTGAGGAGCTGCTTCGCCTTCTCCGGGTTGCCGGTCTTCCCGGCCGGGAAGTGGTCGTAGGCGGTGAAGCCGAAGGCCTTCTGCTCGGGCAGGAAGGTGGTGGCGGGCTCGGCGAGCGCGGAGCCGCCGGCGGCGTTGACGACGCTGGTGCGGTTGACCGCGTACGCGATCGCCTGGCGCACCTTGGCGTTGTCGAAGGGCTTCACCTTCGGGTTGAAGGCGATGTAGTTGGTGAAGCCGAAGTGGCCGGTGCCGACGCGGGCGGCGAGCTCCTGGTCGGAACCGACCTGGGCGAGTTCGGCCGGGCCGAGGTTGGTGTCCGTGGTGACGGCGGCCGCGTCGGCGCCGGCGGAGGTGGCGAGGCGCTGGTTGATGACGGCCTCGTCGAGCCCCGAGCGGACGTCGATCCGGTCGGGGTAGGCCTTGCGCTCCTCGTCGGTCTTCGGGTCCCAGTGGGGGTTGCGCTCCAGGACGAGGTGCTCGCCGTCGTTCTCGTTCTTCACGACCTTGTACGGGCCGGAGGAGACCGGGTGCTCCTCGTACTTCGCGCCGGTGTCCTTGGCCTTGGGCACGGGGGCGAACTGGGTCTGGGTGGCGACGAAGGGGAACTCGCCCTCGGGCTTCTTCAGCTTGAAGACCAGGGTCCGGGCGTCGGGGGTGACGATCGAGGCGAGGCCCTTGGGGTCCTTGTAGGAACCCTGGTAGGTGTCGCCGCCGACGAGCCAGTCACGCAGGTAGGGGGCGCCGCCGGAGAGTTCGGCGGCGAAGGAGCGCTCGATGCCGTACTTGACGTCGGCGCTGGTGATGGGGGTGCCGTCCTCGAATTTCAGGCCCTCCTTGAGGGTGTACGTCCACTCGGTGGCGTCCTTGTTGGGGCGGCCGGTGTCGGTGGCGAGGTCCGGGACGACCTCGGTGCCGGCGGCGCCCGCCTCGCGGTTGCGGGTGGTGAGCGTGCGGAAGACGAGGGAGGGGACGTTGCCGCCGCCGGAGGTGTAGAGGCGGGCCGGGTCGAAGTCGCTCTGGGCCTCGTTGTTGAGGACGGTGAGGGTGCCGCCCTTACGGGGCGCCCCGTCGGCGCCCTGGCCGGCGGCCCCGCCGCCGGAGGCGTCCTGCGGTCCGGCGCAGGCGGCGGCGCCCGAGGCCAGGACGAGACTGACGGCGGCCGCTGCCACGCGGCGCGAAATGACGGACGATGGACGCATCGAAAGGTACCTCTCGGGGTGAACTGCGGGAAAAGGAAGGAGACTTCCGCAGGCACGGCGCGGCCGGCACCGAAAGGGGTCCGAGCGGGAACGGGAACGCGCGCCTGCGGGAGGGGACCCGGGCGCGCGGAGGAAGGGCGGCGGCGATGGCCGACGCGTGCGCTCGGGCAGGCGTCAGCGACAGAGAACGTCGGCGACCGCGTGTCCGGTCACGCCGAAGAGCGCCAGCTCAAGGGCGGCGCGATCGGAGGTGACGGGACGGTGCGACATGCCGAGAAATATGGACGACCGCCCGAACGATGTCAACGCGCGGAACGCACTTCTGAGACACCCGTCTCACGGACCGGGACGCGGGCCCGGCGCACGGTACGGCGCGCCGAGCCGACGTGACGTCAACTACCGGGGTGCACCCACGGGTTGGGTCGGCACGTGATGCCGTCGATGTCCAGGGACTTCGTCTGCTGCTGCATCACGGGCGCGAGCGCACCGGGCGTCCGGCAGCTCACGTGGCCGTGGCCGAGCCGGTGCCCGACCTCGTGGTTGATGAGCATCTGGCGATACGCGTGCATCGCCTGGGGGCCGAAGGTCACCGAGCCCTGCGCCCACCGGAAGGCGTTGATCATCACGCGCTCGGTGGAGGCGGAGTCGCAGGACACGTTGTCGACCGTCGTGTCCAGGCCGGACTTCCGGCACCAGTCGCCGGTGGTCCCGGGGCTCGCCAGGGTGATCACGAACTCCGGCTCGCCGCTGGAGATGCGCTCGAAGGTCATCTCGTTCTTCCCCGCCCAGCTGCGCGGGTCGTTGAGCGTCTTCTGCACCGCCCGGGCGAACAACACGCCGTCGAGGCCGAGCCCTTTCTCCACATCGACCCGGTAGCGGATCTTGCGGCCCTTCCCCGGCGCCTTGTCGAACCCGGGCACGGCCTGGAACTCCCCGGACGCCTTCAGCTTCGGGTCGATGGGGAACTGGCGGGCCATCAGCTGCTCGTACGTCGGCGGCGCGGCCGGCACCGGCTTCGCAGGCGCCGGCCGGTCGTCGGAGCGGGAGGCCGGGCTCGCGGCACCGACCCGGTCCGCGGAGTCGTCCGCCGCGCTGGTGCTGTGCCCGCCGTCGCTCTCCTGCCCGGCGACCTGGCCGGCGACGACGACGACGAGCACGGTGGTGATCGCCGCCGCGGCGATGCCGGTGAGGGTCCGCCCCGTCCGGGCGGGCCGGTGCTCCGGGGACGACGGGGCCGGCTCGTCCGCGGGAGACTCCTGCGCCGCCCCCTCGGACCGCTCGGCGGGCTCGGCCGGCGCGGGCGCCGCCGGAGCCGCACGGCGCGGCCCGGGAATGAAGGGCGCGGCGGGCGCGGCCTCGTCGTGCACGGGATGCCCGCCACGGGCGGCGGTGTCGTACGGCCCCTGGTAGCGGGGCGTGCCGTGCATGGGCGTGTCGAAGGCGGACGCGGCCGGTACGCCGCGGCCGGACGTGTCGTACGCGGGGACGCCGCGTGCGGGCGTTTCGTAGCCGGGGGCCGCCGGGCGGCGCGGGCCGTAGCCGGGGACGCCGTGCGCCGGCGTGTCGTACGGGGGCCGGGCCTGGCCTCGCGGGCCCTGCGCCGGGGCCGCCTGGCCTCGCGGGCCGTAACCCGGGGCGGTGCCGTATCCCGGCGCGGTCCGGCCCTGCGGGCGCTGGTTCCGGGCGGTGCCGTCATCCGGTACGGCCTGGTCTCGCGGGCCCTGGCCCGGGGCCGCCTGCCCGCGTGCGCCGTATCCGGGGACGCCGTGCGTCGGCGTGTCGTGACTCTGCGTGTCGTAGGGGGTCGGTGACTGCGGGGGCGCCGGGGGCTGTTGGCCCTGGCCGCGCCTGCGTCGCCCCGTCCCCGGGCCCGGCCCTGTGGCCTCCCGCTGCCCGGTGTCGGCCACCGGGGCCACGGGGCCCTTGCGACTATGTCGTCCCACGGTCCGGCTCAGCTCCCGCCCTCGGCCGCCGCCTGGTGCGCGGCATCGGTGATCAGCCCGCGTACCGCCGCGGCGACGGTCTCCGGATACTCCATCATCGCGACGTGCCCGGCGTCCGGGAGCGTCAGGAGGCGCGAACCGCGGAACGCCGCGGCCGCCCTGCGCGCCATCCGGTACCCGACCAGCTGGTCGCGGCCACCGTAGACCAGGAGCGTCGGGGCCAGCACCCGCTCGGCCTGGCGCCACAGCCCGTGCTGGCCGCCCAGCGTGTACGCGTCGACGATGCCGCGCGAGGAGCGGGCCATCGCGTCCCAGAAGTAGGGGAGCTCCAGGCGCCGCTCCATCTCCTCCACCGCGTGCCGGAAGCCCTCGTCGGTGACGCGGCCGGGGTCGCCGTAACAGAGGGAGAGCACCCCGCGGACCCGCTGCTCGGGCGTCCAGTCCCTGCTGAGCCGCGCGAAGAGGGAGGCGACGCCGGGCAGTGCGAGCAGCGCGGTCGGCCAGGCGGAACGCTGGGCGCGCAGCTCGGGCAGGGCCGGCGAGACCAGGGTGAGGGTGCGGACCAGGTCGGGGCGCACGGCGGCGACCCGGGTGGCGACCGCGCCGCCCATCGAGTTGCCGAAGAGGTGCACCGGGCCGCGGCCGGCCGCGTCGAGCAGCCGGATGACGGCCCGGGCGTGTCCCGTGACCGAGTAGTTGCCGTCGTCCGGCGGCGGCGAGTCGCCGAAGCCGGGCAGGTCCACCGCCTCGCCGTCGACGAGGTCCGCGAGCAGCGGCATCAGGGCCGACCAGTTCTGCGAGGAACCGCCGAGCCCGTGCACGTACAGCGCGGGGGGAAGTCCGGGGCGCTCGCCGGGCCGGGCGCGCACGGTGAGCGTGAGCCCGGGCAGCGCGACGGAGCGCAGCTCCTCGCCGTCGGCGATCCGCACGGTGCGCGACCGGGTCGCGGGCGGTGCGGCGGTCCGGGTTTCCGGCAGCTCGGTCGAGGACATGGAGGCGATATTACGAGACGATCACGCTCGGGCGCGTGTGTGTGGCGTCACAGGATCGGGTGCGGCGCGCCGGGGGAACTCCTAGGCTCGGAGATGAGAGTCATCGCGACCGGAAGGAACCGCATGACTGCCGACCCGAACGAGCCGGACACATTCGCCGAGAAAGAGGACGTCGTGCTCGACGAGGAGACCCCGGAGGCCGACGCGGCCGAGCAGCACGCCGAGCTGCAGCAGCACGAGGACGAGCCGCTGAGCCAGATCACGCACGAGTCGGCGAACGACGCGGACGCCGCCGAGCAGGCGCGCGTGGTCACGCTCGACGAGGACGACTACCGCTGACGCCCGGCGGTCGCGGTCCCGCCCCGAGGCCCCGGCTCCCCGGCCCCGCCCCGTCGCAGCGGCTCCTTCGGTCTGCCCCGGGGGTGTCGGTTCCGTCGCTGTGGCCCGGCGACGTCGGGCCCCCTGTTCTGCCGCGGCGGCGTCGGCCTCTCCGGTCCGCCCCGGCGACGTGGGCTCGCCCCGTTCTGCCGCGGCGAGTCGGCTGCTTCTGCCGCTTGGCCGCGCGCCTTCGGCTACCGCCGAGTAGCCCCGTCGTCCCCTGCCGTTCTGTTCGATTCCATGACCATCTTCTTGCCCGGTGCCTCTCGCCCCGGGCGTCCGGTCCGTGAAATTCTGCGTTCGCACCGCGCACAGCCGGGTTACCCAAAAGTACGATGGCGGCGCGACGCATATGCGCGCATGGATCGATTTTGGGAGGCGGCGTGAGCGCCATCGAGCAGACAGAGGCAGCACGCCCGCGGGGCACGCGCCTGCCGCGCCGTGCCCGACGCAACCAGCTTCTCGGCGCGGCCCAGGAGGTGTTCGTCGCCCAGGGGTACCACTCGGCCGCCATGGACGACATCGCCGAGCGGGCGGGAGTCAGCAAGCCGGTGCTCTACCAGCACTTCCCGGGCAAGCTCGAGCTCTACCTCGCCCTGCTGGACCAGCACTGCGAGGCCCTGCTCCAGTCGGTGCGCACGGCGCTCGCCTCCACCACCGACAACAAGCTCCGGGTCGCGGCGACGATGGACGCCTATTTCGCGTACGTCGAGGACGAGGGCGGCGCCTTCCGGCTCGTCTTCGAGTCCGACCTCACCAACGAGCCGGCCGTGCGCGAGCGCGTCGACCGGGTCTCGTTGCAGTGTGCGGAGGCCATCTCCGAGGTGATCGCCGAGGACACCGGGCTCGCCAAGGACGAATCGATGCTCCTGGCCGTGGGCCTCGGTGGCGTCTCGCAGGTCGTCGCCCGCTACTGGCTCTCCAGCGAGTCGCCGATCCCGCGCGACAAGGCGGTGGCCCTGCTGACCTCGCTGGCCTGGCGCGGCATCGCCGGCTTCCCGCTGCACGGCGCGGACGGGCAGCTGAGCGCCGAAGGGCACTGAGGTCCCGACCGGCCCTGTTCGCTCTTGGCGTTCCGCGCCCGCGCCGTGTCCGTCCCCTTACCGGGCTAATGTGTGGCAGGTACGGCGCGGGACCCACGCGCAAGGCTGACCGTTCGGAGGGACATAGCCGTGGAGGTCAAGATCGGCGTGCAGCACGCACCCCGGGAGATCGTGCTGGAGAGCGGGCAGTCCGCCGAGGAGGTCGAGCGCGCGGTGGCCGACGCGCTGGCCGGCAAGGCGCAGCTGCTCAGCCTGGCGGACGAGAAGGGCCGCAAGGTCCTGGTGCCGGCCGACAAGATCGCATACGTCGAGCTCGGTGAGCCGGCGGTGCGCCGGGTGGGCTTCGGCGCACTCTGATCGGCGGATCGGACCCGAAAGGCCCGGTGGACCTCGGTCCACCGGGCCTTTCGCATGTCCGGCCCCGGTACGGCCGAGCCTCCGCCGCCCGGCCGCCGTCTGCGCACGTCAGGGCGTACGGGGAGGATTGTCATCACGAGTGACCGGGTAGGACGGGTGTGACCGACCTGCCCGCCCCGCCCCGACGCGAGGTGATACGCCGTGTTTCTGGAAGCCCTCGGTTCCGCTCTGCTCGGCTTCGCCCTGGCCTGGACCGCCGTGCACCGGCTCGCAGACCGCCTCCCCGCACGGGGCGTCGTCCTCGTGGCCGGGACGCTCGGCGGGGTCTTCGGCGCCCTGGTGACCCACGGGGCACTCGGCCCGGGGCACTTCCTCGCCACCCTGGTCGGTGCCGTCGCGGTCGCGGCCGTGCTGCTCTCGCTGCTGCTGCGGCCGGCCTCGCGACGGCTGCGCCGATCAGCCGCGGTGTAGGCGGGTAAGAGGGTCCGTCAGGCCGCGAGGCCGAGGGCCGCCATGCGCTTGGTGTGTGCCTCGGTGATCCGGGAGAACATGCGGCCGACCTCGGCGAGGTCGAAGCCCGCGGCCATCCCGTCGACGCCGCCGACCAGCATCGTGGACAGCGCGTCGCGCTCGGCGACCACGCGCTGCGCCTGCGACAGGGCCTCGCCCATCAGCCGGCGCGCCCACAGCGCGAGGCGGCCGCCGACGCGGGGGTCGGCGTCGATCGCGGCGCGGACCTTCTCGACGGCGAAGTTGCCGTGGCCCGTGTCGTCGAGCACCGAGAGCACCAGCGCGCGGGTGTCGGAGTCGAGGCGGGCGGCGACCTCGCGGTAGAAGTCGCTCGCGATCGAGTCGCCGACGTACGCCTTGACCAGGCCCTCCAGCCAGTCGGACGGAGCGGTCTGGCGGTGGAAGTCGTCCAGCGCCTTGGCGAAGGGCTCCATCGCGGAGGTCGGCTCGGCCTCGACGGCCGCGAGCCGGTCGCGCAGCTGCTCGAAGTGGTGGAACTCGGCGGAGGCCATCTTCGCCAGCTCCGCCTTGTCCGCGAGGCTCGGCGCCAGCTTGGCGTCCTCGGCGAGCCGCTCGAAGGCCGCGAGCTCGCCGTACGCGAGCGCGCCGAGCAGGTCGATCACGGCGGCGCGGTACTGCGGCACGGCGGAGGCCGTCGCCCAGTCCTGGGCGGCGATACCGGTGGGTGTGGCGTTGTCAGGCGTCTCCATGAAGCGCACAATAGCCCGCTCCGCCGGTGGGCCTAGGCCCTGGTCAGTGACTGTGACCGTGGCCTCGTCGGGAATTCTCCCGACACACATGCGCGATTCCGGGGTACAGTGGTAATGCGCCTGCTGAGTATGCGGACATGCTTTCGCACGTTCGGACGTACACGGTGGGCCGACTCATGAATGAGGATGCCCGGTCGGTGGCCCGATCGGCTCCGGCCCGACAGCCCTTCCGGCGGCCCGCCGAAGGGTCCCTCAGCGGCACGACGCTCGAGCGGCGGCAGTGGTCCCGCGCCACCCGGTGGAGATCCTTCCGATCCCATCGGAAGTTCCCGGCACGGTGAGACCCCCTTCGTTCGCCTCGCGCCGCGTCTCACAGAAGAGGCAGCACCCTGACTACGTTCCGAGACCTCGGGATTCTTCCCGAGACGGCCGAGGCCCTGGAAGCCGTCGGCATCGTTTCCCCCTTCCCCATCCAGGAGATGACCCTTCCGGTCGCCCTTTCCGGCACCGACGTCATCGGCCAGGCCAAGACCGGTACGGGCAAGACCCTCGGCTTCGGCCTCCCGATCCTGGAGCGCGTCACCGTCCCCGCGGACGTCGAGGCCGGCCGGGCGACGCCCGAGCAGCTGACCGACGCCCCGCAGGCGCTCGTCGTCGTCCCCACCCGTGAGCTGTGCCAGCAGGTCACGAACGACCTGCTGACCGCCGGCAAGGTGCGCAACGTGCGCGTCCTCGCCATCTACGGCGGTCGCGCCTACGAGCCGCAGGTCGAGGCCCTGAAGAAGGGCGTCGACGTGATCGTCGGCACCCCGGGCCGACTGCTCGACCTGGCCGGGCAGCGCAAGCTCGACCTCTCCCACGTCAAGGCGCTGATCCTGGACGAGGCGGACGAGATGCTCGACCTCGGCTTCCTGCCCGACGTCGAGAAGATCATCAGCATGCTTCCGGCGAAGCGTCAGACCATGCTGTTCTCGGCGACCATGCCGGGCGCCGTCATCGGTCTGGCCCGCCGCTACATGTCGAAGCCCACGCACATCCGCGCCACGTCGCCGGACGACGAGGGCGCGACCCACGCCAACATCGCGCAGCACGTCTACCGGGCCCACTCGATGGACAAGCCGGAGATGGTCTCCCGCATCCTGCAGGCCCGCGGCCGCGGTCTCGCGATGATCTTCTGTCGTACGAAGCGCACCGCCGCCGACATCGCCGAGCAGCTGGAGCGCCGCGGCTTCGCCTCCGGCGCCGTCCACGGCGACCTCGGCCAGGGCGCCCGTGAGCAGGCGCTGCGCGCCTTCCGCAACGGCAAGGTCGACGTGCTCGTCGCCACCGACGTGGCCGCGCGCGGTATCGACGTCGAGGGCGTCACGCACGTCATCAACTACCAGTCCCCCGAGGACGAGAAGACCTACCTGCACCGCATCGGCCGCACCGGCCGCGCGGGCGCGAGCGGTACGGCGATCACGCTGGTCGACTGGGACGACATCCCGCGCTGGCAGCTGATCAACAAGGCGCTGGAGCTGAACTTCAACGACCCGGTCGAGACGTACTCCAGCTCGCCGCACCTCTACGCCGAGCTCGACATCCCCGAGGGCACCAAGGGCATCCTGCCGCGCGCCGAGCGCACCCGCGCCGGCCTCGACGCGGAGGAGCTCGAGGACCTGGGCGAGCCCGGTGGCCGCCGTGCCCGCGGCGGACGCCCGGAGAAGACCGAGGAGCGCCCGGAGCGCACCCGGACCCCGCGCCAGCGTCGCCGCACCCGCGGTGGCTCGACCCCGACGGACGCCCCGGAGCAGACCACCGCCACCGGGACCCCGGCCGCCGACGCGGACTCCGCGGAGGCTCCGGCTGCGCGCCGCCCCCGTCGCCGCCGCACCCGCGGCAACACCCCGTCGGCCGGCATCCCGGTCGCCGGCGCGACCACGTCCGTCGCGGAGGCGGCCGAGGCCCCGGTGGCCGAGGCCCCTGCCGCCGAGGCCCCTGCCGTGGAGAGCCCGGCCGCGGAGACCCCCGCCGCCGAGCCGCGCACCCGCCGCACCCGGTCCCGCTCCGGCGGCCGCGCGGCCGGGACCACGGAGACCGTGGTCACCGAGGCGCCGGCCGGCGAGCCGGTCGTCGCCGCGACTCCGGCCGTGGAGGCTCCCGCCGCGGAGACCCCCGCCGGCGAGGCCCGTCCGCGCCGCACCCGTGGCCGGTCCGGCAACGGCCCCACCGCCGAGGCCGTCGTCGCGGAGGCTCCGGCCCCCGAGGCACCGGCCGCGGCCCCGGTCGTCGAAGCCCCCGCGCCCGTCGTCGAGGCGGCCGTGACCGAGGTCAAGCCCCGCCGCCGGCGTGCCCGTGGTGGCGCCCGCCCGGAGGCCGGCGAGACCACGGCCGCCCCGGCCGCCCGCGCCGCAGTCGGCGTCGAGACGCCGGCCGCGCGTCGGCGTCGCGTGCGTCGCCCGGTCACCGAGGACAGCGTGACGTTCCAGACGGTCGAGACGGCCGCCGCCGCGCTCGCCGCCACCGCCACCGCCACGGTTCCGGCGCAGAGCACGACGGAGCCGACCCCGGCCCCCGCCGTGCAGCAGAAGGCAGCCGCCCCGGTCGTCACCGCCTCCGTCCCGGCGCAGGCCGCCGAGCCGGTCGTGTCCGCGCCGCGAGCCCGTCGCCGTGCCACCCGCCCGGTGACGAGCACGACCGCGACGGTGGAGGCGCCGAAGGAGCCGGAGGCTCCGGCCGCGCCGGTCGAGGAGCCGAAGCCGGCCCGCCGCCGTGCCACCCGTCGGGTGTCGAGCCCCGTGACGACCACCCCGGCCGCCGAGGCCGTGGTGATCGTCGAGGCCGCCCCGGTCGTCGTCGCCCCGGTCGTCGTCCCGCCCGCCGAGGCCGAGGCGCCGAAGAAGGCGGCCCCGCGCAAGCGGACCGCCAAGAAGGCCGCCGAGCCGGTCGTCGCCGAGGCCGCCGCCGAGGTGACGGAGGCTCCGAAGGCCCCGCGCAAGCGCGCCACCAAGAAGGCCGTCGCGGCCGAGGCGCCGGTCGCCGAGGCCGAGGCCGCTGAGGCCCCGAAGAAGGCCGCCCCGCGCAAGCGGGTCGTCAAGAAGGTCGCCGAGGCCGTCACCGAGGCCGTCGCCGAGGTGGTCGAGGCCGCGCCGAAGGCCCCGCGCAAGCGGGTCGCCAAGAAGGCCGTCGCGGCCGAGGCGCCGGACGCGTCGGAGCCGAAGACGCCGACCCGTCGGCGCACGGTGAAGAAGGCCGCCGAGGCGGTCGACCCGGCGGAGGCGCCCAAGAAGGCCGCGCCGCGCAAGCGCGTCGCCAAGAAGGCGGCCGCCGAGCCGGAGGCGTAGGCACGCCCGAGCATGATCCGCCGCGGCCCGGTCCCTCCCCGAGGGGCCGGGCCGTGGCGCGTACGGAACCGGCCCCGCGACGTCCGGTCCGGCGCCGCCAGGCCGGAGGCCGGAGTGCCGCACCCTGCCGGTTACAGTCCCTGTATGAGCAAGCCCCGGTCCCTGGAGCTGCCGCCGCGCACCCGTGCCTACCGGCTCGGCACCGCACGCGGCGACTTCGCCGTCCTCGACACCGCCCCGGTCGGCACCCCGCACGGGACCGCGCTGCTGCTGCCCGGCTACACGGGCAGCAAGGAGGACTTCCTCGCGCTGCTCGCCCCGCTCGCCGAGGCCGGCTACCGCGTCGTCGCCGTCGACGGACGCGGCCAGCACGAGACGCCCGGACCGCGCGGCCGGGCCGCCTACCGCCGCAAGGCGCTCGCGCTGGACGCGGTGGCGCAGGCGGCGGTGCTCGGCGACGGCCCGGTGCATCTGCTCGGGCACTCCTTCGGCGGGCTGGTGGCCCGCGCGGCGGCGCAGCTCGCGCCCGACGCCTTCGTCTCGCTCACCCTGCTGTCCTCGGGCCCGACCCGGGTCGCCCGTTCGCAGCGCGTCCGGGTCCGGGCGCTGCGCGGCGCGCTCGCGCTGCTGCCGAAGGAGCGGGTGTGGCAGGCGACCCGCTGGCTGGACAGCCGGGGCGAGGAGCCGGGCGCGGGGGACCCGCCGGAGATCGTGCGGTTCCTGCGCCGGCGCTGGATGCGGACCCGGATCGCCCAGCTGGCGGGTGCGGGCCGGCTGCTGCTCGGCGAGCCGGACGGCACGGCGGCGCTACGGGCGCTGCCGCTGCCCCTGCACATCGCGTACGGCGACGAGGAGACCGTGTGGCCGGTCCCGGACCTGGCCGCCGCGGCCGTCCGCACCGGCGCGCAGCACACGGTGGTGGTGGGTGCCGGTCACTCCCCCAACGTCTCGCATCCGCGGGAGCTGGCGGCGCGGCTGACCGCGTTCTGGGACCGGGCTGCCGAGGTCAGTACTGCGCCCGCAGGTGCTGCCAGAAGCCGTCCCTGAGGGAACGGCGCAGTGCGGCGTGGCCGCGCAGGGACCGGCTGAGCAGGCGCTCCGCCTCGACGAGGAGGTCCTGGTCGACGGGGCCCGGCAGATACGGGTGGCCGGGAAGCAGCTCGCCGAGCTGGTCGCGGCCGCGCTCGGCGAGCCAGGTCGCGGCGATCTGCGCGCCGATGAAGCGGACCTCGTCGCGTGAGGGCGGGGGCTCGCCCTCGTTCTCGTACAGCGTGACGGGCTTGCGGGTCACGTAGGGGCGGCAGAAGTCGAGGTCGAAGACGCGCTGGCTGTCGACCTCCCAGAGCAGGGGTTCGGCCTGGTTGCCGCCCTCGGCCGCCTCGATGCCCCACAGGTGGACGCGGGCGCCGTAGCCCTGGGCGGCCTCGACGGCGGAGACGAGGTCCTCGTCGCCGCCGACGAGGGCGGCGTCGCTGATGGCGCGGTGCCGGGCGAGGGACTCCAGGTCGGAGCGGATGAGGGAGTCGACGCCCTTCTGCTGGTTGTTGGAGTTGAGGTTGCCGAGGCGGACCTTGACGTCGGGCAGCGCGGCGACGGCCTGCTGTTCGGGGGTGTGGATGCGGCGCCGGGCACCGTCGTACCAGTAGACGCGCAGCAGGCGGCTGTCCGCGAAGATCGTGCGCGCCGTGTCGATGAAGGCCTCGATGAGGCCCTCGGCGTCCAGGTCGAAGTTGCGCCGGTCCTCGGTGCCCGCGACCAGCAACCCGGCGGAAGCATAGACGTAACCCGCGTCGACGAAGATGGCATGGGTGGAGGGGGTCTTCGCCACCTCGGCCAGCATCCGCTGGAGGAGCTCGTTGGTGCGCTCCAGGCGGGCCTCGATTCCGATCGGCTCATCCCTCCCTACCTGCGAGTAGTTAGTCATCCGAAAAATTTCCTTAGCGTAGGGAATGTTTGCAGGATGCATGCCGTTGAACCCCTACGTAACGCAGTTCTCCATCAGGAGGATCAACTCAGACGAAGGGAGAAGCCCGTGCGCTTCGAAATCCTGCGACTTGACGACATCGACGGTACGCCCGTCGACCGGACCGTCGTGGACGCCGCCTCCGTCAACGGGATCGTGCAGCAGGCCGCCGCAGTCGGCCAGCGCATCTGGATCCGCCCCGCCGAGACCACGGCCTCGTAACGGGCACACCTTTCACGCACCGCGCCCCCGCACGGACTTCGCAGAAGCGGAATCCGTACGGGGGCGCAGTGGTGTCCGGGGGTCTCCGGAGGCGCCGTCCGAGGGCCTCAGGAGGCCTGGATGACCTGGGTGACGCCGTTGATGATCTGCTGCACGGCGATCGCGGAGAGCATCATGCCCGCGAGCCGCGTCACCAGGACGACGCCGCCGTCCTTGATGACCCGGATGATCACCAGGGAGTAGCGCATGGTCAGCCACAGCACCACGTGCATGGCGACGATGGCCGTCCACACGGAGACCTGCGAGGCGACGCCGTCCGCGTGCTGCACGGCGAGGATCACCGACACGATGGCACCGGGACCGGCCAGCAGCGGCATGCCCAGCGGGACGAGCGCGACGTTGACGTCCTTGGTCTGCTTGGGCTCGTCGGTCTTGCCGGTGAGCAGGTCGAGCGCGATGAGCAGCAGGAGCAGCCCGCCCGCGATCATCAGCGCGGGGACCGAGACGTGCAGGTAGTCGAGGATCTGCTGGCCCAGGATGCCGAAGACGGTGATGACACCGAGGGCGACGGCGGCGGCCTGCCAGGCCATGCGGCGCTGGACCTTCGCGGCGCGGCCGGAGGTGAGGGCGAGGAAGATCGGCGTGATCCCGGGGGGATCCATGATCACAAAGAGGGTGAGGAACAGCGAGCCGAAGACGGCGACGTCGAACACGGTGAAGGGCCTTGTGGGAAAGGGGTGTACAAGGGCATCCGGAACATGGGGTTCCGGAGGATGGGCAGGGAGGACCCCGCGGAGAGGGAGGACGGACGCACCACTCCGGAGCGCACGGCGGTCACGCCGCGCGGCGCCCGGCAGGGCGGAACGTGGTGGTGTCGGCGGCTAGCCGCGTCCGCCGGCGCCCGGCACCGGGAAGGCGCCCGTGGCCCGGCGGGTGATCTCGCCGAAGATCTCGGGGTCCGTGGTGAATTCCCCGAGGGCGCAGGTCTTGCGGCTGCCGTGGTAGTCGCTGGAGCCCGTGGTCAGCAGCCCCACTTCCTTCGCGAGGCCGCGCAACCGCGCCCGGGTCGGCTCGTCGTGGTCCATGTGGTCCACCTCGATGCCGTCGAGACCGGCCTCGGCGAGCCGGGCGATCGCGGACTCGGGCACGCACTCACCGCGCTTGACGGCCAGCGGGTGCGCGAAGACGGTGACCCCGCCGGCGGCCTTGACCAGCCGGACGGCCTCGATCGGGTCGAGCTCGTGCTTCCCCACGTACGCCCGGCCGCCGTCGGCGAGCCAGTCGGGGGTGAAGGCGCCGGAGACGTCCGGCACGACACCCAGCTCCACGAGGGCCTCGGCGACGTGCGGGCGGCCCACGGAACCGTCGCCGGCGATCCGGGCGACCTGCTCCCAGGTGACGGGGACGCCGAGCTCCTGGAGCTTGCCGACCATGGCGCGCGCCCGCGGCACGCGGTCGTCCCGGACCAGCTCGCGCTCGGCGGAGAGGGTGGGCTCCTCCGGATCGAAGAGATACGCCAGCATGTGCAGGCTCACCCCGTCGAGGCGGCAGGACAGCTCGGCCCCGGTGACGAGGGTGAGCCCCTCGGGCAGGGCGGCGATGGCCTCCGCGTACCCGCGGGTGGTGTCGTGGTCGGTCAGCGCGACCACGTCGAGACCGGCGGCGGCCGCGTTGCGGACAAGCTCGGCCGGAGTGTCCGTGCCGTCCGAGGCCGTGGAGTGGGTGTGCAGATCGATGCGCACGACGCGGGTCTCCAGGGTTCGGGGCGGACGGTGGGAACGCTCCAGCATAACGGGCGAAGAGCACACATCCGTACGGATCCAGTGAAGCGCTCGCTCCTTACACACCGAGCAGCGCCGCGTCGCGCCCGACGGGCTCCCCGCCCGGCGCCACCGGCCCCGCCGACGGCCGTGGCGGCCGGCACCGCGCACCGCCGGTGCCCGGATCTCGCACACCGCACGGGTCGGCACCGGCACGAGGCCCGCCTGCGCGGCCGGACCCCTACCGCCCTCGCCGCCTCAGGTCAGCAGCCTCGGGGTCAGCGCCCCGCACGGCAGCAGCTCGACCTCAGCGCCGGCGTCCCGCAGGTCGGTCAGCACCAGCTCGTCGTACATCAGCAGGCCCGACTGCTCGGGCCAGACGATCGCCCACAGCCAGAGCCCGCGCGCCTCCCCCGCGAAGACCGCACGGTCCTGCGGGGCCCCGGTGACGTGCCAGAGCGGGGTCGGCCGGCCGGCGGCGAGCACCTTGACCTGCGGCGGCTTGTCGATCGCCATGCCGGCGCCGGGGTCGGGACCGTCGATGCCCGCGTACCGAGCGCCGAGCCCGACGCCGAGCTCCTCGGCGACGAGCAGCAGCTCCCCGATGCCGCCGAGCGGCCCGGGTCCCGAACAGGCCACGGCGGTCGCGCGTCCACCGCTGCGGTCGTCACCGGCGTACGCGACCCCGGTGAACAGCCATCCGACGGGTAGGGGCCACGGCATCCACACCGGCACGTGGGCACGGTGCACCACGACACCGAGGGCCTCGACGCTGGGCGGGATCACGGGCTGGAGCGGGTGCACCGAGCCGTGCACGTCGCACTGCCAGGAGTCGGCAAAGAGACCGGGCGCCCTGACCCGGCCACCGCACTTCGGGCAACTGGGTTCGCCCCTCATAGGGCTCAACGGTCCTACCCCTGGAGCCCCGCGTCAAGGACGATCACCGATGATCACCCGTCCGGCCCGAGCCGTTCACACTCCGCCGACGGTTGTCGGATACCGAACCCGTTCAGTCCAGCGTGACGGACCTGCGCGACGGATCGCGGAGGTCCGTCCCGTTCACCAGCCAGCGCTCCTCCAGGGCCTGCGCCCCGTGCACCCGCTTCCACGCCGCCTCGTTCGAGGTCATCGGCAGCAGCGGCAGGAAACGCACCGGATCCATCGGCTCGTCGAGCTCGAGGTCCTCCACCAGGCCGCCGGACTCGGCGACCAGCACGGAGCTGAACGGGGCGCCCGGCCACAGCGGCTCACCCACGTCGAGCGAGGCGCCCGGGGCCACGACCACGCCCTCCACCTGCGGGGTGGCGGCGAGCACCGCGAGCGGGCGGAGCACCTTGTCGGTCTCGGCGATCCCGGCCCGCACCGAGAGCACCAGCTCCGCGCGCGGACCCTTCACCGGGTCGGCGAGCGCGGAGGTCGGGTCCGCCATCGGCTGCGCGGACATGCCGAGGGTCGCGTAGCGCACGAGGCCGGCGTCGGCGTCGACGAAGCGCAGGACCTCGATGCGGTCGGTGCCGAGGAAGGTGATCGCGGCACGTGCGTCCGGCTCGCCGAGGGCCGTGCGCAGCCGGGCCTCGACCAGAGCAAGAATTTCTCCCATGCCGCGAGCATAAAGCGCGTATGGAACGGGCAAAGTAAGGGATTGACCCTCTGTCGGCTGATAGTCTTGGCCACTGGTCGGGATTCCCGACTGCTCGTCACACGTCATCCCTCACGAGGGACCGGCCGGAGGAGGTGGGACTGCGATGGATCGAAGTCGATCGGGCAGTACCAGCAGGCTCTTCCGCCGCAGCGCACCCGGCCCGGTGCGCCTCTCCTCCCGGTGATCCGGGGACCGCTTCAGGTCCCCTTTCCTCCCCGGCATCTCGCACGACGGAAGAGCTTCCCTCTTTGCCTGTCTGTAGCGAACGCCGTCACCGCGATCCTCCGGTGCCGCCCGCTTTGTGGACGACGTAGCTCCACGTCCTCATTCCGGGCTGTGCCACGGTCGCCGACGGCCTCTCCGTGAAGGAGCACGCCCATGTCGATGATCCGTGACCTGCGCGCCGCCGTACGTCCGTCCCTGCGGCACTCCCTGCGCAAGACCACGACCGTCTCCTCGTACGCCAACTACGACGCCACGCGCGACCCCACGGCCGCGACCGCCGTCGTGGACTGCGCCGTCTACCGCGACGGAGGCCGGGTCGACGACCGGGCCTGCCTGACGCCGCGCGGCGCGATGCGCCAGGTGCGCGAGAGCGGCGGCTTCGCGTGGATCGGCCTGCACGAGCCGACCGAGGCCGAATTCGCCGGTATCGCCGCGGAGTTCGGGCTGCACCCGCTCGCCGTCGAGGACGCCGTCCACGCCCACCAGCGACCGAAGCTGGAGCGCTACGACGACACCCTCTTCACCGTCTTCAAGACGATCCACTACGTGGAGCACGCCGAACTCACCGCGACCAGCGAGGTCGTGGAGACCGGCGAGGTCATGGTCTTCACCGGCCCCGACTTCGTCATCACCGTCCGGCACGGCGGCCAGGGCTCCCTGCGCAACCTCCGGCACCGCCTCCAGGGCGAGCCCGAACTCCTCGCCAAGGGCCCCTCGGCCGTGCTGCACGCCATCGCCGACCACGTCGTCGACGGCTACATCGCGGTCGCCGACGCCGTCGAGCTCGACATCGACCAGATCGAGATCGACGTCTTCTCGCCGCCCGCCAAGGGTTCCACCCGCGGCACGGACACCGGCCGGATCTACCAACTCAAGCGCGAGGTACTGGAGTTCAAGCGGGCCGTCACGCCGCTGCTGCGCCCGATGCAGCTGCTCAGCGAGCGCCCGATGCGACTGGTCGACCCCGACATCCAGAAGTACTTCCGGGACGTCGCCGACCACCTGGCCCGCGTCCAGGAACAGGTCATCGGCTTCGACGAGCTGCTCAACTCGATCCTCCAGGCCAACCTGGCGCAGGCGACCGTCGCGCAGAACGAGGACATGCGCAAGATCACCTCGTGGGCGGCCATCGTCGCCGTCCCCACGGCGGTCTGCGGCGTCTACGGCATGAACTTCGACCACATGCCGGAACTGCACTGGAAGTACGGCTACCCGATGGTGCTCGGCGGCATCGCCGTCATCTGCTTCGCCATCCACCGCACCCTCAAGCGCAACGGCTGGCTGTAGGGATCCCCGCCACCGGGATCGGTGTCGCCCGCGGTGGCTAAGCTGCGGGCATGACAGACGCGCAGCTCGGGCCCGCCCTCGTCGAGGAGGCCACGAAGAAGTCAGGCCTCATCTGGGTCCGGGGCGACGCCCCGGCCGCACGGGCGCTCTGGCACGTCTGGCACGACGGCGCCGCCCATGTGGTCGGCGACGGACCCGGCGAGCAGCCGCTGCCGGGCCTGGTGGACGGCGGCACCGCCGAGGTCACCGTACGCAGCAAGGACAAGGGCGGCCGGATCGTGGCCTGGACGGCCGCGGTGCGCGAGCTGCCGGCCGGTTCGGAGGAGTGGGACGCGGCCGTCGCCGAGCTGAAGGGCAAGCGGCTCAACGCCTCCGACGGCGAGGCCATGCCGGACCGCTGGGCCCGCGAGTGCCGCGTGGTCCGCCTCGACCCGCGCGGCTCGACCACCGACCTCCCGGACGGCTCGCTGGCCGCCGTCCCGCTCCCGTCCCCGGGCATCACCCGCCGCCCGGTCCCGGCCGGCCTGCCGAAGCTGCTCTTCAAGAGGAAGCGCCGCGCGCGCTAGGGGGCAGAGGACACCCCCTGAGAGGCAGCCCCGCGCGCCAGGCGGCACAGGGCACCCCCTCGGCGTACCGCCGGTCGCGTCGACCGACGCCGCCGCCCGCCCGTACCCCGGGCCTCAGCCGCGCGGCAGCTGCTTGCCGTAGTCGAGGGTCTGGCCCTTGGCCGGCTCGGCGAGCGGGAAGTCCTTGTCCCACTCGGACAGGACGACCACGCCCGCGCCGCCGCCGCGCGCGAAGCGCACCGGGAACGGGGTGCCCTCCAGGGAGACGTCGAGGGAGCCGCCCTCGCCGTCCTCACCGCCCCTGACGTTGATCGTGCGGACCCCGCCGATCTTGTCGTAGTCGCCCTTGGCGACGTCGCCGTGCAGGCCGATGAGCCCGTCGAGCAGCAGGTCCATGTCGGTGAAGCCGCGCAGCTGCTTGTACGAGGGGTCGTCCTGCGGCACCTTCACGTACATGTCGTCGAGCTTGTCGGCGGCCTCGGAACCGGCGTCGGAGCCGGCGTCGGAGTCCCCGCCGGATTCCGAGGAGGAGTCGGAGCCGGAGCCGGAACCCGAGGAGGACGGGGCACCCGAGGACTCGCCCGACGAGGGGTCCTCGTGCTCCCAGAACGCCGCGTCGGCCTTGAGGAAGAGCTCGTCGCCGACCCGCAGCAGCTCGAAGGTGCTGTTCTTGATGGTCACCGAGCCGGAGGCGCCGTCCTGCTTGAGCCGCATGTTCAGCTTGTACGTGCCGCCCTTGCTGACGAGCGTGCCGGACAGGCGGACCGCCTTGGCCGCGTCCGCCGCCGACTGGGCCTTCTTCTCGATGGCCGTCGCCTCGAGCTTCCCGACGCCGTTGGTCCCCTCGTCCGGGTCGGAGGCGCAGGCGGTCAGCGTCGTCATGAGACCGGCGCACAGTGCCAGTGGCAGGACGGCCCGGCGGATGCGCGAGGACGGACGGAGGACGGTCACCTGGGCGCCTCTCGGTCGGTGGGGGGGGGACAGGCCCCGGTCGGAGCCGGGTGCCGGTGGGGTCGGCAGACCGCAGCGTACCCGGGCCGGGTCACGGCGCCGCAGGCAGCCGGACGGGGGCTCTGCCGGAGCGGCACCGAGCGGCACGGGCTAGCCTGAACCCGGCAAGCGGGGCGTCGGCCCCGGACGGACCCGAATCGTGCGGAACCGAGGAGGCGCGTGGCATGGCGGCTGGCGCCCCCCGGATCTTCGTCTCCCATCTCGCCGGAGTCCCGGTCTTCGATCCGGTCGGCGACCAGGTCGGCCGGGTCAGCGACCTGGTGGCGATGCTGCGGGTCGGCCGCCGCCCGCCCCGGCTCCTCGGCATGGTGGTCGAGGTGCTGTCCCGGCGTCGTGTCTTCGTGCCGATGACCCGGATCACCGGCGTCGAATCCGGGCAGGTCATCACCACCGGCGTGGTCAACATGCGCCGCTTCGAGCAGCGCCCCACCGAACGGCTCGTCCTCGGCGAGCTCCTCGACCGCCGGGTGACGCTGGTCGAGTCCGGCGAGGAGGTCACCGTCCTCGACGTGGCCATCCAGCAGCTGCCGGCCCGCCGCGACTGGGAGATCGACAAGGTCTACGTACGGCGCGGCAAGGGCGGGGCGCTGCGCCGCAAGGGCGAGGCGCTGACCGTCGAGTGGTCGGCCGTCACCGGCTTCTCCCTGGAGGAGCACGGGCAGGGCGCCGAAAACCTGGTCGCCACCTTCGAGAAGCTGCGCCCGGCCGACCTCGCCAATGTGCTGCACCACCTCTCCCCGAAGCGCCGGGCGGAGGTGGCCGCCGCCCTCGACGACGACCGGCTCGCCGACGTCCTGGAGGAGCTGCCGGAGGACGACCAGGTCGAGATCCTGGGCAAGCTGAAGGAGGAGCGGGCCGCCGACGTCCTTGAGGCCATGGATCCGGACGACGCCGCCGACCTGCTCTCGGAGCTGCCGGAGGAGGACCAGGAGCGGCTGCTCACGCTGATGCAGCCGGACGACGCGGCGGACGTTCGCCGGCTCCTGGCGTACGAGGAGCGGACCGCGGGCGGTCTGATGACCACCGAGCCGATCGTGCTGCGCCCGGACGCCACGGTCGCCGACGCGCTCGCCCGGGTGCGCCAGCAGGACCTGTCCCCCGCGCTCGCGGCGCAGGTGTACGTGTGCCGGCCGCCGGACGAGACGCCGACGGGCAAGTACCTGGGTACGGTGCACTTCCAGCGGCTGCTGCGGGATCCGCCGTTCACGCTGGTCAGCGCGCTGGTGGACAGTGATCTGCCACCGCTCGGCCCAGCCACCCCGCTGCCGGCCGTGACCAGCTACTTCGCCGCGTACAACCTGGTCGCGGCCCCGGTGGTGGACGAGGGCGGTTCGCTGCTGGGCGCGGTGACGGTGGACGACGTGCTCGACCACCTGCTGCCGGACGACTGGCGCGAGACCGAGTTCCACGAGGAGGGGGTGCACGGTGGCTGAGCGCACTCAGGAACGGGACCGCGAGCGCGACCGGGACCGCGCGCTGCCGCGGATCCGGCTCGACCAGCCGCGCGTGCGGCGCCCCCGGCTGCTCCCCGAGTACGACCCGGAGGCCTTCGGGCGCCTCTCGGAGCGCATCGCGCGCTTCCTGGGGACGGGGCGGTTCCTCGTGTGGATGACGCTCCTCATCATCGCCTGGGTGGTGTGGAACGTCTCCGCGCCGGAGAACCTGCGCTTCGACAAGTACCCGTTCATCTTCCTGACCCTGATGCTGTCCCTGCAGGCCTCGTACGCGGCCCCGCTGATCCTCCTCGCCCAGAACCGGCAGGACGACCGGGACCGGGTCAACCTGGAGCAGGACCGCAAGCAGAACGAGCGCTCGATCGCCGACACCGAGTACCTGACCCGGGAGGTCGCGGCGCTGCGGATGGGCCTCGGCGAGGTGGCGACGCGCGACTGGATGCGCTCGGAGCTCCAGGACCTGCTCAAGGAGCTGGAGCACCGCGACGGGGACCGCCGGGATCTATTCCCGGACGAGGGCGCCCGCGGGAGTGACGTACCCGACCGTTGACAGGGCTTTCATGAGCCGGTGGTCGTCGCCGTACCATCTCTACTATGGCTACGGAAGACGCGGTGCGCGAAGCACTGGCGACGGTGAACGACCCCGAGATCAACAAGCCGATCACCGACCTCGGCATGGTCAAGTCGGTGGAGATCGGTTCCGACGGGCGGGTCGCGGTCACCGTCTATCTGACGGTCTCCGGCTGCCCCATGCGCGACACCATCACCCAGCGGGTCACCGACGCCGTGTCCCGCGTCGAGGGCGTCACGGGCGTCGACGTCTCGCTGGACGTGATGAGCGACGAGCAGCGCAAGGAGCTCGCGGCGGCGCTGCGCGGCACCACCGCCGAGCGTGAGGTCCCGTTCGCGAAGCCCGGCTCGCTGACCCGCGTCTACGCGGTCGCCTCCGGCAAGGGCGGCGTCGGCAAGTCCTCGGTGACGGTCAACCTGGCGGCGGCGATGGCCGCCGACGGTCTGAAGGTCGGTGTCGTGGACGCCGACATCTACGGCCACAGCGTGCCCCGCATGCTGGGCGTGGACGGCCGTCCGACCCAGGTCGAGAACATGATCATGCCGCCGTCGGCGAACGGCGTGAAGGTCATCTCCATCGGTATGTTCACCCCGGGCAACGCGCCGGTCGTGTGGCGCGGCCCGATGCTGCACCGCGCGCTCCAGCAGTTCCTCGCGGACGTGTACTGGGGCGACCTGGACGTCCTGCTGCTCGACCTCCCGCCGGGCACCGGCGACATCGCGATCTCGGTCGCGCAGCTCGTGCCCACCGCGGAGATCCTGGTCGTCACGACCCCGCAGCAGGCCGCGGCCGAGGTGGCCGAGCGGGCCGGCTCGATCGCCGTGCAGACCCACCAGAAGATCGTCGGCGTCGTCGAGAACATGTCGGGCATGCCGTGTCCGCACTGCGACGAGATGGTCGACGTGTTCGGCTCGGGCGGCGGCCAGCGCGTCGCGGACGGTCTGACCAAGACCACCGGAGCCACGGTCCCGGTGCTCGGGTCCATCCCGATCGACGTCCGTCTCCGCGAGGGCGGCGACGAGGGCAGGCCGGTCGTCCTGGCCGACCCCGACTCCCCGGCCGGTGCGGCCCTGCGCACCATCGCCGGCAAGCTCGGCGGCCGCCAGCGCGGTCTGTCGGGCATGAGCCTGGGCATCACGCCGAAGAACAAGTTCTGAGGCCCGGGGGCGGGCACTCGCCCGCCCCGGCCGCGGACACGGCCGGACCACCGGCCGCCGGGCCGCGCGCACGAAGGAGGGGCACCCCGCGAACGGGGTGCCCCTCCTTCGTGCCTGCGTGCCTTCAAGCCGTCACGCCGTCATGCCGTCATGCGTACGCGCCGAGGTCCTTCACCTGCGCGAAGCCGAGCCCGTACGCGCTCATCCCCCGCCCGTAGGCCCCGATGTGCACCCCGGGGGCCGACCCCGCCAGCACCCATCCGAACTCGGACTCCCGGTAGTGGAACGGCACGGGTACGCCGTCCACCGGGAGCGAGAGCGTGGACCAGGCGGGACCTTCGAGGTCGTCGGCGAGTTCGAAGGCCGTCTCGGTCTGCTGGTCCAGCCAGTTGTCCCGCAGGGCGTGGTCGAGCTGGGCCGGCCAGGTGTGGGCCAGGAGCCCCGAGCCGGCCAGCCAGGCCGCCGAGGACACCGTCGTGGCGTCCAGGACGCCCGTGCCGTCGCCGGAGCGGCGTACGGGGTGGGCGGCGACCGTCACGACGATCGCGAACCGCTCCTTCTCCGCGCCGCCGGCCTCGGACTTTATCGACGGCTCGTCACCATGGCCCATCGACCCGTGCTGTACGGTCCCGTCCGCCGCCGTGCCGATCTGCATCAGCCGGCGGGGCCCGGTGAACGCCTCGTCGAGCCCGTACCAGGCGAAGGGCGCGCGCAGAAACCCGTCGGCTTCCACCCGACTCGTCGTCTTCATCTCCGGCAGCCTCCTCGTTGCGTCAACAGAGGGAGGATAGCCACCAGGACGCAGTGGGGCGGTGACAGGCCGTCGTCAGGTGGCGTCCGAGTCGTACGGCGGGCGCTCGCCGGCGTCCGGCTTGTCCTGCTTCTTCAGCAGGTCCGGGGAGCCGTTGACCGCGGCGGGAGCGGGGGCGGCCGCGACCTCCCGGCCGTGCACCGCGTCCGCGACCTCGTTCATCTCCTTCTTGAGGTCGAAGGTGGAGCGGAGCTCCTTGAGGTCCTTGAGGTCCTCGTTGCCTTCGAGCTGCTTGCGGATGAAGGTCTTGGGGTTGAGGTCCTCGAACTCGAAGTCCTTGAACTCCGGGCCGAGCTCGTTGCGGATGTCCTGCTTCGCGCTGTCGGAGAACTCGCGGACCTTGCGGATGAACCGGGACACGTCCTGGATCACCTTGGGCAGCTTCTCCGGGCCGAAGATGAGCACGGCGAGCACCACCAGCGTCACCAGCTCGAGCGCGCCTATGTCGCTGAACACCCTGTAGCTCCTTCACGCCGGTCCCCGGACCGCTCCACGGTACCCGCCGAATCTGTCGGGCGGGTACCACGTGATGTCCTCCACATGGCGGTCAGCCGCCCGTCGAGGTACCGAGGGTCAAGGTCTTTGTCTGCTCTTTGCCGTCGCGGGTCAGGGTCAACTTCAGCCGGTCGCCCGGTCGGTGCGCGCGGATCTTCACGATCAGCTCCTCGCCGCTGTGCACGCGCTGCCCGTCGACCTTGGTGATGACGTCGCCGGGACGGATGCCGGCCTTGTCGGCCGGGCCGCCGGGCGTGACGGACGAGGCGCCGCCCTTGCCCTTCACGCCGACCCGGGCGCCGTCGCCGCCGTACTGCATGTCGAGGCTCACGCCGATCACCGGGTGGGTGGCCTTGCCGGTGTTGATGAGCTCCTCGGCGACCCGCTTGCCCTGGTTGATCGGGATGGCGAAGCCGAGGCCGATGGAGCCGGACTGCCCGCCGCTCTCGCCGCCGGAGCCGTTGCCGGCCGCGCGGATGGCGCTGTTGATGCCGATGACCCGGGCCTGCGAGTCGAGCAGCGGGCCACCGGAGTTGCCGGGGTTTATGGGGGCGTCGGTCTGCAGCGCGTCGACGTAGCTGATGTCGCTACCGTCGCCCTTCTCGCCGCCGGCGGTGATCGGGCGCTCCTTGGCGCTGATGATGCCGGAGGTCACGGTGTTGGAGAGGTCGAAGGGGGCGCCGATGGCGACGACGGGGTCGCCGACGCGGACGTTCTCGGAGTTGCCGAGCCGTAGCGGTTCGAGGCCGGAGACGCCGGACACCTGGATGACGGCGAGGTCGTAGCCGGTGTCGCGGCCGATGAGCTTGGCGCGGGCGGACTCGCCGTTGGAGAACGTGACGGAGATCTCCCCGGAGGAGGCGGCCGCGTCCACCACGTGGTTGTTCGTGAGGATGTGGCCGCTGGTGTCGAGCACGAAGCCGGTGCCGGTACCGGAGGAACCGCCGCCGCTGACATGGATGGTGACGACGCCGGGCAGGGCGCGCGCGGCGATCCCGGCGACGCTCTCGGGGGCGCGTCCGATGGCCTCGGGGTCGGCCTGGGGCAGCTCGATGGTGGTGATGCCGCCGTGCCGTTCGACGTACGCGCCGACGCCACCGCCGATGACGCCGGTGACGAGGGCGAAGGCCAGCGCGCCGACGAGCGCGAGGCCGCGCCGCGGCTTCCTGGGCGCCTTGCCCTCGGCCGGCGCCTGCGGCGGCATCCCCCAGGGGTCGTAGGCGGGCGTCAGGGAGGCCGTGGGTGGCTGCGGTGCCGCCTGGGCCGCGTGGGCCGGCGGGACCGGCGGTACGGGCCGCTGGACGGGCGGCGCGGGCGCCCACGGGCCGGGCTCGCCGTAGGGCGGTGTCCGGTACGGATCGGGGGCGTGCAGGGGCTGCGGGACCGGCTGCTCGGCGGGGGCGGTCTGCGCCGGTACGGGAGCGGGGGCCGCCTCGGGCGCCGGCTGGACGGTCGGCTCCGGGACCGGCGCGGAGGCGGACGCCCCGGGCGCCTGCGGGACGACCGGCACGGGAGCCGTGACCTCGGGCTCCGGCGCGGACGCGGGCGCGGGTACGACGGGCGCGGCCGGGACCTCGGGGGCGGGCCCGGGTATGACGGACGCCGCCGGGACCTCCGGCTCGGATGCCGGGGCGGGCACGACGGTCGCTCCCGGGGCCTCGGGTGCGGGCAAGCCCTCGTGAGCCGCCTCGGGCGCGGCCGCGGCAGCGGGAGCCGCCTCAGGCTCGGTCGCCACGGCGACCGGCGTCGGGGCGGCGAGGGTGAAGTCCGTGTCCTCGGCCGGTTCACCGGGTGCGGCCGGCGTCGTGGGTGGTGTGCTGCTCGACGGCCGGCTCCACCAGGTCGGCTTCCCGTTCTTCATGCTCTCCCCGCACCAGATGACCTGTCCGCGCCGCCCGCATCGCCGGGCGGCGCGCCCCTGCCCCTGGATTCAACCAGGTCGCCGGTCAGTGGTGGGAGGGACTGGGGGCCGGGGTGACGGTCGGAATTTTCAGGTCGGCGCCCGGAGCGTACGAGAGGCGCAGCGCCGGGCTCGCGGGACGTATGAACGGGGACAGTTCGAGCCGGGCCGGAACGACCGTCGGAGGCGCGGGCTCCGCGCCCGCGTCGCGGCGGGATCCGGACGCGAAGGTCGCCGGGGCGCGCAGCGGGGTGACGTTGTTCCCGGTGCCCTGGCCGCCGCGGGTCGCGTCGAGCTGCATGGTGCCGCTCAGCGCGATGGCCGCGAAGGAGACCGCGCTGGCCGCCGCGAAGGCGAAGCGCCGGCCCCGCCCGGAGGAGCGGTCGCCGACCTCGTGGATACGGAATCCGCTGTCCGGGGTGACGGGCGCCGCCGTGGCGAAACCGTCGGAGCGCACCCCTCCCCGGCGGAAGAGGTCGTCGAAGGATCCCCCCTGGTCATCCGCTCCCCCCGGCAGCCCCTGGAGGCGTGCCAACAGCCCCTCCGAGGGCGGCGGGGGCGCGCTGGCGGCGAAGACGCTCTTCAGGCTGCGCTGCGCGTCGGCCTCGGCCATGCATTTGGGGCAGGTCGCGAGATGTGCGAGGACTCGCTCGCGGGCGTCGTGACCGAGTTCGCCGTCGACGAGCGCGGCGAGCCGGTCCCCGAGATGGTGCTCCGCGGGGGTCGGTGACGGACTGGTGCCACTCACGCCGTTACGCCCTCCCAGCCGACGGCGGCAAGGGCCCGCTCCGCCCGCGCCTCGGGCGAGCGGTGCTTGAGCGCCTTGCGCAGGTGGGAGCGGCCACGGTGGATGCGGCTGCGGACGGTGCCGAGCTTCACGCCCAGGGTCGCGGCGATCTCCTCGTACGAGAGGCCCTCGATGTCGCAGAGGACGACCGCGGCGCGGAACTCGGGCGCGAGGGTGTCCAGGGCCTGCTGCACGTCGGCGTCGAAGTGGGTGTCGTTGAAGGCCTGCTGCGGGGACGGCTCGCGGCTGGGCAGCCGCTCGGCGGCGTCGTCGGCGAGCGCGTCGAAGCGGATGCGCTGCTTGCGGCGCACCATGTCCAGGAACAGGTTCGTGGTGATGCGGTGCAGCCAGCCCTCGAAGGTCCCCGGCGTGTAGGACGACAGGGAGCGGAAGACGCGGACGAAGACCTCCTGGGTGAGGTCCTCGGCGTCGTGCTGGTTGCCGGTCAGGCGGTAGGCGAGCCGGTACACCCGGCCGCTGTGCGTGCTGACGATCTCCTCCCAGCTGGGCGGAGTCCACGCCTGCGATTCCGCGTCCGATGCGAAGGTCGCGGTGGTGGGTGCGGAGTCGGTGGTGCGGGAACGGTCAGCGGTGTCGGTCACGGATTTCGGCTCACCTGCCGAACGGAGAAGGCGACGGAGCACTCCTCTCCGATCCCCAGGCGCAGCCGCACCTCCCCTGTCGGCTCTGGTGGTGTCCAGTGGAGCCCCTACCATAGCCACCTCGCCCGTTAGCTCCGGATAAGAATCTTTACGCGAATTTGGGTCCGGCTCGCGTCCGCGACCCGCCCCGCTTCCTGTCTCTATGAACGCGCGGTCCCATCTGCGGGTTCCCGCGCGCAGCGGATACAGTCGACGCCTGCGTCAACTACGGCGTCCATGACGGGGACAGGAGAGGGCCATTACCGCCAACCGGCAGACGAGCTTGGCGTTCGCCGAGGCCTTTGTCGCCGAGGACGAAGCGCTGCGCTGGGCCCGTGACCGGGCCCGTGAGGCGGGGCTGCCCTCGGTGTCTCCGGGCACCGGCGCCGCGCTGCGCCTGCTGGCGGCGACGGCGGACGCCAAGGCGGTGGCGGAGATCGGCACGGGCACGGGCGTGTCCGGCATCTACCTGCTGCTGGGGATGCGGCCCGACGGGGTGCTGACCACCGTGGACATGGAGCCGGAGCGTCAGGCGCACGCGAAGGCGGCGTTCCGCGCGGCGGGTTTCGCGGGCAACCGGGCCCGGTTCATCCCGGGCCGGGCGCTGGAGGTCCTCCCCCGGCTCGCGGACGGCGGCTACGACCTGGTCTTCTGCGACGGCGACCGGCTGGAGCTCCTGGACTACCTCGCTGAATCGTTGCGCCTGCTGCGACCGGGCGGTCTGGTCTGCTTCGAGGGCGTCTTCGCGGACGGGCGCACGGTCGACTCGGCGGCCCAGCCGGCCGAGGTGCAGCGGATACGCGAGCTGCTGCGGACCGTACGGGAGAGCCGGGAGCTGCTGCCCACCCTGCTTCCGGTGGGCGACGGTCTGCTGTGCGCGGTGCGCAGGGGCGTCTGAGCCCCACCCCGGTGCCCGGCCCCCGACACACCGCTGCCCCGGCGCGGTGGTCACCGTGCCGGGGCAGAAGCGGAAATGCGCGCGAGGCGCGGGTCAGCCGACGACTTCTCGCAGGGCTTCGCCGAGCGCCTTCGCCTCGTCCGGGGTCAGCTCGACGACGAGCCGGCCGCCGCCTTCGAGCGGAACGCGCATGACGATGCCCCGCCCCTCCTTGGTCACCTCGAGCGGGCCGTCACCCGTCCGCGGCTTCATGGCCGCCATGCTCGTTCCCCTTCCTGAAACCAGCTCAACGTCAGCATCGAACACGATTGCTTCCCGGTCATTATCCCGCATCACAGGACCCGATGACCAACATCAGGTGGCATCGCTTCCGCAACGCGCTTTCACAAAGCCGCACATTTCGCCGATCCACCTGCGATACTTCGCCGCCATCGGTCGCCGTCCGGGCGGCGATTCTTTGACGCAGCTCACATGTGCGGACCCCGTGATCTCCGCCATGCTGGGCCAGTCAGACGACGCGAAGACGCGAAGGGATCCCTTGATGGCCGACACGGTGCTGTACGAGGTGAGCGACGGGCTCGCCACCATCACGATCAACCGCCCCGAGGCCATGAACGCGATGAACGTGGCGGCCAAGGTCGCCTTGCGCGACGCGGCCGAGGCGGCCGCCGCGGACCCCGCCGTACGGGCGGTGCTGCTCACCGCGGCCGGCGACCGCGCGTTCTGCGTGGGCCAGGACCTGAAGGAGCACGTGGGGCTGCTCCTCCAGGACAAGGAGACCGGCACGAGCAGCACCATGAACACGGTGCGCGACCACTACAACCCGATCGTGCGGGCCCTCACCGGAATGGCGAAGCCGGTCGTCGCAGCTGTGAACGGCGTCGCGGCCGGCGCCGGCTTCGGCTTCGCGCTCGCGGCCGACTACCGGGTGGTCGCGGAGACGGCCTCCTTCAACACCTCCTTCGCCGGTGTGGCCCTCACCGCCGACTCGGGCATGTCGTGGACCCTGCCGCGCCTCGTCGGCCACAGCCGGGCCGCCGACCTGATGCTCTTCCCCCGCTCGATCAGCGCCCAGGAGGCCTACGAGCTGGGCATCGTGAACAGGCTCGTGGCCCCGGACGCGCTCGCCGAGGAGGCCGCGAAGGTGGCCCGCGCGCTGGCCGAGGGCCCGACCGTCGCCTACGCGGCCCTGAAGGAGTCCCTCGCGTACGGCGCCGACCACTCGCTCGCCGAGGCCCTGGAGAAGGAGGACGAGCTCCAGACGAAGGCGGGCGCCTCGGAGGACCACACGATCGCCGTGCAGGCCTTCATCGCCAAGGAGAAGCCGAAGTACCTCGGCCGCTGAGCGGACCGGCCGGGCGCCGGCTCAGCGGCCGGCGCCGCGCGCCAGGCAGTCGGCGAGGTGGTCGTCGACCAGACCGCAGGCCTGCATCAGGGCGTACGCCGTGGTGGGGCCGATGAAGCGCAGACCGCGCTTCTTCAGGGCCTTCGACAGGGCCGTCGACTCGTCCGTCACCGCCGGTACCTCGGTGACGGACGCGGGGGCCGGGCGGGCCGCCGGGTCCGGTGCGTAGGACCAGATCAGCGTGTCGAGCTCGCCCGGCTTCCAGTCGACCAGGATCTTCGCATTGGCGATCGTGGCGTCGATCTTGGCGCGGTTGCGGATGATCCCCTCGTCCGCGAGCAGCCGCTCCCGGTCGGCGTCGGTGAACCGGGCCACCTCGGCGATCCGGAAGCCGGAGAACGCCTTCCGGAAGCCCTCACGGCGGCGCAGGATCGTGATCCACGACAGTCCCGACTGGAAGGCCTCGAGGCACAGGCGCTCGAAGAGGGCGTCGTCGCCGTGGACCGGGCGGCCCCACTCCTCGTCGTGGTACGCCACGTAGTCCTCGGCCGACAGACCCCAGGGGCAGCGCAGCCGGCCGTCCGGCCCCGCGATCGCCCTGCCGTCGCTCACTCGCCCTCCTCCTCGCCCCGCCGCCGGGCGCCCGCCAGGGCGGCCTCCAGGTCGGCGATCCGGGCGTCCCGCTCGGCGAGTTCGGCGCCGAGCCGGTCCAGGACGTCGTCCACGTCCCCCATCCGGTAGCCCCGGGCCGCCACGGGGAGGCGCAGCGCCTCGACGTCGCCCGGGCCGACCGGGCGGGTCGCGGGAAGCGGATCCACCAGTTGCTCGGGCGCCGCCTCGGGCAGCACCTCACTGTCACCGCCGCCGACCACCGCCAGGGTGACCGCCGCGACGACCACGACCATCGTGATCAGCAGAAACCAGAACACCTGCGCGCCTCTCCCCGTCCGTGGAAAACGTCCCGTGCCGATCGTGCCATGCGCCACCGACAGTTAGGGTCGCAGACGAGGCAGGCGACCGGTCGCGAGGGAGGACATAAAGGATGCTGCGCTTGGGACGGCGTGAATTCGGGCCGCACGAGCCGGTGATCATGGCGATCGTGAACCGGACCCCGGACTCCTTCTACGACCAGGGAGCCACGTTCCGCGACGAGCCGGCGCTCGCCCGCGTCGAGCAGGCCGTGGCCGAGGGCGCCGCGATCATCGACATCGGCGGGGTCAAGGCGGGCCCCGGCGAGGAGGTCACGCCCGAGGAGGAGGCGCGGCGCACCGTCGGCTTCGTCGCCGAGGTGCGACGGCGCCATCCGGACGTCGTGATCAGCGTGGACACCTGGCGGGCGGACGTCGGCGAGGCGGTGTGCGAGGCGGGCGCGGACCTGCTCAACGACGCGTGGGGCGGGGTCGATCCGCGGCTCGCGGAGGTCGCGGCGAAGTACGGGGCGGGGCTCGTGTGCACCCACGCGGGCGGCGTGGAGCCGCGGACCCGGCCGCACCGGGTCGCGTACGAGGACGTGATGGCCGACATCCTGGGCGTGACGGTGGGCCTCGCGGAGCGCGCGGTGGCGCTGGGCGTGCGGCGGGACGGCATCATGATCGACCCGGGGCACGACTTCGGGAAGAACACGCGGCACAGCCTGGAGGCGACGCGGCGGCTGGGAGAGATGGCGGACACCGGATGGCCGGTGCTGGTCTCCCTGTCCAACAAGGACTTCGTCGGCGAGACGCTGGACCGGCCGGTGAAGGAGCGGGTCCTGGGAACCCTTGCGACGACGGCGGTGTCGGCGTGGCTGGGCGCCCGGGTGTACCGGGTGCACGAGGTGGCCGAGACGAAGCAGGTACTGGACATGGTGGCGTCCATCGCCGGGCACCGGCCGCCCGCGGTCGCCCGCCGCGGGCTGGCCTAGGCGTCGGGGCGCCGGTGTCGTGACCTGCCCGGCGCTGCCCTGACCTGCCCGCCAGTTCCTGACCTGCCCGGCGCTGCCCTGACGTGCCCGTCGGCCCGCCCGTCGGCCCCTCCCCGGAACCGGTCCCGGGGAGGGGCCGACGGACCGTTCACGTCCGACCGGCCCCGCAGGACCCGGGCGCTCGGCTAGCGGCCGACCTCCTTCGTCACCAGGGCGACCGCCTCGTCCACGTCGTCCGTCACGTGGAAGAGGAGGAGGTCCTGCTCGGAGGCCTTGCCGCCCGCGACGACCGAGTCGCGGAGCCAGTCGACGAGACCCTTCCAGTACGCGCTCCCGAACAGGACGATCGGGAAGCGGGTGACCTTGCGGGTCTGGACCAGGGTCAGGGCCTCGAAGAGCTCGTCGAGGGTGCCGAGGCCGCCCGGCAGGACGACGAAGCCCTGCGCGTACTTCACGAACATCGTCTTGCGGACGAAGAAGTAGCGGAAGTTGACCCCGATGTCGACGTGCGGGTTGAGGCCCTGCTCGAAGGGCAGCTCGATGCCGAGTCCGACGGAGATGCCGTTGGCCTCGCGGGCGCCCTTGTTGGCCGCCTCCATGGCGCCGGGGCCGCCGCCCGTGATCACCGCGAAGCCGGCCTCGACGAGCGCCTGGCCGAGGCGGACGCCGGCCTCGTACTCGGGCGAGTCGGGCCTCGTGCGGGCCGAGCCGAAGACGCTGATCGCGCTGGGCAGTTCCGCCAGGGCGCCGAAGCCCTCCACGAACTCGGACTGGATGCGCATGACCCGCCAGGGATCGGTGTGCACCCACTCCGAGTCGCCCTCGGTGTCGAGCAGGCGCTGGTCCGTGGTGCCGGGCTGGACCTGTTCACGGCGCCTGAGCACCGGTCCCAGCCGCTGCTCCTCGGGCTTCATCGGCTCCTCGGCTACACCCATGGCCGGCTCCTTTCACCGTTCCACTGATCTTCCGGTCCGGTCAGGGTAGGACCACAGTGGTGACGAAAAGCGAAATTCCGGGAATCAGTCGGTCAGCCAGTCGCGGAGACGTGCCTCGCAGTGGTGGATCCGCTCGACGTGCACGTGCTCGTCCCGCTTGTGCGCGTAGAGCGGGTCGCCGGGGCCGTAGTTGACCGCGGGGACGCCGAGCGCGCTGAAGCGGGCGACGTCGGTCCAGCCGAACTTGGGGTGGGCGCTGCCGCCGACCGCCTTCATGAAGGCCGCGGCGGCCGGGTGGGAGAGGCCAGGCAGGGCGCCGCCGCTCTGGTCGTCGATCACGAACTCGGCGACGCCGCAGTCCGCGAAGACCTCGCGGACGTGCGCCTCGGCCTGCTCCGGGGAGAGATCGGGGGCGTAGCGGTAGTTGACGGTGACGACGCACTCGTCGGGGATGACGTTGGTGGCGACGCCGCCCTCGATGCCGACCGCGTTGAGGCCCTCGTGGAACTCCAGGCCGTCGATGACCGGCTTGCGCGGCTCGTACGCGGCGAGCCGGGCGAGGATCGGGGCGGCGCCGTGGATGGCGTTGGAGCCCATCCAGGAGCGCGCGGAATGGGCCCGCTCGCCCTCCGTGCGCAGCTTGACGCGCAGGGTGCCCTGGCAGCCGCCCTCGACCTCGCCGAAGGAGGGCTCCAGCAGGACGGCGAAGTCGCCAGCGAGCCACTCCGGGTGGGCGCCGGCGATGTGGCCGAGGCCGTTGAGGTCGGCGGCGACCTCCTCGTTGTCGTAGAAGACGAAGGTGAGGTCGCGGTTGGGCGCGGGGACCGTCGCGGCGATGCGCAGCTGGACGGCGACGCCCGACTTCATGTCGGAGGTGCCGCAGCCCCAGAGGATGCCCTCGTCGTCGAGCCTGGAGGGCACGTTGTCGGCGATCGGGACGGTGTCGATGTGTCCGGCGAGGACGACCCGCTCGTCCCGGCCGAGCTGCGTGCGGGCGACGACGTTGTTCCCGTACCGGTCGACGGTGAGGTGCGGCAGGGCCCGCAGGGCCTGCTCGATCGCGTCGGCGAGCGGCTTCTCGGTTCCGCTCACGGAGGGGAGGTCGACGAGGGCGGCGGTGAGCGCGGCGCCGTCGAGCGTGAGGTCCAGGGAGGTCGCGAGAGGAGCGGTGTCAGCCATGTGTCGACCCTAACTCGGCCTCCAGTACGGTGGGGCGCGTGTCCGAGCCCAGCCGTGTCCCCCGTCCCGCCCGTCGCGGTCGTCCCGCCCGGTTCGCGGCGGCGTTCGCCGTGCTCCTCGGCCTGGTCGCGTATGTCGCGGTGCACTACGTCACCGGCAGCAAGGGTGCGCCGCGGTGCACGGTCGGAACCGGAGCGAACCGGTACGAGTTCACTCCGGAGCAGGCGTCCAACGCGGCGACGATCGCCGCCGTGGGCACCACCCGGGGACTGCCCGAGCGGGCGGTCACCATCGCGCTGGCGACGGCGCTCCAGGAGTCGGGGCTGCGGAACATCCAGCACGGCGACCGGGACTCGCTCGGCCTGTTCCAGCAGCGACCCTCGCAGGGCTGGGGGACGCCGGAGCAGATCCTGGACCCGGTGTACTCGTCGGGGCGGTTCTACCAGGGCCTGGAGAAGGTCCCGGGCTATTCGCGGCTGCCGCTGACGGTGGCGGCACAGAAGGTGCAGCGCAGCGGTTTCCCGCAGGCGTACGCGAAGCACGAGCCGGACGCGACGCTGCTCTCGGCGGCGCTGACCGGCCGGGCGCCGGCCTCGCTGTCCTGCACGGCGGACGTCAAGGAGGGCCGGCCGGGCGATCCGGCCCGGGTGCGCGCCGAGCTGGTGCGGGCGTTCGACCCGGAGACGGCGCCGAAGCCGGACGTGAAGGGCGCCGGGGCGGCCGGCGCGATGGCGGCCGGGACGGCCGCGGTGGAACTCACGGTGCCGGTGCGGGAGAACCGCCGGGAGCACAGCACCCGGGAGCAGCGCGGCTGGGAGCTGGCGCAGTGGGCCGTGGCGCGGGCGGACGAGCTGCGCATCGCGGAGGTGTCGTACGGGGACCGGGTGTGGGTCGCGGACGACGCGTCGGGCGACTGGGAGCCGGCGAAGTCCCGGGGCACGGACGGTTCGGCGGTACGGATCAGGCTGGCGCGCTAGGCCGGGCCCCCTCGGGCCGGGCCGGATCGGGGAGGCCGGGACACCGGGCCCAGGAGGATCCGGGAGGCCGGCGCCAGGTCCTGTCCCGACCGGATCGGCGGGGCGGGCATCCGTGCGGGCTGTCACCCGGACGTGTCTTAGGGCCGGTGCGCGGCGAAGCTCTGCGGACAACTTCCCAGGGGGCTGACATGTCACCGCAAGGCCCTTGCGCCGCAAGGGAAGTGACGGTTCGGCACTCCCCGCCGCATTGACGCGTTCGTCCGGTTTCCTCCCCGCCCGACAATACGACGCATTACTCAGTCTTTGCCTTCGGCGTCCGCAACCTCCCCCGCCCCGGGGCCGGTTGTCACCGCGTAATCGACCTCGTCGTCCTCTCCGTCGAAGGAGCACCATGTCCCTCCCCCTGACCCGTCGGATCGCCCGCGCCGCCCTGCTCGTCGCGGCCGGAGCAGCCCCCGTGGTCGGTGCGGCCGGCTCCGCGAGCGCCATGGACCACACCCTCGCCCCGGCCGGCCTGTCGGGTCTGACCGCCCTGGACGCCACCGCGGCGGGCTCCACCGTCGACACCGCCTCGCAGACCGCGACCGGCGTCGTCGGCGACACCGGCAGCAAGGCCGTCGGCACCGCCCTCCCGGCCGCCGGCGAGACCCTCGGGACCGCCGGCAAGACCGCCACCCCGGCCGCCCGGAAGGTCGCGGGTGACACCGCCGGCAACGCCGGCGAGGTCCTCGGACAGACCGCGGGCGCCGCCACCGAGAGCGCCGAGGCCCCCACCGGCGGCGCGGTCGGCGCCCTGCCGACCGGCAACCTGCCGACCAACGGCCTGATGGGCGGCCTGCCGATCGGCGGCTGACCGCCGCACCACGCGTGAGGGCCGGGGAGCAGCGCTCCCCGGCCCTCACGCGTGTCCGCGGTCCCCGGTGTCACCCCAGGCGCTTGACCGCCGCCTCGACCCGCTCGTCGGTCGCCGTGAACGCCACGCGCACGAAACGCTCGCCGGCCGTGCCGTAGAAGTCGCCGGGCGCCACCAGGATGCCCTTGTCGGCCAGGTAGGCCACCGTGTCCCAGCACGGCTCGTCCCGGGTCGCCCACAGGTACAGGCTGGCCTCGCTGTGCTCGATCCGGAAGCCGTGCCCCTCCAGGGCCGCGCGCAGGCCCGCGCGCCGGGCGGCGTACCGGGCCCGCTGCTCGGCCACGTGCTCGTCGTCGCCGAGCGCCGCGACCGTGGCGGCCTGCACCGGGGCGGCGGTCATCATGCCGCCGTGCTTGCGGATCTGCAGCAGCTCGCCGAGGACGGCCGCGTCGCCCGCGATGAACGCGGCCCGGTAGCCGGCCAGGTTGGAGCGCTTGGACAGCGAGTGGACCGCGACGATCCCCTCGTACGAGCGCCCGCAGACGTCCGGGTGGAGCACGGAGACCGGGTCGGCCTCCCAGCCCAGCTCCAGGTAGCACTCGTCGGAGAAGACGAGCACGCCGTGCTCGCGCGCCCAGGCCACGACCCGGGTCAGCTCGTCCTTGCCGAGGACCTTGCCGGTCGGGTTGGACGGGGAGTTGAGCCACAGCAGCTTCAGACCGGCCGGGTCGAGCTCCGTCGGGTCGTCGTAGACCACGGGCTCGGCGCCGCAGAGCCGGGCACCGACCTCGTAGGTCGGGTACGCGAGCCGCGGGTAGGCGACCCGGTCGCCGGCGCCGAGGCCGAGCTGCGTCGGCAGCCAGGCCACCAGCTCCTTGGAGCCGACCACCGGCAGCACGTTCTCGTGGGCGAAGCCGGTGGCGCCGAGCCGGCGCTCGCACCAGCCGGTGAGCGCGTCCCGCAGCTCCTTCGTGCCCCACACCGTGGGATAACCCGGCGTGTCCGCCGCCGCGACCAGGGCCTCCTGGATCAGCACGGGAACGGGGTCCACGGGGGTGCCCACGGACAGGTCCACGATCCCGTCCGGGTGGGCCGAAGCGGTCGCCTTGTAGGGCTCCAGCTTGTCCCAGGGGAACACGGGAAGACGCGAAGAGACGGCGCTCACGGAATGACTCCTCGTAGCTACGGAATACGCATCGGTCCCGTACAGCGGCGAGGCCGTACGGGACCGAGGGCGAATGATCAGCCGTTCTGCGGCGGCAGGGCGGCGATGAAGGGGTGGTCGCGCTCGATCAGGCCGAGCTTGGAGGCACCACCGGGCGAACCGAGCTCGTCGAAGAACTCGACGTTCGCCTTGTAGTAGTCCTTCCACTCCTCCGGAGTGTCGTCCTCGTAGAAGATCGCCTCGACCGGGCAGACCGGCTCACAGGCCCCACAGTCGACGCATTCGTCCGGGTGGATGTACAAGGACCGCTGGCCCTCGTAGATGCAGTCGACGGGGCACTCCTCGATGCACGCCTTGTCCTTGACGTCGACACAAGGCTGCGCGATGACGTAGGTCACGCTGTCGTTCCTCCTCGATAGGGCTGGTCTGCGCGGGAGCGCGGTGTCGTCGATGCCCGCCCCTAGTATCTCCGTTCTTGGGGACGATCCGAACAGGAGGGGCTCAGAAGCTGTGGAATTCACCGGTGGAGGACGTCTCGAAGTCCGCATTACCGCCTCTGACGTGGGGAAACGCGTCTCGGTGCGGTACCTGACGGACTCGGGTACGCCGGGTGAGACCTTCACCGACGCGGTCGGTGTTCTCACATCGTGGGAAGCGGGTGTGCTGCTGATCACACGCCGGACCGGCGAGGCCGTCCGGATCGTGGAATCGGCCCTGGTCGCGGGCAAGGTCGTCCCCGCCGCGCCGGCCCGCCGGCGCGGTCCGGCCGCCTCCTTCGCCGAACTCGCCCGGGTAGCGGCCCGCGGCTGGCAGCCGCTGGAGAGCGAGGCGCTCGGCGAGTGGACCTTGCGGGCCGCCTCCGGGTTCACCCGCCGCGCCAACTCGGTCCTCCCCCTCGGCGACCCCGGCCTGCCCCTCGACGCCGCGCTCGACCGCGTACGGGCCTGGTACGCGGCCCGTGACCTGCCCGCGTACATCCAGGCCTCGACCGGCGCCGAGGGCACCCAGGAGGTGCTGTGCGCCGAGCTGGAACGGCGGGGCTGGACGCGGGAGGTCTCCGCCGAGGTCCGCGTCGCGGGCCTGGCCCCGCTGGGCGACCTCGATGCCGACGTCACGGCGGTCCGCCTCGCCCCGTCCTTCGACGCGCACTGGCTGCGCCGCTACCAGCGCTTCGGCGAACCCGGCCCGCACGTCCTGAAGGTGCTCGGCAGCGGCCCCCGTGTGTGGTTCGCGTCCGTACCGGGCACGGAAGACATACCGGCGGCGATCGGACGCTGTGTGGTGGACGGCCGCTGGGCCGGCTTCATGGCGGTGGAGGTCGCCCCCGAGCACCGCCGTCGCGGCCTGGCGACGGCCGTCATGACGGCACTCGCCCGCCGGGCCCTCGACGAGGGCGCGTCGGCGGCCTGGCTCCAGGTGGAGTCGGACAACGACGGCGCTCGGGCGCTGTACGAAGGGATGGGCTTCCACACCCACCACCACTACCACCACTACCGAGAGACGGACGCGTGACCGACGGAGGCGGCGTGACCGACTGGCGGCGGGAGTTCGCGGAGGAGGCCCGGGCGGAGCGGCCCGACCTCGTCCGGCTCTGCCTCCTCCTCGGCGCGGTGGCCGACCCGACGGTGACCCAGGCCGACCTGGACTCCGCCGAGATCGAACTGGACCGGCTGGCCGGACTCGTGCCGTACGGGACGCGGAGCCCCGACGCCTGGGTCACGGCGCTCGCCGACCTGCTCGGCCGGCACGAGGGCTTCCAGGGCGTTCCCGCCGACTACCAGCGCCTGGAGTCCTCCCTGCTGCACGAGGTGCTGCGGCGCCGCCGCGGCCTGCCCATCCTGCTCTCCGTGATCTGGATGGAGGTGGCCCGCCGGGCCGGGGCCCACGTCTACGGCCTGGGGCTGCCCGGCCACTTCGTGGTCGGCTTCGGCGATCCGGAGGACCTGCACCTGGCCGACCCCTTCGCCGGCGGCCGCGCCATGACCGGTGCCGACGCGGAACTCCTCGTCGCGGGCGCCACCGGGGAGGCCCTCGACCCGTCGATGCTGCGCCCTGCGACACCGGCGGCGATCGTGCTGCGCATCCTCAACAACATCCGCGCCTGGGCCTCGGCCCGTCCCGAACGCTCCGACGTGGCCCTCTGGGCCGTCGAGCTCTCCCTGCTCCTCCCCTCCCACCCGGCCCGCCTGCGCTACGCCCGCGCGGAACTCCTCGTCCAGCGCGGCGACTTCCTCACGGGCGCCGCGGAGATGGAGGCGTACGCGACGATCATGGACGCGGTGGAGCCGAGCGCGGCGGAGACGATCCGGCGGAAGGCGAAGGCGGCGCGGGCCCTGCTGAACTGACCCGCGGGAGGGCGGGGCGGCCGGATTCGAACCGGCGTCCTCGCGGTTTTGGAGACCGCGCGCGACGACCACTGCGCTACGACCCCGCCCGGGGAGAAGCATAGGAGCAGGAGCGGCGGGCCGTTCGTGGCGTCGCGCGTGTCCTCCGGCCGGCGCCCCCACCTCCCGCGCCACTGTGTGACCGGAAGAGCACACCGAGTGGAAGGCGCGCGATGAACACCCCTCACGGCCCCGGCAGCTTCGTCGCCCACACGGGCACCGACGTCTACGGCCCCGGCAAGGTCATCGGCGTGGACGGCCGGCACCGGCGGGTGCGGTTCGTGCACTACGTCGCGACCGTGCGCACCGAGGACCTGCGGGTCGCCACCCCGCGCGAGGCCGCGGAGATCCAGGCCTGGCTGCGGGCGAGGAAGCAGCGCTACGGCGGCGAGTGGTAGGCCCCACGGCTCGGAAAGGGCCGCGGGCCGCACTCTGCGTGCGGCCCGCGGCCCTTCGGCGTACGGGTGCCGGTCAGCCCTCGCCCGACAGGTCGATCGTCTTCGTGCGCTCCGAAGCCGTCTTGCCGCGCAGCGCGTCCCGCATCACGAAGGCCACGTCGTCGGCCGACACCTGGTGCTTGGTGCCGTCCGCCTTGGTGATCATGATGCCGTCGAAGACGCCGTCGAGGAGCTCGTCGATCGCCTGCTTGTTGTAGACCTCGACCAGGCGCCCGTCGACGGCCTTCATCGAGAGGATCTTCGGCAGGGACTTCGCCGGACCGAAGTCGATGGACTTCGCACCCGCCTTGATCTTGATCTTGCCGGACATGGCCGGCACCGCGAACTCCTCCATCGCCCGGTCCAGCTCCGCCTTGGTGATGGTCGGCTGGCGGGTGACGACGGGGAGGTCCACCGTGTTCGGGCGGCCGGTCTCGACCTGGGCGCGGTACGCGTCCTTGACCGCGATCATCGAGCGCTGGACGTCCAGTCCCTTGCCCGGCTTGCCCTCGACCGCGGTGGCCTTGCCCGGCGAGAACACGATCGTGCCCTCGGCGGCCGAGCCGGAGCTGCCCGCCAGGTCGGTGAGGGCGACGCCCAGCTTCTCCTCGTCGATCGGGAAGACCGGCTGGACGACCCGCTCGCCGCCGAAGAGCGAGCCGATGACGCTGACCGGGTTGTAGTCGCTGCCGGCCGCGCCGCGCACCGTCTCCTGCGCGTCCAGGGCGAGACCGGCCTTGTCGGGGGCCAGCTCGGCCTTCTTGCCGCCCACGTTGAGCTGGAGCGGGGCGTGGGCGCGCTTGCCGAGCGACGCCTCCAGCTTGGCGACGGCCTCCTCCTTCGTACCGCCGCCGATGTCCACGCCGAGGACGGTGGTCCCCTTCGGCACGTCGGCGTGGTTCATCAGGAGTCCGGCGCCGTAGGCGAGGCCGACCAGGCCGAACACGCCGACACCGGCCAGGACCAGCTTGGAACGCTGCTTCTTCGCGGGCCTCGCCGCCGCGGCGGGCCTCGGCGGCGCCGGGGGCTCGGTCCGCTCGGGGATGCGCGGGGTCAGGTCCGGCCCGCCGGCCGGGACGACGGGAATGCCGCTGGTCAGCGTCGAGCCGGAGACATGCCCCTGGTCTCCGCCCGGGCCCGGCACCGGGGCCGGGGGCTGGGGCGTGAGGATCGCGGTGTCGTCGGACATCCGCGGGGGCTGCTGGCCACGGTTCGGCAGACCTCCGCGCCGGGCCGCGCCGCCCGGGTGACCGGGGCCGACGACCGGGCTGCTGCCGGTGACCGGGCCGGTGGTCGGGCCGGTGGGGGCCATGGCCCCGCCGGCGACGGGCGTGCCGCCGGCCGGCGTGTGGCCCGGGCCGCGGTCGTAGAGGGGGTTGGCGGGAGCGCCCTGGGCGTGGAAGGCGGGAGTGCCGCCGGCCGGGGTGCCGTCGTACACCGGGGTGCCGCCGGCCGGCGTGTGCCCGGCGCCGTCGTACCTCGGCGTGCCGCCGGCCGGGGTGCCGTCGTACCTCGGCGTGCCACCCGCGGGCGTGTGCCCGTACATGGGGGTGCCGCCGGCGGGAGTGCCGTCGTACGCGGGGGCACCCCCGGCCGGTGTGCCGCCGGTGAGCGGGGTGACGATCGGCATGCTCTGGGTGGTGCTGCCGACCGAGGGGACGCCGTCGGTCGCGGAACCCGCGAAGCCGGAGCCCGGGGCGGCGGGAGCCGCGGGGGCGGCCGGGGCGGGGGCCGTCGGACCCGGGCCCAGGGCGGGAGCGCCCGCGGCGGGCTTCGGCGCGGACGCCTTGCGCGGCGCGAACCAGTCGCTGGTCTTCTCGTCCGCCTGCGGCGCCGGCTCGGCCTGGGCCACGGGCTCCGGCCTGGGCGCCGGCTCCGGGCGTACGGGCTCCGCCGCGGCCTTCGGCTCGGGCGCCGGGGCCGGGCGCTCGCCCGCCGCGCCACCACCGCTCTGGGTGTCGCCGACCGGCTTGCGGACGACCACGGGCGGAATCGGCCGCGAACCCGGGATGTTGATCCGGATGCGGGTGGTCAGCGTGGTTTCGGTCTTCGGCTCCTCGGACGGCGCGGAGGCCCCGGCCCCCTCCACCGCTTCCTGGCCACCGCGGAGGCCGTACGGCGGGGTGCCCGAGGGGTACGCGGCCCCGCCGCGCCCCTGGGCGCCGGAGGACGAACTGTCAGTCTCTCGACCAGTTTCACGACTCAAAGCAGGATCTCCCGGTTGGCTCCGCCGCCCGCTCTTGCTGATGCTCGTGGTGATCCGGGCGGTCGGCGGCGCGCACCACCATACTGGCCGCCGCCGATCCGTACCCGACCCGGCGTGGATCCGCCACGGGCATTCCGGCCGAAGTCGGGACAGCGCGGGGTCAAGTCCCCCTGATCAGGGGGCCGGTCGGGACAATCGGGTCATCGTGGCGCACATCACAGCGACGGCCATGCCGCCGAGCAGGAACACCATCTCCCCGATGCCGCCGCCGAACAGGCCGTCCCCTTCGGGGCGTCCGAAGCTGAGCAGCACGATGGCGACGAGCCAGCCGCCGCCGGCCGCCGCGACGCCGAGCTGGTTCCGTGTGGCGCGCCGTCCGCCGTAGAAGACGGCGGCGGAGCCGAGCAGGGCCAGCAACAACCCGACGGGGAACCAGGCGGCTTGGACGAGCGAGCCGGCCGCGCCGACGAGCGTCCCGAGGACGACGAGCACGGCATACCAGGCGTACCGGGCACCAGGGGTGAGTTCCCCCGTGGTGTGCGCGGGGTGTTCGACGCGTCCGGACCGGGCGGGCTGCTTCTGCGCGGTCATCCGGCCGCCTCCGCCCCGCCGGCGCCGGACCCGGCGTCCGCCGCCGCGGCGGCACCCGGCTCGGCGAGTCCCGCGAACAGATCGGTCTCGCGTTCGCCGGCGGGCGCGCCGGACCTGCCCTGGACCAGCTCGTAGTACTCGGTCGTGAAGATCGGCTGGGCCAGGTTGTTGGAGAGGGCGAAGAAGGGGCCGTCGACCGCTACTTGGGTGGCGTGGGCGGCCATGGCGGCGCCCTTGCGGGCCGCGTGGGCCTCGCTCGCCGTGATCTCGGTGGTGATGCGGTCCTCGTCGACGACGCCGGGCACGTCGCCGATCACGGCGTCGGCGGGGAAGACCGAGCCCTCGGCGCGCAGCCGCGCGAAGCCGGCCTCGGCGACCGGGCGCGGGACCCGGTTCCAGTAGATCTTGGCGATGGCGTGGGCCGGGCCGAGATCGGGACGGTAGGCGGGGTCGGCGGCGAGCTCGGCGGCGCGCATGGCGACCCGGTGGGCCTGGATGTGGTCGGGGTGGCCGTAGCCACCGTCGGGGTCGTAGGTGACGAGGACCTGCGGGCGGGTCTCGCGGACGACCGCGACGAGATGGGGGGCGGCGGTGTCGACGTCGGTGTTCCAGAAGGCGTTCGCGCGCCGGTTCTGCTCGACGCCCATCATCCCGGAGTCGCGGAAGCGTCCGGGTCCGCCGAGGAAGCGGTGGTCGGTGACGCCCAGCTCCTTCATCGCGGCCGCGAGTTCGCCGACGCGGTGGTCGCCGAGCCGGTCCTCCCGGTCGGGCGCGAGGTGGGCGAGCTCGGGCGGGATGACCTCGCCCTCCTCGCCCAGGGTGCAGGTCACCAGGGTCACGAGCGCGCCCTCGGCCGCGTACCTGGCCATGGTGGCGCCGTTGTTGATCGACTCGTCGTCCGGGTGCGCGTGCACGAGGAGCAGACGACGGGCTGGGAGAACCGTCATGGCCCCACCCTACGAGGCGGGGCCACGGAAAGACCGGCAGGTCAGAACTTGAGGCCCCCGATCATGCTCGCCACGTTCGTGGTGAACGTACTGATGGACGGGGCGATGGACGAGCTCGCCAGGTAGAAGCCCAGGAGCGCGCAGACCGCCGCATGCCCAGCCTTGAGCCCGGATTTCCGGATCAGCAGGAAGACGACGATCGCCAGCAGCACCACCGCCGAAATCGAGAGTGCCACGGCGGTTCACCTCCACACTTCTTCGGTCGGACGTTCGGTTGGCATGTGCCTGGTGGATGCATACCCACCTAGCGCTACGGATCATAACTATCCGTGCCATCGCATCGATCGGTGTACGGGGGCATGAGGGGGCGCACGGACGCTAGTTTCGGTCATATGACTTCGCCACAGGAGCAGTCCTCATCCCTCTCGTTCCCCCGTCAGCACGCCCGGACCCAGCGCTTCACCCTGGGTGCTCCGCGCGGCTTCGCCATCTCGCCGGACGGCGAGCGGGTGGTGTTCCTCCGCTCCGGTTCGGGGACGGACCGGTCGCACGGGCTCTGGGTGCTGTCCCTCGACGGGGCGGCCGGGGCGGCCGGACCCGGCGGCGCGGTGGAGCGGCTCGCGGCGGATCCGGAGGTGCTGCTCGCGGGCGCCGCCGAGGAGTTGTCCGCGGAGGAGCGGGCCCGCCGGGAGCGCAGCCGGGAGGGCTCCGCGGGCATCGTGGGCTACGCGGTGGACGCAGCCGTGGAGTTGGCGGCCTTCGCGCTGTCGGGGCGCCTGTTCACGGCGGAGCTGCGGGCGGGTACGGCGCGCGAGCTGCCGGTGCCCGGGCCCGTGGTCGACCCGCGGCCCTCGCCCGACGGGCGGTTCGTGGCCTACACGGCGGGCGGGGCGCTGCGGGTGACCGGAGCGGAGGGCTCCGGCGACCGGGCGCTCGCGGAACCGGAGGCGGAGGGGATCACGTACGGGCTCGCGGAGTTCGTGGCCTCGGAGGAGATGAGCCGCTCCCGGGGCTTCTGGTGGGCGCCGTCCTCGGACCGGCTGCTGGTGGAGCGGGCGGACGCGCGGCCGGTGCGGCGCTGGTGGATCGCGGATCCGGCGAACCCGGACCGGGAGCCGCAGCCGGTGGCGTACCCGGCGGCGGGCACGCCCAACGCGGAGGTCGGTCTCCTCCTGGTGGATCTGTCCGGAAACCGCACCGAGGTGGTGTGGGACCGGGAGGCCTTCCCGTATCTGGCCCGGGTCCACTGGGCGGCCGGCGGGCCGCCGCTGCTCCTCGTCCAGGCGCGGGACCAGCGCACGCAGGCGTATCTGACGGTCGACCCGGAGTCGGGGGCCACGCGGACGGTGCGTGTGGACGAGGATCCGGTGTGGCTCGAACTCTTCGGCGGGGTGCCGGCCTGGACGCCGGACGGGCAGCTGGTGCGGATCACCGACGAGAGCGGTGCCCGCGTGCTCGCAGTCGGGGACCGCGCGCTCACGGACGCGCGGCTGCAGGTGCGGGCGGTGCTGGACGTCGGCGCGGAAGATGTCCTGATCTCGGCGTCGGCGGGTGAGGCGGCCGAGACCGGGGGGACGCCCGAGATCGGTGAGATCCATGTGTACCGGGTCGGCTACCCGGCCGGCGGCGGCGCGTCGGTGGAGCGGGTGTCCGACGCGGCGGGCGTGCACGGCGCCGTCCGGTCGGGCGGCGTGACGGTGCTGTCCTCGACCGGCACGGACACGCCGGGCAGCGTGACGCGGGTGCTGCGGGACGGGAAGCGGGTCGCCGAGGTCTCCTCGTACGCGCAGCGCCCAGTCCTCTCGGCCGGGGTGCGGCTGACCGCGGCGGGTGCGCGGCGGATCCCGTGCGCCGTCCTGCTGCCCTCGGGCTGGACGGAGGGCGACGGGCCGCTGCCGGTCCTGATGGACCCGTACGGCGGTCCGCACGGGCAGCGGGTGCTCGCCGCGCACAACCCGCACCTGACCTCGCAGTGGTTCGCCGAGCAGGGCTTCGCGGTGGTCGTCGCCGACGGACGGGGCATGCCGGGCCGCTCCCCCGGCTGGGAGAAGGCGATCAGCCGGGACCTCACGCTGTCCCTCGACGACCAGGTGGAGGCGCTGCACGACCTGACGGGGCGGTTCCCGCTCGACCTCGGGCGGGTGGCGATCCGCGGCTGGTCCTTCGGCGGCTATCTCGCCGCGCTCGCGGCGCTGCGCCGGCCCGACGTCTTCCACGCGGCCGTGGTCGGCGCACCGGTGACGGACTGGCGGCTCTACGACACCCACTACACCGAGCGCTACCTCGGCCGCCCGGAGGAGGAGCCCGAGGTCTACGCCGCGAACTCGCTGCTGTCGGACGCCGGCCTGACGGAGCCGCGGGAACCGGCCCGGCCGATGATGATCGTGCACGGTCTCGCCGACGACAACGTGGTGATGGCCCACACCCTGCGGCTCTCCTCCGCGCTGCTCGCGGCGGGCCGGCCGCACGAGGTGCTGCCGCTGTCGGGCGTCACGCACATGACGCCGCAGGAGCAGGTGGCGGAGAACCTGCTGCTGCTCCAGGTGGACTTCCTGCGGCGGTCGCTGGGCCTCGGGGGTTAGGACTTCACCAGCCGGGCGGGCGCCGGGCGGGCGGGGCCGGTGGCAGGGCCGCGGCGGGGCGGTACGGGGCGCGGCGCGAGCGCCCCGGCCGCGCGAGCAGCGCCATGACGGCGAGCCCGGCGAGCAGCGCGAAGCCGGACGCGAGGTCGTAGGCCACGGAGTAGAGCTCCAGCTCGGGCACGAAGGTGTGCCATTCGGGCCGCAGGGCCGCCGCGACCCCGCTCGCCCCGACGCCCGCGAGGAGCAGCCCGGCGAGCAGTCCGAGCGAACGGGCGTGACCGGCGCGGGCGAAGGCGCTGCCGGCGGCGCCGAGGAGCAGCAGCACGAGCACGACGTTCAGCCAGCCGGGCGGGACGGCGAGGGCGGGCAGGAGCAGGGAGCGCCCGCCGGTGAAGCGGCTGACGGTGTAGTCGGCGGGCAGCAGCGCCGCCCAGCGCAGCTCCCAGGCCGCCCACATCAGCCCGGCGAGCGCGCACAGGATCCCGGCGGTGACGGCGGGTCCGGTGCGGACGGGCGGCTCGGCGGACGGTTCCGGCGGCAGGTCCGGTCCTTCCGCGTGGCCGGTGCGGTCGTCACGGCCGGCGGCGGCGATGACGACGAGCGCGCCGCCGAGTGCGAGGCTCACGAGGGCCGTGACGAGCTCGTCCACCCCGGAGGCCCACAGTCCCGGCAGCCGCAGGGCGAGCGTGGTGAGCCCGGTGACGGCGAGCGCGGGCCCGGCAAGGGAGGAGCGCAGGGCGGTGAGGGCGGTGGCGGCGTAGGCGACGAGGAGCAACGGGTCGACGAGCGAGGTGGCGGCGCCGGCGTGGAGCCGGAAGCCGTGGTCCCCGGCCCAGTACCAGAGCAGTTCGGTGCTCGGACCGAAGACCGCGAGGTCGCGCAGCAGCCAGACGACGATGACGAGGGCGAGCGCGGCGCTGAGGGCGGCGCCGGTCAGACGTGCCGTTCGTGTCACAGTCACGGGGCCGATACTCACGGTCGCCGTCGGCCGAAACAAGCGGTTCCGCATATGCGGGAAGCGTGTGCGTCAAGTCGGGTCGCGGGGCGACCGGCCGGGGCGACATGGCGCGCCCCGGCCGGTCCAACGGCACCCGCACGGCCGTACGTTGTGCAGCTTCCCGCGTCCGTATATCGGAACCGATTCGGTGAAGTTGCCTGTGCGTTAAGGCGCTTCGAATCCGGGATCGGACCCGGGCTCCCGTCCGGGGTCCGCCCCGGTGCCGGAGCCGGACTCCGGGGTGGCGCCGGAACCCGGTCCGGTGCCCGGGCGCGAAACCGGTCCGGCGCCCGGGCCGGAGGCGGGCCCGACGCCCTTGCCGGGACCGGGACCGGGACCCGCGCCCGGGCCGGAGGCGGGCCCGACGCCCTTGCCGGGACCGGGACCGGGACCCGCGCCCGGGCCGGAGGCCGGCCCGACGCCCTTGCCGGGACCGGGACCGGGACCCGCGCCCGGGCCGGAGGCGGGTCCCGTACCCGGTGCCTCCCCTTCATCCGGCGGGACCACGCGCTTCTCCTCCGCGAAGTGGCAGGCCGAGTCGTGCCTCGCCGGGGAGTCGGTGAGCCGGAAGACGGCGGGAACGGCCAGCAGCGGGACCTCCAGGGCACAGCGCTCCTGGGCCTTCCAGCAGCGCGTGCGGAAGCGGCAGCCGGAGGGGATGTTGGCGGGCGAGGGCACGTCGCCGGAGAGGATGATCCGCTCGCGGTGCTCGCGCGCCTCGGGGTTCGGCACCGGCACGGCCGAGAGCAGCGCCTGGGTGTAGGGGTGCGTGGGGTGGTCGTAGATCTCGGCGTCGCTGCCGATCTCCACGATCCGGCCGAGGTACATGACGCCGACCCGGTCGGAGATGTGCCGGACGATCGACAGGTCGTGCGCGATGAAGACGTACGAGAGGCTGAACTCGTTCTGGAGGCGTTCGAGCAGGTTCACCACCTGGGCCTGCACGGAGACGTCGAGCGCCGAGACCGGCTCGTCGGCCACGATGATCTCGGGCCGCAGGGCCAGTCCGCGCGCGATGCCGATGCGCTGGCGCTGGCCGCCGGAGAACTGGTGCGGGTACCGGTTGATGTACTCGGGGTTGAGGCCGACGACGTCGAGCAGGTCCTGCACCTTGCGCCGCCGGTCGCCCTTGGGCGCGACCTCGGGGTGGATCTCGTAGGGCTCGCCGATGATGTCGCCGACGGTCATGCGCGGGTTCAGCGAGGTGTACGGGTCCTGGAACACCATCTGGATGTTCCGGCGCACGGCCCTGAGCGCCCTGGCCGAGAGCTTGGTGATGTCCTCGCCCTTGTACGAGATCGATCCGGAGGTCGGCCGCTCCAGGTTGACCAGCATCTTCGCCACGGTCGACTTGCCGCAGCCGGACTCGCCGACGATGCCGAGGGTCTCGCCCGCCTTGAGGTCGAAGTCCACCCCGTCGACGGCCTTGACCGCGCCGACGTGCTTCTTGAAGAGGATGCCCTGGGTCAGCGGATAGTGCTTGACCAGGTCGCGGACCTGGAGAATCGCCTCAGCCATGGAGGCACTCCTTCCAGTAGTGGCAGGCGCTGGTACGCGGTACGGGCGATTCGGTGACGTCGTACAGCGGCGGCACGTCGGTCCGGCACCGCTCCCGGGCGAGCGGGCAGCGCGGGTTGAAGGAGCAGCCGGACGGGATGGCCAGGAGGTTGGGCGGCAGGCCCTTGATGGCGTAGAGCTCCTGGCCCTTCTGGTCGAGCCGGGGGATCGAGTCGAGCAGACCCCTGGTGTAGGGGTGAGCGGGCGCCTTGTAGATCTCGTGCACCGGCGCCTGCTCGACGATCTTCCCCGCGTACATCACGGCGATCTTGTCGGCGACGTCGGCGACCACGCCGAGGTCGTGGGTGATGAGGATGAGGCCCATGTTGAGCTCGCGCTGCAGCTCGGCGAGCAGGTCCATGACCTGGGCCTGGACGGTGACGTCGAGGGCGGTGGTCGGCTCGTCGGCGATGATCAGCTCGGGTTCGAGGGCGAGCGCCATCGCGATCATGATGCGCTGGCGCATGCCGCCGGAGAACTGGTGCGGGTACTGGCCGACGCGCTCCTTGGCGGCGGGGATGCGGACCCGGTCCATCAGCTCGACGGCCTTGGCCTTGGAGTCCTTGCGGGACATGCCCCGGTGCACCTGGAACATCTCGCCGAGCTGGTCGCCGACGCTGATGACGGGGTTGAGGGAGGACAGCGCGTCCTGGAAGATCATCGCCATCTTGGCGCCGCGGATCTTCCGCCTTTCCTCTTCCTTGAGCGTGAGCAGGTCCTGGCCCTGGAAGCGGATCTCGCCGCTGGTGATCTTGCCGGGGGGAATGTCGAGGATGCCCATGACGGCCTGGGCGGTGACCGACTTCCCGGAGCCGGACTCGCCGAGCACGGCCAGGGTCTCCCCCGCGTCGACCGAGTAGTTGACACCGTTGACCGCCTTGGCCACACCGTCGCGGGTGTGGAACTCCACGTGCAGGTCGCGCACTTCGAGCAGCATGGTCGGCTACCTCAGCTTGGGGTCGAGGGCGTCGCGCACCGCGTCGCCGAGCATGATGAAGGCGAGCACCGTGACGGCGAGCGCGCCGGCCGGCCAGAGCAGCATGTGCGGGGCGTTGCGGATGTACTGCGAGGCCGAGGAGATGTCGATGCCCCACGACACGGTGGGCGGCTTCAGGCCGACGCCGAGGTACGACAGGGTCGCCTCCAGGGCGATGTAGGTGCCGAGCGCGATGGTCGCGACGACGATCACGGGGGCGATCGCGTTGGGCGCGATGTGCCGCAGCATCATCCGGGAGTTGGAGGCGCCGAGCGCCCGGGCCGCCTGGACGTAGTCGTTCTGTTTGGCGGTGATGACGGAGCCGCGGGCGATGCGGGAGAGCTGTGGCCAGCCGAGCAGCACCATGAAGCCGATGACGGGCCAGACGGTGGAGCTGGTCACCACCGAAAGGAGCACCAGACCGCCGAGGACGACGGGGATGGCGAAGAAGACGTCGGTGATCCGGGACAGGAAGCCGTCCCACGTACCGCCGAAGAAGCCGGCGAGTCCGCCGAGGACGCCGCCGAGGAGCGCCACACCGAGGGTGGCGCAGACGCCGACGGTGACGGAGGTGCGGGCGCCGTAGACGACCCGGGTGTAGACGTCGCAGCCCTGGCCGTTGAAGCCGAACGGGTGGCCGGGCTGGGAGCCCTCCTGGGCCTTGGACAGGTCGCAGTCGAGGGGGTCTCCGGAGGCGATCAGCGAGGGCCAGATGGAGATGACGACGAGGAAGAGGATGATGAGCCCGGAGATGATGAAGACCGGATTGCGCCGCAGGTCGTGCCAGGCGTCGGACCACAGCGAGCGGGGCTTCTTGTCGCCGCCGGCCTCCGGGCCGGTGCCCGGTCCGGTGTCCGGTCCGTTCTCGAGGCTCTTCTCCAGCGTCTCGGCCTCCGCGGTGCCGAAGTCGGCCGCTCCTCCGGCTCCGGTCGATGCCACGGCACGTCCCTCCTCGCCGTACGACTCCAGCGGCTCGAACGGCTCAATCGGCTCAGGCATAGCGAATCCTCGGGTCAAGGACGGCGTACAGGAGGTCGACCAGCAGGTTGGCCAGGAGGAACACCAGGACGAGGATCGTCACGAAGCCGACGACGGTCTGCGTGTTCTGGCGGACGATGCCCTGGTACAGCTGGTAGCCCACGCCGTGGATGTTGAAGATCCGTTCGGTGACGATGGCGCCGCCCATGAGCGCGCCGATGTCGGCGCCGATGAAGGTCACCACGGGGATGAGGCTGTTGCGCAGCAGGTGCCGGGTGATCACCCGGCGGCGCGGCAGACCCTTGGCGACGGCCGTGCGGACGTAGTCGGCGCGCTTGTTCTCGGCGATGGAGGTGCGGGTGAGCCGGGTGACGTACGCGAGCGACACGGAGGCGAGGACGAGGCCGGGGACGATCAGTTCGCTGAAGGGGGCCTCCGGCGAGACCGCCGGTTTGATCCAGCCCCATTCGACGCCGAGCAGCAGCTGGAGCAGCAGGCCGGTGACGAAGGTCGGGATGGAGAGGACGACCAGGGTCAGCAGCAGCACCGAGGTGTCGACGGGGTGGCCGCGCTTGAGGCCGGTGACGACGCCGAGGGTGATGCCGATGACGACCTCGAAGAGGATGGCGACGATGGTCAGCCGGATGGTGACGGGGAAGGCGTTGGCCATCAGTTCGGTGACGGGCTGGCCGTTGAAGGCGGTGCCGAAGTCGCCGGTGAAGACGTTGCCCATGTAGGTCAGGTATTGCTGCCAGACCGGCTTGTCGAGGCCGAACTCCTTCTCCAGCTGGGCGGCGGTGGCGGGATCGCAGGCGCGGTCGCCGCACAGGCCGGCGATGGGGTCGCCCATCACGTTCACCATCAGGAAGATCAGCAGCGTGGCGCCGAAGAAGACCGGGATCATCTGCAGCAGCCGCCGGATCACATAGCGACCCACGAAAACCTCCAGTAGTGGGGGGAGGAAGCCGGGCGGGGAAAGCTGCACGGCCCGGCGCGGGGGATCCGCGGGCCGGGCCGTACGCTGCCGACCGGTACGGCCTGCTAAGGCGTCACTTGACCTTGATCTGGTCGTAGACGGGGACGCTGAACGGGTTGAGCGTCACGTTCTCGACCCGCTCCGAGTAGCCGGCGCTCCCGTTCTGGTACCAGAGCGGGATGGCGCCCATGTCGTTCTTGAGGACTCCCTCGGCCTGCTGGAAGAGTCCGACGGCCTTCGGGGTGTCGGTCTCGGCGTTGGCCTGGTTGACCAGCTTGTCGAACTGCGGGTTCGAGTACTTGCCGTCGTTGGACGAGGCGTTGGTGTAGTACAGCGGCTGCAGGAAGTTCTGGATGAGCGGGTAGTCCATCTGCCAGCCGGCCCGGAACGGGCCCTTCATCTTCTGCGTGCTGACCTGGCTGCGGAAGTCGGCGAAGGTGCCGATCGGGTTGCCGACGCAGGCCTTGTTGTTGCCGAGCGCGTTGTTGATGGAGTTGCAGACGGCGTCCACCCACTCCTTGTGGGAGCCGGTGTCGGCGTTGTACGAGATCGTCATCGTGCCGCCGGGGATGCCGCCGCCCTCGGCGACCAGCTTCTTGGCCTCGGTGGGGTTGTACTTGCAGGCGTCGCCGCAGATGTCCTTGAAGCCGCCGGCCTCGCCGAGCACCGGTGAGGTCCAGTCGACGGCGGGGGTGCGGGTCTTCTGGAAGATCGTCTGGGTGATCTGGTCCCGGTTGATCGCCATGGACAGGCCCGTGCGCAGCTTCTCCTGGCCGGGCTTGTTCCAGGCGGGGTCGTAGAACGGGAAGGAGAGCGTCTGGATGATGCCGGCGGGGGTGTTGATGTAGCGGTTCCCGAGGTCGGCGGAGACGTTCTTGAGCTGCGAGGCGGGGATGTCGTCGACGAGGTCGAGGTTGCCGGCCGTGAGGTCGGTGTAGGCGGTGTTGTTGTCGGTGTAGACCTTGAGGGTGATGCCGCCGTTTTGCGCCTTGTCGGGGCCCGGGTAACCGTCCCACTTCTTGAGGACCATCTGCGAGCCCTTGGAATAGGTGTCGACCGTGTACGGGCCGTTGCCGATCGGCTTGTTCAGCCAGCCGGCGTGGTCCGTGTAGAAGGCCTGCGGCAGCGGCGAGTAGGCCGCGTAGCCGAGGGTGTCGGGGAAGGTCGAGAACTTCTGCGTCAGCTTGATCGTGAAGGTCAGGTCGCCGGTGACCTTGAGACCGGACATCGTCGTGGCCTTCTGCGCCCCCGAGTCGGGGTGGACCTGGTCGTAGCCCTCGATGTAGCTGAAGAAGTAGGCGTTCTTCTGGTTGTTCTTCAGGCTCGCGCCGTAGTTCCAGGCATCGACGAAGGACTTGGCGGTGACCTTCTCCCCGTTGGAGAAGGTCCAGCCGCTCTTGACCGTGACGGTGAAGTTGGTCGAGTCGGTCGAGTCGATCTTCTCGGCGAGCATGTCCTTGGCGGCGCCGGTCTTCGGGTCGTACTGCTTGAGCCCGCGGAAGATCATGGACAGGACCTTGCCGCCCTGCACCTCGTTGGTGTTCGCCGGCTCCAGCGGGTTCTGCGGGTCGCCCCACGAGGAGGACACGACGCCGTCCGCGCCTCCGCCGCCACTGTCGCCGCCACCTCCGCAGGCGGTCGCCGCGAGGGCGACGGCGGTGGCCAGAGCGGCCCACTTGGCGTGCGTGGCTCCGCGCATGGAGTGCCTCCCGATGTCCTGAGCATTACTTAGGCCCCAATATCACCCGATATTGACGGGAGTGCACTTTTATGGCGTCCGGATGAACGGGCCGGTGGACCTCGGGGGCACGCGACCCCGGGCACCGCGTCTCTCGGCCGACGGACCTCCGGGCACGCGAACCCGAGCGGCGCGCTCGCGGCCTCGATCGCGGCCGGCTCCTCGGTCGCGGCCGGCTCCCCGCGCGCGGACCAGACCTTGATCGTTCCGGGCAGCGAGGACGTCGCTCCCGGGCATGCGAAACGGCCGGTCCCCGGCGCCTTGCGGCACCGGGGACCGGCCGTTCACGTCGAGCTCGGGGCCCGGAGTCGAGTGCTCGGCACTCAGGACGCGTGCACGACGTCCTTCTCCTCGGCGAAGTGGCACGCGGACTCGTGCGCGGCCGGGGTGTTCCGGCCCTGGAAGCGCTCCGGGACCGCCAGCAGCGGGGTCTCGGTGGCGCAGATGTCCTGGGCCTTCCAGCAGCGGGTGCGGAAGCGGCAGCCCGACGGCGGGTTGGCCGGCGAGGGCACGTCACCGGTGAGGATGATCCGCTCGCGGTGCGCGCGGGCCTCCGGGTCCGGAACCGGCACCGCGGAGAGCAGCGCCTGGGTGTACGGGTGGGTCGGGTGGTCGTAGATCTGGGTGTCCGTACCGATCTCGGCCATCTTGCCCAGGTACATCACGCCGACGCGGTCCGAGATGTGCCGGACGATCGACAGGTCGTGCGCGATGAAGATGTAGGACAGGTTGAACTCGTCCTGCAGCTTCTCCATCAGGTTGATGACCTGCGCCTGGACGGACACGTCCAGGGCGGAGACCGGCTCGTCGCAGATGATGATCTCGGGGTTGAGCGCGAGGCCGCGGGCGATGCCGATGCGCTGGCGCTGACCGCCGGAGAACTGGTGCGGGTAGCGGTTGATGTACTCGGGGTTCAGACCGACGACGTCGAGCAGCTCCTGCACCTTGCGGCGCCGGTCACCCTTCGGGGCCACCTCGGGGTGGATGTCGAAGGGCTCGCCGATGATGTCGCCGACCGTCATACGCGGGTTCAGCGAGGTGTACGGGTCCTGGAACACCATCTGGATGTTCCGGCGCACGGCCTTGAGGGCGCGGCCGGAGAGCCGGGTGATGTCCTGACCCTTGTAGAAGACCTCGCCGGCGGTGGCCCGCTCCAGGTTCATCAGGAGCTTGGCGACGGTGGACTTGCCACAGCCGGACTCGCCCACGATGCCGAGGGTCTCGCCCTGGTAGAGGTCGAAGGAGACCCCGTCCACGGCCTTGACCGCGCCGACCTGCTTCTTGAAGAGGATGCCCTGGGTGAGCGGGAAGTGCTTCTTCAGGTCGCGGACCTGAAGGATCGGCTCACCGCGCCCGATCGGCGCCTCGATGGCGGCTACGGCCTCCGCCTCGGACACGCCCCCGGCCTCGTTCGTCTTGCTCAGCTCAGCCATGGATCGTCTCCTTCCAGAAGTGGCACGCGCTCTTGCGGCCCGGCAGCTCGGCGCCGTTCTGCTCGGTGACCGGCGCCAGGGCCGGGATCTCCGTACGGCAGATGTCGTCGGCCTTGGGGCAGCGCGGGTTGAAGGCGCAGCCGGTGGGCACGCGAAGCAGGTTGGGCGGCAGGCCCTTGATCGCGTAGAGCTCCTGGCCCTTCTGGTCCAGGCGCGGGATCGAGTCCAGCAGGCCACGGGTGTATGGGTGGGCCGGGCGCTTGTACAGCTCGTGCACCGGCGCCTGCTCCACGATGCGGCCGGCGTACATGACCGCGATCTTGTCCGCGACGTCGGCGACGACGCCGAGGTCGTGGGTGATCAGGATCAGACCCATGTTGTATTCCTGCTGGAGCTCCGCGAGGAGGTCCATGACCTGGGCCTGGACCGTCACGTCGAGCGCCGTGGTGGGCTCGTCCGCGATGATCAGGTCCGGCTCCAGGGCCAGCGCCATGGCGATCATGATGCGCTGGCGCATACCGCCGGAGAACTGGTGGGGGTAGTCGGAGACCCGCGCCTTGGCGGCGGGGATCTTGACCTTGTCCATCAGCTCGATGGCCTTGGCCTTGGCGTCCTTCTTGGACAGGCCGTGGTGCACGCGGAACATCTCGCCGAGCTGGTAGCCCACGGAGAGGACCGGGTTCAGGGAGGACAGCGCGTCCTGGAAGATCATCGCGATCTTCCGGCCACGGATCTTCCGGCGCTCCTCGTTGGACATCTTGAGCATGTCCTGGCCGCGGAAGAAGATCTCGCCCTGCGGGATCTTGCCGGGCGGCATGTCGAGGATGCCCATGATCGCCTGCGCGGTGACGGACTTGCCGGAGCCGGACTCACCCAGCACGGCCAGCGTCTCACCGGCGTTGACCGAGTAGTTGACGCCGTTGACCGCCTTGGCCACACCGTCGCGGGTGTGGAACTCGACGTGCAGGTCGCGGACTTCGAGCAGCGGACCGGTGTGGTCGCCGCCGCGCGGCGCGGGGACCGTCGCGGTGTTGTCGATGATGGTCACGTTCGCCCTCCTCAGCGCATCTTCGGGTCGAGGGCGTTGCGGACTGCTTCGCCGAGCATGATGAATGCCAGCACGGTGATGCTCAGCATGATCGAGGGCCACAGCAGGATGTGCGGGGCCACTCGGATCTGGTCGACGGCGGTGGAGATGTCGACGCCCCAGGAGACGGTCGGCGAGGCGAGACCCAGGCCCAGGTAGGACAGGGTGGCCTCGGCCGAGATGTAGCCGCCGAGCGAGATGGTGGCGACGACGATCAGCGGGGCCATGGCGTTCGGCAGGATGTGCCGGAACAGGATCCGCGTGGTGCCGGCGCCCAGAGCCGTGGCGGCGTGGACGTAGTCGGCCTGCTTGACCGTGATCACGGCACCGCGCATCACGCGGGCCATCTGGGTCCAGCCGAGGAACGCCAGCGCGCCCACGACCACCCAGACGGTGCGGTCGGTGAAGGACTGAAGCACGACCATCGCGCCGAGCAGGAACGGGATACCGAAGAAGATGTCGGTGATCCGGGAGAGGACCGCGTCGAGCACGCCGCCGAAGTAGCCGGCGAGCATGCCGATGAGGCCGCCGAAGATCGTCACGATCGCGGTGACGCAGACGCCCACGATGATCGAGGCACGGGTGCCGTGGATCAGACGGGCGTACACGGAACGGCCCTGGCCGTCGTAACCGAGCCACTCGGCCGAGCCGATGTGGCCGAGCTCCGGCTTGCCCAGGAAGTGCTTCACCAGGTCACCGGCGGTCGGCGAGGCACTGGTGAACAGGCTCGGGACGGCGGCGATGAGCAGCAGGAAGAAGATCATCACTGCGGAGACGAGGAAGTACGGGTTGCGGCGCAGGTCCGACCAGGCGTCGCCCCACAGGCTGCGGGCCTTCTCCGACGTCGGCGCCGCCGCGGTCGCGTCGACCGACGGGGGAGCGATCGCGTCCTCGATGGCGTCGGCCGCGGTCTTGGTCACGTCAGGCATAACGGATCCTCGGGTCCAGGACCGCGTACAGCAGGTCGATGAGCAGGCTGGTGACGAGGTAGACGATCACCAGGATGGTGACGAGGCCGACCAGGGTGGTGCCCTCGCGACGGGAGATCGACTCGGCGATCAGGCCGCCGATGCCCTTGATGTTGAAGATCTTCTCGGTGACGACCGCACCACCCATGAGGGCGCCGATGTCGGTGCCGAGGAAGGTGATGACCGGGATCATCGAGTTGCGCATCAGGTGGACACCGATGATGCGGCGCTTCGGCAGACCCTTGGCGATGGCCGTGCGCATGTAGTCGGCGCGCAGGTTCTCCGCCATGGTGGTCCGGGTCAGACGCGCCACGTAGGCGAGCGAGAGACCGCCGAGCACGATGGCGGGGGCGATGAGCTCGTCCCAGTTCTGCTCGGTGGAGACGTTGGGCGCGATCCAGCCCAGGTTGAACGCGAACTGCATCTTGATCAGGAAGCCGAGCACGAAGACCGGGATCGAGATGATCAGCAGCGTGAAGATCAGGATGGCGTTGTCGGCCAGGCGGCCGGCCCGCAGACCCGCGATGATGCCGAGGCCGATTCCGAAGATCAGCTCGAACGCGAAGGCCAGCACGGCCAGTTGGAGCGTGACGGGGAACGCCTCGCCCAGCACCTCGGTGACCGGCCGCCCGTTGCGGATCTGGGTACCGAAGTCGAGGTGCAGGACCATGTCCCGCATGTAGACGAAGTACTGCTCCGGCAGCGACTTGTCGAGACCGAGCTCATGGCGCTTCGCGGCCAGGGTCGCAGGATCTGCCCCCTTGTCACCGAACATCGCCAGCACGGGGTCACCGGGCAGGCTGTGAACCATGAGGAAGATCAGCAGGGTTGTCCCGAGGAAGACCGGGATCATCTGGAGCAGTCGTCGTGCGACATAGCGCCCCATCATGCCTCCGTTGAGATGTGACGGCCGCAGCCGACGGGCCCTCCCTCGACGGTCTGCCCGGATCTGGGCATGACGATGTCGTGGAAGGGCCCCCCAGCCACTGCGTAAGGCACCGCGACGGGGCTGACGATCCGTCAGCCCCGCTTGCGGCGAGCGGACTACGCTTGGGTGATTACTTCTTGACCTCGACGCCGGTCAGGATCGGGTCGCCGTCCTGGCCGTACGCCACGCCGGAAACCTTCTCCGAGAAGCCCGCGTTGACCTTGTAGTACCAGAGCGGGATCGACGGCATGTAGTTGACCAGGTCCTTCTCGATGGCCTGGTACGCCTTGACCGACTCGTCGAGCGTCTTGGCCGAGTCAGCCTGAGCGATCTTGGCGTCCAGCTCCTTGTTGGAGAAGTCGCCCTGGTTGCCGCCGGCACCCGTACGGAACAGGTCCGAGATGAAGTTGGCGTTCACCGGGTAGTCGAGCACCCAGCCGGAGCGGTACAGGGACTTGACCTGCTTCGTCTTACGAGCGGTCAGGTCGGCCTGGAAGTCCGGCTTGCCGTCGCCGACACACTGGACGCTGGTGGCCTGCTGGATGGAGTTGCAGACAGCCTCCACCCACTCCTTGTGGCCACCGTCGGCGTTGTACTGGATGGAGATCTTGTTGCCGGGGACGCCGCCGCCGGCCTTGATGAGCTCCTTGGCCTTGGTCGGGTCGAACTTGGTGACCTCGACCGCGTTCGGCTGGTAGCCGAGCACGCCCTTGGCGACCCAGCCGGTCGCGGGCTCACGCGTGCCGTTCAGCACCGTCTTGGTGATGGTGGCACGGTCGATCGCCATGGACAGACCCTGGATGACGCGCGGGTCGATCTGCTTCGGCTTCTTCCACTGGTCGGCGTAGAAGGCGACGGCGATCGTCTGGATCGCGGAGTACGCCTGGTCGACAGCGCGGTCGCCGAGGTCCTGACGGTAGACCGGCAGGTCCTTCGGGGCGATCTGACGCAGGACGTCGACGTTGCCCGACTTCAGGTCCTCGTACGCGGCCTCGAGGGTGGTGTAGTTCTTGAAGACCACACCGCCGTTCTTCGCCTTGTTCGGGCCCTTGTAGCCGTCGAAGCGGGTGATCTCGATCTGCTTCTTGTGGTCCCAGGACTTGAACTTGTAGGGACCGTTGCCGACCGGCTTCTGGCCACCGGCGACCGGGTCCTTGTAGAAGGAGGCCGGGAGCGGGGCGAAGACGATGTAGGCGAGCTTGTGCGCGAAGTACGGAACCGCGCTGTTCAGCTCGATCGTGAAGGTGTTGTCGTCGACGACCTTCAGACCCTCGAGCTTGTCCGTGGTCGGCTTGGCGCCCTCGGCCTCGGGGTGGATCTTGTCGAAGCCCTTGATGTCGGCGAACCAGGACGCGAGGCCCTGAGCGTTCTTGACGTTGGCGTTCCAGTTCCACGCGTCCACGAAGGACTTGGACGTGACCGGGGTGCCGTCGTGGAAGGTCCAGCCCGGCTTGAGCTTGACGGTCCACGTCTTCGAGTCGGTCGTGGTGACCGACTCGGCGTTGATCATCTCCAGGGAGCCGTCGGCCTTGTAGTCGACCAGGGTCGAGAACAGGCCGGCCATGACCGCGGAGCCGTTGGACTCCATCGTGTCACCGGTGAGCAGGGGCTTCTCCGGCTCACCGAGCTCGATCGAGAAGATTCCGTTCGGGTCGACGGCGCCGGCGCCAGCCTTGCCCTCGTCGCTCTTACCCCCGCCACAGGCGGTTGCTGCCAGGGCGACGACGATCGCGCCCGCTACCCACTTGGCGCTCTTGGCACCGCGCATGGGTTCCTCCTCATGAGTCCACTTGTCACTACAAGAGAGGCACTCCGAGTTCTGCCGACACCCCTGACGGCGTTGGACTCAAGTGCCCCGAGTGTGCTCGTGAGTCGGCACTCCCCACAGTGCGTGACCCATTGACCCGAGCTCAATGGAGCCAACTATTAAGTACGTCCGGGCTGTAAACCACACTTAAGTGGTCTCGTTTTGACAACATCGCCAAGCGCCCGAAGACCGAAATCCGGACAAAGCGAGCACAGACAGACAGCGACGAAACGGACCGTTAACACACGTTCCGGAGAGCGACGACCGATATCCGGACGGGCGGCCCTCTAAATGTGGTTGACGAAACGTTGACAACGGGGCCGCTTCCAGGCCCCGTCGGGGGTGCTCCGGGAACGCGCCGGGAGCACCGCGGAGGTACGTCGGGTCACGTCGGGGTCGCGTCGGCGGTACGCCAAGGGCCCGGCCCCCCGCACAGTGTGCAGGGGGCCGGGCCCTTGATGTGAGCTTTCGCTCAAACCCCTGAGGGTCAGCCGTTCTTGGCGCGGGACGCGGCGCGGGCACGCTCGCGCTGGTCCAGGTTGACCTTGCGGATGCGGACGGCCTCCGGGGTCACCTCGACGCACTCGTCGTCGCGGCAGAACTCCAGGGACTGCTCCAGGGAGAGCTTGCGCGGCGGGACGATGGCCTCGAACGAGTCGGCCGACGAGGACCGCATGTTCGTGAGCTTCTTCTCCTTGGTGATGTTCACGTCCATGTCGTCGGAGCGCGAGTTCTCGCCGACGATCATGCCCTCGTAGACCTCGGTGCCGGGGTCGGTGAACAGCACGCCGCGCTCCTGCAGGTTGGTCATCGCGAAAGCGGTGACGGAACCGGCGCGGTCGGCGACCAGCGAACCGTTGTTACGGGTCTGCAGCGGGCCGAACCACGGCTCGTGGCCCTCGTGGATCGAGTGCGCGATGCCCGTACCGCGGGTCTGGGTCAGGAACTCCGTACGGAAGCCGATGAGGCCACGGGACGGAACGACGAACTCCATGCGGACCCAGCCGGAGCCGTGGTTCGACATGTTGTCCATGCGGCCCTTGCGGACGCCCATGAGCTGGGTGACGGCACCCATGTGCTCCTCGGGCACGTCGATCGTCATGCGCTCGACCGGCTCGTGGACCTTGCCGTCGACGTCCTTGGTGACGACCTGCGGCTTGCCGATGGTCAGCTCGAAGCCCTCGCGGCGCATCTGCTCGACCAGGATGGCGAGCGCGAGCTCACCACGGCCCTGGACCTCCCAGGCGTCGGGACGCTCGGTCTCGAGGACGCGCAGCGAGACGTTACCGATCAGCTCGCGGTCCAGGCGGTCCTTCACCTGGCGCGCGGTGACCTTGCGGTCCTTGACCGCGGTCTTGGCGTCCGCGCCCTTGCCGGTGCCGCCGCGGCCGACCAGCGGAGAGGTGTTGGTGCCGATGACCATGGAGATGGCCGGCTCGTCCACCGTGATGAGGGGCAGCGCGACCGGGTTCTCCGGGTCGGCCAGGGTCTCGCCGATCATGATCTCCGGGATACCGGCGACGGCACAGATGTCACCGGGGCCGGCGACCTCGGCCGGCTTGCGGGTGAGCGCCTCGGTCATCATCAGCTCGGTGATGCGGACGTTCTGGATCGAGCCGTCGCGCTTGATCCACGCGACCGTCTGGCCCTTGCGCAGCTCGCCCTGCTCGACCCGGAGCAGCGCGATACGGCCGAGGAAGTTGTCGGCGTCGAGGTTGGTGACGTGGGCCTGCAGCGGCGCGTCCTCCTCGAACGTCGGGGCCGGGACGTGCTCCAGGATCGTGGAGAAGAAGGGCTCCAGGTTGGTGGAGTCCGCCGGGACGGTGCCGTCCTCCGGCTTGGTCAGCGAGGCGATGCCGTCACGGCCGCAGGCGTAGACGATCGGGAACTCGATCTGGTCCTCGTCGGCGTCCAGGTCCAGGAAGAGGTCGTAGGTCTCGTTGACGACCTCGTCGATCCGGGAGTCCGGGCGGTCCGTCTTGTTGATGCAGAGGATGACGGGCTTGCGCTGCATGAGGGCCTTGCGCAGCACGAACCGGGTCTGCGGGAGCGGACCCTCGGAGGCGTCCACCAGGAGGACGACCGCGTCGACCATCGACAGACCGCGCTCGACCTCGCCGCCGAAGTCGGCGTGACCGGGGGTGTCGATGATGTTGATCGTGATCGGGGCCCCGCCGTCCTTGGGGTGATACTTCACCGCCGTGTTCTTGGCGAGGATCGTGATGCCCTTCTCACGCTCCAGGTCGTTCGAGTCCATCATGCGGTCGTCGAGCTGCTGGTGGGCGGCGAAGGCACCGGCCTGCTTGAGCATGGCGTCGACGATGGTCGTCTTGCCGTGGTCGACGTGGGCGACGATGGCGACGTTACGGATGTCGTGGCGCGTGGGCATGGGTGGCTTGCGCTTCTCTCGGATCGTGGGAATCGGCGTCAGTTCCTCTTACGCCCGCCGGGCGGACGCGCCACGGCTATGTCCTATGGTACGGGGCTGCCGTGCAAGGGGCTTCCCCGGAGGGATCCGAGAGGGTCTACTGGGAGTTTTCAGGGTGTGGGGAAGATCATGCGACCGGGTCAAGGGGCCAACGTGATCCTGCCCGCCGGGGTCACCGGCGGGCAAGGAAATTGAGCTGCTTCTGAGCTTGCGACTTGGACTTTCGGCGGCTTTAGGGTATTGCGGTCACTTGCGGGTGTTGCGCTCCGCGCCCTGTGCCGACTCGGGCTTCTTGAAGCCGATGTCCTGGTAGCGGGGGGCCGCGAAGCCCCAGGCCCCGGCGTTCACGATCTCCGGCCTGGCCGCCACGAGCTGCGGGCGCTGGTAGAGCGGGATGGACCCGGCCGCGGCCCAGATCCGGGCGTCCGCCTGGCGGACCAGGTCGCGGGCCTCCTCCTCGTCGAGGGTGGCGGCCGCCTGGTCGAAGAGCTGGTCGATGCGGTCGGTGCCGACCCGGGAGTAGTTCTGCTCCACCAGGAGCGAGCCGTCGGAGGCCGGCTCGGGCTTGGCGTAGATCGGCCGGGCGTCGGTCGCCGGGAAGGCGGTCGCGGGCCAGGAGTAGAGGGCCAGGTCGTAGTCGCCGGAGGCGATGTGGTCCTTGAAGAAGCTCTCGTCGGAGACCTTGGTGACCTCGGTGCGGATGCCGACGGCGTCGAGCATCCGCACGATCCGGTCGCCGACCGCCCGCAGCGACTCCGAGCCGGGGCCCGAGGGCAGGACGAAGCGGAGGCTGAGCGCCTTGCCGTCCTTGCCCAGGCCCTTCGCGGCGCCGTCGGCGGCGGCCGGGGCGGCGGTGCCGCGCGGGGCGTAGGCGCCTGCCACCGGCTGGGCGGGGTGCGCCTGGAGCTGCGACTGCGCCTGGGGGCCGGCGCCGCCGCCGGTGTCGAGGGCGGCGGCCTGGCGGAGCAGCGCCGCGCTCTGCAGGGCGGCGACCGGGGCCGGCGCGAGGATGTTGGTGCCGTTCTCGGGGCCGCCTGCCCCGATCAGCGGGCCGGTCGCCCGGCGCTCGCCGGGCTTGTCGTCGCCGACGATGTAGAGGCCGTCGTCGGAGGCGGCGTCCGCCTCCTTCGCCGGCGGCTTCTCGTCGGTCTTCTTCTCCGTCTTCTTCTCGGCGCCCTGGTCGGCCGCCGGCTTCTGGGCGTCCTTCTTCGTGGCCTCGCTGCCCGCCTTCGTCCCGGCGGCCGGCTTCTGCAGCGCCCCGCCCGGCACCCAGCCGGCGTCGGCCAGCAGCGCCCGCGCCTCCTTGGTGTCCTGACTGCCGAGCGCGTCGCTGCTGTCCGCGTACGCGGCCTGGCCGGCGAGCGCGAGGTGGCTGCCCGGGGGCCTGGCCGGCAGGCCGAGCGGCTTGAGCACCGTCTCGGCCAGCTCCTGGCGGTCGATGGCGCGGGCCACCGCCCGGCGCACCCGCTCGTCGGCGAGCGGCCCGGACTCCCCGTTGAGGGAGAGCTGGGTGTAGGCGGGCTCCAGGGACTTGCGGACCACGAACCGGGCCAGGCCGTTCTGCTCGGCCGCGTACCGGGCGACGGCCTGCTGGTTCTTCTCGCGGGCGGCCCGTACCTCCTCGGCCTTGTCCCCGTCGGAGCCGTAGGCGAGCGCCCACGACTTCAGGGCGGTCGCGGGGGCGGCCCCGGCGCCGGGCCCGTGGGCGGGGGCCTGCCCGCCGCTCTGGCCGGCCCGGGCTTGGGCGATCCGCTCGGCGACGGCCCGGTCGATCTCGGCGAGGTCCAGCTTGCCGGCGGCGAGCGCGGCGGCCCGGTCGGCGCGGGGCACCGCGGTGAGCACGACCGTGTCGAGCTTGGCGTTCTGCCCCCACCAGCGGGGGTTGCGGGTGAGCGTGACGGTGCCGGCCTTCTGGTCGACCGCCTTCAGAAGGAACGGTCCTGCAGTGGCCTTGAGGGAGGCGCGGGCTCCGTCGTTGAAGGCGTTCGGGGAGCCCATCACCTCCTTCGGGTAGAGCGGGGTGAAGAGCGAGCGCCAGTCCGCGTAGGGCTTGCCGAAGGTGACCCGGACCTCCAGGTCGTCCTTGCCGCGCTCGATCTTCTCGATCCGCTCGTAGCCGGCGTTGCGGGCCGTCCAGTAGGCGGTGTCCCGGCCGCTGAGCGCGCGCCACTGGGCGACGAAGTCCGGGGCGCCGATCTCGCGCCCGTCGCTCCACACCGCCTGCTGGTTGAGCTTGTAGAGGACGACCTGCTTGGGCTCCGTCTCGATGACCTCGGCGGATTCCAGGTAGTCCGGGTTCAGGCGCGGCCGGCCGCGCTCGTCGAGGGTGTGGAGCGCGGGCAGCACGGCGCCCGCGACGCGGGCGGTGGCGCCGTCGGCGTCGGCCTGGAAGGCGTTGAGGGTGGTGGGCAGCGCGTCGACCGCCCAGCGGAGGGTTCCTCCGTCGGCGACCCGGTCGCGTGCCGCCGGCGCGTTGTCCTGGGCGGCGGCCGGCGGCTCGTCGCCGGTGTCGCCGGAGCTGCATCCCGCGAGGACGGCGAGCGCGAGGACCGCGCTGCCGAGGGTCGCGACGGAGCGGAGCGTGCGGGAGCGGGGGCTCCTGGAGCATGTCCTCCCGCGAGGGGCGCCGACCTGGGACATGACTTGTACCCCTTCGTCCAGTTTCATGCCATTTGGAGATGATCACACCTATTGCTCATACACTGAAAAGGACGGAGCGGATCCGGTGACGGCGACACGGCGGCACGTCCGGCAAACCCCACTCGTGCGGCCCAATCGCCCAAAATCCGGGGCGCTCCGGACGGGTGGAATCACGTGCACACGGCTTCACAAGCGGGATGTGACGCGCGACACTCGCGTGTGACCCGCGCTCGCGGAAGTGAGGGCAACCATGTCCGTTCAGGACGATCTCGCGGCCGTCAGGCGCCGCCTGCAAGACCTGGAACACACGGTCGAAGAACTGGAACGCCGCGTAGGGGCGGAGCGGAGCGCGCCCAGGGTGCCGAAGGAAGGCCGCGCCGACAGCATGGTGACGATCCCCGACACCCCGTACGACTCCCAGAAGTGGACCGACATCGACGACGAGGGCCTGGGAGCACGCGACCGCCACGCGCCGTAATGCCGAGGAGGCCCTGTTGGCCACAGGTACCCGACCCCCGACGAGGAACGGAACGGCGACGGGGGTGCGCTCCACGGGGCGCGCCTCCCTCGCCGCTCGCCATCTGCGCACCGACCGCTGGTGGCTGGCGCCCGCCGCCACCGCGGCCGGACTGCTCGCCTTCATCGCGTACTCGACCTGGCGGGCCTTCGCGAACGCCGACTACTACGCCGCCCCCTACGTGTCGCCGTTCTACTCGCCGTGCCTCGCGGAGAACTGCGTCCCCATGCGCGGCGGCCCCAACTGGGCGCTGTTCGGGAGCTGGTGGGGCCTCTCCCCCGCCCTGCTCATCCTGGTCTTCCCCCTGGGCTTCCGGCTGACCTGCTACTACTACCGCAAGGCCTACTACCGGGGCTTCTGGGCGTCTCCCCCGGCCTGCGCGGTCGCCGAGCCGCACACCGCCTACAGCGGCGAGACCCGCTTCCCGCTGATCCTGCAGAACCTCCACCGGTACTTCTTCTACCTGGCCCTCCCGGTCGCCGGCATCCTCACCTACGACACCGTCCTGACCTTCCGGAACGAGGACTACGCCTGGGGCCACGCGGGGCTCGGAACGCTCGTCTTCCTCGTCAACATCGTGCTGATCTGGGCGTACACGCTGTCCTGCCACTCCTGCCGGCACATCGTCGGCGGCCGGCTGCGGCACTTCTCTAAGCATCCCGTCCGCTACCGGCTCTGGACCTGGGTGGGCCGGCTGAACCGCCGCCACATGCAGCTCGCCTGGGCCTCGCTGATCAGCGTCGCCGTCTGCGACCTCTACGTGTACCTCCTCGCCACCGGTGCCTTCGACGACCCGAGGTTCTTCTGACATGACTCCTGTGGAGCGACAGCAGTGGGACGTGATCGTGGTCGGCGCGGGGGGCGCCGGGCTGCGCGCGGCGATCGAGGCGCGGCAGCGGGGCGCCCGTACGGCCGTGATCTGCAAGTCCCTGTTCGGCAAGGCGCACACCGTGATGGCCGAGGGCGGTATCGCCGCCTCCATGGCCAACGCCAATCCGCACGACACCTGGCAGACCCACTTCCGCGACACCATGCGGGGCGGCAAGTTCCTCAACCAGTGGCGGATGGCCGAGCTGCACGCCCAGGAGGCGCCCGACCGGGTGTGGGAGCTGGAGACCTGGGGCGCCCTCTTCGACCGCACCCCCGACGGGCGCATCTCGCAGCGCAACTTCGGCGGCCACGAGTACCCCCGGCTCGCCCACGTCGGCGACCGGACCGGCCTCGAACTGATCCGCACCCTCCAGCAGAAGATCGTCTCCCTCCAGCAGGAGGACTACCGCGAGACCGGTGACTACGAGAGCCGGCTGAGGATCTTCCAGGAGTGCACGGTCACCCGCGTCCTCGAGGACGGGGCCGGGAGGGTTGCCGGGGTCTTCTGCTACGAGCGGGAGTCCGGCCGCTTCTTCGTGCTCCAGGGCCCCGCGGTCGTCCTCGCGACCGGCGGCATCGGCAAGTCCTTCAAGGTGACGTCCAACTCCTGGGAGTACACGGGCGACGGACACGCGCTCGCGCTGCTCGCCGGGGCGCCGCTGGTGAACATGGAGTTCGTGCAGTTCCACCCCACCGGCATGGTCTGGCCGCCGTCGGTGAAGGGGATCCTGGTCACCGAGTCCGTACGCGGCGACGGCGGGGTGCTGCGGAACTCCGAGGGACGGCGCTTCATGTTCGACTACGTCCCCGAGGTCTTCAAGGAGAAGTACGCCCAGTCCGAGGAGGAGGGCGACCGCTGGTACGAGGACCCGGACCACAACCGCCGCCCGCCGGAGCTGCTGCCGCGCGACGAGGTGGCCCGGGCGATCAACGCGGAGGTCAAGGCGGGCCGCGGTTCCCCGCACGGCGGGGTCTTCCTCGACGTCTCGACCCGCATGTCGGCGGAGGTGATCCGGCGCCGGCTGCCCTCGATGTACCACCAGTTCAAGGAGCTCGCGGACGTCGACATCACGGCCGAGGCCATGGAGGTCGGGCCGACCTGCCACTACGTGATGGGCGGCGTCGCCGTCGACTCGGAGTCGGCCGCCACGGTCGGTGTGCCGGGGCTCTTCGCGGCCGGCGAGGTCGCGGGCGGCATGCACGGCTCGAACCGGCTCGGCGGCAACTCCCTCTCGGACCTGCTCGTGTTCGGGCGCCGGGCCGGACTGCACGCGGCCGCCTACGCGGCGCAGGCCGGCCCCACCCACGTCGGCGAGGAGGCGGTGGCGGCGGCCCGGACGGAGGCGCTGGCCCCCTTCGACGGCGAGGGCGAGAACCCCTACACCCTCCACCAGGAGCTCCAGCAGACGATGAACGACCTCGTCGGGATCATCCGGCGGGCGGGCGAGATGGCCGAGGCCCTGGAGCGGATCGCCGAGCTGCGCGAGCGGGCGCGGCGGGTCGCCGTCGAGGGGCACCGGCAGTTCAACCCCGGCTGGCACCTCGCGCTCGACCTGCGCAACATGCTCCTGGTCAGCGAATGCGTGGCGCGGGCGGCCCTGGAGCGCACGGAGTCCCGGGGCGGGCACACCCGCGAGGACCATCCGTCCATGGACCGCGCCTGGCGCCCGGTGAACCTGCGCTGCCGGGCGGCCGACGGCGGCGGGGTGGACCTGGAGCGTGTGCGCACCGAGCCGATCAGGGCGGATCTGCTCGCCCTCTTCGAGAAGGAGGAGCTGGCGAAGTACCTCGCCGGGGAGGAGCTGGACGCATGAGCACGTACGACGCGAGGTTCCGGATCTGGCGGGGCGACGCCGACGGCGGCGGCCTCACCGACTACACCGTCGAGGTGCACGACGGCGAGGTGGTGCTCGACATCGTGCACCGCCTTCAGGCCACCCAGGCCCCCGACCTGGCGGTGCGCTGGAACTGCAAGGCCGGCAAGTGCGGTTCCTGCTCGGCCGAGATCAACGGCCGGCCGCGGCTGATGTGCATGACCCGGATGTCGGTGTTCGGGCGGGACGAGACGATCACGGTGACGCCGATGCGGGCGTTCCCCGTGATCCGCGACCTGGTCACGGACGTCTCCTTCAACTACGCGAAGGCACGGGAGATCCCGGCCTTCGTGCCGCCCGCCGGGCTCGCTCCCGGCGAGTACCGGATGAAGCAGGAGGACGTCGACCGCTCGCAGGAGTTCCGGAAGTGCATCGAGTGCTTCCTGTGCCAGGACACCTGCCATGTGGTGCGCGACCACGAGGAGAACAAGGCCGTGTTCGCCGGCCCGCGCTTCCTCATGCGGATCGCCGAGCTCGACATGCACCCGCTCGACGCGGCCGAGGAGACCGGCCTCGACCGCCGCCGCACCGCGCAGGACGAACACGGCCTCGGCTACTGCAACATCACCAAGTGCTGCACCGAGGTGTGCCCGGAGGACATCCGGATCACGGACAACGCGCTGATCCCGATGAAGGAGCGGGTCGTGGACCGGAAGTACGACCCGGTGGTGTGGCTGGGCCGGACGATCAGGCGGCGAAAGGGCTGACACCGGGGCAGGCGGCGGCGAAGGGGCTGAAACCGGGCGGGCGGCGGCAGCGAAAGGGCTGACACCGGGCGGGCGTGGGCGGCGGCCGGCGCGGCGGCCGGGCGTCGGCGGCGGCCGGCGTCGCGTCCGGGCGTTCCGGGCCGAGTCCGTCGGGTCGAGTCGGGTCGGGTCAGGTCAGGTCAGTGCCAGCCCTCCCGGTACGCCCGCCAGTCGCCCTCCTCCGCCGCGAAGTCCACGTACAGCGCCAGGCCGAAGCGCTCGCGGTCCGGGTCCGTGCGTCCGAGTCCGAGGCGGGCGCCCCGGACCGCGGCGGCGACGGTCTCGGCGGACTCGTGGTGCCCCAGGTCGTCCTCGTGGAAGAAGGGCAGACCCATGAGCAGGTCCGTGCCCTCGGGCGTCACCTCCAGGGCGAGGCTGGTCTGCTGGGCGACGTAGCCGCCGTACATCCCCTCCAGCGGCATCCAGGTGTCGTACGACATGACCGCGATCTGGTCGACCCGCCGGGCGACCTGCCCGAAGAACTCCTGCGACCACCACTTCTCGCTGCCTGACACCGCGCCGAGCGCGCTGTGCGCGCCCGGCAGCGGGTCTATCTGGTGCGCGGCGACCGAGAGCAGCGCCTTGCGGGGCCGGGTCAGCGCCCCGAGGTCGTCGAGCAGCGACAGATAGTCACGGTCGTCGGAGTGCAGCGGCTCCAGGTCGAAGTGGACGCCGTCGAATCCGGCGTCGAGGACCTGGCGGGCCGAAGACACGACGGCGGCCCGGGTGGCCGCGTCCTCCAGGCGCAACCCGTCGGGGCCCTCGGTGGCGAGCACGTCGCCCAGCCACGCGTGCACCCGTATGCCCGGCATGGTGCGGTGGACGGCGTCGACGAGCAGGCGCGCCCGGGGATGACGGGCGGCGGGCAGGGTGCCGTCGTGTTCGAGGGGTCCCGCGTGTACGTACAGGTCGCGCAGGCCCGTGCCCTTGATCCGCTCGGCGAACGCGGCGAGGTCGGCGTCCTTCTTCCGGCCGTCGACCCAGGCGTGGCCGAGCCAGATGGCGTCCTTGCCGCGGCTCTTCGTCCCCTCGCGCAGCTCGCCCGTGAAGTTGAGGCGCAGGGCCGTGCCCCCGACCAGCACCGGCACGACGAGCACGAGGACGAGACCGAGGACGCACCAGCGCCCCCGCCGCCACACGCTCTTCCATCGTCCGTTCACCCGGGCCCCCCGAGGGTCGTCGTGTCACTGGAACCACCGTAGCGATGGCTACCGACAGTGACGCGATCCTGTGGAGAACGGTTTCCGCACGTCCGGCCCGGCCCGCTCGCGCACCCATAATCCCGGACATAACCTCACTTTTGTGACACGAACCGCCACCCGAGCCCTGCTGTCCGTGCTGATGGCGGCGTGGTGGCTGGTCGTGCCCGCCGTTCCCGGCGCCCACGCCGACGACCCCGTCGTCCTGTCCCGGGAGGGACAGATCACCGACCGCGTCGACGCCCTCGGCGACCGGCGCCCCGCGGTGGTCCAGGCCCTCGACGGGCTCTACGAAGCCCGGCGGGTGCAGCTCTTCGTCGTCTACGTACGGGACTTCTCCGGCCGCCCGGGGCAGGGCTGGGCCGACGCCACCGCCGAACGCAACGGCCTGGGACGCGACGACGTCCTGCTCGCCGTCGCCACCCACGACCGGCGGTACGGCTACTCCGCCGACCCCGGCTCCCGCTTCACCCGGGCCCAGCTCGACGACGTGGCCCGCACCGCGATCGAACCGGCGCTGCGGCAGAACGACTGGGCGGGCGCGGCGATCGGCGCCGCGAACGGCTACACGGCCGTCCTCGCCGGACAGCCCGTGCCCACCCCGGCGATCACCCCCGGCCCCGCCGACCCCGGCGGCGGGGCGGCCGCCGACTCGACCTCCGCCACCGACCTGGTGCTGCCCGTGGTGCTGATCGGAGGCGCCGGGGCGATCGCCGCGTACGCGTACGCCAAGCGCCGTCGCCGGGTGGCCACCCGCACCACACCGGGCGGCGGGGCCGGGGGCTCCGCCACCGGTGGGGGCGGGTGGGGCACGCCCAAGGGGCCCCAGCCGCCCCGCCTCGACGAACTCGACGGGCAGGCCCGGCAGGCGCTCGTCGCCACCGACGATGCCGTGCGGACCAGCACGGAGGAACTGGGCTTCGCGACAGCCCAGTTCGGCGAGGAGGCGGCCACCCGCTTCACCGAGGCGGTGCGGTACGCGGAGGGCGAGCTCACGGCCGCCTTCCGGCTGCGGCAGCAGCTCGACGACGCGTTCCCCGAGGACGACGCGACCCGGCGGTCCATGCTCGACGAGATCCTCAAGCGCTGCGCCGACGTCAACGCCCGCCTCGACGCCGAGGCGGAGGACTTCGACCGGCTGCGCGCCCTGGAACACAACGCCCCGCAGGCCCTGGAGGCCGTCGAGGCGGCCTTCCGCGAGCAGACCGCCCGGATGGGCACCGCGGAGGCGACGTTGACGGCGATGCGCGAGCGGTACACCGAGTCCGCGGCCGGCCCGGTGTCCGGCGCCGTCGAACAGGCGAAGGACCGGCTGGTGTTCGCGACCGCCACCGTGAACCGGGCCCGGCAGCAGCTGGACAAGGGCGACAACGGCGGCGGCGCCGTGCAGATCCGGGCCGCCGAGGGCGCCGTCGACCAGGCCGCCCGGCTGATCGAGGCCGTGGACCGGCGGGCCCAGGAGCTCGCCGAGGCGGTCGGGAAGCTGTCCCGGGCACTCGCCGAGACCGAGGCGGACCTGGCGGACGCCCGCGGGCTGCTCGAAGGCACCGCGGAAGGGGTGTCGACTGCGGACCTGCGGGGCCGGGTGGGACGGGCCGAGGCGGTGCTCGCCGACGTGCGCACGGTGGTGGACTCCGAGCGCTACGACCCGATCGACGCGCTGCGCCGGGTCGAGGAGGCGGACACGGCGCTCGACGAGGCCCTGGAGGGCGCGCGGGAGCGCGAGTCGGGCAGCCGGCGCGCCCGCGCGCTCCTGGACCAGACGACGCTGACGGCCCGTTCGGCGATCGGCGCGGCCTCCGACTTCGTCACCACGCACCGCGGCGCCGTGGGAGCCGAGGCCCGTACCCGCCTGGCCGAGGCCCAGCGGCGCCTGGAGCGGTCGGCACAGCTGGCCGAAGACGACCCGCAGGCGGCGCTCGCCGAGGCACAGCAGGCGGACCTGCTCGCCCGGCGGGCGCAGGAGCTCGCCGAGCGGGACGTGCGGTCGTACGGGAACCCTAACGGCCTGGGCGGTGTATCAGGGGTGGGAGGTGCAGGCGGGGGCGGGCTCGGAGGGGCCGTGCTCGGCGGCATCATCCTCGGCGGACTGTTCGGGGGAGGACGTGGTGGGGGTGGACACGGTGGTGGTCGTGGCGGGGGGTTCGGGGGCGGAGGCTTCGACGGTGGACCCGGCAGCTTCGGCGGCGGGGGCACCCGCGGCCGGCTGGGCGGCGGCGGGCGTTTCTGAGGCCGTCCTGTGGCTCGTCGACCGACTCGTACGTCTTGTACGTCGCGCACGCAAGGAGACCGACCATGAGCAAGCAGACCATCCTGGGCCGGGTCGCCCAGCTGGCGAAGGCCAACATCAACGCGCTCCTCGACCAGGCCGAGGATCCGCAGAAGATGCTGGACCAGCTGATCCGGGACTATTCGAGCAACATCACGGAGGCGGAGGAGGCGGTGGCGGCGACCATCGGCAACCTGCGCCTGATGGAGCAGGACCACCGGGAGGACGTGGGCGCGGCGAAGGAGTGGGGCGAGAAGGCCCTGGCCGCGAGCCGCAAGGCGGACGAGCTGCGGGCCGGCGGACAGCAGGCGGAGGCGGACCGCTTCGACAATCTGGCGAAGGTCGCGCTCGGCCGCCAGCTGCAGTCGGAGAAGGAGGCGCGGACGGCGGAGCCGACGATCGCCGCGCAGACCGAGGTGGTGGCGAAGCTCAGGTCGGGCCTCGACCAGATGAAGGCCAAGCTGGGCGAGCTCCAGGCCAAGCGGGACGAGCTGGTCGCGCGGGCCAGGTCGGCGCATGCGCAGAACACGATGCTGGACGCGGTGAAGAACATCGACGTCCTGGACCCGACCAGCGAGCTGAGCCGCTTCGAGGACAAGGTCCGCCGGGAGGAGGCGAGAGCGCTGGGCAAGCAGGAGCTCGCCGCCTCCTCGCTGGACGCCCAGTTCGAGCAGTTGGACGCGCTCGGCGACCAGGCGGAGATCGAGGCCCGGCTGGCCGCGCTCAAGGGCACCCCGTAACCCTGCGACAGCGAGCGGCCGGGGACCGGTCAGGGCTGCGGCCGGACCGGTCCGGGGACTCAGAACATGCTGAGGAGCTGATCGACCGTCGGCTCGTCGAGGCCGTCGCCGTCCGGCAGCGGCAGCTCGAACCAGACGGTCTTGCCGCGAGGGGTACGCCGCGAGCCCCAGGCCGCGCTGAGCAGTCCGACCAGCTGGAGTCCGCGCCCGCCCTCGTCGGTGTCCTTGGCCCGGCGCCGCCGAGGCTGGACGAGACCCGCGTCCCACACCTCGCAGACCAGGGTGCGGTCGCGCAGCAGCCGCAGCCGGATCTCGCCCTCGCCGTAGCGCAGGGCGTTGGTGACCAGCTCGCTGACGAGCAGTTCGACGGTGTCGACCAGGGGCTCCAGCTCCCAGGCGGTGAGCTGGGCGCGGGCCAGTTCGCGGGCCCGGCCGACCGAGCGGGGCTCCCTGGGGAGCCGCCAGTCGCCGACGGCCTCGCTGGGCAGCCCCTGGATGCGGGCCATGAGGAGGGCGATGTCGTCCTCGCCGTGCCGGGTGTCGAGGGTCGTCAGGACGTGGTCGCAGACGTCCTCGAGGGGCCGGCCGTGGTTCGCGAGGGCGCTGCGGAAGGCGCTCAGTCCCTCGTCGAGCGCGTGGTCGCGGGATTCGACCAGCCCGTCGGTGTAGAGGGCGAGCAGGGCGCCCTCGGGCAGCTCGACCTCGACCTCCTCGAAGGGCTCGCCGCCGACGCCCAGCGGCATCCCCGGAGGTACGTCGAGGAGCAGCGCCTCCTCGCCGGGTTCGACGAGCACGGGCGGCAGATGGCCCGCGTTGGCGAAGGTGCAGCGCCGGGTGACGGGGTCGTAGACGGCGTAGACGCAGGTGGCGAGGTAGACCTCGGACAGCTCGGGGCCGCGGGCCTTGTGGGCGCGGGCGGACTGCTGGGCGCCGGCGGGGGCGCCGAGGCCGCGCGCGATCTCGTCGAGGTGGGAGAGGACCTCGGCGGGTTCGAGGTCGAGCTGGGCGAGGGTGCGCACGGCGGTGCGCAGCTCTCCCATGGCCACGGCGGCGCGCAGGCCGCGGCCCATGACGTCGCCGATGACCAGCGCGGTGCGGTGGCCGGGGAGTTCGATGACGTCGAACCAGTCGCCGCCGACCTCGGAGCCGACGGTGCCGGGGAGATAGCGGCAGGCGATGTCGAGTCCGGCGGCCTCGGGGTCGCCGGGCGGCAGCAGGCTGCGCTGGAGGATGAGGGCCCGCTCGTGCTCGCGCCGGTAGAGACGGGCGTTGTCGATGCAGACGGCGGCGCGGGCGGCGAGTTCGACGGCGAGGGCGCGGTCACGGTCGCCGAAGGGCTCGCTGCCCTTGGCCCGGGAGAACTGTACGAGGCCGACGACGGTGTCGTGGGCGACCATCGGGACCACGAGCGTCGACTGGACGAGGCTGCCGTCCGCGCCGGGCACGGTGCGGACACGGCCGGTGCGCAGCGCTCCCGCGCAGGGCGAGTTGAAGGCGTAGCGGTGGACCGAGCCGACCTCGATGGGACCGGCGTCGCAGCACACCTCGCCCTCGGCCCGCGGGGCCCGGGTGGCCGTGTCGTCCCCGCTGGGGCGCGGCTTCCCGATTCGCGCGGGGGTGTCGGAGACGGCGCTGGCGACGGCGACGCGGCGCAGTTCGGCGCTGCCCGCCCCGTAGCCGACGTCGTGGGAGCTGCCCCAGCGCCCGGGCGGGGCCTCGTCGCCGGTCAGCAGCCCCTGGTAGAGGTCGACGGCGGCGAGGTCGCAGAAGCCGGGGACGGTGACGTCGAGGAGTTCGCGGGCGGTGGCCTCCAGGTCGAGGGAGTTGCCGATGCGGGCGCCGGCCTCGTTGAGCAGGGCGAGGTTGCGGCGGGCGCTGGCGGCCTCGCGGGCGGCGTTCTGCCGGCGGGTGACGTCGATGCCGAGGCCGGCGACGCCGATGGGACGGCCGGAGCCGCTGTGCACGCGGTAGAGGTTGATGGACCAGTGGCGCCGGTCGGTGGAGCCGGGGGCGGCGCCGACGATCTGGAGGTCCGCGACGGACTCGCCGGTCTCCAGGACCTTGCGCAGCGCGGCGGTCATCCGCTCGGCCTCGGGTCGGGCGAGGTAGTCGTGGACGGTCCGGCCGCGGTGGTCGTCGGCGCTGCCGCCGAAGACGGTGGCGAAGCGGCGGTTGGCACGCTTCACGGTGAGGTCGGTGCCGAAGAGCAGAAAGCCGAAGGGGGATTGGCCGAAAATGGCCTGCGAGGCGGCGAGGTCGGTCTCTATCCGGCGCAGCGCCCGCACGTCGACGACGATGCACAGCGCCGCCTTCTCCCCGTGCTCGGTCTCACTGGGCATGACGTACATCTCCGCGATGCCGCGGGGGCGGTCCTCGCCGGGCATCCGGAAGGGGACGAGACCCGTCCATTCCCTGCCGTCGAGGATCTCCTTGACCCTGCGATGTCCGCGCTCGCGCAGGTCGGCGGGCATGAAGGCCTCGACCGGATCCTTGCCCCTGGCCTCCTCGGCGGTCACGCCGAAGAGGTCCACGGCCCGCCGGCTCCATTGGTCGACGAGCCCGTCGGGACCTATCGAGAAGGAGGCGACCCGGATGTAGTCATAGATCGACCCGGGCGGGCTGCTCTGCCACACGACACCGCTCGGCGTCTCAGGTATCTCGCTCACGCGACCGTCCCCTCCAGCTCACCGCACCGGACCGGCCATGACCGAAGTATTCAGCACCACGGCCCCCGTCGGCACGACGTTCACGATCACAGGGTGGTCTCGTTCGTTTCCGGCCGAGGCCCGCTGATCGTCGTCCCACTCTCTTTACTCACCAGGGAGGGCCAGCTCGAACCACACGGTTTTCCCCGTCCGCCCGGCCCGGGTGCCCCAGCGCCGGGCGGAACAGGCCACGAGTTGGAGTCCGCGGCCTCCCTCGTCGTCGGGTCCGGCGGGGCGTTCGGTGGGCTTGTCCGGAAGCGGATCGGAGACCTCCACGAGGAGGGCGGGGCCGCGCCCGGGACCGGTTCCGTCGGGCTGCTGCCGGACCAGGCGGACGCCGATGGGCCCGGAGGCGTAGCGCAGCGAGTTGGTCACCAGCTCGCTGACCAGCAGGACGGTCACGTCACCGATCACCGAGTCGAGCTGCCAGGCCCTCAGAGTGTCCCGCACCGCGTGACGAGCCGTGCGCACGGCGTTGGCCTCCGCCGGAAAATGCCACTCGGCGCAGTCGCCTTCGGTGTCGATCACGTGGCCCACGTCCTATTTCGGGGGGTTAATCAGCACATACCCGATATTCGGAGCGGGATATCGCGCCGGACTCCCCCGTGGGCGCACGGTGGCACGAACGGCGTAGGTGGTCAGTCGCGTACGCCGTCCGCCGGGGCGGCGGGGGTCTCCGGGGCGGGGGACAGCAGTCGGGCGACCTCGGCGACGGCGGGGCGGTCCTGGTCGAGCCAGTCGACGGAGTCCAGCTCGTGGCGGGCGAGCCAGCGCAGCTCGTCGTGGTCCTCCAGCGGCTTCGGCTCGCCGGAGACGAGCCGGGCGACCCACACCCGCAGGACGTATCCGGGCTTGAGCGGCCATTCGCCGGGGATGCGCGCGCCGGCCTCGGTCTCGATGCCGAGCTCCTCGCGGAGCTCGCGGACCAGCGCCTCCTCGGGGCTCTCCCCCGGCTCCTGTTTGCCGCCGGGCAGTTCCCAGCGGCCTGCGAGGTCGGCGGGGGCGCTGCGGCGGGCGGCGAGGAGTCGCCCCTGGCGGCAGAGGGCCCCGGCGACGACCACGACAGGGTCGGGCGTCCCGGGGTCCGTTCGGCGATCGGTCATGGTGCGGAGCGTAACCCGGGCGGCATCAGCGGCCGCCCGGGCAGCGAGCCGAGGGTCAGAGCGCGGGCTGCCCGATGCGCTCGACCCAGTAGAGCTGCTTGTGTCCGCGGTCGTCGAGGCTGTCGGCGACCTTCTGGGCCTCGTCCCTCGTCGCGTAACGGCCGACCCGGTAGCGGTTGCCGTTGTCGTCCTGGCGTATGACCAGCCAGGCAAGGTCGGGACCGCTGTCGCTCATCGGGCTTCTCCCTCCGCTGCTCCGGCCATGTCTGACGATCTCCTGGAAACCGCACTGTGCATATGCCCGAGCCTACGCCTGACCTTTACACAGCGGATACGGGTTTTCACAAAGAGATACGTATCTGGCCAGTAACAAACGGCGGAGGGAGAACGACCGCTCAGCGAACGGGGTCCGCGGGGGCCGCGGACGACGCCGCCGGCACGGTCGGGACCGGCATCAGGACGGGCCCGGCCGCCGCGGGATCCTTGCGGCAGATGTCGCCGCAGGCGGCGTCGAGCGAGCAGCACAGCGAGCAGACCGGGCCGGAATGGGCCGGGCAGTCGACGATGTCGGGCAGCTCGTACGCGGTCTCGCAGACCCCACAGACATGGGTCGCCGTCTCGTCGGCCACGTCCACGCCGGGCCCGTTCACCGGGTTCGGCCGGGCCAGGTAGTAGCGCCCCTTCGTCGCCCAGGCGATCAGCGGGCACAGCACCAGGGCGAGACCGGCCGCGATGAAGGTCGAGAAGGCCTCCGCGTACGTCCCGAAGAGACCGAAGAAGGCCAGAATGGAGACTCCGGAGGCGATCACCATGGCGCCGAAGCCGGCGGGGTTCACGGCGTACAGATAGGCCCGCTTGAACTCGATGTACGACGGGCTCCAGCCGGCCCTCTTGTTGATGACGAGGTCGGCGGCGACGGCCGCGATCCAGGCGATGCCGACGTTGGAGTAGAAGCCCAGCAGCTTGCCCAGGGCCGCGAACATGTTCATCTCCATCAGCGTCAGCGCGATGGCGAGGTTGAGGAAGATGTACCAGACCCGGCCCGGGTGGCGGTGGGTCACCCGCGAGAAGAAGTTCGACCAGGACAGCGAGCCGCTGTAGGCGTTGGTCACGTTGATCTTGACCTGGGAGACGATCACGAAGAGCGCGGCGGCGGGCAGCGCGAAGGAGCCGAGCCACGGCTTCAGCGCCTCGATCTGCGGGGCGATCGGTTCCAGGGCGTGGGTCTTGCCGACGGCCTCCAGGGCGACGAAGGCCAGGAACGCGCCGCCGAGCTGCTTGGCCGCGCCGATGACCACCCAACCCGGCCCCGCGGCGAGCACGGCCAGGTTCCAGCGCCGCCGGTTCTCCGCGGTCTTCGCTGGCATGAACCGCAGATAGTCGGCCTGTTCACCGATCTGCGCGATGAGGGACAAGGCGACACCCGTGCCGAGCCCGAAGCCGATCCAGGAGAAGCCGGCACCCGCACCCTCGGTGCCGCCGAAGGAGGTGAAGGCGCCCCAGGCGTCCGGCGCCTCGAAGGCGAGCACGAGGAAGGGCAGCACCATGCCGACGATCCACAGCGGCTGGGTCCAGGCCTGCACCTTGGCCAGCGCCCCCATGCCGCGGAAGACGATGGGGATGACGATCAGCGTCGTCACCAGATAGCCGACCTCGACCGGCAGCCCCACGGCCTGGTGCATGGCCTGGGCCATGATCGAGCCTTCGAGCGCGAAGAAGATGAAGGTGAAGGAGGCGTAGATGAGCGAGGTGAGGGTGGAGCCGAAGTAGCCGAAGCCCGCGCCCCGGGTGATGAGGTCCATGTCCAGGCCGTAGCGGGCACACGCCCGGGCGATCGGGATGCCGGTGAGGAAGATGATCACCGCGGCGGTCAGGATCGAGGCGAGACCGCTGCTGAAGCCGTAGGTGAAGACGATCGAGGCGCCGATGGCGAAGTCGGCGAGATAGGCGATCCCGCCGAGGGCGGTGCCGGCGACCGTGCCGGGCGACCAGCGCCGGAAGGAGTGCGGGGCGTAGCGCAGCGAGTAGTCCTCGCGGCTCTCGTCGGCGGCCAGCCGCGCGTAGCGGCGGCGGGGCGGCGGCTCCGCCGAGGAGGAGGTGTCACGGGTGACCGTGTCCGTCATGAGGGCTCCTGTCGTCCGACCGGGGTGCGGGTACGGACGTGGAAGCTAGGAGCGGGGCATGACGAACCGTCGCCGTCCGGCGTTGCCCCGGCGTTACGGAATCCGACGCCCCGTCAACTCGGCGTGAACCCGCCCGGACACACCGCACCGCCCATCGGTCGGCGCGCCCTCACCGCACCGGCAGGTGGTACGCGATCCGGTAGCGGTCGGCCGGGACGACCACGTCGGCGGTCTCGACGGCCAGTCCCGACGCGTAGTAGGTCCGCGCGACGACCATGACCACATGGCCGGGCACGCCCCCGAGGGTCAGCAGCTCCTCCGCGAGGCCGGGGCGGGCGCCGACCTCCTCCACCACGTTGTCCACGACCACGTCGATCGCGGCCATCCGCTCGACCACGCCGCAGCCGCCCAGCGGCCCCTCCTCGGGCAGCATCACCGGGGTCCGCCCGGTGACCCCGAGCGGCTCCCAGGAGGTGGAGAGCATCATCGGCTCGCCGCCGTCCCGGAACACGTACCGCGTGCGCATCACCCGCTCCCCCGGTTCGATGCCGAGCCGGGCGGCGACCTCGACGCTCGCCGGCTCCTGCTCGCTGCTCGACTCCCAGGTGCCGCGCACCCCTTCGGCCGCCTGCTCCTGGCGGAAGGGGTTGGCGCCGGTCGGCGGCCGGTACCCGGAGCGGGCGATGGGGCGCGGGACGGGACGCTCGCGCACATAGGTCCCCGAGCCCGAGCGCCCCTCGACCAGCCCCTCCGCCATGAGGACCTTGCGCGCCTCCAGTGCGACGGTGTCCGAGACCCCGTACTCCTCACGGATGCGCGCCTGTGAGGGGAGCCGGGTGTGCGGGGGAAGCGAGCCGTTCGCGATCTTCTCCCGGAGATCGCTCGCCACGCGCAGATAGGCGGGCTGCTCACCGAACGTCACTGGACACTCCCCTCAGCTTGACTGTGAGCTACAGCCTGGCAACCGAGGGTGCACAGCCGCAAGCATGGGCCAAGGTTTCACTCGAAGTGATGATTCACCTTTACGTAAACCCTTCTCGCAGGTATAGCCGCCGAACTCCCGTCGGAATCCTTGACGTTAATGGTCCAGACCAATACGTTCCTGTCCGCACGCTCCCTTCCGGCACCCGCACAGGAACGAGCCCCATGCGTCGCAGAACCCTTTCCCGGCTGTCCGTCGCCGCGGTCTCCCTCGGCCTCCTCGCGACCCTCGCGCCCTCCGCCGGCGCGGCCCCCGGGGCCGCCCCCGCGCACGACCACGGGTCGAAGCCCGCGTACAAGCGCGTCGGCTACTTCACCCAATGGGGCGTCTACGGACGCAACTTCCAGGTCAAGGATCTGGAAACGAGCGGCACGGCGGCCAAACTCAGCCACATCAACTACGCCTTCGGCAACATCGGCGCGGACGGCCGGTGCTTCACCGGCAACGTCCCCGGCGAGGCCGACGCCTGGGCCGACTACGTCCGCCCGCTCGACGCCGCCGGCTCGGTCGACGGCGTCGCCGACACCGCGGACCAGCCGCTGGCCGGCAACTTCAACCAGCTGCGCGAGCTCAAGGCCAGGCACCCCGGCCTCAAGGTGATGATCTCGCTCGGCGGTTGGAGCTGGTCCACCCACTTCTCGGACGCGGCCCGCACCCCCGCCTCCCGCAAGGCCCTCGTCGCCTCGTGCATCGACCTCTACATCAAGGGCAACCTGCCCGCCGACGGCGCCCGCGGCGGCGCGGGAGCCGCCGCGGGACTCTTCGACGGCATCGACATCGACTGGGAGTGGCCCGGCTCCGCGGGCGACACCGACACCGTCTTCCGCCCCGAGGACAAGCAGAACTTCACCGCGCTCGTACGGGAGTTCCGCACCCAGCTCGACGCGTACGCACGGTCCCGGAAGCAGCGCACGCACTACGAGCTGTCGGCCTTCGTGCCGACCGCCCCCGCCAAGATCGACGCGGGCTTCGAGGTCCGGAAGATCATGCGGGACCTCGACTTCGTCAACCTCCAGGGCTACGACTTCCACGGCAGCTGGGAGTCCACCACCGCCCAGCAGTCCGCGCTCTTCGCCGCCCGGGGCGACTTCAGCGTCGACCAGACCGTGAACGACTGGCTGCGGCGCGGCGCGCCCGCCCGCAAGCTGGTGGTCGGCATGCCGTTCTACGGCCAGGGCTGGACCGGGGTGACCGGCGGCGGCGACGGCCTCGGCCAGGCCGCCACGGGTGCCGCACCCGGCACCTGGGCCGCCGGCTCCGAGGACTACAAGGCCCTCCGGAAGCTCGCGGACAGCGGCGCGTTCACCGTCCACCGCGACCGGAGGAACGGCCACGCCTGGCTCTTCGACGGGACCACCCTGTGGACGTACGACGACCCGCAGGTGCTGCGCACCAAGTCGGCGTACGTACGGGCCAAGGGCCTCGGCGGCGCGATGTTCTGGTCGCTCGACGGGGACACCCCGGACGGCGAACTGATCACCGCGGTGAACGGCGTCCTGGGCGGCCGCCGCTGAGGCGCCGCCCTCACGCCCAAGGGGCCTTCGGGGCGGCATCCACCGCACAGCGCCCTCGGTGAAGCCCCCTCAGCAGCATGCTCTCCCCCCGACGCCCCCCGAGGCGTCTCCCGGACCGCGGGCCGAACCCGCCGCAGACGGTCCGGCCGGGGCGGCGGTCGGTCACGGGCCGCCGTCCCCGGCCCACCGTCCCGGCCCGCAGCCGGCGGGGCGGGTCACCTCCCAGGACCCGTCCCCGCCGGCCCCCGCGGCCGTCCGGCGCGGACCCGCCCCCGGGCCGGGCCACCGAACGCCGGCGCCCAGCCCCGGCACTCGTAAGCACGCGCGGCTGCCCCAACCGCTCAGGCCCCGCCCGGACTCCTGCCCGAGCCCCTGCTCCACCCCCGGCCCGCCCGCGCGACGGCCCGACCAGCCGGCCCGGCCTTCCCCCGGCCCGCCCGCGCGACCGCCCGACCAGCCGCCCGGCCTACCCCCGGCCGGCCCGCGCGACCGCCCGACCAGCCGCCCGGCCTACCCCCGGCCGGCCCGCGCGACCGCCCGACCAGCCGCCCGGCCTTTCCCCGGCCGGCCTTCCCCGCTCTTCCCTTCAGACCTTCTCGCCGCTGTCCTCCAGCGTGTCCGTGAGCCCGAGCGCCGATCGGGGCGCGGTCTCGAAGTCCGTGGAGAGGGCGTCGAAGGCGACTTCGTACGATTCCCAGAACGCGTTCGCGTCCTTCGCCGTCGCCAGCTCGTGCCAGGTCCGCGCGGCGGCGTCCAGCTTCTTCGCCAGCTCGCCGACCGGCTTCGCGGACGCGCCGGGCCAGCTGTGCCCGTGCAGTCCGACGCTCGCCGTGGTGACCGCGCGGTGCACCTTCTGCGCCCAGGCCTTGTTGGCCGCGAGGTCGGCGTCCGCGTCCTCCTCGGGCTCCTCGGCGACGACGTCGTCGATCGGGTTCATGCTCTTCAGGTAGTGCAGCTGGTGGGCGTCGAGCGTGGTCGCGTCACTGCGCAGGGAGCTGGTGACCGGCGTCTTCTCGGTGGCGAACGCGCAGGTCACCGACCGGTCGCCGGCCCGCCAGCTCTGCTTGCTCGGCAGGTAGTAGTAGGTGACCGCCGACTCCGGGATGGCCCATGTGTCCAGCGCGTAGGCGCTGTTCGTCGCGTCGCAGCGCTTCTCGGCGATGCGATCGATCGCGTCCTCGCCCGGCCACGACGAGAAACCGGTGACCTTGAATCCTCCGGTCACCTCGCCCTCGTGCGGCTTGGTGCACGGGACGGTCTTCACGTCGGTGGTGTACGACTCCGTCTTGGCGTCGATGCGGAAGCAGTCGCCCTTGCGCAGGGAGAACGGCGAACCCGAGGCCGCGGCCTCGTCGAAGCCCTTCTTGAAGTCCCGCCAGGCGTCACCGAATCCGCCGGTCGCGAGGCCGAGGATCATCATCAGGCAGGCGAGGGAGGACAGGATGATGCCCGCGACGGCCAGCCCCTTGCCCTGCTGCTGCCGCTTCCTGATCTGCGGCAGGGCTATCAGACCGAAGGCCAGCCCGAGGGGCGGCAGGCAGCACACGATGCCGGAGACGAGGGAGGCGACGGCCAGTCCGTTGGTGCTCCGGCGCGGCACGCCGTAGGGGCCGGGCACGCCCGGAGCGCCCGGTCCGTAGGGGCCGTACGGTCCCGCCGGCGGCGAGGTGTACGGACCCGGGGACGCGTACGGGCCGGGCGCGGCGTAAGGGCCGGTCGCGGGCGCCTGACCGGGCGCGGGCCAGTTCGCCGGCCGCTGCGGGGGCTGCTGCGGGGCCGGAGAATCCTGGGGCGGCTGGGACGGGTCCACGAGTACGGTGCTCCTGTTGGGGCGGGGAACTTGGAGAATCGAACGGGCGCGCGCATCGTACGCGGTCCGTGGGCGGGGGCGGAATGCGGGTCTCGACGGTACGGGCGGTCAACCGCCTCGCAGCACGCTGGGCCGACGCCCTCCCGTCGGACGGGCGGGACACGGTCCTGTCCGCGTCCGGCGTCTGGCCGCTGCTCGCCTTCCTCGCGGACGGTGCCGCCGGCCCGGCCCGTGACGAACTGGAGGACGCTCTCGGGCTGCCGGCCGACCGGGCGGCGGAGGCGGCGCGCGAACTGCTCGCCGGACTCACGGCGATCCCCGGGGTCGCCTCGGCCGTCGGCCTGTGGGCCCGGCCGGACCTGGAACTGCGTGCCCCCTGGGTCGCGGGGCTCCCCGACGCGACGCTCGGCCGCTTCACCGGCGACGCCTCGGCCGACCGGAAGGCCCTGGACGCCTGGGCGGCCGCGTGCACGGAGGGCCTGATCCCGGCGATGCCCGTCACCGTGGACGAGGAGACGGAGCTGGTGCTCGCCTCGGCCCAGGCCGTACGGACGACGTGGCTGCGGCCGTTCTGGGAGGGCCGGACGGAGGCGGCGCACGGACCGTGGGCCGGCCGGACGCTCCCCTTCCTGCACCGGACCACGTCCCTGCTCGACCGGGTCGGCGTGGCCGAGACGGCGGCCGGCCCGCTCACGGTCCTCAAGGTGCTCGGCGCCACGGGTGTCGACGTGCATCTCCTCCTCGGCACCGAGGGGGCGGGGAGCGCCGACGTGCTGCGGGCCGGACTCGACGTCCTCGGGGGCGGGCGCCCGCTCGTCACCGGCGACCGGTTCCCGTCCGGCGCGCCGGGTCCGGGCCTGCGCGTGGACACCGTCCGCAGCACCGGCCGTGACCCGCGGCTCTCGGTGTCGACGCCCGCCTTCTCGCTCGCCGCCGAGCACGATCTCCTGGCGCACCGCGAGGTCTTCGGCCTGACGACCGCGACCGACCGCGGCCGCGGGCATTTCCCCGGCATCGGCGAGGAGCCGCTGGCGATCGGGGAGGGCCGTCAGTCGGCCACCGCGCGCTTCGACGCCGAGGGCTTCGCCGCGGCGTCGGTGACGGCGTTCGGCGCGGTCGGCGGCGCCGCGCCGCGCACCACGTACCGGGTGCGCCGGGTCGCTCTCACCATCGACCGCCCCTTCGGTTTCCTCGCCGTGCACCGCACCTCGCGGCTGGTCCTGACGGCGGGCTGGGTGGCCCGGGCATGACGGAGGGGCGGTCGCCGGACCGGCGACCGCCCCTCCTCACGGGTTCAGGCACTCAACTCCGTGGCGTCAGAACTGCAGCGCCCAGGAGTCGATCTTTCCGGTGTCGTAGTTCGCGTTGTCCGTGACCCGGAGCTTCCACGTGCCGTTCGCGACCTCCGAGGAGGCGTTGACGGTGTACGTGGTGTTGATGTTGTCGGCGCTGCCGCCGGTGCCGAAGGCCTTCAGCGTGTACGCAGAACCGTCGGGGGCGATCAGCTGGACCTGGAGGTCACCGATGTACGTGTGGACGATGTTCACCGGCACCTGGAGGGCGGCCGGGGCGTTGCCCGAGACGCCGCTGACGGTGACCGGGGACTCGACGGTCGCGTTGTCGTTGATCGCGTAGTCCGCGGTGTTCTCGAACCGGGGCCCGGGCGGGGTGGTAGTGCCGCCGCCCACGTAGAGGAGCCGGTTCGGGGAGCCGGTGCCCGGGCTGGTGACGACGTTCGGGGTGGCGGCGGCGACGAGGGCCGCGGAGACCTGCGCCGGGGTGGAGGTCGGGTTGGCGGCCAGGTAGAGGGCTGCGGCGCCGACGACGTGCGGGGTGGCCATCGACGTGCCGGAGATGGTGTTGGTGGCCGAGTCGCTGGTGTTCCACGACGAGGTGATGGAGGAGCCCGGCGCGAACAGGTCGAGGCCGCTGCCGTAGTTGGAGTAGCTGGCCTTGGCGTCGCTGGACGTCGTCGCGCCGACCGTGATGGCCTCGGCGACGCGGGCGGGCGAGTGGTTGGCCGCGTTGTCGGTCTCGTTGCCGGCGGCGACCCCGTACGTGACGCCGGAGGCGATCGAGCGGCGGACGGCGTCGTCGAGGACGGTGTCGACCCCACCGCCGAGGCTCATGTTGGCGACGGCCGGCTTCACGGCGTTCTGGGTCACCCAGTCGATGCCGGCGACGACCTGCTCGGTGGTGCCGGAGCCGGAGTTGTCGAGGACGCGGACGCCGACGATCTTCGCCTTCTTGGCGACGCCGTACGAGTTGCCCGCGACGGTGCCGGCGACGTGCGTGCCGTGGCCGTGGCCGTCCTGGGCGGTGTTGTCGTTGTCGATCGCGTCGTAGCCGTAGGAGGCCCGGCCGCCGAAGTCGCTGTGGGTGATGCGGACGCCGGTGTCGATGATGTACGCCGTGACGCCCTGGCCCGCGGTGTCCGGGTAGGTGTAGCTCTGGTTGAGCGGGAGTGCCTTCTGGTCGATCCGGTCCAGGCCCCAGGACGGCGGGGAGGGCTGCGTGCCGTCGATGTGGAAGACGCGGTTCTGGCTGACGGTCTCGACGGCCGGGTCGGCGGCGAGCTTCCTGGCCTGCGCCTCGGAGAGTTCGACGGAGTAGCCGTTGAGGGCCGCGGTGTACGTGCGCTTGATCTTGGCGCCGAACTTCGTCGCGACGGCACGTCCCTTCGCGGTCTCCGCCTGGGCGGCGGACTCGCGCAGGGTGACGATGTAGCTGTTCGCGACGGTCCCCTCCGCGCCGGCGTTCAGGATGACGCCTTCGGCGGTGGTCCCGGCGGCGGTGGCCGGGAGGGCGGAGAGGGAGCCGAGCGCGAGGGCTGCGACGGCTATGGCACCGGCCGCGGCGAGTCTGCGCCGCGAGTCACGCATCACGGACATGTGAGGGGTCCTCCTCATTGGTGGTGCGCTGATGTGGGGGTCGTGGTGCCGTGGAACGGGATGGCACCGGTGAAGCTGTTGAACCGGCAACCGATAGTCAGGTGCATGACAAGACGACAGAGGGGAGCCTCCGCCGTCCGCCGTCTCCGACGTCATGTCCGGCCGCCGAGCGAAAGATTGACCGATCCATAGGAATCCCACAAGGGCTACGGGCAGCACGTCACACACCCGCCACACGCCTGCCATGCTGGGGATCATGACCGCCTACGCGTGCCCCCGCTGCCGGACTCACGCCCCCGCGTCCGCCCTCACCTGGTGTTGTCCGAAGTGCCGTGGCCCGTGGGACCTCGACTTCACCGCCGCGCCGGTGCCCCTCGCGTCCCTCCCGTCACGTGTGAATTCCTTGTGGCGTTACACGGAGGCCCTGCCGCTCGCCACGGGAACGCCCCGGGTGACCCTCGGCGAGGGCCGGACGCCGCTGGTCCCGCTCACCGACACCGTTTCGGCGAAACTCGACTTCCTCATGCCCACGTTGTCCTTCAAGGACCGGGGCGCCGTGATGCTCGCCGAGCTGGCGCTGCGCCTGCAACCGCGCACCGTGATCGCCGACAGCAGCGGCAACGCGGGCACGGCCGTCGCCGCGTACTGCGCCCGGGCCGGCCTCGACTGCGCCGTGTACGTCCCCGAGGGGACCTCTCCCAAGAAGCTGGAGCAGATCCGCGCCCACGGCGCCCGCGCCGTCGTGGTGACAGGCGACCGGGAGGCGACCGCCGAGGCCGCGCGCGAGGCGGCGGACGAGCCGGGCGTGTTCTACGCCTCGCACGTGTACAACCCGCACTTCCTGCACGGCACGAAGACCTACGCGTACGAGCTGTGGGAGGACCTCGGCGGCCGGCTCCCGGACACCCTCGTCGTCCCCGTCGGCAACGGAACGCTCCTGCTCGGCGTGGCCCTCGCCGTCGAGGAGCTCTACGCGCACGGGCTCGTCGACCACCGCCCCGCGCTCGTCGCCGTCCAGGCCGAGGCCGTCTCCCCGCTGGCGGCCGCCTTCCACGCGGGCGCGGACGAGCTACCCGGCCCGGCGGAACCGCGCCCCACCCTCGCCGAGGGCATCGCGATCCCGAACCCGCCGCGCGCGGCCCAGATCCTGCGGGCGGTACGGGCGAGCGGCGGCACCTTCCTCACCGTGACCGAGGACCGGATCCGCGCCGCCCAGACCGACCTGGCACGGCGCGGCCTGTACGTGGAACCGACGGGCGTCGCCTGCTGGGCGGCCGTCCGCGCCACGCACGGCCTCGGAACCACCGTGGTCCCGCTGTGCGGCGCGGGCGCGAAGACGGGAATGGCCGGTCAGTCCGTCCAGTAGGTGTCGTGCCTGACGAAGAACTCGGTGCGCTCCTCGTCCGTCATGCCGGCCACCGTCGACACCTTCTCGAAGTACTCCTCGCGGGGCGCGCCGGGCGCGAACAGCAGCAGCATCGAGGCCGGCTCGTCCGCGTCGTTGCGGAAGGCGTGCAGCCCACCGGTCGGCACGTACAGGAAGTCACCCTTCCTCGCGTCGACCCACCGCCCGCCGTCGTAGAGCCGCACGGTGCCGTCGAGGACGAAGAACGTCTCGGAGATGGTCCGGTGGAAGTGGGTGGCGGGCCCACCCGCCCTGGCCTGCATGTCGATCCGGTAGAGACCGAACTCGCCGCCCGTGGAGGCGGTGGTGGCGAGATAGTGGGTCCGCGTGCCGCCCGGCGAGACGAACTCCGGGGGCGTACCGGCGGGCCGGAAGGCGGCGCTGATCTCGCCCGTCTCACCGTGGTAGCGGGCTTCGGGGTACGACATGGGCGGCTCCGTTCGTCGATGCCACGGGGGCGGCCCCCCTGCCACCCGAACCTCCCCCGAACCGCCCCTCATTCCCCGCGGCTCAGAACTCGTCGGCGCCGTTGCGGAGTTCCGGCGTCCAGTACCCCGTCTTGGCCGCGGCCTCGTCGACGGCCAGCCCACCGGCCGGAGCCTTCACCACGACACTGCCCTCGGCGGGGTCGCTGCCGGCGAACAGGTTGACGTTGAACGAGGTGACGACCTTGTTGTCCTCGTGCGCCCCACCGAGCGCGATCCGCACGTTGGCGTAGGCCGGGGCGCCCGGCTCCAGGACGACGGGCGCGGCCGGCTTGCTCTTCGCCACCGCCGGAATGTCCTTGGCGGTCTGGATCTCGCCGAAGGCGATCAGCGGGTAGCCGTCGAGCCGGCAGGCGCGGCCGGAGGTGTTGGTCGCGGTGAGCACGATGTGCTCGGTCGGCGTCTCGTCCACCTTGGCCGCGGTGATCTTCACGTCCTGGTGGGTGCAGGACGCGGCCTTGGAGGAGCTCTTGGAGGTCTTGGAGGTCTTGGAGGTCTTGGTGGCGGACGAGCCACCGGTACCGCTGTCGCTGCCGCCGGCGGCGGACCCACCGCCCGAGGTGCTGCTTCCCGCCACGACCGACGACGTGGGCGCCGGGGCAGGCGCGCTCGGCGCGCCGGCCGAGGCCGCGGAGCCCTCGTCCCGGGTCCCGTCGTTCCCGCCGCAGGCGGTGAGGCCCAGCGACAGGGCGGCGATGCCGGCGACGGCCAGAACGGTGTACTTGCGCTGCGTACGCATGATGGTTTCTCCCCCGTAAGAAGGTCAGGACGGCCCCGAACCCGGTGCCAACTACACCTTCCCGCCCACCCTTGCCGTCCCGCTTGCGTACGGCTAACGCCCCGCTGTCGCCCCCACGATCTCGGGGCCCGCCCCTCCCGTTCACGAACTCGACGGCGTCACCCGAACGCCCCTGCCGCATTGCCCCGCACCCGCCCTCGCCGTCGCATGGAGGGTGGGGAAGAACGGTCCGTCACCGGAAGGCAGGAAGGCCGCCATGTACGTGCGCACCATCTACGCGACGGGTGATCCGGAGCACCTCGACGAGGTCGCCGAGGCCCTCCGGACCGAGGGACTCGAACTCCTGAAAGCGCAGTCCGGCTTCCGGGGCATGGGGCTGTTCGTCGACCGTGAGCTCGGCAAGCTCCTCGTGGGGTCGTGGTGGGAGGACGAGGCGTCGCGGCAGGCCAGCGACGAGGGCCTGCGCGAGCGGAGAGCCGCGATGCTCTCTCCGTTCGCGGTGACCACTGCGGTCGACAACTGGGAGGCGGCCGTGGCCCGCCGCCGCGAGGACGTCGGCCCCGGAGGCGGCTTCCGCTGGGTCCGGATGGACGTCGATCCCGCCGACATCGACGTCCTGGCCACGTCCTTCCGGGAAACCGCGCTGCCGAAGGCGGAGACGATGCCCGGCTTCAAGGGCGTCTCCCTGCTCGTCGACCGGGACCGGGGCAGAGCCGCGGTGGGCGTCCTGTACACCGACCGCGCCACGCTCGCCGCGTCCCGCGGTCCCGCGGCGCCGATCCGCGGCGCGAGCACCGCGAAGGCCCGCGTCACCACCCGCAGCCTGGAGGAGTTCGACGCGGTCGTCGCCACGGCCGTACCGCATCTCTAGATGCCGGCCGGTAAACGCAGAAAAGCCCCGCACCAGAAGGTGCGGGGCTTTCCCACAATGATTGTTCGGCGGCGTCCTACTCTCCCACAGGGTCCCCCCTGCAGTACCATCGGCGCTGAAAGGCTTAGCTTCCGGGTTCGGAATGTAACCGGGCG
>NZ_JBIWOU010000005.1:0-108411 GCF_044767915.1 Streptomyces sp. NPDC101191
GAGGTCTCCCTCCCGTCGTCCCTGGGCATGACCCTGGCCCGCACCGGCCTCGCCGCCGGCGCCAAGCCCAAGCGCCGCGCCGCCAAGAAGTCCGGCCCCACCGCCTCCGGCGACACCCTCGCCTCCCCGATGCAGGGCACCATCGTCAAGGTCGCCGTCGAAGAGGGCCAGGAGGTCAACGAGGGCGACCTCATCGTGGTCCTGGAGGCCATGAAGATGGAGCAGCCCCTCAACGCCCACCGCTCGGGCACCGTCAAGGGCCTCAACGCCGAGGTCGGCGCCTCCCTCACCTCCGGCGCCGCGATCTGCGAGATCAAGGACTGAACCCGGCCCCGGAGCACCGGGGTACGGTACGAAGGGCCCGCAGGCGTCACCGCCGGCGGGCCCTTCGCCGCAGGGGACACCGTTCGAGGGAGGACGCCGTATGCGCGCCGACGCGCGTCGCAACCACGAGCGACTGCTCGCCGAGGCCCGCGCCGCCTTCGCCGCGCACGGCACGGACGCGTCCCTGGAGGACATCGCGCGCCGCGCCGGAGTCGGCATCGGCACCCTCTACCGGCACTTCCCCAGCCGCGAGGCCCTGCTCGGCGCCGTCTTCCAGGACGCCCTCGCCGCCCTGCTCGACCGCTCGGCGGACCTCGCCGAGGCCTCCGACCCGTGCGCCGCGCTCGTCGCGTGGCTGCGCACCCTGATCGCCCACGCCGGCGAGTACCGGGGGCTTTCGGTGGCCCTCATGTCCGTCTCGTACGGGCGGAGTTCGGCGCTCGCCGAGTGCAGCGAGCCGCTGCGCGCGGCCGGCATGCGCCTCCTCGCCCGCGCCCAGGAGGCCGGGCGGGTCCGCGCGGACGTGTCGATCGCCGACCTGATGAAGCTCACCAACGGCATCGCCCTGGCCGCCGAACGGTCCCCGGAGGACCCGGAGTTGGCGGACCGACTGCTGGATCTGACGGTGCGCGGCCTGCGAGCGTGAGGCCGCACCGACTCCGGGGCCCGGCGCGAACCGCCGCGACGGCTCCGACGGCGTCTCGACGACGACTCAGCGGCGCCGCATGTCCGCGACGCGGACGGCGCGTTCCGGGGCGAGGACCTCGTTCGTGAGGGGGCCGCCCGGGCCACCGCGGAACTGTCCGCCCGGCATCCGGCCGCGCTGTCCCGGCAGCGGAAGGTCACGGCGCGGACGGCCGCCCGGGGGGTGCTGCTCGCCCCCGTGTCCTCCGGCGCCCGTACCGGCCACCGCGATCTGCACGCCCTGGTCGGCCAGGGCCTGGAGCTCGGTGGCGGCGCGCTCGTCGTGAGCGGGCGGCTCGTCCGTCACCAGGCGCGTGATCACGTCCGTGGGCACCGTCTGGAACATGGTGTCGGTGCCGAGCTTGGTGTGGTCGGCGAGGACCACGACCTCCGCCGCCGCCTGTACCAGGGCCCGGTCCACGCTCGCGGAGAGCATGTTGGACGTGGAGAGGCCGCGCTCGGCGGTCAGACCGCTGCCCGAGAGGAAGGCGCGGGAGACCCGCAGGCCCTGCAGCGACTGCTCGGCCCCGCTGCCCACGAGGGCGTAGTTGGAGCCGCGCAGGGTGCCGCCGGTCATGACGACCTCGACCCGGTTGGCGTGGGCGAGGGCCTGGGCGACGAGCAGCGAGTTGGTGACGACCGTGAGCCCGGGCACCCGGGCGAGCCTGCGGGCCAGCTCCTGCGTGGTGGTACCCGCGCCGAGGACGATGGCCTCGCCCTCTTCGACGAGGCTCGCGGCGACGTCGGCGATGGCCGTCTTCTCGGCGGTCGCGAGATGGGATTTCTGCGGGAAACCGGATTCTCGGGTGAACCCGCCCGGCAGTACCGCACCGCCGTGCCGGCGGTCGAGGAGTCCTTCTGCCTCCAGGGCCCGTACGTCCCTCCGTACGGTCACTTCTGAGGTCTGGACGACGCGGGCGAGCTCGCGGAGCGACACGGCTCCATTGGCGCGCACCATTTCGAGGATCAACTGGCGACGTTCTGCAGCGAACACGAAACTGACAGTAACGTGACCGGCCGATACTTTTCAGCAGTATGCGCCGAATTGCAGAAGATGCGCACAAGCGGGGTCCCCAAGTGGTATGGGGGACCCCGTCGTTGATCGTTCTATGCCCCGGCTTGCCGGGGGTTGTCCGAGTCGGTGAACCGTTCCCGCAGGCGGGAACGGTGGCCGGTCGGCGACAGCCGGAGGACTCAGGCCTCGCCGGCGATCTTTCGGGTGTGCAACTGCCGTGCCACTTCCGCGATCGAGCCCGACAGGGAGGGGTACACGGTGAAAGCATTTGCGATCTGTTCGACCGTCAGATTGTTGTCGACCGCGATCGAGATCGGGTGGATCAGCTCGCTCGCGCGCGGGGCGACGACACAGCCGCCGACGACGATCCCGGTGCCCGGACGGCAGAAGATCTTCACGAAGCCGTCCCGGATGCCCTGCATCTTGGCGCGCGGGTTGCGCAGCAGCGGCAGCTTGACGACGCGGGCGTCGATCTTGCCGGCGTCGACGTCGGCCTGGGTGTAGCCGACGGTGGCGATCTCGGGGTCGGTGAAGACGTTCGACGACACGGTCTTCAGGTTGAGCGGCGCCACGGCGTCGCCCAGGAAGTGGTACATCGCGATCCGGCCCTGCATGGCGGCGACGGAGGCGAGCGCGAAGACGCCGGTGACGTCACCGGCGGCGTACACGCCGGGGGCGGAGGTGCGGGAGACCTTGTCGGTCCAGATGTGCCCGGAGTCCTTCAGGCGGACGCCGGCCTCCTCCAGCCCCATTCCGGCCGTGTTCGGGATGGCGCCGACGGCCATGAGGCAGTGGGTTCCGGAGATGACGCGGCCGTCGGAGAGGGCGACCTCGACGCGGTCGCCGACCCGCTTCGCGGACTCGGCGCGGGAGCGGGCCATGACGTTCATGCCGCGCCGCCGGAAGACGTCCTCGAGCACGGCGGCGGCGTCCGGGTCCTCGCCGGGCAGCACGCGGTCGCGGCTGGACACGAGGGTGACCCGGGACCCGAGCGCCTGGTAGGCGCCGGCGAACTCGGCACCGGTGACACCGGAACCGACCACGATGAGCTCCTCGGGGAGCTCCTTGAGGTCGTAGACCTGGGTCCAGTTGAGGATCCGCTCGCCGTCCGGCTTGGCGTCCGGCAGCTCGCGCGGGTGTCCGCCGGTCGCGATCAGCACGGCGTCGGCGGTCAGCGTCTCCTCGCTGCCGTCGGCGGCGGTGACGATCACCTGGCGGGAGCCGTCCATCGCCTGCCGGCCGTCGAGCCGGCCGCGGCCGCGCAGGACGCGGGCGCCGGCCCGGGTGACGGAGGCGGTGATGTCGTGCGACTGGGCGAGGGCGAGCCGCTTCACACGGCGGTTGACCTTGCCCAGGTCCACGCCGACGACGCGGGCCGCCTGCTCGATGTGCGGGGTGTCGTCCGCGACGATGATGCCCAGCTCCTCGTAGGAGGAGTCGAAGGTGGTCATCACCTCGGCCGTGGCGATCAGGGTCTTGGAGGGGACGCAGTCGGTCAGGACGGACGCGCCGCCGAGACCGTCGCAGTCGACGACGGTCACCTCCGCGCCGAGTTGGGCGCCCACCAGGGCCGCCTCGTATCCGCCGGGTCCGCCGCCGATGATCACGATCCGGGTCACTGGGATCTACGCCTCGCGCTCTCGTTCTGCCGGGGGGTCCCCCGCTGGGCTGCAGTGCGTACGCCATTGTCCCGCACGCTTCAAGTGCGTGCTCCATTCTCCCGTACGCGCGGCCGGACCACGCGCCGGGGCCTCACCGGCGGGTGGGACGGCCCCGCCGGCACCGTCGGAATCCGGCCAGGAGGCCGCCGACCACGGTCTTCGTCAACCACCCCGCCCCCTCCCGTACCCTCGACCCCATGTCGCTCTACGCCGCGTACGCCGGCAACCTCGACGCGCGGCTCATGACGCGCCGCGCACCGCACTCCCCGTTGCGCGGCACCGGCTGGCTGAACGGCTGGCGGCTGACCTTCGGCGGGGAGCAGATGGGGTGGGAGGGCGCGCTGGCCACCATCGTGGAGGCGCCCCGTTCCCAGGTCTTCGTCGCGCTCTACGACATCGCACCCATGGACGAGGACTCCATGGACCGCTGGGAGGGCGTCGGTCTCGACATCTACCGCCGCATGCGGGTCCGGGTGCACACCCTCGACGGCGAGGAGGCGGCCTGGGTGTACGTGCTCAACGCGTACGAGGGCGGCCTGCCGTCCGCCCGCTACCTGGGCGAGGTCGCCGACGCCGCGGAGTCGGCGGGCGCACCGCACGACTACGTGATGGAGCTGCGCAAGCGCCCCTGCTGACGGAGTCGGCGAGGACGCCGTCGCGCCCACGGCGGAGTCCGCGAGGAACGGTTCACCGATCTCTTCGTCGGAAACGACAAGACAACGATCGCAGGTCCGTGCGCGGAGTCATCTACGCGCGTAGGGATTCTCGGGCTAGGCTGCTTCGCGTATCAAATCCGTCCGGGGCTCCCCTCGGACCCCCCTCCCCGAGGCGAGAGAGTCAGTGAACGCTACTGCCACCCCGTACGAGGCCGCCGAGGCCGCCGCCGCGCGCCTTCGCGAGCTGACCGGAGTCGAGAACCACGACGTCGCCCTGGTCATGGGCTCCGGCTGGGCCCCCGCCGTGGACGCGCTCGGCGCGCCCGAGGCCGAGTTCCCGGTCACCGAACTGCCCGGCTTCCCGCCGCCGGCCGTCGAGGGCCACGGCGGCAAGATCCGCTCGTACAAGATCGGCGAGAAGCGCGCGCTGGTCTTCCTCGGCCGCACGCACTACTACGAGGGCCGTGGCGTCGCGTCCGTCGCGCACGGCGTCCGCACCGCCGTCGCCGCGGGCTGCAAGACGATCGTCCTGACCAACGGCTGCGGCGGCCTGCGCGAGGGCATGCGCCCCGGCCAGCCGGTCCTCATCAGCGACCACCTCAACCTGACGGGCGCCTCGCCGATCGTCGGCGCGAACTTCGTGGACCTCACCGACCTGTACTCGCCGCGGCTGCGCGCGCTGTGCAAGGAGGTCGACGAGACGCTGGAGGAGGGCGTGTACGTCCAGTTCCCCGGCCCGCACTACGAGACCCCGGCCGAGATCAACATGGTCCGTGTCATGGGCGGCGACCTGGTCGGCATGTCCACCGTCCTGGAGGCCATCGCGGCCCGCGAGGCCGGCGCCGAGGTCCTGGGCATCTCCCTCGTGACGAACCTGGCGGCGGGCCTGTCGGGCGAGCCGCTGAACCACGAGGAGGTCCTCCAGGCGGGCCGCGACTCGGCGGCGCGCATGGGCGAACTCCTGACCCGCGTCCTCGACCGCATCTGATCCTCCCGCGCGGTTCGCTGCGCGGGACTCCCTCCCGCACCCCGCCCCTTCCCGGAACCGGGGCAGCGCCCGCCCCGCGTGGGCGCCCGTCCCCCTTCGAACGGAACCGCGCCTCCTCGCGGGACGCGCGGTGGCGGCCGGGTCCTGGACCCCTTGAGGGCCCCGGCCCCGGAGACCACCGGGCGAACCCCCGCGGGTCGGGGCGCCGCCCCGAGCCTCGCCCGGCCGGAGGCCGCCCCCGGTTGAGGCGGAACCCGCGGGGCGCGGTCCGCGACGGACGGTGCCCTCGGCGCGCGGCCCGGGACCGGTCGAGCCGCCCGATGGCGGGTCCGCGCCCGGGGGACGTCCCAGGGGGCGTGGTCCGTGTCGCGGGCGACGCCCGGGGGACGTGGCCCGCGCTCCGGGCGACGTCCAGCGGACGTGGCCCCGCCCGGGGCGTCCCCGGAGGACGCGGTCCGTGGCGCGGGCGACGCCCAGGGGACGCGGTCCGCGATCAGGCCGTCCGTTCGGCCCATGAGGCGCCGGCCCCCACCGGGGGCGCCGGGAAGCCCCCGGCCACGGGGGTCGGGGAGCGGAGCCCCCGGTTACGGGAAGGGGCGGGGCGGGGAGAAGAACAGCCCCGCTCGAAACGCCCGCACGTTTACGCTCCGCCCGCACACACTCCGAAAGGCACACCACCGTGACGCAGGACGACCTCCTCGCCCGGGCCCAGGCGTGGCTCGCCGAGGACCCCGATCAGGAGACCCGTGAGGAGCTCGGCGCGCTCCTCGACCGCGGGGCCACCGTCGAGCTCGCCGCCCGCTTCGCCGGCACGCTGCAGTTCGGCACCGCCGGGCTCCGCGGCGAGCTGGGGGCGGGCCCCATGCGCATGAACCGCTCCGTGGTCATCCGCGCCGCCGCCGGCCTCGCCGCGTACCTGAAGGCGAAGGGGCGGTCCGACGGCCTCGTCGTCATCGGTTACGACGCCCGCTACAAGTCCGCGGACTTCGCCCGCGACACGGCCGCGGTGATGATCGGCGCCGGCCTGCGCGCCGCGCTGCTGCCCCGCCCGCTGCCGACGCCCGTCCTGGCGTACGCCATAAGGCACCTGGGTGCCGTCGCCGGCGTCGAGGTGACCGCAAGCCACAACCCGCCGCGCGACAACGGCTACAAGGTGTACCTGGGCGACGGCTCGCAGATCGTCCCGCCCGCCGACGCAGAGATCGCCGCCGAGATCGCCGCCGTGCGCGCGCTCGCGGACGTGCCGCGCCCGGAGACCGGCTGGGAGGTGCTGGGCGACGAGGTCCTGGAGGCCTACCTGGCCCGTACCGACGCCATCCTGTCCCCCGGCTCCCCCCGCACGGTCCGGACCGTCTACACGGCCATGCACGGCGTCGGCAAGGAGGTCCTCACGGCCGCCTTCGCCCGGCACGGCTTCCCGCCTCCCGCGCTCGTCGCCGAGCAGGCGGACCCCGACCCGGCGTTCCCGACCGTCGCGTTCCCCAATCCGGAGGAGCCCGGCGCCATGGACCTCGCCTTCGAGGCGGCCCGCGCCGTGGACCCGGACATCGTCATCGCCAACGACCCGGACGCCGACCGCTGCGCCGTCGCCGTCCCGGACGCCTCCGTCGACGGCGGCTGGCGGATGCTCCGCGGCGACGAGGTGGGCGCGCTGCTCGCCGCGCACCTGGTGCACAAGGGCGCCCGGGGCGTGTTCGCCGAGTCGATCGTGTCATCCTCGCTGCTCGGCCGCATCGCCGAGGCGGCCGGGGTCGGCTACGAGGAGACCCTCACCGGTTTCAAGTGGATCGCCCGCGTCGAGGGCCTGCGCTACGGCTACGAGGAGGCGCTCGGCTACTGCGTCGATCCCGAGGGCGTCCGTGACAAGGACGGCATCACGGCGGCGCTGCTCGTCGCCGAGCTGGCCTCGGAGCTGAAGGAGCGCGACCGCACGCTCACCGACCTGCTGGACGACCTGGCGGTCGCGCACGGCCTGCACGCCACGGACCAGCTTTCGGTGCGCGTCGAGGACCTGAGCGTCATCGCCGACGCGATGTCCGCGCTGCGCGGGAAGCCGCCGGTCAGCCTGGCCGGTCTGACCGTCGTCTCGGCGGAGGACCTGACGAAGGGCACGGAGTCGCTGCCCCCGACCGACGGTCTGCGCTACCACCTGGAGGGCGACTACAGGGCCCGCGTGATCGTCCGTCCGAGCGGCACCGAGCCGAAGCTCAAGTGCTACCTGGAGGTCGTGGTGCCAGTCGCCGACGCGAGCGAGCTGGCGACGGCCCGCGCGACGGGCGCCCGGGTCCTCGATGCGATCAAGAAGGACCTGGCGGAGGCCGCCGGTCTCTGATCCGCTCCGGAGCTACGGACCAGGCAGGCGCACGCGAGCGCACGCGATCCCTGGGGCCGGGCAACACCCCGGAGCTCAGGCCCCCCCCCGAAGCCCGGGACACCCGGGCCCCGGGGCGCCGAAGCGGCCGGAGGGCCCGTACGGAGACGATTCCGTACGGGCCCTCCGGGCTTCCCGTCCGAGTGAATTCGCTACGGCAGGCGCCGTAACGCGCCCTCCGTGCCCGGGCGCACCGGGCCACCGTGTCCCCCGTGCCCCCCGTGTCGCCGGTGCTGACCCCGCGTCCCTCCGTACCCGCCGCGCGCAGGCCCGCTCCCCGACCGGATCCCGGGCTGCTCCGGCGGGCCGCCCCCGCCCTCCTCGGCTACCTGCTCGTCCGGCTGCTGGGACTGCTGGTATTGGCCCGCTGGGCGCACCTCAAGGGCCACGGCGTGTGGCCGACGATCGCCACCTCGTGGGACTCGGGCTGGTACCTGGGGATCGCCGACCACGGTTACGACCACGAGCTCGGCACTCGCACCAACCACAACAACCTGGCGTTCTTCCCCCTCTACCCGGCCATGATCAAGGCCGTCGCCGCCGTCACCCCCGGCTCCCGCGCCTCCGTCGCCCTGGTCCTCGCCGGGGTCTGCTCGCTGGTCGCCGCCCTGGGGGTCTTCGCCGTGGGCGAGCGGCTGCACGGGCGCCGCACGGGCACGGTCCTCGCGGTGCTGTGGGGCGCGTCGCCGGCGGCGGTCGTGCAGTGGATGGGCTACACGGAGTCGCTGTTCACGGCGCTCGCGGCCGGGGCGCTGTACGCGGTCCTGAGCGGCCGCTGGGCGGGGGCGGCGGCCCTGGCCGTGGCCGCCGGGCTGACCCGCCCGACGGGGATCGCGGTCGCCGCCGCCGTGTCGGTGACGGCGCTGCTCGCGGCCCGGCGCGGCGAGCGCCGTGCCCTCGCGGCCGCCGTCGCGGCCCCGCTGGGCTGGCTCGGCTTCGTGGGCTGGGTGGGGCTGCGGCTCGGCCGCTGGGACGGCTACTTCGCCGTCCAGCGGACCTGGGAGAACGCGTGGGACGGCGGTGCGGGCACCCTGCGCGTCCTGCGCGACCTCCTGGTCTACTCCCGCCATCCGCAGCTGTTCCTGGTGGCGGTCTCCGCCGTGCTGCTCCTCTTCACGGCCCTGTACGTGCTGTCCGTGGCGGACCGCCAGCCGCTGCCGCTCCTGGTCTTCACCGGGGTGCTGCTGCTGGTCGTCCTGGGCAGCGGCGGCGTGTACTTCCCGCGCGCCCGCTTCCTCGTCCCGGGCTTCCCCCTGCTGCTGCCCGTGGCCCTGGCCGTGGCCCGTGCCCGGGTCCCGGCCGCGGCCCTGGTGCTGGGAGGCGCGGCGCTGTCCTCGGCGTGGCTGGGCGGCTACATGCTGCTGGTGTGGCCGGGGCCGCCGTGAGGCCCCTGTCACGGAACCGTGACGAACTGGGACGAGGTTGTGACGACCGATCGCGAGTTCGAACGGAAGGACAGGGTCTAACCTCGGGAGGTTGACACGTGAACCACTAGTGACTCTGAGGGGGGACACGTTGCGTGACACACGATCAGGCGGCTACCGGAGGACCGGCGGAGGCAGACGTCTGACGGCGACCGCTGTCGCCGTCGCGGCGGCCGTCGCCTCGCTCGCACCGCTCTCCGGGGGGACGGCGGTCGCGGCGGAGGCGCCCACGGCACAGGCACCGCTGACCATCGCGCCGGAACACTCGCCCAGTACGGGCAGGTTCCGCTTCGCCGGCGACACCGGCTTCCTGCACGAGGACTCCCGCGGCTTCGCCTGGGTGCCCTATGCGGGTGGGCAGCCGACCCGCTTCGGCCCCGAGGGCGCGTACGCGCTGCACGGCGGCGGCGGCGACGTCATCGCGCGCCAGTACAACGACCGGGTCGTCCTCCAGGACGGGCCGAACGGCCCCGAGCGGACCGTGACGATCCCGCGGGCGCAGTACTTCGCGAGCGTCCAGGGCGGCAAGGTCCTCACCAACGGCGAGGACAAGGCCGTCCACCTCCTGTCGGTCGAGAACGGCGTGCAGAAGGACGTCAAGGTGCCCGCCCCGAGCGGCGCCGCCTGGATCTCCACCGTCTCGGAGCACCGCGGGCGGCAGGGCAACGGACAGGGCTTCTTCGTCGCGTACTCGCTGAACGGCAAGACCCACCTCGGCTGGGTCCGCCTCGCCGACGGGGCGCTCCGGCCGACCGGGATGCCCTACGACGTCACCGGCTACGCCCCGTCGGTGAACGGGTCGCGGGCCTTCACCTGGGACGCCCCGGCCAAGCGGCTGAGCGTCTGGGACCTGACCGGTGACCTCTCCGCGCCCACGGCGGAGATCACGCTGCCCGAGGCCCCGCCCGAGGGCGCGGCCCTGGTGGGCCAGGAGTTCCTGACGCGGGTGAAGGACCAGAGGGGCGACGACCCGTACGCGCTGTACCCGCTCGCGGGCGGCGCGCCCCGCCCGGCCTTCGACGCGGCGGAGGTGGTCCCCACCCCCGACGGCGGCGTGCTCGCCACCGTCACGGGCGCGGAGGGGCAGCCCGCCGTGCACAAGGTCACCTTCCCGGAGAACGGCTCGGCCCCGGTCCTCACCCAGGTCTACGAGACCCCCGACACGGTCGCCCAGACCCGGCGGTTCGCCATCGCCCAGGGCGTGCTGAACGCCTCCGAGCACTCCGGCCTCGACGCGGGCGGCTACAACGACCTCTACGGCCGGGTGACCACCCGCGAGCTCACCGTCAGCGGCGAGCTCGCCGCGGGCCCGAAGACCGACCGGGGGTACGAGCACGAGAGCCCCACTCCGGGCCGCTGCTCCCCCGAGTGCGTCCCGGTGATCCCCACCGGTGACGGACGGCTGGTCTTCTACGCGTACCCGGGCAACCTGCACGTGGCCGACGAGGGCCAGGGCATGGACGACGCCGTGTGGACCGACACCGACGTCGACTATCCCAGCGGTTACCAGGCCGAGGGCCGCTACGCGGCGTACCGGGCGAGCTCGTACCCCAGCCCCGGCCTCGTGAACGAGGTCTACGACCTCGACGCGAAGAAGGTCGTGTTCCGTCGCGACCTCGGCACCCGCCAGACCTCCCTCCACGGCGCCACCCTGTGGACCGAGTCCACCGTCACGGGCACCGTGGACGCGATCGACGTGCGCACCGGCACGGCGAGGCGCACCGTGAAGCTGGCCGGCTGCGACCTCACCGGGCTGCAGGTCGTGGGCTCCTTCGCGTACTGGAAGTGCGCGTCGGGCTCCGGCGTGAAGAACCTCGACACCCTGGCGAACGTCTCCCTGCCGGCGCACACCGGCGCGCTGCTCGGCGACGGCTACCTGGCCCACGAGAAGGGCGGCACGGTCTCCGTCACGCCGCTGCGCGGCGGCGGCGCGACCCGGGCCGTCGGCACCGTGGCCGACTCCCGGCCGGACTACGGCTGGACCGTCGACCGCTTCGGCGGCCACGTGGGCCTGGTGGACGCGGACCAGAACATCCACGTCGTGCCGACGGGCGTCCCGGCCTCGCCGCTGCGTCTCCTGGACGCCGAGGAGACCACGACCGTGGACCGCAGGGCGGCGAAGCCGACGTGGGCCGCGAAGTGGTGGCTGAGCAAGCCCGCCGCCTCCTGGAAGATCGACGTCCGGGACAGCGCGGGCACGGTCGTGCGCACCCTTGAGGGCGGCGAGGCCCGCGGTCTCGTGAAGCCGGACTGGGACGGGAAGGACGCGGCGGGGAACGCGCTGCCGGACGGGCTGTACGACTGGACCCTGTCGGCCGCCCCCGCGGACGGCGTGGGCCCGGCGCTCACCCGTTCCGGCGACGTGGCGCTCGTGCGCGGGCAGTCCACGCTGGCCACCGGGCGGTACGAGCCGGTGACGCCGACGCGCCTGATGGACACCCGCTCCGGCACCGGCGTCCCCAAGGCCAAGCTCGGCGCGGACGGGACCGTCACCCTGACCGTCACGGGCAAGGGCGGCGTCCCCGCGAAGGGGGTCTCGGCCGTGGTCCTCAACGTCACGGCGACGAACGCGACGGCGGCGACGTTCGTCTCGGCCTACCCGTACGGGACGACGCGCACGAGCGCGTCGAACCTGAACGTGGTCGCCGGCCGGACCGTCCCCAACCTCGTCGTCGTCCCCGTCAAGGACGGCAAGGTCACCTTCTACAACCGCAACGGCTCGCTCGACCTCATCGCCGACGTCGCCGGCTACTACACGCTCTCGGGCAAGGGTTCGCTCTACGAGCCGGTGACCCCGGCCCGCCTCATGGACACCCGCTCCGGCACCGGCGTCCCCAAGGCCAAGCTCGGCGCGGACAAGACCGTCACCCTGACCGTCACGGGCAAGGGCGGCGTCCCCGCCGACGGCGTCACCGCCGTCGTCCTGAACGTCACCGCCACCAACCCGACGGCGGCGACCTTCGTCTCTGCCTACCCGTACGGCACCACCCGCACCAGCGCGTCCAACCTCAACGTGGTCGCCGGACAGACCGTCCCCAACCTCGTCGTCGTCCCCGTCAAGGACGGCAAGGTCACCTTCTACAACCGCAACGGCTCACTCGACCTCATCGCCGACGTCGCCGGCTACTTCACCAGCGGAACGTCAGGATCGCTGTACGAGCCGGTGACCCCGGCCCGCCTCATGGACACCCGCTCCGGCACCGGCGTCCCCAAGGCCAAGCTCGGCGCGGACAAGACCGTCACCCTGACCGTCACGGGCAAGGGCGGCGTCCCCGCCGACGGCGTCACCGCCGTCGTCCTGAACGTCACCGCCACCAACCCGACGGCGGCGACCTTCGTCTCTGCCTACCCGTACGGCACCACCCGCACCAGCGCGTCCAACCTCAACGTGGTCGCCGGACAGACCGTCCCCAACCTCGTCGTCGTCCCCGTCAAGGACGGCAAGGTCACCTTCTACAACCGCAACGGCTCACTCGACCTCATCGCCGACGTCGCCGGGTTCTACGGCCCCTGAGGCCGAAGGACCGCAAACCCCGAGGGCCGGGTGCACACCGCGTGGTGCGCACCCGGCCCTCGGGCGTTCGGACGGACGTCTCAGCCGGTCGCGGTGAGCACGATCAGCAGCACCAGACCGGCGACCGCGGGCGCGATGATCTCGTACGCCCAGCGGATCCGCGGCTCGCCCTGCGCCTCGGGGGCCCCGGCGCGGCGCTCGGCCATCTCGCGCAGGTCGGCGACGGTCTGGTCGGCGGGAGCGGTACGGGCCTTGCTGTCCCGGACGTCGGCGGTGGCCGAGGTACGCCCGTGCGGGTCGTCCTGCGCGGCCTTGGCGGCCTGGCGGGCGGCGCGCTTGCGCTGGCGCAGCGAGACGGGGACGGCCCACAGCTGGTACTTGGCGCCGTCCTGCGTGAAGACCTCGCTGGAGTAGCCGGCCCGGAGGTCGGCGACCGACCCCCACGGCAGCACGATGGTGCGGAACGGGTTGCGGATGCGCAGCCGCCGGTCGTTCACGTAGACGACGGGCCGGATGGTGAAGGCCACGATCAGCGGGATGACGAGGATCAGCGAGGCGAGCGCCAGCCAGGGGGTGCGGCCCTCTCCGCGGATGATCGAGTCCCCGCCCAGGACGACGGCGAGGAGGAGCAGGAAGACCCCACCCGCGATGCCGAGGGGCGACCGGTAGGCGCGGTCCTCCTGGGCGGGCTCGGAGGGCTGTGCGGCGGGCGGCTCGGGGGGCGTCATGCGCCCGATTCTGCCTCAGGCGCGCGGCGGTGGCGTAGGGGGCTCGGCGGCGTCCTGCCCGTCCCCGGCCGCCCTCGCCCCGCTCAGGCCGCGGGAGCCGCCATCAGGTCCGCGTACACCACGACGTTGTCCGGGCGGTGCCCGTTCACCAGCTCGCCGCCGCACGTGATGAGACGGAGCTCGGGGCGCTCGGTGTCGCCGTAGACCTTCTCGGTCGGGAAGGCCTTCTTGTCGACCTGCTCCAGCTCGCGCACGCGGAACACCGCGTCCGTGCCGTCGGCGCGCGTGACGGTGACACGGTCGCCGACGTGGATGCGGCCGACGTCGCGCAGGACGGCGGGGCCGTCCGCGGTGTCGTAGTGGCCGATGAGGACGGCGGGACCGGTCTCGCCGGGCGTGACGCCCTTGTCGTACCAGCCGATCCGGTCGGCCTGGGCGACGGACGGCACCTGGACGCTGCCGTCCCGGTTCAGACCGAGCCGCAGGACCGGGCCGGTGTCGACGCCGGCGGCGGGGATCCGGACCCGGACGGGTTCGGAGCGGGTGAGCGGCGCGGTCGCGAGCTGTCCGGCCGGGGCGGGCGCGGCCGTCGTCGCGACGCGCGGGGCCGGGACCGTCGGGCGCGCGGGCGCGGCCGCGGGGTCGGCGGACGCGGCGCAGCCGGAGAGAGCGAGGGCGGCGGTGGCGCCGACGAGGGCGAGGAGGAGGGGGCGGCGGGTCATGGGCGTGCTCCGGGGAACGGGTGCGGCGGGCCGCCGAGGAGGAGGGCGGCCCGCCGGAGGGGGTCGGCGGCGCTGTGAGGGGTGTGCGCCGTGCGGGAGGGACTCAGGAGCCCGGGTGAGCCGCGGGTCGGATGCCCGGGTCAGCCGCGGCCGGCGGCACGGCGGCGCAGGGCGGTGAAGCCGAGGCCGGCGGCGACGACCGCGACGGCGCCCGCGGAGGAGGCGAGCAGCGCGGCGTCGTTGCCCTGCTCGACGGTGCCGAACTCGGCACCGGCGGCGACGCCGCCCTTGGGGACGACGCTGGTCTGGCCGCCCTGGGTGCCGGTCTGCGGGGCGGTCGTGGCCGGGGCGGTCGTGGCCGGGGTGGTCGGCTTCGCGGGGGTCGGCTGCAGGCAGCCCTTGGGGAGCTTCGGGAAGTCGTTCCAGCGGTACGGCGTGTCACCGCCCTGCGTGCGCTGCCCGAAGCGCGGGGTGAGGGTGTCGGCGCGCTCGATCTTCAGACCGTGGACGGAGTCGAGCGGGTGTGCGCGGTCGGCCGTGGCCACGACGGTGCCCCGGTTCCGGAGGACGGCCTCGGGTCCCTTGGTCGAGTCGTTGGTGAGGGTCACGACCCAGCCCTCGCCGAACGAGGAGCGGACCTCTTCCTTGACGGTGCAGATGGAGGTGACGGTCGGGCCGCTGAGGATCTCGGCCGGCGGCTGGTCCTGGGGCTTCGGCTCCGGCTTGGTCCCGAGGTAGACCGGGGCGGCCTGCTTGGCCGAGCCGGGGACGTACGCGGCGAACTCGCCGCCGCCGGTCGCCAGGGTGACGACGGCCTTCCCGAACGTCCACACCGTGCGGACGGGGTCGTTCGTGTAGGTGAAGCCGCGTCCCTTGCCGTTCTCGATCAGCTGGAGGCCCACACGGCCGTCCTTCGGGTTCTTGCCGAGCTCCAGAACGGTGCCGTCGGCCAGCCGGTACAGGCCGAGCTTGGTCTCGTAGACGACGTTGCCCGCCCACGAGAGCGTGCGGCCGTCCTCGAAGAGGACGAGGAACATGCCGTTGTTGTTGGCCGCGCGCGGCCGCCCGTTCGCCTCGACGGAGCCGATCGGCGCGCCGTTCGCGAAGGCGTCGGCGCGGTACCAGGTCGGGCCCAGCTGGTAGATCTTGACGACGGTGCCGTCCGAGAGGGTCTCGGTCCGAACGAGGGTGCCGGCCGTCGGGTTCTCCGCGCCGGCCGCCGGGCCGTCCGCCGCGAAGGCGGAGCCGGTGGCGGCGACCGGGGTGATCGCGAGGCCCGCGAGGAGGGCGGTGGCGACGGCGGTGCGAAGGGCGGTGCGCATAACGACTCCTGAAGACAGTCAGGTGGTGGACGGGAGAGCCGCATGCCGCTGACATCTCGTACGGGCGGGGCCGGTGAGTTCTGGCTGGCTGCAGAAGAAACGTTACTGATCTTGCGTAGGGGACTTGTCCACTCCGTGTCACAGGCGTGTGACGGGACTCACCCGCCCTCCTCCACCCACGGACTCACCTGCGCTTTCGCACGCACGGACGAGCGGCCCCCTGTACACGCCGCTACGCGCGTAGATATGCTCGACTGGTGACCATGCCCACCACTGCACACGCAGCAACTGCTTTCGCCGACGTAACCGCGTCCGACAGCACGCTGCGCCGCTTCCTCCACGGGCTGCCCGGCGTCGACGCCGTCGGCCTGGAGGCGCGCGCCGCGTCCCTCGGTACGCGATCGATCAAGACCACGGCCAAGGCCTACGCCATCGACCTGGCCATCTCGATGATCGACCTGACGACGCTCGAAGGCGCGGACACCCCGGGCAAGGTCCGGGCGCTCGCCGCCAAGGCCGTCAATCCCGATCCCACCGACCGCTCGACCCCGACGACCGCCGCCGTCTGCGTCTACCCCGACATGGTGGCCACCGCCAAGGCCGCCGTGCAGGGCTCCGGCGTCAAGGTCGCCTCCGTCGCCACCGCCTTCCCCGCCGGGCGCGCCGCCCTGCCGGTGAAGATCGCCGACACGGCCGACGCCATCGCCGCCGGCGCCGACGAGATCGACATGGTCATCGACCGTGGCGCCTTCCTCGCCGGCCGCTACCTGGAGGTGTACGAGCAGATCGCCGCCGTCAAGGTCGAGTGCGGCGACCGCGCCCGCCTGAAGGTGATCTTCGAGACGGGCGAACTGTCCACGTACGACAACATCCGCCGCGCCTCCTGGCTCGGCATGATGGCCGGCGCGGACTTCATCAAGACCTCGACCGGCAAGGTCGCGGTCAACGCCACCCCCGCCAACACGCTCCTGATGCTGGAGGCCGTGCGCGACTTCCGCGCCCAGACCGGCGTCCAGATCGGCGTGAAGCCGGCCGGCGGCATCCGCAACACGAAGGAAGCCATCAAGTTCCTGGTCCTGGTCAACGAGACCGTGGGCGAGGACTGGCTGGACAACCACTGGTTCCGCTTCGGTGCCTCCAGCCTGCTGAACGACCTGCTGATGCAGCGTCAGAAGCTGGCGACCGGCCACTACTCCGGCCCCGATTACGTGACGGTGGACTGATCAACATGGCATCTGCATTCGAGTACGCACCGGCGCCCGAGTCCCGGTCCGTCGTCGACATCGCGCCCTCCTACGGCCTGTTCATCGACGGCGAGTTCGTCGAGGCGGCCGACGGCAAGGTCTTCAAGACCGTCTCCCCGTCCACCGAGGAGGTGCTCGCCGAGATCGCCCAGGCGGGCACCGAGGACGTGGACCGCGCGGTCAAGGCGGCCCGCAAGGCCTTCGAGAAGTGGTCGGCGCTGCCCGGTTCCGAGCGCGCCAAGTACCTCTTCCGGATCGCCCGGATCATCCAGGAGCGCAGCCGCGAACTGGCCGTCCTGGAGACCCTGGACAACGGCAAGCCGATCAAGGAGACCCGCGACGCGGACCTCCCGCTGGTCGCCGCCCACTTCTTCTACTACGCGGGCTGGGCCGACAAGCTCGACCACGCAGGCTACGGCGCGAACCCGCGCCCGCTGGGCGTGGCCGGCCAGGTCATCCCCTGGAACTTCCCGCTGCTGATGCTGGCGTGGAAGATCGCCCCGGCGCTCGCGACCGGCAACACGGTCGTCCTGAAGCCGGCCGAGACCACCCCGCTCTCCGCCCTGTTCTTCGCGGACATCTGCCGCCAGGCGGGCCTGCCCAGGGGCGTCGTCAACATCCTCCCCGGCTACGGCGCCACGGGCGCGGCCCTCGTCGAGCACCCGGACGTCAACAAGGTCGCCTTCACCGGCTCGACCGCGGTCGGCCGGGCCATCGCCAAGTCGGTGGCGGGCACGGACAAGAAGCTGACCCTGGAGCTGGGCGGCAAGGGCGCCAACATCGTCTTCGACGACGCGCCGATCGACCAGGCCGTCGAGGGCATCGTCAACGGCATCTTCTTCAACCAGGGCCAGGTCTGCTGCGCGGGCTCCCGCCTCCTGGTGCAGGAGTCGATCCACGAGGAGCTGCTCGACTCCCTCAAGCGGCGCCTGAGCACCCTGCGCCTGGGCGACCCGCTCGACAAGAACACCGACATCGGCGCCATCAACTCCGAGGAGCAGCTGGCCCGGATCACCTCCCTCGTCGAGCAGGGCGAGGCCGAGGGCGCCGAGCGCTGGTCGGCCGCCTGCGAGATCCCGACCGCCGGCTACTGGTTCGCCCCGACGCTCTTCACGAACGTCACCCAGGCGCACACCGTCGCCCGCGACGAGATCTTCGGCCCGGTGCTGTCCGTGCTGACCTTCCGCACGCCGGACGAGGCCGTCGCCAAGGCCAACAACAGCCAGTACGGCCTGTCGGCGGGCATCTGGACGGAGAAGGGCTCCCGCATCCTCGCGGTCGCCAACAAGCTCCGTGCGGGCGTCGTGTGGGCCAACACGTTCAACAAGTTCGACCCGACCTCGCCCTTCGGCGGCTACAAGGAGTCGGGCTTCGGCCGCGAGGGCGGCCGTCACGGTCTGGAGGCCTACCTCGATGTCTGAGTCGGCGACGCGGCTGAGCGTCCTCAAGACCTACAAGCTGTACGTCGGGGGCAAGTTCCCCCGCTCCGAGAGCGGCCGGGTGTACGAGGTGACGGACTCGAAGGGCAAGTGGCTGGCGAACGTGCCGCTCTCCTCCCGCAAGGACGCCCGTGACGCGGTCGTCGCCGCCCGCAAGGCCTTCGGCGGCTGGGCGGGCGCGACCGCGTACAACCGCGGCCAGATCCTCTACCGCGTCGCCGAGATGCTGGAGGGCCGCCGGGACCAGTTCGTCCGCGAGGTCGGCGAGGCCGAGGGCCTGTCGAAGTCGAAGGCGGCGGCGGTCGTCGACGCGGCGATCGACCGTTGGGTCTGGTACGCGGGCTGGACCGACAAGATCGCCCAGGTCGTCGGCGGCGCCAACCCGGTCGCCGGCCCGTACTTCAACCTGTCGACCCCGGAGCCGACCGGTGTCGTCACGGTCGTGGCCCCGCAGGACTCGTCCTTCCTGGGCCTGGTCTCGGTGATCGCCCCGGTCATCGCGACCGGCAACACCGCCGTCGTCATCGCGAGCGAGAAGTCCCCGCTCCCGGCCCTCTCCCTCGGCGAGGTGCTCGCCACCTCCGACCTGCCCGGCGGCGTGGTCAACATCCTGTCCGGCAAGGCCGCCGAGATGGGCCCGCACCTGGCGGCCCACCTCGACGTCAACGCGATCGACCTGACCGGCGCGGACGCCGACCTGGCCCGCGACCTGGAGATCGCCGCGGCGGACAACCTGAAGCGCGTCCTGCGCCCGCGTGCCGAGGACTTCGCCCAGTCCCCGGGCACGGACCGGATGACCGCGTTCCTGGAGACGAAGACCGTCTGGCACCCGACGGGTTCGCTGGGCGCGAGCGGCTCCTCGTACTAGGCGCGGCGCAGCGAACGGCCCCCGGGTGCGCCCGGGGGCCGTTCGCCGTTTCCGGCCCTTCCTCGCGAGGTCTTGCCCCGCCCTCCCGGTCGCAGCAGGATCCGGTGGTGATCGATCTTGGAGGGGACATGACCGGAGGGGTCGGTACGTCATGGGAACGCTGATCAAGGGAGGCAACGCCTTCGTCCCGACGGTGCCGCTGCGCGTCGCCGTGCGCGGCGGCGTGGACGTCGCGGCGCTGCTGCTGACGGAGCGGGGCCGGGTCCGGGGGACGCGGACATCGTGTTCCACGGCGCCCCGGTCCACGCTTCGGGAGCCGTGCGGCTCGTCGAGGGCGAGGACGGCACGGCATGGCTGGAGACCGGCCTCACGGCGGCCGAGGAGGAGATCTCCCGAGTCCTCGTGGTCGCCTCGGTCGAGGAGGGCGCGCTGCGCGACGTGACCGGGCTGTCCGTGGAGGCGTTCGCGCCGGACGGCACCTCGGTCGCGCGCTACGACATGACCGACGCCGGCGGCGAGACGGCGATGGTGCTCGCGGAGCTGTACCGGCGCGCGGGTGGCTGGAAGTTCCGCGCGGTGGGTCAGGGCTATCTGGACGGTCTGGAAGGCCTGGCGACGGACCACGGGGTGGACGTGGCGGCCGGGCCGCCGGCGCCGGAGCACACCCCGGCGGCCGCGCCGCTCGACACGGCGGTCCCGGCGCCGGCCCGGATTCCGGTCCAGCCGCCGCCCGCGGCACAGCCGGCACCGGCCCCCGTCCCCTTCCAGCCCCCTGTCCAGGCCTCTGTCCCGGCCGCGCCCGACGCCCCGATCCCGGCCCCGCCTCCCGTTCCGGACTGGACGTTCGGCGCCGTCTTCGAGCCGCACACGCGCAGTGGCCCGGGCAACGACGTCATCACCGTGGAGGGCCTCCCGCCCGGACCGGTCGTGGTCGAACTCGCCGTCGACAGCGACGGGTACACGGGTCTGTGGCCGCTCAACCGGTTCAACAAGGAGGGGTCCAGCCTCGTCAACAGCACGCAGCGGAACTTCCGGGGCCGCGTGCTGACCCTCGTGCCCGGGAACGGCCGCCTGCGGCTGAAGCTGCGGGCGGACGGCCCCTGGCAGATGCGGGTGCTGCCGCTGGCGGCCGCCCGGCGCCTGACCGAGGACCGGCTGGAGTGCGAGGGCCCGGACGTCCTGCTGCACACCGGCGGCACGGCCGATGCCGCCTTCCACTACCGGGGCACCGACAACTTCATCATCCACCTCTACGAGCTGGCGGAGCACGACGATCCCACGAGCCTCCCCGACCGCGGGCGCTCCGCCGTCAACGAGATCGGCAGGCGCCGGGAGACCGTGCCGCTGCCCGAGGGCCCGCTCATCGTCCATCTGCAGAGGGCCGACGGGCCGTGGCGCGCCCGCCTGAAGGACCTGCGGCCCCACAGCGGCCGACCGCACGGCGGCGGGGTCGCGAAGGTGTCCGAGCCCCGCGGGGCACAGGGCCGGCTCCGGCGGGGCAGGCGCTGAACCCCCGCACCCGCCGAGCGGCAGGGACCCGACCACGGCGGGGCAGACGCCGAACCCGCGCCCGCCGGGTCGCCGTCCTACGGCAGCAGCCCCTGCGTCAGCGGTCCGGCCACCGGCAGGTCGGCCAGTGCGCCGCCCTTCGTGACGTGGTCGGTCACGAGGTTCGTCCCCACCGGCTTGAAGTCGGCGACCTGCGTGCCGAGCCCGTTGTCGAGCGGGTCCACCCCCGTGTTGGCCAGCGGGTCGATCTGGAGCCGGGTCAGCGGCGCCACGCCGTGGCCGACGCCCTCGAGCGCGGCGGTGCCGTCCGTCCGGGTCAGCGAGTCCACCGGCAGCGGCAGCCCCGCCCCGCCGGCGGCCTGGGCGGCTGCGCCCGCTCCGAGCAGGGCGGCACCGGCCGCCGTGACGGTGAGCCCGGCCTTGAGCAGGGTGCTGCGGCGGGAGTTGCGGGGCTGTACGTGACGCGCCATGGAGATCCTTCCAACGGCTTCGCGGGGTGACAGGGCGGCCACAGACGGTAGCGGAGGTGTGATGCTCGATACCAACGGGTCACCTCGGGGGTCCCCTTTACGGGGTAATGGTTCACACTGGTGTCCCGTGAGTTCCCTACCGATCCCGACCCGGGTCGTCCTGCTCGCGGGCCCCTCCGGCTCCGGCAAGTCGTCCCTCGCCGCCCGCACCGGCCTGCCGGTCCTGCGCCTCGACGACTTCTACAAGGAGTGCGACGACCCCTCCCTGCCCAGTGTGGAGGGCAGTTCGGACATCGACTGGGACTCCCCGCTCTCCTGGGACGCGGACGCCGCCGTCGCCGCCATCACCGAGCTGTGCCGTACGGGACGGACCCTCGTGCCCGTGTACGACATCGCCACCAGCTCCCGCGTGGACCGCGAGACGCTGGACATCGAGCGGACCCCGCTGTTCGTGGCGGAGGGCATCTTCGCCGCCGACATCGTGGAGCGCTGCCGTGAACTCGGTGTCCTCGCCGACGCGCTATGCCTGCGCGGCCGCCCCTCGACGACCTTCCGCCGCCGACTGCTGCGCGACCTCAGGGAAGGCCGCAAGTCGGTGCCGTTCCTGCTGCGCCGCGGCTGGCGGCTGATGCGTGCCGAACGCTCGATCGTCGCCCGCCAGACCGCGCTGGGCGCCCACCCCTGCGCCAAGGACGAGGCCCTGGGCCGCCTGGCCGCCGCCGCGGCGGGCCGCCGCCGCACCCCGGCCGCGCGCTAGGCCCTGTCGTCGAACTCCCGCCCTCCGGGCAACGACGGGAGTTCGACGACAGGACCCAGGGACCGCGGCCGCCGACCCCGGACACGCCGAGGGCCGGACAGGATCCCCCGATCCTGTCCGGCCCTCGCCGGTTCACCCGTACCCCCGTACGGCCCCCGTGTCTCCCCCGTGAGATCCCCGTTCCCCCGTGGGATCCCCCGTGTTCCCCCCTCGCCTTCAGGCCACCAGCTCGCCGAAGGACTCCTCCTCGTCACGGCCGAAGCTCAGCACCTCGTCCTCGCGCAGTCGCCGCAGCGAGCGCCAGATGCTCGACTTCACCGTGCCGACACTGATGTCCAGGATCTCCGCGATCTCCGGGTCGGTCCGGCCCTCGTAGTAGCGCAGGACCAGCATCGTGCGCTGGAGCTCGGGCAGACGGGCCAGCGCCTGCCAGAGGACCGCGCGCAGTTCGGTGCCGCGCATCGCGTCCGTCTCGCCCACCGTCTCCGGGAGCTCCTCGGTCGGGTACTCGTTGAGCTTGCGCCGCCGCCACGCGCTGATGTGCAGGTTCGTCATCGTGCGGCGCAGGTAGCCGCCGACCGCGGCCTTGTCGCTGATCCGGTCCCAGGCGCGGTACGTGGAGAACAGCGCGCTCTGGAGCAGGTCCTCGGCCTCGAAACGGTCACCGGTCAGGTGGTAGGCGGTGGCGTACAGGGAGGCCCGGCGCTCCTGGACGTAGGCCGTGAACTCGGCCTCCGAGCAGGAACGCTCCCCCGTGACCTCCCCGTACGCCGCTCCCCCGTCAGCCACGGCGACCATGTACGGCGCCTTGTGCTGACGCCCGACGCTGCGAACGCACCCCCGCCCGTTCACCGCGCCGGACTTCTCGGTGCTCCGTGCGACGTCGTGGAGGCGCGTGACAACTGCGCTTGAGGTGGTGCTGTGCAGTGCGTTCATCTCGCGCCCCCCGTCGGTTGGAGTCCGTAGGTCCTTGATGTCGAAAAGCCTGCCCGGCCCACTTCATGGCGGTGTCCGCCGACTGTCACAGGCGTGTCACAGGCGGGGGGTCGAACGGGGAACCGGACGGGTTCGGAAACGGAGGACTGACCGGACGGTCGAACTCGGACGGCCGCATGCGACAGAATGAGGCCGTGCCTTTCCTGTTGCTGATCGAGGACGACGACGCCATCCGCACGGCCCTCGAACTCTCGCTGTCCCGCCAGGGCCACCGTGTGGCCACCGCGGCGACGGGAGAGGACGGCCTGAAGCTGCTGAAGGAACAGCGGCCCGACCTGGTCGTTCTGGACGTGATGCTGCCCGGCATCGACGGTTTCGAGGTGTGCCGCCGCATCCGGCGCACGGACCAGTTGCCGATCATCCTGCTCACGGCCCGCAGTGACGACATCGACGTCGTCGTGGGCCTGGAGTCGGGTGCGGACGACTACGTGGTGAAGCCGGTCCAGGGCCGGGTGCTCGACGCCCGGATCCGTGCCGTGCTGCGCCGCGGCGAGCGGGAGTCCACCGACTCGGCCACCTTCGGCTCGCTGGTGATCGACCGCTCGGCGATGACCGTGACGAAGAACGGCGAGGACCTGCAGCTCACGCCGACCGAGCTGCGGCTGCTCCTCGAACTGAGCCGGCGGCCCGGACAGGCCCTGTCGCGCCAGCAGTTGCTGCGGCTCGTGTGGGAGCACGACTACCTGGGCGACTCGCGGCTCGTCGACGCCTGTGTGCAGCGGCTGCGCGCCAAGGTGGAGGACGTGCCGTCCTCGCCGACCCTGATCCGTACCGTACGAGGTGTGGGCTACCGGCTGGACGTCCCTGCGTGAGCAAAGGGATCATCTCGGTGCTCAGGTTCACCAGCCTGCGCCTCCGGCTCGTCATCGTCTTCGCCCTGGTCGCGCTCACCGCGGCCGTGTCGGCCTCCGGCATCGCGTACTGGCTGAACCGCGAGGCGGTGCTCAAGCGCACCCAGGACAGCGCGCTCAACGACTTCCGCCAGGAGATGCAGAACCGGGCGGCGTCGCTGCCGCTGCGGCCCACCGAGGACGAGCTGCGGCGCACGGCCGAGCAGATGGCGAGCGGCAGCGCCGGCTACAGCGTGCTGCTGATCGGCGAGCGGGACGCGGGCAAGCCCATCGTCGGCGCCTCCGACCCTGACAGGTTCACGCTCACCGATGTGCCGCGTTCGCTGCAGACGGCGGTCGGGACCGAACGGCCGGTGTCGGAGAACAACGCCTACCCCTACCACCTCTTCTGGCAGCGGACCCAGCGCGGCTCGACCCCGTACCTGGTCGGCGGGACGAGGATCGACGGCGGCGGGCCGACCGGCTACATGTTCAAGTCGCTCGCCGCCGAGAAGGCCGACCTGAACTCGCTGTCCTGGTCCCTGGGCATCGCCACCGGCCTCGCCGTGATCGGCTCCGTGCTGCTCGCACAGGTCGCGGCGACGACGGTGCTGCGGCCCGTGCACCGGCTCGGCGAGGCGGCCCGGCAGCTCGGCGAGGGGAAGCTGGACACCCGCCTGCGCGTCTCCGGCAACGACGAACTGGCCGACCTCTCCCGTACGTTCAACAGCGCCGCCGAGTCCCTGCAGAAGAAGGTCGCGGACATGAGCGCGCGGGAGGAGGCGAGCGCCCGCTTCGTCGCCGACATGTCGCACGAGCTGCGCACCCCGCTGACCGCGCTGACCGCCGTGACGGAGGTCCTGGAGGACGAGCAGGACGCGCTCGACCCGATGATCGCCCCGGCCGTGGCGCTGGTGGTCAGCGAGACGCGGCGCCTCAACGACCTGGTGGAGAACCTGATGGAGGTGACCCGCTTCGACGCGGGCACCGCCCGGCTGGTCCTCGACGACGTCGACATCGCCGACCAGATCACCGCGTGCATCGACGCGCGGGCCTGGCTGGACGCGGTGGACCTGGACGCCGAGCGCGGCATCGTGTCCCGGCTCGACCCGCGCCGCCTCGACGTGATCCTCGCCAATCTGATCGGCAACGCGCTCAAGCACGGCGGCTCGCCGGTGCGGGTCGCGGTGCGGACCGAGCGGACCGAGGACGCGGAGAGCGGGGAGACCACGGAGGACCTGGTGATCGCGGTGCGCGACCACGGGCCCGGCATTCCCGCGGAGGTCCTGCCGCACGTCTTCGACCGCTTCTACAAGGCCAGCGCCTCCCGGCCACGGTCGGACGGCAGCGGTCTGGGTCTGTCGATCGCCATGGAGAACGCGCTGATCCACGGCGGTTCGATCACGGCCGCCAACTCGACGGACGAGAAGGGCCGGGTGGACGGCGCCGTGTTCGTGCTGCGACTGCCCCGGGACGCCTCGGGGATCGCGCGGGAGCTGCAGACCCGCAGCAGCCAGGGCGAGGTGGAGGAGAGTTGAGACGTCGGCGTACGGGTGCCCTGCTCGCCCTGGGCGCGACCCTGGCCGCCGGACTGGTCACCGGCTGCGGCATCAGGACGACCTCGGTGCCGGTGGACGCCGGCGCGGCGCCCTCGCGGGTACCGTGCAGCGTCCGCGGCAGCGCGGACGTGTCCGCCGCCCAGGGGGTGCCGCTGCGGGTGTACCTCCTGTGCGGGGCCCAGCTGGAGGCGGTGGACCGCAGGGCGCCGCTGCCTGAGGAGAAGGTCTCCGGCGATCCGCTGCGCACCGCCTCGGCACTGCTCGCCCAGCTGGAGAGTGAGCCGTCGGACGAGGAGCGGCAGGCCGGGTTCAGCACCGCGGTGAAGGGCCCGCTGGTGGTGACGGCCGGCCACAAGGGCGACCCGGCGGGCACGCTGCGGCTGAGCCGCCAGCCGGAGGACCTGCCGCCGACGGCGCTCGCGCAGATCGTGTGCACCTTCGCGGAGAGCGCGGCCGGCGCGTCCGGCACCGGTGGCGACTCGGTCGTCCTGGGCGGCCCCGGGACGTACGAGCCGCGCCGCTACAGCTGCCCGCGGGAGCTGAAGGAGCGTCCGGAGTCCGCGGTCCCGTCGGCCCCGGCCACGGCTTCCTGAGCTTGCCGTAAACCTCCTTCTCCGCCCGTCGGGAACCCGTTCGGGCCTCCGGCGGAACCGATTCCGCCGGAGCTCGCGTCTTGGGGGGCGTGCAGCGTCAAGGTTCGGGCGGTTCGGGCGGTTCCGGCGACAGTGTCGCCATGGTCGTACGCGTGGCGGGGTTCCTCCTTCTCCTCGCGCATCTGCTGCTCGTCGCCTGGGTGACGCTCCGCCCACGCGACGTGGCGTGGGTGACCGCGCCCAATCTGACCCCGCTGGCCGGGATCAGGGTCGACTTGGCGCTCGGCCCGGCCGAGGCCGTCCGGCGGATCGGCGGCGGGCTGCTGCTCCTGGCCCCGCTCGGGGTGCTGCTCCCGATGGCCGACGGCCGGCTCTCCGTCTCGCCGTGGGCCTCCCTGGCCCGTACGACGGCGGCGGGCGCGCTGGTGTCGCTCGCGGTCGAGCTCTTGCAGACGGCGGTGCCCGGGCAGGTCGTGGACGTGGACTCGGTGCTCCTGAACACGGCGGGCGTGGCGCTGGCGCACGCCCTGATCGTCCCGGCCGCGCGGGCCCGCCTGCGCCGCGGCCCGCGGGCGGACGCCTCGCGGAGTTCCGCCTCGGGGCCCTCCCGGGGCGGACGGCCTGGCTCCTCCCGGCGATCCGCACCGGACTCCTCCCGCCTCTCCGGGACCGGCTCCTCCCGGGGGTCCGGGACCGGCTCCGCCCAGGGCTCCACGGCCGGGTCCTCCCGGGGCGCCACGGCCGGGTCCTCCCGCGGGTCCTCCTCCGGCAGGAGGAGGAAGGAGCGGTCTTCTCAGGGGGCGACCCCGACGATTCCCAGGGTCGGGATCGCCCCGTAGACCGACGTTTTGTCCGGCGCCCGGGGCCAGGATGGAGACAGATCGGGGGCCGGACGGACGGCCCCCGCGAGACTCCGAAGGAGCCCACCATGGCCGCACTGACCCGCCCCCGTGACGGACGCGTGATCGGCGGAGTGTGCGCGGCGCTGGCCCGGCGCTTCGGCATATCCGCCTGGACGATGCGCGTGATCTTCCTGGCCTCGTGCCTGCTGCCCGGCCCGCAGTTCCTGCTCTACCTGGCGCTGTGGGTGCTGCTGCCGGCGGAAAAGTCGCCGAGCACGGCCTGGTAGCCGCCGCACGCACACCGGCACGTGTGCCGCCGGCACGAACCGGGGTCTGCTGCCGGCAGGAACCACGGTCTGCTGCCGGCACGCACCACGGTCGCGTACGCGGTCTGCTGCCGGCACGCACCACGGTCGCGTACGCGGAAACGCCGAGGGCGCCCCTACCGGACACGGAAGGGGCGCCCTCGGGCGTGTGGGCGATGCCTTACACGGGCAGGCCGCCACCGAGGACGGAGCCCACCGGCAGGCCGCCGAGGAGACCGCCGGCCGCGCCGAGCGGGGTCGCGGCGAGGCCGCTCTGGGCCCCGCCGAGCGGAAGGCTCTGGGCCTGCTTCTGGACCTCGCCCGGGAGGTTGTCGGCCTGCGCCATGGCACCCGGCAGGGCGTTCACGCCCTGCTCGACGCCGGAGCCGAGGGCGGTCTCGCCGCCGCCGAGGGCCGCGCCCGCGCCGTCCGGGAGCTCGGTGACACCGTCGCCCAGCGGCACGGTGCTGGTGACCAGGCCGAGCGCGTCGGGGCCGGCCGGCAGCGAGGCCGGGGCGGCCGTCGCCGTTCCGGCGGCGGCAGCGGCGAAAGCGGCACCGAGCGCGGCGACACCGAGCGTCTTGGCAGCAGACTGCTTCATCAGAAAAACGTCCTCAGGAATCTCGGGTGCCTCTCGGGCATCGGGGGAAGGCCCGGAGAGCGTGGGGAATGCGGGAATGCAGAGTGGCTACGCAAACTAACCAGCAAAGTTGCGCACCGCAATCACCGAAAAGCGGCCGGGCGTGGCACGCCCGACCGCTCCGCACACCGTCCCGAGACCGCCGGTCAGCCGCCCTGACGGGAAGAGTCGCTGGTGGTGGCCGTCTGCTGGAACAGCCATTCGGACTTCAGCTCGGCATATCCGGGCTTGATCACGTCGTTGATCATCGCCAGTCGTTCATCGAAAGGAATGAACGCTGATTTCATCGCATTGACCGTGAACCACTGCATGTCGTCGAGCGTGTAGTCGAATGCCTCGACCAGCAATTCGAATTCCCGGCTCATGCTCGTGCCGCTCATCAGGCGGTTGTCCGTGTTGACCGTGGCCCGGAAGTGCAGCTTGCGGAGCAGTCCGATGGGGTGCTCCTGGTACGAGGCCGCGGCACCGGTCTGCAGGTTGGAGGTGGGGCACATCTCCAGCGGGATGCGCTTGTCCCGGACGTACGCGGCGAGTCGGCCGAGGGCCACGGTGCCGTCGTCGGCGACCTCGATGTCGTCGATGATCCGCACGCCGTGACCGAGCCGGTCGGCGCCGCACCACTGCAGGGCCTGCCAGATCGACGGCAGACCGAAGGCCTCGCCGGCGTGGATGGTGAAGTGGTTGTTCTCCCGCTTCAGGTACTCGAAGGCGTCGAGGTGACGGGTGGGCGGGAAGCCGGCCTCGGCGCCCGCGATGTCGAAGCCGACGACCCCGGAGTCGCGGTAGCGGTTGGCGAGTTCGGCGATCTCCAGGGCGCGGGCGGCGTGCCGCATCGCGGTGAGCAGGGCGCCGACCCGGATGCGGTGCCCGTTGGCACGGGCCTGCCGCTCGCCCTCGCGGAAGCCCTCGTTGACGGCCTCGACGACCTCTTCGAGGGTGAGGCCGCCCTCCAGGTGCTGCTCGGGGGCGTAACGGACCTCGGCGTAGACGACGCCGTCCTCGGCGAGGTCGACGGCGCACTCGGCGGCGACGCGGACGAGGGCCTCGCGGGTCTGCATGACGGCGCAGGTGTGCGCGAAGGTCTCCAGATAGCGCTCCAGCGAGCCGGAGTCGGCGGCCTCGCGGAACCAGATGCCGAGCTTGTCGGGCTCGGTCTCGGGGAGGCTCTCGTAGCCCTGCGCACGGGCGAGTTCGATGATCGTGCCGGGGCGCAGACCGCCGTCGAGGTGGTCGTGCAGCAGGACCTTCGGGGCACGGCGGATCTGGTCCGCCGAGGGGGTGCTGGGGATCTGGCTCGTCATTGCCGCACTCTAGCCCCTACGCGCGTAGAGCGCGCCCCTCTGCGCCGTACAGCGCAGCCCGGATTTCCGGTGCGGACACCCGCGGCGGGCGCCTAGCCTGCCCGTATGACCATTCCACCGGACGCCCCGCCCGCCGACCCCGAACTGCGCCGGATCCGCGCCTTCCTGGCCGCGTTCACCCGTCGGCAGGCCGAGCGGACGGTGGACTTCCCCGGCGGCTTCGCCGCGCTCGACGACACCTTCGCACTGTCCCACGGGAACAACCACGTCCTGGTGGACGGCACGCCAGACCCCGAGGCCCTGCCCGCCGTGGTCGACGGGGCCCTGTCCCATCTGGCGCACCGCAGCGTTTACATCCCGGACGCGGCGGTCGCCGAGGCGTGCGCCGGCCCCCTCACCGAGGCCGGCTACCGGCGCTCCATCGTCCTCCTCATGCGCCACGGCGGTCCGGTCCCGGAGCGCGGCGGCGCGCGTGAGGTGGACCTGCCCGCCCTGCGCGGCCCCGTGGCCGAGAGCTGGCGGCGCTTCCTGCCGGACGCCGGGGCGGACGTGGTCCACGCGCTGGTGGAACGTCGTGCCGCCCGCCGCCGCGGGGCCGACGACGTGCGCTTCCTCGCCTCCCACGACGCGTACGGCGAGGTCGCCTCCTGGGCCGACCTCTACGTCGACCCGGCCACCGGCGTGGCCCAGATCGAGGACCTCGTCACCGCCGCGGCCCACCTCGGCCAGGGCCACGCCGGGGTCGTCCTGGACACCGCCCTGCGCCTGTCCTACGCCGCCGGCTGCACCACGGTCTTCCTCAGCGCCCTCGCCGACGACTGGCCGCGCCACTGGTACGAGCGCCGGGGGTTCGCACCGGTCGGCGAAGTGCACTGCTTCGAACGGTTCTAGGGAATGTCGTGCCTGACCGGCAGGCCGCCCCCTCGGGCCGGCGGCGTTCGCTCAGCGGACGATACGTAACAGAGACCGCGCGTACGGGCTGCGTACACCTCGGCTTCTGAGACTGTTCTGCCATGGCGTACTTCGCACTCGTGGGACCGGCCGACACCCGGACACCCCGGCTCGGTCGGCCCGTCGGAGCCTCGACCCCGGTGACCGAAGCGGGTGGGGTGGTCCTCCTCCTCCCCGACGGCGAGCCGGTGTCGGGGCGACGGGCCTCCGTGCGGGCGCACGCGACGGCGCTGCCCCTGGGGCGGCAGCTGGTGCGGGCCGGCCGGGGGGACGGGCTGGTCGCGCACGTCGTCCGCTACCGGGGGCGCGGATGGAACGGCACGGACGCCCAGTTGGCGGCGGACGCGTCCTGGGCGGTGGCGGAGGCGGTGCGGCGGTACGGGGACGTGCCGGTGTGTCTCGTGGGGCGCGGCATGGGGGCCCGGGCGGCCCTGCGGGCGGGCGGGGACGCGGCGGTGGCGGCGGTCCTGGCGGTCGCCCCGTGGCTGCCGGAGGACGACCGGGCGGCCGAGCCGGAGCCGGTGCGGCAGCTGGTCGGCCGGCGGGTGCTGATCGTGCACGGGACCAACGACGCCCGGACCGACCCCGAGTTGTCCTACCGCTTCGCCGAGCGGGCCAAGAAGGCGAACCGCGACACGTGCCGCTTCGAGGTGCACGCGGACGGGCACGCGCTGCGCCAGTACCACGAGGAGGTCCACGCCCTGGCGGCCGACTTCGTGCTGTCGACGCTGTTCGGGCGCGTGCCCAGCCGGCCGCTCGCGGACGCGATGGCCGCGCCGCCGCCGCTGGGTCTGCGGATGCCGCTGGCGGCGGGTTTCGGGCGGTCGCTGCGCTGACCCGCGTCCCCGCCCTCCGGCGCGCGGGGACGTCGGCCCGGGTCACTCCGGCAGCAGGCTGCCCCGCTTGCTCAGCAGGAACCTCTTGAAGGCCGCGACGGGCGGGGTGTCCGGGTGGCCGTCGAGCCAGGCGACGCCGATCTCACGGGCCGCGCGCGGCGAGGTCACCCCGAGTTCGACGACGCCGGGCCGGGCGACCGCCGGGGGCGGCAGGAGGGCGACACCGAGGCCGGCGGCGACCAGTCCGCGCAGCGTCTCCGCCTCCTCGCCCTCGAAGGCGATGCGGGGCTTGAAGCCGGCCTGGGCGCACAGGTCGTCGGTGATGCGGCGGAGCCCGTAGCCGGGTTCCAGGGTCACGAAGGTCTCGTCGGCGGCCTCGGCCAGGCGGATGCGCTTGCGCGAGGCGAGGCGGTGGTCGTCGGGGACCACGAGCCGCAGGCGCTGCTCGTCCAGGCGGCGCGCGACCAGGTCGGGGGCGTCCGGCACCGGCGAGGTGAGGCACAGGTCGAGGTCGCCGGCGCGGAGCCGTTCGATCATCGCCTCGCCGTAGTTCTGCACCAGGGTGAAGCGGACCCGGGGGTGGTCGACCCGGAAGGCGCGGATGAGCCCGGGCACGGTCTCGGAGCCCATGGTGTGCAGGAAGCCGAAGGCGACCCGGCCCGCGGTGGGGTCGGCGTCCGCCCGTACGGAGTCGGCGGCCCGCTCGACCTCGGCGAGGGCGCGTTCGGCGGAGGACAGGAAGCGGCGCCCGGCCGGGGTGAGGGAGACCGTGCGGCCGCGGCGGGCGAACAGCGCGACGCCGAGGTCCTCTTCGAGCCGGACCATGGCCCGGGAGAGGGTCGACTGCGGCACGCCCATCTCGGCCGCGGCGCGGGTCACGTGCTCGTGCCGGGCGACGGCGGCGAAGTACGCGAGCCGGGGCGCGAGCAGCAGTCCCATGTCTTCTTCGTTACTGTTCGGTGACAGGCGAGGCTGTGACCTGTACTCATGCACCATGGGAACGATTACAGCAGTTCCGTGCATTGGACGCATGAGACGGGGCGGCCTACGTTCGAGGCATGCCTGACGCCAGTACCAAGGCGGCCGCCACCAGCACGGTCGCCGACTCCAGCTCCGCCGATTCCCGACTCGCCCCCGGCGCCCCCGGCTACCGCCGGATGAGCCTCGCGCTGTTCGCCGCCGGAGTGGCCGCCTTCGCCCTCCTCTACTCCACGCAGGCGCTCCTGCCCGCCGTCTCGGCCGAGTTCGGCGCCACCGCGTCGGCCGCCTCCTGGACGGTCTCCGCCGCGACCGGCGCGCTCGCCCTGTGCGTCCTCCCCCTCAGCGCGCTGTCCGAGCGCGTCGGCCGCCGCTCGATGATGACCGCCTCGCTCGCCGTCGCCGTCGCCGTCGGTCTGCTCGTGCCGCTGGCCCCGAACCTGGAGAGCCTGGTCGCGCTGCGCGCGGTGCAGGGCGCCGCCCTCGCCGGCGTACCGGCCTCGGCCATGGCGTTCCTGGCCGAGGAGGTGCGGCCGAGGGCGCTGATCGCGGCGATCGGCCTGTTCGTGGCGGGCAACTCCATCGGCGGCATGAGCGGCCGGATCGTCACCGGCTGGGTGGCCCAGATGTGGGGCTGGCGGGCCGGCCTGGCGGCCGTCGGCGTCCTGGCAGCGGTGTGCGCGCTCGCCTTCCGCGCCCTGCTGCCGAAGGCGCGGCACTTCACGCCCGGGCCGCTCGACCCGAGGGCGCTGGCGAAGGCCGTCCGCGGGCACCTCGCGGATCCGCTGCTGCTGCGCCTGTACGCGATCGGCGCGCTGTTCATGACGGTGTTCGGCGCGGTGTACACGGTGATCGGCTACCGACTGGTCGAGGCGCCGTTCTCGCTGCCGCAGGGCGTGGTGGGCTCGATCTTCCTGGTCTACCTGGTCGGCACGGTCTCCTCGGCCGCGGCCGGCCGGCTGGTCGGGCGGCTCGGCCGCCGCGGGGCGCTCTACCTCGCCGTCTCCACGACGACCGCGGGGCTGCTGCTCTCGCTGGCCGACGCGCTGCCCGCCGTCCTCGCGGGCCTGGTCCTCATCACGGCCGGCTTCTTCGCGGGCCACGCGGTCGCCTCGTCCTCGGTGAGCCGTACGGCGAAGACGGGCCGCGCGCAGGCCTCGGCGCTCTACCAGTCCGCCTACTACCTGGGCAGCAGCGCGGGCGGCACGCTCGGCGCGATGGCCTTCCACGCGGGCGGCTGGGCCGGGACGGTCCTGATCGGTCTGGTGGCGGTGCTCGGGGTCGTGTCGATCACGCTCTACGGGACGCACAGCGCGCGGGTCGCGGCCCGGCGTCACGAACTGGCCACGGCTGCCTGAGGCACTGCAACTGTTCGGCTCCCCCGAGCGTCAAACGGGTCAGGACTCTAGGGGGAGTTGACGATCATGAACGGAATACGCAGACGCGCGGGCATCGGGCTCGCCGTCACGTCTCTGGTGGTACCCATGACGGTGGCGCTCGCCGCCGCCCCGGCGCAGGCCGCGTCGTGCAACGTCACGACCGGCCCGTACCAGAAGCAGGTGGAGCAGTTCCTCGGCCGGCCCGTCGACGGGCGGCAGTCCCTCACCGACTGCAAGGCCATCCAGGCGTTCCAGACCAAGCACGGCATCACGCCGGCCCAGGGGTACGCCGGAACGGTGACCTGGCGGACGATGTACACGATGCTGATCCAGCGGCAGGCCGGCAGCAATCCCAACAGGGACGGCAAGTGCCCGACCAACAAGGGCCGGATCGCCTGTGTCGACCTGACCCGCCAGCTCAGCTGGATCCAGGACGGCTCCCGGCTGAAGTACGGCCCGGTGCCGGTGCGCACCGGACGGGACGGGTCGGAGACCCGCACCGGCCTGAAGAAGATCTACTGGCGCAACATCAACCACTGGTCGACGCTCTACAACGTGTCGATGCCGTACGCGCAGTTCTTCGACGGCGGCCAGGCCTTCCACTCGGTCACCAAGTCCATGTGGAACCCGCCGGGTTCGGCCGGCTGCGTCAACATGACGCAGAAGGACGCCAAGGCGTACTGGAGCATGCTCCGCAACGGTGACGACGTCTACGTGTACGGCCGCAAGCTGGGCACCTGAGCGGAACCGGCCCCGGTTGTCGGTGCCCTGCGATAGCTTCCCTTCATCGGCGTCGAACGGGTGCCGATGAGGGGCGAGCGGGGTGGACCGGTGGCTGCACAGATGACCGAGGACCTGGAGAAGTACCGCACGGAGCTCACCGGTTACTGCTACCGGATGCTGGGCTCCGCCTTCGAGGCGGAGGACGCCGTGCAGGACACGATGGTCCGCGCCTGGCGCTCGCTCGACTCCTTCGAGGGCCGCTCGTCCCTGCGCTCCTGGCTGTACCGGATCGCCACGAACGTCTGCCTCGACTCCCTCAACGCCGGCAATCGCCGCGCCCGTCCGATGGACCTGACGGACCCGACCCCGGTCGCCCGGGCCCGGCTCAACGAGCGCCCGGAGATCACCTGGCTGGAGCCGGTGCCGGACGGTCGCGTGCTGCCCTCGGTGGCCGACCCCGCGGAGACCGCCGTCTCGCGCGAGACGGTGCGGCTGGCGTTCGTGGCCGCGCTGCAGCACCTGCCGCCGAAGCAGCGGGCGGTGCTGATCCTGCGCGAGGTCCTCGCGTGGAAGGCGAGCGAGGTCGCCGAGCTGCTCGGTCTGACCGTCGCCTCGGTCAACAGCGCGCTGCAGCGGGCCCGGGCGACCATCGCGGAGCAGGCCCCGGCCACCTCGGACACGGCGAACCCGCTGGACGAGGAGCAGAAGGCGCTCCTGGACCGCTACGTGGCGGCCTTCGAGGGCTACGACATGCAGGCGTTGACGACCCTCCTGCACGAGGACGCGACGATGTCCATGCCGCCGTACGACCTGTGGCTGCGCGGCCACGAGGACATCGTGGGCTGGATGCTCGGCGTCGGCGAGGTGTGCCGCGGCTCGAAGCTGGTGCCGACCGTGGCGAACGGGCAGCCGGCCTTCGCGCACTACCACCCGGACCCGGAGGGCGGCTTCGCGCCGTGGGCGCTGATCGTCCTCCAGCTGAACGACGGGAAGATCGGCGGGATGGACTTCTTCCTCGACACGAAGCGCTGGTTCCCGCTCTTCGACCTCCCGGAGCGCCTCGACGCCTGACGCTCACAGCAGCTCGCCGAGCCCGACGAGTTCGAGCACCCCGCGCAGCTCCGGCGCGGCGCCCCGGAACTCCAGCCGGTGCCCGCGCCGCCGCGCGGCGAGCCGCACCCGCGCGAGCGCGTCCACGACGGCGAGATCGGCCCGCCCCAGCCCGCCGATCTCGCACCGGACCAGGCAGGGTTCGGCAGCGTCGAGCAGGGCACAGATGCGGCCGACGTCGTCCGGGGCGGGGCGCCCGGTGAGCCGCAGTTCGAGAGTGCGAGAGGAGTCCACACCAGGCAGACCTCCGGGGCGCCCGGAACTCATCGCCCCGTAGGCTCGCCGCCATGACTCATGATCGCGTCGAACTGGTGATCTTCGACTGTGACGGCGTCCTGGTGGACAGCGAGCGGATCTACTGCCGGGTGGACCGGCAGGTCTTCGCCGAGCTGGGCGCCGAGTTCACGGAGGCCGAGCTGGTGGAGCACTTCGTGGGCTCCCCGACCGAGATCTGGACGGCGCTCGTGGAGGAGCGTCGCGGCCGCCCGCTCCCGGCGGACTGGCACGAGCCCTTCCGTCCGCTGTACGAGCAGGCGCTGGACGCGGAGCTCACGGCGGTCGAGGGCATCACGGAGGTCCTGGACGCGTTGTCCGTCCCGTACTGCCTGGCGTCCAACGGCAGCCACGCCTCGATCCACCGCAACCTGACCCGCGCGGGCCTCCTCGACCGTTTCGAGGGCCGCGTCTTCAGCGCCCGCGACGTGGCCCGCGGCAAGCCGGCCCCGGACCTCTTCCTGCACGCGGCGGCGTCGATGGGCGTGCCGCCGGAGCGCTGCGCGGTCGTCGAGGACAGCGCGTACGGGGTCCGGGCGGCCCGCGCGGCCGGAATGCGCGCGTTCGGCTACTGCGGAGGTCTGACGAGGGCGGACCGGCTGGAGGGCCCGGGCACCCGGGTCTTCGGCCACATGCGGGAGCTGCCGGGGCTGCTGGGGGCGGGGGCGGTCAGCTGACGGGGAAGTCGGCGGTGTCGAGGGTGAGCCCGAAGGGGGCGGGGAGGTGGATCTCCTCGCCGAACGGGACGGCGCTCAGGACGCGGTAGACGCCCCCCTTCGGCTGACCGTAGAGGGTCACCGTCGGACCGCCCGGCGCCCACCGGTCGACCAGCAGATAGAGCGGCACTCCGGCCATCGCGTAGCCGGCAGCCTTCGCGATGCGGTCGTGGTTCGCGTTCGACTGCGAGGTGATCTCCACGACGAGCTCGGCGGTCGTAGCCGGGATGTAGTGGCCGGGCTCCCTCAGAGCGGCCTCAGGCGCCACGAGCAGGTCTGGGATGAACATGCCCGACCGGGCCGGAACGGCAACCGCCTGGGTCTGGTAGATGCCCCAGCCCTCGGGAACCACCGTGTACAGGCGGCGCTGGATCCGCTCGGCGATGCTGTTGTGCTGATTGGCGGGTGACGGCGCCACGGTGATGATCCCCTCGATGATCTCCACCTTGCAGCCCTCGGGCCATTCCATCTCGTGCCAGAGGCGGACGACATCGTCCCAACCCTGTCCGGCCTCGACGGCGAGTGCGCTCATGGCGTGCTCCTCAATCGGTCGTCACCGATCCCAGCATGCCGAACGGGGCCGATGGACGTCCATCGGCCCCGTTCACCCGAAGGTGTCACCGGCACATGCCAGAGGCGATCACCGCGTCACGCGATGCGGTCAAGCACGATCGGGTTCGGCGTGAAGGTCGTGCCCGCGGGGGCGATGTCCCAGGACGAGTCCAGGGACTTCAGGGCGTAGTCGAACTTCTCCGGGGTGTCCGTGTGGAGCGTCAGGAGCGGCTGGCCCGCCGTGACCGTGTCGCCCGGCTTGGCGTGGAGCTCGACGCCCGCGCCGGCCTGCACCGGGTCCTCCTTGCGGGCGCGGCCGGCACCGAGGCGCCAGGCGGCGATGCCGATGTCGTAGGCGTCGAGGCGGGTCAGGACACCGGAGGACGGGGCCGTCACGACGTGCTGCTCGCGGGCCACCGGGAGGGTCGCGTCCGGGTCGCCGCCCTGCGCGGCGATCATGCGGCGCCAGACGTCCATCGCGGAGCCGTCGGCGAGGGCCTTCGCCGGGTCGGCGTCCTTGATGCCGGCCGCCGCGAGCATCTCGCGGGCGAGGGCGACGGTCAGCTCGACGACGTCCGCCGGGCCGCCGCCGGCGAGGACCTCGACCGACTCGCGGACCTCGAGCGCGTTGCCGGCGGTGAGGCCGAGCGGGGTGGACATGTCGGTGAGCAGGGCGACCGTCCGGACGCCGCTGTCGGTGCCGAGCGCGACCATGGTGGAGGCGAGTTCGCGGGCGTCCTCGATGTTCTTCATGAAGGCGCCGGTGCCGACCTTCACGTCCAGGACCAGGGAGCCGGTGCCCTCGGCGATCTTCTTCGACATGATGGACGAGGCGATCAGCGGGATGGCCTCGACCGTGCCCGTGACGTCGCGGAGCGCGTAGAGCTTCTTGTCCGCCGGGGCCAGGCCGTCGCCCGCCGCGCAGATGACCGCGCCGGTCGTGTCGAGGACGTTCAGCATCTCCTCGTTGGAGAGCAGCGCGCGCCAGCCGGGGATCGACTCCAGCTTGTCGAGGGTGCCGCCGGTGTGGCCGAGGCCGCGGCCGGAGAGCTGCGGGACGGCCGCGCCGCACGCGGCGACCAGCGGGGCGAGCGGCAGGGTGATCTTGTCGCCGACGCCGCCGGTGGAGTGCTTGTCGGCGGTGGGGCGGGAGAGCGCGTCGAAGTTCATGCGCTCGCCGCTCGCGATCATCGCGGCGGTCCAGCGGGCGATCTCGTCGCGGTTCATGCCGTTGAGCAGGATGGCCATGGCCAGGGCGGACATCTGCTCGTCGGCGACCACGCCGCGGGTGTAGGCGTCGATGACCCAGTCGATCTGCTCCGGGCTCAGCTCGCCCTTGTCGCGCTTGGTGCGGATGACGGAGATGACGTCCATGGTGGTGCCTCTTTCTACGCGCATAGAGGGTGGTGCGGGGAGGAGGAAGACAGGAGCGGCCCCTCCATGGTGGCGGAGGGGCCGCTCCTCACTGCTACTTCGACAGGTGGTCCGGGCCGAAGGCCTGCGGCAGCATCTCGGCCAGGGTCAGCAGCCCGGCGGGCGTCTCCAGGACGAGCTCGGGTCCCCCGAACTCGTACAGCAGCTGCCGGCACCGGCCGCACGGCACCAGCGGGCCGCCGCTGCCGTCCACGCACACGAAGTGCGTCAGCCGGCCGCCGCCGGTCGCCTGGAGCTCCGAGACCAGGCCGCACTCGGCGCACAGCCCGAGTCCGAACGAGGCGTTCTCGACGTTGCAGCCGGAGACCACCCGCCCGTCGTCGACGAGGGCCGCCGCGCCGACCGGGTAGTCGGAGTAGGGGGCGTACGCGTGGGACATCGCCTCGCGCGCCGTCCTCCGCAGCAGCTCCCAGTCCGGCTCGCCGGGGGCCGGGGTCACTTGCCCTGGCCCTTCCGGTACGGCAGACCGTCCGCCTTCGGCATCCGCAGCCGCTGCGCCGACAGGGCCAGCACGAGCAGCGTGGTGACGTACGGGGCGGCGTCGACGAACTGGCTCGGGACCTCGTCCGTGAGCACGTACCAGAAGAAGAAGCCGACGGCGAAGACGGCGCCGATCGCGGCGACCACCCACTTCTTCCGGTACATCTGCCACAGCGCGGCGATCACCAGCAGCAGCGCGACGAGCAGCAGCAGCGCGTGGACGTTCTCGGCGCCACCGCGCAGCTTGAGGCTGTCGGTGAAGCCGAACAGGCCGGCGCCCATCGCCATGCCGCCCGGCATCCAGTTGCCGAAGATCATCGCGGCGAGACCGATGTAACCGCGGCCGCCGGTCTGGCCCTCCTGGTAGATGCCCGTGGACACGATCGCCAGGAAGGCGCCGCCGAGGCCCGCGAGGGCGCCGGAGATCGCGACGGCGATGTACTTGTACTTGTAGACGTTGACGCCGAGGGACTCGGCGGCCACCGGGTTCTCACCGCAGGAGCGCAGGCGCAGGCCGAAGGCGGTCCGCCACAGCACCCACCAGGTGGCCGGGATCAGCAGGATCGCGACGATGGTGAGCAGCGACAGGTTGGTCACCAGGCCGCCGAGGATGCCGGCCAGGTCGGAGATCAGGAACCAGTGCTTGCCCTGAAGGTCCTCGAGACCGCTGGAGAGCCCCGGGATGGTGATCTCGGTGATCTGGTCGATGCGCGGGGACTGCTTGGAGGAGCCGCCCTCGGCCTCGGCGAACGTGAAGTTCGACAGGTACTGGGTGAAGCCCACCGCGAGGATGTTGATCGCGACACCGGAGACGATGTGGTTCACGTTGAACGTGACGGTGATGATCGCGTGGAGCAGGCCGCCCAGCGCGCCGCCGAGCATGCCGACGACGACACCGGTCCACGGGCCCCACTGGTAGCCGGCCCAGGCGCCGAACCAGGTGCCGAGGACCATCATGCCCTCGAGACCGATGTTGACGACGCCCGCGCGCTCGGACCACAGACCGCCGAGACCGGCGAGGCCGATCGGCACGGCGAGCTGGAGCGCGCCGGAGACCTGGCCGACCGAGGTGAGGTCGTTGGCCCCGGAGATGACCCGGACCAGCGAGAAGAGGACGAGACCGGCCGCGACGATCAGCAGGATCCAGGGCCAGGTCAGCTTGCGGCGGCCGCCCGCCTTCTTGGGCGCGGCGCTCGGCTTGGTGGCGGTGCCGGTGCTCATGCCGCAACCTCCTTGTCGGTCTTGATGGCGCCGCCGGCGGCGAGTTCCTCGCCGACCTTCTGCTGCTGGCGGCGGAGGCCGTAACGGCGGACGAGCTCGTAGGAGACGACCACGGCGATCACGATGATGCCCTGCATGATCTGCGTGATCTCCTTCGGATAGCCCTCGACGTCGAGCGACGAGGACGCCTTCTCCAGGAAGGCGAAGAGGAGAGCCGCGAAGAGGATGCCGACCGGGTTGTTGCGGCCGAGCAGGGCGACGGTGATGGCGGTGAAGCCGACACCGACGGGGAAGTCGAGGCTGTACGTGTGCGTCTCGCCGAGCAGGGTCGGCATGCCGGACAGGCCGGCCAGGGCACCGGAGAGCAGCATCGAGGTGAGGACCATCTTCTTGGCGTCGACACCGCTCGCCTGGGCTGCGGACTCGCTGGCGCCGGTGGCGCGCAGGTCGAAGCCGAACTTGGTGCGGTTGAGCACGAACCAGTAGACGACGCCGAGTGCGAGCGCGACGAAGGTGAAGCCGTAGATCTCGCCGTTGCCCTCGCCCATGTCGATGCCGGGGAACCAGCCGGACTCGGCGATCTCACCGGTGGTGAGGTTGTTGGAGCCCTCGGGCTGGACGCCGAAGTTCTTCGGCAGGATCAGCCAGGCCACCAGTGAGGTGGCGATGGCGTTGAGCATGATCGTCGAGACGACCTCGGAGACACCGCGGGTGGTCTTCAGGATGCCGGCGATGCCGGCCCAGAAGGCACCGGTGAGCATGGCGGTCAGCACGATCACGAGGATGTGCAGCGGACCGGGCAGCTCGATCGAGGCACCGACCAGCGCGGAGACCATCGCCGCGAGCCGGTACTGGCCGTCGACGCCGATGTTGAAGAGGTTCATCCGGAAGCCGATGGCGACGGCGAGCGCCGCCAGGTAGAGGATTCCGGTGTAGTTGACGATCAGGACCTGGATGTCCGAGTACCCGGCGTTCTCGACCATCAGCCGGATCGGCTCGATGGGGTCGAGACCGGTCGCGAGCAGCACCAGCACGGTGAGCACGAACGAGGTGACCAGGGCGAGCACGGGGCCAGCGGCCCCGATGATCAGCTTGTCCTTGTCGAATTTCATCATCGGGCGTCACCGTCTTCGGACTGCTCTTCGGCGCCTTCGAGCTGGCCGCTGGCGGCGCCGGTCATGGCGGAGCCCAGCTGCTCGGGCGTGATGGTGGCGGGGTCGGCGTCCGCGACGAGCTTGCCGCGGTACATGACCTTGAGGGTGTCGGACAGGCCGATGAGCTCGTCGAGGTCGGCGGAGATCAGCAGCACGGCCAGACCCTCGCGGCGGGCGTCGCGGATCGCGTCCCAGATCTGCGCCTGCGCGCCGACGTCCACACCACGGGTGGGGTGGGCGGCGATCAGGAACTTCGGGCCGTGGCTCATCTCGCGGCCGACGATCAGCTTCTGCTGGTTGCCGCCGGACAGCGAGGCCGCGGTGACGTCGATGCCCGGGGTGCGCACGTCGTACTCGCGGACGATCCGCTCGGTGTCCTTGCGGGCGGCCTTCGGGTCGAGGATGCCGCGCTTGGAGTTGGGCGCCTCGGTCACGTGGCCGAGGATGCGGTTCTCCCAGAGCGGGGCTTCGAGGAGCAGGCCGTGGCGGTGGCGGTCCTCGGGGATGTAGCCGATGCCGCCCTCGCGGCGCTTGCGCACCGAGACGGTGGAGATGTCCTCGCCGTCGAGCGTGATGACGCCCGCGTCGGGGCTGTTCATGCCCATCAGGGCCTCGATGAGCTCGGTCTGGCCGTTGCCCTCGACGCCGGCGATGCCCAGGATCTCGCCCTTGTGGATGGTCAGGGAGATGCCGTCCAGGAGCTTGCGGCTCTCGCCGACCTCCTGGAGGCCGACCGCGCCGGACGGGTCCGGCGGGGCGGCGGTGGTGAGCGGGGCGGCGGACGCGGCGCCGGCCTCGGTGAGCGTCAGCTTCTCGACCTGGAGCATCGGCACGTCGGTGACGGTCGACTCGCGGGTCTCCGGCGACGGCAGCTCGGTGCCGACCATCAGCTCGGCGAGCTGCTTGGTGGTGGCCGTCTTCGGGTCGGCGGTGCCGACGGTGGTGCCGCGGCGGATGACGGTGATGTCGTCGGCGACCTTCAGGACCTCGCCCAGCTTGTGCGAGATGAAGATGACGGTCAGGCCTTCGGCCTTGAGCTCGCGCAGGTTGTCGAAGAGCGCGTCGACCTCCTGCGGGACGAGCACGGCGGTCGGCTCGTCGAGGATGAGGATCTTGGCACCGCGGTAGAGGACCTTGAGGATCTCCACGCGCTGCCGGTCGGCGACGCCGAGGTCCTCGACCAGCGCGTCGGGGCGGACGCCCAGGCCGTACGCGTCGGAGATCTCCTTGATCTTCCTGCGGGCCTTGGCACCGATGCCGTAGAGCTTCTCGCCGCCGAGGACGACGTTCTCCAGGACGGTGAGGTTGTCGGCGAGCATGAAGTGCTGGTGCACCATGCCGATGCCGCGCGCGATGGCGTCGCCGGGGCTGGAGAAGGTGACCTGCTCCCCGTCGATGGCGATGGTGCCCTCGTCCGGCTTCTGCATGCCGTAGAGGATCTTCATCAGGGTCGACTTGCCGGCACCGTTCTCGCCGATGAGGGCATGCACGGTGCCCTTGCGGACGGTGATGGCGATGTCCTTGTTGGCGACGACGCCGGGGAATCGCTTGGTGATGCCGTGAAGTTCTACGGCAGGGGGGCTGGACGCGTTGATGGCGCACTCTCCTTGGCCGGAAGGAGCGGGAGCGGACGGGCAGGGCGGGGCGAAGTTATCGTGCCGCTGGGACATCTACACGCGTAGCACTGCCGAAAATTGAAAACCCGTACGGGAATGGGGCCGGGGCCCGGTTCCGGTGGGGGCGTCCCACCGTCGCCGGGCCCTCGGTTCGGATCTGACCTGGTGCCGTTACGGCGCGGTCTTGACGGTGATCTTGCCGTCGACGATCGCCTGCTTCGCCTTCTCCACGGCGGCGACCATGTCGGTCATGCTGGAGTACGCCGGGTTCGACGTGGCGAGGCCGACGCCGTCCGTGGCGAGGCCGTAGCGGATCTCACCGGTCTGCGGCTTGCCGTCCTTGACCGACTTGATCAGGTTGTAGACGGAGTCCGAGACGTCCTTGGTGACCGAGGTCAGGATGTGGTCCTTGTAGGCGGCCAGACCCTTCTGGTTGTACTGGTCCGAGTCCACGCCGATGGCCCACTTGCCGGCCTTGGCGGTGGCCTCGATCGCACCGGAACCGGCGAGACCGGCGGCCGCGTAGATCACGTCGGCGCCCTGGTCGAGCTGGCCCTGCGCAGCGGCCTTGCCGAGGTCGGGCTTCGAGAAGCCGTCGAAGTTCGGCGGCTGGGTCAGGTACTGGGTGAGCACCTCGACCTTGGGGTTGGTGTCCTTGACGCCCTGGGTGAAGCCCGCCTCGAACTTCTTGATCAGCGGAACCTCGACACCGCCGATGAAGCCGACCTTGTTGCTCTTGGTGGCCTTGGCGGCGGCGACGCCGGCGAGGTAGGAGCCCTGCTCCTCGTTGAAGACCAGGTTGGCGATGTTCTTGCCGGTCTTCGACGTGTCGTCGATGAGGCCGAAGGTGGTCTTCGGGTAGGCCTTGGCGACCTTCTCGATGGCCGGGGCGTAGGCGAAGCCGACACCGATGACGGGGTTGTTGCCGGCGCGGGCCAGCGCGGTGAGGCGCTGCACCTTGTCGGCGTCGCCCTCTCCGGCGGACGGCTCGGCCTCGGCGCCCTTGACGTCGAGCTCGTCCTCGGCCTTCTTCAGGCCCTCGTAGGCGGCATCGTTGAAGGACTGGTCGCCGCGGCCGCCGATGTCGTAGGCGATGGCGGCCTTGGTGGCACCGGCGCTGGAGCTGCTGGAGCTCGAACCGGCGTCCGACGACGACTTGCCACACGCGGTGGCGGACAGGGCGAGCGCCGCGGAGGCGATGCCCACGGTGGCGATCCTGGTGATCCGGCGCAAGAGGAGGGTCCCTTCAAGACTGACCGAAAGCGCCTCTTCCGGCGCTGGTTTCGCGGCGATCGTAACGCGCGTAGATGTCAGTTAAAGACCCGTTCATGAGTCGTTATCGGATCGACGCGAACCAGCCAGGGGGCCACCCCCGGCGTCCGGCCCGATACGGCCCGTCATACACGCTGGTGCGGGCCCGCGGGCCGGGCCCCGAATCGACACGCCGACGGGTGGGCCGGACGGAGGAACGCAGTCCGGCCACCCTATAAGTCGTACTTAACGTCCGGATTTTGGCGGTTGCTCCAACACGGGATCGGCGCGTCGGACCAGGGGGACCTTCTTCCGGGTCAGTGCTTCGGCTCGGCGTCGATGAGCGCCGCCGCGGTGAAGAGCTCGACCGCCACCCCGATGGACCGCTCGTCGACGTCGAAGTCGCCCGCGTGCAGGTCGCGGACCCGGGTGTCGCCGGGGGCACGGACGCCGAGCCGGGCCATCGCGCCGGGGACGTGCTCCAGGTACCAGGAGAAGTCCTCGCCGCCCAGGGACTGCTCGGTGTCCTCGATCGCGTACGGCCCGCGCCGGGCGGTCATCGCGTCGCGCAGCAGCTCCACGATGACCGGGTCGTTGACGACCGGCGGCACGCCACGGACGTAGTCGACGGTCGACTTGGCCCGGTGGAGGGCGGCGACCTCGTCGATCGCCGCGTGCACCATGTCGGGGGCCTCGCGCCAGGAGGGCAGGTCGAGGCAGCGGACGGTGCCGGAGAGCTCGGCGTGCTGCGGGATGACGTTCGGGGCGTGACCGGCCTCGATACGGCCCCACGTGACCGAGAGGCCGGACCGGGCGTCCACCCGGCGGGCCAGCACGGCGGGGACGTCGACGGCGACCCGGGCGGCGGCCGTCACCAGGTCGGTGGTCAGGTGCGGGCGGGCGGTGTGCCCGCCGGGGCCGTCGAGCGTGATCTCCAGGCGGTCGCAGGCGGAGGTGATGGGCCCGACCCGCAGGCCGATCTTCCCTGCGTCGACCCTCGGGTCGCAGTGCACCGCGATGATGCGTCCGACGCCGTCCAGGACGCCCGCCGCGACGGCATCGGCGGCGCCGCCCGGAAGTACCTCCTCCGCGGGCTGGAACACCAGTCGTACGGCCGCGGGCAGCCGGCCCTGGCGGTCCAGGTCGGCGAGCACCAGTCCGGCCCCCAGGACGGCCGTGGTGTGGACGTCGTGGCCGCAGGCGTGGGCGCGGTTCTGCTCGGTGGACCGGTACGAGACGGTCTTGACGTCGGGGATGGGCAGCGCGTCCAGGTCGGCGCGGATCGCCAGCATCGGCCGCCCGCCGTCCCAGGTCCCGATGTCACAGATGAGCCCGGTACCCCCCGGGAGCACCTTCGGGTGCAGCCCGGCCGCCTCCAGACGGGCCTTGAGCGCGGCGGTGGTACGGAACTCCTGGTTGCCGAGCTCGGGATGCATGTGCAAGTCCCTGCGGAACGCGATCAGTTCGGCGCGCAGGGGTTCGGACAGCGTTCCGGGCAGCGCTGCGGGCGCCGCCTCGGGGCCGGGCTCTCGGGACTTCAAGTGGTTCACCTTTTGAAGGGTAGGCCCCCAGGGAGATCAACTGCCCGTTGATCACGAAAAGTTCAACCCGATAGGGGAAAGAAATCTCGTTCCCTGGGCATGATGGTCACCCTCTGTGGGTATGGTTACCCGAATTCGAGCCTTTCCGTGAGAGTCGCGGTGCCCGCGACCCCCGCCAGGAAGCCCTGCGCCCGCGGGGAGGCGTTGTCACGGAGCCACTCGGGGGCGATCTCGCAGACGGCGACCTTCACGCCCGTGCCGACGAGGGCCAGGGGCAGGGTGTGCACGACCGTCGAGGGGAAGCTCACGATCGTGCGCCCGACGGGCCCGCGGCGGGCGATGAGCTCCAGCGGCAGATCGGGGCGGACCACCTCCAGCCCGGTCTCGACGGCGATGCGGTGCAGCTTCTCCGCGCTCTCGCGGCGGTGGGCGAAGTAGCGGGTGGCGCCGTGGGTGCGGGCGAGGACGGTGACGGCCCGCAGGTACTCGTCGGGGTCCACGACCCCGGTCTCCACGAGGGAGGTGCCGACCAGGTCGGCGCCGCGGGTGAGCCGGGGCGGGCCGAAGCGGGACCGGGTCCAGGCGAAGTCGTTGGCCGTGACGGTCGTGCCCGGCGGCGGCTCGACCGGCAGCGAGGTGAAGATCTCCACGGTCCGGTGCCGGCCGGGCGCGAGCTTGCGGCGGGCGAGCGAGGTCACCGGGGCGAGGACCAGCTCGCGCGGGCCTCCGCCGCCCCGCCGGTGCCAGCGCACCAGGCGTTCGCCGCGCGCCAGTTGGGCGGCGAACTCCATGGTGGCCGTGCCGTCGTCGACGACGGTGACCCGGCGGGGGCCGAAGAGGGTGAGCAGCAGCTGGACGTAGCGCGAGAAGGGGTCCCCGACGATCACGCGCTCGGCGGCCCGCAGCGGCCCCGAGAGCTCTCTGAGCGTCTTCGCCAGGGCTCCCCTGCCCTGCCGCGCGTCCTGCCACCGCACCGTGATCCCCTCGTCCCTGGCCAGCTGCGCCATCCGGCGCAGCTGGCCGCGGGACATGGGGTCGGTCGGCGCGAGGACGACCACGGTGAGGCCGGAGTGCGCGAGCGGGGGCGCGGCCGCGTCGTGGCGCCGGTCCGGCTGGGGCGGGACCGCGCCGAGGCGGGCCGGGGCGCCCCGCAGGGCCGTGGCGTGGGCCCATTCCAGGACGTTCAGGAGCTGGACCGGACTCTCGACGAACGCCAGCCGGCCGGTCATGCGGCGACGAGTCCCGGGACCCGGCGGAGCTTCTTCATCGGGCCGAGCTCCGACTCGTAGACCTTCTTGACGCCGTCGCCGAGCGCCGCCTCGATCGTGCGGATGTCGCGGACCAGGCGCTGCAGGCCCTGCGGCTCGACGGAGGCGGCCTGGTCGGAGCCCCACATGGCGCGGTCGAGGGTGATGTGGCGCTCGACGAAGGCGGCGCCGAGGGCGACGGCGGCGAGGGTGGTCTGCAGGCCGGTCTCGTGGCCGGAGTAGCCGATCGGGACGTTCGGGTACTCCTCCTGCAGCGTCTGGATCACGCGCAGGTTGAGCTCCTCGGCCTTCGCCGGGTAGGTGGAGGTGGCGTGGCAGAGCAGGATGTTGTCGCTGCCCAGGACCTCGACCGCGTGGCGGATCTGCTTCGGGGTGGACATGCCGGTGGAGAGGATCACCGTGCGGCCGGTCGCACGCAGCTCCCGCAGCAGCTCGTCGTCGGTGAGGGAGGCGGAGGCCACCTTGTGGGCCGGGAGGTCGAACTTCTCCAGGAAGGCGACGGCCTCGGTGTCCCACGGGGAGGCGAACCAGTCGATGCCGCGCTTCTTGCAGTGCTCGTCGATGGCGCGGTAGTCGTCCTCGCCGAACTCGACGCGGTGGCGGTAGTCGATGTACGTCATCCGGCCCCAGGGGGTGTCCCGCTCGATGTCCCACTGGTCGCGCGGGGTGCAGATCTCCGGGGTGCGCTTCTGGAACTTGACGGCGTCACAGCCCGCCTCGGCGGCCACGTCGATGAGCGCGAAGGCGTTGTCCAGGTCGCCGTTGTGGTTGATGCCGATCTCACCCGTGATGTAGACGGGCCGGCCCGGGCCGGCGGTCTTGCTGCCGAGGGCGCGAAGACGGTTGCTCATGATGGTGGTTCCTTACGCGTCGGGGGTGTGGGGCTCAGGGATGGCGAGCTCGGGTCCGAGGAGCCAGGCGGCGATCTCGCGGATCGCTCCGGAGCCGCCGGGAGTGCGGGTGACCGCGCGGGCGGCGGCCCGTACGGAGTCGTGGGCGCTGCCCACCGCGACGGGCCAGCCGACGAGGTGGAAGCAGGGCAGGTCGTTGACGTCGTTGCCGGCGTAGAGCACCCGCTGCGGGTCGACGCCCTGCTCGTCGCACCACTGCTTGAGGGCGAGGTCCTTGCGGTCCACGCCGTGCAGCACCGGGATCCGGAGCTTGCGGGCGCGGGCGGCGACGACGGGGTTCTGCTCGGTGGAGAGGATCAGCAGCGGGACGCCGGCCCTGCGCAGGGCGGCGATGCCGAGGCCGTCGCCGCGGTGCACGGAGACGAACTCGCGTCCGTCGGCGTCGATGTGGACGCGGTCGTCGGTCTGCGTGCCGTCGAAGTCGAGGACCACGGCGTCGACGTCGGCGAGCGCCGGCGTGGCCGGGGTGTCGAGCAGCGGCGCCAGGGCGCGGGCGCGGGCGAGGTCGTGCGGGTCGTCGATCTCCAGGACGCGGGCCGGGTCGGTGACGACGAGCGCGGTGCGGCCGAAGAAGCGGTGCCGGCTCGTGCGGAAGCCCTCGGCGGCCATCGCGTACACGGCGCCGGTCTCCAGGTACTCGGCCTCGCGGTCCTGGCGGCGCGGCCGGTGGGCCTTGTCGTGGTTGACCCCGGTGGCGCCCTGCGCCGTGTCCTTCCACAGGAAGCCGTGGCTGGGCGCGGCGGTGAAGGCCGTGTCGGCCTCGTCCGAGACGACCTTCGCGGCGGTCTCGCCGACCTCGCCCGGAGTCAGGAAGGGACTGGTGCACTGGACGAGGAGGACCACGTCGACGGCGCGGCCGTGGGTGGCCTCGAAGGCGTCCATCGCGTGCAGCACGGCCGCCTCGCTGGTGGCGGTGTCGCCGGAGAGCTCGGCGGGGCGCTGGACCGCCTCCGCGCCGAAGGCGCGGGCGGCCGCCGCGATGCCCGGGTCGTCCGTGGAGACGACGACGTCGGTGACCTGTAGGGCCCCGAGGCAGGCGCGCACGGCGCGGCCCACCAGCGGGATGCCGGCCACGGGGGCGGTGTTCTTGGCGGGGACGCCCTTGGAGCCGCCCCGCGCGGGGATCACGGCGAGCACGGTCGGGGTGGTCATCACAGTTCTCCCAGGCGGCGGATGACGGGGGCGACGCGCTGCACTCCGTGGCGGTAGGCGCCGCGCGCGGCCTCGCGGACGACCCGACGCACCCCGCTCTCGCGGGGCTCGGGCGCCGTGACGTCGAGGCGGTGGCGGGCGAGGATGCCGGGCAGGTAGCCCCCGGCGGTCTCGGCCGTGTAGTACGGGGCGATCGGCGGCAGCGCGGGACCCGCGAGGAGTGCGGCGACGCGCTCGCGGGCGGCGTCGAAGGCCTTCTCGTACCCGCCGTCGGCACCGACGCCCTGGCGGGCGAGCCACTCCTCGTCCGGCACCGGTACGGCGCCCCGGTCGATCCGGTCGAAGGAGGTGAGGAGGCCGGAGCCGATGAAGTGGTGGTTGCCGAGTGCCTCGCGGACGCCCAGGTCGGTGAGGATCGCGGTGGGAATCCGCCGGTGCAGGGCTTCGAGGGCGGCCGTGGAGGAGACGGTGACCAGCAGGTCGGTGCGGTCCAGAACCTCGCCCATGTGCCCGTACACGAGACGGAAGTTGGGCGGGACGGAGAGGTCGCGCACCAGCTTCTGGTACGGGAACTCCTCCAGGTGCGTGGTGTGCTCGCCGGGCCGGGAGCGCAGCTTGAGCAGCACCTCGCGGTCCGGGTGGGCCCGGGCGTGCTCGACCAGCCGGCGCAGCACGTAGGAGCGCTCGGCCTTGGTGCCGGGCACGGAGGGCTGGGCGGCGAAGACGAGGGTGTCGCGGCCGGGCTCGGGGGCGTACGGGGCGCCGCCCAGGAAGGGCAGCGCGGCCTCGACGACGGCGTCCGGGTCGGCGCCGACGCCCTCGTACACGGCGCGGAAACGCTCGGCGTCGTGGCGGGAGTTGGCGAGCACCACGTCGGCGCCGTGGCGCAGCAGGAGTCCGTCGGCGAGCTTCTCGTAGACGACGCCGACGTAGCCGGTGACCAGCACCGGGCGCCGCTCCAGGGAGAGTTCGGCGAGTCCGTGGAGCATGGCGCGGACCGTGCCGCCGACCAGGGCGAGGACGATGACGTCGTATCCCTCGCCGCGCGTCGCCGCGTCCCGGACCTCGCGCAGGAACTCCGTTCCCGTCACCTCGCACGGGGCGGTGTCGGACACCGCGGTCTCGGCGAGCTGGCGGGTGGTGGGGGTGGCGCGGCCGCGCAGCACGAATCCCCGGGGATCTTCGTTCGCGGCGGATTCCGCGGTGATTCTGCGTGCGGTGAGCACACCCCATTTCCACCGGGTGTCGGAATCGGCGAGTACGGCGACTCGCGCCGCTCGTTCGGTACGTGATGGCACGTCGAGGACGCTAGGAGGACCGGGGGATTCGCGGCCCAACTGGGCCACAACAAATGGTTAACAGCACCATGACGCATTGCGGGAAACGGACAGAAAGGGGTGCCGATCCGGGGTGGTTAAGGGGCCCGCCGCTTCGTGTTCACCGGGCATCCCCTTGTCGGTCAGGACGAATGCCGGGGCGGCGCCTAGCGTCGGTCGCGTGGTCAAGCTCTCCGTCGTCGTGCCGTTCTACAACGTGCAGACATACGCCCCCGACGCCCTCAGAAGCCTGCGTGCGAACGCCCGTGAGGACTTCGAGTTCCTGCTGGTCGACGACTGTTCGACGGACGGGACCCCGGAGCTCCTGGCACGGGCGGAGCGCGAGCTCCCGGGAGCCAGGCTGATCCGGCACCCGCGCAACGAGGGACTCGCCACTGCCCGCAACACCGGTCTCGACGCGGCCCGCGGCAGCTACCTGGCCTTTCTCGACGGGGACGACTGGCTCTCCCCCGGTTTCTACGCGGGCCTGGTCGCGACCATGGACGAGCTGGGCTGCGACTTCCTGCGCACCGACCACGTCCGGGTGACCGGCCGGAACAGGTCGGTGCGGCGGGCGCCGGTCGGACGCCGGAACGAGCTGCTGCGACCGCGGGACGCGATCCTGCCGGCCGACCGGACCACCTCGGTGGACTATCCGTACGCCTGGGCCGGGATGTACCACCGGCGGCTGCTCGACCGGGGCCTGCTGCACTTCCCGCACGGCCTGCGCACGGCCGAGGACCGGCCGTGGATCTGGCGGCTGCACCGCGAGGCGGAATCCTTCGCGGTCACCGGTGATCTCGGAATCTTCTACCGGCGCGGGGTCGCCACCTCGCTCACCCAGATCAGGGACGTACGGCAGCTCGATTTCATTCGGGCTTTCGACCAGGTGATCGAGGAAACGAAGAAGGATCCGGATGCGGACCGATTGCTGCCCAAGGCCGTGCGCACGTATTGCGCGGTGATTTCCCACCACATCGGGAACATGGCGAAATTCGAACCGGAAGTGGGCCGGAAATTGCGGGCGATGAGCGCGGGGGCGCTGCGGCGGATGCCGCAGGACGTCCTCGCGGAGGCACTGACGGCGATGGGCCAGGACCGCGCCGCCCCGCTGCGCCGGCTGAAGCGCCGCCGCCCGGCACCGCCGCCGGTCGCCCCGGACGTGCGGCCGGCGCCGGCCGCCGCCCCGGACACCGCTGCGGCCGCGGCCACCGGCTCCTCGGGGGTGACGGCGGCATGAACGGCGGCACCACGCAGATCTTCTACGCCTCCACTCTCTACGGGGCGACCACCCTGGCCGCCGCGATCGACAGCGGCTGCTTCCGCCCGGCAGACCGGCGCGTGCTGCTCGTCTCCACCAACGCGGCCGTGCCCGAGACGACCACCCCGCTGGACCGGATGCCCGGTTTCGAGCGGCTGCGCGGCCGCTTCGACGAGGTGCTGGACTGGAACGAGACCATCGAGCCGCTCCACCCCGGCGGCTGGACGCCCCGCCCGGACGACCTGCCGCTGCTCCAGCGGCACCTCCGGCGGCTCTGGGCGCTCGGCACCGACCGGGTCGAACTCGTCGTGGAATCCCTGCAGGTGGCGCCCGCCCTCACGATCGCCCAGCTCTTCCCGGACGCGCCGATCGACGTGTACGCGGACGGGCTGATGAGCTACGGCCCCACCCGCAACAAGATCGACCCGCTGGTCGGCGAGCGGGTGCGCCGGCTGCTGCACCTGGACCTGGTGCCGGGGCTCGCGCCGCTGCTGCTGGCCGAGTTCGGGGCGGTCGCCGAGACCGTGCCGACGGAGTCCTTCACCAAGGTCGTCGAGGAGCTCGCCGGTCCGACGGCCGCCGAGCCCGCTGCCGAGCCGGGCCCCGCCCTGCTGCTCGGCCAGTATCTGGCGGCGCTCGCCCTCCTCACCCCCGAGGAGGAGGGCGAACTGCATCTGCGCATGGTCCGCGGCGCGGTCGCCCGCGGCCACCGCCGGCTCGTCTTCAAGCCCCATCCGACGGCCCCCGACGCCTGGTCGAAGGCCCTGGTCCGGGAGGCCGAGGCGCTCGGCGCCGAACTGACCGTGCTCGACCGGCCGGTGCTCGCCGAGGTGCTCTACCGGGAGCTGCGGCCCGCGCTCGTGGTGGGCTGCTTCTCCACCGCCCTGTTCACCGCGAGCACCTTCTACGGGATCGAGGTGGCCCGGGTCGGCACCCGGCCGCTGCTCACCCGGCTCTCGCCGTACCAGAACAGCAACCGGCTGCCGGTGGTTCTCGTGGACGCGCTGGTCCCCGACCTGGAGGAGCCCGGCCAGGGGCCGATGGCGCTGCCGCAGCTGGAGAGCCTGGTCACCGCGGTCGGCTTCGCGATGCAGCCGAAGATCCGTCCGGACCTTCGGGACGCGGCCGTACGGCATCTGTCCGGCCCGCTCGCGGCTCCCACCCGGCACCACTTCACGCGCCGCCGGCTCACCTCGCTCGGCCTGCCGGGCGGCCTGCCGGTCCCCCGGCACCCGGGTCTGCGCCGCCTGGCCCGCCGCGCGCTGAAGCTGAAGCGGCGGGCACTGGGCGGCAGGTGACCGCGCGGACGGCTCCGGTCAGCCGCGGGTGACCGGCTCCTGGAGCTCGGTCACCCAGCCGGCGCGGTCCTCCGGCACCTCCAGGTACAGCTCACGGGCGTACCCGGCGGAGGTGTAGCCGTTGGCGTCGATCCAGCTCGCCAGGGTCTGGGCGGTCGGCAGGATCTCGTCCATCGACCCGCGGTGGACGACGGTGGCCGCCTCCTCGACGCCGGGCAGCACGAGGACGTCGACGCCTTCGACCCGCGTCCCCTCGGGAACGGTCATGCCGGCGTGCACGACGACCGAGCCGTCGCCGCGACCGGCGTCCTCGTAGTAGGCGATGCCGGGCCCGAACTCCCTGAGCCCGGCGCCCTCCAGGCGGGCGCACAGCTCGTCGTACAGCGGGCTGATGACCGGGGTGATGTCGGCCGGTCCGAAACTCGCCGCGACACCGCTCAGCTCGGCGATCCGGACGGCGGGGATCTTCTTGACGACGACGTCCTGGGTGGACATGCGTCCCTCGCTCTCGATGGCTCGGAGCCGCGCACCGACCCGGGCGAGCCGGGCCGCCGCCTCCGCGGCGGCCGTCTCCAGCTCGGCCTGCCGCAGCCGCAGCATCCCGCGCAGCTGCTCCGGGCCCACCTGCTCGTCGAGGATCGACCCCACCTGTTCGAGGGTGAAGCCGAGGTCCTTGAGCGCGATGACGCGGTTGAGCCGGGCGAGCTGGTCCGCGGAGTAGAAGCGGTAGCCGCTGTGCGGGTCGACGTGGGCCGGGCGCAGCAGTCCGATGGCGTCGTAATGACGCAGCATGCGGACCGACACCCGCCCGTGCCGGGCGAAGTCTCCGATGGTGAACATGACGCCCCCTACGCAACGGCCTCACACGGTGTGAGGGTCAACCGGTCAGGCGGCGCTGCTCAGCGAGAGCTTCACCGCGAAGCCGAGGAAGAGCGCGCCGGCGGCCGAGGTGGCGCCCGCCGAGAGGCGCTTGCGGCGGCGGAAGGCGGCGGCCAGGCGGGTGCCGCCGAATATGAGGGTCGTCAGGTAGAGGAAGCTGCCGAACTGCAGCAGGGCGCCGAGGACCAGGAAGGACAGCGCCGGGTAGGCGTAGGACGGGTCCACGAACTGCACGAAGAAGGAGATCAGGAAGAGGATCGCCTTGGGGTTGAAGAGGCTGATGATCAGCGCCCGGCGGTACGGACGCTCCACCGGCCCGGTCTCCTCGGCGGCCGCGGGCCCGTCGAGCACGGCCTGTCCGCGAGAGCGCCACATGCCCAGGGCCGCGCGCAGCATCCCGTAGGCCATCCAGGCCAGGTAGCCCGCGCCGGCGTACTTCACGATCATGAAGAGCACCGGGGTGGTCTGCAGCAGCGAGGCCGCGCCGAGCGCGGCGAGGGTCATGAGGACCGTGTCGCCGGTGAACACCCCGGCCGCGGCCTTGTAGCCCGTGCGTGTGCCCTTGCGGGCGGCGACGGACAGCACGTACAGCGAGTTCGGTCCCGGCAGCAGAATGATGAGGACGAGGCCCGCGAGATAGGTCGGCAGATCGATGACACCCAGCATGGAGCGGAGTGTCGCACGTGGGTACGACACTCCGCTCCGGTGTTTCGCATCGCGGAGGACCGGCCGCGCGGGCCGCCGCCGGAAAGCCGCCGACCGGCGTCGTACGGCATGGGGCGGCGTCGGGCGGCCTCCGAGCGTCGGGCGGCGTCAGAAAACGTCGGGCGGCGTCAGAACGCGTCGGTGGGGACGTACGTGCCCCAGGCGTCGGGCGGCGTCAGAACGCGTCGGTGGGGACGTACGTGCCCCAGACCTCGCGCAGCGCGTTGCAGACCTCGCCGACCGTGGCGCGCGCCTTCAGCGCGGCCTTCATCGGGTAGAGGACGTTGTCGGTGCCCTCGGCGGCCTTCTTCAGCTCCGCGAGCGCCGCCTCGACGGCCGCCGAGTCCCGCTCGGCGCGCAGCTTGGCGAGGCGGTCGGCCTGCTGGGCCTCGATGGCCGGGTCGACGCGCAGCGGCTCGTACGGCTCCTCGACGTCGATCGTGTAGCGGTTGACGCCGACGACGACCCGCTCGCCGGAGTCGGTCTCCTGCGCGATCCGGTAGGCGGAGCGCTCGATCTCGCCCTTCTGGAAGCCGCGCTCGATCGCGTTGACCGCACCGCCCAGCTCCTCGACCTTCGTCATGAGCTCCAGGGCGGCGGCCTCGACGTCGTCGGTCATCTTCTCGACGACGTAGGAGCCCGCGAAGGGGTCGACGGTGGCGGTGACGTCGGTCTCGTAGGCGAGGACCTGCTGGGTGCGCAAGGCCAGGCGGGCGGACTTGTCCGTCGGCAGCGCGATGGCCTCGTCGAAGGAGTTGGTGTGCAGCGACTGCGTGCCGCCGAGGACGGCGGCGAGCCCCTGGACGGCCACGCGGACCAGGTTGACCTCGGGCTGCTGCGCCGTCAGCTGCACGCCGGCGGTCTGGGTGTGGAAGCGGAGCATCAGCGACTTCGGGTTCCTGGCCCCGAACTCCTCCTTCATCACCCGCGCCCAGATCCGGCGCGCGGCGCGGAACTTGGCGACCTCCTCCAGGATCGTCGTCCGGGCCACGAAGAAGAAGGAGAGGCGCGGCGCGAAGTCGTCCACGTCCATGCCCGCGGCGACGGCGGTGCGGACGTACTCGATGCCGTCGGCCAGGGTGAACGCGATCTCCTGCGCGGGCGAGGCGCCGGCCTCGGCCATGTGGTAGCCGGAGATCGAGATCGTGTTCCACTTCGGGATCTCGGCCTTGCAGTACTTGAAGATGTCGGCGATCAGCCGCAGCGAGGGCTTGGGCGGGAAGATGTACGTGCCGCGGGCGATGTACTCCTTCAGCACGTCGTTCTGGATCGTGCCGGTCAGCTTGTCCGCCGGGACGCCCTGCTCCTCGCCGACGAGCTGGTAGAGCACCAGCAGCAGCGCCGCGGGGGCGTTGATCGTCATCGACGTGGAGACCTTGTCCAGCGGGATGCCGTCGAAGAGGACCCGCATGTCGTCGAGGGAGTCGATGGCGACACCGACCTTGCCGACCTCGCCGTGCGCGATCGGCGCGTCGGAGTCGTGGCCCATCTGGGTCGGCAGGTCGAAGGCCACCGACAGGCCCATGGTGCCGTTGTCGATCAGCTGCTTGTAGCGGGCGTTGGACTCCACGGCGGTGCCGAAACCGGCGTACTGCCGCATGGTCCACGGGCGTCCGGTGTACATCGACGGGTACACACCGCGCGTGAAGGGGTACGCACCCGGCTCGCCCAGCTTCTCCGCCGGATCCCAGCCCTCCAGGGCCGCCGGCCCGTAGACGGGCTCGATGGGCAGTCCGGACTCCGACTCGCGCGCCATGGTGTGCCTCCCGTGAAGACCTGCTCTTGAGCGGTAGCGACCCCCGCGACGGACTGTAGTGGCGCCCGTACGACGCGGAGGAGGGCAGCCCGCTGGGACCTTCCTCACAGCATGCACGTCTCTTTTCGGTCACGTGCGCAACCACCCGGGCACGCGCGGACATCCCATGGGTACACACGTCGTTCCCGGGGGGCACCGATGAAGAGTTCGTCCGTCATACGCAGAGCCGTCGTACGCAGGGCCGTTCTGGTCGCCACGGCCGTGGCCCTGGCCGCCGGCTGTACGGCCCAGGCCGGTGGCACCGGCAAGGGCACGGTCAGCCCGGCGCCCACCAGCGCCGCGCCGGCCCCCACGCAGAGCGCGACGGGCGACGACAAGCCGTCCTCCTCCGCAACGCCGTCCACCGGCACGCCCTCGGCCTCGGCCACCACGGAGCCGCCCAAGGCCAAGGTGCTGATGGACGACGGCGACGAGAACACCCAGGTGCGCGAGCTGCAGGCGCGGCTGCGCCAGGTCGGCTACTTCGACCGGGCGCCCACCGGCTTCTACGGGACGATGACCGCGGGCGCGGTGAAGGCCTTCCAGAAGAAGCGCGGGCTGCCGCAGACCGGCACGGTCGACGAGACCACCTGGCAGAAGCTCAAGGCCATGACGCACGAGCCGACCGCCGACGAGCTGCGTCCGGCCACCACCAACAAGCTGGACGCGCCGGACCCGCGCTGCCTGACGGGGCGGGTGCTGTGCATCAGCAAGGAGAGCCGGACGCTGGCCTGGATGATCGACGGCAAGGTCGTGTCGTCGCTGGACGTGCGCTTCGGCTCGGAGAACACGCCGACCCGCGAGGGCGAGTTCAAGGTCGAGTGGAAGGCCCGCGAGTGGACGTCGACGATCTACCACACGCCCATGCCGTACGCGATGTTCTTCAGCCGCGGCCAGGCCGTGCACTACTCGGCGGACTTCGCGGCCCGCGGCTACGCGGGCGCCTCGCACGGCTGCGTCAACGTACGTGACAAGGGGAAGCTCGCGGTGCTGTTCGACCAGGTGAAGGTGGGCGACAAGGTCGTCGTGCACTGGTAGGCGCCGCACGCGGAGAGAAGAGAAATGGCGCGGGTGGGACCGGGGGAACGTGTCCCACCCGCGCCGGTGCGCCGAGCCGAAGGTACGGGGGGAACCCCGGCTCCGTGCGCTCGCCGATGACCAGTCGGCTCACTCAGTACAGCGTCGGCGGGCCGAAAAGTGTCACACCCGCCTTTCGGCGCTATGAACGGGAGCTGTCGGTGCCGTGCTTCCCGGGCGCGTGGGAGCCCTGATCCCGGTCCCGGTCCGCGTTTCCGCGGCCCGTGTCGTGGTCGCGGTCGCGGCCCTTCCCGCCTCGGTCGCTCTTGTCGTCACCGTCGGCGCTGCCCGAGTCGGAACCGCCGCCGGAGCCGCCGCTCCCGGAACCGCCGTTGCCCGAGGGCGTGCGGCCGGCGGCGGGCCTGGTGGTGGCCGTGACCGGTGCGCCGGAGAGGATCCGGTCGCAGTAGCGCTTCACCGTCTCGCCGTTGCGGAGCGCGTTCACGAGCCGGTCCCGGCCGCTGCCCGCGAGCCTGCCCGCGCGGAAGTCCTGGCAGGCCTTGACCACCTTGGCCCGCTCCTCGTCCCTGACCTCGGGGCCGTCGCTCGGGGTCCCGACGGGGCCGGCGGTCTTGCCGCTCTCGCCGCCCGGTCCCGCGGTGGCGGTGGTGGGGCCGTTGGAGGCGCCGGGGGTGGTGGTCCGGACGCCGGGGCCGGTGGGCACGGGCACCTCGGTGCCGGCGCCGCCGGTCGGCGAGCCGGACGTGACGGGCGGACCCGTGTCGACGGCCGTGACCGAGCGTCCGGGTTCCGGTTCGGCGGTCAGCGGCAGCACGCCCGTACCGGCGGCGACGGCCACTCCCCCGACCGTGACGGCGGCGAACGCGGCGGCGAGGCCGTAGCGCAGGGAGCGTCCCCAGCGGCGGCCGGCGTGGACGGGGACGATCCGGACGGCGCCGAGGTCGGTCGCGGCGCGCCCGGCGGATCCGGGCAGGACGGCGTCCGCGCGCTCGGCGGCGACCTTGCGGAAGGCGGCGAGGGCGGCGGCCTCTCCGGGGAGTTCGCCGTCGCGGTCGAGGGCCATGGGCGTCCGGGCGGCGTCGAGGGCCCGCGCGAGGAGCTCGGCCTGCGCACGGGACACGTCGTCGACGGGGTCGACCGGTTCGCCGCGCAGCAGCCGCTCCGCGGCCTCCTGGTCGAGCCACTGGTACCGCTCGTCGGCCATCACATGTCCTTCTGCGTCCGCGCGTGCGATTGCGTCACACCGCGGGGGGCCGTGGCCCCCGGGCGTCGGCCGCGCTGCGGAGGGACACCGTCCAGGGGGACGGCGTCCTCGTCGGGTCCGGGCGCGCCGAGGAGTTCGGCGAGCTTCTTGAGACCGCGGTGGGCGGCGGTACGGACGGCGCCGGGGCGCTTGCCGAGGGTGTCGGCCGCGCTCTTGGCGTCCAGTCCGACGACGACCCGCAGGACGACGGCCTCGGCCTGGTCCTGCGGAAGCTGGGCGATGAGGTGCATGGTGCGACCGGTGGCCAGGGCTTCCAGTGCCTCGCCCGCGGTGTCGGAGTCGGCGGGCTTGTCGGTGAGTTCGGTCTCGTCGCCGCCGACGGCGGGACGCCGGCCGCGCATCCGGATGTGGTCGAGCGCGCGGTTGCGGGCGATCCGGGCCGCCCAGCCGCGGAAGCGGTCGGCGTCGCCGCTGAAGCGGTCGAGGTCGCGGGCGATCTGCAGCCAGCTCTCGGAGGCGACGTCCTCGGCGTCGGCCTCGCCGACGAGGGTGCGTATGTAGCCGAGGAGCCGGGGATGCACCGCGCGGTACACGGCGCGGAAGGCGCCCTCGTCACCGTCCTGCGCGGCGAGCACTGCGGCCGTCAGCTCCGCCTCGTCCCCCAGCACTCCCCACACCTGTTCGTCGTCACGCCCATCGCGGCTGGTCGCCACCGCACGCCGCCAGGGCGCAGCAGAACGCTACGTCCTTTTCGGGCGCCGCGTCCACGCGGGTCCGGTTCTTTGTACAACTCGCAACTTCGTACCGGGGGGCGACATGGGGTGTGACAGAAAACGCATGCGCGGCGCTGTTAGGAATACGGGGCCGTGCTGCGGCTCCGCGGACGACGACCGGGGCCTCTCCTGTGGGGGGTGGCGGCCCCGGTCGTCTTCCTTTTCGGGCGCCTCGAGGGGCGCCCTTTTCCGTCTGCCCCCGTTCGCCCGTCGATCACCCCCGATCGCACCTCCGCGCTCCCGCACCCCTGGCCCCTCCGTGCTCTCCGCGCCCCTGGCCCGCCGCGCCCCCGTGCCCTCCGCGCTTCCGCTCCCCCGCACCCCCGCTCCCCCGCTCCCCCGCTCCCCCGCTCCCCCGCACCAACGACATACGACCTTGAGGTGTCAACCACGGGTTGACACCCCCAAAGTGTCAACCTAGGGTTGCACTCATGACGAATCCACTCGGCATGACCCACCCCGTGCGTCTCGACGACCTGATCGACGCGATCAAGAAGTCCCACACGAACGCCCTCGACCAGCTCTCCGGCGCGGTCATCGCGGCGGACCACCTCGGCGAGGTCGCCGACCACCTCATCGGCCACTTCGTGGACCAGGCCCGGCGGGCCGGCGCCTCCTGGACCGACATCGGCACGAGCATGGGCGTCACCCGGCAGGCCGCCCAGAAGCGCTTCGTCCCCAAGGACGACAAGGAGGCGGACGCGGCCAGGATGGACCCGAACGCCGGCTTCAGCCGGTTCACCCCGCGGGCCCGGAACGTCGTGATGGCCGCACAGAACGAGGCCTCCGCGGCCCGCAACGACAAGACGGTCCCGGCCCACCTGGCCCTCGGCCTGCTCGCCGAGCCCGAGGGGCTGGCCGGCCGCTGGATCGTCGGTCAGGGCGTCGCCCTGGAGCGGATCCGCGAGGCGGTCACCCCGACCCTGCCGCCGGCCGTCGAGGAGGTGCCCGCGCTCATCCCGTACGACGCGGACGCCAAGAAGGTCCTGGAGCTCACGTTCCGCGAGGCCCTGCGCCTCGGGCACAACTTCGTGGGCACCGAGCACATCCTGCTCGCCCTGCTCGAGTTCGAGCACGGCGGGGGCCCGCTCGCCGGCCTCGGTCTCGACAAGGCGAAGGCCGAGCGGGAGATCGCCGAGGCGATCGCCTCGCTGCACATCCAGGAGCCGGAGCCGGAGGCCTGACCTCACGGGTCCCGTAGCGGGAAAAGGGGTGGCCGGCGCCGGCCACCCCTTCGTGCAAGGGCCGCCACGACTCGGGCGGCCCGCCTCGCCGCCCGGCTCAGGCGGTGCGCGCCCGGCGCGAGACGACCGCGCGCAGCACCCGTCCGCCCTCGATGGACAGTTCGCGGGCCCGGCGCAGACCGGTCGGTCCGTGGGCGGCCGCTTCCAGGACGGCCTGTTGGCGGCGGAGCTCGCCGGCGTGCAGCGGGCCGGCCTCGGTCGCGTCGTAGCGCGCGTGCGCCGCGAGGGCCGCCTGCGCGCACTGCCCGGCCCAGACCCTCAGCGGGCCCTCGGACCACTCGGCGGGCACGCCGTCCAGCATCCCGCGCACCAGCGCGGCGGTCTCGTCCGACGCGTCGCCCGCGCCGTCCAGCTCGACCCGCGCCTTGCCGACGGCCTCGGTCCAGGCCCCGCCGTCCCCGCGCGCCACCGCGGCCCACACCGGCCGCAGCACCTCGGAACGCTCGGGCGCGAGGAGCGGCAAACACCGGTCAAGGCACGCCAGGCCCGCGGCCGCGAGGCCCCGCGCGTCGGCGCGGTCGATCAGTTCCTGCAGGCTCGTGCTCGTCACGGACGTCATGGACGCCTCCTCGCCAACGCTGCGGACGCCGTACTTCCCCTACTGCGCCGCTAGACGCTTTTTCGTCACTGCGCGGCCGGAATCATGCCAGTGCCGCTCCGGCCCTGCATAGGGGTCAGTCGACGTACGTAGAGGATCCCGAGAAGGGCGACGGCGGCGTTCAGGGCGTCCGCCACGCCCAGCCAGGTCGAGCCCGTGACGAACGCGGGCACGGTCGTGGCGGAGGCGTAGCGCCAGGTCCCGACGGCCAGCGCGAGCGCGGCGAGCGCGAGGGCCGCCCACCAGACGAGGCCGGTCCGGCCAGCCCGCACGTTCCGGTCCCGGCCGCGGAACCAGAGCACGAAGAGCACCGCGGTCGCCGGCAGCACCACGCACTGGGCGGTCCCGGCCATCGCCAGGTCCAGGTCGCCGAAGCCCGCCGGGTCGGAGTGGTCCGCGAGCGGCCCGAGGAACAGGGCGCGGACGTCGAAGGCCGCCCAAGCGGCCAGGACGTCGGCGGCCGCGGCGGCGAGGAGCAGGGGGGCGACGGCGTACGACCGGCCGTGCGGGTTCGTTCGGTGCATGACCGGAACGTACGGGCGGCCAGGCACCCGCCACCACGGCGAAAACACTCAGGCGCGCCTGAGTATCCCGGCCGGGTCAGCGCACCCGTCCCGCCAGGTCCCGGAAGGCCGTCCAGGTCAGCGCCGGCTTCCGCGCGTCCCACAGCTTCTGGGCCGTCGCCGTCAGGGGCATGCGGATGCCGTCCGCCACCTGGGCCTGGGTCTGCGCGTTCGGGAAGTCGCACCAGACCGCGAAGCTCCCGCCGAGGATCTGGGAGTCGTAACGTGCGGGGACGGGGGTGCTGCCGCGCACGACGAGCGGGGTCCACTCCTCGTAGATCCGGCGCCCGGTCGGGTAGGTGAAGTGGTTCGGCTGCCCGAGGACGTAGTAGAGGTACTTGTCGTTGTAGTTGAGCAGCTTCCGCCCCGCGCTCAGGTACGAGACGGGCTGGCGGGCGCCGATCTCCTTGCCGGTCCAGTACGCGACCTGGAGGTCCTTGGCCGCGCTCACCACCCCGCCGGTGAAGAAGCCGTCGTTCCAGGCGCGCAGCGCCTTGCCGCTCGGCCTGACGACCGCGGCACGGTCGTCGAGCCAGCCGGTCGCGAGGTCCTGGACGCGGCCGGAGGACCCGTACTTCGCGGTCGCGGCCCGGGCCAGCTGCGGATAGGTCGCCTCGGGGTTCTTCGACATCAGGGCCACGTACTCGTCGCCGCCCAGGTGCCAGTAGGCGCCGGGGAACAGTCCCTGGTACTCGCGGAGCAGATCGTCGACGATCTTCGCCGAGGCGGGCTTGGAGATGTCGACCGCGCCGCGCGGGGTGCGGCCGGTCGCGCTGACGAGCTGCAGCTCGGGGTGGGCGGCGATGACCGCGCCCAGGTGTCCGGGCGAGTCGATCTCGGGCACCACCGTGATGTGCAGGCTCGCGGCGAGGTCCACGATCCGCTTCACCTCGGCCTTGCTGAGGTGCTTCGCGGAGACCACCTCGGGGTGGCTGTCCGAGGCGATGCGGAAGCCCTGGTCGTCCGAGAAGTGCAGCTGGAGCTCGTTGAGCTTGAGGTCGGCCATCTCGCGCACCCGGGCCTCGATCCACCCGGCGGTGAAGTACTTGCGGGCGATGTCGACGAACAGTCCCCGCTCGGGCTTCGCGGGCGCGTCGGTGACCACGCCCTCGGGCATCGCGCCGGTGGACCTGACGGACTGCTTGAGCGTGCGGGTGCCGTAGAAGACGCCGGCCTGGTCGGGTCCGGTGATCCGGACGCCGCCGTCACGGACGGCCAGGGTGTACGACTCGCGGGCGCCCTGCCCGCCGAGGGCCAGGGAGACGTCGCCGGGGCGGGCCGCGGCGGTGCCGCGGTACGGGACGCGCAGCTCGCCCGCGATCAGCCGGGCCTCGTCGGCGAGGGCGGCCTCGTCCTTCGCCGCCACCACGACGCCGGCGCCCGGGCCGGGCTTCCAGCCGGGGCCGCGGGCCGCCTCGTGGGCGCGCACGGCCGGGATCACCCGGGGCGCGGTGGAGAGGGGGTAGGTCCTCGTGGGCGTCGGGCTCGGCGGCGGGGCGGCCTGCGTGGGCGCCGCGGCCGAGGCGGTGGAGCCCGTGCCGGAAGCGGCGGGCGTCGCCGGGGAGGATCCGTTCGAACAGGCCGCCACGGTGACCAGTGCCACCGCTGCCGCCATCAGTGCAGGGCCCCTACGGGGCCCTCGTATGGAGTACCGCATCACTGGGAATCCTCCCTCACCGCGCGAATCACGGCATCCCGGGGCTTTCCGGCTCCGCCGTCCACCCCGTCGACGAAACCCACTCGTCCAGGTGAAATTCGCGCATCCGTCGGACGCTTCCCCCTTCCCGCCGATAGCGTGGAGTCACATCCACCCCATCGGTTTCCCCTCCTCGCCAGCGCTCCGGAGTCCCCGCTGACCAGCGACATCCACGCCGCCTCCTGTCGGACCCCGACCTCCCCCGCCTTACCTGCCCAGCAGGGCACCGTACGGCACCTCACGGGCCTCGTGCGTTTCAACGCGGCCACCTCCGAGCTCGCCGAGGGCCTGCTGCTCGACTGCTGCGGCAGCCGACTCTGGGCGGAACGGGTCGCGGCCCACCGGCCGTATCCGACCCTCGACGCACTGCTCGCCGCGGCCGACGAGGCGGGCTACGACCTGCCGCGGCGCGATCTCGACGAAGCGCTGTCCCACGAGACCGCGGCCCTGCCCCACCCGGACGCGCCGCCGGCCGCCCGGACCGCGCTGCGCGCCGCCCTCGCCGCGTACGAGAGCAGCTTCGGGCACGCCTTCGTGATCAGCCTGGACGGCGTGCCGGCCGGCGAGCGGCTCGACCGGGTCCTCGCGGGCATCCGGTCACGTCTCGGCAACGAAAGGGAGGAGGAACGGGTCGTGGCGGCCGAGGAACTCCGCCGACTCGCCCGTACGAGGCTCACCCGTTCGATCACCGGACGGTGAGTTCACCCCTTATGCGGCGATTCGGGTTCGAACGATAGCCCGTCCGTGCCTGTTTGATCACACCGATGGACCCCGCGCGAGCGAACCGACGAGTCGTCGCTACGATGACCGGGGCCGGTGGACCGTACCCGGCCGGGTCTGACCGACAGAGAAGCCGGCCGGCCCTGATCCCCGCTCCCGGAGGGTTTTTCCGTGCCGGCTGGAACGCTGTACCGCGGCCGGGAAGGAATGTGGTCCTGGGTGGCTCACCGAGTCACCGGCGTCCTCATCTTCTTCTTCCTGTTCGTACACGTGCTGGACACCGCTCTCGTCCGCGTCTCCCCCGAGGCGTACGACGATGTCGTGGCGACCTACAAGACGCCGATCGTCGCACTCCTCGAGTACGGCCTCGTCGCCGCCATCCTCTTCCACGCGCTGAACGGTCTCCGTGTCATCGCCGTGGACTTCTGGTCCAAGGGCCCGCGCTACCAGAAGCAGATGCTCTGGACCGTCGTGGGCATCTGGGTCGTGCTGATGGCGGGCTCGCTGTACCCCGTCCTCGGCCACGCCGCACGTGAACTGTTCGGGAGCTGACGCCAGACATGTCCGCTGACACCACTTCCGCCATCGGTCCCGTCGAAGGCGCTGCCTACGGCGTGGACAACCCGGCCCCGTACATCGAGGCCCCCCGTAAGCGCACCGGGAAGACCCCGCGCGCGACCCGCGGCAACTTCGAGATGGCCGCGTGGCTCTTCATGCGCCTCTCGGGCGTGGTCCTCGTCGTCCTGGTCCTCGGCCACCTGCTGATCCAGCTCTTCCTGGACGGCGGCGTCTCCAAGATCGGCTTCGCCTTCGTGGCCGGCCGCTGGGCGTCCCCGTTCTGGCAGGTCTGGGACCTGCTGATGCTGTGGCTCGCGATGCTGCACGGCGCCAACGGCCTCCGCACGGTCATCAACGACTACGCGGAGCGGGCCAACACGCGCCTGTGGCTCAAGGGCCTGCTGTACACCGCCACGGTGTTCACCATCCTTCTGGGCACGCTGGTGATCTTCACCTTCGACCCGAACATCCGCTAGGCACGGGGCTGAGGTAACCACGTCATGAAGTTCCACAAGTACGACACCGTCATCGTCGGCGCCGGCGGCGCCGGCATGCGCGCCGCCATCGAGGCGACGAAGCGCAGCCGCACCGCCGTGCTGACGAAGCTCTACCCCACCCGCTCCCACACGGGCGCCGCGCAGGGCGGCATGGCCGCCGCGCTGGCGAACGTGGAGGAGGACAACTGGGAGTGGCACACCTTCGACACGGTCAAGGGCGGTGACTACCTGGTCGACCAGGACGCCGCCGAGATCCTGGCGAAGGAGGCCATCGACGCCGTCCTCGACCTGGAGAAGATGGGCCTGCCGTTCAACCGCACCCCGAACGGCACCATCGACCAGCGCCGCTTCGGCGGTCACTCCCGCAACCACGGCGAGGCCCCGGTCCGCCGGTCCTGCTACGCCGCGGACCGCACCGGCCACATGATCCTCCAGACGCTGTACCAGAACTGCGTCAAGGAGGGTGTGGAGTTCTTCAACGAGTTCTACGTCCTGGACCAGCTGATCACCGAGGTCGACGGCGTCAAGAAGTCCGCCGGCGTGGTCGCGTACGAGCTGGCCACCGGTGAGATCCACATCTTCCAGGCCAAGGCCGTGATCTACGCCTCCGGCGGCACGGGCAAGTTCTTCAAGGTGACCTCCAACGCGCACACGCTGACGGGTGACGGCCAGGCGGCCTGCTACCGCCGCGGTCTGCCGCTGGAGGACATGGAGTTCTTCCAGTTCCACCCGACGGGCATCTGGCGCATGGGCATCCTGCTGACGGAGGGCGCCCGCGGTGAGGGCGGCATCCTCCGCAACAAGGACGGCGAGCGCTTCATGGAGAAGTACGCGCCGGTCATGAAGGACCTCGCGTCCCGTGACGTCGTCTCCCGCTCCATCTACACGGAGATCCGCGAGGGCCGCGGCTGCGGTCCCGAGGGCGACCACGTCTACCTCGACCTGACGCACCTTCCGCCGGAGCAGCTCGACGCCAAGCTCCCGGACATCACCGAGTTCGCCCGTACGTACCTCGGCATCGAGCCGTACACGGACCCGATCCCGATCCAGCCCACCGCGCACTACGCCATGGGCGGCATCCCGACCAACGTCGAGGGTGAGGTCCTGGCGGACAACACCACCGTCGTCCCGGGTCTGTACGCGGCCGGCGAGGTCGCCTGCGTGTCGGTGCACGGCGCCAACCGCCTCGGCACCAACTCGCTGCTCGACATCAACGTCTTCGGCAAGCGCTCCGGCATCGCCGCGGCCGAGTACTCCGCCAAGCACGACTTCGTCGAGCTGCCGGAGGCCCCGGAGGCCCTCGTCGTCGCGCAGATCGACAAGCTGCGCAACTCCACGGGCAGCGAGCGGGTGGCCGACATCCGCCGTGAGCTCCAGGAGACGATGGACGCCAACGTGATGGTGTTCCGCACCGAGCAGACGATCAAGACGGCCGTCGAGAAGATCGCCGAGCTGCGCGAGCGCTACGAGAACGTGTCCATCCAGGACAAGGGCAAGCGCTTCAACACGGACCTCCTCGAGGCCATCGAGCTGGGCAACCTGCTCGAACTGGCCGAGGTCATGGCCGTCTCGGCCCTGGCGCGCAAGGAGTCCCGCGGCGGTCACTACCGCGAGGACTACCCCAACCGCGACGACGTCAACTTCATGCGCCACACCATGGCGTACCGCGAGGTCGGCGAGGACGGCTCCGAGACCGTCCGTCTCGACTACAAGCCGGTCGTCCAGACCCGCTACCAGCCGATGGAGCGTAAGTACTGATGGCTACCCCCGTACTGGACAAGGTCGAGGCGGAGTCCGCCGCCTCCCCGTACATCACGGTCACCGTCCGGATCCGCCGCTACAACCCCGAGATCTCGGACGCGGCGGTCTGGGAGGACTTCCAGATCGAGATCGACCCGAAGGAGCGTGTGCTCGACGCCCTTCACAAGATCAAGTGGGACCTGGACGGCACGCTGACCTTCCGCCGCTCGTGCGCCCACGGCATCTGCGGCTCGGACGCGATGCGGATCAACGGCAAGAACAGGCTCGCCTGCAAGACGCTGATCAAGGACATCAACCCCGAGAAGCCGATCACCGTCGAGGCCATCAAGGGCCTCACGGTGATGAAGGACCTCGTGGTCGACATGGAGCCCTTCTTCCAGGCGTACCGGGACGTCATGCCGTTCCTGGTCACCAAGGGCAACGAGCCGACCCGCGAGCGCCTGCAGTCCGCCGAGGACCGCGAGCGCTTCGACGACACCACCAAGTGCATCCTGTGCGCCGCGTGCACGTCGTCCTGCCCGGTCTTCTGGAACGACGGCCAGTACTTCGGTCCGGCCGCGATCGTCAACGCGCACCGCTTCATCTTCGACTCGCGTGACGAGGCGGGCGAGCAGCGCCTGGAGATCCTGAACGACAAGGACGGCGTGTGGCGTTGCCGCACGACGTTCAACTGCACGGACGCCTGCCCGCGTGGCATCGAGGTCACGAAGGCGATCCAGGAAGTGAAGCGCGCGCTGATCACGCGTCGCTTCTGACGCCTGGTCACTGCGGTCGAGCCCGCTTCTGTACGCTGCGTCGTGCAGAGGCGGGCTTTTCGCATGCGTACGCAGTGGAGGACGGGGACTGATGAGCGAGCCGAACCCTTACAAGCCCGAGAACTCGGGTTCCTACGAGTGGGGGCCGGGACAGCAGGCGGGCGCGCCGGGATACGGCTATCCGCAGACGGGCGCGCCGGGGTACGGCTACCCGCAGACGCCGCCGCCCTACCAGCCGACCCTGCCGGGCGGGGTGCCGGCGCCGCCGCAGTACGGGCCGGGCGCGTCCGGCATGCCGGCGGGCGGCGCGGGGGCACCGCTGCTGAGCCTCGGGGACATCACCGTGGTCGGCGACCAGATCATCACGCCGGCCGGGGCGCTGCCGCTGAAGGGCGCGGTGTGGAACGCGATGGACATGTCGCGCACCGAGGAGAAGATCCCGACGGTCGCGATCGTGCTCGCCATCATCTTTTTCCTGCTGTGCCTGCTGGGTCTGCTGTTCCTGCTGATGAAGGAGAAGCAGACCACCGGCTTCATCCAGGTCACGGTGACCAGCGGCGGCCGCCACCACGCGACGATGATCCCGGCGACCGGCCCGGACACCATCCACTGGGTGATGGGACAGCTGAACTACGCGCGCTCGCTGAGCGTCTGAGGGCGTCTCGGGGCTCGCCTCGGGGTCGCCCCCCGGGGGCCGGCCAGGGCCGCCCCCGATCGGATCGCCGAGGCCGCCTCCAAGGGAGCCGGGCCGCGGGGGCCGGTACGAGGCTGACCCGCACGCCCGGCCAGGTGGCCCGGCACGGTCCGGAAGGCAGCGCCTAACCGTGCCAGGACTGGTCGGAGGCGTCCTGCTCGGCGACGACCATGATGCGGCGGAGCATGTCGTTGAGGCTTGCGCGCTCCTCGGGCAGCAGGACGTCGAGGAGGCGTTCCTCCTCGTGGCCGAGGACGTCCATGGCGCCGAGCCAGGTCTCGCGGCCGCTGCCCGTGAGTTCGACGATCACGCGGCGGCGGTCGGTCGTGGACTGCGTACGGCGCACGAACCCGCGCTTCTCCAGGGCGTCGAGCCGGCCGGTGACGGAGGCGGGCGCGAGATCGAGGTCCTGGGCGAGCTCGGATGGGGCGGCGCTGCCGCCGCGGCCGGCGAGTTTGTGGAGCGTGTCGAACTCGTGGCGTTCCAGGTCGAAGTCGACGAGGGACTGCTCGCGCACCCGGCGCAGGTGGACGGAGAGCTTCTTCATCCGGGTGACGGCGCCCTCGACGACCGGGTCCAGACCGGGCAGGACGGGCTGCCAGCGGGCCACGTGCTCGTCGGTCCAGTCGCGCGGGGTCGCGCGCGGTTCCTCGGGGGATGCCATGCAGTGATCGTACGTCGCTGGAAGGGACGCCACCCGAGGGCACCAAAAGTATTTCGTTGACGAATTATTCGGCACCGAAACACCCTGCGGCACATGGCTGCCCTCCTCACGCCCGTGCCCCATCCGCTGCGTACCCGCTCCTTCCGGCTGCTCTTCGCCGGCCGCGCGCTCTCCCTCCTCGGCGACGCCGTCATCCCCGCCGCCCTCGCCCTCGCGGTCCTGAAGGCGACCGGTTCCACCTCGGCGCTCGCGCTCGTGCTCGCCTGCTCGATGGTCCCGAAGCTGCTCCTGCTGCCGCTGGGCGGCGTCGTCGGCGACCGCTTCGACGCCCGCACGGTGGCGCTGGCGATGGACCTCGTCCGGTGCGTCACCCAACTCGTGGTCGGAATACAGCTGTTGGGCGGCACACCGTCGCTCGCGGTCATCGCGGGCGTCGAGGTGCTCGGCGGTGCGGCGGGCGCCTTCGCCACGCCCACCTCCGCGCCGCTGGTCAAGGGCACGGTCCCGGCGGAGGCGCTGCACCGGGCCAACGCGGCGATGGCGGTGGCCTACAGCGTGAGCCGGGTCGGCGGCCCGGCCCTCGCCGGGACACTGATCCTCACGGTGGGGCCCGGCTGGGCCTTCGTCCTGGACGCGGCGAGCTTCGGCGTCAGCGCCGCCCTGCTGTGCGCCGTACGGGTGGCGCGGGTGAAGGTGCCGCGGCGCCCGCTCCTGGCCGACCTCAAGGAGGGCTGGCGGGAGGTCCGCACCCTCGACTGGTACTGGACCAGCCTGATCGGGCACAGCGCCTGGAACGGGGCCGCGGCGGTCCTGATGACGCTCGGCCCCGCGATCGCGCTGCAGCGGCTGGGCGGCGATCTCGCCTGGGCGGTCTTCCTCCAGGTGGGGGCGGTCGGGCTGCTGCTCGGCTCACTGGCCGCCGACCGGGTCCGCCCCGGGCGCCCGATCCTCGCCGCGAACCTCGGCCTCGCCACGTACGCGCTGCCGCTGCTGCTCCTGGCGGCCGGCGCGCCCGCGCCGCTGACGATCGCGGCGTACGGGCTCGCGCAGGCGGGTCTGGGCTTCCTCACCCCGGTCTGGGAGACCGCGGTGCAGCGGGCCGTACCGGAGCACGCGCTGGCGCGCGTGACCTCGTACGACTGGCTGCTCTCCTTCGCCGCGATGCCCCTGGGCTACGCCCTGGCCCCGCTGGCCGCCGCCACCTGGGGGCCCGAACTGCCCCTGGTGGTCGCGGCGGTGGCGGTGGCGGGCTGCTGCCTGGGGACGGCGCTCGTCCCGGGGGTGCGGGGGTTCAGGGCCGGCTGAGGAAGTCCCCGATCAGGCGGGTGGTCTCCTCGGGGCGCTCCAGCGCGGGAAGGTGCCCGGCCCAGTCCAGCTCGACGTGACGGACGTCGGGCAGGAGACCGGCGAGCCGGGTCGCGACGGCACGGAAGTCGGCGACGTCATGGGCTCCGGTGACGGCCAGGACCGGGACACCGATCGTGGCGAGGTCGGCGTCGGTGACGTCCGCGGGCTGCGGCCCGAACTCCTCGGGGGCGGCGAGCTGGAGCTCGAAGGCGCGGGCCTGCATCAGCCGGACCAGTTCGCGCGCCTCGGCTCCCGCGTCCGGACCGAGCCAGAAGTCCACGTTCAGGTCGACGGCCCCCGGCAGGTCGTCGGCCTCCAGCAGGGCGTCCTCGCGCCCGAAGAAGGCACGCAGTTCCGGGCTCGCCTCCTGGCCCGGGGCGGCCGCGCAGAGCAGCGCGAGGGAGGAGGCGCGGCCCGGGTGGCGCGCGGCGAACTCCAGCGCGACCTTGCCCCCGAACGAGGAGGCGACGACGGCGGCCCGCTCGACGCCGAGCCGGTCGAGCAGGGCGGCCACGTCGTCGGCGTGGACGTGCGGGCGGTCGACGGGACTGTCGCCGAAGCCCCGGAGGTCGCAGCGGACCACGCGGTGCCCGGCCGCGGCGAGGGCCTCGAACTGCGCGTCCCACATGCGCCGGTCACAGACGCCGGAGTGGAGCAGCAGAACGGTGGAGGGGCCGTCGCCGGCCACATCGTGAGCAAGTGTCATGCGGCCGACCCTAGATCTCCGGGCCACGCCTCACCAGCGGTTTCCCGACCCTCGCCCACCCGTACTTGAACATGTTCAAGGGGAGGTCTACATTCATGGACGTCAGCTTTGAACGCGTTCAAGGGAGCGTGAGGGCATGGACCTCACTGTCGTCGCGTACGTCGTCTACCTGCTCGTCAGCGTCGGACTCACCATCTGGGTCGCCCGTACCCTCAGCCGCAACGGCAGGGTCTTCCTCGCCGACGTCCTGCACGGGAACGAGAAGCTCGCGGACGCCGTCAACCACCTGCTCGTCGTCGGCTTCTACCTCGTCAACTTCGGCTTCGTCGCCCTCTACCTGAGCCAGGACGACGCCGTCCGCGACGCCCGCCGGCTCTTCGAGGCCCTGTCGGTGAAGCTCGGCGTCGTCCTGCTCGTGCTCGGCGTGCTGCACCTCGCCAACGTCTACGTCCTCAACAAGATCCGCCGCCGGGGCGTCATGGAGCGCGGCCACGTCCCGCCGGTGCCCCCGCAGGGCTGGACCGGCCCCGCCAGGGGCAGCGGCGGCCCCCAGGGCCCCAACCCCTGGGCGACCCCCGCCGCCGGCGCCTGAACCCATGGCACGGCACCCGATGCCCCACGCGCCCGTGCGGCGCCTGACCGTCCTCTACGACGCGGACTGCCCGCTCTGCGTCCACCTGCGGCACTGGCTGCTCCGCCAGCCCCAGCTCGTCCCCCTGGACCTCGTCCCGGCCGGCTCCCGGGAGGCGCGCAGGCGCTTCCCGGCCCTCGACCACGACGCCACCCTGCGGGAGATCACGGCCGTCGGGGACGCCGGCCAGGTCTACCGCTCCACCGCCGCCTGGATCGTCTGCCTCTGGGCCCTGGCCGAACACCGCCCCAAGGCCCACTGGCTGGCCACCCCGGCCGGGCAGCCGTTCGCCCGCGCGACGATGCTCGCCGCCGCCCGGTGGCGCGAGGCCCTGAAGCCGGACCGCACCGCCTGCGCGGACGGGCAGTGCGAGGCACCCGGTTCGTCCGGCTAGGCTCAGGGCCTGTGGAGGTCGCGATGGAAGAGAAGCAGGACCCGGACGCCGGCGGGCAGCCGACGGACAAGCCCGCCAAGGCGCCGAAGAGCGAGCAGACCCGCGCGCTCATCCTGGAGACCGCGCTCCGCCTGTTCAAGGAGCGCGGCTACGACAAGACGACCATGCGGGCCATCGCGCAGGAGGCCGGCGTCTCCGTCGGCAACGCGTACTACTACTTCTCCTCCAAGGAGCACCTCGTCCAGGGCTTCTACGACCGGATCGCCGAGGAGCACCAGCGGGCCGTCGCACCCATCCTGGAGAGCGGCGAGAAGGACCTGACAGCCCGGATCCGCGGGGTGCTCCTCGCCTGGCTCGACATCGCCGAGCCGTACCACGAGTTCGCCTCGCAGTTCTTCAAGAACGCCGCCGACCCCGACAGCCCGCTCAGCCCCTTCTCCCCCGAGTCGGAGGGCCCGCGGGAGGCGGCGATCGAGGTGCACCGCCGCGTCATTCGCGGGGCCTCGGTGAAGGTCGACCCGGAACTGGCCGAGCCGCTGCCGCGGTTGCTCTGGCTGCAGCAGATGGGACTGGTCCTGTTCTGGGTGTACGACCGGTCGGAGGGGGCCGCCAACAGCCGGCGCCTGGTGGAGCGGCTCTCCCCGGTCACCGCCCGGGCGATCTCGCTCTCCCGCTTCCGGATCCTGCGCCCGCTGGTCACGGACGTCCACGACGTCCTGTCCGACTTCATGCCGACGGCGGCCGGGATGGCGGCGTCGGGCAAGCCCAAGCGGGCCACCCGCAAGTCCTGACGGCGGGTCACCCCGCGCCCCCGCAACGAAAGGGGCCCCGGACCACGGCGGGTGGTCCGGGGCCCCTTCCGGTCCTGGGGCGCGTTCGGGCGCCGGGCCGGAGACGCGGCCTAGATCCAGCTCAGCTCCCAGAGGCGCCAGATGCCGGTGCCGTCCGACAGGTACTGCGAGCCGGCGACCTCTTCGGTCGACAGCACGTAGTCCTTCTTCTGCCACAGCGGCACCAGCGGCACCTCCTTGGCGACCTCTTCCTGGATGGCCTTGAAGTCCTCGGTCGCCCGCGCGCGGTCGCTGTACTGCTGCGTGGAGGCGATCAGCGAGTCGATCGCCGCGCTGGAGAACTTGTTGTGCAGGGTGTTGTCGGTGCCGACGAGCGGGGCGGTGAAGCTGTCGGAGTCCGGGAAGTCGGGGAGCCAGCCGACCGTGTACGCGTCGAACTTGCCCTGCGCGTACTCCTTCTGGAACTCGGTCCACGCCACCGGGACGACCTTGACCTCGAAGAGGCCGGTCTCCTCCAGCTGCTTCTTCAGCTCGGCGGCCTCGGCCGCGTAGGTGGCGTCCTTGCGGTGGCCGAGGGTGAACTTCACCGGGGTGTCGACGCCCGCCGACCTGAGGAGCTTCTTGGCCCTGGAGGTACTGGGCTCCGGGTAGGCGTCGTAGAAGGCGGTGCTGTGCCCGACGAAGCCCTGCGGGATGAGGGAGTACAGCGGCTCGACCGTGCTCCGGTACGGGCCGGTGGTGATGGCCGGGCGGTCGACGACCGCGGCGACGGCCTGCCGGACCGCCTTCTCCGCCATGACCGAGTCGGGGCGCACGTTGAAGTTGAGGTTGCGGATCTCGGCGCTCGCGGCCTCGGTGATCTTCGTGTCAGTCGGCGCCGACTCGTTCAGCTTGTCGAGGAAGGCCGGCGGCATCTGCCGGTGCGTCACGTCGACCTGCTTGGCCCGCCAGGCCTCGGCGAGCTGCTCGGACTCCTTGAAGTACTTCACGATCACCGGGCGGCCGGACTTGGCGATGGCACCCCGGTAGTTGGGGTTGGGCTCCAGGCGGGCGCTGACGCCCGGCCGGTACTCCCTGAGGACGTACGGGCCTGAGCCGTCGACCACGTTGTCCCTGCGCAGCCCCTTGGCCGAGTACGCGGTGTGGTCGACGATCGAGCCGGCACCCGTCGCGAGTTTCAGCGGGAAGGTGGCGTCCCGGCCGCTGAGTTGGAAGGTGACCTTCTGACCGTTGGCCACGACCTTCTGCAGGGTCGGGAAGAGCGGCGCCGGACCGACGTCCGTCTTGATCGACATCATCCGCTCGAAGGAGAACCGGACGTCGTCAGCGGTGATCTTGTGCCCGTTGGAGAAGGTGAGGTCGTCGCGGAGCGTGCACGCGTACGTCGTCAGCTTCGAGCCGACGAAGCGGCAGTTCTTCGCGGCGTCGGGGACCGGGGTGGTGAAGCCCGGCTTGAAGGTCAGCAGCGACTGGAAGACGTTGCTGTACATCGCCCAGGAACCGGCGTCGTAGGCGCCGGCCGGGTCGAGCGAGGTCACCTCGTCGGTCGTGCCGACGGTGATCGGATCGGAACGCACGTCATCGGAGGGCAGCAGTTGCCAGCCTCCGATCCCCGCGACCACCAATACCCCACAAGTGATCAAAATGCGCAGACGGACCGCAGACCGCATGAGACGTGCTTCCTTTTCGTTCCCACCCCTGTCGCGGCGGAAAACGGCCGGCCGCGATGGCGCCAGCCAATCACACGGTCTTCACTAGTGGAAGGGTAAACCTTCACACTGCATGCATATGTCCAGGGATCAGGGAATTCAGCGGACTCAGCGGGACTCAGCAGTACGTATCCGGCACGGCGCACACCGCGCCCCACCCTGTGACACGCCTGTGAGATGCCTGTGAGACACCTGTGAGCGCCGCGCGACCGGCCGGTTTTCTCCCGCTTCGTCACGCCTGCTTCGAGGCCAGCTCCACGACGGTGATGTCGGAGGGCGCGCCGACCCGCACGGGGGGTCCCCAGGCACCCGCCCCGCGCGAGACGTACAGCTGGGTGTCGCCGTAGCGCTCCAGGCCCGCGACCGTCGGATTCGCCAGTTCGGCCAGGTAGTTCCCGGGCCAGAGCTGGCCGCCGTGGGTGTGGCCGGACAGCTGGAGGTCGACCCCGTGGCGTACGGCGTCGTCGATGACGATCGGCTGGTGAGCGAGCAGGACGGCCGTACGGGCCGGGTCCCGGTCCCCGAGCGCCTTCGCGAAGTCCGGGCCCTGCCCCTCGCTCTCACCGGCGACGTCGTCCACGCCGGCGAGGTCGAACCCTGCGCCGATCTCGACGCGGGCGTTGCGCAGCGGGTGCATTCCGAGCTCGCGGACGTGGTCCACCCAGGCGTCGGCGCCGGAGAAGTACTCGTGGTTGCCCGTCACGAAGAACGCGCCGTCGCGGGCCCTCAGCCGGGCGAGCGGCTCGGCGGCGGGGCCGAGGTTCTCGACGGTGCCGTCGACCAGGTCGCCGACGACGGCGACGAGATCGGGCTGCGTGGCGTTGATCGTGTCGACGATCCGCTGGGTGTGGGCGCGGCCCAGGATGGGCCCGAGGTGGATGTCCGACACCACGGCGATCCGGTAACCGTGCGCCGCGCGCGGCAGCTTGGCCAGCGGTACGGTCACCCGCTTCACCCGCGGTCCGCGCAGCACCCCGTACGTCCCGTACCCCACGGTCCCGACGGCGACGGCGGCCGCGGTGCCGGAGACGAGCCGGTTGACGAAGAGCCGGCGCGAAAGCTCGGGCGCGGCCTCGCCGGACCCGGCGACCGGCTCCACGGGAACGTCACCGGCCCGCTCGGCGGGCACCTCGACAGCTGCCTCCGCGGACGTCACGACGGATGCCTCGGCGGATGCCTCAGCAGGCTTCTGGGCCGGCGTCTCAGCAGGCGTCTCGGCCGGCGCCTCGGCAGGCGTCTGGGCAGGCGCCTCGGCAGGTGCCCCCGCCGGAGCGGACCCCGCCGCGGCGGGCACGGCCTCCGGCGCCGACGCCCTGCGACCGACCGCCCGGCGGGCGAGCCACCGCCGCAGCAGCGGCCGCAGCGGCTCGGTCACCACCAGGGCGAGCGTCAGGTACAGCAGCAGCGCCAGCCAGAGGAAGCCCGGCCAGGCGACGACCTGCTGGAGGACGAAGGGGGCGCCGGCGCGCCCCGAGACGAGCGCGGCCAGCGACAGCAGCGGCAGCAGGAACGCCACCGCCGTGCCGAGCCGGCGGGCGACCCCGCCGGGCTCCGTGAGATCGCGCACGAGGCGCCGCCACACGTACCGGTGGACCAGGACCAGGAGGGCGAGGACCACCACCAGGACCAGCAGGAAGACGACCACGCCCGAGAAACCCCTATCCGCGCTCGCGCCGAAGAGCGCGCACGCCACGCAACCCGATCACCCCGACGACCGTCCCCAGAACAAAGGACGTGACGGCCAGCAGCAGGTGCACCCAGAAGTAGGCCGTCGGATCGCCCGCGTCGTCGAAGGCGAGACCGCTCGCGTCGTGCCAGAGATTCTTGACGAAAGTGACCCAAATGACCCAGCTCCACACTCCGAACGCGAGCAGGAACCAGGAGACGGGACGGCTGAGCTTCATGGTCCCAGTATCACCGGCCGCCCCACGGGCCCTGCGGACGGGTGGACGACCGGGGACGAACCGCCCCGCGGGGTTCGGAACCTGCTTCCGGGCATGTACGTTCTCGATCGTGTCTGCTTCGAAGATGACCGCGAAGGTCGCCCTTTCGGCGACCGCCGCCGCCACCCTGCTCCCCTTCCTCGCCGCCGCCCCCGCGCACGCGGACGACAAGGACCAGCAGCCCAAGCCGCCGGCCCTCATGTCCAGCGTCGGCGGGACGCGCCTGGCCCAGCCCGGCACCCAGGTGCAGCTCGGCCCCGGCGCCCCGGTGCTGCCCAAGGAGCTCAGCGCGCGCTCGTGGATCGTGGCGGACGCGGAGAGCGGCCAGGTCCTCGCCGCGCACAACGCGCACTGGAAGCTCGCGCCCGCCTCCACGCTCAAGATGCTGTTCGCGGACACCCTGCTGCCGAAGTTCCCCAAGACGGAGAACCACACCGTGCTGGCCCAGGACCTGGCGGGCACGGGCGTCGGGTCAAGCCTCGTCGGCATCAAGGAGAAGCAGACCTACAGCGTCCACGACCTGTGGCTCGGCGTCTTCCTGCGCTCCGGCAACGACGCCGTCCACGTCCTGTCGGCCATGAACAACGGCGTCGAGCAGACCGTCGCCGACATGCAGGCCCAGGCCGACGACCTCCAGGCCCTCGACACCCACGTCGTCTCCCCGGACGGCTACGACGCCCCCGGCCAGGTCTCCTCCGCGTACGACCTCACCCTCATCGCCCGCCACGGCATGCAGAACCCGGACTTCCGGGAGTACTCCTCGACCGCCCGCGCGAAGTTCCCCGGCGAGCAGAAGCCCGGCAAGGCGCGCGAGACCTTCGAGATCCAGAACACCAACCGGCTGCTCACCGGCGACATCGGCGTTCCCGCCTACCAGGGCATCGCCGGCGTCAAGAACGGCAACACCACGCACGCCGGCGCGACCTTCACCGGCGTCGCGGAGCGCAACGGACACGTCCTGCTCGTCACCGTGATGAACCCGTCCTCGAAGGAGCAGCACGCCGTCTACAAGGAGACGGCCCGCCTGCTCGACTGGGGCTTCGCGGCCACCGGCAAGGTGACGCCGGTCGGCGAGCTGGTGGCGCCGAAGTCGGTCCGTACGACCCCGGGGACCGGCACCGACACCTCGGACGGCACCGCGCCCGCCCCCGGCAAGAACGCCCCGACGGGTGCCGCGCAAGCGGCCGTCGCGCAGGCGAAGTCCGGCGGGGCCGGGATCGCGCTCGCCGTGGCGGGCGGCGTGCTCGTCCTGCTCGCCGCCGCCGTCTTCCTGGTGAACCGCCGTTGGCCGCTGGCGGCTTCGGCCCGTCGCCAGAAGCCCGAGGGGGCCCCGGAGTCCGACGCGGCCAAGAGCGGGGCCGGAGCCGAGAAGGCCTCTGACTCCGCGGGGGCCACCGAGTCCTCGAAGGCTTCGGCGTCCACGTCGGCTCCTCCTGCTACGGCGTCTTCGGAGGCTTCGGAGGCTTCGGAGGCTTCGGCGTCACCGTCGGCTCCTCCAGCTGCGGCGGCTCCGGCCGACGGGGCTCCGGCGAACCCCTGACCCCCGTCGCCGTCCAGGCCGCGCAGAACAGCAGCAGCTTCGCGGTGAAGTTGATCCACAGGAGCAGGGCGACCGGTACGCCGAACGCCCCGTACATCGACTTCGCCGCGACGCCCTTCATGTAGCCGCCCAGCAGCAGCTTCAGGAGCTCGAAGCCGACCGCGCCCATCAGCGCCGCGATCACCAGGTCGCGGCGCCGCGGCTCGACTCCGGGCAGCAGGGTCAGGACGAAGGACAGGATCAGGAAGTCGGCGGCGACGGCGACCAGGATCGCGGCGGCCTCCAGGAAGAACCCGCCGGCCCCGGAGTGCGAGACGCCGATCCGTTCGGCACTCCAGCCGACGGCGGTCGAGCCGAGCCAGGACGCGGCGAGCGAGCCCAGCATCACGCCGCCGAGACCGAGCAGCACGATCGTGTCCTTGCCCTTGCGCAGCACCGGGTTGCCCTGGTCGACGCCGTCGAGGCCCCACACCGCGCGCAGGCACTCGCGCATCGAGCCGACCCAGCCGATGCCCATGAAGAGCAGCACGGCGCCGGCGACGAGACCGATGGTGCCGGCGTTGTCGACGAGGCCGCCGATGTCGAGCTGGTCGGAGATGCCGGGGACCTGGTCGGCGAGCTTGGTCTCGATCCGGTCGAGCTGTTCGGGGGAGAGCAGCGCGGCGCCGATGGCGGCGGCGACGGTGATCAGCGGGAAGAGCGCGAGGAAGCTCAGGAAGGTGATGGCGGCGGCGAGCCGGGCCCAGTAGACCTCGTCGAGGCGTTCGTACGAGTGCCAGGCATGCGTCTTCATGAGGCGGACGACCCACGGGCCGACGACGGGGAGCTTGGTCAGCCAGTCCATGGCGGGCGCGCCTCTTCCTGGGGGGACGGGGTCCGGAACACCAGGGTCCGGGTACCCCAGAATCGCAGACAGGTAGCCAGGACCATGCCCACGCCGAGTCCTGACACCGTGTCGGCGCTCGCCGAGGTGAGGCCGAGGCCGTGGTGGGAGACGACGAGGCAGAGCAACTGGACCGCGGCGCCCGCCCCGTTCACGGCGAAGAAGGCGGCGTACTCGCGCAGGGTGACGGCCCGGCGGCGGTAGGTGCCGAGCGCGTTGCCGAGGTAGGCGACCGTGCATCCGGCCAGGAAGGACAGCGTCTTGGCGGCGACCGGGCCGACGCCGAGCGGCCCGCGCAGCCACAGGAAGAGGGCGAGGTCGGCGGCGTACGCGGCGAGCCCCGCGGCGACGAAGCCGAGCACCTCGCGGCGCGCTCCGCCGCCGGGCCGTGAACGGCGCGTCCACGCGGTGACCGCGCCGTTCGAGGGCCGTCGACCGCCCGGCCGTGCTTCGGCGCTCACCCGCCGTCGACCGCCCCGCCGTGCCTCGGCGCTCACTGGGCGTCGACCGCCCCGCCGTACCTCGGCGCTCACCCGCCGTCGACCGCCCCGCCGTACCTCCGTACTCACAGCCCCGCGACCGCCATGCCGTACATCGCCGCCCACGCCAGTCCGATGGCGGCGAGCGGCCGGTCCCGCAGCACGACGTCCTCGGGCTCGCCCGCGGTGCCGCGGTCGGCGAAGACGGCGTAGCGCAGCACCGCCAGGACGAAGGCGACGACGGAGAGCTGGCGCCAGGGCAGCAGCGTGCCGGTGGCGACGCCGCCGCTCTCCAGCGCCCACAGGCAGTAGCCGAGGACGGCGACCCCCGCGGCCAACTGCCAGACGAAACGCAGGTATCCGGTCGTGTACTGGGTGAGCAGGGCCCGGGTCGCGCCCTGGGCGGACTCCATCTGCACGGCCTCGGAGTAGCGCTTGGCCGCCACCATGAAGAGCGCGCCGAAGCCGGTGGTGATGAGGAACCAGCGGGAGAGCGGGATGCCGAGCGCGATCCCGCCGATCATCGCCCGCATGAGGAAGCCGGTGGCGACGACGGTGAGGTCGACGACGAGGACGTGCTTGAGGCGGACGCAGTAGGCGAGTTGCATGCCGAGGTACGCGGCGATCAGCAGCGCCGTCATCGCGTTGCAGAGCAGGGCGCTCGCGACCGCGGCCCCGAGCGCGAGCGCGCCGCCGGTGGCGTACGCGAGGGGTACGGGCACGAGGCCGGCGGCGACGGGGCGGCGCCGTTTGACGGGGTGGGCGCGGTCGGCCGCGGCGTCGCGCGCGTCGTTGACCAGGTACACGGCCGAGGCGGCGGCCGTGAACAGGGCGAAGACGAGGAGGAGTCGGGCCGCGTGGGGCCAGGAGCCGAGCTGTCCGGCGGCGACGGGCGCGGCGACGACGAGGGCGTTCTTGACCCACTGGCGGGGCCGGGCGGTCCGTACGAGCCCGCGGACGACCGAGAGGGTGCCGCGCCGGGGACGGCGCAGCGGGGGCGCGGCGGGCGGGTCGAGCAGCGCGGTGACGGTGCGGCCCGTGGCGTGCTCAGTCACGGGGGCCTCCGGTGACCCAGCGGCGTCCGGCCTTCGCCGTGGCCACGCCCAGGAGGGCGCCGGCGGCGACGTCGGTCGGGTAGTGGACGCCGACGACGAGCCGGGAGAGGCACATCGCGGCGGCGGCCGGGACGGCGACGTGCCGGGCGGGCGGGTGCAGGGCGGCGAAGGCGACGGCCGCGGCGGCGGAGGAGGTGGCGTGACAGCTGGGGAAGGAGTGCCGGCCGGCGGTGCGGACCAGGGGCGCGTACTCCCCGGGGTGCGGCCTGGGGCGCCGTACGAGCCGCTTGACGCCCATGCCGGCCAGGTGGGCGGCGCCGACCACGGCGGTGCCGCGCAGCCACCCGGCCCGGCGCGGCGGGTCGAGGGCGGCGGCGGCGAGTCCGGCGGCGAGCCACAGGGCGGCGTGCTCGCCGCCGTGGGAGAGCGCCCGGGCTGCGGCGGCGACGGCGGGGCGCCGCCCGTGGGCGCGCAGCGCGGCGAGGACCCGGTGGTCGGCCGCGGTCCAGTCCCCGTATCGCATGCGTCTCACTCGCCTCCGCGCGTCGCCGTCAACCAGGGGCGACTCTGACGGGCGGAGTCGCCGTAGGGGGCGGCACTCTTTCCTGACACTCGTTTAATCACCCATTTCGACGAACCGCCCGCCAATCCCGGCATAAGCGACAGTCCCGGCGATACCGTCGCTTCCATGGCAGCCGAGACCGACATCGAGACGGGTGTCGCGCCCGCGCACCGCGCGACCGACTCCGCCGAAGGCGACGCATCCACGGGGGTGGGCGCGGACACAGGTGGGGGCTCGGGCATGGGCGTGGGCACGGGCGCGGGCACGGGCTCGGGCACGGGCGCGGGCGCGGGCGACGGGACGGACGGGGGCGCCGGGACGGACATGGGTGTCGGCGCAGACGGGGGCACTAGGGCGGAGGCGGCCGCAGCCTCCGACGCCGCCGGGGAGCCCGCCCGGTACGGGACGAACGAGACGTACGACGCCGACGCGTACGACGACGACGCGTACGAAGACGCCTACGACAGCTTCCACACGCTCACCGGCTGGGGCCGCACCGCGCCCACCCTCGCACGCGTGATCCGCCCCCGTACGTACGAGGAGGCCGCCGCGGCCGTCCTGGCCTGCGGCGCCCGCGGGTCGATCGCCCGCGGCCTCGGCCGCGCCTACGGCGACGCCGCGCAGAACGCCGGCGGGTCCGTGCTCGACATGACGGCGCTGTCCCGGATCCGCGCGATCGACACCGACGCCGGACTCGTCGTCTGCGACGCCGGCGTCAGCCTGCACCACCTGATGGAGGTGCTGCTGCCGCTCGGCTGGTTCGTACCCGTCACCCCCGGCACCCGCTACGTCACCGTCGGCGGGGCCGTCGGCGCCGACATCCACGGAAAGAACCACCACGTCTCCGGCTCCTTCGCCCGGCACGTCGTCGCCCTCGACCTGCTCACCGCCGACGGGCAGGTGCACACGCTCACCCCCGGCACCCCGCTCTTCGACGCCACCACGGGCGGCATGGGTCTGACCGGTGTGATCCTCTCCGTCACCCTCCGGCTGCTGCCCGTCGAGACCTCGCTGATGTACGTCGTCACCGAACGCGCCGCCGACCTCGACGACCTGATGGCCCGGCTCACCGCCACCGACCACCGCCACCGCTACTCCGTCGCCTGGATCGACCTGCTCGCGCGCGGCGCCGCAACCGGCCGTGCCGTCCTCACCCGCGGCGACCACGCCCCGTACGAGGCGCTGCCGCGCCGCGCCCGCCGCGCGCCGCTCGGCTTCCGGCCCGCCCGGCTGCCCGCCGCCCCCGCGTACGTCCCCGAGGGGCTGCTCGGCCGCACGGGCGTCGGGCTGTTCAACGAGCTCTGGTACCGCAAGGCCCCCCGCCGCTCCACCGGCCGGCTCCAGCGGCTCTCCTCGTTCTTCCACCCCCTCGACGGCGTCCCGCACTGGAACCGGGTCTACGGGCGGAGCGGCTTCGTGCAGTACCAGTTCGTCGTCGGCCACGGACAGGAGGAGACGCTGCGCCGGGTCGTACGCCGGATCGCGATCCGCGGCTGTCCGTCCTTCCTCGCCGTGCTGAAGCGCTTCGGCGAGGCCGACCCCGGCTGGCTCTCCTTCCCGGTGCCCGGCTGGACCCTCGCGCTCGACATCCCGGCGTCGCTCAGCGGCCTCGGCGCGTTCCTCGACGAGCTCGACGAGGAGGTCGTCGCCGCGGGCGGCCGGGTCTACCTCGCCAAGGACTCACGGCTGCGGCCCGAGCTGCTGGCCGCGATGTACCCGAGGCTCGCCGACTTCCGCGAGCTGCGCGCGACCCTCGACCCGCGGTCGGTCTTCGTCTCCGACCTGTCACGGCGCCTGGGCCTCTGACCTGGCCCGACCCAGGGCCCCCGCCCCCCTCTCAAACCTCCGGCCCCTCTCAACCCTCCAGCCCCCTTTCCCCCCAGTCCCCCATCCCCCGGTCCCTCCGATCCCCCGGTATCTCTTGAGGAGCGTGAACGCCATGAAGGACGCCTTCGGCGCGCCCCAGTCCCTGCTCGTTCTCGGCGGCACCTCCGAGATCGGCCTCGCCACCGCCCGCCGCCTGATCACCCGCCGCACCCGCACTGTGTGGCTGGCCGGGCGCCCGTCCCCCGCCCTGGCCGCCGCCGCGGACTCGCTGCGAGCGCTCGGTGCCGACGTGCACACCGTCCCGTTCGACGCGCTGGACACCGAGTCCCACGAGGAGCGGCTCGGCAAGCTCTTCACCGAGGGCGACATCGACATGGTGCTGCTCGCCTTCGGCGTCCTCGGCGACCAGGCCCGTGACGAGTCCGAACCGCTGGCGGCCGTCCGGGTCGCCCAGACGAACTACACCGGCGCCGTCTCCGCGGGCCTGGTCTGCGCCCAGGCCCTCCAGGCACAGGGGCACGGCTCGCTCGTGGTGCTCTCGTCGGTGGCCGGCGAGCGGGCCCGCCGGGCCAACTTCATCTACGGCTCGTCGAAGGCCGGCCTCGACGCCTTCGCGCAGGGCCTCGGTGACGCGCTGCACGGCACCGGGGTGCACGTCATGGTGGTCCGGCCCGGTTTCGTGCGCTCGAAGATGACCCTGGGCCGCGAGGAGGCCCCGCTGGCGACCACCCCGGAGGCGGTCGCGACGGCGATCGAGCTGGGGCTGCGGCGCCGCTCGGAGACGGTCTGGGTGCCGGGGGCGCTGCGCGTGGTGATGTCGGCGCTGCGGCACGTGCCGAGAGCGGTGTTCCGTCGCCTGCCGATGTGATCGCGCCCGGGCAGGCGGCCTGACCGGACGTGCTGTCCTCCGGGCGGGCGGGAGGCGGCTAGTGAGTGGTGGGGCTAGTGGGTGGTGGTCGGCTCGTCGACCGGGCTGCCGCCCTGAGCCGGTACGGCGGGGACCGTGGCCGTACGGCCGCTGCCGAACTCGTAGTCGTACAGCTTCCGCCACACCTCGTCGGCGCCCTGCTCGTACAGCGCGAAGGAACTGCAGGTCCACTCGGCCCCGTAGTCGGCCAGCTCCTCGAAGGCGCGGTCCATGGCCGCCTCGGAGATGCCGTGCGCGACGGTGACGTGCGGGTGGTACGGGAACTGGAGCTCGCGCGGGACCGGGCCGGCCGCGTCCCGGATGCGCTGCTGGAGCACGTCGCAGCCCTCGGCGCCCTCGACGAGCTTCACGAAGACGACCGGGGAGAGCGGCCGGAAGGTGCCGGTGCCGTCGAGCCGCATCGTGAAGGGGTCGCTGAGCGCGGCGAGGCCGGCGAGGTGCGCCTCGATCTCGGGCAGGCGCTCCTCGTCGACCTCGGTGGGCGGGAGGAGGGTGACGTGGGTGGGGATGCCGTGCGCGGCGGGGTCCCCGAAGCCCGCGCGCCGCTCCTGGAGCAGGCTGCCGTGAGGCTCCGGGACCGCGATCGAGACGCCGATCGTTACGGTCCCCACGTCGTTCTCCTCCGTCGTCCGTCGAAACGTGTGTGGTGGTACAGCCGCCAGTGTGCGGCCTGCACCGCCCTTTCGGCCAGGGGCCTCGGACCCCGTGCCCGGCTCAGTGCTTGGCGGGCAGGAAACCGATCCGCTCGTAGGTCTGCGCCAGGGTCTCCGCGGCGACCGCGCGGGCCTTCTCCGCGCCCTTGGCCAGGACCGAGTCCAGCGTCTCCGGGTCGTCCAGGTACTCCTGGGTGCGGGTCCGGAAGGGGGTGACGAAGTCCACCATGACCTCGGCCAGGTCGGTCTTCAGGGCGCCGTACATCTTGCCCTCGTAGCTCTTCTCCAGGTCGGCGACCGACGTGTCGGTGAGCACGGACATGATGGTGAGCAGGTTGGAGACGCCGGCCTTGTTCGCCGGGTCGAAGCGGATGACCGTGTCGGTGTCGGTGACCGCGCTCTTGACCTTCTTCGCCGTCGTCTTCGGGTCGTCGAGCAGGTTGATCAGGCCCTTGGGGGTGGACGCCGACTTGCTCATCTTGATCGCCGGGTCCTGCAGGTCGTAGATCTTCGCCGTCTCCTTGAGGATGTACGGCGCCGGGATCGTGAACGTCTCGCCGAAGCGCCCGTTGAAGCGCTCCGCGAGGTCGCGGGTGAGCTCGATGTGCTGGCGCTGGTCCTCGCCGACCGGGACCTGGTGGGCCTGGTAGAGCAGGATGTCGGCGACCTGGAGGATCGGATACGTGAAGAGGCCGACGGTCGCGCGGTCGGCGCCCTGCTTCGCGGACTTGTCCTTGAACTGCGTCATGCGGGAGGCCTCGCCGAAGCCGGTGAGGCAGTTCATGACCCAGCCGAGCTGGGCGTGCTCGGGGACGTGGCTCTGGACGAAGAGGGTGCAGCGCTCGGGGTCGAGGCCCGCGGCGAGCAGCTGGGCGGCGGCGAGCCGGGTGTTGGCGCGCAGCTCGGCCGGGTCCTGCGGGACCGTGATCGCGTGCAGGTCCACGACCATGTAGAAGGCGTCGTGGGATTCCTGGAGAGCCACCCACTGGCGCACGGCGCCGAGGTAGTTGCCGAGGTGGAACGAGCCTGCGGTGGGCTGGATTCCGGAGAGCACACGAGGTCGGTCAGAGGCCATGCTCATCATTCTCTCAGGTGTGGGAACCGATCCCCGACTGCCGGTGTATCAAAGGTGTGAGGACGCGGGAGGGGGGCCTGGTCGAGGACGAGGCCGCGGTGATCGCACGCGTACGCGCCGGGGACCCGGAGGCGTACGCGGAGCTGGTTCGTGCTCATACGGCGGTGGCGCTGCGGGCGGCGGTGGCCTGCGGGGCGGGCGGCGACGCCGAGGACGTGGTCCAGCAGGCCTTCTTCAAGGCGTATCGCTCGCTGGGGCGGTTCAAGGACGGGGGCTCGTTCCGGCCGTGGCTGCTGAGCATCGTGGCCAATGAGACGAGGAACACACTGCGCGCGGCGGGCCGGCAACGGGCCGTGGCGGGGCGGGAGGCGGAGCTGCTCGCGGGCGAGCCGCTGATACCGGAGGGCGCGGACCCGGCGGTGGCGGCGGAGGAGGACGAGCGGCGCAGACGGCTGCGGGCGGCGCTCGACGCGCTGGGCGAGGAACAACGCCAGGTGGTGGTGCACCGCTACCTGCTGGAGCTGGACGAGGCGGAGACGGCCGAGGCGCTCGGCTGGCCGCGCGGGACGGTGAAGTCCCGGCTGAGCCGGGCGCTGAAAAGGCTGGGGACGACGCTGAAGGGAGGTGACGAGCATGGCTGACGGCGGGGAGCTCGGCCTGGAGCGGGAGCTGCGGGAGCTCGGGCGGTCCCTGAGGGTGCCGGAGGTGGACGGGGAGACGATGGCCGAGCGGGTGCTCGCGCAGCTCCTGGCCGAGCGGGTTCCCGCGCCGGCGCCGCCGCCCGACCGGTGGCGGTGGCTGCGGCTCCGCTGGAAGGCACTGGTCGCCTCGCTCTCCGGGCTGCTCATGGTCGTGGTGCTCACTCCCCCGGTGCGGGCGTCGGTCGTGGAGTGGCTGGGCTTCGGCGGGGTCGACGTGCGGTACGAGCCGGGGGCGCCGCTCCCGGCGGGCAGGGCGGCCGTCCCGGGTTGCCCGGATCCGGTGCCGCTCGTGGAGGCGGGCCGCCGGGCCGGCTTCGCGCCGCCGATACCCGGGGTGCTGGGGCCGCCGGACGCGGTGACGGTCACGGGTGCGCAGCCGCGCGGGGTGGTCGGCCTGTGCTGGCGGACGGCGAGCGGGCGGACGGTCCGGCTGGACGTCTTCCCGGCCCGGCTGGACCTCGGCTTCGCCAAGCAGGTGCGGGTCCAGCCGCAGTGGGCATCGCTGCCGGACGGCACGGAGGCGTACTGGTTCGCCCGGCCCCACGCCCTGACCTTTCCGATGACGGACGCCTCGGGGACGGTGTGGACCCACTCGGTACGCCCGGCGGGCCCCACGCTCCTGTGGACGAGGAGCGGGGGCACCCTGACGCTCCGTCTGGAGGGCATACCCGACCGGACGGAGGCGCTGCGGGTCGCCGCGTCCGTCCGGTGAGTCGGGTGGGCCGGGAACCCGGTCCGGAGACCGGGGCCGGCCCGTGGGCGGGGACTCGGTCGGGAGGCCAGGTCCCGGCCCGCGGGCGGGAACCCGGTCCGCAGACCGGGACCGGCCCGTGAGCGGGAACCCGGCCCGCAGACCGGGGCCGGCCCGTGAGCGGGAACCCGGTCCGGAGACCGGGACCGGCCCGTGAGCGGGAACCCGGTCCGGAGACCGGGACCGGCCCGTGAGCGGGAACCCGGTCCGGAGACCGGGGCCCGTGGGCCGGGGCCCCTGGGTCGGGAGCCCGGCGGAACCGGGGATCCGGCCGGACGCCCCGGCCCGGGCCCGGGGCTCTCCGGGACGGGGTGTCCGGTGGCTCCGGAGGGTGTCAGACCGGCAGGCCCGGGGCCGGGAAGGCGTTCATGAGGTCGGCGACCTCGGCGCGGATCACGGTGAGGGCGTCCTCGTCGCCCTTGCCGGCGGCGGCGACGGCGCGGTCGATCCAGTCGGCGATCTGCGGCATGTGGGAGACGCCGAGGCCACGGGAGGTGAGGGAAGGGGTGCCGATGCGGACGCCGGAGGGGTCGAAGGGCTTCCTGGGGTCGTAGGGGACGGTGTTGTAGTTGACGACGATCCCGGCCCGGTCGAGGGCCTTGGCGGCGACCTTGCCGGGGACCTCCTTGGAGGTGAGGTCCATCAGGATCAGGTGGTTGTCGGTGCCGCCGGAGACCAGGTCGAAGCCGCGGGCGAGCAGCGCCTCGGCGAGGGCCCGGGCGTTGGCGACGACCGCGTGGGCGTACGCGCGGAAGGAGGGCCGGGCCGCCTCGCGCAGGGCGACGGCGATGGCGGCGGTGGTCTGGTTGTGCGGGCCGCCCTGGAGGCCGGGGAAGACGGCCTTGTCGAGGGCCTTGGCGTGCTCCTCGCGGGACATCAGCATGGCGCCGCGCGGGCCGCGCAGCGTCTTGTGGGTGGTCGTCGAGATCACGTCGACGTGCGGCACCGGGGACGGGTGGGCGCCGCCCGCGATGAGGCCGGCGATGTGGGCGACGTCGGCGACGAGCACGGCGCCGGTCTCGCGGGCGATCTCGCCGAAGGCCGCGAAGTCGATGGTGCGGGGCAGCGCGGTGCCGCCGCAGAAGATCACCTTCGGGCGCTCGGCGAGGGCGAGCTCGCGGACCTGGTCGAAGTCGACGAGCCCGCTGTCCTGGCGCACGCCGTACTGGACGCCGCGGAACCAGGAGCCGGTGGCGGAGACGCCCCAGCCGTGGGTGAGGTGGCCGCCCATGGGCAGGGCCATGCCCATCACGGTGTCGCCGGGCCGGGCGAAGGCGAGGTAGACGGCGAGGTTGGCCGGGGAGCCGGAGTAGGGCTGCACATTGGCGTGGTCGACGCCGAAGAGCGCCTTGGCGCGCTCGACGGCGAGGGTCTCGACCTGGTCGATGTTCTGCTGGCCCTCGTAGTAGCGGCGGCCGGGGTAGCCCTCGCTGTACTTGTTTTGCAGCACGGTGCCGGAGGCTTCGAGGACGGCGGCGGAGACGTAGTTCTCGCTGGGGATGAGCCGCAGGGTCTCGGCCTGGAGCCGCTCCTCGGCGCCGACGAGCGCGGCGAGCTCGGGATCGGTGGCCGAAAGGGCGGGGTGGTGGGCGGGAAGTCCCGCGGAGGGGAGGGGAGCGTCCGCGTGGTGGGCGGGAAGTTCGGCGTACCGGCCGGGAAGGGTCATGGCGTTCCTCAGGGCAGGGGCCCCGGTGCGGCTGCCCTGCGGCACCACACGGGACCTGTTCGGTCGTCCCGTGATGCCCAGGCGGGCGGCACCTCGTGTGGTCTGCCGCGCACGGCTCCCCCGGGGTTCGTTCCCCGTTCGCCAGTCGCCGCGCGTGTTTCCAGACTAGCGGGCGCGCCGACACGCAGGTTTCCCCGTCCGGCATCCGAGCGACGATAAGAAAAGGGAGCCACACCCGCCCCAGGCCGCAGGACGAACGGAGATCCCGTGTCGAGAACGCAAGACGAGATCGCTTCCGCGGACGCGCACAGCGCCCACAACTACCACCCCCTCCCCGTGGTCGTCGCCTCTGCCGAGGGAGCGTGGATGACCGATGTCGAGGGGCGCCGCTTCCTCGACATGCTCGCCGGCTACTCGGCGCTCAATTTCGGCCATGGCAACCGGCGTCTGCTCGATGCCGCCCGGGCGCAGCTGGAGCGGGTGACGCTGACGTCGCGCGCCTTCCACCACGACCGCTTCGGGGAGTTCTGCGCGCGCCTGGCCGAGCTGTGCGGCAAGGAGATGGTGCTGCCGATGAACACCGGCGCGGAGGCGGTGGAGACGGCGGTGAAGACCGCCCGCAAGTGGGGGTACGAGGTGAAGGGCGTGCCGGACGGGCACGCGAAGATCGTCGTCGCGGCCAACAACTTCCACGGCCGCACCACGACGATCGTCAGCTTCTCCACGGACCACGAGGCCCGCGACCACTACGGCCCCTACACGCCGGGCTTCGAGATCGTGCCGTACGGCGACCTGACCGCGCTGGAGACGGCGGTCACCGAGAACACGGTGGCGGTGCTCCTCGAACCGATCCAGGGCGAGGCCGGGGTCCTGGTCCCGCCGCCCGGGTACCTGCGCGGGGTGCGGGAGCTGACGGCCCGGCGGAACGTGCTCTTCATGGCGGACGAGATCCAGTCGGGCCTGGGGCGTACGGGCCGGACCTTCGCGTGCGAGCACGAGGGCGTGGTGCCGGACGTCTACATCCTGGGCAAGGCGCTCGGCGGCGGCGTGGTGCCGGTGTCGGCGGTGGTCGCGGACCGGGACGTCCTCGGCGTGTTCCGCCCGGGAGAGCACGGCTCGACCTTCGGCGGCAACCCGCTGGCCTGCGCGGTGGGGCTGGAGGTCGTCGCGATGCTGCGGACCGGTGAGTACCAGCAGCGGGCGGCCGAGCTCGGCGAGCACCTGCACGCGGAACTGGGCCTGCTCGTGGGCGGCGGCGCGGTGGAGGCGGTCCGGGGGCGCGGTCTGTGGGCGGGTGTGGACATCGTCCCGGAGAAGGGCACGGGACGGCAGATCTCGGAGAAGCTGATGGAACGCGGCGTCCTGGTGAAGGACACCCACGGCTCGACGATCCGGATCGCCCCGCCGCTGGTCATCGGCAAGGAGGACCTGGACTGGGGGCTCGAGCAGCTGCGTGCTGTGCTCTCGGACTAGGACACGGCCCGGGTCCGCGGCGACCCCGTACCGCCGCCTCCGCTCGCGCCGCAGGCCCCGGCGCCGCCGAGGTGCGAGACCCGGCCCACCCCTCCGGCACCGCCGAGGTGCGAGACCCGGCCCGCCCCTTCCGGAGCGGCGACGCTCCGGAAGGGTGGGTCACGGCGGAAGCCCCGCGCCGTTGCGGGCTGCTCCGGCCGTGGTCCCGCAGCGGGGCTACGCCCGGAGCGGCCCGGCGACCGCACCCGGCCGGAGCCGCGCCCGCTCGACCGTGCCACCCGCCGGCCCCGCCCGCCCCGCCGGCCCCGCCCGCCCCGCCTGCCGCGACCGGCGGGGGGCCGGCGGGGGCCGAAACGCCGTGCCCCTTCGTCGCCCTCAGAGGATGACGTGCGGGATGAAGCGGGCGTACTCGTCCGTGATCGGGCCCGACGACTCCCTGATCCCGAGTCCCGCCGCCTCGTCCCCGACGGTCCACGCGCCGAGCACCACCCGGTTGCCGTCGAAGTCGGGCAGCGGGGCCGACTCCTGGTAGCAGCAGGGCTCGTCGACGCGCGACACCGGGGCAGCGCCCGGCTCGTGGATCGTGACGCCCGCGCCCTCGCGCCCGAGCAGCGGCTTGGAGACGTAGCCGGGGCCGCCGGCGGCGGCGAGCTCGCGCGGGCCGTCGAGGTAGGCGGGCAGCAGGTTGGGGTGTCCGGGGTGCAGCTCCCAGAGGATCGCGAGGAGTGCCTTGTTGGAGAGCAGCATCTTCCAGGCCGGCTCGATCCAGCAGGTGGTGCCCGTGCCGCCGCCGTTGTCGAGGGTGTCGAGGACGTGCGGCCCGAAGCGGTCCGTGGTGAGCCACTCCCACGGGTAGAGCTTGAAGCAGGCGCGGATGAAGCGGAGCCGGTCGTCGACGAAACGCCCGGCGATCCGGTCCCAGCCGATCCGCTCCACCGACAGCGCCTCCGTGGCGAGACCGGCCTGCTGGGCGGTCTCGCGCAGATACGCGACGGTCATCAGGTCCTCGCCGAGCTCGTCGCCGTCGGAGTGGACGAAGTGGACCGGGCTGCCGGGCGGCAGCAGGTGCGCCTGGCGCTTCCAGGCGTCGACGAGCCGCTCGTGCAGGGAGTTCCACTGGTCGGCGCCGGGGAAACGCTCTTCCATCCAGAACCACTGCGGGCTCGCGGCCTCCACGAGGGAGGTGGGCGTGTCGGCGTTGTACTCCAGCATCTTGGCCGGGCCCGTGCCGTCGTACCGGAGGTCGAACCGCCCGTAGAGGGTGGGTAGTTCGGCTCTGCGGCGCCACGCCTCCGCGACCCGCGACCGGACCCGGGGGTCGGTGATCCCGAGCTCCGCGAACCGGTCCTTCTCCACGATGTGCGCGGCGGCCGCGAGGCACATGGCGTGCAGCTCCTCGACGACCTCCTCCAGGGCCTCGACCTCGGGGAGGGTGAAGGAGTAGTACGCGCTCTCGTCCCAGTAGGGGCGCAGCGAGTCGTCGGGGTAGCGGGTCAGCGGATAGATCAGCCCCTGCTCCTCGACCGTCTGCTGCCAGCCGGGGCGGGGCTCGATGGTGTGGCGCCGCACGGGGGATCAGCCGCCGGAGGAGGAGTGGTGGCCGCCGAAGCCACCGCTGTCGACGGCGGACCTGTCGAAGCTGCCGCCACTGACCTTGCCGCTGCTGGAGGAGCCGCCGTAGTAGTAGCGACCGCCGTGGGAGCTGCTGCCGTCGCCGTCACCCCCGGACTCGCACTGGTAGTCCGGGAGTTCCTTGTACGTCACGGGGTCGATGCACCGGCGGTCGGGCTCGGAGCCGCACGCGGTCAGGGTCGCCGCGAGCATGCTCACGCCGCCGAGTATCACCGTGCCGGACCTCAGTCTGCGCATCGCCTTTCCTCCCCTGTCCGCCCCGGCGTCTGCCCGCGCCTGGTTGCGACCGCACAGTGTAGGCCCGGTCTGGCCACGTGGCCGATCCCCGTCGCACTAGAGTCCCTTTCGTGCTCCTTGGGATGATGTGCGCACTGGGTTCCGCGCTCTGTTTCGGCGCCGCGTCGGTGCTCCAGGCGATGGGTGCCCGGGCTGCCGAGCCCGGCTCCGGCGGCGGGGTCGACGTCACGCTGATGTGGCGGGCGCTGCGGCAGTGGCGGTACGTGGCCGGGCTCGGCCTGGACGGGTTCGGTTTCGTGCTGCAGATCGTCGCGCTGCGGACGCTGCCGATCTACGCGGTCGGGGCGGCGCTCGCGGCGAGTCTCGCGGTGACGGCGGTGATCGCCTCGCGGGTCCTCAGGGTGCGGCTGCGCCGCGTCGAGTGGGCGGCCGTCGGCCTGGTCTGCCTGGGGCTCGCCATGCTCGCGCTCGCCTCCGGCAAGGAGGGCCACGAGGACGTCGGGGAGGGCCTGGGGTGGGGGCTGCTCGTGGCGGCGTTCGCCGTCCTGCTGGTCGGCGCGGCGGCGGGGCGCCTGCCGGAACGGCCCCGGGCGCTGACGCTCGGTCTGGCGGGCGGCGTGGGCTTCGGGGTGGTGGAGGTCGCGGTCCGGCTGATCGACTCGGTGGACTTCACCAACCCCGCGCTCTACGCCCTCCTGGTCGGCGGCGGCGCCGCGTTCCTCCTCTACACCTCCGCCCTCCACAGCGGCGCGGTCACCACGGCGACGGCCGGACTCGTCCTGGGCGAGACGATCGGCCCGGCGATCGTCGGCGTCGCGTGGCTGGGCGACCGCACCCGCGAGGGCCTCTCCTGGCTGGCCTTCCTGGGCTTCGCGATCGCCGTCGCGGGCTCGCTGACGCTGGCGCGGTTCGGCGAGGCGCCGTCGACCACGGACGTGGCGCCCGCCGAGTGACGGGAACCGACGCGGACCGAAGGCCCCGTGGGCCGCGTCCCCTCGCGTCAGCCGGGCTCGCGGTGTCCGGCCCCTGATCCGGAGTGGTCCGAAGGACACGACCTACGACACGACCTACGGGAGGACCCGGCACAGCGCCTCCAGGACGCCCGACCAGGCGCTGTCCGGTGGGGTCGCGTAGCCGACGACCAGGGCGTCCCTCGTCGGCGGGGTGGCGGGGTGGCGGAAGTCGTCCAGCCCGGTGAGGGCCAGGCCCTGGAAGGCGGCGGAGCGGACGACCGCGGCCTCGGTGCCCGCAGGGAGTTCGAGGACGGCGTGCAGCCCGGCCGCGATGCCGCTGACCCGCGTCTCCGGGGAACGCGCGGCGACGGCCGCCACCAGCTGGTCGCGGCGGCGCCGGTAGCGCAGGCGCATGGCACGCACGTGCCGGTCGTACGCGCCCGAGCGGAGGAACTCCGCGAAGGTCAGCTGGTCCGTCACGCTCGACACCCAGTCCACCGCCCCCTTCGCCGCCGCCACCTCGTCCACGAGGTGCTCCGGGAGGACCATCCAGGCCAGCCGGAGCCCCGGCGCGAGGGACTTGCTGGCGGTGCCGAGGTAGACGACCCGCTCCGGGTCGAGCCCCTGGAGCGCGCCGACCGGCTGCCGGTCGTAGCGGAACTCCCCGTCGTAGTCGTCCTCCAGGATCAGTCCCCCGGCGGCCCGCGCCCAGTCGACGGCCGCCGCCCGCCGGTCGGGATGGAGCGCGCCGCCCATGGGGAACTGGTGGGCGGGCGTCATCAGGACCGCTCCGACCCCGTTCCCCAGGGTGCCCAACTCCTCCGTCCGCGTGCCGCGTTCGTCGAAGGGCAGGGCCGGGATCCGCAGGCCCGCCCGTTCGAGCAGCTCCCAGTGGATGTCGAGGCCGTAGGAGTCGACCGCCACCTCGCGCACCCCGCGGGCCCGCAGCACCTGGCCCATGAGCATCAGGCCGTGCACGAACCCGGAGCAGATCATGATGCGTTCGGGCCGCGCGTACACGCCCCGCGCCCGCGCCAGGTACTCGGCGAGGGCGGTGCGCAGTTCGATCCGCCCGCGGGGATCGCCGTATCCGAAGGCCTCGTGCGGGGCGGCCGTCAGCGCCTTGCGGGCCGCCTTGAGCCAGTCGGCGCGCGGGAAGGAGGCGAGGTCGGGGGTGCCGGGCCGCAGGTTGTACGTCGGCCTGCCGGCCGCGGCCGGTGCGCCGGCCGGCCGGCTCGGCGGCGTACGGCGGCGCGGCGCCGACCGCGGGGCCACCCGCGTCCCCGAGCCCTGCCGCGCGGTGAGCCACCCCTCGGCGACCAGCTCCGCGTAGGCGTCGGCGACCGTGTTGCGGGCCACGCCCAGGTCGGCGGCGAGCGAGCGGGACGACGGCAGCCGGGTCCCCGCCGTGAGCCGGCCGCTGCGGACCGCCTCCCGCAGCGCGTCCATCAGGCCGGTCCGCAGTCCCTTGCCGGAGAGCTCCAGGTGCAGGTCGGCACCGAAAGTGGCCCACTCATTCGCCATGGGAATGGACCATACCCGGGTGCCATCCGGCCCGTACGGTGATCGACATGACGATCACCGACACCGCCTCCCCCGCCGCGTACGCCGAGGAGCACGCGCCCCGGCTCGCCTTCGCCGAGAAGCACCCCGAGTTCTACAAGGCCATGATCGGGCTGGAGATCGCCGCGTCGAAGCACGTCGACCCCACCCTCTACGAGCTGATCAAGATCCGCGCCTCGCAGATCAACAACTGCGGCTTCTGCCTCGACATGCACACCAAGGACGCGCTCGCGGCCGGCGAGACCGTGCAGCGGATCGTCCAGCTGTCGGCCTGGCGCGAGTCGCGGCACTTCTACACCGAGCGCGAGCTGGCCGCCCTCGGTCTGACGGAGGCCGTCACCGTCCTCACCGACGGGTTCGTGCCCGACGCGGTGTACGCGGAGGCCGCCGCGCACTTCGACGAGGCGGAGCTCGCCCACGTCATCGGAGCGATCACGGTCATCAACGCCTGGAACCGGATCGGTGTCACCTGCCGCTTCACGCCGGGCCACTACACCCCGGGGATGCACAAGCGGTGAGTGGCGACCCGAGCACGGCCGAGCGGCTGCGCGCCCTGCACGACACGCGGCCCGGCGCCCGTCCCCTCGTGCTGCCCGGCCCGTGGGACGCCGCCACCGCGCGCGTCTTCGAGGAGGCCGGGTTCCCGGCGCTCGCCACGCCCAGCGCGGGCATCGCCGCCGCCCTCGGCCACGCGGACGGGCACACCCCGGCCGACGAGATGTTCGCGGCGGTCGCCCGGATCGTCCGCGCCGTCTCCGTACCGGTCACCGCCGATCTGGAGGACGGCTACGGGCTGCCGGCGAAGGAGCTGGTCGCGCGGGTCCTGGAGACGGGCGCGGCCGGCCTCAATCTGGAGGACTCCGCACGCGGCACCCGCCGTCTGCGCGACCCGCGCGAGCACGCCGAACGCATCGCCGCGGTACGGGAGGAAGCGGGGCGCGCGCTGTTCGTCAACGCACGCGTGGACACCTACCTCCACGGCGGGACGGCCGAGGAGGCCGCCGAGCGGGCCCGTCTGTACGTGGCGGCGGGCGCCGACTGCGTCTTCCCGATCCTCGCGCCCGCCGCGGAACTCCCCCGGCTCCGCGCGGCGGGCGTCGAGGGCCCGCTCAACTTCCTGGCCCGGCCGGGCGATCCCCCGCACGCCGAGCTCGGCCGGCTCGGCGCGACCCGGATCACCTTCGGGCACGGGCTGCACGCCCGCACCCTGGACGCCGTCGCCGAACTGGCCCGCCGGCTGCTCGCGGGCTGACCGTTCACTAGCGGGCCGGTCACGGGCGGGCCGGTCACGAGCGGGCCGGTCACGGCTCGAAGAACTCCAGGGCGGTGTCCAGCGTCTTCCGCTGCTCGGGCCAGGCGCTTTCGGGCCCGGCGGCGAGCACCGCGTACTGCTTCCCGTCGCCTGCGACGAAAGCCCGGTCGACGACCTTCCGGCGCCCCTCGGTGCGGTCGTACGAGTAGACCAGCTCGACGGATTCGTCGCCCGGCCCGGTACGCGCGAGGCTGATCTCGCGGTAGCCGGGGTTCTTCGCGGCGAGGTCCCGCGAGGTCTGCCGCAGCGCCTCGTACGGGGTGATCTCCGGCTCGTCGAGGCGGTAGACCTGCACCAGGCCGAGGCCGTCGGGCGCGTTGTAGAAGACGCTCGAACCGGAGGCGGTGCGGTTCCATCCCTCGGGTACGGCGAGGGTGAAGCCGCTCTCCTCGACGAGCCGGAAGCCGGCGGGCGGGACACCGTCCGACGGCGAGGGGGAGTCCGACGGCGTCCCGGTAGGCGCCCCGTCGGCGTCGGTGGCCGAACCCGACGTCGCCGACACGCCGGGCGCGGCCGTCGTGCCCCGCCCCTTGCCGTCGTCGGTCCCGCCCCGCCCCCACAGGAACCAGCCGCCGACGGACCCGGCGGCCAGCACGGCCACGACGACCCCGGCGATCACGGCGTTCCGCGCGCCCGGCCGCCCACCCGCGGGCGCCCCGGGCGCCGCCTGCGGAGGCATCGGCGGCACCGGCGGCACGTACGGCATGGGCACGACGGGCGCCGGCACCGGCCCGCCGCCGGGGGAGGGGACGCCGCCGGGCGCCTCTCCGCCACCGGGAACGGGCCCCGGCACCGGCCCGGGGACCGGCGCCGGCCCGGGGGCCGTTCCCGGAGCCGGTACGGAGCCGGGCCCTGCGCCTGCCCCGGCGCCTGCCGGCCCGCCCGGGCCGGGTGCCACCGGCCCCGTCTCCCAGCTCTGCGACTCGTCGTTCCACCACGCCCCGCCGCCCCCGTCACGGCTCATCTCATCCTCCGAGCAGCGCGCCGACGGCCTGGCCGACGGCGGCGGCCGAGGCGAAGAGGCCGGTGACGGCGCCCGCGTCGGCCAGGGCCTGCCGCAGGCGGGCGAGGCGGCCGGGGCCGGCCGCGCCGGTGCCCTCGATCTCGTCCTCCGCGTCGGACAGTTCGGCGTCGAGCGCGGTCGTCTGCTCGGAGGCGACGAGGCGCGTGAGGTCGGCGCGGAGCTCGCGGACGGCCAGGAGGAGCTCCTCCTGGCGCGGGTCGCGGGCGGGCTCGGAGCCCTGCACCGTGTACGACACCTGGTTGTTGTCGCCGATGGTGACGTTGCCGCCGGCGTTGCTGACGTGGATGCCGCCGGCCGCGGCGTCGGCGGGGTTCGGGCGCTCAGCCACGGTCGCCTCCGGTCCTGGTCGTGGTGAAGGTCTTGCTGGTGACGGTGTTGTGCTCGCCGATGGTGACGTTTCCCTTGGTGCCCTCGATGAACGTCCCTCCCTCGGCGACGTGCACGATCTTCTGCTCGAACTCGGCGGTCTGGTAACCGGCCTGACGCAGCGCCAAGGTCACGCCGTTGGCGACCCTGTCCTGAATGCTCTTCAGGTAGCGGCTGACGTCCATCTCCTGGAAGAGGGAGGCCTCGTCGTCGGACCCGAGCTCGCGCACGGAGTGCAGCGGGCCCTCGGGCAGGGCACGCGCGTGCCCCTCGGTGGCGACGCGCCAGGCATGACCGAGCGCGCGCCACAGCGTGACCAGGGCCTGCCCGGCGGAGCGCGGGGTGCGGCCCAGAGCCCAGACCGCCTTGCCGAAGTGGTGGTTGTGGCGATAGCGGTGGGCGATCCGGTCGGCGTACCGGAACAACTCGGCGACCGGCCGGAGCACGTGCGGGGCGACCTCCAGCATCAGCATGCCGCCCTGGGTGTGGACCCGGACGAAGACGGTCGTGACGATCTCCTCGCCCCAGCCGCCGACCCTGATCCGCAGGAAGTGGCGGCGGGCCTCGCCGCCCTCCTCGATGGTGCCGGAGCGCTGCCGCTCGAACTCCTCGGGCGTGTAAGGGGCGAACGCGCGGCTCGGCAGTCCGTCGAGGGGAAGGAAGACGACCTCGTCGATCTCGAGGTGACGCAACCGGTCCCGTACGCTCGCCTGGATCTCCGGGGAGCCGTGCAGGGAGGGCACGCGCAGCGCCTCCACCAGCGGGACGATGTGCCGCATGATCGCGCTGTTGTCGAGCTTCTCCGGGGCGCGGCCGTCCAGGTCCTTGCGGGGCCGGAGCTCGACGGAGAGGGACCAGGGCTCGTAGGGCTCTCCGGCACCGCAGAACGGATTTTCGGAGCGGTACAGCACGAGCCGTGCGTGCTGTTCGAGCCGGATCCGGTCGCGCAGGCGCCGGAAGCGGGCCCCCTGGGCCTGCTCGGCCGGGTCGCCGTGCAGATCGGCGAACCGGCTCCGGGACAGCTCACCGGTGAGCGCCCGGGCGAACTGGCCGCGCTGGGCGGCCACGGCGGCGGCGATGAGGAGCGGCACCGCGAGGGTGATCCAGACCTCCGGGAGACCGATGCCCCACAGCTGCTCGGTTCCTCCGGCGACGGCGAGGCCGACGAGCGCGCCCGAGTCGCCGGAGCCCACGACGTCGCCCAGGACGTCCCAACGGGTCTCCTCGTCGGCGAAGGCGAGGAAGAGGAGCATCACGGCGGCCTGGAGCAGGATCAGGCGGGCGTACCAGCGCAGGACGAAGGCGGGGACCGTGCGGTAGAAGGGCGCGACGGCCGCCTTGCCGCGTATCCAGCGGGCGACACCGAGCAGGAGGAAGGGCACGGCCAGCAGCAGGACCAGGCCCTTCGTGAGGGCGAAGGACACCACCCACAGGCCCAGGATCGCGGCCGACCAGCCGAGTTCGATGCGGCGTGCGCGCAGGGCGTGCGCGAGGACGCGGGCGGCGTCGATGCCGAGGGACGGGGCGGCGACCCGCTCCTCGTGGACGTAGAGCTGGTCGATGACGGCGTCGCGGAAGGCGTCGTCGAGATAGGCGCCGGCGCAGAGCAACCGGGTGGCCTCGCTGGTGCCGGGGTTGTCGCGCTCGGCGACGGGCGGCGCGGCGGGGGGCGGCGTGGGGGGCGGAGTGGTGGGTGGGCCGGGTTGCTGAGGTAAGGACGACTGCGTCAACTACTCCCCCGAGATACCGAACTGACGTGGCCTCCCACCGAGTCGGCGGTGGCGGGGGTCAGCATAGAACGCGCGGCGCCCCCGGCCGAAGGGGCCGGGGGCGCCGTGTGCGTCCTGCGGGGCTACGCGCACTCCCGCGTGACGGGGGCCGCGTGAGCCGCGGGGCTCAGATGAGGCCGAGCTCGCGGACCGCGTCGCGCTCCTCGACGAGCTCCTGGACGGAGGCGTCGATGCGGGTGCGGGAGAACTCGTTGATCTCCAGGCCCTGGACGATCTCGTACTTGCCGTCCTTGCAGGTGACCGGGAAGGAGGAGATGAGGCCCTCGGGGACGCCGTAGGAGCCGTCCGACGGGACGCCCATGGAGGTCCAGTCGCCCTCGGCGGTGCCGTTGACCCAGGTGTGGACGTGGTCGATGGCGGCGTTGGCGGCGGAGGCGGCCGAGGACGCGCCACGGGCGTCGATGATCGCGGCGCCGCGCTTGGCGACGGTCGGGATGAAGGTGCCGGCCAGCCAGGCCTCGTCGTTCACGGCCTCGGCGGCGTTCTTGCCGGCGATCTCCGCGTGGAAGATGTCCGGGTACTGGGTCGCGGAGTGGTTGCCCCAGATGGTGAGGCGCTTGATGTCCGTGACCGAGGAGCCGGTCTTCTGGGCCAGCTGCGTCAGGGCGCGGTTGTGGTCCAGGCGGGTCATCGCGGTGAAGCGCTCGGCCGGGACGCCCTTGGCGGCCGACTGGGCGATCAGGGCGTTGGTGTTGGCCGGGTTGCCGACGACCAGGACCTTGATGTCGTCCGCGGCGTGCGCGGCGATGGCCTCGCCCTGCGGCTTGAAGATGCCGCCGTTGGCGGCGAGCAGGTCGCCGCGCTCCATGCCCGGGCCGCGCGGGCGGGCGCCGACGAGCAGGCCGATGTTGGCGCCCTCGAAGCCCTGGTTCGGGTCGTCGAAGATGTCGATGCCCTTGAGCAGCGGGAAGGCGCAGTCGTCGAGCTCCATGGCGGTGCCCTCGGCGGCCTTGACGCCCTGCGGGATCTCCAGGAGGCGGAGCTTGACCGGCACGTCCGCGCCGAGCAGGTGGCCGGAGGCGATGCGGAAGAGCAGCGCGTAGCCGATCTGGCCGGCCGCGCCGGTCACGGTGACATTCACGGGAGTGCGGGTCATGGCGATCTCCGTAAGACAGCTGGCGGTGGGGGTCCCTGCCCCTGGTGTGGGATACCCCTCTTGATCGATCGGTGTCTCGACGTGAAGAGATATCCAGCGGTCAGGCTATCCGACTCGGGACCCGCCGAATCCCCACCCCTTTGTGGGACGGCTCACTGCCACCCGGCTTCCGGACACCACGTACCGGAATGGTCACTTCCGTGCCACAAGGCTCCGGAGGAGCTTGAAGCGGTGTTGGCACGTACATGACCCTTGATCGCGGGGCGCCCGTCCTCCCACGGGGGAGAGGACGGGCGCCTGTCGTTCCACGGGTCACGTCACCCGTCGCGCTCCGCGGTCAGGTGACGGTGAGGTGGAGGACGTCCTCCAGGAACGGGATCCGCAGCCAGGGCTGCGGCTGCACCATCAGCGCGAGCAGCACGATCAGGCCGCCCATCACCCCGTACGTGACCATGTCGGTGAACCGCGAGCGGACCGCCAGCATCCCGACCGACGGCAGCATGCGCCGGAACACCGCGCCCGTCAGCAGCGCCGCGCCGACCAGCAGGGTGCCGACCCGGAACGCCTGCGGGAACAGGTCGGTGCCGACGATCAGCAGGCCGAGCCCGGTCAGTCCGAGGACGGTCAGCAGCGGCCACTGGCGTGCGGGCGCCGAGGCGTCCCCGGGCGCCGCCCGGCCACCGCCCTCGGGGCGCGCGGTCGTGGTGGTGAGCTTCGCCCGCGGGTGGCGGCGCGACGCGGCGCCGCCCGGGTCCTCCGGACCGCCGGCCGCCGGATCGACGGAGGCCCGCTCGGCGGGACCGTCGGAGGCCCGCTCGGCCGCCGCGCCGGAAGGCGTCTCGGACGAGGACACGGTCAGCGGACCCCGGCCGCGCGCTCGGCGGCCTCGACGACGTTGACCAGGAGCTGGGCGCGGGTCATCGGGCCGACCCCGCCGGGGTTCGGGGAGATCCAGCCGGCGACCTCGGCGACCCCCGGGTGCACGTCGCCGACGATCTTGCCGTCGGCGTCGCGGGAGACGCCGACGTCGAGCACGGCCGCGCCCGGCTTGACGTCCTCCGGCTTGACGAGGTGGCCGACACCGGCCGCCGCGACGATGATGTCCGCGCGTCGCAGGTGGGCCGCGAGGTCCTTGGTGCCGGTGTGGCACTGGGTCACGGTGGCGTTCTCCGAGCGGCGGGTCAGCAGCAGCGGCATCGGGCGCCCGATGGTGACCCCGCGGCCGACGACCACGACTTCGGCGCCCTTGATCTCGACGCCGTGGCGGCGCAGCAGGGTGATGACGCCGTTCGGCGTGCAGGGCAGCGGGGCGGGCTCGTTCAGGACCAGCCGGCCGAGGTTCATCGGGTGCAGACCGTCGGCGTCCTTGGCCGGGTCCATCAGCTCCAGGATGCGGTTCTCGTCGATGCCCTTGGGCAGCGGCAGCTGCACGATGTAGCCGGTGCAGGCCGGGTCCTCGTTCAGCTCCCGTACGACCGCCTCGATCTCCTCCTGCGTGGCGGTGGCGGGCAGCTCGCGCTGGATGGAGGCGATGCCGACCTGGGCGCAGTCGCGGTGCTTGCCCGCGACGTACTTCTGGCTGCCCGGGTCGTCGCCGACCAGGACGGTGCCGAGACCGGGCGTCACGCCCCACTCCTTGAGGGCCGCCACGCGGACGGTCAGATCGGACTTGATCGCGGCTGCGGTGGCCTTGCCATCGAGAATCTGGGCGCTCATACGGCCATCCTCCCGGATGACCCCCGCCTGATTCCAATTCGGAGGCGGAGATTGCACTTGCACAACCGCGCTGCGTATCGACTGGACAAGGGGTGGACGTTCTGACCACGATGATCTGCGCAGTGCCGCGGGCAGTGCCGGGGGGCAGAACCGCTCATAAGTGGTGAATCAGGTGGTGACTCTTCCTCAGCGCGGGCCGCGTCGTCCCCGCACAGAATCAACGGAGGAACCTCCCGATGAGCTTCGGCGAACCGAACAACCCCTACGGCCAGCCGCAGGGGCAGCAGCCCGGCTACGGCTATCCGCAGCAGACGCCGCAGGGCGTGCCGCCCCAGCAGGGTTACGGCTACCCGGCCGCCCCGCCGGTCGCCCCGTACCCCGGCGGCCCCGGCGGCTACCCGGGCCTGCCGGCGGACATGCCGGGCGGTGTGAAGGCGGCCCGCGTGATGCTGTGGATCCTCGGCGTCCTGCAGGTCCTCATGGGCGTCGTCATGGTCGCCGCCAGCGGCTGGGTCGCCGACCAGATCGAGGGCACCGGTGAGCTCGACACCCAGGGCCAGGACGTGAGCAACGTCCTGACCGGCACGATGGTCGTCTTCGGCATCATCGGCGTCGCCTTCGGCGTGTGGGCGATCATGACGGCCGTGAAGGTCAAGACCGGCGGCAACGGCGTCCGCGTCGGCGGCATCGTCTACGGCTCCCTGGTCACCCTCGGCAGCCTCGTCAACCTGCTCGGCGCCAACGTCTTCGCGCTGGTCAGCCTCGTGATGGGCATCCTGATCATCGTCTTCTTCGCGAAGGCGGACGGCGCGGCCTGGTTCAAGCGCCCGCGTTACTGATCGCTGCGCTCACGCGAAGGGGCCCGGTTCCGTCCTGGAACCGGGCCCCTTGGCGTCCGTACGGCGTCCCGCCCTGTCGGCGCGTCACTGCCGCCTGAGCACCACGAACTGCCCGGCCTGCGCCGACACCGCGTACCGGGCCTCCGGGTGCAGCTGTGAGGCCAGGCCCACCGGGTCGGTGACCGGCTGGGACCAGCCGGAGGCGAGGTCGAGGGCGAGGTAGTCGGGGCTCACGCCCTGCGCGCCGCCGACCCAGTAGACCGTGTGGTCACCGGTCAGGTGGGCCATGAGCGTCACGTTGGTCTCCACGCTGGTGCCCTCCGGCACCGCGGCGACCGCCCGCCGCGCGTCCAGGGTGCGGGCGTCCGTGCGGTAGGTCTCGGAGCGCAGCAGCTCGCGCAGCGGCATGTCCATGGCATGGACGATCGCGATCGCGGTGACGACGGGGACGACGACCTTCCCGTACGCCACGAGCCAGGGCCGCGGCGAGGTGCGGACGGCACGGACCGCGTCGACCAGGGCCAGGAACACCACCGGCATCAGGATCGCGTTGTAGTGCCAGAACATGCCCCAGTGGTTGGGGTCGTGGGAGAGGAAGCGCCAGGCCAGCGTCGGCAGGACGAGCAGGGTCAGCGGGGAGCGCAGGCAGAGGAAGCCGGTGACGCCGACGAGGAAGAGGACCATCTCCCACTTCTCGCCGTGCTGGAAGGCGCCGACGACGGAGTCGAGGAAGGAGACGTCCGCGCCGTCGCCGGACTTCTCGATCTTGGCCCAGTAGTCGTACTGGCCGACCCGGCTCGCGGCCGGGATGAGGACCAGCACCGTGAGCGCGAAGAAGAGCGTGCCGAAGGCGGCGAGGGCCGCGCCGAGCCGCTTCTGTCCCTTGACGAACAGGACCGCGCCGACCATGGCGACGGTCAGGCCCATGTCCTCCTTGACGAGGACCAGCGGCGCGGACCACGCGACGGCCGCGGTCCAGCGGCCCAGGAGCAGGGCCCGGCAGGTCAGCGCGAGCACCGGGACGGCGAAGGCGATCTCGTGGAAGTCGGACTTGACCGCTTCCTGGAGGCCCCAGGAGAGCCCGTAGGCCACGGTGAGACCGATCCCGGCGGCGCGGCTGCCGAGCACCTGCTGGGCGGTGCGGCCGACGACGACGGCGGAGGCCGCGAAGAGCGCGGCCTGGGCGAGGAGCAGGGCGAGCGGGGAGGACCACACCCAGTAGAGCGGCGCGAGGAGCGCGGTCACCGGGCTGAAATGGTCCCCGAGTATGAGGAAGCCGGGGCCCTTGATGTCCACGATCGGGGCGCGCAGCTCGGCGTAGGCGCGGACGGACTGCTCGAAGATGCCGAGGTCCCAGGAGGGCGTCCGGAAGCGGTCGTACTGGACCCACGAGTAGAGGAAGTACAGGGCGCCCAGGACGCTCGCCACGGCCGCGTACGGCAGCGCGGGCGCCGGTGCGGGGCCGCGGCCGCCCGGCGGGCCGTCGTGCGCCCCGGGGACGGAGTGCTCCGCCGCGGAACTGCTCTGCACATCCAACACCGCGCCCCCAGGGAACAGCCGCCGACAAAAGAGCAACCCATTAGAGCAGAGTCCACTCGACCGGCGGAATCGACGCCTCGGGCGGACCGGAGCCCGCCCGGGGCGTCGGACGGGGGCCGTGCCGGCCCCCGTCACCGTCAGTGGAAGAAGTGGCGCGTACCGGTGAAGTACATGGTCACGCCCGCCTTCTTCGCGGCCTCGACGACCAGCTCGTCGCGGACCGATCCGCCCGGCTGCACGACCGCCTTCACACCGGCGGCGGTGAGGATCTCCAGGCCGTCGGGGAAGGGGAAGAAGGCGTCCGAGGCCGCGTACGAGCCGGCGGCGCGCTCCTCGCCGGCCCGCTCGACGGCGAGCTTCGCGGAGTCGACGCGGTTGACCTGGCCCATGCCGACGCCGACCGAGGCGCCGTCCTTGGCGAGCAGGATCGCGTTGGACTTGACCGCGCGGCAGGCCTTCCAGGCGAAGGAGAGCTCGGCGAGCTCGGCCTCCGACAGGGCCTCGCCGGTGGCGAGGGTCCAGTGGGCCGGGTCGTCGCCGTCGGCCTGGAGACGGTCGGTGACCTGGAGCAGGGCGCCGCCGTCGATCGGCTTGACCTCGACCGGGTTGGCCGGGGCGCCCTCGGCGCGCAGCACGCGGATGTTCTTCTTCTTGGCGAGGATCTCGACGGCGCCGTCCTCGTAGCCGGGGGCCACGATGACCTCGGTGAAGATCTCGGCGACCTGCTCGGCCATCGCGACGGACACCGGGCGGTTGACGGCGATGACGCCGCCGAACGCGGACAGCGGGTCGCAGGCGTGCGCCTTGCGGTGGGCCTCGGCGACGTCGGCGCCGACCGCGATCCCGCACGGGTTGGCGTGCTTGATGATCGCGACGCACGGCTCGGCGTGGTCGTAAGCGGCCCGGCGCGCGGCGTCGGTGTCCGTGTAGTTGTTGTAGGACATCTCCTTGCCGTGCAGCTGCTCGGCCTCGGCGAGGCCGCCCGTGCCGTCGACGTAGAGCGCGGCGCCCTGGTGCGGGTTCTCGCCGTAGCGCAGCACGTGCTGGCGCTCGAAGGTGGCGCCCAGGAAGTCGGGGAAGCCGCCCGCGGCGGAGTCGCTGTCGGCGGCCGCGTAGTCCTCGGCGAACCAGGACGCGACGGCGACGTCGTACGCGGCGGTGTGCTGGAAGGCCCGGGCGGCGAAGCGCTTGCGCTGCTCCAGCGTGAAGCCGCCCTCCTTGACCGCCTGGAGCACCGCGGCGTAGGCACCGGGGTCGGTGACGACGGCCACGGACGGGTGGTTCTTGGCCGCGGCGCGGACCATGGACGGGCCGCCGATGTCGATCTGCTCGACGCACTCGTCCGGAGTGGCGCCGGAGGCGACGGTCTCGCGGAACGGGTAGAGGTTCACGACGACCAGGTCGAAGGGCTCGACGCCCAGCTCGGCGAGCTGCGCACGGTGCGACTCCAGGCGCAGGTCGGCGAGGATGCCGGCGTGGACGCGCGGGTGCAGCGTCTTGACGCGGCCGTCCAGGCACTCGGGGAAGCCGGTCAGCTCCTCGACCTTGGTGACCGGGACGCCGGCCGCGGCGATCTTCGCCGCGGTGGAGCCGGTGGAGACCAGCTCGACGCCGGCCTCGTGCAGACCCCGGGCCAGCTCTTCGAGCCCCGTCTTGTCGTAGACGCTGACCAGCGCGCGGCGGATGGGCTTAACGGTGTCCGTGTTCACCGACATGAACCTTTCGTCCCTCAATGCTGTAGCCGTTGCGGGCGAGGCGCCCCACGACCTCGACGAGCAGCGAGCGCTCGACTTCCTTGATGCGCTCGTGGAGCGCGGCCTCATCGTCCTCGTCCCGCACCTCGACCACGCCCTGGGCGATGATCGGGCCGGTGTCGACACCGTCGTCGACGAAGTGGACGGTGCACCCGGTGACCTTCGCGCCGTACGCGAGGGCGTCGCGGACGCCGTGGGCACCGGGAAAACTGGGGAGGAGCGCCGGGTGGGTGTTGACGACCCGGCCGCCGAAGCGGGCGAGGAACTCCTTGCCGACGATCTTCATGAAGCCGGCCGAGACGACGAGATCGGGCTCGTACGCCGCGGTGGCCTCGGTCAGGGCGCGGTCCCACTCCTCGCGGCCGGCGTGGTCCTTCACGCGGCAGACGAAGGTGGGCAGCCCGGCGTTCTCGGCCCGTTCGAGTCCGGCGATGCCCTCGCGGTCGGCGCCGACGGCGACGACCTCGACGCCGTAACCCTCGGGGTCGGCGGCGATGGCGTCCAGCAGGGCCTGAAGGTTCGTACCGGAACCGGAGACCAGGACGACGAGGCGGGCGGCAGCCACTGGGTCACTCTTTCCGTGGTGTTTGTGCGGTCGTACGAACGAATCGCGTCCCTGGATACGGGGAACCCTACGAAGGGCCCGACCGTCAGCAACGATACCGGCACTCCCGACGGCCCCCACGGGACGGGGGCGGGACCGGGCGGTAGCGTCAGGGTCCGACGACCCGCCACACCAGGGCCGCGCCACTTCACACCCGGGCACACCAGACAGAGGGAAGACGTCCAGCACATGCCGGATCGCCAGTCCACGAACGACAACAACCCGTTCGCACCGCCGCCGGAGGGACAGCCGGACCAGCCGTGGCAGCCGCGGCGTCCGGAGGGCTCGGAGGGGCAGGAGGACCCGGAGGGCGGCGGCTCCTCGGGCGGCCCCGGCTGGAGCAGCAGTCAGCCCGGACGTTCCTCCGACGGCTTCGGCCGCCGCCCCGAGCGCCCCTCGGGCGGACCGGGTGGCCAGGGCGGCCCGGAGGGCGGCCAGGGCCCGGGTCTGCGCTGGGACCCGACCGACCCGGCACAGCGTCGCGCGCGGTACGCGGTGCTCTCGGGCATGTGGGCCTTCTTCTTCGCGATCTTCGACATCCCGGAGCTCGCGCTGCTGCTCGGCGCCCTCGGCCTGTACTGGGCGATCAGCGCCCTGCGCGCCCGGACGAAGGCCCCCGCCGCCGACGGCGAGGGCCCGCAGACCCCCGCCCAGGCGGGCCAGGCGGCGACCGCGGCCCGCTCGAAGCGGACCGCCGCGATCAGCGGCCTGGTCGCGTCCGCGGTGGCGGTGATGATCGTGGCGAGCGGTTTCGCGATGCACCTCGCCTACCGGGACTTCTACGAGTGCCGGGCGGACGCCCTGACCAAGCAGAGCCAGCTGGCCTGCAACGACCTGCTGCCGAAGCCCCTGCAGGACACGTTCGGGGTGCGGGAGTAGTCCGTCAGACCGGGTCGGAGGGTGTGACGGGGGGCTCCGCGGGAAGCCCGGCGGGGGGCTCCCAGGCGGCGGGCAGGAAGCCGTAGGACTCGTCGCCGGGGTCGTCGTCGAGCGGGTCGCGGGCGTCGAGGGCGGCCGGCTCGGCGAGCGCTCCGGCGATGGGGGACGCGCCCTGCGGGTCCGCGCCCGGCGCCTGCGCGGCCTCCCCGTCCTCCGGCTCCGCACGCCCCGGAGCGGACGCGGGCACGGACAGGCGCAGGAGGCCCGAAAGGGCCGCCGCCACGGACCTGAGCCCGGGTACGGACACCGGCCCGGTCGCCCGGCCCGCCGCGTCCGGCACCCCCGCGGCGCGCTCCGCCGCCTTCCGGAGGCCGCGGCGGCCCCAGGCCCGGACGGCGAGGGCGGTCGGCACGCCGACGCCCATGGACCACAACACGGCCGCCGTGCCCGTCTGCCACCACACCGGCCCGAAGACCGCGAGCCGCCCCGAGCCGAGCGGTCCGCCCGCGGCGGCCGCGAGGACGGCGACGGCCGCGCCGCAGACCCAGGCGCCCACCAGCGCGCTCAGCGCCGTCTCCTGGCCGGACCAGGAGCGGGCCGCCCGCCCGACCCGGCGCCCGAGGGCCATGGCGGCCAGGGCGGGGATCGCGGCGGTGGCCCAATGCGGCCAGCCGCCGGGTCCGTGCCCGGGCAGCGCCGCGAGCAGCGGGAAGTCGGGCACGGCGGGGGCGCCGCCGAAGCCGAGCGGGGTGACCAGGGCGCCCGTGCCGAGGGAGAAGCCGGGGCCGAGACCGTAGGCGGTGCCCCAGACGACGGCGTTCGGCAGCAGCGCGGTCCCGAGGAGGGCGACGGACGCCCGGCCCGACCACTCCCCCGCGAGGCCGTCGAGCGATGCCTGGGCGTCACCCACGTGCCACAGCAGGGATCCTGCGGCGAGCACCGCGCCGCCGCCGAGGAGCAGCAGCAGGGCGAGTCCCCCGGCGCGCAGGGCGGTCGCGCTCTGCTCCCGGCCCGGCAGCGGCCGCCCGTGCGCCGTCCAGGCGCCCGCGCCCGCGGCGGCGAGGACGCCGGCGGGGATCCAGCTGCCGGCGGTGAGCAGGTCGGCGGGGAACGCGCCGGTCTCGCTGTAGACCACGACCGCGGCCGCGACCAGCAGGTATCCCGAGGCGACGGCGGCGACACCGGCGACGGGCGAGGGGCCGTCGCGGCCGTCGTCGGCGTCGACGGTGTCGCGGGCCGCCCGGTGCGCCAGCCACAGCGGCAGGGCGGTCAGCAGCAGCGGGGCGACACCGAGGGGGGCCGGGACGCCGGAGACGGTGTCCAGCCGGACGAGGTCGGCGCCGTGGGCGAGCAGCCAGAGGCCGGCGGCGGTGTGCAGGGCGCCGCCGGGGCCGCTGTCGGGGTAGGGCGAGGCCACCCAGGCGCCGATCACGAGGACGGCGAAGGCGCCGAGGCCGAGCCCGGCCGCCACTCCGCCGCGCACGAAGGCGGTGGCCAGGGCTGCGGAACGGCCGCCCTGGACCCGGGCGTCGGGCACCAGCGGTGGGCGCTGCTCGGTCACGTGCGTCACGGGGGCCATGCTGCCAGCGACACGCGGTTTGCCCTCGTAACAGGCGAATGGCCGTTGTGTCGCCCAAGATACGTTTATGTACTTTTCGGCCCAGAG
>NZ_JBIWOU010000005.1:108507-685482 GCF_044767915.1 Streptomyces sp. NPDC101191
TGCGGGAGGCCCTCTCCCTGAGCGAGGACCAGGTCGCGGAGGCCCTGGGCGTCACCCGGGCCACCGTCCGCTCCTGGGAGACCGGCCGCAGTGCCCCCCGGGGGCCATGCTGCCAGCGACACGCGGTTTGCCCTCGTAACAGGCGAATGGCCGTTGTGTCGCCCAAGATACGTTTATGTACTTTTCGGCCCAGAGAAGCGCTGCGGGAGGTCGACGCCGATGAGTCCGACGAGTCCCTCCTTCTCCCTCCCGTCCCCCAAGGAGCGGCGCCGACTGCGGGAGGCCCTCTCCCTGAGCGAGGACCAGGTCGCGGAGGCCCTGGGCGTCACCCGGGCCACCGTCCGCTCCTGGGAGACCGGCCGCAGTGCCCCTCGGGGGCGTAAGCGGGAGGCGTACGCGAAGCTCCTCGGCGTCCACGAGGAGCCGGCGTGCCCCCAGCCGGAGAAGCCGGCCCGGCCCGCCCCGGACCCGACCCGCCCGCGCCCGGCCACGAAGGGCGTCGCCCGCCCGCCGAAGACACCGGCCGCGCCGGCGGGCACGTCCGCGGCGGGACCGACGCCGTGGACCACGGAGGACCCGCGGCAGCCGGAGGAGCGTCTGAAACCGGCCCGGAACGGGTCCGGCGCCCCGGGAGCGGCCGCGGACGTGCCGGAGCACCCGGGATCCGCCGCGCAGGGCGGCCCGGCGACGGAGGGCGCGGACCACCCGGTGACGAGCGCGGGCGACGGCGCGACCGCCGGGGCGGGCAGGGCCGTCACTCCGACGGCCGATGGGATCACCCTCGGGGCCGCAGCGGCCGGACCGGGCACCACCGGCCCGCGATCGGACGGTCCGGCCCCCGAGCCCGCCACCGCCCCCACCGCTGACACCGGCCGAGCCGCCACCGCGCGGCGCGCGGCCCGCCGGACGGAGGTCCGCGCCGAGGCCGCGCCGCAGGACGGTGAAGCGGGCGCGGAGGCCGCGCCGCAGGACGGCGGGGCCGGCGCGGAGGCCCGCGCCGAGGCTGCCCCGCAGGACGGCGAAGCAGGCGCGGCGGCCGCGCCGCAGGACAGCGGGGCCGGCGCGGCGGAGGCCGGCGCCCTGGCCGGGCTCACTCCCGAGGAGGCGTTCGACGCGCTGTACGCGTACGCCGCGCCCTCGCTCGTGCACCAGACGTACCTGCTCACCGGGCGCCGCATGCTCTCCCGCGAGGCCGTCGAGCAGGCCTTCCACCACGCCTGGCAGCACTGGCCCGAGGTCGCGGTCGACCGCGACCCGGTGGGCTGGGTGCGCGCGGCGGCCCACGAGTACGCGCTCTCGCCCTGGCACCGCTTCCGGCGGCGCCACCGGCACCCCGACACCCCGCCGACCGAGGCCTCGCGACGGGCCCTCCTCGGGGCGCTGCTCGACCTGCCGCCCGCGTACCGCCGCACCGTCCTGCTCTACGACGGGCTCGGCCTCGACCTGCCGGAGACCGCGGCCGAGACCGAGGCGAGCACCCCGGCCGCCGGGAACCGGCTGCTGCACGCCCGCGCGGTCATCGCCCAGCGGCTGCCCGAGCTCGCCGACCCCGAGGAGCTGCAGTACCGGCTGAGCACGCTCGTCGCGGAGGCGCCGACGACGACGCTCCCCGCCGCGCGCAGCGTGCGGTCGGGCAGCGAGCGGCGGACCCGGCTGCTCACCCAGGCGGTGTTCGGCGTGACGGCGGGGCTGATCGGCATCACGGCCTTCACCGTGGCGACCGCGCCGACCCGCTACATCCCGGTGAACGCGCCCGGCGCGGCCGTCGAGGGCGTCCCGGTGCGCGGGGGCCCGCAGAAGCTGCGCCCGGAGGACAAGGAGCTGCGCGAGATGCTGCGCACCGCGCCGAACCCGGGCCCCGAGCGGCTGGTGCCGAGGTCCGACTAGCGCAGGTGTATGCAAAAACGCTTCAGCAGGTACCGCACACGCAAGGGCCCCGCCCCTCCGGTCTCCCGGAGGGGCGGGGCCCTTCACTCGCGGCCCGTCGGGCCGTCAGGCTGCTGTGCGACGCAGCCCGCGTCAGCCCGCGAGGATCGCGCGCGCCAGCTTGGCGGTCTCGGTCGGGGTCTTGCCGACCTTGACACCGGCGGCCTCGAGGGCCTCCTTCTTCGCCTGGGCGGTGCCGGAGGAGCCGGAGACGATGGCGCCGGCGTGGCCCATGGTCTTGCCCTCGGGGGCGGTGAAGCCCGCGACGTAGCCGACGACCGGCTTGGTGACGTTGGCCTTGATGAAGTCGGCCGCACGCTCCTCGGCGTCGCCGCCGATCTCGCCGATCATGACGATCAGGTCGGTGTCCGGGTCGGCCTCGAAGGCCGCCAGGGCGTCGATGTGCGTGGTGCCGATGACCGGGTCGCCACCGATGCCGACGGCGGAGGAGAAGCCGAGGTCACGGAGCTCGTACATCATCTGGTACGTCAGCGTGCCGGACTTCGAGACCAGGCCGATGCGGCCCGGCTTCGTGATGTCGCCCGGGATGATGCCGGCGTTGGACTGGCCCGGGGTGATGAGACCGGGGCAGTTCGGGCCGATGAGGCGGGTCTTGCCGCCCTTCTCCACGGCGTACGCGTAGAACGCGGCGGAGTCGTGGACGGCGATGCCCTCGGTGATGACCACGGCGAGCGGGATCTCGGCGTCGATCGCCTCGACCACGGCGGCCTTGGCGAAGGCCGGCGGCACGAAGAGGACCGAGACGTTGGCGCCGGTCTCCTTCATCGCCTCGGCGACGGTGCCGAAGACCGGGATCTCGGTGCCGTCGAAGTCGACCTTCGTGCCGGCCTTGCGCGGGTTCACGCCACCGACGATGTTGGTGCCGTCACCCAGCATGAGCTTGGTGTGCTTCATGCCCGTGGCACCGGTCATGCCCTGGACGATGACCTTGCTGTCCTTGTTGAGGAAGATAGCCATGGCTGTTCTGTCCCTCTTCCCTTACTTCGCAGCCGCGAGCTCGGCGGCCTTGTCGGCCGCGCCGTCCATGGTGTCCACACGCTGAACGAGCGGGTGGTTGGCGTCGGACAGGATCTTGCGACCCAGCTCCGCGTTGTTGCCGTCGAGGCGCACGACCAGCGGCTTGGTGACCTCGTCGCCACGGGAGGCGAGGAGCTCCAGGGCCTGGACGATGCCGTTGGCGACCTCGTCACAGGCGGTGATGCCACCGAAGACGTTGACGAACACGGACTTGACGTCCGGGTCGCCGAGGATGATCTCCAGGCCGTTCGCCATGACCTCGGCGGAGGCGCCGCCGCCGATGTCGAGGAAGTTGGCCGGCTTCACGCCGCCGTGGTTCTCACCGGCGTACGCGACGACGTCCAGGGTCGACATGACCAGGCCGGCGCCGTTGCCGATGATGCCGACCTCGCCGTCGAGCTTGACGTAGTTGAGGCCCTTGGCCTTGGCGGCAGCCTCGAGCGGGTTGGCTGCGGCCTTGTCCTCGAGCGCCTCGTGCTCCGGCTGGCGGAAGTCGGCGTTGGCGTCCAGGGAGACCTTGCCGTCGAGGGCGATGACCTCGCCGGAGGCGACCTTGGCGAGCGGGTTGACCTCGACGAGGAGGGCGTCCTCGGCGACGAAGGTCTTCCACAGGGTCACGAGGACCTCGGCGACCTGCTCGGCGACCTCGGCCGGGAACTGCGCCAGGGCGACGATCTCACGGGCCTTCTCGATGTCCACGCCGTTGTTGGCGTCGACCGGGACCTTCGCGAGCTTCTCGGGGGTCGTGGCGGCGACCTCCTCGATGTCCATGCCACCGGCGACGGAGGCCATGGCGAGGAAGGTGCGGTTGGTGCGGTCGAGGAGGTACGAGACGTAGTACTCCTCGAGGATCTCCGGAGCGGTCTCCGCGATCATCACCTTGTGGACCGTGTGGCCCTTGATGTCCATGCCCAGGATGTCCGTCGCGCGGGCGACGGCCTCGTCCGGGGTGGTGGCCAGCTTGACGCCGCCGGCCTTGCCGCGGCCGCCGACCTTCACCTGCGCCTTGACGACCGACTTGCCGCCAAGCCGCTCGGTGGCCTCGCGCGCCGCCTCAGGCGTGTCGATGACTTCACCGGCCAGCACCGGTACACCGTGCTTGGCGAAGAGGTCCCTCGCCTGGTACTCGAACAGGTCCACGCGCGTCCCTTTTCTAGATGATCGCGGTTCGTTGTCTGCGTGGGCGTGCCGCGGAGGGCAACGTGACTGCGCTGTCACTAGGGAGGCGTACACGGTGTCCGTGGACGCGGCATGTCCGTCTCGCAGGTTATCCCCGTGGGCCGTGGGACCCTAAATCGCAGATCACTGCACGGCGGTGATACGGGTCACAGACCGTAGGGCCGGTGGGGCGTTCCGTAGGGGTGGGGACAGGGGCCGACCCGGCCCTTGGGGCAGGCGAGCAGGGGCCGTTGCGCACCTCACGGCGCGCCGTGCGGCCGGGTGAGGGCCGTGTCGGCGGCATTGTGATATGGGCCTCAGTGACGCCGTCGGCACCCGTCCGGGGGGCCGCCGGACGACGGATTCCGCACCCCCGGTCAGGCCGCGGGTATCGGCAGCGGGCGCTTCTCCAGGGCGGCGGCCATCACCTCGGGGAACAGGTCCGGGGTGCAGGCGAAGGCGGGGGCGCCCAGCGCGGCGAGGGCGGCGGCGTGCTCCCGGTCGTAGGCGGGGGCGCCTTCGTCGGAGAGGGCGAGCAGGCAGACGAACTGCACGCCGGAGGCCTTCATCGCGGCGACCCGCTTCAGCATCTCGTCGCGGATGCCGCCCTCGTAGAGATCACTGATGAGGACGACGACGGTGTCGGCGGGCCGGGTGATCCTGGACTGGCAGTAGGCGAGCGCCCGGTTGATGTCCGTGCCACCGCCGAGCCGGGTGCCGAAGAGGACGTCGACGGGGTCGTCGAGCTGGTCGGTGAGGTCGACGACGGCGGTGTCGAAGACGACGAGCCGGGTGGCGATCGCCCGCAGGGACGCGAGGACGGCGCCGAAGACGGAGGCGTAGACGACGGAGGCGGCCATCGAGCCGGACTGGTCGACGCAGAGGACGACCTCCTTGCGCACCGACCGGGCGGCCCGGCCGTAGCCGATCAGGCGCTCGGGAACGATCGTGCGGTATTCGGGGAGGTAGTGCGCCAGGTTGGCGCGGACGGTGCGGTCCCAGTCGATGTCCCGGTGCCGGGGGCGGGAGATCCGCGCCGACCGGTCGAGGGCGCCGGTGACGGTGGAGCGGGTACGGGTGGCGAGCCGCTTCTCCAGGTCGTCGACGACCTTGCGGACCACCGCACGCGCCGTTTCCCTGGTGGTCTCCGGCATCGCCTTGTCGAGGGAGAGCAGGGTGCCGACGAGATGCACGTCCGGCTCGACGGCCGCCAGCATCTCGGGTTCCAGCAGCAGAGTGGACAGGCCGAGCCGCTCGATCGCGTCGCGCTGCATGACCTGGACGACGGAGCTGGGGAAGTACGTCCGGATGTCGCCCAGCCAGCGGGCCACGGAGGGCGCGGAGCCGCCGAGGCCGGCCGAGCGGTCCCCGCCGCCCCTCCGGTCGCCGCCCCGGCCCCCGTAGAGGGCGGCGAGGGCACCGTCCATGGCGGCGTCGGTGCCGGTGAGGGCGCGGCCGGTGCCGTCGGCCTCGCCGCCGAGCACCAGCCGCCAGCGGCGCAGACGCTCGTCGTCGGAGGGGGTGGTGACGCTGCTCATGACGGTCCTCACTGTCCTTGGGTGCCGAGGATGAGGTGGAGCAGGGGCATGACGCCGTCGGCGCGCTCCTGGTCGGGGGTGCCGGCGAAACCGGGCGTCGTGACCGCGGGACCGGCGGGGCCGGCGGTCCCGGGGCCGCGGGCGACGAGCTCGCCGAGCGTCCGCCGGACGCCGGCCTCGTAGCCGGCGAAGGTGCGGCGCAGCAGCGGCAGCACGTCGGTGAACGCCTCGGCCGGCACGCTGCTCAGCCAGTCGTCGACCAGACCGAGCAGCCGCTCGTCGTGCACGAGGAGCAGCCCGCCCCCGGAGGCCCCGCCGACGAAGCCCTCGATCCAGGCGGCGGCGTCGGCGGGCGGGGTCCCCGGGGACAGGGCGAGCCCCATCAGCCGGGCGGCCTCGTCCTCCCCGAGCCGCCCCTCGTCCAGCAGCAGCCGGGCGGCCCGCCCCCGCAGCACTCCGGGCACCCGCTCCCGCCCGGCGAGCCGCCGCAGCACCCCGGCCCACCGGTCGGCGAGACCACCGCCGGGGGTGTCGGCGGTGCCAGCGGTGTCGGCGTCGGATGCGGCAGTCCCGGCGGTCCCTTCGGCCCCGGTCCCGGTCCCGGTCCCGGCGGATGCGGCCGTCCCGTCGGATGCGGCAGCCCCTGCGGATGCAGCGGTCTCGGCCGTCCCTTCAGCCCCGGCCCCGGCACATGCGGCCGTCCCGTCGGATGCGGCGGCCCCTGCGGCCCCTTCGGCCCCCGCCCCGCCACACGCGGCCGTTCCGGCGGATGCAGCGGTCCCGGCCGTCCCTTCAGCCCCGGCCCCGGCACATGCGGCCGTCCCGTCGGATGCGGCGGCCCCTGCGGCCCCTTCGGCCCCTTCGGCCCCTTCGGCCCCCGCCCCGCCACACGCGGCCGTTCCGGCGGATGCAGCGGTCCCGGCGGCCCCTTCAGCCCCGGCCCCGGCACATGCGGCCGTCCCGGCCGTCCCCTCGGCCCCGGTCCCGTCGGCCGGGGCGGTCCCTGCGGTCCCGTTCGTACGGTCGGGCTCGTCCGGGGCTCCCGGTCGCTCGGGCCGCGTGGTCAGCAGCGCGAGCGCCGCGTGGACGCCGTCGACGCGTTCGCGCATCTCCGCGGCGGCGTCGGTGTCGAGTCCGGTGCAGGCGGGCGGCAGACCGACGCAGATCCGCTCGGCCAGGCCGGCGGCGACCTCGCCGAGCGCGGCCGTGTCGGTCGCGCGCACGTCGCCGTAGCGCAGGGACCGGGCGAGGGCGGGCAGGGCCTGGGCGAGGTGGACGACGTCGGAGTCGAGGGCGGCCCGTTCGGCGAGCGCGTGCAGCACGGCGGGCAGGGCCTCGGTGAGCCCGGCGAGCAGGCACTGCTCGGCGAGCGCCGTGACGGCGGCGAGGTCGTCGGCCGCCACGGCCTGCGACTCGGCCTTGGCGGCGGCGGCGCCCTCGACCGTGGTGCCCCAGACGCCCGCCTCGGCGACCTGGACGTGCAGCTCGGGCTCCCAGCACAGCCGCCAGCTCTCTCGGAAGGTGCCGGTGGAGCCGCGGCCCGCGACGGGGGCGCCCCAGCCGACGCCGAGCAGCCGGAGCCGGTGGAGCAGCCGGCTGCGGGCGGCGTCGGTGCCCTTGCGCAGGTCGAGTTCCAGCTCGCGCTCGTGCGCCTCGGGTTTGAGGCGCAGTCCGCGCTGGAGCCGTTCGAGGTCGCGCTGGAGCGGTACGGCGGGGGCGCCGGCCGGGACGGTGCCCAGGACGTCGCCGACGACGAGCCGGTCGCGGATCAGGTCGAGCGGCACGTCGGAGCCGTCGCACATGACGGCCCGGACGGCGTCGGTCGTCTCGCCGAGCCCGGGCAGCGGCCGGCCCCGCATGACGGCGAGGGTGTCGGCGAGCCGGACCGCCTCGATGACGTGGGCGGAGGAGACCGCCAGGTCCTCGTCCCTGAGGAGCCGGGCGACCTTGGTCATCCAGCGCTCGACGGGCCGGTCGGAGGCGGTGAACAGGTGCGCGTACCAGCCGGGCGCCTCGATGCCCGCGCCGTACCCGGACCGGCGGGCGAGCCGGCGGTGGGTCCAGGGCACCCAGGTCAGCTCGGTCTTCACCTTGGGCAGGCCCTTGAGCCGGGCGCGGTCGGCGGTGACGGGCGTCCTGCGGCGCAGGGCGGGGACGTGCCAGGCGCCGCAGACGACGGCGATGTCGTCGCCGAACTCCTTCTGCGCGGCCCTGAGCCGGATCCTCATGTACGCCTCGCGCACCAGGTCACGGGGGTGGCCGCCGTGCCCGTACGCCTCGCGCAGGGCGCCCATCGCCTCGGCGAGGGCCTCGAACGGGGCGAACGGGTCGGTGCTGCCGCGCAGTTCGACGACGTCCTCCCACCAGCGCTCGGCGTCGTCGTAGCCGGCGGCCTCGGCGAGCTCGGCGACCGGGTCGACGCGCAGCCCCTGGCCGGCGGCCTCGTCCTCGTCGCCCCAGGTCGGGTCGGTGGCGGCGAGGGTGTGGGTGGCGGGCAGGTCGATGAAGCGGACCTCGGCGCCGTGCGCGAGGGCCCAGCGGATGGCGACCCACTCCGGCGAGAACTCCGCCATGGGCCAGAACGCGGCGCGCCCGGGGTCGTCGACGGCGTGCGCGAGCAGCGCGACCGGGGGCCGCATCTCCTCGTCGGCGGCGAGCGCCACCAGCGCGTCCGCCTCGGGCGGCCCCTCGACGAGCACGGCCTTGGGCCGTCCGGCGTCGAGCGCCGCGCGGACGGCCCGGGCGGAGCCGGGCCCGTGATGCCGCACGCCGAGCACCCGCGGGCCGGGCAGGGAGCGGGCGGGGGCCTCGTCGGCCCCGGTCACGGCCGGGGCGGCGGGCAGAGGTGCGTCGGTGGTCCTCGTCACGGCCGGGGCCGCGGGCAGGCGTGCGTCGGCGGTCCTCGTCACAGCCGGGGCCGCGGGCAGGCGTGCGTCAGCGGTCCTCGTCACAGCCGGGGCCGCGGGCAGGCGTGCGTCGGCGGTCCTCGTCACGCGCTCACCTCGCGGCAGGCGCGGTAGAAGTCCTTCCAGCCGTCTCTCTCGCGCACCACGGTCTCCAGGTACTCCTGCCAGATCACCTGGTCGGCGGCCGGGTCGCGGACCACCGCGCCGAGCAGGCCGGCGGCGACGTCGGCGGAGCGCAGGACGCCGTCGCCGAAGTGGGCCGCGAGGGCGAGGCCGCCGGTGACGACGGAGATCGCCTCGGCCGTCGACAGCGTCCCCGAGGGGGACTTGAGCTTGGTGCGGCCGTCGGCGGTCATCCCGTCGCGCAGCTCGCGGAAGACGGTGACGACCCGGCGGATCTCCTCCACCCCCTCCGGCACGGCCGGCAGGTCGAGCGAGCGTCCGATCTGGTCGACGCGCCGCGCCACGATGTCGACCTCGGCCTCCGGGGTGGCGGGCAGCGGCAGGACGACGGTGTTGAAGCGGCGGCGCAGCGCGCTGGAGAGGTCGTTGACGCCGCGGTCGCGGTCGTTGGCCGTGGCGATGAGGTTGAAGCCGCCGACCGCCTGCACCTCCTCGCCGAGCTCCGGGATCGGGAGGGTCTTCTCGGACAGGATCGTGATGAGGGTGTCCTGCACGTCGGCGGGGATGCGGGTCAGCTCCTCGACCCGGGCCGTCATTCCCTGCGCCATGGCCCGCATGACCGGGCTGGGCACGAGGGCGTCGCGGCTGGGGCCGTGGGCGAGCAGCTGCGCGTAGTTCCAGCCGTAGCGGACGGCTTCCTCGGGCGTGCCGGCGGTGCCCTGGACGAGGAGGGTGGAGTCGCCGCTGACGGCGGCGGCGAGGTGCTCGGAGACCCAGGTCTTGGCGGTACCGGGCACGCCGAGCAGGAGCAGGGCGCGGTCGGTGGCGAGCGTCGTGACGGCGACCTCGACGATGCGGCGCGGGCCGACGTACTTCGGCGTGATCACCGTGCCGTCGGGGAGTACGCCGCCGAGGAGGTAGGTCGCGACGGCCCAGGGCGAGAGCCGCCAGCGGGCGGGGCGCGGCCGGTCGTCGGCGGCGGCGAGCGCGGCGAGTTCATGGGCGAAGGCGTCCTCGGCGTGCGGCCGCAGGGCCGCCTCGCGGGCGTCCGTGGACCTGGTCGCGGAGGTGGTCGCGACGGCGTCCGCGGCGATGGTCGTGGTGGTTTCGGGCAGGGTCATGGGTCCCCCTCCAGATCGTTCGACCTGCTGTGCGATCCACGGTGCACCATCCCACTGACAATCGGGTGGGGGCGGGGAGAAGCACAGGTGGGAGGCGTGCGGAGGGCGTTGTCAGTGGCGACCCGTACGGTCGTTCGCATGACTGAGCAGGGGGCGCGCTGGACGGCGGAACAGGTGCTGGCACTGGCTCCTGACGACCCGTCGCGCAGAGCGGGGAGCAAGCTGGGTTCGGCCGGCCCGTGGTCGGGCACGGGCACGGGCGACCAGGGGGCCGTGTGGGGCCTGTGCAAGGGCAGCGGCAGGACGCCGTACCGCACGGTCGTGGACACCACGGGCCCGGCGTCCACGTGCAGTTGCCCCAGCCGGAAGTTCCCGTGCAAGCACGCGCTGGGACTTCTGCTGCTGTGGGCCGGCGGGGGCGTCGACGCCGTGGGCGAGGTCCCGGACTGGGCGGAGACGTGGCTCGCGGGCCGGCGCGCACGGACCGGGAGCGCGGCGCGGTCAGCGACGGGGGCGGACGCCGGGCCCGCCGATCCGGAGGCGGCGCGGCGCCGGGCCGAGCGGAGGGCGGCCCGGATCACCGCGGGCGCCGAGGAGTTGGAGCGGCGGCTCGCCGACCTGCTGCGCGGCGGCCTCGCCGCGGCGGAGCACGCGGGATACGGCCTGTGGGAGGAGACCGCGGCCCGCATGGTCGACGCGCAGGCACCCGGACTCGCGCAGCGGGTACGGGAGCTGGGGGCGACAGCGGGTTCGGGCGCCGGCTGGCCGGTGCGCCTCCTGGAGGAGTGCGCGCTGACCCACCTCCTCGACCGGGCCTGGCTGTCGGCGGACCGGCTGCCCGGTCCGCTGGCGGCGACGGTACGGAGCAGGGTCGGCCTGTCGGCCCCGCCGGAGGGCCCCACGGTCCGTGACCACTGGCTGGTGCTCGCGCAGTACGACACGGCGGACAGCCGCCTGACGACGCGCCGCGTCTGGCTGCACGGCAGGGCGAGCGGCCGCACCGCCCTGCTCCTGTCCTTCGGGGCGGCGGGCCGGGCGCCGCAACTGGCCCTCCCCGTCGGCGTCGTGCTGGACGCCGAGCTGCGCCCGTACGCGTCGGGCGGCGGCCTCCGCGCGGAGCTGGTCGAGCGGTTCGCCCCGCCCGCGGGGCCGGCCGCGGCGCCCGTCGGCGGCCCGGTCGGCGCCGCCCTCGACGCCTACGGCCATGCCCTCGGGGAGGACCCCTGGCTCGACGCCTGGCCGGTCACCCTCACCGACGTCGTCCCGGCCCGCGCGGACTACGGCTGGCAGCTCGCCGACGCCCCGTCCGGGGGCGCCCGGGACACCTCCGGTGGCGCGGCCTCCGACCGGGCCCGCGAGGCCGTACCCCTGACGCGCGCCGCGCAGGCGCACCCCGCCCTGTGGCGGCTGATCGCCCTGTCGGGGGGCGGGCCGGTCACCGTGTTCGGGGAGGTCGGGCACCAGGGGTTCACCCCGCTGGCCGCCTGGTCCGCCGACGCGCCCGGCGAGACGGTGCCGCTCGTCTGACCGTACGCCGACCGCCCACGAACACACCTCTGGAGGAGTCCATGGACGCCTGGGAAGAGCTCGTCACGTCGGCGCTGCTGGGCACCGACCGGAAGCCGCTCGCGGGGAGCGCGCGGAGCGGGGACGCGGCGCCGGTCGCGCTGCTCGACGCCGCCGCGGTGCACACCGTACGGCGCAGGGCGGGGCTGCGGCCCGGTCCCGCCGCGGCGCCCCTGGAGGGCGCGCCGGAGGACGGGCGCAGGCCGTTGCCGGAGCCGGCCAGGCGCCGGCTGGGGCAGCTCCTCGCGGGCCGGGCCGCGCCCGCGCCGTCCGGGGGGCGGCGCGGGGCGGCCCCCGACCTGACCGAGCTGCTGCCCCAGTGGCTGGCCGCCGCGGCCGAGCACGGCTACGGCGCCCCGGCCGCGGCACTGCCCGCGCTGCTCGACGCGGCCCGCGCCCGGACCGATCTGAGGCCCCAGGCCCTGGCCTTCGCCGGGCCCCGGGGGCTGTGGCTGGCCCGGCTGAATCCGGAGTGGAAGTTCGCGCTGCGGGGTGCGGGCGGGGGTGGCACGCTGCCCGACCCCGGGGATCCGGACGCCGTGCCGGCGCTGTGGGAGGAAGGGCTCTTCGCGGAGCGGGTGGCCCTGCTCTCCGCCGTACGGGCCGCCGATCCGGCCCGGGGCCGCGAGCTGCTCGCCTCGACGTGGGGCTCGGAGCGGGCCGAGGACCGGCTGATGTTCCTGGACTCGCTGCGGGCGGGGCTCGGGCCGGCCGACGAGGAGTTCCTGGAGGCCGCCCTGTCCGACCGCAGCCGCAACGTGCGCGCGACGGCCGCCGAGCTGCTGTCCGCACTGCCGGCTTCCGCGCTGGCCGCACGCATGGCGGAGCGGGCCGCGTCGTGCGTGTCCCTGGACCGTACGGAGGGCGCGGAGACCGTGGTCGTCGAGGCGCCGCACGAGTGCGACGCGGGCATGCGGCACGACGGCGTGTCGCCCACCCCGCCCACGGGACGGGGCGAGCGCTCCTGGTGGCTCGGCCAGCTCGTCGAGGCGGCGCCGCTGGACTGCTGGCCCGGGCGCTTCGGCGGGCGGACGCCCGAGGAGATCGTCGCCCTGCCGGTCACGGACGACTGGCGCGTCGAGCTCCACGCGGCTTGGTGCCGGGCGGCCGTGCGCCAGCGGAACGCGGACTGGTCGCGCGCCCTCCTCGGCTCCCCGGCGGCCCCGCAGGCCACCGGCCCCGGCACGTCCTCGCTGGCCGAGCGCGCTCAGCTCCTCGCCACGCTCCCCGAGGAGGAGCGGGCCGCCTGGGTGGCCTCGTTCATCGCGGCGCACGGCCTGTCGGAGGCGTTCCAGCTGCTCGGGGTCTGCGCGGTGCCCTGGTCGGATCCGCTGGGCCGGGCGGTCGTCGACGCCCTGGACATCGCCCGGGACGCGGGCAGCTACCCGTGGAGCTTCAGCGGCGTGATGGGCCTCGCCGAGCGCTGCCTGTCACCGGCCGCAGCCCCCCAGCTCACCGCCCTGACCGCGCTCCCCGCCGAGCCCGAGGACGCATCCCCCGGCGCCGCCGCCTACTGGTCCGAGGCCTTCCAGCGCCTCGTCTCCACCCTGGAACTGCGGGCGGCGATGCACGCCGAGCTGGCGGAGGCGGACCGACCGGAACCGGCGGAGGCGGACCGACGTGGCACGCCGGGGCCGCGCCCGGCGTGAAGGACCGGCCCCGCGGCCCGGCCCGTCGGCGGGATCCGGCGACGCGGCGTGACTCCGGCCCCAGGCCGGAGTCCGGCGGTCGTCACGGGCGCCGCGTCCCCGCGCCCGGACCCCCGGCCCGGGCGCCGGAGTCCCGAGCCGCCGGCTCCGGGCTGTCCCGCACCGGTGTGCCCGCACCCGCGCGCCCGCACCCACCGGAAAACGGGGCGACTCCGGCCCACCGGAAAACGGGGCGACCCCGGGCTCGAGCCCGGGGTCGCCCCGTACATCTCCTCGTCCGTGCCGCCGGCGGCTCAGGCCGCCACGCGGACGTTCGCGTTCACCCAGTCGACGATCGCGGTCGTCGTGGCGCCCGGCGTGAAGATCTCCGCCACGCCCTTCTCCTTCAGCGGCGGGATGTCCGCCTCCGGGATGATGCCGCCGCCGAAGACCTTGATGTCCTCCGCGTCGCGCTCCTTCAGGAGCTCCAGCACCTTCACGAACAGCGTGTTGTGAGCGCCGGAGAGGATCGAGAGCCCGATCGCGTCGGCGTCCTCCTGGATCGCGGTGTCGACGATCTGCTCCGGCGTCTGGTGCAGCCCGGTGTAGATCACCTCCATGCCGGCGTCGCGGAGGGCCCGTGCGATCACCTTGGCCCCGCGATCGTGGCCGTCGAGACCCGGCTTGGCGACCACCACGCGGATCGGACCGGTCACACCCATCACTGCCTCCACATGCGACCCCCGAGCCTCGTTGCCGGGGAGGTGAACGAACGTTATCGCCAGCATCCCGCACCCGACCGTTTCGCGGTGGACGGCGAGGGGGAAATCACACGTGGGACATTGTTCGCTCCGCGGAGGAGCCGCCACGGGGTCGCCGTATCACCGCGCCGCCGACCGCACGGCACGGAGGTGCGGCGGAACGCCGTTACGGGACGGAGGTCGGCGATGGATCTCACCCCCACCGCACTCACCGACCGGATCGCCGCGTGCATGGCCGACCGGATGAAGGCCAACGCCCTGGAGCTGGCGGTCCTCGCCGGCCATCTGTTCCTCTACCCCTCCGGCCTGATCACCGAACGTCGCCGGACGACTCCGTCCGGCGTTCCGGGGAGCGGGCCGCGCCCGGTGGTGCTGCTGCACGGCTTCGTCGACAACCGCTCCGTGTTCGTCCTGCTGCGCCGCGCGCTCGCCCGGCACGGCCGTGACCGCGTCGAGTCGGTCAACTACTCCCCGCTCACGTGCGACCTGCGGACCGCCGCCGAGCTGCTCGGGCGCCACGTGGAGGAGGTGCTCGCCCGGACCGGGCACCGCGAGGTCGACCTGGTCGGGCACAGTCTGGGCGGGCTCATCGCCCGCTACTACGTACAGCGCCTGGGCGGTGACGCCCGGGTGCGCACCCTGGTCATGCTGGGCACCCCGCACTCCGGCACCACCTTCGTGCCGCTCGCCGACGCGCACCCCCTGGTGCGCCAGATGCGGCCCGGCTCGGAGGTGCTGCGCGAGCTCGCCGGGCCCGCGGCGGGCTGCCGCACCCGGTTCGTGAGCTTCTGGAGCGATCTGGACCAGGTGATGATCCCGGTCGAGACGGCCCGTCTCGACCACCCGGATCTCGTCGCCCACAACGTGCGGGTCAGCGGTGTCGGGCACCTGGCGCTGCCGGTGCATCCGACGGTCGCGGCCGGCATCCTCGAGGCGCTGGACCACGGCGTACCGGCCGCCGGAGCGCGGGACGGGTCCGCGGGGGCCGCCTCGGTCGCCTGACGGGCCGCCGGAAGGCCACCGTTCTTCGAACCTTTTTCGAACACAGAGCCAAAGCTCTCTCCACAACCCACCGAAAGACGGCCGATTGCCCGTTTCCTGGCGGCCCGAAACCCCACGAAGATTGTCGGGCGCGCGTACCGCCGGGTACAGTCACGCCACTGCTTGACCCCCTGCTGCCGAGGCGAGAGAGAAGTTGGTGAACGACCAGCACCCCCACGCCGGGTACGTCACGGACGCCACCCAGACCACGGGCAGCTACGCCGTCGACCCTCTGTTCGGCACCTACGACACGGGCTACGACGCAGGTCAGACCAGCCACACCGGGTACGTCGACCAGAGCGGTTACACCGGCTACAGCGACCACGGCGGCCAGTGGGACACCGGCTCCTACGGCTCCTACACCGCCACCGGTCAGTGGGACGCCTCCGCCTGGACCGAGGCGCAGCAGACGGGCCAGTACGAGGCCGCTCCCTTCGCCTCCCACGACGCCACGACCCAGTGGACGGCCCCCGGCTTCGAGACCGGGACGTACGACGCCACGGCCTGGAACCAGGTGGCCCCCGAAGCGGTCGTCCCGCAGCAGTACACCCCGGAGCACTCCTCGGAGTACCCGGCCGAGCACTCCCCCGAGCCCTCGTACGACTTCTCCCACGAGAACGCCGCGTCCTACGGCTCGTACGACGCGTACGCGTCCCCCGAGTCCGCGGCGTACGAGACGCCCCAGTACGAGGCGCCCCAGTACGAGACGTCCGCGTACGACGCTCCTCGGTACGAGACGCCGCAGTACGACGCCGCCGCCTACGAGACGGCCTCCTACGAGACGGCTTCCTACGAGGAGCCGACGGCGTTCGAGCCGGAACTCGCCGAGTACGCCGAGGACCTCGACCAGGAGCCCGACGCCTTCCACGACGCCGAGACCATGATCGCTCTGGAGATCGACCCCGATCTCCTTCCGGGCCAGGGCCCCGCCCCGGACGCCGACCTCCCCGCGCGGCCCGTGCGCCGCTCCGGCGGCGGCAGTCGCGGCCGGCGCCGTACGCCCGCCAAGCGGTCCGCCCTCCTGACGGTCGCCGTTCCGTCCGCCTGCGTCATGGGGGTCGCCGGCATCGCCGCCGCCTCCGTCAGTGGTCTCACCGACACCGCCGACGCCAAGGACGACACGACGTCCATGGCCGCCGCCGACCCGGCCTCGGTCAAGCAGGTCGCCGCGAACAGCAAGCTGGACACCCAGCTCGCCGCGCTCAGCGCCGACGCCCGCGACTTCGGCGAGCGCGCCAGCCGCACCCAGGAGCGCATCGACCTGAAGATCCGCCAGGACGCGGAGCGGAAGAAGCGCGAGGAGGAGGCCGCCCGCAAGGAGGCCCTCCGCCCGAAGTTCATGCTCCCGGTGAAGCTGCACCAGCTCAGCGCCCGCTTCGGTCAGGCCGGCGTCAACTGGATGTCGACGCACACCGGTATCGACTTCCCCGTGCAGTACGGCACCAAGGTCATGTCCGCGACCGACGGCACCGTCCGCACCCAGTGGAACAGCGCCTACGGCAACATGGCGATCGTGACCGCGCCGGACGGCACGGAGACCTGGTACTGCCACCTCAGCAGCACCAAGATCCGCTCCGGCAAGGTCAAGGCCGGCGAGGTCATCGCGTACTCCGGCAACTCCGGCAACTCCACCGGCCCGCACCTCCACTTCGAGGTCCGGCCGAACGGCGGCGCGGCCATCGACCCGCTGCCCTGGCTGCTCAGCCACGGTCTCAACCCGCTGAGCTGACCCCCGCACCGCAGGTACGAGGAAGGGCCCCGCCGCACTCCGGCCGGGGCCCTTCCTCGTACCTGCCTGACGCCTACAGCTTCTCGACCGGCGCGTACCGCAGCAGCAGCCGCTTCGGCTTCTCGCCGCCGAAGTCGATCGTCGCCTGGGCGTCGGCGCCCACGCCCTGCACGCCCATGACCGTGCCGAGGCCGAACTGGTCGTGCGTGACCCGGTCGCCGACCTGGAGCGTGATCACCGGCTTGTCGCTCGTACGCCGCGTGGCGAAGCCCGACGGGCCGGAGCGGGAGCGCGAGGAGGACAGCGAGGACGTGATGCCGGAGGTCGGCCCGGCGGGCTTGGCCATCGGGCCGGTCCGCTTCCACTCCAGGTACGCGGTGGGGATCTCCTCCAGGAAGCGCGAGGCCGGGTTGTACGAGGGCTGCCCCCAGGCGCTGCGCATCGCGGAGCGGGTCAGGTAGAGGCGCTCGCGGGCGCGGGTGATGCCCACGTACGCGAGGCGGCGCTCCTCCTCCAGCTCCTTGGTCTGGCCCAGCGCGCGCATGTGCGGGAAGACGCCGTCCTCCATTCCGGTGAGGAAGACGACCGGGAACTCCAGGCCCTTGGCCGTGTGGAGGGTCATCAGGGTGATGACGCCCGAGCCCTCCTCGTCCTCGTCGGGGATCTGGTCGGAGTCGGCGACGAGCGCGACCTGCTCCAGGAACTCGGAGAGCGAGCCGCCCTCCTCGCCGCGCTCCTGCTCGAACTCCAGCGCCACGGCGGCGAGTTCCTGAAGGTTCTCGATGCGGGTCTCGTCCTGCGGGTCGGTGGAGGCCTGCAACTCGGCCAGATAACCGGTGCGTTCGAGCACGGCCTCCAGGACCACGGCCGGTCCGGCACCCGAGTCGACGATGGTGCGCAGCTCCTCCATGAGCGTGTTGAAACGCTTGACGGCGTTGGAGGAGCGGGCCGCCATGCCGTAGGCCTCGTCGACGCGCTTGAGCGCCTGCGGGAAGGTGATCTTCTCGCGCAGGGCGAGGGCGTCGATCATCGCCTCGGCGCGCTCGCCGATGCCCCGCTTGGGGACGTTGAGGATGCGGCGCAGCGGCACGTTGTCCTCGGGGTTGGCGAGGACGCGCAGGTAGGCGAGGACGTCCCGGACCTCCTTGCGCTCGTAGAAGCGCACGCCGCCGACGACCTTGTACGGGAGGCCGACGCGGATGAAGATCTCTTCGAAGACGCGGGACTGGGCGTTGGTGCGGTAGAACACGGCGACGTCGCCGGCCTTGGCGTCTCCCGCGTCGGTGAGGCGGTCGATCTCGTCGGCGACGAACTGGGCCTCGTCGTGTTCGGTGTCTGCGACGTAGCCGGTGATCTGCGCGCCGGCGCCCGCGTTGGTCCACAGGTTCTTGGGACGGCGGGACTCGTTGCGCTCGATGACGGCGTTGGCCGCGGACAGGATCGTCTGCGTGGAGCGGTAGTTCTGCTCCAGGAGGATCGTCGTGGCGTCCGGGTAGTCCTCCTCGAACTGGAGGATGTTGCGGATGGTCGCGCCGCGGAAGGCGTAGATCGACTGGTCGGCGTCGCCGACGACGCACAGCTCGGCGGGGCCGAGGTCCTCGTACCCGGTGCCGACCAGCTCCCGCACGAGCGTGTACTGGGCGTGGTTGGTGTCCTGGTACTCGTCGACGAGGACGTGCCGGAAGCGGCGGCGGTAGTGCTCGGCGACGTCCGGGAAGGCCTGGAGCAGGTGGACCGTCGTCATGATGATGTCGTCGAAGTCCAGCGCGTTGGCCTCGCGCAGCCGCGCCTGGTACATCCGGTAGGCCTCGGCGAGGGTCTTCTCGAATCCGTCGGCGGCCCGGTCGGCGAAGGTCTCCTCGTCGATGAGCTCGTTCTTGAGGTTGGAGATCTTGGCGCTGAAGGACTTCGGCGGGAAGCGCTTGGGGTCGAGGTCCAGGTCGCGGCAGACCAGGGACATCAGACGCTTGGAGTCGGCGGCGTCGTAGATCGAGAACGAGGACGTGAAGCCGAGGCGCTTCGACTCGCGGCGCAGGATGCGCACGCACGCGCTGTGGAAGGTCATGACCCACATGGCGTGGGCGCGCGGGCCGACGAGCTGCTCGACGCGCTCCTTCATCTCGCCGGCGGCCTTGTTGGTGAAGGTGATCGCCAGTATCTGGCCGGGGTGGACGTGCCGCGTACCCAGGAGGTGGGCGATGCGATGGGTGAGCACCCGGGTCTTGCCGGAGCCGGCGCCCGCGACGATGAGCAGCGGGGTGCCGGTGTGGACGACGGCGGCGCGCTGCTGCTCGTTCATCCCGTCCAGAAGCGCGGCCGGGTCCACGACGGGGCGGTGGGCGCCGTCGCGGTAGTAGGGGTCCCGGTCGGCCGGGGGCGCGTCGAAGTGCTCCCCGAAGAGGTCGTGCGGGACCTCCTCCGCGGCCGGGGCGCCGTGCTCGTGGTCCTCGGGCAGGGGCGGAGGCTCCGAGGAGTGGTTCTGGAGGCTCGCCAGGAAGCTGTCGTCAAAGAGGCTGCTCATCGCCTCCCGAGTCTAGGCGGCCGGACCGACAGTCGGTTGCCGCGTCCGAAAGTGACCGAAGGGATACGTGACGGTGCGGAGGGTGCCCATCCGCATCAGGTCACGAAAATGTATCGGACATAAGACCCACCGGCCTTCCCAGCCGTCCCGCGGCTCGCTAGCGTGCTCGCCCAAGCGGCCCGTCCCCTACCCCCTCCCCACCGTCGGCGAACCGCGCCGAGCGGGAAGCCCACGCCGAACCAGGCGCGCCTCCCTCACGGCCGACACCACGCGGTCGGGTGCCTCTCGGTGTCCAGGAAGGAGATGCCGGCCTTGGCGTCCCATCGCAAGCCGCGCACGACCCGCCCCCACGCCCCCGCCGTCGGAGTCACGACGGCCGCCCTCGCCTCCGTGACGCTGCTGTCCGGGCAGAGCGCCCACGCCGTTCCCACGCAGCCGGCGAAGCCCTCGGTCGAGGAGGTGCAGAAGAAGGTCGACCGGCTGTACCGGGAGGCCGGTGCCGCGACGCAGGAGTACGACCGCGCCAAGGAGGCCACCGACCGGCAGCGGCGCACGGTCGCCCGGATGCTCGACGACGCGGCCCGCCGCACGGAGGAGATCAACGAGTCGCGCCGGGCCCTCGGCGCGTACGCGGCGGCGCAGTACCGGGCCGGCGCGGTCGGACCGACCGCCACCCTGATCTTCGCCGACAGCCCGCAGGACTACTTCGACCAGACGCACCTGATGGACCGCCTCTCGGAGAAGCAGCGCACCGCGGTCGCCGACTACGAGTCGAAGCGCGCGGCAGCGGCGAAGCAGCGGGCGCAGGCCGCCCGGAGCCTCACGGAGCTGACCGCCGCGCAGAAGAAGCTGCGCGGCAGCAAGGAGACCGTGCAGGCCAAGCTCGCCGAGGCGCGCACGCTGCTCGCGAAGCTGACGGCGGAGGAGAAGGCGCGGCTCGCGGAGCTGGAGCGCGAGCGGCAGGCCGAGGCGCGCCGGAAGGCGGAGGCACGGGCCAAGGCGGAGGCGGCCGCGAAGGCGGCGGCCGAGGCCGAGCGCAAGCGGCAGGAGGAGACCCGGCCGACGCCGGATCCGAGCACGCCGCCGCCGTCCGGTTCGGGTTCCTCGTACGCGGCGAAGGCGGCCGAGGCGCTGGCCTTCGCGCGCGCCCAGATCGGCAAGCCGTACGTCTGGGGGGCCACCGGCCCCAGCTCGTACGACTGCTCCGGGCTCACCCAGGCCGCCTGGCGCGCGGCCGGGGTGGATCTGCCGCGGACCACCTGGGACCAGGTGAAGGTCGGCGACAGGATCGCCACCGGCGACCTGCTCCCGGGCGATCTCGTCTTCTTCTACGACGACATCAGCCACGTGGGCATCTACATCGGCGGCGGCAAGATGATCCACGCGCCGAAGCCGGGGGCGTACGTGCGCGAGGAGTCGATCTACTACATGCCGATCTACGGAAGCGTGCGCCCGGTATAGCTCGCGTCCTCCGGGCCGGGCGGATCAGGGAGTGCCCTGGCCTCCGCGCCCCTGTCGGGCGGCGGTCAGACCCAGAGCGTGGCGATGAAGATGTTCGCCATGGTCAGGCCGCCGACCGCGCCGAACAGCCCCTTGTCGACCTTCTCCTCGTCGCGCTTGACGTAGACGAGGCCGAGGATCACGACGAGCACGGCGAGCTTCACGCCGATCTTGATGTTGTTCAGGGTGTGGTCGTCGGCCTGGTTGAGGCCGACGAGGGCGATGCCGGTGACGAGCATCGTCAGGGCGCCGTGCAGCATCGCCGGGGTGAAGCGGGCCGTACCGGCGCCCATCGCCTTCATCTGGGTCAGGAATCCGCCGAGCAGCGCGCCGATTCCGATGATGTGAAGAGCGACGAAGACATGAATGAGTACGTCCATGGGGCGGAGCCTAACCGGGGCCATATCAGCGGCCCTGGGGCGGGTCCGCCTTCTCCCCGGCTTCGGTCAGGGGGCCGCCGGAAGCGCCGTCCGGATCTCACTCCGTTCGAAAGGGAACGGTCCCGGAAAGGCAACGGGCGCCAATAGCGGTCAACCCGACGCCGCCGGGCGTCCGCCAGGTTTAGCGTCCTCCTCCAGGTGACCGGCTCCCCACCACCGCCGGACTCCGACGGCTGTCGGTCACCCCCGCCGAGAAAACCGGCGGCGGCGCGTTCCCCTGTGCGGGCCGCCGCCGGCCCCGGCGGGCGATGTCCCCCGCAGGGAGAGGATGTGACCCGCCCTCGTGGCAGCGCACCGCAAGCCCAAGCAGTCCCCGCTCGGCGGCCAGGCCGCCCGCACGGCGGCCACTCTGGCCCTCGCCTCCGCGGCCACCGCGACCGTCTTCGAGGGCTCCGGGCACGCCGCGCCCCGACCGACCCCCGCCCAGGTCAAGGCCGAGGTCGACCGGCTCTACGAGGAGGCCGAGGTCGCGACCGAGAAGTACAACGGCGCGAAGGAGCAGGCCGACCGGGCGTGGGCCGCCTTCGACCGGCTGCGCGACGAGTCCGCCCGCAGGACCGACCGGCTCAACCGCTCCCGTGAGTCGCTGGGCGCGTTCGCCGCCGCGCAGTACCGCTCCGGCGGCCTCGACCCGGCGATCCGGCTCGTCCTCACCTCCGACCCGGACCAGTACCTGGAGCGGGCCGCGCTCGCCGAGAAGGCCGGGGACCGGCAGGCGGCGGCCGTCGCGTCCGTACGGCGCGAGCTGACGGCCGTACGGCAGCTGCGCGGCGAGGCCGAGGGGCGGCTCCGGGAGCTGCGGACGCACGAGGCCGAGCTGCGGCGGCAGAAGGCCACCGTGCAGGGGAAGCTGACCGCGGCCCGCACCCTGCTCGCCCGGCTGACCGCAGAGGAGCGGGCCCGGTACGAGGCCGCCGTCGCGGCCGGAGCGCACGACGCGGCCGGCGCCCCGGGCTCTTCGGGCACGGCGGACCGGGCCGACCGGGACTCCCTGCCGCGCGGCCCGATCACGGCGCCCACCAGCCGCGCCGCCGAGGCGATCGCGTTCGCCCGCGCCCAGCTCGGCAAGCCCTACGTGTGGGGGGCGACGGGGCCGTCGGCCTTCGACTGCTCGGGACTGACCCAGGCCTCCTGGCGCGCCGCCGGGGTCTCGCTGCCGCGCACCACGTACACCCAGATCAACGCCGGCCGCCGGGTCTCACGCTCCGAGCTGGCCCCCGGCGACCTGGTGTTCTTCTACTCCGGCATCAGCCACGTCGGCCTCTACATCGGCGGCGGGCAGATGATCCACGCCCCGCGCCCCGGCGCCCCGGTCCGGATCGCCCCGATCGACGAGATGCCCTTCGCGGGCGCCACCCGGGTGGGCTGACGCCGGCCTCCGGACGCCCGTCGTCGGTCCTCAGACGAGGCGGCGGGCGGTCGCCCAGCGGGTCAGCTCGTGCCGGTTGGACAGCTGGAGCTTGCGGAGCACCGCCGAGACGTGGGACTCGACCGTCTTCACCGAGATGAAGAGCTGCTTGGCGATCTCCTTGTACGCGTAGCCGCGGGCGATCAGCCGGAGCACCTCGCGCTCCCGCTGGGTGAGCCGGTCGAGGTCCTCGTCCACCGGCGGGGCGTCCGTCGAGGCGAAGGCGTCGAGGACGAAGCCGGCCAGGCGCGGCGAGAAGACGGCGTCGCCCTCCTGCACCCGGAAGATCGAGTCGACCAGGTCGGTACCGGTGATGGTCTTGGTGACGTAGCCGCGGGCACCGCCGCGGATGACCCCGATGACGTCCTCGGCCGCGTCGGACACCGACAGGGCCAGGAATCGGACCGGGTTCTCGGCCGCCGCCATCAGGCTGGCACAGCGGCGCAGCACCTCGACCCCGCCGCCGCCCGGCAGGTGCACGTCGAGGAGGACGACCTCGGGGCGGGTGGCGGTGATCACCGTGACCGCCTGGTCCACGTCGGCGGCCTCGCCGACCACCTCGACGCCGGTCACGTCGGTCCGGCCGATCTCCGCCTGCACCCCGGTGCGGAACATGCGGTGGTCGTCGACGAGCACGACCCGCACCCGGCGCTCCGTGCCCTGCGCCGCCCCGCTCCCGGTCCCCGTCTCGTCGCTCATCCGTCCGCCCTCTCCATCTCCAGCTCCACTTCGGTACCCCCGCCCGGCACGGACCTCAGCCGCGCCGATCCGCCGTTGCGCTGCATCCGGCCGATGATCGATTCTCGTACGCCCATCCGGTCGTCCGGTACCGCGTCCAGGTCGAAGCCCGGCCCGCGGTCCTTCACGGAGACGAAGACCGTCCGGCCCTCCACCTCCGCGTAGACCTGCACCGGTCCCCCCTCGCCACCGTACTTGGCGGCGTTGACCATCGCCTCGCGCGCGGCCTGCATCTGCGCGCCCAGTTTCTCGTCGAGCGGGCAGTCGCCGACCACGACGACCTCCAGCGGGACACCGTGCTTGTCCTCGACCTCGGCCGCGGCCCGCTTGACCGCCTCGGCGAGGGTGGCCGGCTCCTCGTCCTCCTCCTTGCCCGTGCCCTCCGGCTTGTACAGCCAGTTGCGCAGCTCCCGCTCCTGGGCCCGGGCGAGCCGGCGGACCTCGCCGGCGTCGTCGGCGTTCCGCTGGATCAGCGTGAGGGTGTGCAGTACGGAGTCGTGGACGTGGGCGGCGACCTCGGCGCGCTCCTGGGCGCGGATGCGCAGCGTGCGCTCCTCGCTCAGGTCCTGCGACATCCGGACCAGCCAGGGCCCGGCGAGCAGCGCTATCCCGGTGAGGACGGCGACGGCGGCGGTCAGCGCCGTGCCGAGCTGGGCGACCGAGCCGCGCACCACCACGAACACCGCGAGGCCGGTGCCGACCAGGGCGACGCCCACGAGTCCGCGCACGAGCTGGAGGGCGCGGCGGCGCCGGTCGGGGTCGGTCCAGCTGGCCCGGCGGGCGTTGTCCGCCTGCCGCCAGACGAGGACGACGCCGACACCGATCAGCAGGGACGGCCAGACGTAGCGGCCGGCCTCCCGGTCGACATGGAGGTTGCCGACGAACGCGGAGATGCCGAGCGCGAGGGCGATCAGGGCGAAGACCTGGCCCCGGTCGGGCTTGCGGAGGCGTCTGCGGCCGTCGGCCGTGGTCTCGAAGACCGAGCGCGGCGCGGAGCGGCCGCCGACGCCGAGCGGCACGACGATCCAGAACACCGCGTAGAGCAGCGCGCCGAGGCCGTCCGCGAGCATCAGGGCCACGAAGAACGCGCGCACCCAGATCACCGGCAGTCCCAGATGCCCCGCGAGGCCGCGCGCGACACCGCCGAGCCACCGTCCGTCGGCGCTGCGGTACAGCTTGCGCACGGGCGGTTCGTCGAGCTCGGGCAGACGGGCGGCAACGGGCATGGACTGATCGTCACACGTTCGGCCGCCCCCGGACATCAGGGTCGGCCCGGATATCGACCCTGGAACCGTCTCGGGGTCACGTTCGGCCGGAAGATCAGGGTCAAGGCAGGGTCGGCCCCGGTGCCGCGGGGCGTCACGGGCGGTCACCATGGAGGCATGACGAGTACGACGCCTTCGCCCCACGAGGCCCCGCCGTCGGCGGAGGCCCCGCCCGCCCCGCCGCTGCGGCGCTCGCGCGGGCAGAAGGTCGTGGCCGGCGTGTGCGGCGGGCTCGGCCGGCACTTCGACCTCGACCCGGTGATCTTCCGGATCGCGCTCGGCGTGCTCGCCGTGACCGGCGGCGTCGGACTGATCTTCTACGGCTTCGCGTGGCTGCTGATTCCGCTCGTGGGCGAGGAGGAGAGCGAGGGCCGCCGGCTGCTGACCGGCCGGGTCTCCGGCTCCTCGCTGAGCGCGGTCCTGATGGCGCTCGTGGGCTGCGGCGTCTTCCTGTCGATGCTGCACAACGGGGGCACGCTGGCGTTCACGCTGATCCTCTCCCTCGCGGTGAGCGGTGCGGCGGTGTGGTCGCAGCGGCGCCAGTCGGTCGTGGCGACCGCCGAGGAGGGCGGCCGGATAGACGCGGCCGCGGCGCTCGCCGTCGCCGAGGCTCCGCCGGAGACGAAGGCGCCGCCGGTGATGGAGTTCCCGTCCTGGTGGCGGGACCCGATCGTCAAGGACGGTTCGACCGGCAAGGTGGCCGTCGGATACCTCTGGGGCCCGCACGGCGTGCTCGACGAGGACGGCACGATCGACGGCGTGGTGCCGACGCCCGGCAGCCAGTGGGGCCCCGATCCCGGGGAGCCGAGCAGGCCGACGCCCTCGACCCCGGTCCGCACGAGCCCGCCGTCCATCGGCGGCCTCGTGTTCCTGCTCGCCCTGGTCGCGGGCGGGCTGGGCACGGGCCTGTCCTGGGACGGGCACCCGCTGGGCACCAGCCTGCAGATCGGTCTGGCGGCCGCGCTCGCGGTGTTCGGGCTCGGCCTGGTCGTCAGCAGCCTGGTCGGCCGGACCGGGTTCGGCACGGTCTTCCTCATGCTCGTGACGGCGGGGCTGCTCACGGTGGCGTCGGTGCTGCCGAAGGAGATCTCCACCGTCTGGGCGCGCGAGACCTGGCGCCCGGCGACGGTCTCGGCGGTGCAGCCGCGGTACGAGCTGGGCACGGGGGTCGGCACGCTCGACCTGTCGGGTCTCGTCGTGCCGGCGGGGACGAAGGTGACGACCCGGGTGGAGGTCGGCGCGGGGAGGCTGGAGGTGATCGTGCCGCGGAACGTGACGGTGACGCTGCGCGCCCAGGCCGGCCTCGGCGACCTCCGGCTGCCCCCGAACGGACCGGCGCCGGCCCCGGCCACCCCGCCGGCCCCGCCCGCCCCTGGACGGACCACGGCACAGCCCTCCGCGCGGCCGCCCGTGGCGCCGACGCCGCCGGCGCCGTCCGCCGTGCCCTCGCAGCGGGGCGACATCGACATCGCGCCGGACCTCGACGAGACCCGTACGCTCACGCCGCCGCCGGGCGTCCCCCCGGGCGGCACCGTCGACCTCTTCCTGGAGGTCGGCCTCGGACAGGTGGAGGTCACCCGTGCTGGTTCATGAGTTCCGCCCCGGCCGACTGGTTCTCGGCGTGGCCGCCCTGGCCCTCGCCGCCCTCTTCGCGGGGGACGCGGCCGGTGCCTGGCCGGTCGCCTGGTACGTGGTGTTCCCGGTGCTGGGCGGGGCCTTCGGCCTGGCCGCGGTGGCCTCGTGGGTCGCCTATCTCCTGCGCCGCCGGTCGGCGAGGAGAGCGTCGAGCGAGAGCACCGGGGCGCCCGCCAGCAGCAGCGGCAGCCAGGCCATGAGGTAGGCGAGGTCGTTGCCGAGGTAGTACGGGTTCACCTGCCAGCTGACGGTCAGCCAGAGGCTCAGCGAGATCAGCGCCCCGCCGAGCGCGGCGAGCCGGGCGAAGAGACCGAAGAGGGTGCCGAGGCCGACGGCCAGCTCGCCGAGGGCGATGGCGTAGCCGAAGCCGACCGGGTTCTTGAGGGCCAGGTCGACCAGGGCGGGCAGGGCCGAGCTGTCCCTGACGCCCCGCATGACCTCGCCGATCGACCCGGAACCGGTGTCTGCGAGGAAGCCGGGATCGGTGAGCTTGTCGAGGCCCGCGTAGATGAAGGTGATGCCGAGGAAGATCCGCAGCGGCACCAGCGCGTAGCGGGAGGCGAGTGCCTTCCACCCGTCGAGTCCGCCGGCGCCGGCGAGGGTCCCGTGACCGCCCGGGCTCCCGGAGCCCTGGCCCGTCGTTCCGTCCGTCCGTCCCGTCATCTCCGGCCGCCTCTCCACGCCCCTGCCTCTTGTTACGAGGAACGATTCTCCCTGGATTGCCTGTGCGGGGACATCCCTGGTGGGAGGCGATCCGCCGGCGGCGGGGACGGGCGGCCGGGGCCGGCTCAGTCGAGGACGTCGATCGTGACCCGGTTGGTCTCCACGCCGGCGGCCGTCACGACCGACACCTCCACCCGGCCCGGTTCCACGTCCACCGGGAGGGGCACGGTCAGGGCCGTGTCGGTGGGGTTGGCGAAGCCGCCGGGGACGGGGACGAGCGGGACATGGGCGTGGACCGGGCCGATCCGGACGACGAGCCGGGTCAGCGGGTCGGGGCCCGCCGCCCCCGCCGGGACGAAGCCCGTGCCGCGGATCTCGATGTCGTCGCCGGTACGGATCGGGGCGTCGAGGTCGCCCGCCTCGCGGGCCCGGACGACCGAGAAGATCTTGGGACGGCCGCCCTCGGCGCACTTTCCGGAGAGGTAGCAGGCCACGGAGACGGCGACGAGCAGCACCAGCGCCCAGGGCAGCTCGGGCAGCCGGTCGGGGGCCCGGCCCAGCCGGACCGCGGCGACCACGAGGACGGCGGCGGAGACCAGCACGTACTGCACGTCGGTGAGGGAGGCACGGCCGTCGTCGTCGCAGAGGAGGTCGGCCGGTCGGGGCCGCTCGGCCCGCACCTTCTGCAGCCGCCGGGCGGCGACCCGCAGCGCCACGATCAGCCGGGCCGTCACGGTGGTCAGGCCGACCAGGGCGAGGACGGCGAGCAGCCCGGCGCCGCGCCGGAGGCCGAGGTCCACGTGCGGCGCCCCGCCGGCCAGCCGCAGGGACAGCAGGAGCACGCCGAAGACGGCGAGGAGGAGCCAGGCGGCGGCGACGGTGCGGGAGGTGGAGAGCCGGTTGTCCTCGCCGAGGAGCGGGGCGAAGACCCCGCCGCGGTCGCGGTGGGTCCGGGCCACGGCGGTCAGGGCGGCGGCGAGCAGGACGGCGGTGCCGAGGGCCGCGGTGCGGGCGCCGGTCCAGCCGGCGCCGACCGCGGTGAGGGCCTGCCCGAGGAGCAGTGCGAGAACGCCGCCCCACACGGCCGCGAGGGTGCCGCGGTACACGCGCCCGCGCCGGGCACCGCCGGCCTCCCGGCCGCGCGCTGTGACCGTGCGGGCGGACTGGGCGAGTTCGTCGGAGACCCACTGGCGGGAGGCCACCGGCGAGTGGGCGAGGGCGGCGGGCACGCCGCGTCCGGCGGCGAGCTCGTCGCGCCGGGCGAGGAAGGCGGCGACGGCCCGCCGGTGGCCGGAGCCCCCGCAGTGCGGGCAGCCGCCGCCGTCCGCGTCCGCCCCGCACTGTCTCGCCTCTTGCACCGCCACGGCGCGCCCACTTCCCGATCGGTCGACCGGCCCCAGGTGCCGTCGTCAACTGGCTGTTGATTCCTGGGAATTGTGCCGCACCGCATGCCCGTACGGAGGGCTCTGCACCCCTCGCGCGGGAGTGATTTGAAGAGTCATCACATTGACGTACGGGCAGCCAAGCGCACAGGCTACGACAGCAGTTCGGGCTCCGTACGGCTGATCCGCCGCCACAGTGGCTGGTAGTTGATCCAGGCCACCAGGTCGCTGCCGAGCTGTTCACGGGTGGCGACGGCGTCGCGGTGGTCGATGAGCACCGGCTTGCCCGCGGCACGCGCGGTCAGCTGCACCTGGGCGCACCGCTCCATGGCGATGAACCACCAGGCCGCCGCGTCGACCGACGAACCGACGGTGAGCAGACCGTGGTTGCGCAGCACGATGCCCTTGAAGGTACCGAGCGCGATCGCGATGCGGCGGCCCTCCTCGGGGTTGACGGTGACGCCGGTGTAGGCGTCGTAGAGGGCGTGGTCCTGGTAGAAGGCGCAGGCTTCCTGGGTGATCGGGTCGATCAGCTCGCCGAGTGCGGCGAGCGCCCGGCCGTGCGGGGAGTGGGTGTGCGCCACGGCGACGACGTCGGGCCGGGCGCGGTGCACCTCGGCGTGCACCGCGAAGGCGGCCTGGTTGACGTGGTGGGCGCCGTACACGACGCGGCCGTCACCGTCGACCAGGACGAGGTCGCTCGCGGTGAGCTCGGCGAAGGGGGCGCCGAAGGGGTTCACCCAGTAGCAGTCGCGGTGCTCGGGGTCGCGGGCGGTGATGTGGCCGGACACCCCCTCCTCGTATCCGAACCCCCCGAACACCCGGAGCGCGGCGGCGAGCCGCTGCTTGCGGTGGGCGCGCTCCTCGCCGGCCGTCGCGTGGACGGGCGGCATCGCGAAGTGGAGCTTTTCGACGGGGACAGGGGCCGGAACGGACGCCGGTATCTCGGTCATGCGCCGGAAGGTAACGCCCGGCCGGTCAACTCACCAGATCCCGTACGCGGATCCGCGTACGGGATCTGCGCACACACGTACCGGGGGCGCGGACGAGGACAGGCGCGGGGCGGGCGGGGATCTCCGATTCCGCCCGCCTGCGCCCGGCGCTCCCGCCGCCACCACCCCCACCGCCCCCGCTCTCCCCGCCTCCCCGCCTCCCCCGCCGGAAACGAAGCCCCCGGCCGGAAACGAAGCCGCCGCCCCCGTGGCGTCCGGGGGCGGCGGCTTCACTGGCCGAGGGGAGGGGTCACTCCCACTCGATGGTGCCCGGCGGCTTGCTGGTCACGTCGAGGACCACGCGGTTGACGTCGGCGACCTCGTTGGTGATGCGGGTCGAGATCTTGGCGAGCACGTCGTACGGCAGGCGCGACCAATCGGCGGTCATGGCGTCCTCGGAGGACACCGGGCGCAGCACGATCGGGTGGCCGTAGGTGCGGCCGTCGCCCTGGACGCCCACGGAGCGGACGTCGGCGAGCAGCACGACCGGGCACTGCCAGATCTCGCGGTCGAGACCGGCGGCCGTCAGCTCCTCGCGGGCGATGGCGTCGGCCTCGCGCAGCAGGTCCAGGCGCTCCTTGGTGACCTCGCCGACGATGCGGATGCCGAGGCCGGGGCCGGGGAACGGCTGGCGCTGGACGATCTCCTCGGGCAGGCCGAGCTCCTGCCCGACCATGCGGACCTCGTCCTTGAAGAGCTGGCGCAGCGGTTCGACGAGCTCGAACTCGATGTCGTCGGGCAGACCGCCGACGTTGTGGTGGGACTTGATGTTGGCGGTGCCGGTGCCGCCGCCGGACTCGACGATGTCCGGGTAGAGCGTGCCCTGGACGAGGAACGCGACCTCGGGGCCCTCCTCCTGGAGGATCTCCAGCTGCGCCTGCTCGAAGACGCGGATGAACTCGCGGCCGATGATCTTCCGCTTGGTCTCCGGGTCGGAGACGCCGGCGAGGGCGGTGAGGAACCGCTCCTGCGCGTCGACGACCTTGAGGTTGACGCCGGTGGAGGCGACGAAGTCCTTCTCGACCTGCTCGGTCTCGCCCTTGCGCATCAGGCCGTGGTCGACGTACACGCAGGTGAGCTGGGAGCCGATGGCCCTCTGCACGAGCGCGGCGGCCACGGCGGAGTCGACGCCGCCGGAGAGGCCGCAGACGGCGCGCTTGTCGCCGACCTGGGCGCGGATGGCCGCGACCTGCTCCTCGATCACGTTGCCCGTGGTCCAGCTGGGCTCGATACCGGCGCCGCGGTAGAGGAAGTGCTCCAGGATCTGCTGGCCGTGGGTGGAGTGCAGCACCTCGGGGTGGTACTGGACGCCGTACAGCTTCTTCTCGTCGTTCTCGAAGGCGGCGACCGGCACGACGTCGGTGGACGCGGTGACGGTGAAGCCCTCGGGGGCGGCGGAGCAGGCGTCGCCGTGCGACATCCACACCGACTGCTCGACCGGGGTGCCCTCGAAGAGCGTGGAGCCGGCCTTGCTGACGTGCAGCGGCGTACGGCCGTACTCGCGGGCACCCGTGTTGTCGACGGTGCCGCCGAGCGTGGTCGCCATCAGCTGGAAGCCGTAGCACATGCCGAAGACGGGGACACCGGCCTCGAAGAGCGCGCGGTCCAGACGCGGGGCACCCTCGGCGTACACGGAGGACGGGCCGCCGGAGAGGATGATCGCCTTCGGGTTCTTGGCCAGCATCTCGGCCACCGGCATGGTGGACGGGACGATCTCGCTGTAGACCCGGGCCTCGCGGACGCGGCGGGCGATGAGCTGGGCGTACTGGGCGCCGAAGTCGACAACGAGGACTACGTCCGGGTTGGTGACGTCGGGCGCGGCAGCGGGGGTCGCTGATGACACTACGGCGGCCTTCCGGCGGTAGGAGAGGGTCGGTCCCCCGAAGGGGGGGTTATTTGTCGATTCTACCGGCGCGCCGCCCTTGCCCTTCGTCTCACCATCCGAACCGGGGTGGCCTTCGTCTCACCATCCGGGCCCGGGTTGTCGCCGGGGGTCGAGGGGGGTCCATACTGACGCCATGCGCAAGCTCTCGACCTTCGTCTTTACCTATGGCACCGGCCGGTCCGGATGCCATGGTCGTGCTGCTTGAGCTACTGACAAGCGACTTCCCAGGCGCCCCGGGCCGACAAGGCCCGGGGCGCTCTGCGTTTCCCGGGCCCAGTCGCTCCGGGGCGACCCAACACCACGAGGAGCCCCCATGAGCACGAAGACCGCCGCCCTGACCGTCACCGAGCAGACCGGTGCCCGCACCGACGAGGCCGCGGCGCTGATCGGCGACGCCCGGGAGCGCATCGACGCGCTCGACGACCGGATCATCGGTCTGATCCAGGAACGGATGGCCGTCTCGGCCGTCATCCAGGAGGCCCGCATCTCCTCCGGCGGCCGCCGGGTGAACCTGGCCCGCGAGATGGAGGTGCTCGGCCACTACCGCGACGCGCTGGGCAAGCCGGGCACGGCGCTGGCGATGACGATGCTGGAGCTGTGCCGCGGCCGCATCTGAGCGGGCACGGGACACGGGGTCGGATGCGGGCGCCACTGCCGTCCCGGCGCGAGCGTGCGCCGCTCCGGCGCGTGTGAGTGCCGTCCCGGCGCGTGCGTGTGCCGTCCCGGCGCGTGCCTGTGCCGTCCCGGCGCGTGTGAGTGCCGTCCCGCACCCGAGTTCGGTCCCAGCCTCACCCGTACGGCGCGTGACCGGGCGGCGCGGCGCTTCGTTGGTCGTGGTGTCCGTGCCAGCCAGGGGCGGGCCCGATTGAGACCACGCGTGGCTTCGCTGGGGCGTGTGGCGTACCTCAGGTACGCCGTGGGACCTCGCTTCAGCGCGCGTGACCGGACGGCAGGGGACAGCAGCCCGGTCACCCAGAAAGGGCGGTCGGTCCCGGGGACGCCCGGGGCCGGCCGCAACCGGCCGAACGAACGACCCGAGACCCGCGTCCCGCTCCCCCACACCCTGACACCACCCGCGGCGCTCCACCCCCCGGCGCCGTGCCCTCGGCACCGCCCGCAGCCCTGATGCCGGTGCCCGTCCAGGAGCCCCGCGCCGCGACCGGAATCGCGACGCGGGGCTCCTGCGTTGCACGGGGCCGCCCTACGTGACGCGCGTCACATAAAGATCTCGTGAATGGGCTACAACCAATCCCCCAGGTCACCGGTCATCTATGCAGCACCACCCAAAAGCTGGAGGGGCGCTGCACTCGGAGGGGGGTGCAGCGCCCTTTCACTTTTCCGGAGTCCGCTCAGGCCTTCTTCGGCGGGACCGCCGGAATGCCCAGGAACGGCAGCTTCAGGGCGCCGAAGGCCTCCGCCGGGACGGCCGGCGACTTGGGCTCGACCGCGGCCAGCCGGACGTACGCCTCGCCCTGGCGCGGCCGCGTGTCCTCCTCGCCCTTGTTGGGCCAGAAGGACATCGCCCGCTCCGCCTGCGCGGTGATGGTCAGCGACGGGTTGACGCCCAGGTTGGCGGAGACCGCCGCGCCGTCGACGACCGAGATGCCCGGGTGCCCGTAGAGACGGTGGTACGGGTCGATGACGCCCGTCTCCGCGTCCGCTCCGATCGGGCAGCCGCCCAGGAAGTGGGCGGTGAGCGGGGTGCCCATGAGTTCGCCGATGTTGGAGCCGGCGAAGCCGTTGATCTCCTCGGCCATCAGGGCGGCGGCCCGGGTCGCGGCCTCGATCTGGGTGGGGTTGGGCGCGCCGTGCCCCTGGCGGGCGGTGAGCAGGCCCTTCCCGAGGCCGCCGGGCTTGCGGTAGGTGGTCAGGGAGTTGTCGAGGGACTGCATGACCAGGCCGATGATGGTCCGCTCCGACCAGCGGCGGTTGGACAGCGAGCGGACGGCGAGCGCGGGGTGCTTGACCAGTTCGAGGAGCCAGTTGCGGACCCGGTGCGCGCCGTAGGGCACCTGGAGGACGGTCATGCCGCCCATGGAGTTGGATCCCTTGCCGTAGCGGACCGGCTCGATGTGGGTGTTCTCGTCCGGGTGGATCGACGAGGTGATCGCGACGCCCTTGGTGAAGTCGACCCGGTCCTTGCCGTGGCGCTTGCGGTAGCGCCGGTCGGTGGTCTGCGAGCCGACCAGCGCCTCGGAGTTGGTACGGGTCAGATGGCCGAGCCGGCCGGAGACGTGGGGCAGCAGCCCGGTGTCCTTCATCCGGTGGAGGAGGGTCTGGGTGCCGTACGTGCCGGCCGCGATCACCACCCGGGGGGCGGTGAAGGTCCGGCCGGCGCCCTTCTTCCTGTTGTCGGTCGGCAGGGTCCTGACCGCGTAGCCGCCGCGCGAGTCCTCGGTGACGGCGACCACCGAGGTCATCGGGTGGACGACGGCTCCGGCCTTCTCGGCGAGGTAGAGGTAGTTCTCGTTGAGGGTGTTCTTGGCGCCGTGCCGGCAGCCGGTCATGCACTCGCCGCACTCGGTGCAGGCCTTGCGGGAGGGACCCGCGCCGCCGAAGTACGGGTCGGCGACCTCGGCGCCCGGCCGCGCCTTCGCCGCCTCGGCCCCGCCGGCGTCCTCGCCGTCCCCGAAGAAGACGCCGACCGGCGCCATGTGGAAGGTGTCGCCGATGCCCATCGCCTGCGCGGTGGCCTTCAGGTGCACGTCGGAGGGCGTCATCGTCGGGTTGAGCCGCACGCCGAGCATGCGCTTGGCCTGGTCGTAGTAGGGCGCGAGTTCCGCGCGCCAGTCGGTGATGTCCTTCCACTGCGGGTCGTCGAAGAACGGCGCCAGGGGCTCGTAGAGGGTGTTGGCGTAGTTGAGGGAGCCGCCGCCCACGCCGGCGCCGGCGAGCACCATGACGTTGCCGAGCAGGTGGATGCGCTGGATGCCGTAGAGGCCGAGGGCGGGGGCCCAGAGGAAGTTCTTCAGGTCCCACGAGTTCTTCGGCAGGGTCGCGCGGGTGTAGCGCCGGCCGGCCTCCAGGACGCCGACCCGGTAGCCCTTCTCGGTGAGCCGGAGGGCCGTGACCGAGCCGCCGAAGCCGGAGCCGACGACGAGGACGTCGTAGTCGTAGGCGTCGTCCGAGCCGTCCTCGGCCTGATTCTGGGCAGGGGGTACCGCGGTCATGGCTCTCCTCGTACGGGGAACGGGCAGGTGGGGCGGACGGTCAGCGCAGCCGCAGGGCCTTCATGACCTTCAGGGAGGTGCTCATGAAGGCCGCGTACTTCTCGTCGTCCATCCCGAAGGAGGGCGCGAGCGGGATCAGCCGCTGCTGGGCCACGGTCTGGGCCTCGGTGTACTTGAGGATGCCCTCGGAGCCGTGGCGCCGGCCGAGGCCGGAGTCCTTCATGCCGCCCATCGGGGACTGCACGCTGCCGTACGCGGGGGCGTAGCCCTCGTTGATGTTGACGGTGCCGGTGCGCAGCCGGGCGGCCACCGCGTGGCCGCGGCGGGAGTCGGTGGTCCAGACGGAGGAGTTCAGACCGTACGGGGTGGCGTTGGCGAGCTCGACGACCTCGTCCTCGTCCTTGAAGCGGTAGATCGAGACGACCGGGCCGAAGGTCTCCTCGGAGCAGACGGCCATCGGGGCGTCGACGCCGTCGAGGATGGTCGGCTCGAAGAAGTACGGGCCGATGTCGGGGCGGGCGTGGCCGCCGGCGACCAGCTTGGCGCCCTTGGCGACGGCCTCCTCGACGTGCCGGGTGACGGTCTCCAGCTGGCGCTCGCCGACGAGGGAGCCCATGTCGGCGCCGTAGGCGAGGGAGTTGCCGAGCCGCATGGCCTTCGTACGGGCGGCGAAGCGGTCGAGGAAGGCGTCGGCGACCGACTCGTGCACGTACAGCCGCTCGATGGAGATGCAGAGCTGGCCGGCGGAGGAGAAGCACGCGCGGACGGCGCCGGCGGCGGCCTTCTCGATGTCGGCGTCCTTGAGGACCAGCATGGCGTTCTTGCCGCCGAGTTCCAGGCTGACGCCGACGAGGCGGGCCGCGGCGCCCTGGGCGACCTCGCGGCCGGTGCGGGTGGAGCCGGTGAAGGAGACGTAGTCGGCGTGCCGGACCACCTCGGGGCCGACGACGGGGCCCTCGCCGAGCACGACCTGGAAGACCTCGGCGGGCAGACCGGCCTCGATCAGCAGGTCGCGGGCCCACAGGGCGGTCAGCGCGGTCTCGGTGTCCGGCTTCATGACGACGGCGTTGCCGGAGACGAAGGCGGGCAGTGCGTCGCCGACCGACAGCTCCAGGGGGTAGTTCCAGGGCGCGATCTGGCCGACGACCCCGCGCGGCTGGCGCAGCTCGGTGACCTTGGTGAGGGTCGGCACGACGCCGGTGTGGTGCTTGGGACGCAGGTAGGCGGGGGCCTTCCGGCCGTAGTGGCGGGCGGCGACGGCGACCGCCTGGACCTCCTCGTGGGCGTGCAGGCGGGCTTTGCCGGTCTCCAGCTGGATGAGGTCGAGGACCTCGGCCTGACGCTGGAGGACCAGGTCGTGGAAGCGCAGCAGCACCGACGCGCGGGTCCTGACGGGGGTCGCGGCCCAGACGGCCTGGGCGGCGCGGGCGCGCGCGAAGGCCTCCGCGACGTCCTCGGGGGTGGCCTCAGGCAGGTCCGCCAGCTTGTCCCCGGTGAAGGGGGTGTGGTTGGCGGTACGGCCGGACCCCGCGACGCCGCGGGTGAGCCGGGCGACCAGCTCGGGCGTGACCACGTCCGCGGCCGTGCGCGCCCCGGCGGGCGCGGGCGCGACGGGGTTGGTGCGGTCGGTGGCCGGCGTGGGAAGTACCTGCGAGTCCGTCATGGGCCCGAGCGTAGGACCCATTCCGCCCTTTGGGTACCCGTGAGTAACGCGTTTTCACCACGCGCCCCCATCGCGCCAGCGATCACTGGCACATAAGCCCTGATCAGGGGCTTACGGCATCTCCAGGGGCTCTCCAGTACTTCTTCACGATGTCGAACTGCTCGCGCGTCCGCTCCCAGTTCTCCTCCGGCGCGGCCATGTACAGGGCGTACTCGGTGCCGTCGTCGCCGTAGTACACCTGGTCGATCGCGTGCCGGGGTCCCGGGAAGGTCTGCTTCTCGATCCAGGTGAACTCCCAGATGGCGGAGTTGACCTGGTCGCGGAAGGTGTTCTGGGTCAGCCGGATCCGCTGGTACTCGGCCCGCCTCTGCACGATCTTCTCGAGGTCGAGCATGTGCATGTACGGGTTCTCGAAGTCGGGCGACCGGTCGATGCTGATACGGATGCGGTGCCGACCGTCGTCCGGCGTGTAGTCGATCTGGTCGCCGTCCATCCGGCGCTTCCAGCCGTCGGGGACGACCAGACCGAAGCCCTCGGGATCCTGCACCCGGTGCCAGCCGACCGGGACGGCACCCTTGGCCGAATCCTTACCGTCCTTGCCGGTCTCCTGGGTGATGGGCGTGTCGCCCCCCTTGGCCCCCTTCTGCCCCAGGTGGGTCATCGCGGCGAAGACCGCGCCACCCGCGAGCAGTCCGGCGACGACGGCCGCGAGCAGCGCGGCGCGCCAGCGGCCCCGGCGCCCGGCCGAGCCGCCCGCGGCGCCCGGCAGACCGGGGACGGTGGCACCGGTGGAGGGTGCGGAGGACTCCGCCGGCGCGGGCGCCTGCGGGGCCGCCGGGGCGGCCGCGGGGTCGTCGTGCGGCACCGGCACCGGCAGCGGCGGAGTCGCCGACGGCGCGGCGGCGGCCAGCTCCTCGGCGCCCACCCGCTGGGTGGGCACGAAGGCCTGGGCGGCCTGCGGCGCGCGGCCCTCCATGGCGTCGAGCAGCATCCGCTCGGCCTCGTCGGCCCGCGGCCGCTGCTCCGGGTCCTTGCGCAGCAGCGCCACGATGACCGGGGCGAGCGCGCCGGCCTTCTCCGGGTACGGCGGCTCCTCGGTCACCACGGCCTGCATGGTGCTGATCGGCGAACCGCGGCGGAACGGCGAGGTGCCCTCCACCGCCGAGTAGAGCGTGGCGCCCAGCGACCACAGGTCGGAGGCGGGGCCGGGGTCGCCGCCGCGCACCCGCTCGGGGGCCAGGTAGTCGATGGAGCCCACGAGTTCGCCGGTGCGCGTGATCGAGGAGTCGCCCTCGATCGCCGCGATCCCGAAGTCGGTGATGAGGACCCGGCCGTCGCGCGCGAGCAGCACGTTGCCCGGCTTCACGTCCCGGTGCAGCACCCCGGCGGCGTGCGCCGCGCGCAGGGCGCCGAGGACGTGCAGCCCGATCCGGGCCGCCTCGCCGGGCGCGATCGTGCCGGCCTCCTTCGCCGCGTCGGCGAGCGAGGGGCCGTCCACGTACTGCATGACGATCCACGGCCGGTCGTCGTGCTCCAGGACGTCGTGCACGGTGACCACGCCCGGGTGGGTGATCCGGGCGGCCGCGCGCGCCTCCTTCTGCGTCCGGGCGTGCAGGACCAGCCGGTCGGCCTCGGCCACGAACCGGCCCGCGGTCAACTCCTTGACGGCCACGACCCGGTGCAGGACCTCATCGTGGGCACGCCAGACCTTGCCCATGCCGCCGCGGCCGATGGACTCGCCCAACCGGTAGCGTCCGGCGAGCAGCAGCCCGGTTCCGGTGCTCTCAGAATGTTCCACGTGCCCCCGCCTGTTTGCTTCCGAGGCAAGGGTACGGAGAGGGAAGCGGCGCGCGAAACCTCGGGGCGCCTTTGGGAACAAGTCTGTGACCAGCGGCGGTTTTCGGCCACTCGCGGTGCTCGGACCGGTACGCGGCGCGGCCGTTGGCGGGGACCGCGGCGGAAAAGCGGGCGCCGGGGGCGGGCCTGCGGACGACGGCCCGGGTCAGCGGGTGACCCGGTAGGCCTTCACCGCCTGGTCGTAGATCTCCGAGACCTTGTCCCGCTCGTTCTCCGGCCCGATGACCTGGACGACGTGATAGCGGCCGCCCTCGATCAGCGCCAGATTGCGCACGAACACCTCGCGGCCGGTGCTGTCCTGCCAGGTGAACTGGCCGACCGCCATGGCCTGTCGGCCGACGTCGATACGGCGCAGGCCCGAGGCGCTGGACCAGGACGAGTCCCGCCAGGGCTGGAGCTCGCGCTCCTTGGTCCGCTGGTACGCCATGGGGTCGGCACCGTTCGCCTGCACCGTGTCCCGGCCGGGCACCACGATCAGCGTGAAGTCGCCGCCCGTGTAGCGCACTTGCCCGGCGTCGTTGATCGGACTGCGCCGCCAGTCGCGCGGCACGCCGAGCTGGAAGCCCTCGGGGTCCTTGCGCAGCGCGTAGCCGGCGGCGAGCGCCGGGGCGGACGGGCCGGTGGCCGGCGGCGCGCCGGTGGCGGACGTGGGCCCGGTCGACGGGCTCCCGGTGGCCGGCGGCGGGGTGCTCTTCGGCGGACTCTGCGCCGGAGAGCCGGACTTCGCCGGCGGTGTCCCCGTCCGACCGACCTCCTCGCCCTGCCGGGGCATGAAGAGGACGGCGTACGCGATGGCCCCGCCCAGCAGCAGGAGGACCAGGAGGAGCAGTGTGCGGCCCAGGGAGCGCGGGGAGCCCGAGGAGCGCCCTGGTGCGCGGGGGGCTCGCGGGGCGCGCTGCGGGATCTCCTCGTGCACCGGCGCGTCGAAGAGGGGCGCGTCGGCCTGCGCCGCGTACGCCGCCCCGCGCGGGGCGCGGCCGCCCTTGCCCTGCCGGTGCCGGTGCCGGCCGCCGCCCGCTCCGCCGCGCCGGCGGCGCACCAGCTCCCCGCGGCGGCGCACGATGGGCAGCTTGGTGGCGTCCGGGGACGGCAGCGGTACGACGCCGATCCCCGCCTCCGGCTCGGGTGCCGAACGCACCAGGGAGCGCAGCCAGCCGCTCAGCTCCTCCACGTCGGGGCGCTCGGTGGGGTCCTGGCGCAGCAGCGACTCCACCACGGGCCGTAGCGGACCGCACTCCTCGGCGAAGGCCGGCGGCTCGGCGCACACCAGCTGGACCAGCTCGGCGGTGTTGTCCTCGGGGTACGGGGCGTGGCCCTGCACGGCCCGGTAGAGCAGCGCGCCGAGCGCCCACAGGTCGGTGGCGGGGCCGATCGGCGGGGCCAGCCGCCAGTGCTCGTGCACCGGGCCCGCCTGCTCGGGCGCCCAGCGCTCCGTGACCGCGCCGACGACCGCCATCCGGGTCTGCCGGGCCCGCTCGGCGGCGAGCCGGGTCGCCGGACCGCGGTACGCGTCGTCGGGGCCGCCCGGCGGCCGGTGCGCGGCGGCGGGCACGAGGGGCGGCTGGGGGGCCGCCGCGGTGTATCCGGCGGGGAGCGCGGGCAGCGCGGGGCCCTGGCCGCCACCGCCGGCCGGGACGGACCGCCCGCCGTCGCGGGAGGCGTGCGGGCCGTCGCTCCAGGAGCCGGTGAGGTAGGCCCGGGGCGGCGGCGGGCCGTAGGTGCCGCCCGTCTCGTCCTCGTCGTCGACGTCGTCGTCCTCCGCGTCCACCCGGGACCACCACTGGGGCTCGGGCGCCGCGGGCGGCCCGGCGTGCGGAGGCTCGGGAGGGGCCGGTGGGGCGGGGCGCTGCACCGGAAGGGAGCCGGTCTCACCGATCCGCGCGGCGGCGCGGGCACCGGCCCGGTAGGCGGCGATGGCGCCGGCGCGGGCCGCCCGCACGTCGGCCGCGGGCGGCAGGGCGGGCCCTGGTGGCGCCGCGGAGGCGGCGGGCGACTCGGTCCGCTCGGTGCCGTTCCCGGGCCCGTACGGGGTGCCGCCGTCGGGGCCGTACCCGGCGCGGGACGGGGCGTCGGGGGTGTCCGGCCCGTCGTCCGGGTCGGCGTACGGCCCGTCGTCGGGCCCGTCGTCCGGCTCGGCGTACGGCCCGTCCGGTGCGTCGTCGGCGCCCTCGTACGCGTCGGCATCGTCGTGGTGACCGGTCCAGGCCGCCCGGTCGGGGTCGCCGGGCTCGATGCGCGCGGGTTCGCGGGCGGCGGGCACGTGGGCGTAGGGCTCGGCGCCGGCCGCGGCGGGGGCGCCGCCCTGGCCGTAGATCTCGGAGGCGTAGGGCTCGTAGGGCTCGTACGGCTCCAGTTCGTGGACGTCCGGGCCGGCGCCCAGGGCCTCGTACACACCCTGCTCGTCGTACGCCTCGGGCTCTTCCCGGGCCCCGGGGTCCTCGTACGTCTCCCGCGGCCCGCCGTACGGGACGTACGGGAGCGCTTCCTCCTCCACCGGCACCGGGGCGTAGCCGCAGAGGGCCTCCTCGGCGGCACCGGCGGCGAGGCCGGTGAGAACGACGCGGCCGTCGTCGCAGACCAGGACCGTGCGGGCGGTGACGTTGCGGTGGGTCCAGCCGTGCGCGTGCAGGGTGCGCAGGGCGGTGAGCAGATCGGCGCCTATCTCGGCGGCCCGGTAGGGGGTGAGCGGCCCCTCCGACAGGATCTCGGAGAGCGGCGTGGCCGCGACGAACTCGCTCACTATCCACAGCGAACCGGCCTCCGCGAACACGTCGAAGACCTGGTCGAGGCGCGGGTGGTCCGGGATCCGGGCGGCTGCCTGGGCCGCCTCGACGGCGCGGCGGACGGCCGGCTCGGCCGGTCTGCGGGTGGCGCGCCCCGGTCCCGCGTACGGCTCGTCGTCGACGAACTCGGCGTCGACGACCTCCGGCAGCGGCACTTGACGGATGCGCACTTCCTGGCCGCTGTACGTGTCGAAGGCGCGCGTCTCGACGAAATCGTCCGCGTCCGCCGACGGCAGGGGCAGGCGGTACCGGTCCGCCAGCACTCTTCCCGCGTAGTCGTCCACGACGCCTCCCCACGCGCCCTACGTCCCCCGTGCCCCGCCCTCGCGGACGGGGCCTCTCACGATACGTGCGCCTGTCAGTCCTTGGGGCTGAACGTGGCGAACGCGGTGTCCCGCAGCGTCTTGCACTCCGCGGCGTCCCACGCGTCGGCCCGGCAGGTCACCATGATCGAGTAGCCGTGCCCGGCGTCGACCTTGAAGCCCCGGTTGAGCACGTGGACCCGCACGCCCTTCTGCGTGCGCTCGAACTCCCAGTCCGCGACGGTCGGATAGCCCTTGTAGGAGACCGGGTGTATGCCGATGTGCCGGTAGCCGTTGCTGGTCGCGGCGACCGCGGCCATGGCGGCGTTCCAGGCGGCGGCCGCGTCGTCCTTCGGGCTGTCGTTGAAGTCGACCTGCACGCGCGGGAAGGCGCCCTGGGAGGCGTTGAAGATGCCTCCGGAGTTCTCACCCGCTATGTCGGTCATCCGGAAGGACGCCGGCATCGCCATGGTGAAGTGGAAGCGGGCGTTGGTCACCATGACGTAGCCGGGCGGCAGCTGCGGCCCGCTGCCGCCGCCGGACGGACCGCCGCCGGGGGTCCCGGTGGGCGTGACGCCGCTCTGGCCGCCGCTGTTGGCGGCCGGCTTGCCGCCGCCCTGCTGGGACGGGTCACCGGTCGACGTGTCCGTGCCCTGGCCGTCGGTCCCGCCGGACGCACTGCCGGCCGAGGCGGCGGTGCCGCCCGACGTCGTGCCCTTGCCCTTGCCCTGGTCGGCGCCGTCCTGGCCGCCGCCGAGGGCGACATACAGGATCGTGCCGAGCAGCGCGACGAGCACGACCGCGGCGATGACCACCAGGGTGCGGCGCGGGACGACGTCGGTGAGCGAGGCCCTGTTCGACGCCGGCCGGTCCGGGGTCCCGGCGCCGGTCACGCGCCCGGGGGCCGCCTTGGCCGCGCCCGCGGCGTTGCGCACCGACTTCAGGGCGCCGCGCACCCGCTCGGCGGCCGCCTCTGCGGTCTTCTCACGGACCGGCTTCGGCGTGCCGGGCGTGGCGGGGCCGCCGCTCGGCGGGCCCTCCGGGAGCGGGGGCAGCGGTACGACCCTGGTGACCTCGGGGGAGGGCTTCGGCGGCGCCTCCGGCGCGTCGAGGACGGCGCGCAGCAGCACCCGCGCCCCGGCGTCGTCGAGCCGCTGCTCCGGGTCCTTGGCGAGCAGGCCGTAGATGACCTTCTCCAGCTCCGGGCCCGCGTTCTTCGGCGGGTCGACCGGCTCGGTCATCACCGCGGTGAGCGTGGCGATGGCGGAGCCCTTGTCGTACGGCGGGCTGCCCTCGACGGCCGCGTACAGCAGTCCGCCGAGCGACCAGAGGTCGGCCGCGGGGCCGGGCTTGTGGCCGCGGGCCCGCTCGGGCGAGATGTACGAGGGGGCGCCGACGAGCATGCCGGTGGAGGTGATGGAGGGGTCGCCCTCGACCTGGGCGATGCCGAAGTCGGTGAGGACGGCGCGGCCGTCCTCACCGATCAGCACGTTGGAGGGCTTCACGTCGCGGTGGAGGATGCCCTCGCGGTGCGCGGAGCGCAGGACGTCGAGGATGGCGAGACCGACCTCGGCGGCGCGGCGCGGGGTGAGCGTGCCGTCCTCGCGCACGGCCTCGGCGAGGGACTTGCCCTCGATGAGCTCCATGACGATCCACGGGCGGTCGTCCTCGTCGACGACGTCGTAGACGGTCACGGCGCCGTTGTTGCGGATCCGGGCGATGGCCTTGGCCTCACGCAGGGTCCGGGTGATGAGGCGTCGCTTCTCGTCGTCGTCGATGCTGGTGGGGAAGCGCAGCTCCTTGACGGCGACGGTCCGGCCCAGCGTCTCGTCGACCGCGCGCCACACCGTGCCCATGCCGCCGCGGCCCAGGACGACCCCGAGCCGGTAGCGGCCGGCCAGCAGCCGTCCCTCGGCCGACGGCGCGTCAGCGCGTCCGGTCCGGGCGCCGGTTCCGGTGGCGTCGGCCCCGAACCCGGCGGCCGGCGCGGCACCGTCGGTCGAGCCGCTGCGCCCTCCCTGACCGGCGCCGGTGCTCTTCGCGAGCCCCACGCCCGCCCGCGGATCCCGTCCGCGGGCCCGGTCGCTCCCGGAGCCCGCCGTGCCGCCGTCGCCGCTCGCCGCGGCCGTGTGCTTCGAGAGCTTCGGCGCGGCGTCCCTGGGCGCGGCGTCCCTGGGCGCCATGTCCTTGGGCGCCACGTCCTTGGGCGCCACGTCCTTGGGCGCCACGTCCTTGGGCGCCACGTCCTTGGGCGCCACGTCCTTGGGCGTGGCGTCCCTGGGCGCCGCCGAGCCCCCGGCGGCGTCCGCGGACGGGTCCGCCGACGCCTCGGCGCCCGGCGTGCCCGCCGGCTCGGCCGGGCTCCGGTCGTCCCCGGACGCGCGCAGCGCGTCCTCCGATGCCGCCGACGCGGCGTCACCGGCCTCCGCCGGCCTGCTTTCCGGCGTGCCCGCGGGCCCGCCCTCGCGCGCCTCGGCGTCCTCGTTCCGCCCGGCCGCACGCGCGGCCGGGACCGTGCCCCGGTCGCCGTCGGTCGCGGCGCCCGCGGCGGCGTCCCGCCGGGGGGCCTGCCCCGTGTCCCGCGACTGCTCCGCCTCCGACATGCGTCCCCTCTGCGATCCCTGATTCCCGCCCGCGTCCGCAGCTCCCGCTTGATGCGGCAACCCGCCCTGGAAGAGAGCTCATTGTCCCTCACTCCGGGACCGCCGGCTCCCCCGGGTCCGGAGTCCGAGAAGCGAAACGGGTCAGATCGGCACGATGTCAGGCGCTCCGAGGCGGGCGGCGTCGGCCGTCAGGTCGTCGGGCTGGCGCTGGGATTCACGCTCCGCCTCGACCCGCTTCTCGTAGTGTTCGACCTCCTTGTCGATCTGGACGGCGTCCCAACCGAGCACCGGCGCCATGAGTTCGGCGCATTCCCGGGCGCTCAGCGTGCCCCGGTCGAAGGTCTCGATGGAGATCCTGGTGCGCCGGGTCAGGACGTCGTCCAGATGCCGCGCGCCCTCGTGCGAGGCGGCGTAGACGATCTCGGCCTTCAGATAGTCCTCGGCGGCCGGCAGGGGCGCGGCGAGGGCAGGGTCGGCGGCGATCAGGTCGAGGATCTCCTCCGTCAGGGAGCCGTACCGGTTGAGCAGATGCTCGACCCGGGCCACGTGGAGTCCGGCGCGCGCGGCGATGCCGGCGCGGGCGTTCCACAGCGCCTTGTAGCCCTCGGCGCCGAGCAGCGGGACGTCGTCCGTGACGCAGTCGGCGACCCGTTTGTCGAGCGCGTGGACGGCCTCGTCGACGGCGTCCTTGGCCATCACCCGGTAGGTCGTGTACTTGCCGCCGGCGACGACCACCAGGCCGGGCACCGGGTGGGCGACGATGTGCTCGCGGGACAGCTTGCTGGTGGCGTCGGACTCGCCGGCGAGCAGGGGCCGCAGGCCGGCGTAGACGCCCTCGACGTCGTCGCGGGTGAGCGGGGTGGCGAGCACGGTGTTGACGTGCTCCAGCAGGTAGTCGATGTCGGCGCTGGAGGCCGCCGGGTGGGCCTTGTCGAGGTCCCAGTCGGTGTCCGTGGTGCCGATGATCCAGTGACGGCCCCAGGGGATGACGAAGAGGACGGACTTCTCGGTGCGCAGGATGAGTCCGCTGGTGGAGTGGATGCGGTCCTTGGGCACGACGAGATGGATGCCCTTGGAGGCGCGGACGTGGAACTGGCCGCGCTCGCCGATGAGCGCCTGGGTGTCGTCGGTCCACACGCCGGTGGCGTTGACGATCTGATGGGCCCTGATCGCGTACTCGCCGCCGGTCTCGACGTCCTGGACGCGGGCGCCGACCACCCGCTCCCCCTCCCGCATGAAGCCGACGACGCGGGCGCGGCTGGCGACCTTCGCGCCGTAGCTCGCGGCGGTGCGGACGAGGGTGGCGACGAAGCGGGCGTCGTCCATCTGGGCGTCGTAGTACTGCAGGGCGCCGACGAGGGCGTCCTTGCGCAGGCAGGGTGCGACGCGGAGGGCCCGGCCTCGGCTGAGGTGGCGGTGGACCGGGAGGCCGCGGCCGTGGCCCGAGGAGACCGACATGGCGTCGTACAGGGCGACACCGGAGCCCGCGTACATCCGCTCCCAGCCCTTGTGCTGCAAGGGGTAGAGGAACGGGACCGGTTTGACGAGGTGGGGCGCGAGGCGTTCGAGGAGGAGGCCGCGCTCCTTCAGGGCCTCGCGGACCAGGGCGAAGTCGAGCATCTCGAGATAGCGCAGGCCGCCGTGGATCAGCTTGCTCGACCGGCTGGAGGTGCCGGAAGCCCAGTCGCGGGCCTCGACGAGGCCGGTGGAGAGTCCTCGGGTGACGGCGTCGAGAGCGGTGCCCGCGCCGACGACCCCGGCTCCGACGACCAACACGTCCAGCTCGCGCTCGGCCATGGCCGCGAGCGCCTCGGTGCGCTCGGCGGGTCCCAGTGTCGCTGTCCTCACGGTTGGTGCCTCCCGTCGTCCCCCTGCTTCGCAGCACGCGAACCGGTCCTCGTGCGGTCCGGCTCACCGTCGATTCTGTCCCGCCCGTCCGACTTCAGCCACCGCCTCGACCCCAGCCTGTGGATAACACTCTGCGACCTTCGGCTCCGCAATGCCGCATATCGGTCATATTTACGCCTAGTCTGACATTGCGTCGGCCCCCTTCGGTCCACAGGGGTTGCGCACCGCGTTCCCTCCGGCTACTGGGAAGGACGGCCCACCCCCCATGCCCGCTGATCTCGCCGTCATCGGCCTCGGTCACCACGGACTCCCCCTCGCCCAGGCGGCCACCGCGGCCGGCATCTCCACCATCGGCTACGACACCGACCCCCGTCCCCTCACCGAACTGGCCGCCGGACGTCCCCCCGTCGACGGCTCCCTCACCGCCGCCGAGATCCGCCGGATGCTCGCCAGCGGCTTCTCGCCCGCCGGCAACCCGACCGAGCTGGGCCGGGTGCGCACCGCCGTCATCTGCGCGCCCACCCCGTCCGGACCCGACGGCGCGCTCGACCTCACCGCCGTCACCGACGCCGCCCGCGCCCTCGCGGCCCGGCTGCGCCCCCACACCACCGTCGTCCTGGAGTCCCCGGTGCCGCCCGGCACCACCGAGGGCCCGCTGCGCGAGCTCCTCGAGACGGGCTCCGGGCTGCGCGCCGGGCGCGACTTCCACCTCGCGTACTCCCCCGGCCGACTCGACCCCGGCGGCCGCGGCGCCCACGGCCCGCACGCCCTCGCCGGCACGCCCAAGGTGATCGGCGGCCTGACCCCCGCCTGCACCGAGTCCGCCGCGGCCTTCTACGCCCGCCTCACCGACAAGGTGGTCCGCGCACGCGGCCCGCGCGAGGCCGAGACCGTCAAGCTCCTGGAGACCAACTTCCGGCACGTGAACATCGCCCTCGTCAACGAGATGGCGGTGCTCTGCCACGAGCTCGGCGTCGACCTCTGGGACGTCATCCGCTGCGCCGAGACCAAGCCGTTCGGCTTCCAGGCCTTCCGCCCGGGCCCCGGGGTGGGCGGCCACGGCGTGCCCGTCGACACCGTCGGCGGCCACCGCCCGCTGCGCCTGGTCGAACTCGCCGGCCAGGTCAACGAACGCATGCCGCAGTACGTCGTCCAGCGCTGCGCCACGCTCCTCAACGAGCACGGCAAGTCCGCCCGCGGCGCCCGGATCCTGCTGCTCGGGGTCACCTACAAACCCGATCTCGCCGACCGGCAGGGCTCCCCCGCCGACGAGATCGCCCGGCGCCTCATGGACCTCGGCGCCGCCGTCAGCTACCACGACCCGTACGTCCCCGACTGGCGCGTCCGCGACCTGCCGGTCCCGCGCGCCGACTCGCTCTACGAGGCCACCGCCCACGCCGACCTCACGCTCCTGCTCCAGCACCACCGCACCTACGACCTCCAGGGGCTCGCGGTGAAGGCCCAGCTCCTCCTCGACACCCGCGGCGCGACCCCGGCGGGCGCCGCCCACCGGCTCTGAGCGCCTCCCCCGGCGCTCCCGCCCCGTAAATCCCCCGCGCCCCGTCACAGCGAGCTGCTAGCCTCCGGGCGCTTGATCGCACACTCGTGCGGCACCGTCCCAGGGGGATTCCGTTTCATGAGCCAGTCCGTTCCGCCGCCCGGCAACCCGTTCGCCCAGGGTGCCGGGCCCGGCCAGCTGCCGCAGACGCCGCTGCCGCCCGCCCCGCCCGCGCCCGCGGCCCGCTCCCACGTGGGGCTCGGCCTGGTGGCGGCCCTCGTCGCCGCGCTCGTCGCGGGCGGCGTCTACGGCGCCATCGCGGGCGGCATCGAGCGGGAGATCGGCTGGGCGGCCGTCGGCGTGGGCTTCCTGGTCGGCTTCGCGGCCGGCAAGGCCGGCGGCAGCAACCCGGCCCTCCCGGTGGTCAGCGCCGTGTTCTCGCTCGGTGCGGTCTACCTCGGCCAGCTGGTCGCCCTCGCGATCATCGCCGGCAAGGAGCTGCACGTCTCGGCCTCCGACGTCTTCTTCGAGCACTTCGACGGCCTCACGCAGGTGTGGAAGGACGAGCTGGACCCGCTGACCTTCCTGTTCTTCGCGCTCGCCGCCTTCGCCGCGTTCAGCGGCGCGAAGAAGGCCTCGGTCTGAGCCGTACGGGTACGCGCGAGGGGCCCCGCACCACCCGGTGCGGGGCCCCTCGCGCATGCGGAACGGGTCAGCGCTTGTGCTGCGCGTCCGCGACCGTGACCTCCACGCGCTGGAACTCCTTGAGCTCGCTGTAGCCCGTGGTGGCCATGGCGCGGCGCAGGGCGCCGAAGAAGTTCATCGAGCCGTCGGGCGTGTGCGACGGACCGGTGAGGATCTCCTCGGTGGTGCCGACGATGCCCAGGTCGACCAGCTTGCCGCGCGGCACGTCCTCGTGGACGGCCTCCATGCCCCAGTGGTGGCCCTTGCCGGGGGCGTCCGTGGCCCGGGCCAGCGGGGAGCCCATCATGACGGCGTCGGCACCGCAGGCGATGGCCTTCGGCAGGTCGCCCGACCAGCCCACGCCGCCGTCGGCGATGACGTGCACGTAGCGGCCGCCGGACTCGTCCATGTAGTCGCGGCGGGCGGCGGCCACGTCGGCGACGGCGGTGGCCATCGGGACCTGGATGCCGAGCACGTTGCGGGTGGTGTGGGCGGCGCCGCCACCGAAGCCGACCAGGACGCCCGCGGCGCCGGTGCGCATCAGGTGCAGGGCCGCCGTGTAGGTGGCGCAGCCGCCGACGATGACCGGGACGTCGAGCTCGTAGATGAACTGCTTCAGGTTCAGCGGCTCGGCGGCGCCGGAGACGTGCTCGGCGGAGACGGTCGTGCCGCGGATGACGAAGATGTCCACGCCGGCGTCGACCACGGCCTTGGAGAACTGGGCGGTGCGCTGCGGGGAGAGTGCCGCGGCGGTGACGACACCCGAGTCGCGCACCTCCTTGATGCGCTGCCCGATCAGCTCTTCCTTGATCGGAGCGGCGTAGAGCTCCTGCAGACGGCGGGTCGCGGTGGCCTCGTCCAGCTCGGCGATCTCGTCGAGCAGCGGCTGCGGGTCCTCGTACCGGGTCCACAGGCCTTCGAGGTTCAGCACGCCCAGGCCGCCGAGCTCGCCGATGCGGATGGCGGTCTGCGGCGAGACGACCGAGTCCATGGGCGCGGCCAGGAAGGGCAGCTCGAAGCGGTAGGCGTCGATCTGCCAGGCGATCGAGACCTCCTTCGGGTCCCGGGTGCGCCGGCTCGGTACGACGGCGATGTCGTCGAACGCGTACGCCCTGCGGCCGCGCTTGCCGCGCCCGATCTCGATCTCAGTCACGTTGTGTGGCCTTTCCCTCTGTGTCTGCGCCTACCAGTATCCCCGACACGTGCCGAAGGGGCGGTTCCGGCCACATGCCGGAACCGCCCCCTCCATGCCGGTGGGCCGGTCGCGCGTTACTTCGTCCTGCTGTAGTTCGGCGCCTCGACCGTCATCTGGATGTCGTGCGGGTGGCTCTCCTTGAGGCCCGCGGCCGTGATCCGGACGAAGCGGCCCTTGGACTCCATCTCCTCGATGGTGGCGGCGCCCACGTAGCCCATGGTCTGGCGCAGACCGCCGACGAGCTGGTGCAGCACGTTGGCCAGCGGGCCGCGGTAGGGCACCTGGCCCTCGACGCCCTCGGGCACGAGCTTGTCGTCGGAGGCCACGTCGGCCTGGAAGTAGCGGTCCTTCGAGTACGACCGGCCCTGGCCACGGGACTGCATGGCGCCGAGCGAGCCCATGCCCCGGTACGACTTGAACTGCTTGCCGTTGATGAAGAGCAGCTCGCCGGGCGACTCCTCACAGCCCGCGAGGAGGCTGCCGAGCATCACGGTGTCGGCGCCGGCGGCCAGCGCCTTGCCGATGTCGCCGGAGTACTGCAGACCACCGTCGCCGATCAGCGGGATGCCGGCGGCGCGGGCGGCGAGGGCGGCCTCGTAGATGGCGGTGACCTGCGGGACACCGATGCCCGCGACCACACGGGTGGTGCAGATGGAGCCCGGGCCCACACCGACCTTGATGCCGTCGACACCGGCGTCGATCATCGCCTGCGCGCCGTCGCGCGTGGCGACGTTGCCGCCGATCACGTCGACGTTCACGCTCGACTTGATCTTCGCCATCCAGCTCAGGGCGTTGCTGTTGTGCCCGTGGGAGGTGTCGACGATGAGGAAGTCCGCGCCGGCCGCGGCGAGCGCCTGGGCGCGCTCCAGGGCCTCGGGGCTGGCGCCGACGGCCGCGCCGACGAGCAGCCGGCCCTCGGCGTCCTTGGCGGCGTTCGGGTACTTCTCGGCCTTGACGAAGTCCTTGACCGTGATGAGGCCCTTGAGGACGCCCTTGTCGTCGACCAGCGGCAGCTTCTCGATCTTGTGGCGGCGCAGCAGCTCCATGGCGTCCACGCCGGAGATGCCGACCTTGCCGGTGACCAGCGGCATCGGCGTCATGACCTCGCGGACCTGACGGCTGCGGTCGGTCTCGAAGGCCATGTCGCGGTTGGTCACGATGCCGAGGAGCTTGCCGGCCGGGTCGGTGACCGGGACACCGCTGATGCGGAACTTGGCGCACAGCGCGTCGGCCTCGGCGAGCGTCGCGTCCGGGTGCACCGTGATCGGGTCGGTGACCATGCCGGACTCGGAGCGCTTCACCAGGTCGACCTGGTTCACCTGGTCCTCGACGGAGAGGTTCCGGTGGAGGACGCCGACGCCGCCCAGACGGGCCATCGCGATCGCCATGCGGGACTCGGTGACCTTGTCCATCGCCGCCGAGAGCAGCGGGATGTTCACCCGCACGTTCCGGGAGATTCGGGACGAGGTGTCGACCGCGTTCGGGAGCACCTCTGAGGCACCCGGCAGCAACAGCACATCGTCGTAGGTCAGCCCGAGTGTCGCGAACTTCTCGGGCACTCCGTCGACGTTGGTCATGACACCTTCCCCAATGGCCTTGATCGGTGCGGATGTCCATGCTAACGGGCCGCGGCCGTGTCTCATTCCACGAGCAAGATCAGCGGGAAGCTTTGGACGATCGTACGTGTACGTGAGGGACACAAGCCCCGCACAACCCTTACTGCTCGGCCAGCGCCCGCAGTCGGCTGAGCGCGCGGTGCTGCGCCACCCGGACGGCCCCCGGGGACATGCCGAGCATCTGCCCGGTCTCCTCGGCGGTCAGCCCGACGGCCACCCGCAGGACGAGCAGTTCGCGCTGGTTCTCCGGCAGGTTGGCGAGCAGCTTCTTGGCCCATTCGGCGTCGTCGCTGAGCAGCGCGCGCTCCTCGGGGCCGAGCGAGTCGTCGGGCCGCTCGGGCATCTCGTCGGAGGGCACGGCCGTCGATCCGGGGTGCCGCATGGCGGCCCGCTGCAGATCGGCGACCTTGTGGCCGGCGATGGCGAAGACGAAGGCCTCGAAGGGCCTGCCGGTGTCCTTGTAGCGCGGCAGCGCCATGAGGACGGCCACGCAGACCTCCTGGGCGAGGTCCTCCGTGAAGTGCCGGGCGTCACCGGGCAGCCGGTTCAGCCGCGTACGGCAATAACGCAGGGCGAGGGGGTGCACGCGCGCCAGGAGGTCGTGCGTGGCCTGCCCGTCCCCCTCGACGGCACGGCGAACGAGGGCACCGATCTCCCCCTGCCCCGGAGGCACGGCCGACCCCACCGTCTCGTCGTCGCGCATCGCTCCATGGTGCCCCGGCGCCGCGTCGTTCGCGGCACCGCGTCCGTAGTTGTGCACCGAAGCGTTATGAGCAGGTGCGCCGGGACTCATCTCCTGCGCCCTCCCCTTCAGCTTGTCTTCCGCCGGCTCGCTCGTCTCGTCCCCGAGGAACTCCACGCCTTCAAGGATGCGGCATTCCGCGGGGAAGTGACACAAGCCCACCCCGTCCGCCCCGCGGCGGACGGGGATGCGAGCGGCGGCCGCAGGTCAGCGGACCAGGCCCCAGCGGAATCCGAGCGCGACGGCGTGCGCCCGGTCGGAGGCACCCAGCTTCTTGAAGAGGCGCCGGGCGTGGGTCTTGACCGTGTCCTCGGACAGGAAGAGCTCGCGCCCGATCTCCGCGTTGGACCGGCCGTGGCTCATGCCCTCGAGGACCTGGATCTCGCGGGCGGTGAGGGTGGGGGCGGCGCCCATCTCGGCCGAGCGCAGCCGGCGCGGGGCGAGCCGCCAGGTCGGGTCGGCGAGCGCCTGTGTGACGGTGGCCCGCAGCTCGGCGCGCGAGGCGTCCTTGTGCAGATAGCCACGGGCACCGGCGGCGACCGCGAGCGCGACGCCGTCCAGGTCCTCGGCGACGGTGAGCATGATGATGCGGGCGCCGGGGTCCGCGGACAGCAGCCGGCGGACGGTCTCCACGCCGCCCAGGCCGGGCATGCGCACGTCCATCAGAATGAGGTCCGAGCGGTCCGCACCCCAGCGGCGGAGGACTTCCTCGCCGTTGGCCGCGGTGGTCACGCGCTCGACGCCGGGCACGGTCGCGACCGCCCGGCGAAGCGCCTCTCGGGCGAGCGGGGAGTCGTCGCAGACGAGCACGGATGTCACGACTGACCTCCGCGGCTCTCGCAGCTGATGCGCGTCACCTTGAGCCTCCAGGGCTGGTACGTATCGTCACCTGTGCGGTTGACGCCCTCGGACACCTGCCCGAGCGCTTGTTCCTTCAACCGCCTCCGCACTCTCAACGATGGTCACTCGAAAGAGTTACGGGTCGGACGGGCGCCTTCGGCACTCTACGTAAGGGCCCATACGCGGAGGAGAGCGTCGCAGGTCATCCGTCCTTCGCTTCGAAGCTATGCCCCATTTAGCGGGTTTTCTTCCCTTTTCGCGGTGTCTGTGGCTAGATTCGCAATGAGTCATATTTACATCTACTCAGTCAGTAGTTGTACGGTCGGGTCGAACCCGCGAGAGCGGGTACCCGAGTCCCACGGGGGCGAAGGGCCCCCACACGATCAGCCATCCACCCGCCCACCAAAAATCCGTTCGAAACGGTTTCAAGGGGACTAGCGCAATGGCAGATTTCTCCCGCCTTCCCGGACCCAACGCCGATCTGTGGGACTGGCAGCTCCTCGCGGCCTGCCGCGGAGTCGACAGCTCCCTGTTCTTCCACCCCGAGGGAGAGCGCGGCGCGGCACGGAGTGCGCGCGAGAACTCGGCTAAAGAGGTCTGCATGCGGTGCCCGGTACGCGCGGAGTGCGCGGCACACGCGCTCGCCGTACGGGAGCCGTACGGCGTCTGGGGCGGCCTCACCGAGGACGAACGCGAGGAGCTCATGGGCCGGGCGCGCAACCGCCTGGTCACCACGACGTCCACGACGGCGGCCACGGCCGCCGCGGCACGGGCGTCGGCATCGAGCTCGGCAGGCGTGGCCCACGCCTGAAGGAACGTTTCTGCTCCGTAGCTCGACGGAGCGGCACGACGGGCCCGGTCACCGCGCCGCACGTGGCCCGGGGGCGTGCGGCGCGCGGCCCCGGTACGTACGGGCGCGTACCCCGGTGCCCTGCGGCCGTCACCCGGACGGCCCGACCCCGGGTGCCCGGACGGCCCCGGCCCGCCCCGGGGAGGTCCCCCGGGCGGCCCAGGGACGGACCCCACGACGACCACGGACGGGCGCACGTCGCTCACTCCGACGGCCCGCACGCCGTCACCCGGACGGGCCCGGGCGGGCCACCCGGACGGCCCCGCGAGGGTCACTCGTACGGCCCCGCACGCTGGGCCGTACGAGACGCCGAATCCACCCGTACGGCCGGTGGGCGGACCACTCTTACGGCCGCACCGGCGGGTCACTCCGACGGCGCTACGCCCGTGTCCCCGCGAGGTTCGTGCCGCGCGCCGCGGCGCGGACCAGCTCGTCGAGGGTGGCGGCCACGGCGGGGACCTGAGCCAGGTCCGGAAGGGTCAGCGCCACGATCTCGCGCTCCACGGCGGGCTCCACCGTCACGGTGACGGCTCCCTTGGGCCGTACGGACTCGATCGCGAGCTCCGGCAGGACCGCCACGCCGAGCCCCGCGCCCACCAGGCCCACCACGGCCGGGTAGTCGTCGGTGGCGAAGTCGATCCGGGGTGTGAAGCCCGCCTTCTCGCAGACGTCCACCAACTGGCGGCGGCAGCGCGGGCAGCCCGCGATCCAGGGGTCCTCGGCGAGCTCCCCGATCGTGACGGCCTCCGCCCCGGCGAGCCGGTGCCCCTCGGGGACGAGCCCGACGAGCCGGTCGGCGAGCAGCGGCCGGACCACGAGGTCGTCCCAGGCGTCCGGGCCCGCGCCGTAGCGGAAGGCGAGGGCCACGTCGCAGTCGCCCTCCCGGAGCATCTCCACCGAGCGCGGCGGCTCGGCCTCGACCAGCGAGACCCGGGTGCCGGGGTGGGCGGCGCGCAGCGCGGCGAGCGCGGTGGGGACGAGGGTGGAGCTGCCGCTGGGGAAGGAGACCAGCCGGACCCGGCCGGCCCGCAGGCCCGCGATGGCGGCGACCTCCTCCTCGGCGGCGGTGAGGCCGGCGAGGATGCCGGAGGCATGCCGGACCAGGGCCTCGCCCGCCTGGGTGAGGCGCATCTCGCGCCCGGTGCGGACGAGCAGCGGGGTCCCGGCGGAGGCTTCGAGCGCCTTCATCTGCTGGCTCACCGCGGGCTGGGTGCAGCCCAGTTCCCGGGCGGCGGCGGAGAAGGAGCCGGTCGCGGCGACGGCGCGCAGGACGCGGAGGTGGCGGGCCTCGATCATGTTTCGAGCATAAGTGACCCTTGGGCGAGGGCGCGAATTCTGCCGATGAACTTTCAGGCCTTCGCTCGGACGCCCGCCCCGGCCGTGCCACCACCTAGGGTGCGCGTATGGAGCTCTTGAGTGTGAATGTCGGACAGGACCGGCCGGTCGCCTACACGAACGCCCCCTCGGGAAGGACGGGCATCGACAAGCGCCCGGTCGACGGGCCCGTGCGGGTCGACGCCCCCGCCCCCGGCGGTGCAAGCGGTGTCGCCGGGGACGCCGTCTGCGACCTGCGTTTCCACGGCGGCCCGGACCGGGCCGTCTACGCCTTCGCCCGCGAGGACCTGGACTCCTGGGAGGCCGAGCTCGGCCGCTCCTTCTCCCCCGGCTCCTTCGGCGAGAACCTCACCACCCGGGGCCTGGACGTCAACAACGCCCTGATCGGCGAGCGCTGGCGGATCGGCGACGAGGTCGTCCTGGAGGTGACCGGCGGCCGCATCCCCTGCCGCACCTTCGCGGGCTTCGTCGAGGAGGCCGGCTGGGTGCGCCGCTTCAACGCGTCGACGGCCGGACCGGGCGCGCTGCTCCGGGTGGTCGTCCCCGGCGAGATCCGGGCCGGCGACCGGGTGGAGGTCGTCCACCGCCCCGCCCACGAGATCACCGTCGCCCGGCTGCACCACGCCGCGACAGCCGACCGTTCGCTCCTGCCGGAGACCCTGGTCGCGGCCGAGTGGATGGAGTCGGGGCTCCTCGAACTCGCCCGCACCTACGCGGAGAAGTACGGGACGAAGGACGGGGAGACGGACGGGGCCACGGGCGGGGCGGAGAACGGGGAGTAGGCGGCCGTCGTCTGGGGCCCGGGCGCACGCCCCGGCCGAGCGCTCTCCCACACACGCCGTTCACACGGCGCGGGCTAACGTGCCGCGTATGACGACTGCATTGATTACGGGTGCGACCGCCGGCATCGGCGCCGCCTTCGCGCGGCGGCTCGCCGCGGACGGACATGACGTGGTGCTCGTGGCACGCGACGTGAAGCGGCTGCGCGAGCAGGCCACCGAGCTGCACGACCGGCACGGGATCGAGGCCGAGGTGCTCGCGGCGGACCTGTCCGAGGAGGAGGGCATCGCGGCCGTCGAGGCGCGGCTCTCCGACGACAGGCGCCCGGTCGACCTCCTGGTGAACAACGCCGGGTTCGGCAACAAGGGCCGCTTCCTCGAGGTGTCGATGGACGACGAGCTGCGGATGCTGAAGGTGCACTGCGAGGCGGTGCTGCGGCTGACGTCCGCAGCCGCCGGGTCGATGCGGTCGCGCGGCCGGGGCGGGGTGGTGAACGTCGCCTCGGTGGCCGCCTTCGTGCCGCGCGGGACCTACGGGGCCTCGAAGTCCTGGGTCGTGCAGTTCACCCAGGGCGCGGCCCGGGACCTGGCGGGCAGCGGGGTGCGCCTGATGGCCCTGTGCCCCGGCTTCGTACGGACGGAGTTCCACCAGCGGGCGGGGATGGGGACGGACAACATCCCGGGCTGGATGTGGCTGGACGCGGACAAGCTGGTGGCCGCGGCGCTCGCCGACCTGGCCCGGGGACGGACGCTGTCCATCCCCGACCCCCGCTACAAGGCGCTCATGGGTGTGGTGAAGCTGGCCCCGCGCGGTCTGCTCGGCGGGGTGTCGTCGAAGGCCGGCCGCAAGTACGGCCCGAAGTAGGCCCCGTGCGGGGCGGGCGCCTGGGAGCCGCTACTCAGCGGGGGTGAGCACGAGCGCTCTGCCCGGGCGCCGGGCACGGCAGGAGACTCGGGGCATGGACATGAAGCCCCTGAAACTCGTTCCCTTCCTGGTGACGGCCGCCGTGTCGGTCGCGGCCTGGCTCGCGTGGCTGGGCTGGGACCAGCGGCGCGACGTCCACCCGGACGGCTCGGAGACCGGCCCGTACGAGGCCTGGCAGGTCGTCGGCCTCGTGCTGACGGTGCTGGTGGCGGTGGGCTGGGCGGCGGCCCGGCGTCATGTCCAGGCCGCCTCGTTCGGCACCGCGGCCGGACTGACGGTCGCCTCCTTCGCCGACTGGTCGGACGACGCCAGCGGCCTCTACGTGATCGGCGTGGGCATGGTCGCCGCGGGAAGTCTCGCGGGTGCCTTCGCCGTCTCCGCCCTGATCGCGTCCGTCACCGGTCGCGGGCGGCGCGGCGCCGGGGGCCGCTAGGCCGTCTCTTTCGGATCCTGCCGGGCTCGCGGGGTCTGGCACGCACGCTCGCCGCGTCGTCGTCGGTCCACGACGCTCCGGGCCGCGTCCTCAGGACCGGGCCGGAACGGCGGGCGGCGTCACGGCCCGTGATCGAAGTCGTCGTAGGAGAGATCCGCGGTGGTGCCGTCCCGCCAGGTCACCCGGAGCGTGCGGGGGCCGGTGACCTGGACGGTCGCGAGCGTGGCGACGGGTCCCGGGGCGGGTTCGGCGGTGAGGGAGACGAGGGCGACGAAGAGCGTCTCGGCGCCGCTCGTCCGGCCGTGCACGGCCGGGGTACGGGTGGGGCCGGCGCCCTGGAGGGTCGCCCCGGTGGGGAGTTCGGTCACCCCGGGGCGGTAGCCGTGGACGGGGTGCACCTGGGAGACGGGCCCGTCGGTGTGCGTGGCCCAGCCGGTCTGCCGCACCGGGGTCCCCTCGGGGGCGCCGAGCACGAGGTGGGCGCGGACCTCGGCGCGACCGTGGGCGAGGGTCGCGGACAGGACGCGGACGCCGGGCAGCGGGGTGTGCCGGGAGGCCGCCCGGTCGGGTCCGCTGCCCAGCGGGTCGGCGGGGCCGCGCACGGTCGCGGTGCCGTCGGGGCGGAGCAGCGCGAAGTGGTTGTCGGCCGGGTCGGGGGCGGTGGTGGGTCCCGTACGGGTGGAGTAGGCGTGCCGGGCGTAGCCCGGGTCGTCGCCCCCGCCGACCGGGTTGCTGCCGTGGTTGTGGAGGCGGACGAGCCCGTCGGCGGCGGTGCTCTGGACGAGCAGTCCGGTGGGCCCGAGGGGCCGTACGGCGTCGGCGCGTTCGGCGGGCAGCGGCTCCTCCTTCGCGGTCCACACGGGGTGGCCGGCGGGGAGCAGCAGCCCGAGGAATCCCTTGGACGCCCAGTACGGGGATCCGGGGCCCGAGTAGGACTGGAGGACGGGCTCGTACGGGCCGTGCCAGCCCAGGGTGAGCCGCCCCCGCGGGTCGGTGGCGCCGCGGTCGAGGAAGTACCGCAGGGCGCCGGAGGCGAGGCGGCGGGTGGCGCCGGGGGTGAGCGGGGTGTGCCCGGTGAGGGCGCCGAGCCAGGGGGCCGCGGCGGCGGCGAAGCGGTAGGTCAGGGAGCGCCCGTACGGGACCGGGGCGCCGTTGCTGTCGAAGAGGTGGACGTGGGCGTCGAGCTGGGCGCGCAGCCGGGGTCCGTAACGGTCGAGGAGGGCCCGGTCGCCGGCCAGGTGGGCGTGCAGCACGGGGTAGAAGTGCAGGGCCCAGGCGTTGTAGTGGTCGAAGGCGCGGTTGTCGCCGTCGCTGTACCAGCCCTCGCCGAGCCACCATTCCTCGATCCGGTCGAGGGAGCGCTCGATCGTGGCGGCGGCGCGGTCGGTCTCGATGCCGGCGTCCTGGAGGAAGCCGGCGACGGTCAGGCCGAAGAGCCACCAGTTGTTGTCGACGGGGGACGGTCCGAGGGCGGGGAGCAGCCAGTCGACGGCCCGTTGGCGGACGCGGTCGTCGAGCCGGTCCCACACACGGCTGCGGGTGAGGCGCAGGGCCAGGGCGACGGAGGCGGACTCGACGACGGCCTGGCGGGTGGCGCCCATGAGCGGCCAGGAGTCCGGGCCGTCGGTTCCGGGACGCTCGGTGCCCGCGGCGAGCCCTTCGGCGTAGCGGGCGAGGTGGGCGTCGTCGCCGAGGAGGCCGGCGAGGAGAAAGGTGCGGGCGTAGCCCTCCAGTCCGTCGGAGCGCGGGCCGGACAGGCTGGGGCGGGGGCCGGGGAGGTCGATCAGGCCGCCGCGGGGCGAGGCGTGCGGGCGGACGGCGTGGAGGAGACGGTCGGCGGCGCCCTCCCAGTGGGCCCGGGTCCATCCGGTGTACGGACTGAGCACGCGGTCCTCGGGTGCTGCGGTGGCGGGGGCCGCGGGCGCTGCGGTGGCGGGGGCCGCGGGCGTTGCGGCCGTCGGCTCACGCTTCTCGGGCGGCGTGGGCATGATGCTCCCTGAACTGGCTGGGGACGTCGGCGTCGCCCGGAATCCTGGAGACGCTCCGATCGGACGTCAAGAGGTGACGGAGCGAATGATCGAAATTCCTTCCGTTCGATCATTTCGCTTCGACCTGGTCTAAGGTCGGGTGACCACCACCACCGCAAGGGGGACCGCACCGTGCGCGAGAGTGCCGCCCAACGACACGCCCGACTGCTGGCCCTGGTGCGCGAGCGCGGCACGGCCCGCGTCTCCGACCTGGCCGGACAGCTCGGGGTCTCCCCCGTCACCGCGCGCCGGGACGTCGAGGCGCTGGCCGCGAAGGGCCTGCTCGACCGGGTGCACGGCCAGGTCTCCTGGCCCGGCGGCGCGGGAGCGGGCACCGGGCCCGCCGCGGCCGGCGGCCTGGTCCTCGGACTGCTCGCACCTTCCGCCACGTACTACTTCGCCGAGGTCATCCGGGGCGCCCACGAGGCCGCCGCCCGGGCCGGCGCCCGGCTCGTCCTGCGGATCTCCGACTACCGTCCCGAGGAGGACCGGGCCCGCACCGAGGGCCTGCTCGCGGCGGGCGCCGAGGGCGTGCTGGTCGCGCCCGGCTGGCGCGGGCCCGAGGACCTGGTCGCGTACGGGGACTGGCTGGCCGGACTGCCGGTGCCGGCCGTGCTCCTGGAGCGCCGGGCCGCCCCGGGCACCCCGCTCGACGGCCTGGACCGGGTGTCCTCGGACCACGCGCACGGGGTGCTGCTCGCCGTGCGCCACCTGCTCGGACTCGGCCACGCCACCCCGCTCCTGGTGGCCCGCGGGGACAGCCCGACGGCGCTCGCGGTGCGGGCGGGCTACGCGGAGGCCCTGGCGACCCTGGACCTGGAGGCACCGCGTCCGGTGATCGGCTCCGTGCCGGCGGAGACCGACCCGGAGGGCTTCGAGCGGGCGGTGCGGGCCCTGCACGAGGCGGTCACCTCGGGGCTCGCGAGCGCGGCGCTGGTCCACAACGACGTGGACGCCATCCAGATGGTGCAGCGGCTCGCCGAGCTGGGCGTGCGGGTGCCGGAGGACCTGGCCCTGATCGCGTACGACGACGAGGTCGCCGCGCTCGCCGACACCCCGCTCACGGCGGTCGCCCCGCCCAAGCGGCAGGTGGGCCGGCACGCCACGGAACTCCTGGTCGAGCGGCTGACCGAGGGGGCCGGCGAGGAGTCCGCGCGACGGCATCTGAGCCTGCTGCCGCGGCTGCGCGTCCGGGCGTCGTGCGGTGCGGACGGGCTGTCGGTCGCCCCGCACGCGATCTGATCTTTTTTCGATCAATCAATCTTTCGCTCTTGACTTCGCTCAGGAAGCGTCCCAGGATCACGGCCAACCCGTCCACGCCGCCGTGTCAGGAGCCGTGCCGTGAGCCGTAGTTGGAACCCCTGGAGCAGAACCACCCGCGTCATAGCCGGCACCGCCACCGCCCTGGCCGTCCTCACGGCCTGCGGCGGAAGCGGTGACGCGGCGGGCAAGGGCGGCGCGAACGAGCCGGTCACCGTCACCTTCTGGGGCTGGGCCAAGGGCTCCAGGGACGTCGTCGACGCCTTCAACGCCTCCCACGACGACATCCGGGTGACGTTCGAGGAGATCCCGTCCGGCACCGCCGGCGGCTACGCCAAGATCTCCAACGCCGTGAAGGCGGGCAACGCCCCCGACCTGGTCTCCATCGAGTACTCCTCGCTCCCGGAGTTCGTGTCCTCGGGAGCCCTGCAGGACATCGGCGGCGAGTTCACCGAGCAGGACCGCGCGAAGCTCCTGCCCCAGGCCGTCGAGCTCACCACCCTCGGCGGCAAGAGCTGGGCGGTGCCCTTCGACGCCGCCCCGCAGGCCTTCTACTACCGCAAGGACCTCTTCGCGAAGTACGGGGTCACCGTCCCGAGGACCTGGGACGAGTTCAGGTCGGCGGCGGAGAAGGTCAGGAAGGCCGACGCCAAGACCCGGATCGCGACCTTCTTTCCCGACGACCCGACCACCTTCGAGGCCATGGCCTGGCAGGCCGGCGCCCAGTGGTTCAAGGCCGAGAACGACACCTGGAAGATCGACACGACCGACCCGGCCACCACCAAGGTCGCCGCCTACTGGCAGGGCCTCCTCGACGCCGGTCTCGTCCACAAGAACGCCTCGTTCAGCCCCGAGTGGACCGGCTCCCTCAAGAACGGCACCACCATCGGCTACCTCGGCGCCTCCTGGGGCGCGGGCGTCCTCAAGGGCACCCTGCCCGAGCAGAGCGGCAAGTGGGCCGTCGCGCCCATGCCCCACTGGGGCACCCCTGCCAGCGGCATGCTCGGCGGCACCTCCTTCGCCGTGACCAGGGACAGCCGGAACAAGGCCGCGGCGGTCGAGTTCGCCGAGTGGATGGCGACGACCGAGGCCGGCGTGAAGGCCCGTATCGCCTCCGGCACCTCCAGCGCCTTCCCCGCCGCCACCTCCCTGCGCCCGGTCGCCAAGTCGGTCTTCGACGCGAGCTACTACGGCGGCCAGGACATCTACGCCCTCTTCGAGGAGGCCGGCGCCTCCATCGACAAGAACTGGGCATGGGGGCCGACCACCGGGACCACCAACACCACCATCAAGGACCACTTCGGCAAGATCTCGCACGGCGGTCCCGGCATCACCGACGCGATCAGGGCCGGTCACGACGCCACCGTCGCCGAACTCGGCAAGCGCGGCCTGAAGGTCGAGGGCTGACCCGGTGAAGGCCCGCACCCGCGCGGCGGCGACCCTGCTGACCCCGTTCTTCCTGCTCTTCACCGCGGTGATGGTGGTGCCGATCGGCTACGCGGTCCGGCTCAGCCTCTTCACCGAGAAGCAGTCGGGACTCGGCTTCGGCGGCAGCGAGACCGTGTTCAGCGGCCTCGACAACTACACCGCGGCGCTGGGTGACCGGGCCTTCCGCGAGGGCTTCGGCGTGCTGCTCGGGTACTGCCTGCTCTACATCCCGCTGCTGCTCGCCGGGGCCCTCGGCCTCGCCCTGCTGCTCGACTCGGCGCTCGCCCGCGCCCGCCGCTTCTTCCAGCTCGCGCTCTTCCTGCCGCACGCCGTCCCCGGCATCATCGCCGCGCTGATCTGGGTCTACCTCTACACACCCCAGCTGAGCCCGGTCGTCCAGGCCATGGAGGCCGGCGGCGTCGGCTTCGACTTCTTCTCCCCGGAGGGCTCCCTGCCGTCCGTCGTCAACATCGCGCTGTGGGAATGGCTCGGCTACAACATGGTGATCTTCTACGCCGCGCTCCAGGCCATCGACCGCTCCGTCCTGGAGGCCGCCACCGTCGACGGCGCGGGGGCCTGGCGGACCGCCTTCGCCGTCAAACTCCCGCTGATCAGGGCCTCGCTGGCGATGGTCGCGCTGTTCACCGTCATCGGCTCGCTGCAGCTGTTCACCGAGCCGCTCATCCTCAACAAGGGCACCGGCTCCGCCGTCACCTCGACCTGGACTCCCAACATGTACGCGTACACCGCCGCGTTCGACCGGAACGACTACGGTCTCGCCGCGGCCGCGTCCGTGCTGCTGGCGCTGACGGCCGCGCTGCTCTCCTTCGGCGTCACCCGCCTGACCGGCCGCCGGAACCGCCGGAAGGAGCGGACGGCATGAGCAACCGCCCCCGCAACGTCTGGCTGTCGAAGACCGCCGTCAACGGCGCCCTCGTCCTCGCCGTCGTCTACATGCTCTTCCCCCTCGTCTGGCTGCTGACCGCCGCCACCAAGGACGCCGGCGGGCTCCTCGCCGGCAACGCCTTCTCCTTCGAGGGCTTCGACCTCGGCGGCAACCTGTCCCGACTCGCCGCCTACGACGACGGCGTCTACGTCCGCTGGTACCTGAACAGCCTGCTCTACGCGGGCCTCGGCGCCCTCGGCTGCTCACTGGTCAGCGTCGCCGCCGGGTACGCCTTCGACAAGTACGACTTCCCTGGCAAGGAGAAGCTGTTCGGTGTCGTCCTGCTCGGCGTGCTCGTCCCCACCACGGCCCTCGCGCTGCCCATGTACCTGCTCGCCAGCGAGGTGGGCATCGTCAACACCTACTGGGCCGTCTTCGTCCCGGTCCTCGTCAACCCCTTCGGGGTCTACCTCGCCCGGGTCTTCAGCGCCGGCTACATCCCCGACGAGGCCCTGGAGGCCGCCCGTATCGACGGGGCCGGCGAACTGCGCACCTTCTGGTCCATCGGGCTCCCCATGGTGATGCCCGGCTTCGTCACCGTCTTCCTCTTCCAGTTCACCGCGATCTGGAACAACTTCTTCCTCCCCCTGGTGATGCTCTCGGACCAGAAGCTCTTCCCGCTGAGCCTCGGCCTCTACGCGTGGAACAGCAACGCCCACGCGGAACCCGACTTCTACCCCCTCGTCGTCACCGGATCCCTGCTGGCCGTCGTCCCCCTCGTCGTCGCCTTCGTCTCCCTCCAGCGCCACTGGAAGGCGGGTCTGACCGCCGGCAGCGTCAAGTGAGGAACTCAGATCCCACGATGCACCCCACCACCGACAACCGCCCCGCCCTCCTCCTCGCGATGGGCCCGGGCGTCGCCGAACGCCTCCTCACCGAGGACCACCGCGCCCGGCTCGCCGCGCTCACCCGCACCGACCCGTCCCTGGTCGCCCACGACCTGACGGCGCCCGGTCCCGAGGCGGCCGCGGCCCTCGCCGAGGCCGAACTCCTCCTCACCTGCTGGGGCGCCACCCCGCTCACCCCGGAGGTCCTGGACCGCGCCCCGCGCCTCAGGGCCGTCGTCCACGCGGCGGGCTCCGTCAAGCACCACATCACCGACGCCTGCTGGGCCCGCGGCATCCAGGTCACCTCGGCGGCCGCCGCCAACGCGCTGCCCGTCGCCGAGTACACGCTCGCCGCGATCCTGCTCGCCGGGAAACGGGTGCTGCGCTCGGCCCGGCAGTACGCCGAACTGCGCACCGACCAGGCCTGGATCGCCGAGTCCGCCTCCTGGGGCAACTACCGCAGGACCGTCGGCATCGTCGGCGCCTCCCGCATCGGCCGCCGGGTCCTCGACCTGCTCCGCCCCTTCGACCTCCAGGTCCTCCTCCACGACCCGTACGTCACGGCCGCCCCGCCCGGCGTCGAGCTCGTGGGCCTCGACGAACTGTGCGCACGCAGCACGATCGTCTCCGTCCACGCACCCCAGCTCCCCGCCACGTACCGCATGATCGGCGCGTCGCAGCTCGCCGCGATGCCCGACGGCGCGACGCTGATCAACACCGCCCGCGGCTCCCTCGTCGACGAGGACGCCCTGCTCCCCCATCTCCGCTCGGGCCGACTCCACGCGATCCTCGACGTGACCGACCCCGAACTCCCGCCGCCGGACTCCCCGCTCTACGAGCTCCCCAACGTCCTCCTCACCCCGCACGTCGCCGGCTCCCTCGGCAACGAGCTCCACCGCATGGCCGACCAGGCCCTGGAAGAGGTGGCACGGTACGCACGGGGGGAGCCGTTCGCGGAGGAGGTCAGGGCGTCAGACCTGCAGCGCTCGGCGTAGCCGCTCGCCCTCGGCGAGGACCTCCGGAAGGACCTCCGGCGCCCACCGCAGGACCGCCGGGAGCACGTCGTACCACTGCCCCAGGTGCAGAGCGAGCGCCGTGCAGCGGCGGGCCCGGGCGGACTCCGTGTCCGGCAGCGCGGCCGCGAGCGCGGCCAGGACGTCGGCGCAGCTCCGCCCGAGCCCGTGCAGCCCGGCCAGGACCTCTTCGGCCCGGGCGTGCTCACCGGCCGCGACCAGGTCCCGCGCGAGCCCGAGCAGAGCCTCGGGGGCCTCGTCCGGGCCCAGGGAGCGGACCAGGGCGAGGGCCTCGTCGGGCCGGCCGACGAGGACGAGGGCCCGGGCCGCGGCACCGACCTCGTCCGGCCCGTCCGCCCTGGTGACCGTCGCCCGGACCACGCCCTGCGCGTCCGCCCGCCGCCCGAGGGCGAGCTGGGCCCGCACCAGGTCCGGCAGCGCCGTCACCGAGACCGCGGCCTCCGCCCGCCGCAGCCGGTCCAGCGCCTCCTCGACGCGCCCCGCCCGGGCCAGTGCCAGCGCCACCAGCGCCTCTGCCTGGCCCTCGGCCTCCCGGTCGGGCGGGTCGGTCGCGAGCCGATCGGCGTGCCGCCACGCGCCCGTCTCCGCCAGAGCGCGCAGGGCCGCCAGAAGCGCGGTGTCGACCAGCGCGGAGGAGCCCTCCACGAGACGGATCGCCGCCTCGTGGGCGCCGGCCGCGACCCGGGCCTCCACCACGGGGACGAGCGCGGGCTCGCGCAGCAGGAACGGCAGCGCCACGGCGAGGGCCTCGGCGCGGTCGGTCTCGCCGACCGCCAGCAGGGCGTCGACCAGGCGGAGGGGGTGGCCGTCCGAGCCGCGGAGCAGGTCCTCCGCGAGGAACGCGCGGGCCGTGCCGAGCAGTCCGTCCAGCGGGGCGAGCGCCTCGGCGACGCCGGCGATCCGGCGGACCAGCTCCCCGCGCGGCGGGACACCGCGCAGCCGCTCGGCCTCGGCGAGCAGCTCCACGGCGGTCGCCCGGTCCCCGCAGGCCAGGAGTTCGTCCGCGACCGCCAGCGAGAGGACGGCGTCCGTCGGCCCTCCCGTACGGGCCAGGGCGACGGCCGTGGCCGTGTCGCCGCGCCGGACGAGACCCCGCACGTACGTGCCGACGACCCGGTCCTGGGCCTGCGGGCCGATCTTCCGCAGCAGCGTTCTGAGGCCGTTCCAGTCGCCGGCTTCGGCCCGTCGGGCGGCCAGCAGCTCCCAGCCCCGTGCCGCGTCCGGCCGGGGCAGGCCGTCGAGCAGCGGTTCCGCCTCGGCGCCGCGCCCGGCGGCGATCAGCTCCTCGGCCAGGATGCGGCGGACCCGGCGGCCGGTGATGTCGTCGGGCAGCCGGCCCACGACGGCCAGCGCCCGGTCGAAGGCCCGCGCACGGGCCAGCTGCTCGGCGAACTCCTCCTCGCCGGGGCCGCCGCCGGACCGCAGCCCGAGGGCGGTGAGCCGGGCGAACTCTCCCGCGTCGGCGAGCGCCCGGGCCACCGCGTGCAGCGCGTACTCGTCGTCCGCGTCCGTCTCCTCGGCCGCGGCCAGACCGGCCGTGCGCAGGGCGTCGGCCCGCTCCGCGTACCCGGCCTCCCGCAGGGCGTCCGCGCCGTGCAGGAGCAGCGCGGCCCGGCACGGGTCCTCCGGTGATCCGGTCACGGCGTCCTCGGCCTCGTCGGCCCGGCCGGCCGCCAGCAGGGCGCGGCACACCAGGGTGACCGTCGCCATCCGCAGCGGATTCTCGACCGCGCCGTGCGCCCGGCGTGCGATCCGCAGCGCCGACCCGAACTCCCCCGCCTCGCACAGCGCCCGCACCAGCGCCGTCAGCTCCTGGTCCCTGAAGCCTTCCGGCACGGCCAGGACCGTCCGCTCGGCCCGCCGGTGCGCTCCCGTCGCGAGGAGCAGCGGGGTCAGGTGCACGGCCGCCCGGTGCCGCTCGAAGTCGCTCTCCCGCGTGAGTGCCAGCCGCTCCGCACGGTCCACGAGTTCCGCCGCCCCGGCCCGGTCGCCCGCGTCCAGCAGCCGGGTCGCGATCTCGGCGAGGACCCGTACGGTGCGCAGCGGGCTCTCGCCCTCGGCGAGGGCGAGAGCCCGGTCCACCTCGCCCGCGGCGGCCCAGGCACCGGCGAGTTCGGCCGGGAGGGTGCCGACGCGCAGGGCGAGTGCGTCCCGGCGCATCGCGAGCCGGAGCATCGAGGGGACGAGGTCCGGTCCGTCCCCGCGGGCGAGGAGTGCCTCCCCGGCCGCTCGGACCTCGGCGGCCGCGGGGCCGTCCCCGCCCGTCGCGGCGCGCATCCGGTCGTGCCGCACGGCGTCCAGGGCGCACGCCACCATGCGGTCCACGTCCCCGGTGGTCCGCAGCATCGCGCCGTACGACCGCAGCAGGTATTCCGGTGTCCCCTCCGGCCAGCCGCGCCGCCGCCACTCGTCGGCCCAGGCGTGCAGCCGGTTCCGGCGGCGGTCGAGTGCGCGGGTGCCCAGCATCTCCCGGGCCCGGACGCCGAGTTCCTCGTGGGCGAGCAGATAGGCCTCGCCACGCCGGGCGAAGGTCCGGCCGGGGCCGGTGCGGAGCACGTCCCGTACCCGGTAGGGGACCTCGCCGGTCAGCTCCGCGAGGTCGTCCGCCGTCAGGCCGCCGCCCGCGGCCGTGACGAGGGCGAGGATCTCGTGCGGCGCTCCCTCGGCGGTCAGCAGGTGCTTGAGCTCGCGCTCGGCCTCGGTCCGGATCGCGCGGGCCGCCGGGGAGGGGGCGAGGATCCGTACGGCCGCCGGGTCGCGCAGCGGATGGGTGTCGGGGACGTCCGGCGGGAGGGGCGGATGGAGACGGCCGGAGACGATCACGTGCCCGTCCGGCGGGAGGAGGGCCGCGATGGAGTGGGCGTCCGTGCCGGTGGTCACGCCCCGGTCCTCGTCGAGGCCGTCGACGAGCAGGACGAGCCGTTCGCCGCGCGCGGCGCAGACGCGGCCGGCGGCCCGGTGCAGGCGCAGCAGGTGGGCCTCGCGGGTGGCGGGGGTGAGCAGGGCGGGCAGGGGCTCGCCGGCCAGCTCGGCGAGCTGTTCCACGACGACGTCGACGAAGGCGACCGCGTCGTTCTGGGCGCCCCAGCGGGCGGTGACGAAGAAGGGCACGAGCCGAACCCCGGGCGGTGGGGCGAGGGCGAAGACCGCCATCAGGGCCGTCTTGCCGGCCCAGGCGTCGGCGCGCCAGTACCCGTATCCGGAGCCGGTCCGGCAGAAGGCGGCGAGTTCCGCCAACTCCGCCTCACGGCCGCTGAGTTCCCTGGGAGCGATCCGGCGGAGCTGTTCCCGGTAGCCCGAGCGGACGGCCGGCGGGGCACCGGTCACGACCCGGTTGCCGTCCCCGACCACCACGACGCCCCCGGTGTTGTCGACGGTGACCGGCCGCTCCCCCGGGGTCTGCTCCATGGCTCCCATGCTGCCAGGGCACCCCGGCCCCCCGGACCTAGACTGGAAGAGTTCGAGCGGGTCCGGGAGCGGCTCCGGGAGGCGCCATGACCTTCGTGCAGATCATCGACTGCAAGACCAGCGACGTCGACGGCCTGAATCGCCTCATGGACCGGTGGGTCGAACAGACCCGGGGCAAACGCACCGCCACCCACAGCATGGTCGGCAAGGACCGCTCCGACGCCTCCCATGTCGTGGAGATCGTCGAATTCCCCTCGTACGACGTGGCCATGCGCAATTCGCAGCTCCCCGAGACCGACCGGATCTTCCGGGAGATGGTGGCGCTCTGCGACGAGATGCCGACCTTCACCGACCTCGACGTGGTGCGGGACGAGGCCCTGTACAAGGCCAATGCGCGGCGGCTCCTGGAGATGTTCGCCGTCGAACAGGAGCTCGCGCTGCTCGACGGCGTGCTCGCCGAGGGGTACCACGACCACGACCCGACGAACGAGCAGGACGTCATCGGCATGGACGCCGTCCGGCGCGAGGTGGAGATGTGGCGGGGCGGCTTCGACTTCGCCTTCACGGTCGACGACCAGATCGCCGAGGGCGACCGGGTGTGCACGCGCTGGACCTGGCAGGGCACCCACACCGGGGACTTCATGGGGCTCCAGCCCACCGGCATGGAGGTGTCCATGACCGGCACGGTCATCCACCGCTTCGGGGACGACGGGAAGATCAAGGAAGGATGGTGGCAGTACGACCTGCTCGGGCTGATGGGGCAGCTCGGCGCGGTCGAGAGCTGAGCCGGGACGGCGGGCGACGGGCGAGGCCCGGTGCTCCCGCGACGGGAGCACCGGGCCTCGTGACCTTCAGGCGTCAGACCTCGTGACGTCGGGCGTCAGTGGGAGTGGCCGTGACCGTGGCCGTGGCCCGCGTCCGCCGGCTCCTCCTCCTTCTTCTCCACCACGAGGGTCTCGGTGGTGAGAAGCAGGGAGGCGATCGAGGCGGCGTTCTCCAGGGCGGAGCGCGTCACCTTCACCGGGTCGATGACGCCGGCCTTGACCAGGTCGCCGTACTCGCCGGTCGCGGCGTTGAAGCCCTGGCCCTTGTCGAGCTCCGCCACCTTCGCGGTGATGACGTAGCCCTCGAGGCCGGCGTTCTCGGCGATCCAGCGCAGCGGCTCGACGGCGGCGCGGCGGACGACGGAGACACCGGTGGCCTCGTCGCCGGTCTTGTCGAGGTTGCCCTCGAGGACCTTGACGGCGTGGACGAGCGCGGAGCCACCACCGGAGACGATGCCCTCCTCGACCGCGGCGCGGGTCGCGGAGATGGCGTCCTCGAGACGGTGCTTCTTCTCCTTCAGCTCCACCTCGGTGGCGGCGCCGACCTTGATGACGCACACGCCGCCGGCCAGCTTCGCGAGGCGCTCCTGGAGCTTCTCGCGGTCCCAGTCGGAGTCCGTGGACTCGATCTCGGCCTTGATCTGGTTGACGCGGCCGAGGACGTCCTCGGAGGTGCCGGCGCCGTCCACGATCGTGGTGTCGTCCTTGGAGACGGTCACGCGGCGGGCGGAGCCCAGCACGTCCAGACCGGCCTGGTCGAGCTTGAGGCCGACCTCCTCGGAGATGACGGTGGCACCGGTGAGGGTGGCCATGTCCTGGAGCATCGCCTTGCGGCGGTCACCGAAGCCGGGCGCCTTGACGGCGACGGCGTTGAAGGTGCCACGGATCTTGTTGACGACGAGGGTGGAGAGGGCCTCGCCCTCGACGTCCTCGGCGATGATCAGCAGCGGCTTGGAGCCACCGGCCTGGATGACCTTCTCGAGCAGCGGCAGGAGGTCCTGGATGGAGGAGATCTTGCCCTGGTTGATCAGGATGTACGGGTCGTCGAGGACGGCCTCCATACGCTCCTGGTCGCTGACCATGTACGGGGAGAGGTAGCCCTTGTCGAAGGCCATGCCCTCGGTGAAGTCGAGCTCCAGGCCGAAGGTGTTGGACTCCTCGACGGTGATGACACCGTCCTTGCCGACCTTGTCCATCGCCTCGGCGATGAGCTCGCCGACCTGCTGGTCCTGCGCGGAGAGCGCGGCGACGGCGGCGATGTCGGACTTGTCGTCGATCGGGCGGGCGGTCGCGAGGAGCTCCTCGGACACGGCCTTGACCGCGGCGTCGATGCCCTTCTTCAGGGCGGCCGGGGAGGCGCCGGCGGCGACGTTGCGCAGACCCTCGCGGACCAGCGCCTGGGCCAGCACGGTGGCGGTGGTGGTGCCGTCACCCGCGATGTCGTTGGTCTTGGTCGCCACCTCCTTCACGAGCTGCGCGCCCAGGTTCTCGTACGGGTCGTCCAGCTCGACCTCGCGAGCGATGGTGACACCGTCGTTGGTGATGGTGGGGGCGCCGAACTTCTTGTCGATGACGACGTTGCGGCCCTTGGGGCCGATCGTCACCTTCACCGTGTCGGCCAGCTTGTTGACGCCGCGCTCAAGGGCGCGACGGGCGTCCTCGTCGAACTTCAGGATCTTCGCCATGGGAGCGATTCAGCCCTCTCGGAAATCGTAGAAAAAACTGCGCCCCTGAACGCCCGCGGAGAAACCAGGGGGTCAGGGGCGCAGCTCAAAGCATCTGGTTCAGGTGCCTTGGTGACTTACTTCTCGATGATCGCGAGCACGTCGCGAGCCGAGAGGACGAGGAACTCCTCGCCGTTGTACTTCACCTCGGTGCCGCCGTACTTGCTGTAGAGCACGACATCGCCGACCTTGACGTCGAGCGGCAGGCGCTCGCCGTTCTCGAAGCGGCCCGGACCCACGGCGAGGACGGCGCCCTCCTGGGGCTTCTCCTTCGCGGTGTCCGGAATGACCAGGCCAGAGGCGGTGGTCTGCTCGGCGTCGAGCGGCTGGACCACAATGCGGTCCTCGAGCGGCTTGATGGCAACCTTGGAGCTGGTGGTCGTCACGATCCGACCTCCCCCTTCGGAGATCTCACGGGGTTAACTGTCTGAGGTGGCGACCAGGTGGATCCGTCGTCGCGGGTGCCGGACCTGCCCGTCGCTGTGTTGGCACTCTCCAGTGGGGAGTGCCAGAGCCGAGACTATGACCGCGATTAGCACTCGGTCAAGCGGAGTGCCAATTCACGACCCCGTGGCGCGAACGACCGCCCTCACCGCGCCGCCCTGAGGGGGAACGCCTGGACGGATTCCGTGGTTCCGTACGAGCGGGACGACCGTGGGGGCGGAGGGCCGGGAGGACACCGTGGGCCGGGGCTCCGCCGACGGGCGGACCGTCGGCTGCGGCGCCGACCGGTCCCGGTGCGGGCGCGGGGAGACCTTCTCCGCCGCCTTGCGGCCGAGGCGCTCGATCGGGTCGACCGAGGACGCGCAGGCCGGCAGGGCGATCAGCGCGCCGGTCAGGACCAGGGCGGCGGTCAGTCGGCGCGCCCGGCTCATACGTAGTCCTCGAGCTTCGCCACCGCGTACCCCTTGTCCGTGACCGTCTTCATCACCCTGCGGATCATGTCCGGCATGGTGCCCTTCCAGTCCCCCTTGCCACGGAAGTGCGTGAGGATGATGTCGCCCGGGTGCAGGTCCCGGTCCCACTCGCGCCATTCCATGTGGTCGACGAAGGCCTCGGAGGCCCACAGCGGGACCGCCTCGACGCCGCAGGACTTCGCCGCGCGCAGGGTGTCCTCGTTGTAGTTGCCGTACGGCGGGCGGAAGAGCCGGGGCCGCTCGCCGAACTGCTTCTGGATGACGTCCTGCATCCCGCAGATCTGGCGCTTCTGGCCGTCGTAGTCGAGGCCCGGCAGATACGGGTGGGTCAGGGTGTGGTTGTGCAGGGACACCCCGGAGTCCTGCATCTTCCTGAAGTAGCCGTAGTCGTCCTTGACCAGGTAGTCGCTGAGGAAGGCGCTGTACGGGATCTTCAGCTCGCTCATCATCCGCAGCAGGGCGGGGTCCTTCTCGGCGCCGTCGTCGATCGTCAGGAAGACGACCTTCTCCTTGGTCGGCACGGTGGTGAAGACCGGCGGCAGGCCCTTGCCGGCGGTCTCGAAGCCCTTGCGGGTGGTGATCTTCGGCTTCACCACGGGCGGCTGGGGCGCATCGAGCGGGGCCTTGTCCAGCCCCCACTTCCTGGCGGCGGCGACCCGCGCGGCGCGCGCCTTGCGGACCCGCTCGACATACGCGTTCAGCGCGCCGGCGGCGCCCTCCACGCGCCCCTGCTGGCCGGCCGCCGGCTTGGCCGGGGCGGGCTGCTCGCCGGCGCCCGGGTCGGCGCAGGCGGAGCCGAGCACGGCGACGAGCACGGCGACCCCGGCCACGCGCACGGACCAGAAGGAGGCCCTCTGTTCTTTTTGTCGTACTAGCTGCATGGCGCCGCATCCTGTCAGCGCCACGCCCCTCCGGGGTGCCGACACCACCGGCGGGCCCGCACCATCCCCCGGGCGGCCCACACCTCCCCCGACCAGCACAATGGGACGGGTGACCGACCTCGCCGCCTTCACCGCCCTGCTCGCCCCCGAGGGGCAGGCCCTCCTCGACACGCTGCGCGACTACGACCCCGCCCAGGAGCTGGCGGTCGCCTCCCGGCTGCGCCGCGACCACCCCGCCGAACTGGTCTCGGCGGCGCTGGGGCAGGCCCGGCTGCGGCAGCGGGCGGTCGCCAAGTTCGGCGCCGAGGACGCGTACCGGATGTACTTCACGCCCAACGGCGTCGAGCAGTCCACCCGGGCGAGCGTCGGCGCCTACCGGGCGGCCCGGCTGAAGGCGCTCGGCGTCGGCAGCGTCGCGGACCTCTGCTCCGGCATCGGCGGCGACGCCATCGCCCTGGCCCGCGCCGGGATCTCGGTCCTCGCCGTCGACCGCGACCCGCTGACCGCGGCCGCGGCACGGGCGAACGCGGCCGCCCTCGGGCTCGCGGACCTCGTCGAGGTGCGCTGCGCGGACGTGACCGAGGTCGACACCGGCCCGTACGACGCGGTCTTCGTCGACCCCGCGCGGCGCGGCGGCCGTGGCCGCATCTTCGACCCCGAGGCGTACTCCCCGCCGCTCTCCTGGGCGGTGGACGCCGCCCGCAAGGCCCCGCACGCGGCCCTCAAGATCGCCCCCGGCATCCCGCACGAGGCCGTGCCGGAGGAGGCGGAGGCGGAGTGGATCTCCGACGGCGGCGACGTGAAGGAGGCGGTGCTCTGGTTCGGCACCGAGCCCGGCGCCCGGCGCGCGACCCTGCTGCCCGGCGGCGCGGGCCTCGTCGGCCAGGGGCTGCCCGACCCGGCGGTCCGCCCGGTCGGGCGCTACCTCTACGAGCCGGACGGCGCCGTCATCCGCGCCCACCTGGTCGCCGACGTGGCCCGGGAGCTCGGCGGCGGCCTGATCGACGAGACCATCGCCTACATCACGGCCGACACCCTCACCCCGACCCCGTACGCCGCCGCCTACGAGATCACCGACGAACTCCCGTTCAACCTCAAGAAGCTGAAGGCCCTGCTCCGCGAGCGCGAGGTCGGCACCCTGACCGTCAAGAAGCGCGGCTCGGCCGTCGAGCCCGAGGAGATCCGCCGCAAGGTGAAGCCGAAGGGCCCCAACGCGGCGACGGTCCTGCTCACTCGGGTCGCGGGAGCCCCGACGATGCTGATCGGGCGGCCGGCCGGCCGGTGAGCCGGATCGCCAGGCGGTAGTGCGCGACGGCCTTGGCGAGGCCGGTCAGGCCGGTGATCCAGAGCCCGAGGCCGGCGCCCATCCCGTAGACGACCAGCGGGTATCCGCCGTTGTCGCGGGTGGTGTGCGCGGCGACCGCGAACGAAATCCAGAGGCCCGTCGCGCACAGGGCGAACGACAGCAGCAGCCAACAGGCGCTCAGCACCGGGGCGCGCAGCCGGGCGTCGGCCGCGGGCTCGGCGTCGAGCACGGCCCACTGCACGAGCCGCTCGCGCACCAGGCGGTCGCGCAGCACGCTGCGCACGGTCAGCCAGACGGCCGGAACCAGGGCACCGATCCCGGCGATCGCGCAGAACAGGCCGACGAGCAGGGTGGGCAAGTCGGCCAGGCCCCCACCGCCGAACGCCGACATGCCGATGCCGATCAGCCCCCAGCCGAACTCCAGCAGCACCAGCCAGACCAGAAACAGCGTCAGCCGCCCCGCGCCGAGCAACCGGCGCCCGAGCTCGTCCAGGGCCAGCGCCCGGTCGGCGAGCCGCGCCTCGCGGTCGGGCCAGCTCTGCAGCTCGGCGGGGGGCGGGGGCGGCGGGAGGTTCGACATGGCGTGGAGCCTAGGGGGTGGTCGCGCCGCCCTGCCCCGCGGCCCCGTCCATGATCCACCGGACGCCCGGCGACTCACCCGGCCCGCCTCGGCCCGCCCGGCCCCCCGGCCGCGCGCCTCCCCAGGCCTGCCCCCGGGCCTCCCTGGGTCCCTGGGTCCCTGCCCCATCCCTCCCCGGGGCCCTGCTCCCCGGCCCGTACGCCTCCCCAGGCCCTGCCCCCGGGCCTCCCTGGGTCCCTGGGTCCCTGCCCCATCCCTCCCCGGGGCCCTGCTCCCCGGCCCGTACGCCTCCCCGGGCCCTGCCCCCGGGCCTCCCTGGGTCCCTGGGTCCCTGCCCCATCCCTCCCCGGGGCCCTGCTCCCCGGCCCGTACGCCTCCCCGGGCCCTGCCCCCAGCCTCCCCGGGGCCCGGCTCCCCGGGGCCCGCCTCCCCGGCCGCCGCACCTCTCCCGGGCCGCGTCGCCGAGGCGCACCCCGCCGCTCCCGGCCCGGCTCCCCGGTCCGCTCCCCGGGCCCCCCTACTGCCCGGCCCGCGCCGCCCGTTCCCGCAGCAGCGCGCGCTCCCGTTCGTTACGGGTCAGGGTGGCGGCGCGTTCGAACTCCGCGCGGGCCTCCGCCGTGCGGCCCAGGCGGGCCAGGAGGTCGCCGCGGACGCTCGGGAGCAGGTGGTAGCCGGAGAGGGCCGGTGCGGCGGCCAGCGCGTCCACCAGGGCCAGGCCCGCCTCGGGTCCGTCGGCCATCGACACCGCGACGGCCCGGTTGAGCTCCACGACCGGGGAGGGCGCGACGACGGCGAGCCGCCCGTAGAGCGTGGCGATGGTGCGCCAGTCCGTGTCCTCGTACGTCGCCGCCCGCGCGTGGCACGCGGCGACGGCGGCCTGCAGCGCGTACGGGCCGTTAGCGCCGCCCGCCTCGACGGCCCTTTCCAGGGCCGCGAATCCGCGCCGGATCAGCAGCCGGTTCCACCGCCGCCGGTTCTGGTCCGCGAGCAGCACCGGCGCCCCGTCCGGTCCGGTCCTCGCCGGGGTCCGCGAGGCCTGGATCTCCAGGAGGGCCGCGAGCCCGTGGACCTCGCCCTCCTTGGGCATCAGCGCGGCCAGCTGCCGGGCGAGCCGCAGCGCGTCCTCGCACAGGGCGGGCCGCAGCAGGTCGTCGCCGGCGGTGGCCGCGTACCCCTCGTTGAAGATCAGGTAGATGACTTCGAGCACCGAGCCCAGCCGGGCCGCCCGGTCCTCCCCGTACGGCACCTCGAAGGCGACCCCCGCCCTGGCGAGCGTCCGCTTGGCCCGCACGATCCGCTGCGCGACCGTGGCCTCGGGCACCAGGAACGCGCGGGCGATCTCGTCCGTGCGCAGCCCGCCGACGAGCCGCAGGGTCAGCGCCGCCCGGGCCTCGGCGGAGAGCACCGGATGGCAGGCCGTGAAGAGCAGCCGCAGCACGTCGTCGTCGATGTCCCCCGGCCCCGAGGGCTCGGGGTCGTGGGCCTCCTCGACGAGCTCACGGCCGGCCTCCGCGAGCTTGCGCGCGTACGTCTCGCGCCGCCGCACCAGGTCGACCGCGCGGTGCTTGGCCGTGGCCGTCAGCCAGGCGCCCGGCCGGTCCGGGACTCCCGACGCGGGCCACTGCTCCAGGGCGGCGACGAGCGCGTCCTGGGCGATCTCCTCGGCGATCCCGACATCCCGGACGATCCGCGCCACGGTGGCGATGATCCGGGCCGACTCCATCCGGAAGACCGTGTCCAGGGTCTCCTCGACCGTCTGTGCCGTCACGTCTCACATGACAGCACAGACCGCCGACGGTCGCGGTGGTTCAGGAGCCCGGCATCTCCTCGACCTCGCGGACCTCCAGGCCCACGGTCCAGTGCGGCGGGTGGACCTCCAGGAAGCGCTTCCCCCACTCGACGGCCTCGGCCATGTCCTTGCACTGCAGCATGGCGTAGCCGCCGACGACCTCCTTGGTCTCGGTGAAGGGGCCGTCGGTGTACGACAGCCTGCCGTCCTGCCAGGTGATCCGGGTGCTCTCGGCGGTGGGCTTCAGCCCGGCCGTGTCGACCATCGCGCCGGCCTTGGTGATCTCCTCGAACAGCGCGCCCATGCGCTCCTCGAAGCCGGGGTCGGCGGACGCCATGTCGATGGTGTTCTCCTCGATGCGGACGAGGGAGAGGAAGCGGGGCATGGTGACTCCTCGGGTGCGGTGGGCGGGGTCGTTCCCCGCCTTCACACTCATACGTCGGTCGGGAGACGCCCGCATCGACAGCCGCCGGCGTTTTTCTTCCCGGATTTCTTTCCGGACTTCCCGGGGCGGTCCTCCGTCTACTAGAGGTAGTCCTCCAGGCGGGCCACCGTGAAGCCCTGCTCCTGGATGTGCCGCAGCAGGTTGGCCATCATCTGCGTCATCGTCCGCCCCTTGAGTTCGGACGGGCCGCGGAAGTGGGCGAGGACGATGTCGCCGGGGTGCAGCTTCCTGTCGCCGCGCTGGTACTGCATGTTCTGGATCTGCATGGACTCGCGCCACAGGACGATCGCGTCCACGCCGCACTGTCCGGCGGCGGCCCGGGTGGCCTCGTTCCAGTTGCCGTAGGGCGGGCGGAAGAGCCGCGGCCGCTTCCCGTACTCCGCGGTGAGCTTGTCCTGCTGGCCGCAGATCTCCCGGCGCTGGGCGTCCTGGGAGAGGGTGCGCAGGTTGGGGTGGGTGAGGGTGTGGTTGGCGACGCCGTGGCCCTGGGCGACCAGCGGTTCGAAGTAGCCGTAGTCGGCGCGTATCGCGGCGTCGGTGAGGAACATCGTCACCGGCACCTTGAGGTCCCGCATCATCGCGACGAACTCGGGGTCCTTCTCCGCGCCGTCGTCGATCGTGACGAAGACGACCCTGTCCGCCGTCGGGATGTCGCTGACGACGGGAACGGGGCCGCCGGCGGTGCGTGTCACCGGCTTCTTCGCGGGCGGGGCTGGCGGTGCCGCGAGCGGCTTCAGGCCCCACTTCGCGTAGGCGGCGGCGCGCAGGTCCGGGGCCGCGGGGGCGGTCGGGGCCTTGTTCCCGGCCGAGGGGGTCACGGAGCCGGCCGTGGGGGCGGGCGGCGCGTCGGCGTCGGCGACCGTGCAGCCGGTCGCGAACAGGGCCACGGCGGTCAGCGCCGCCCACAGCGCGAGGGTCTTCTTCACGCGCTGTGGGATGCCCGAATCGCTCGAAAGGTTGCTCGGGAGGCGTCTATCCGACCGATTCGAAGCGCCAGCGGTGCACCGGACGGGTGGTCAGTTCCGGTCCCGGTTCCGGCAGCTCCGGCAGTTCGGCGTCCAGCCCGTCCGGCGTCTCCCACCAGGTCAGGACCAGCACCCGGTCCTGCGGCGCCCGGAAGGTCTCGCGCCGCAGCGGCTCGGCCGGGAGTGCGCACGCCCGGGCCCAGTCGAGGAGTTCGGCGCCGCGGCCCTCGGCCGCGCGCGCCTCCCACATCAGGGTCACCGTGGTCACGGGTAGAGGTTCTCCTTGCTGACCTCGTGCACGTGATCGTGGTCGTGTGCGTGGGCGTGGTCGTGGGCCGCCCCCGGCACGTGCGACTCGGTCACCGGCAGCGAGGAGTCCGCCGACAGCTCCAGGTCGGACGCGGCCCGGCCGCGTGCGACCATCTCGGCGCCGAGCGCGGCGACCATGGCGCCGTTGTCGGTGCACAGGCCCGGCCGCGGCACCCGCAGCCGGATGCCGGCCCGCTCGCAGCGCTCCTCGGCGAGGGCGCGCAGGCGCGAGTTGGCGGCCACGCCGCCGCCGATCATCAGGTGGTCGACGCCCTCGTCCTTGCAGGCCCGTACGGCCTTGCGGGTGAGCACGTCGACGACGGCCTCCTGGAAGGACGCGGCGACGTCCCGGACCGGCACCTCCTCGCCCGCGTTCCGCTTGGCCTCGATCCAGCGGGCCACGGCGGTCTTCAGACCGGAGAAGGAGAAGTCGTACGCGGGGTCCTTGGAGCCCGTCAGACCGCGCGGGAACGCGATCGCCGCCGGGTCGCCCTCCCGGGCGAGCCGGTCGATGACCGGGCCGCCGGGGAAGCCGAGGTCGAGCACTCGGGCGATCTTGTCGAAGGCCTCGCCGGCGGCGTCGTCGATGGTGGCCCCGAGCGGCCGCACGTCGGAGGTGATGTCGCTGGAGAGCAGCAGCGAGGAGTGCCCGCCGGAGACCAGCAGGGCCATCGTCGGCTCGGGCAGCCGGCCGTGCTCCAGCTGGTCGACGCAGATGTGCGAGGCGAGGTGGTTGACGCCGTAGAGCGGCTTGCCGAGGGCGTACGCGTACGCCTTGGCCGCCGAGACGCCGACGAGCAGCGCGCCCGCGAGGCCGGGCCCGGCGGTGACGGCGATGCCGTCGAGGTCCCTGGCGGACACCCCGGCCTGCTTCAGGGCGCGCTCGATGGTGGGGACCATGGCCTCCAGGTGCGCGCGGGAGGCGATCTCGGGCACGACGCCGCCGAAGCGGGCGTGGGTGTCGACGCTGGAGGCGACGGCGTCGGCGAGCAGGGTCGTCCCGTGGACGATGCCGACGCCGGTCTCGTCGCAGGAGGTCTCGATGCCGAGTACGAGCGGTTCGTCAGCAGCCATCTGCATCAGTCTCTGTTCCTTGAACGGTGTGTCGCATCACGAGGGCGTCGACGTTGCCGGGCTGGTAGTAGCCGCGACGGAAGCCGATGGGCTCGAAGCCGAAGCGCTCGTAGAGCTTCTGGGCCCGGGTGTTGTCCACGCGCACTTCGAGGAGGACCTCCTCGCATTCGAAGGCGGTCGCGGCCTGGAGGAGGTCGGCGAGGAGCCGGGCGCCGAGGCCGGTGCCCCACTGGTCGCGGGCCACGGCGATGGTCTGCACGTCGCCGAGGCCGCCGGCGGCGGCGAGCCCCGCGTAGCCGACGAGCCGGGCGGCCCCGTCCTCGGCGAGCTCCTCCGCGACCATGTAGTGCCGGGTCGCGCGCGGCCCGCGGGCGTGCGCGAGCTCCGACCAGAACATCCCCTCGGACCACGCGTCCTCGGGGAAGAGCTCGGCTTCGAGCGCGAGCACGGGCTCCAGGTCCCACCAGCGCATCTCACGGAGCACGGTGGTCACTGCGGGGTGACCACCTTGTAGTTCTTCGGCACCTGCGCGTCGGGCCGGCGCAGGTACATCGGCAGCGGGTCGAGGAAGCCCTCGCCGCCCGCGGCCAGCCTCTCGGCCGCGAGGGCGGCGAGCGCGGCGGCCGACTGGTGTTCGGGGTCCCGGGCGTCCGGGAACGCCTCCGGGTAGAGCCGGGCGCCCGCGCCCACCACCGGCAGCCCGGCGAGCTGTCCGGCGATGTCGGCGGGCCGGTCGACGGACGCGTCCGTGACCCGCGTACGGGAGTCCTCGTAGCGCGCCCAGTAGACCTCCTTGCGCCGCGCGTCGGTGGCGACGGCGAAGGGCTCCTGGATGCCGGAGGCGTGGGCGAGCCCGTCGAGGGTGCAGAGCCCGTGCACGGGCACGCCGAGCGCGGAGGCGAAGGTGGCGGCCGTGACGAGGCCGACGCGCAGACCGGTGTACGGGCCGGGGCCGACGCCGACCACGAGTCCGGTCACCGCGTCGAGGGTCAGCCCGGCCTCCCTGAGGACCCGGTCGACGGCGGGCAGCAGCAACTCCCCGTGGCGGCGGGCGTCGACCTGGCTCGACTCGGCGACGACGGAGTCCCCGTCGTGGAGGGCGACGGTGACGGCGGGTGTGGCGGTATCCATGGCGAGCAAGAGCACGCGAACAGCCTACGGCGCCGGAGCGGCGGGGGCGGCGCCCCGCCCGACCGGGGCGGCTGCTGCTACGGTCGGGCACCGATACGTACGTACGACAGAAGGTGGGCGCACGGTGGGACGGAGCAGCTCGGGATTCGTGGCCGGGCTCACCGCGGCGGCCCTCGCCGCGGTCGGTTTCCTCGCCTATCAGGCCTCGGCCACGGCGCCTTCGCCGGCCGAGCTGGCGGCGAAGCCGACGACACCGAGCACGGCGCCCTCGGCCACGGCGAGCGGGAAGCCGAAGCCGCCGAAGGACCCGCTGGCGCTGCCCGCGGCCTCCGGCTCGGGCGAGCGGGTGGTGTACGCGCTCGCCGACCGCCGGGTGTGGCTGGTGAACGCGAAGAACCAGGTCACGCGCACCTTTTCGGTGATGCCGAGCACGGTGAACCCGCCGCCCGGCGCATACGCGGTGAGCTCCCGGTCCGGCGCGGTGCGCGGTTCGGACGGGGTGCAGATCGAGCACGTCGTGCGGTTCGCGACGGTCCAGGACGTGTCGGTCGGCTTCAGTGCCGCCGTGGACGGTTCGACGCCGGAGCCGGACCCGTCGCGGAAGACGGGCGGCATCCGGATGAAGCGGGCGGACGGCGACGCGCTGTGGACCTTCGCCGTGATCGGCGCGAAGGTCGTCGTCGTCGCGTGACGCGCGCCCCGGGGTAGGCCCCGGAGCAGGCTTCTCGTCGTCAGGACCCGCCGCGGGACCCCGCGTCCGGCCGCAGGGCTCAGGCGGCCTCGTCGCGTACGGTCTCCGGCTCGTCGTGCTCCGAGGGCTCGGGGCGGCGCGGCGGGGTCGAGACCGCGTTCGCCGCGGCGCACGACGCCAGCAGGTCTCTCATCGGGACACTGTCCGCGGTGCGGTCCTCGCGCTCCGGCGTCGCCATGCATGCCTCCCGTAGGTTAGGTACACCTAACCAGCTCGTGCAACCATGTGACCACGCCTCGGAGCAACGGCGCAACATTTTCCCGACACGTTGTCGGAACCTACGTACGTTCGGCCGTACGGTCAGGCCAGCGCGAGGTCCTCGGCCGCCCAGCGCGCGCCGATGCCGTTGAGCACGACCGTCCGCCGGTCGTCCGCGGCGTCCTCGGTGTCACCCGCGGTGCCCACCACCCGGTGGATCAGCACGTGCAGCCGGTCGTCGGTCAGGTCCTCGACCTTGCCGTCGCCCCACTCGACGACGACCACGGAGTCGGGCAGCGACACGTCGAGGTCCAGGTCCTCCATCTCGTCGAGACCGCCACCGAGCCGGTACGCGTCCACGTGCACCAGCGCCGGGCCGCCGACCAGGGACGGGTGGACGCGGGCGATGACGAAGGTCGGCGAGGTGACGGCGCCGCGCACCCCCAGGCCCTCGCCCAGGCCGCGGGTCAGCGTCGTCTTGCCGGCGCCGAGTTCGCCGGTGAGCATCACGAGGTCGCCGGGGCGCAGCAGCCCGGCCAGGCGGCGGCCGAGTTCCTGCATCCGTTCCGGGGAGTCGACTTCGAGGGTGGCCTGGGTGTGCGGAGTGTCCATTCCGCCAACCTACCTATCCGCCGACGGGGACCGCTCCCACCCTCCCGAGCAGGTCGGCGATCCGGTCGGTGACCGCCTCCGGGTGTTCGAGCATGACCAGGTGCCCGGCGTCGGGCACGATGACCAGCTCCGCGTCCGGCAGCAGGTCGGCGATGGCCTCGGTGTGCGAGCTGGGCGTGACCAGGTCGTGGTCCCCGGCGAGGGCGAGCACCGGCAGCTCGCGGAAGGCGGCCAGGGCGGCGCCCTTGTCGTGCTCGGCGAACGCCGGATAGAACTCGGCGACCACGTCGATCGGGGTGGACTCGATCATCCGCTCGGCGAACCGGACGACCGCCGGGTCGACGTCCCTCGACGAGAACGAGTACTTCTTGATGAGCCCGGCGAACAGGTCGGCGGTCGCCCGCCGCCCCCGCTCCACCAGTTCCGCCTGCGAGCCGAGCGCCCTGAGCACTCCGGGCAGCACCCGGCGCACCGCGTTGACGCCGGCCGTCGGCAGCCCGTAGGTGACCTCGCCCAGCCGGCCGGTCGAGGTGCCCACGAAGCCGACGCCGACCACGCGTTCCCGCACGAGGTCCGGGAACAGCTCGGCGAGGGCCATGATCGTCATCCCGCCCATGGAGTGCCCGATCAGGACCAGCGGCCCCTCGGGCGCGGCGGCGTCGATGACGGCCTTGAGGTCGCGCCCCAGCACGTCGATCGAGACGGGCACCCCGTCGGGACCGGCCTGGGCGACCCCGCGCGCGGAGCGCCCGTGGCTGCGCTGGTCCCAGTGCACGGTGCGGACGAGCCCGCGCAGGGCGGCCCGCTGGAAGTGCCAGGAGTCCTGGTTGAGGCAGTAGCCGTGGCTGAAGACGACCGTGACGGGGGCGGGCGCCCTGCGGCCGAAGAGGCGCCGTCTGCGGGGCCCGGCGACCGCGGGGTCGACCTCGTCGACCTCGTAGTAGAGCTCGGTGCCGTCCTCGGCGAGCGCGCGCCCCGAGGTGCCGCGCAGGCCGCCGTACGGCCCCTCGGCGTCGAGCGCCAGCCGCGCCTTCTCCCGTACCGAACGCCCCACCGTCAGCCGCTCGACGGCGACGCCGGCCGCGGCTCCGGCGGCCAGCACGCCTATCGCGGCACCGGCCCAGCCGGCGCGCCGCCAGGTGTCGTCACCCACGCCGGGCCTCCTCCCTCGGGTCTACTCGCCCACGTAGACGCGCGGAACGCGCGCGCCGATGCGCGTGACGATCTCGTACGCGATGGTGTCGGCGGCCTCGGCCCAGTCCTGGGCGGTCGGCTCGCCGCCGTCACCGGGGCCGAACAGCACGGCCTCGGCTCCCGGTTCGGGGGTGTCGCCGCCGAGGTCGACGACGAACTGGTCCATGGCGACCCGGCCGGCGACGGTCCGGACCCGGCCCCCCACGAGCACCGGCCCGCGCCCCGACGCGTGCCGCGGGATGCCGTCCGCGTATCCCACCGGGATCAGCCCGAGCGTGGTCTCGCCCGGGGTCGTGTAGTGGTGCCCGTACGAGACTCCGTGGCCGCCCGGCACGTGCTTCACCAGGGCCACGCTCGCCTTGAGCGACATCACGGGCCGCAGCCCGAACGCGGCGGAGGGACCGACCAGCACCGGGTCGGGCGAGACGCCGTACATGGCGATGCCGGGCCGGACCAGGTCGAAGTGGGCCTCGGGAAGCGTGAGCGTGGCGGGCGAGTTGGCGATGTGCCGCACCTCGGGCTCGACGCCGGCCTTCTCGGCGTAGTCGAGCATGGTGCGGAAGACGTCCAGCTGCGCGGGGACGGACGGATGCCCGGGTTCGTCGGCGCAGGCGAAGTGCGACCAGACCCCCGTGATCCTCACGAGCCCCTGGGCCTCGGCTTTGAGGGCCTCGCCGACGAGCTCGGGCCAGTCGGCGGGCTGGCAGCCGTTGCGGCCGAGTCCGGTGTCGGCCTTCAGCTGGATCCGCGCCCGCAGCCCGGTCTGCCGCGCGGCCCCGACGACCTCCCGAAGGGCCCACATCCCGCTCACGGTCATGTCGAGACCGGCCTCGACGCCCTCGGCCCACGGGTCACCGGGCGTCCACAGCCAGCACAGGATCCGCGGCTCGGTCAGCCCGGCCGCGCGCAGCGCCAGCGCCTCGTGCGGCGTGGCCGTTCCCAGCCACGTCGCGCCCGCCTCCAGCGCGGCCCTGGCGCAGGGCACGGCCCCGTGCCCGTACGCGTCCGCCTTGACCACGGCCATCACCTGGACGTGTGGCGCGACACGGGCGCGCAGCGTGCGGACGTTCGCACGCAGCGCGCCGAGGTCGATCTCGGCGCGGGCTCGGCGGGGCTGTGGTGTCTCAGTCATCGCGCCCAGTCTCTCAGGTGTCGGCCACACGGCCGCGTACCCCCGCTGTAGGCCCGGTCACCCCGCCGCCCCCGGAGCCCTCCCACCGCGGGCGCACGACGCGGGGCGGGGCGGGGGGGGAGGCAGCGCGGGGCGGAGGCAGACAGCGCGGGGCGGAGGCAGGCAGCGCGGGGCGGGGGGGAGGCAGCGCGGGGCGGGGTGCCGGAGGGCTGGTCGCCCGGCTTGATCGTGCGGGCCCGCCCGTCCGGTCGTGGGCGTGCGGGGCCTCGTCGTGCGGCTTGCGCGTACGGGCCCGCCCATCCGGTCCTGCCCGTGCAGGCCTGCTCGTACGGCTTGCCCGTACGGGCCCGCCCGTCCGGACCTGGGCGTGCGGGGCCTCGTCGTGCGGCTTGCCCGTACGGGTCCGCCCATCCGGTCCTGGGCGTGCGCGGCCCCGTCGTGCGGCTTGCCCGTACGGGCCCGCCCATCCGTTCCTGCCCGTGCAGGCCTGCTCGTACGGCCTGCCCCTCCGGTCCTGGCCGGGCAGCCCTGCTCGTACGGCCCGCCCATCCCTGCCCGTGCAGGCCTGCTCGTACGGCCCGCCCGTACGGGCCCGCCGGGTCAGGCCTCCGTGATGTCCCGCCAGGCGCCCGGCAGGGCGGCGGCCACGTCGCCCGCCGTGACGGGGCCCGTGCCGCCCGACGCTCGGCGGGCGGCGAGGCCGTGGAGGTAGGCGCCGGCCGAGGCGGCCTCCAGGGGCGGGAGGCCGGCGGCCAGGAGGGAGCCGGTGAGGCCGGAGAGGACGTCGCCGCTGCCGGCCGTGGCGAGCCAGGAGGTGCCCGTGGGGTTCACGCGCACCGGGCCCGCACCGCCCGGGCCGCAGATCAGGGTCGTCGAGCCCTTGAGGAGGACGGTCGCCCCGTAGCGCGCCGCGAGGGCGCGAACGGACGCGAGCCGGGCCGACTCGACCTCCTCGCGGGACGTGCCGAGCAGCGCGGCGGCCTCACCCGCGTGCGGGGTGAGCACCGTGGGCGCGGTGCGGGCCTTGACGGCCTCCGGCGCGAGTTCGCGCAGCCCGTCCGCGTCCACGAGGACGGGCACGTCCGAGGCCAGGACCTCCGCCACGCCGGGATCGTCGCCGAGTCCCGGCCCGACGACCCAGGCCTGCACCCGCCCGGCCTTCGCCGGGGGCCCGGCGTGCACGAGGGTCTCGGGGTGCGCGGCGATGACCGCGTCACCGGCCGGGCCGACGTACCGGGCGGCGCCCGCACCGCCCCGCAGCGCGCCCTCGACGGCGAGCACGGCCGCGCCGGGATAGCGGGCGGAGCCCGCGACGATGCCGACGACCCCGCGCCGGTACTTGTCGCTCTCGGCGCCGGGAACGGGCAGCAGCCGCGCCACGTCCTCGTGCTGCAGCGCCTCCAGGTCGGGCACCGAGGGCAGCGTCGCGCCGAGTCCGATGTCGACGAGCCGCAGCGCGCCCGCGTACTCACGGGCCGGATCGACGAGCAGCCCGGGCTTGTACGTGCCGAAGGTGACGGTCGCGTCGGCCCGCAGCGCCTCGCCCGCGACCTCCCCGGTGTCGGCGTCCACGCCGCTCGGCAGGTCGACGGCCACCACGACGGCGTCGGAGCCGCGTGCCGCGCGCGCGACGGGCACGGCGTCGGGGCGCAGTCCGCCCCGTCCGCCGATGCCGGTGATCCCGTCGAGCACGAGGTCGGCGGCGGCGAGCGCCTCGTACGGGTCGTCGTGCGTGCCGACGACCCGGCCGCCGGCCGCCCGGAGCGCCCCGAGCCCGCCGTCATGAGCGTGGGCGCCGAGCAGTACGGCGGTGACCCCGGCGCCGCGCCGGGCGAGCCGGGCGCCCGCGTACAGCGCGTCGCCCCCGTTGTCACCGCTGCCGACGAGCAGGACGACCCGCGCCCCGTACACCCGGCCACGCCCGAGCAGCGAGAAGCAGGCGGCGGCGAGCCCGGCGGCGGCCTTCTGCATCAACGCCCCTTCGGGCAGCCGCGCCATCAGCTCGGCCTCGGCGGCCCGTACGGTCTCCACGCGATAAGCGGTACGCATGGGACCCACCCTGGCGGCTCGCCCGGCGCGGCGCCACCTCCGCCACGGGGGCGGGGCGGACCGTCGGTCGGCGCCCCGGCCCTCGCGGGCCCCCGGCGGGGCGGCGACCGCTCACCCCACGCCGGCCCCCGCCGGCCCCCGGCGGCATCGGCGTCCGCGACCGTCCGCGGCTCCGCGGCCGCGACCGCTCAGCCCTCCGCGATCACGACCGCCGAGGCGACTCCCGCGTCGTGGCTGAGCGACACGTGCCAGTGCCGCACGCCCAGTTCGGCGGCCCGGGCCGCGACCGTGCCGCGCACCCGCAGCCGCGGCTGGCCGGTGGCCTCGACGTACACCTCGGCGTCCGTCCAGTGCAGGTTGCCCGGCGCGCCGAGGGCCTTGGCCAGGGCCTCCTTGGCGGCGAAGCGGACCGCCAGGGACGCCGGGCCGCGCCGCTCGCCGCTCGGGAGCATCAGCTCCCGTTCGACGAACAGGCGCTGCACCAGCCCCGGCGTACGTTCCAGCGACGCGGCGAAGCGGTCGATCTCCGCTACGTCGATCCCCACCCCGATGATCATCTGCTCACTGCCCCACTCACTCCACCGTCACGGACTTGGCCAGGTTGCGCGGCTGGTCGACCTCGTTGCCCCGCGCCGTCGCCAGTTCGCAGGCGAAGACCTGGAGCGGCACGGTGGAGACCAGCGGCTGGAGCAGCGTAGGCGTGGCCGGGATGCGGATGAGGTGGTCGGCGTACGGGACGACCGCCTCGTCGCCCTCCTCCGCGATGACGATCGTGCGTGCGCCGCGGGCCCGGATCTCCTGGATGTTGGAGACGATCTTGTCGTGGAGGACGGACCGCCCGCGCGGCGAGGGGACGACCACGACGACCGGCAGGTCCTCCTCGATGAGCGCGATCGGCCCGTGCTTCAGCTCGCCCGCCGCGAAGCCCTCGGCGTGCATGTAGGCGAGCTCCTTGAGCTTGAGCGCGCCCTCCAGGGCGACCGGGTAGCCGACGTGCCGGCCGAGGAACAGGACGGTGTCCTTGTCGGCGAGGGACCGGGCGAGCTCGCGCACCGGCTCCATGGTCTCCAGGACCCGCTCGACCTCGTCGCCGATCCTGGCGAGTTCCCGGACGACGGCGTGGATCTCGTCGCCCCACTTGGTGCCGCGCACCTGCCCGAGGTAGAGCGCGAGCAGGTAGCAGGCGACGAGCTGGGTCAGGAAGGCCTTCGTCGACGCGACGGCGACCTCGGGGCCGGCGTGCGTGTAGAGGACGGCGTCGGACTCGCGCGGGATGGTCGAGCCGTTGGTGTTGCACACGGCGAGGACCTTCGCGCCCTGCTCGCGGGCGTGCCGCAGCGCCATCAGGGTGTCCATGGTCTCGCCGGACTGCGAGATGGCGATGACGAGGGTGCGCTGTCCGAGGATCGGGTCCCGGTACCGGAACTCGCTCGCCAGCTCGACCTCGCAGGGGATGCGGGTCCAGTGCTCGATCGCGTACTTGGCGATGAGCCCGGCGTGGAAGGCGGTGCCGCACGCGATGATGACGATCTTGTCGGCCTCGCGGAGCACGGCGGTGGGGATGCGCACCTCGTCGAGGCGCAGGTGCCCGTCGGCGTCGATCCGGCCGAGCAGGGTGTCGGCGACCGCCTTGGGCTGCTCGGCGATCTCCTTGAGCATGAAGTAGTCGTAGCCGCCCTTCTCGGCGGCGGAGGCGTCCCAGTCGATGTGGTACGCCCTCACGTCGGCGGGCGCGCCGTCGAAGTCGGTGACGGTGACGCCCTCGCGGGTGAGCTCGACGACCTGGTCCTGGCCGAGCTCGATCGCCGAGCGGGTGTGCGCGATGAAGGCGGAGACGTCGGAGGCGAGGAAGTTCTCGCCCTCGCCGACGCCCACGACGAGCGGGGAGTTGCGGCGGGCGCCGACGACGACCTCCGGCTGGTCGGCGTGCACGGCCACCAGGGTGAAGGCGCCGTCGAGCCGCTTGCAGACCAGGCGCATGGCCTCGGCCAGGTCACCGACGGAGGAGAACTCCTCGGCGAGCAGATGGGCCACGACCTCGGTGTCCGTCTCGGACAGCAGCTCGTGGCCCCGCTCGCCCAGCTCGGCCCTGAGGGCCGCGAAGTTCTCGATGATGCCGTTGTGGACGACGGCGACGCGACCCGCGTTGTCGAGGTGCGGGTGCGCGTTCGCGTCGGTGGGGCCGCCGTGGGTGGCCCACCGGGTGTGCCCGATGCCGGTGGACCCGCTCGACAGCGGGCGGTCCACCAGCTCCTTCTCCAGGTTGACGAGCTTCCCGGCCCTCTTGGCCGCGGCGAGCCCCCCGTCGGAGAGCACGGCGACTCCCGCCGAGTCGTAGCCGCGGTATTCGAGCCGCTTGAGGCCCGCGATCACCACTTCGAGCGCCGACTGACCGCCGACGTAGCCAACGATTCCGCACATGGCGGCAGCCTACGGCGGAACGGCCCCGACCGGCCGGACTCAGCGCAGCTTGGCCGCCTGCGCGTCGACCAGGGCCTTGGGCATCTCCTTGACCTTGCCGGTGAGGCTGATGGTCATGAAGCCGGCGAGGTTGTTGGCCTTGCGGAACACGACCAGGTTGGTGACGAAGGGGCGGCCCTCCATCTGCGCGATGAGCGTCCAGCCCAGGGCCTCGTCGCCGGCGGTGACGGTCTCCGGGGAGACCTTGGCGATCGTGGTCTTCTCACCGCTGGCGAGCAGGGTGAAGCCGCCCGCGCACTCGGTCCCGGCCGTCTTGAGGGCGGCGAAGGCCTGCTCGGCGCCCTGGCCGGCGTACGTGCCGAGGGTGACGGTGGTCGCGGGCACGCCGAGCGCCCCCAGGGCGTTCTCCGGGGAGGAGACGGTGTCCTTCGACGGCACCTGGACGGCCTTGCGCTTGACGCTGGCGCCCGGGGTGCCGGGGGCGACCCCGGACACGGCCTCGGCGAGCGGCTCGCAGGCCGGCTTGTCGGCCCCGACGTCCCCGGCGTTCAGCCGGTCCTCGGCCTCGGCGTTCTTGACCTGGTAGCCCTTGAGGTCCGCCTGCGCCACGACGAGCTTCTCCAGCTCGGCCGCGGACAGCGCCTTCACGTCGGGCTTGGCCGCGGCGGACGCGGAGGCGTCGGCCTTCCCCGTGTCCTCGGTCTTCTTCTCCTCCCCGCCGCACGCGGTGAGGAGGAGCGCCAGGGAGGCGGCGGTGGTCGCGGCGGCGACGTGACGAAGGGCACGTGCTCTCATGACTCGGGCTCTCTTTGTTCGACGGACGCATTCCTGCGCGAACCTTATGCGCGCAGGTCGACACCTTGATCGCATACCGGTGACCCGGTATGCGATCGCAACCCCGCCCCCCCGAGCGATGGGCGAGCTTTGTCCGAATAGGGGCTTATCGGGCGCCCGGGGGGCCTCCATGGCGACCTGACAGGCCCCGCACAGCCCGTGGTACGTTCCCGGCCGGAGCCAGGTAATCCAATCGTCAAATCATGTCGCGGATCCCCCGCAAAGATCTCGGCGTGGGGACTTTTCCAAGAGGTGGGGAACATTTCCGCGATCCTGAAGAATGCCGCCGATTCCGCCCAGCGGTCCGGTGGCGCGACGCAGACCGCAGCAGAGCCGCCCGCGCGCTGGTCGCCCCGCACCCCGTGGGCGATGCCCCGGGGCGGTACCCGGGTCGACTCGCTGACCGGACTGCGCTGGTTCGCCGCCCTCGGCGTGTTCCTCTTCCACGCGCGCAGGTACTTCCTGGAGGCCGAGGACGCGTTCGACCTCGCCGCCATCGGCTACGAGGGCGTCCCGTTCTTCTTCATCCTGTCCGGATTCGTCATGGCCTGGGTGGCCCGCCCCTCGGACACCGCCCTGAACTACTACTGGCGACGCTTCGCCCGTATCTGGCCGCTGCTCGCGGTCACCACGGCGCTGACCGTGGCGATGATGCACTGGTGGTGGCACGTCCCCGTCTCCAAGCGGGACATCCTGTGGACGCTCACCTTCGCTCAGGCGTGGAGCACCGACCACTTCATGACGATGAACGCGGTCACCTGGACGCTCTCCGTCGAGGCGTTCTTCTACCTGGTCTTCCCGCTGCTCCTGCGGGTGCTGCTGCGCCGCTCCTCCGCGCTGCTCGCCGTCCTCGGAGTGCTCTGCGTGGCGGCCACCGCCGCCACCCGGCTGACGACCCTGCACGTCGACTACTCCCCCGAGGTGGAGCGCCTCATCATCGACGCGCCACCGATGCTCGCCCCGATGTTCGTCCTCGGTGTCTGCGCGGGCCTGCTCGTCCGGCGCGGCTGGCGCCCGCCCTTCGGCACCGGCTTCGCGCTCGCCTTCACTGCAGGATCGATCCTGCTGTGCTGGCTCTGGATGGCCCACCCCGAGCTCCTGAAGCCCGTCCCGCCGAACTACGGCTACTTCGACGCCGTCCTCATGCCCGCCTTCACCCTCCTGATCGTCACCGCCGCCCTGCGCGACGCCGACGGGCGGCGCTCCGTACTGCGCTCCCGCCCCCTGGTGAAGCTCGGCGAGTGGTCCTTCGCCTACTACCTGTGCCACACCGTGGTGCTGAGGGTCGTCGGCCACCTCGGCCTCGTCCCGAGCGCGGGCCTGGTCCGCGACCTCGCGGAGATGACCCTCGCGGCCGTCGCCACCCTGGTCGTCGCCGCGGTGCTCCACGAATGCGTCGAGAAGCCCGCCGAGCGCCGCCTCAGGAAGCTCCTGCCCGTACGACGGACGGCGTGACGGCCCTCCCCCGGACCCGGCCGCACCCGGTTCCGGGACACGTGACCCACCCCACGGTCCACGAAGCCCCCGCAGCCACGACAATGGCGGGGTGATCACTTCGCCGCCACGAAGCACGAACGGACCCACGGGCGCCAACGGAGGCACCCCTCGCCGGGTCTCCGAGCCGACGCCGTACGTCGACCTCACCCGGGCCGAGTGGAGTGCGCTCCGTGACAAGACGCCGCTGCCGCTGACCGCCGACGAGGTCGAGCGGCTGCGCGGCCTCGGGGACGTCATCGACCTCGACGAGGTCCGGGACATCTATCTGCCGCTCTCGCGGCTGCTGAACCTGTACGTGCAGGCCACCAGCGGACTGCGCGGGGCGCTCAACACCTTCCTAGGCGAGAAGGCCGAGCAGCGCGGCACCCCGTTCGTCATAGGGGTGGCCGGCTCCGTGGCCGTCGGCAAGTCGACCGTCGCCCGGCTCCTCGAGGCGCTGCTCGCGCGCTGGCCCGAGCACCCGCGGGTCGAGCGGATCACGACCGACGGCTTCCTCTACCCGATGGAGGAGCTGAAGGCGCGCGGGCTGATGTCCCGCAAGGGCTTCCCCGAGTCGTACGACCGGCGGGCGCTGACCCGCTTCGTCGCGGACGTCAAGGCGGGCAAGGACGAGGTCACCGCGCCCGTCTACTCGCACCTCATCTACGACCGGGTGCCCGACGAGCGGCTGGTCGTGCGCCGCCCGGACATCCTCATCGTCGAGGGGCTCAACGTCCTGCAGCCCGCACTGCCGGGCCAGGACGGGCGCACCCGGGTCGGTCTCGCCGACTACTTCGACTTCTCCGTGTACGTGGACGCCCGCGCCGAGGACATCGAGCAGTGGTACCTCAACCGGTTCCGAAAGCTGCGCCAGACCGCGTTCCAGGACCCGTCCTCGTACTTCCGGCGCTGGACCCAGGTGTCCGAGGAGGAGGCCCTCGACTACGCCCGCACGATGTGGCGGACCGTCAACAAGGTCAACCTGCTGGAGAACGTGGCGCCCACCCGCGGCCGGGCCACCCTCGTCGTCCGCAAGGGAGCGGACCACAAGGTCCAGCGGCTCAGCCTCCGCAAGCTCTGACCGTCCCCAGCTGACCCTCCGTAAGCTCGGAGGATGCTGCACCTGCGACTGATCGTGCCGCCGGACCGTACCGAGGCGGCCGTCGAGCTCATCGAGCGAACCGTCGGCACCACCCACCTGGTGGTGCTGCCCGGGGCCGCCCGCGATCCGGCCGGGGACCTCGTCCTGTGCGACGTGGCCCGCGAGGCGGGCCAGGAACTCATCCACGGGATGCGGGAGCTGAGGATCGACCAGGACGGGTCGATCGCCGTCGAGGACATCGACCTGTCGCTGTCGAAGCGGGCCGTCGCCGCCGAGGAGGAGGCTCCCGGCGAGGCCGCCGACGCGGTGATCTGGGAGCAGTTGACCGACGCCACCCACGAGGAGTCGACGCTCACCATCACCTACGCCGCCTTCATGATCCTGGCCACCATGATCGCGGCCTGCGGTGTCGTGCTCGACAACGCGATCCTGATCGTGGGCGCCATGGCCGTCGGGCCGGAGTTCGGCCCGCTCGCCGGCATCTGCACGGGGATCGTGCGGCGCGCCCCGAAGCTGGTGCTGCGCTCGTCGTACGCCCTGGTCGTCGGCTTCGCCGCGGCGATCGTCGCGACGACCGTGTTCAGCCTGGGGATGGACGCGCTCGGTCTGTTCAGCGTGGAGCAGCTGGACGGGCCCCGCGCCAACACCAGTTTCATCTGGAAGCCGGACCCGTTCTCCTTCGTCGTCGCCGTGCTCGCGGGCGCGGCCGGCACCCTCTCGCTCACCTCGACGAAGTCGGGGGCGCTGATCGGGGTCGCCATCTCCGTGACGACGGTGCCGGCCGCCGCGAACGCCGCCGTGGCCCTCAGCTACGGGCAGTTCTCCCAGATGTGGGGCTCCGTCGAGCAGTTGCTGCTCAACCTGACCGGCATCATCCTCGCCGGGACCGTCACCCTGTTCGGGCAGATGCTGCTGTGGCGCACCCAGCGCGGCCGCTGGACCCGCGACCACGGGAAGGCCTGAGGAGGCCCGAGGTACGCGGGGAACGCCATCGGCCCCCGTCCCGGGCGTACCGGAGCGGGGGCCGACGAGGCGACGTCGTGACGAGGCCGTCTCTTCCGGATCCTGCCGGGCTCGCGGCGTGATCCGAAGGAAACGACCTAGCCGAGCGCCGACTTCACGGCGTCGGCGAGACGGCCGGCCACCGAGCGGGCCTGCTCGATGTCCGCGGCCTCGACCATGACCCGGACCAGCGGCTCGGTGCCCGAGGGGCGCAGCAGGACGCGGCCCGTGGTGCCCAGCTCGCGCTCGGCCTCGCCGACCGCGCCGGCCAGCTCGGCGGAGGTCTGCACGCGCGCCTTGTCCACGTCCGGCACGTTGATCAGGACCTGCGGGAGGCGCTCCATGACCGTGGCGAGCTCGGCGAGGGAGCGGCCGGTGGCGGCGACCCGGGCGGCGAGCATCAGACCGGTCAGGGTGCCGTCGCCGGTGGTGGCGTGGTCGAGCACGATGACGTGCCCGGACTGCTCGCCGCCGAGGGCGTAGCCGTGCTCCTTCATGGCCTCCAGGACGTAGCGGTCGCCGACCGCGGTCTGCACCAGCGAGAGACCCTCACGCTCCATCGCCAGCTTGAAGCCGAGGTTCGACATGACCGTGGCGACGACGGTGTCGCCGCGCAGCGTCCCGGCCTCGCGCATGGCGAGGGCGAGCACGGCGAGGATCTGGTCGCCGTCGATCTCGGCGCCCGTGTGGTCCACGGCCAGGCAGCGGTCGGCGTCGCCGTCGTGGGCGATGCCGAAGTCGGCCTGGTGCTCGACCACGGCGGCCTTGAGCAGGCCGAGGTGGGTGGAGCCGCAGCCGTCGTTGATGTTGAGTCCGTCCGGCGCGGCGCCGATGGTCACGACGGTGGCGCCGGCCCGGGAGAAGGCCTCGGGCGAGACCCGGGCGGCGGCACCGTGGGCCTCGTCGAGGACGATCTTCAGCCCGTCGAGCCGGTTGGGGAGGACGGCGATCAGGTGGGCGACGTACTTGTCGAAGCCCTCGTCGTAGTCGCGGACACGGCCGACGCCGCCGCCGGTCGGACGGTCCCAGGGGGCGCCGGTGCGGTGCTCCTCGTAGACGGCCTCGATGCGGTCCTCCAGCTCGTCGGCGAGCTTGTGGCCGCCGCGGGCGAAGAACTTGATGCCGTTGTCGGGCATCGCGTTGTGAGAGGCGGACAGCATGACGCCGAGGTCGGCGCCGAGCGCGCCGGTCAGGTACGCGACGGCCGGGGTGGGGAGCACCCCGACGCGGAGGACGTCGACGCCCGCGCTGGCGAGGCCCGCCACGACGGCGGCCTCCAGGAACTCTCCCGAGGCGCGCGGGTCCCGCCCCACCACGGCGGTCGGCCGATGCCCCTCGAAGGTGCCCGCCTCGGCGAGTACGTGCGCGGCCGCGACCGACAGGCCGAGCGCCAGCTCCGCCGTCAGGTCGGCGTTGGCCACACCGCGCACTCCGTCCGTGCCGAAGAGTCGTCCCACAGCTGTCCTCCGAAAGTGCTCCGAGAATGCGATCCCCTGCACGGCTGATGCCCGTTTTTACGTCCAGGCCGTGCGGAAGGTGCTCAAGTCTGTGCCCAGCATGATGACCGGGTCCTGCTCAAGATTATGAAAGCAAGATGTGAAAAAGCCGTACGCCCCGGCAGCACGGAAGTGCCGCCGGGGCGTACGAACAGAGCAGCCGAAGCAGGCGATTAACGCTTGCTGTACTGCGGGGCCTTACGGGCCTTCTTGAGACCGGCCTTCTTGCGCTCGACCGCACGGTCGTCGCGGGAGAGGAAGCCGGCCTTCTTCAGCGGGCCGCGGTTGTTCTCGACGTCGGCCTCGTTGAGGGCGCGGGCCACGCCGAGGCGCAGGGCGCCGGCCTGACCGGAGACGCCGCCACCGGCGATGCGGGCGATGACGTCGTAGCGGTTGTCGAGCTCGAGCACCTTGAAGGGCTCGTTGACTTCCTGCTGGTGCACCTTGTTGGGGAAGTAGTCCTCAAGGGTGCGACCGTTGATCTTCCACTTGCCGGTGCCCGGAACGATCCGGACGCGGGCGATGGCGTTCTTGCGACGGCCCAGGCCGGCGGCCGGCTGCGGGTCGCCGAAGCGGGACGCGAGGGACTCGGAGGTGTAGTCACCCTCGACGATCTCGGTCTCGGTGGTGTACTCCTCGACGCCCTCGAACTCGTCGACGGGGGTCTCGGGGGTGGTCTCGGCCACGATGCTCCTCAGATTTCTTTCGTTCTTAGGGGGTGTGGCCGGAACTACTGCGCGACCTGGGTGATCTCGAACGGGACCGGCTGCTGGGCAGCGTGCGGGTGGTTCTCGCCCGCGTAGACCTTCAGCTTCGAGAGCATCTGACGGCCCAGGGAGTTCTTGGGGATCATGCCCTTGATGGCCTTCTCAACGGCCTTCTCGGGGTTCTTGGCCAGCAGCTCGTCGTAGCGGACGGAGCGCAGACCACCCGGGTAGCCAGAGTGGCGGTAGGCCATCTTCTGGGTCTTCTTGTTGCCGGACAGGTGGACCTTGTCAGCGTTGATGATGATGACGAAGTCGCCCATGTCCATGTGGGGGGCGTACACGGGCTTGTGCTTGCCTCGCAGGAGGTTCGCAGCCGTGGTCGCCAGACGGCCCAGGACGATGTCCTGCGCGTCGATGATGTGCCACTGGCGAGTGACATCGCCGGGCTTGGGGCTGTACGTACGCACTTCGTAGCCTTCGCTTCTTCAGTGGATGGAGTCCAGACACACCTGAAGCGATCATGCAGCTGGGGCCTGCACTGCCGGGAACACCGCCCGTATGCGAGCCACTGGTAACTGCTCCAGGGAACTTGCGTAAGGGCTCTTTCGCGTGAGAACGACGAAGCCAATACGCATACGAGGCAGAAGCCTACCCGGGCTCCCCCGAGCGGGTCAAAACGCGTCGGCGCCCCCGTCGTACGCCTCGCGCGCCGAGACGACCTCCTCGATGTGCCCGTCCGCCCACTCCTTCACGGCCCGCACCACCGGCAGCAGGCTCACGCCCAGCGAGGTCAGCGCGTAGTCGACCCGCACCGGCACGGAGGGCGTGACCGTACGGGCGACGAGCCCGTCCCGCTCCAGGCCCCGCAAGGTCTGCGTGAGCATCTTCTGACTGATCCCGGCGACGGTGCGCCCCAGCTCGGCGTAACGGCGCGGGCCGTCCGCGAGGGCGTTCAGGAGCAGCGTGACCCACTTGTCGGAGAGCCGGTCGAGGAGCTGCCGGGCGGGGCACTCGGCGAGATACGCGTCATAGGCGCGCCGGGCCTCGTCGCGGCGCTCGGCGGCGGTGCGGGTGCCCATCGGCACGCTCCTTCCGGTGCGGTACGCACTCCGAGGTACGTACTTCCCCACGGAGAGTAGCTCTCCCTAGGTTCGTGGAGTCAGCGGCACCACCGCTCCCCCAGGGAAAGGTCCCGGCCCATGCGTGCTCTCGTCATCGACTCCTTCGGCGGCCCCGAGGTCCTGCGGATCGCCGAGGTCCCGGTCCCCGCGACGGGACCCGGAAGGGTGAGGATCAGGGTCGAGGCCGCCACCGTCCACCCGGTCGACCTCGCGACCCGCGCGGGCGTCCTCGCGGAGGCCGGCCTGATGGCCGGCCACGGCCGCACCGGCCTCGGCTGGGACGTCGCCGGGGTCGTCGAGGAGACCGGCCCCGGGGTGACCGGGTTCGCACCCGGCGATCGCGTCATCGGCATGAACGACCGCCTGGACGTGCCGCTGGGCACCCAGGCGGAGTTCGTGGTCCTGGACGCGCGGGCGGTGGCTGCGGCTCCCGCCGGGCTCGCTCCGGCGTCCGCCGCGACGCTGCCGCTGGCCGGGCTCACCGCCCTCCAGGCCCTGGACGCGCTGGACCTGCCCGCCGGGGAGACGGTCCTGGTCACGGGCGCGGCGGGGGCGGTCGGCGGGTACGCCGTACAGCTGGCCGCCGCGCGCGGCCTGCGGGTGGTGGCGACGGCCCGCCCCGGCGACGAGGCGCCGGTACGCGGCCTGGGCGCCGAGCTCTTCGTGCCCGCCGACGTCCCGCGGCTCGGCGAGGCGGTCCGGGGGCTGGTCCCCGGCGGCGTGGCCGCGGCCCTGGACGGCGCCGTCCTCGGGGCCGCCGCCCTGGACGCGGTCCGCACCGGGGGCGCCTTCGCGGCCTTGGTCGCGGGCGGCGCCCCGTACCCCCTGCGGGGCATCCGGGTCGTCCCGGTCTGGGTCCGCGCCGACCCGGCCGGCCTGGCCCGCCTGGCGGCCCTCGCCGACGCGGGCACCCTCACCCCGCGCCTGGCCGGCACGCTCCCCCTCGCGGAGGCGGCCCGGGCGCACCGGCGCCTGGCGGACGGCGGCCTGCGCGGCCGCCTGGTGCTGGTCCCGTGAGCGGCCCCGCGGCCCCTCAGCGGGCCCGCTCGACCCGGCGCTCGTCCCAGACAGGCTCCTGCGTCTCGCGGACCACCCCGTCCGAGCCGAAGACCAGGTACCGGTCGAAGCTCTTCGCGAACCAGCGGTCGTGGGTCACGGCCAGCACCGTTCCCTCGTACGACTCCAGGCCGTCCTGGAGCGCCTCGGCCGACTCCAGGTCCAGGTTGTCCGTCGGCTCGTCCAGCAGCAGCGCGGTCGTGCCGGCCAGCTCCAGGAGGAGGATCTGGAAGCGGGCCTGCTGGCCGCCGGAGAGCTTCTCGAAGGCCTGGTCGCCCTGGCGCTCCAGCTCGTAGCGCCGCAGCATCGACATCGCGGCCCCTCGGTCCTTGGCGTGCTCCGTCCACAGGATGTCCACGAGGGAGCGGCCGAAGAGCTCCGGGTGGGCGTGGGTCTGCGCGAAGTGCCCCGGTACGACCCGGGCACCCAGCTTCCACAGGCCCGTGTGGGCCACCGAGGGGTCGCCGGCGAGCAGCCGCAGGAAGTGCGACTTGCCGGAGCCGTTGGAGCCGAGGACGGCGACCCGCTCCCCGTAGAAGACCTCCAGCGAGAACGGCTTCATCAGGCCGGTCAGCTCCAGGTTCTCGCAGGTCACCGCCCGCACGCCGGTCCGTCCGCCGCGCAGCCGCATCCGGATCTCCTGCTCGCGCGGCGGCTCCGGCGGCGGGCCCGCCTCCTCGAACTTCCGCAGACGGGTCTGCGCCGCCGCGTACCGCGAGGCCATCTCGTGGCTGACCGCGGCCGCCTGCCGCAGGTTGACCACCAGCTTCTTCAGCTGGGCGTGCTTCTCCTCCCAGCGGCGCTTCAGCTCCTCGAAGCGGGCGAAGCGCTCCCTGCGCGCGTCGTGGAAGGTGTCGAAACCGCCGCCGTGCACCCACACGTCGGACCCGGCCGGGCCGGGCTCCACCGCCACGATCTTCTGCGCGGCCCGGGAGAGCAGCTCCCGGTCGTGGGAGATGAAGAGCACCGTCTTGCGGGTCTCCCGCAGCCGCTCCTCCAGCCAGCGCTTGCCGGGGACGTCCAGGTAGTTGTCCGGCTCGTCGAGGAGCAGCACCTCGTCGCCACCGCGCAGCAGGTACTCCAGGACCAGCCGCTTCTGCTCGCCGCCGCTGAGCGTGCGCACCTCCCGGAACTGCGCCTTGTCGTACGGAACGCCCATCGCGGCCGTCGTGCACATGTCCCACAGGGTCTCGAACTCGTACCCCTGCACCTCGGCCCAGTCGCTGAGGGCCTGCGCGTACGCCATCTGCGCGGCCTCGTCGTCGACCGTCAGGATCCGGTGCTCGGCCTCGTCGACGGCCTTCGCGGCGGTGCGGATGCGCGCCGGGGCGACCGAGACGAGCAGGTCACGGACCGTGGATTCGTCCCGTACGGAGCCGACGAACTGCGGCATGACGCCGAGGCCCCCGCTCACGGTGACGGTGCCGCCGTGCGGCTGCAGCTCCCCGGAGATCAGCCGGAGCAGGGTCGTCTTGCCGGCGCCGTTGGCGCCGACCAGGGCGACCACGGCGCCCTCGCCGACCCGGAAGGAGGCGTCCCCGAGCAGGACCCTCCCGTCCGGAAGGTAGTACTCCAGGTGTGCGGCCTCGACATGTCCCATGAGGGGCATTGTCACCGCTGCAGCCCCGTGATCCCAAGCGGATTAGGATGCGCGGCATGAGCTTCGGGGGACCGCAGTGGCCGCAGCAGGGCCAGGGGCAGGGACAGGGACAGCAGCCGTACGGGCAGCCGCAGCAGCCGTACGCGCAACAGCCGCCGTACGGACAGGCGCAGGCGAACCCGTTCCCCGGCGCGCAGGGCAGCGCGCAGACCCCCGACTGGGGCGCCCTCGCCGACGCCTCGGCCAGCCGTGACAAGCGCAAGCGCCGGCTGGTGATCGGCGGCGCGGCCGTCGCCGCGCTCCTGGTGGGCGCGGCCGTCGCCACCGCGATCGTCGTCACCGACAAGAAGAACGACGAGGCCAGGAACGGCGAGGTCACCCCGACCGGATCGGCCGCCCCCACGGACACCGCGAGCCCGGCCCCGAGCTTCTCCTCGGTCGCCCCGCTGCCGCCGCCGAACCCGATGGACTTCATCTCCGACGCGAAGAAGGACAAGGCACCGCTGAGCGCCGAGGGCCTCTTCCCGGGCAAGAAGCTGACCATGAGCGGCCGCCCGTACCAGAAGGGCGCGACCTCCTCCACCAACGACTGCGTGGCCGTCACCCAGGGCGGCCTCGGCTCCGTCCTGAAGAGCAACGGCTGCACGCGCGTGATCCGCGCCACGTACGTGAAGGACGGCGTCGCCGTCACCGTCGGCGTCGCCGTCTTCCCGACCGACGAGCAGGCGCTCAAGGCGAAGAAGCAGGCGAGCGGGGGCATCGCACCGCTCACCGGCGCGGGCGTCGGCGACTTCTGCCACAAGACGGTCTGCCTGCGGCGCACCAACTCCATCGGCCGCTACGTCTACCTGACCCAGACCGGCCACACCGACGGCAAGAAGGTCACGACCGGCGACAAGCCGGCCTTCCAGACCGCCGACGACCTGGGCACCTTCGCCTTCAACCAGATCTACGCCCGCGGCCGCGCCCAGGCCTCAGCAGCAGCCGGCGCTCCCGGGGAGTGACCGCTTGTTGCGCGCCTCCCTGCTGCGCGCGGCGAGCTGGTCGTCGGCCGGGTAGCCGACCTCTTCGAGGGTGAGGCCGTGCGGCCGGACGACGTGCACGGCCGAGTCCCGCACGCCCGCGGCCAGCACCTTGCCCGGCCACTCGACCGGGCGGTGTCCGTCGCCGACGAACAGCAGCGCGCCGACGAGCGAGCGGACCATGTTGTGGCAGAAGGCGTCGGCCTTGACCGTGGCCTCCAGGATGCCGTCGGGCCGGCGCTCCCAGCGCAGCTCCTGGAGCGTGCGGATGGTCGTGGCGCCCTCGCGCTTCTTGCAGTAGGCGGCGAAGTCGTGCTCGCCGACGAGCCGCTCGGCGGCGGCGTTCATGGCGTCCATGTCGAGCGTCCAGTCGTGCCACAGGACATGTCCGCGCAGCAGCGGGTCGACGCCGCCGGGGTGGTCCGTCACCCGGTACGCGTACCGGCGCCAGATGGCCGAGAACCGGGCGTTGAAGCCCGCGGGTGCCTCGGTGAGCCTCCAGACCCGCACGTCGTGCGAGAGGCGCCCGGCGAGCCGCCTGAGCAGCTTCTCGCGGTGCTCCTCCCACAGGGCGACGGGCAGGTCGACGTGCGCGACCTGGCCGCGGGCGTGCACCCCGGCGTCGGTGCGGCCCGCGACGGTCAGCTCGAACGTCTCCTGGGAGCGGGTGACGGTCCGCAGGGCCGACTCGATCTCGCCCTGGACGGTGCGCTGGCCCCGGGCCTGCTTGGCCCAGCCGGAGAAGTCCCTGCCGTCGTACGAAAGGTCGAGCCGTACGCGTACGAACCCGGGCTGCACGTCATCACTCACGCCGTAAATCCTCTCAAACACGCGGAACGGGCCCGCACCCCGAGGGGTGCGGGCCCGGCCACGAGATCGTCAGAACGCTCAGGCGTCCTGCGCGTCCTCGGTGGTCTCCTCGGCCTTGGGGGCCTCGTCGGCCTCCTTGACGGCACGCTTGGTGGCGGCCTCGGCCTCGGCGACGGTCGCCTTCTTGGCGATCTCGCCCTCGACCAGCTCGATCACGGCCATCGGGGCGTTGTCGCCACGACGGTTGCCGATCTTGGTGATACGGGTGTAGCCACCCGGGCGCTCGGAGTAGCGCGGGGCGATCTCGGTGAAGAGGGTGTGGACGATGCCCTTGTCGGTGATCGTCTGCAGCACCAGGCGACGGTTGTGGATGTCGCCCTTCTTCGCCTTGGTGATCAGGCGCTCGGCGACGGGACGCAGGCGACGGGCCTTGGCCTCGGTCGTCGTGATGCGGCCGTGCTCGAACAGCGACTTCGCCAGGTTGGCGAGCAGCAGCTTCTCGTGAGCGGCGGAACCGCCGAGGCGGGCACCCTTCGCGGGACGCGGCATGGTGATTCTCCTAGGTGTCTGCCCCGGCCGTATGAGGTACCGGGGTCAGTATCCGAGCAGGCGGTCGCCTGTCGGAGATCCGGACGAGCCCCGAGGGGCGCGTCCGGAAGGGGCGCGGTGCGGAGTCGACCGGCGACTCCGCCGTGCGTGCGCGATCACGCGCAGCACACCCGCGCCCGGGTACGGACCGTGAGGTCCGAGCTCTTAGTACTGCTCGGTCTCGACGAAGCCCGCGTCCGCGTCGTCGTCGGCGCCGAAGGCGTCGGCGGCGGCGGTCGGGTCGAATCCGGGCGGGCTGTCCTTGAGGGCCAGGCCCATGCCGGCCAGCTTCGCCTTGACCTCGTCGATCGACTTCGCACCGAAGTTGCGGATGTCGAGCAGGTCGGCCTCGGAACGCGCCACGAGCTCACCCACGGAGTGGATGCCCTCGCGCTTGAGGCAGTTGTACGACCGAACGGTGAGCTCGAGCTCCTCGATCGGCAGCGCCAGGTCGGCGGCCAGGGCGGCGTCCGTCGGGGACGGGCCCATGTCGATGCCCTCGGCGTCGATGTTGAGCTCGCGGGCCAGACCGAACAGCTCGACCAGGGTCTTGCCGGCCGACGCCATGGCGTCACGCGGACGCATGGCCTGCTTGGTCTCGACGTCGACGATGAGCTTGTCGAAGTCGGTGCGCTGCTCGACTCGGGTCGCCTCGACCTTGTAAGTGACCTTCAGCACGGGGCTGTAGATGGAGTCGACCGGGATACGGCCGATCTCCTGGCCCACCTGCTTGTTCTGGACGGCGGAGACGTAGCCGCGACCGCGCTCGACGGTCAGCTCCATCTCCAGCTTGCCCTTGCCGTTCAGCGTGGCGAGCACGAGGTCGGGGTTGTGCACCTCGACACCGGCCGGGGGCGCGATGTCGGCGGCGGTGACCAGACCCGGGCCCTGCTTGCGCAGGTACATCACGACCGGCTCGTCGTGCTCCGAGGAGACGACCAGCTGCTTGATGTTCAGGATGAGGTCGGTGACGTCCTCCTTGACGCCCGGCACGGTGGTGAACTCGTGCAGGACACCGTCGATCCGGATGCTGGTGACAGCGGCGCCCGGGATCGAGGAGAGGAGGGTACGGCGGAGCGAGTTGCCGAGGGTGTAGCCGAAGCCCGGCTCCAGCGGCTCGATGACGAACCGGGAGCGGAACTCGTCGACGACCTCTTCGGTCAGCGACGGACGCTGAGCGATAAGCATGTCTTCGTTTCCTTCAGTCGTGGACGCCCACTATTTGACGCCCGACGGCCACCGGGGGCGGAACCCGGTGGTTGATGCAGTACGTGTACTGCAAGGGTACGGGCGACACGCCCCCCGCGAGGGGGGCATGTCGCCCGAAATCCCACATCAACCCGAGTGCGACGGCACCTGGGTCAGACGCGACGCCGCTTCGGCGGACGGCAGCCGTTGTGCGGGGTGGGGGTGACGTCCTGGATCGAGCCGACCTCGAGGCCGGTGGCCTGGAGGGAGCGGATCGCGGTCTCGCGGCCGGAGCCCGGACCCTTGACGAAGACGTCGACCTTGCGCATGCCGTGCTCCTGCGCGCGGCGGGCGGCCGACTCGGCGGCCATCTGCGCGGCGAAGGGGGTGGACTTGCGCGAGCCCTTGAAGCCGACGTGGCCGGCGGAGGCCCAGGAGATCACGTTGCCCGAGGGGTCCGTGATCGAGACGATCGTGTTGTTGAACGTGCTCTTGATGTGCGCGTGGCCGTGAGCGACGTTCTTCTTTTCCTTGCGGCGCACCTTCTTGGCAGCGCCCTGACGACCCTTGGGGGGCATCTATAACTCCTACGGGAGGTGGTCGGTCCTACAGCGAAGACCGTGTGGTCAAGCGTCCGCTGTGGACTACTTCTTGCCCGGCTTCTTCTTGCCGGCGATGGCGCGACGCGGGCCCTTGCGGGTACGGGCGTTCGTGCTGGTGCGCTGACCGCGGACCGGCAGGCCACGGCGGTGACGGAGACCCTGGTAGCAGCCGATCTCGACCTTGCGGCGGATGTCGGCGGCGATCTCGCGACGGAGGTCACCCTCGGTCTGGAGGTTGGCGTCCACGTACTCGCGGATCTTGACGAGGTCTTCCTCGGCAAGGTCGCGGACACGGGTGGACGGGTTCACGCCGGTCGCGGCGAGGATCTCCTCGGACCGGGTGCGCCCGATACCGAAGACGTAGGTGAGTGCGACCACCACACGCTTTTCGCGCGGGATGTCAACACCGGAAACGCGTGCCATTCAATGGCTCCTGTGTGTTCGGGGGTCTGCCACAAAGTCGATCCCGGCCGCCGTACGAGGTACGAACCGGGTCCCCGGCCCCCGCCGGAGGTGTCGCCGACCCTGACGGGCTGGGCGGACTCTGCTGATGTACGTGTTGCTATGCGTCGCGCGAAGAACTGCGGAGATGCAGGTCGGTCGGCGTGCGTCAGCCCTGGCGCTGCTTGTGGCGCAGGTTGTCGCAGATGACCATGACCCGGCCGTGACGGCGGATCACCTTGCACTTGTCGCAGATCTTCTTGACGCTCGGCTTGACCTTCATGGGATGTGAGGTTCTCCGGGTCAGTGCCACCACCCGCGCGCGAAGGCGGGGTGCGGGCAAGATCTACTTGTACCGGTAGACGATCCGGCCACGCGTCAGGTCGTAGGGAGAGAGCTCCACCACGACCCGGTCGTCCGGAAGGATTCGGATGTAGTGCATCCGCATCTTGCCGGAGATGTGCGCGAGGACCTTGTGACCGTTCTGGAGCTCCACCTTGAACATGGCGTTCGGGAGGGACTCGATCACGGTGCCCTCGATTTCGATGGCACCTTGCTTCTTGGCCACGCTTCGCCTTTCGAATCGGCTACCTTGATCGACTCTCGCCGCCGTGTGCGGACACACGGGTACACGAGAGCCGACGCATCAGTCTACGTCAGGCCCCACGAAAAGACGAATCGGGAAGTCTGCCCAACGGAGAAGATCGTTACGCAGCGGGCATACGGGCGCCCGCGCGCGGTGACGGTGGGACCGGCGGGCCCTACGCCAGCGGGTCCGGCGCCGCCGTGACGCCCAACTCCGCCAGCTTGGCCCTGCCGCCGTCGACGGCGGTGAGGACCAGGGGGCCCTCCTCCGTCAGAGCGACGCTGTGCTCCCAGTGCGAGGACCAGGTGCCGTCGGTCGTGATGACCGTCCAGTCGTCGGCGAGCACCTCGGTGCGCGGGGTACCCAGGGAGACCATCGGCTCGATGGCCAGGCAGAAGCCGGGGACCAGCTTCGGGCCCTTGCCGCGCTTGCGGGAGACATAGTTCAGCAGGTGCGGGTCCATGTGCATCTCGGTGCCGATGCCGTGGCCGCCGTAGTCCTCGATGATCCCGTAACGGCCGAGGCTGTGGTCGCCCACGGCCGGGCGCGGCTGGCGCTTGATGTACGTCTCGATGGCCTTCGACACGTCGACCAGTCGCGCGCCCACCCGCATCGCGGCGATGCCGGCCCACATCGACTCCTCGGTCACCCGGGAGAGCTCGATCAGCTCCGGCGCGTGCCCGGTGCCGACGAAGGCCGTGAACGCGGCGTCGCCGTGCCAGCCGTCCACGATCGCGCCGGCGTCGATGGAGATGATGTCGCCGTCCTTGAGGACGGTCTTCTCGTCCGGGATGCCGTGGACCACGACCTCGTTGGCCGAGGTGCAGATCGTCGCGGGGAAGCCGCCGTACCCGAGGAAGTTCGACTTCGCGCCGTGGTCGGCGATCACCTTGCGGGCGACCTCGTCCAGGTCCTTCGTCGTGGCCCCCGGCACGGCGGCCTCACGGGTCGCCGCGTGGATGGCCGCGACGACCAGCCCCGCCTCGCGCATCTTCGCGATCTGCTCGGGGGTCTTGATCTGCACCATCGTGGTGGGGGCCTTTCCTCTGCGCGTACACGGGTCGGAACAACGATACGGCCGCGGCGCCCCCGAAGGGCACCGCGGCCGTGTCGAACGAACCAGGGGGTTACTTCTTCAGCGCGGCCATCGCCTTGGCGGTGACCTCGTCCACCTTGCCGAGCGCCGAGATCGTCACGACCAGGTTCTGCGCCCGGTAGTAGTCGATGATCGGCTCGGTCTGCGTGTGGTAGACCTCCAGGCGCCGGCGGACGGTCTCCTCGGAGTCGTCCGGACGCTGGAACAGCTCGCCACCGCAGGTGTCGCACACGCCCGCGGACTTCGGGGCGTTGTACTGCACGTGGAAGACGTGCGAGGAGTCGTTACGGCAGACGCGGCGACCCGCGATCCGCTTCACGACCTCGTCCTCGGGGACCTCGAGGTCCAGCACCGCGTCCAGCTGCATGTCCTCAGCCTTGAGAACCACATCCAGAGCCTCGGCCTGGGCCACGTTGCGCGGGAACCCGTCGAGCAGGAAGCCGTTGACGGCGTCGTCCTGCTCCATGCGGTCCTTGGCCATCCCGATGGTCACCTCGTCCGGGACGAGGTCACCGGCGTCCATGTAGGACTTCGCCTTGAGGCCCAGCTCCGTGCCCTGCGAGATGTTGGCACGGAACAGGTCGCCCGTGGAGATGTGCGGGATGTCCAGGTTCTTGGCAAGGAACGCGGCCTGCGTTCCCTTGCCGGCCCCGGGCGGTCCGACGAGGACGATTCGCATCAGCGGAGGAACCCTTCGTAATTGCGCTGCTGGAGCTGGCTCTCGATCTGCTTCACGGTCTCAAGGCCCACACCCACGATGATGAGGATGCTCGTCCCGCCGAAGGGGAAGTTGGCATTGGCACCGCCGAAGCCCGCCAACGCCATCGTCGGCACAAGAGCGATCAGACCCAGATACAGCGAGCCCGGCCAAGTGATCCGGTTGAGCACGTAGCTCAGATACTCGGCAGTAGGTCGACCAGCCCGGATACCCGGGATGAAGCCACCATACTTCTTCATGTTGTCGGCGACTTCCTCGGGGTTGAACGAGATCGCCACGTAGAAGAAGGCGAAGAACACGATCAGAAGGAAGTACGCGGCGATGTAGTAGGGGTGGTCACCCTTGACGAAGTGGGCTTCGATCCAGGTTTTCCAGCCGGCGGTCGAGTTCGAGAACTGCGCGACCAGGGCCGGGATGTAGAGCAGCGACGACGCGAAGATGACAGGAATCACACCTGCCTGGTTCACCTTCAACGGGATGTAAGTGGACGTACCGCCGTACGACCTGCGGCCGATCATGCGCTTCGCGTACTGCACCGGAATGCGGCGCTGGGCCTGCTCGACGAAGACGACGAGGGCCACCATCACGAAGCCAACGAGGATGACGGTGCCGAACTCGATCCAGCCCTTGGCGAGCTTGCCGCTCTCCTTGATGGCCCACAGGGCGCCGGGGAAGCCGGCGGCGATCGAGATGAACATGAGGATCGACATGCCGTTGCCGATGCCGCGGTCGGTGATGAGCTCACCGAGCCACATGACGACACCGGTACCCGCGGTCATGGTGATGACCATGGTGGCGGTGGTGAAGATCGACTGGTCGGGAACGACCTGGTTCGCAACCGTGCAACCGCTGAAGAGCGCGCCGGTGCGGGCGGTGGCGACGAGGCCGGTGCCCTGCAGGATGGCGAGGGCGACCGTCAGATAACGCGTGTACTGCGTGATCTTGGCGGTGCCGGACTGGCCTTCCTTCTTCAGGGCTTCCAGGCGCGGGATCACGACGGTCAGCAGCTGCAGGATGATGCTCGCCGTGATGTACGGCATGATGCCGAGCGCGAAGATGGTGATCTGCAGCAGCGCCCCGCCACTGAACATGTTGACCAGGCCGAACAGGCTGTTGTTGCCCTGGCTCGCCTGATCCACACACTGCTGGACGGCCTCGTAGCTGACGCCGGGGACGGGGATGTGCGCCCCGAGCCGGTACAGCACGATGATGCCGAGCGTGAAGAGCAGCTTCTTGCGCAGGTCGGGCGTCTTGAACGCCCGGGCGAACGCGGTGAGCACGGTGCCTCCTGCGACCCCCGCGCACGTGCGTCAGAGGTGACGGTCTTGAGGTTCGACTATGAGTGGTCAGTCCGGAGCACCCGCGGGCATACCGCACGCACTCTAGACAGTGGACGCCACCTTACCGGCGACCATGGCCCCCTAGGAACGACCAACCGGGGATGCCCCTTTTGAGAGGCATCCCCGGTCGGATGTTCAGGCCATCGAGTCGTCTCAGACGAGCTCGGTGACGGTGCCGCCGGCGGCGGCGATCTTCTCCTTGGCGGAGCCGGAGACGGCGTCGACCGTCACCTGCAGCGCCACGGAGACCTCGCCCTGGCCCAGGACCTTGACGAGCTGGTTCTTGCGAACCGCACCCTTGGCGACCAGATCGGCCACCGTGACCTCGCCACCCTGCGGGTAGAGCGCGGCCAGCTTGTCCAGGTTCACGACCTGGTACTCGGTGCGGAAGGGGTTCTTGAAGCCCTTCAGCTTCGGGAGACGCATGTGGAGCGGCATCTGGCCACCCTCGAAGCGCTCCGGAACCTGGTAACGGGCCTTCGTGCCCTTCGTACCACGACCGGCCGTCTTACCCTTCGAGCCCTCACCACGACCGACACGGGTCTTCGCGGTCTTGGCGCCCGGGGCGGGACGGAGGTTGTGGATCTTGAGCGGGTTGTTCTCCGCCATGATCAGTCGACCTCCTCAACCGTCACGAGGTGGCGGACGGTGTGCACCATTCCGCGGAACTCGGGGCGGTCCTCCTTGACGACCACGTCGTTCAGGCGCTTGAGCCCGAGCGAACGCAGGGTGTCACGGTGGTTCTGCTTGCTACCGATGTACGACTTCGTCTGCGTGATCTTGAGGCGAGCCATTACGCACCCGCTCCCGCACGCGCACGAAGCAGAGCCGCGGGGGCGACGTCCTCGAGGGGCAGACCGCGGCGGGCCGCGATCTCCTCGGGACGCTGCAGGCCCTTGAGGGCCGCCACGGTCGCGTGCACGATGTTGATCGCGTTGTCGGAGCCGAGCGACTTCGACAGGATGTCGTGAACGCCGGCGCACTCGAGCACGGCGCGCACCGGGCCACCGGCGATAACACCGGTACCGGGGGAAGCCGGCTTGAGCAGGACGACGCCCGCGGCCTTCTCACCCTGGATCGGGTGCGGGATGGTGCCCTGGATACGGGGGACCTTGAAGAAGTGCTTCTTGGCCTCCTCAACACCCTTGGCGATGGCGGCCGGCACCTCCTTGGCCTTGCCGTAACCGACACCCACGGTGCCGTCACCGTCGCCCACCACGACCAGCGCGGTGAAGCTGAAACGACGACCACCCTTGACAACCTTGGCGACGCGGTTGATCGCGACTACGCGCTCAACGTACGCGGTCTTCTCGGCGGCGGCAGCGCCACCGTCGCGGCCCTTCCGGTCCCGCCGCTCGCCGCCACCGGCACCGCTGCCGCGGCGCTGGGGTCCAGCCATTGGATTACCTCTCTCTGTTACGTCCGTTAGTCCCGGAACCGGGGCTTAGAACTTCAGCCCGGCTTCGCGGGCGGCGTCAGCCAGAGCGGCAATGCGCCCGGCGTACCTGTTGCCACCACGGTCGAACACGACGGCCTCGACGCCGGCGGCCTTGGCGCGCTCAGCGACCAGGGCACCGACCTGCTTGGCCTGCGCGGACTTGTCACCCTCGCCGCCACGGATCGACGCGTCCAGGTTCGACGCCGACGCCAGGGTGTGACCCTTGAGGTCGTCGATGACCTGAGCGGTGATACCGCGGTTGGAACGCGTCACGACGAGGCGCGGACGCTCCGCCGTACCCGACACGTTCTTGCGGATGCGCAGGTGACGGCGCGCCTTGGCAGCGCGCTTGTAAGCGTCGCCCTTGGCGATCTTCACACCGTATGCCATGGCTTACTTACCAGCCTTTCCGACCTTGCGGCGGATGACCTCGCCCGCGTACTTCACGCCCTTGGCCTTGTACGGGTCGGGCTTGCGAAGCTTGCGGATGTTGGCGGCGACCTCGCCGACCTTCTGCTTGTCGATGCCCTCGACCGCGAACTTGGTCGGCGACTCGACCTTGAACGAGATGCCCTCGGGCGCCTCGACCAGGATCGGGTGGCTGTAACCGAGCTGGAACTCCAGAGCGGAGCCCTTCGCGGCCACGCGGTAACCGACACCGCTGATCTCGAGCGCCTTGACGTAACCCTGGGTCACACCGGTGATCATGTTGGCCACCAGCGTGCGGGACAGGCCGTGAAGGGCCTTGTTCTGACGCTCGTCGTTCGGACGGGTGACGTTGAGAACGCCCTCCTCGCCCTTAACGATCTCGATCGGCGCGGCGACGGTGTGGGTCAGGGTGCCCTTGGAACCCTTGACCGTGACCGTGCGGCCCTCGATGGTGACGTCCACGCCGGCGGGAACCTGGATAGGCAGCTTGCCAATACGCGACATTAGCTATTCCTCCGTTCCCGACTACCAGACGTAGGCGAGGACTTCCCCACCTACGCCCTTCTTGCCTGCCTGCTGGCCGGTCAGGAGACCGTGGGACGTGGAGATGATCGCCACGCCCAGGCCGCCGAGGACCTTCGGCAGGTTGGTGGACTTCGCGTAAACCCGGAGGCCCGGCTTCGAGATCCGCTTGATGCCCGCGATGGAGCGCTCACGGTTCGGACCGAACTTGAGCTCGAGGACGAGGTTCTTGCCGACCTCGGCGTCCTCGACCTTCCAGCCCGTGATGAAGCCCTCCTGCTGGAGGATTTCCGCGATGTGAGACTTGATCTTGCTGTGCGGCATCGCCACGGTGTCGTGGTACGCCGAGTTCGCGTTACGCAGACGCGTGAGCATGTCTGCGATGGGATCAGTCATGGTCATGAATTGGCCTTCGGCCTCTCTCGCCGGGGTTTCCTGTATGCGCCATCCCTCTCCCCACACAGAGGCGGGACGGGTGCGGTGCGGGGACCTACGGCGTAGTAAGTCGTACGGGCGGCGGACGCCCAACCCCACCAGCCTAAGCCATGTGGGGATGGACCTCCGCCAACCCAATGCTTACCGAGAGACTCCTGTGGTTCCCTAACGCCCTACGGGCGAGGGGGAATTACCAGGAGCTCTTGGTCACGCCCGGCAGCTCGCCACGGTGAGCCATCTCACGAAGGCACACGCGGCAGAGGCCGAACTTGCGGTACACGGAGTGAGGACGGCCGCAGCGCTGGCAGCGGGTGTACGCACGCACACCGAACTTGGGCTTGCGGGCAGCCTTCGCGATAAGAGCCTTCTTCGCCATCTCGCTTACGCCTCCTTGAACGGGAAGCCGAGGTGACGCAGAAGGGCACGGCCCTCGTCGTCGTTGGTCGCCGTGGTGACCACGGTGATGTCCATACCCCGGACGCGGTCGATCTTGTCCTGGTCGATCTCGTGGAACATGACCTGCTCCGTGAGACCGAAGGTGTAGTTGCCACGGCCGTCGAACTGCTTCGGGGACAGGCCGCGGAAGTCGCGGATGCGCGGCAGCGCGAGCGACAGGGTGCGGTCCAGGAACTCCCACATGCGGTCGCCACGGAGCGTGACGTGGGCACCGATCGGCTGACCCTCACGCAGCTTGAACTGCGCGATGGACTTGCGGGCCTTGGTGACGGCCGGCTTCTGACCGGTGATCGTGGTGAGATCGCGGATCGCACCGTCGATCAGCTTCGAGTCACGGGCGGCGTCGCCGACACCCATGTTGACCACGATCTTCACGAGGCCGGGGATCTGCATGACGTTCTCGTACTTGAACTCGTCACGCAGCTTGCCCGCGATCTCCTCGCGGTACTTCGTCTTGAGACGCGGAGTGGTGGTAGCCATCAGATGTCCTCACCCGTCCGCTTGGCAACGCGGATCTTGTTGCCCTCGTCGTCGAAGCGGAAACCGACACGCGTGACGACCTTCTTGCCGTCCTTCTCCACGACCAGCTGGACGTTGGAGACGTGGACCGGAGCCTCGGTCGTCACGATGCCGCCGGCCTGGTTCGGGCCGGCCTTGGTGTGCTTCTTGACCCGGTTGACACCCTCGACGAGGACGCGGTTCTCGCGGGGGAAGGCCGTGATGACCTTGCCCTGCTTGCCCTTGTCCTTACCGGTGATGACCTGGACCAGGTCGCCCTTCTTGATCTTCATGCTTACAGCACCTCCGGCGCGAGCGAGATGATCTTCATGAACTTCTTCTCGCGCAGCTCACGGCCCACCGGGCCGAAGATACGGGTGCCACGAGGGTCGCCGTCGTTCTTGAGAATGACAGCGGCGTTCTCGTCGAAGCGGATGTACGAGCCGTCCTGGCGGCGGCGCTCCTTGACGGTGCGAACGATGACCGCCTTGACGACGTCACCCTTCTTCACGTTGCCACCGGGGATCGCGTCCTTGACGGTGGCGACGATGACGTCACCGATGCCCGCGTAGCGGCGACCCGAGCCACCGAGAACACGGATGCAAAGGATCTCCTTGGCACCAGTGTTGTCGGCGACGCGAAGTCGCGACTCCTGCTGGATCACGTCTATCTCCTGATTGTCTGCCGGTTCCCGGCGGGGGTCCCGCGTGAGCAGGACCCCCGCCGAGCCTGGCGGAACTGTTCCTAGGGGGTCCCCCTAGGAGGGATTACTTGGCCTTCTCGAGGATCTCGATGACGCGCCAGTGCTTCGTCGACGACAGCTTCCGGGTCTCCATCAGGAGGACGCGGTCGCCGACGCCGGCAGCGTTCTGCTCGTCGTGAGCCTTGAGCTTGTTCGTACGGCGGATGACCTTGCCGTACAGCGCGTGCTTGACGCGGTCCTCGACAGCGACGACGACGGTCTTGTCCATCTTGTCGCTGACGACGAGGCCCTCACGGACCTTGCGGGCGTTGCGCTCGGTCTTCTCAGTCACGTTGTTCTCGCTCATCAGGCGTTCTCCACCGTCTCGATGCCCAGCTCACGCTCGCGCATCAGGGTGTAGATCCGGGCGATGTCCTTACGGACGGACTTGAGCCGACCGTGGTTCTCGAGCTGGCCCGTCGCCGCCTGGAAGCGGAGGTTGAACAGCTCTTCCTTGGCCTCGCGGAGCTTGGCGACAAGCTCCTCGTTGCCCAGCTCGCGCAGCTCGGACGCCTTGGTACCGGCCGACATCACAGCTCACCTGCCTCGCGCTTAACGATCTTGCACTTCATCGGCAGCTTGTGAGCCGCACGAGTCAGAGCCTCACGCGCGATCTTCTCGTTCGGGTAGGACAGCTCGAACATCACCCGACCGGGCTTGACGTTCGCGATCCACCACTCCGGGGAACCCTTACCGGAACCCATGCGGGTCTCGGCAGGCTTCTTCGTGAGCGGGCGGTCCGGGTAGATGTTGATCCAGACCTTGCCGCCACGCTTGATGTGGCGGGTCATCGCGATACGCGCGGCCTCGATCTGGCGGTTGGTCACGTAGGCCGGGGTGAGGGCCTGAATGCCGTACTCGCCGAACGCAACCTGCGTGCCACCCTTGGACATACCGTTGCGCTTCGGGTGGTGCTGCTTGCGGTGCTTGACCCTACGGGGGATCAGCATTTCGGTCAGGCCTCCGTTCCGGTGCTCTCAGCAGCCGGAGCGGCGGCGGGAGCGTCGGCCTTGGGGGCCTCGGCAGCCTGAGCCTGCTGCGGCTTGCGACCGCGACCGCCACGCTCGCCACCACGGCCACCGCGACCGGCCGGGCGGTCAGCGCCGCCACGGGCCGGACGGTTGCCGGCACGGGCGGCAGCGTTCTCGGCGCGGACCTCGGCGATGTTCTTGACGTCGCCCTTGTAGATCCAGACCTTCACGCCGATGCGGCCGAAGGTCGTCTTGGCCTCGAAGAAGCCGTACTCGACGTTCGCGCGCAGCGTGTGCAGCGGCACACGACCCTCGCGGTAGAACTCCGAGCGGGACATCTCGGCGCCGCCGAGACGGCCACCACACTGGATCTTGATGCCCTTGGCGCCGGCCTTCATGGCGGACTGCATGCTCTTGCGCATGGCCCGACGGAAGGAGACGCGGGAGGACAGCTGCTCGGCGACGGCCTGGGCCACCAGCTGAGCGTCGACCTCGGGGTTCTTGACCTCGAGGATGTTCAGCTGAACCTGCTTGCCGGTCAGCTTCTCCAGCTGGCCGCGGATCTTGTCGGCCTCGGCGCCACGGCGACCGATGACAATGCCCGGGCGAGCGGTGTGGATGTCCACGCGGACACGGTCACGGGTGCGCTCGATCTCAACCTTCGAGATGCCGGCGCGCTCCATGCCGGACGTCAGCATCCGACGGATGGCGACGTCTTCCTTGACGTAGTCCTTGTACAGCTTGTCGGCGTACCAACGCGACTTGAAGTCGGTGGTGATGCCGAGCCGGAACCCGTGCGGGTTTACCTTCTGGCCCATTACCGGGTTCCTTCCTTGCTGCTGACGACCACGGTGATGTGGCTGGTCCGCTTGCGGATCCGGTAGGCACGGCCCTGGGCACGCGGACGGAACCGCTTCAGGGTCGGACCCTCGTCGACGAACGCCTCGCTGATGAACAGCGAAGAGGCGTCCGTGTGGTCGTAGTTGTGCGCGGCGTTGGCAATGGCGCTGTCGAGCACCTTGCCGACCGGCACGGAGGCTGCCTGCGGAGCGAATCGCAGAACAGCCTGAGCCTCCGTGGCATCCATGCCACGGATCAGGTCCACCACGCGGCGGGCCTTCATGGGCGTGACGCGGATGTACCGCGCCTGGGCCCTGGCTTCCATGGTTGTCCCTCTCAGTTACTTACGTGTCTGAATGCGATCCGCTACTAGCGGCGCTTCGACTTCCGGTCTTCCTTGACGTGACCCCGGAAGGTGCGCGTCGGCGAGAACTCGCCGAGCTTGTGGCCGACCATCGACTCGGTGACGAACACCGGGATGTGGGTCTTGCCGTTGTGCACCGCGAGCGTGTGGCCGAGCATGGCCGGCACGATCATGGAGCGACGGGACCAGGTCTTGATGACGTTCTTGGTGCCGGCTTCGTTCTGGGCGTCCACCTTCTTGATGAGGTGGTCGTCGACGAAGGGCCCCTTCTTGAGACTGCGCGGCATCTAAACCCGCTCCTAGCGCTTCTTGTTCGTCTTGCGGCGGCGGACGATGTACTTGTTCGAAGCCTTCTTCGGCGAACGAGTACGACCCTCCTTCTGACCCCACGGGGAGACCGGGTGACGACCACCGGAGGTCTTGCCCTCACCACCACCGTGCGGGTGGTCAACCGGGTTCATCGCCACACCGCGAACGGTCGGGCGGACGCCGAGCCAGCGCTTACGGCCGGCCTTACCCCAGTTGATGTTCGACTGCTCGGCGTTGCCGACCTCGCCGATGGTGGCGCGGCAGCGGGCGTCGACCAGACGGATCTCGCCGGAAGGCATGCGGAGGTGGGCCATCGTGCCCTCCTTCGCGAGCAGCTGCACGGAGGCACCTGCGGAGCGGGCGAACTTGGCGCCACCGCCGGGACGGAGCTCGATCGCGTGGATCGTGGTACCGACCGGGATGTTGCGGAGGGCCAGGTTGTTGCCGGGCTTGATGTCGGCCGTGGGGCCGTTCTCCACCCGGTCGCCCTGCGTGAGACCACGCGGGGCGATGATGTAGCGCTTCTCGCCGTCCGCGTAGTGGAGCAGCGCGATGCGCGCGGTGCGGTTGGGGTCGTACTCGATGTGAGCGACCTTGGCCGGCACGCCGTCCTTGTCGTGACGACGGAAGTCGATCACACGGTAGGCGCGCTTGTGGCCACCGCCCTGGTGACGGACGGTCACACGACCGGTGTTGTTACGGCCACCCTTGCTGTGCAGCGGGCGGACCAGCGACTTCTCCGGCGTGGACCGCGTGATCTCGACGAAGTCGGCGACGGAGGAGCCACGGCGGCCCGGCGTCGTCGGCTTGTACTTGCGGATACCCATTTCTCAGTCCTCGTCCGATATCGGACGACTCGACCGCCGTTAGGCGGTCGGGCCGCCGAAGATGTCGATTCGGTTGCCCTCAGCAAGGGTCACGATGGCGCGCTTGGTGTTGGCGCGCTTGCCGAAACCGGTGCGGGTGCGCTTGCGCTTGCCCTGGCGGTTGATCGTGTTGACCCCGGCGACCTTGACCGAGAAGACCGCCTCGACGGCCTGCTTGATCTGGGTCTTGTTGGCGGTGGGCGCGACGATGAACGTGTACTTGTTCTCGTCGAGCAGCGCGTAGCTCTTCTCGGAGACGACCGGCTTGACGAGGATGTCGCGCGGGTCCGTGAAGGTCTTGCTGGTGATCTCGGCCATCAGGCTTCGTTCCCCTCGTTGTCATCGGCCTTGGGGCCAGACACGAAGGACTCGAGGGCGGCCTGGGTGAAGACCACGTCGTCGGATCGCATCACGTCGTACGTGTTCAGCTGGCCCGGCTCCAGGATGTGGACCTGGGGCAGGTTGCGGGCGGACAGCCACGCGGCCTCGTCGGAACGCTCGACGACCAGGAGCAGGTTCTTGCGCTCCGAGATCTTGCCGAACAGCGACTTGGCGGCCTTGGTGGAGATGTCACCCTCGACCACGCCGGAGACGACGTGGATGCGGGAGTGGTTCGCCCGGTCGGAGAGGGCACCGCGGAGGGCGGCGGCCTTCATCTTCTTCGGGGTCCGCTGCGAGTAGTCACGCGGCACGGGACCGTGCACGACGCCACCACCGGCGAACTGCGGGGCGCGGGTCGAACCCTGACGGGCGCGGCCGGTGCCCTTCTGGCGGTACGGCTTCTTGCCACCACCGCGGACCTCGCCACGCGTCTTGGTCTTGTGGGTGCCCTGGCGGGCGGCCGCAAGCTGCGCGACGACGACCTGGTGGATCAGCGGGATGCTGATCTTGGCCTCGAAGATCTCGGCCGGGAGCTCGACGGTCCCGGTCTTGTCGCCGGAGGGCGACAGAATGTCAATGGTGCTCATATCCTCAGGCCCCCTTGGCCGCGGTGCGGACCAGGACGAGGCCGCCGTTCGGACCAGGAACCGCGCCCTTGATCAGGAGCAGGCCCTTCTCCGCGTCAACGGCGTGAACGGTCAGGTTCTGGGTGGTCACGCGCTCGTTACCCATGCGGCCGGCCATGCGCATGCCCTTGAAGACGCGGCCCGGGGTGGCGCAGCCACCGATCGAACCGGGCTTGCGGTGCACGCGGTGGGCACCGTGGGAGGCCTTGCCACCACGGAAGTTGTGGCGCTTCATGGCACCGGCGAAGCCCTTGCCCTTGCTCTTGCCGGTGACGTCGACCTTGATGCCCGCCTCGAAGACCTCGGCGGTGATCTCCTGGCCGAGGGTGTACTCGCTGGCGTCAGCGGTACGGATCTCGACGAGGTGACGGCGCGGGGTGACGTCGGCCTTGGCGAAGTGGCCCTTGAGGGGCTTGTTCACCTTGCGCGGGTCGATCTCGCCGAAGGCGATCTGGACCGACTCGTAGCCGTCGTTGTCGTTCGTACGCACCTGGGTCACGACGTTCGGGCCGGCCTTGACGACGGTCACCGGGACGACCCGGTTGTTCTCGTCCCAGACCTGCGTCATGCCGAGCTTCTCGCCCAGGATGCCCTTGATGTTCTTAGCCATCTCGCGCGTCACCTCAGAGCTTGATCTCGATGTCGACGCCCGCCGGGAGGTCGAGACGCATCAGCGAGTCAACCGTCTTCGGCGTGGGGTCGAGGATGTCGATGAGGCGCTTGTGCGTGCGCATCTCGAAGTGCTCGCGCGAGTCCTTGTACTTGTGCGGCGACTTGATGACGCAGTACACGTTCTTCTCAGTGGGCAGCGGCACCGGGCCCGCGACCGACGCACCAGTGCGGGTCACCGTCTCGACGATCTTCTTCGCCGAGGAGTCGATGACCTCGTGGTCGTAGGCCTTGAGCCGGATGCGGATCTTCTGTCCCGCCATGGCTACTCAGTAGTCCTGTCTCTCGAAACGCTCTGGAACCCGGTCGGCTGCGCTTCCGTGAAGCGCGGCCCCTTCCTCCGACCCACGCGGTCGGGCGTGTCGCACTCCCTCTACGAAGAACTCCCTGAGGAATTCCCAACCAAGGGGGTGCGGGCCCATGGACCGCGAGACGGGGGTGGAACACCCACCGGGTGCCTGGCCGGTACCCCGCTGACACTTCCCGGAAGATTCCCGTACGTCCGCCCCTGAGCAGGGGCGACGAGTACTGTGGGACTCGCTTCCGGTCCTCCCGGCGGGAGGCGCGCAGCATCGGCACTCAACCGAGCAACCCCGACAGTCTGCCATACGTGACCTACCGGCCGCCAATCGGGGCGGAAGACTGTACCCCACGTCACGTCGGGGTACGCACAGGGGCGCGCCGGGCCCCGGACCCGCCCCTGCCGGCGGCGGTCAGGTGCGCGAGACCCGGCCACACTCCTGGGGGAGCTCGTCGAGGTCCTTGCTGCGGTCGTACGGGTCCACGGCGGGCCCGGAGGGTTCCGGCGAGGCCTGGCCGGCAGCCCGGTCCTCGGCGAACCAGGGGTGGAAGAAGCCGTCCTCGGGCCGGTTGCAGTCGTCGTTGCCGACGTTCGAGCGCCACGCGCTCACGCCGAGCTTCCCCTGGGTGGTCTCGAACCTCGCGGGGTCGGCCACGGAGAAGGTGATCTGCCGGCGGACGATCGTGCGGGCCACCTCGTCGGCGCCCGGCCGGGCCTTCACCACCGGGTAGACGAAGGTGTAGTCGGTGCGGATCAGCACCGTCCCCGCGTCCTTGCCCTTGCCGTTCTCGAGGCTCATCCGCCCGCGGACCTTGACGACCGTGCCGACGGGCCGCACCTGGTCCGGGGAGAAGCGGCTGAAGAGCAGGGTGGGGTCGTCCCGGTCCGAGGGCTCGGCGAGCGCCTTCTCCATGCCCGACCGCAGGTCCGGCTGCTTCGGGTCGAGCAGTCCGAGCGCGTGCGCCGGGCGGCCGCCCCTGATCACCGCCGGGTCCAGGTTCGCCGACACGAGGAAGTCCCTGGCGGTCGACAGGGCCTTCGCGACCTGCGCCTTCGACATCCAGCCGGTCGCCTTCGCCGCGGGCGCCTCGATGCCCGCCGCGCCGTCGGCCCAGCGCAGCGCCGGGGAGCCGCGGAAGGGCTCCTCCAGGGTCGGACGGTTCGGGTCGGCCGCCTCCGGCGCCGCGGTCGGCCTGCCCGTCTCGGCGGCGAGCGGAGTGGCGTCCTCGGGGCGCTCGGTCCAGCTGTCCGGCAGGGCGGAGGTCATGCTCTCCGGGAGGAGGCCCGTGACCAGCTGCGGCCGCACGGCGACCAGCCCGAGCGCGGCCGCGAGGGTGACGCCGAGGACCGCCTTGGCCCGGCGCCTGCGGGCGGCGCCGCCGTTCATCTCCTGCCAGGCCGGGCCCGTGCGCCAGCCCGCGGGCTCCTGGCGCTTCGGCCGCTTCGGCGCCTTGGGCGCCTTGGGCGGCTTCACCGGCCTGACCTTGCGCAGGGCCCGTTCCTGCTCCTCGGTGCCGAGTCCCTGCTCCCGCGCCGCCTCGACGAACGCGGCCCACTCCTCGTCGGAGACCGACGGCTTCTCACTCATGTTCCCCACCCCTGTGCTGCGTGCTGCGCTCCGGACGGTCTCACGCCGCCGCACGGGCGGAAAAGCCAGGTCAGAGTCTTCATCGGTTCGTGACCGGGCATATGGGGGCACAGGCGGTGTATGCGTACGAGCGACGAGGTCTACCACCGGGTGGTGTGGGACGCGCGCCTCGACGCCGAGCGCTTCGTCATGGGCATCGCCGAGCGCGGCGCCCCGCCGAAGCGGATGGATCTGGTCGACTTCGTCCCCGGCGGGGAGATCCCCTGGCACCGGGTGCTGTTCTTCGAGGCGGACGGCGAGCGCGTCTGGGACCGGGCGACCGGCGTGGACCGGCTCGACGCGTCGCCCGCGGGCCACGCGCACGCCGACGTGCTCGCCGTGGAGCCCACGTACCGCACCGCCGTCGCCTGGCTCCCGCCCGACGCGCTCCGGGAGCCGATCCAGGAGATCCGGCGCGTCCACGACCGGCAGATCCGCCGCTGGCCCCCGCACGTGAACGTCGTCTACGGCTTCGTGCCCGAGTCCGACTTCCTCCGGGCGATCCCCCTGGCCGCGGACGCCCTGCGGACCGTCCCGCCGTTCCGGGCCCGGCTCCAGGGCGTGCGCTGGTTCCGGCACCGTACCGACGCCACCGTCTGGCTCGACCCGGCCGCGGCGGGCGAGGAGCCGTGGCTGCGGCTGCGGGAGGCGCTGGAGGACCGCTTCCCGCTGTGCCTCGACCCGCGGGGCTTCACCCCGCACCTTTCCCTGGGCCGCAGCCAGGACCCGGCCTTCCTCGCCGCCCAGTGCGAGGAACGGCTCGGGACCATGAGCGTCCGGGTCACCGAGCTGGTCCTGCTCGCCCGGCGCGGCGACGGGCCCATGCGGGTGCGGGCCACCGTGCCACTCGGAACGGACACCCCCTCCGGTTGAACCCCGGGGCCCGAAAACCCGTCTAGCCAGTCGCCCACGCACGACCAGCCCACACGCACGGGGGACGCACGACCGGTGGACAGCAGAAGAGTGGCCCGGCGCAGTCTGCTCGCGGGAGCGGCGGGGCTCGCCGCGGCCGGCGTCGCCGGATGTTCCGTACCCGAACGGCCCGGCAGCGCGGTCTCCGCGGACCCGGCACCGGGCCGGCCCGTCGCGACGGGCGGGCGCGCGCTGCTCATGCAGTTCGCCGCGCACCCGGACGACGACCTCTACTTCATGAACCCCGACACACAACGGCTGCTCGACGCCGGGGTCCCCGTCGTCTCCGTGTACGTGACCGCCGGCGAACACACCGGCAAGAACCGGGTCAAGGGCATGCCGGAGACCCCGCCCGACCGGGCCGCGTACTCCTCCGCCCGCCACCAGGGCCTGCGCCAGGCGTACGCGGACGCGCTCGGCGTCGACAAGTTCACCGCCTGGGAGCGGCGGGCGGCCCCGCTCGCCGGCGGGCGCAGCGCCGAGGTCGACACCCTCACGCACGCCGGGCGCCGGGTCGAACTCGTCTTCCTCAACCTCCCCATGCACACGCTCCGCCGCTACATGGCGGTGCCCGCGCTGTGGGAGGACCGCGCCGTCGAACTGCGCACCCACCTGACCGCCGGCTCCCCCGTGACCCGCTCCGACGGCTACGACCACCAGCGGCTCGTCGAGGTCCTCGCCGGGCTCCTCGCCTCCTATCGGCCGACCGTCGTGCACACCCTCGACCCCGACCCGGACATACAGACCGGTGACGCGGCCACCGCGAGCCGCAACAGCGAGCAGCCCGGCTACTCCGACCACGGCGACCACACCGCGGTCGCCTCCTTCACCTGGGCTGCGCTGCTGCGCTGGGTCGCCGACGCGACCGCGGACGGCGGGCCGGTGCCGGCGTTCACGGTGAACGCCTTCCGCGGCTACTACAACCGGCACTGGCCGAAGAACCTCCCGCCGGGCGTCCTCGCCGAGAAGGCCGCCCACCTGGTGCCGTACGGCGGCGACCCCTCCTGGGACTGCGGCAACCCCTCCGGCTGCGGCGACTACGGCGTCGGCGGCGACCGTCCGCTGACCAACTGGAAGGGCTGGGTGCGCGCGACCCACTACCGCTGGCCCGCCCCCGGACCCGCCGTCGCCGAGGAGCCGGACGGGCGGCTCGCCGCGTACGGCGTGCTAGGCCTGCGCGCGGTCCGCTGGCGCGAGACGGACCGGGCGACCGGCCGGTGGGGCGAGCCGGAGGACCTGGGCGGCGGCCCGCTGGCCCCCGCCCTCGCCTCCGCGGCCCTCCCCGACGGGCGCCTGCTCCTCTTCGGCGTGCGCTTCTCCGCGCTCTCCGGCCGCGGAGGTGCCAACCGGCGCGAGCTCGTCGTCCTGGAGCAGCGCTCCCCCGGCGGCCCGTTCCGCGCCTGGCGCGGCCTCGGCAACCCCGAGCGCGGCGACGACCGGGGCCGCCGCATCGGCGCCCCGGTGGCCGTCACCGCCCCCGACGGGCGGGTCCACCTGTTCGTGCGCGACGCGGACAAGGGCGTCTCGACGCGGGTGCGGACGCCCGACGGCACCTGGGGGCCGTGGCGGCGGCTGCCGGCCCAGGGAGAGCTGCAGGACGGCCTGACGGCGCTGATCGACGCCACGGGCCGGGTGAGCCTGCTGGCGGCGGGCCGTACGGCCGTACGCCGCTGGGTCGACGGCTCCCCCGCCGCCCCCCTCCCCCTGGCCGGCGACCCGGTCGCCGCGCTCCCGGCCCCCGGCCCCGACGGCGTCCGGGTCTTCTACCGCGCCCCCGCCGAGGGGCGGCTGCGCGCGACGGGCGGGCAGGCTCCCGCCTTCGAGGGCTACGGCCCGCTCGCCGCCGCCCCGGGCCCGACCCTCCTGGGCCGCGACCTCCGCGGGCGCGTGCAGCTCCACCGCGCCGGCCGGCTGTCCGTGCGCACCCGGGGAGCGGTCGCGGTGGGGGCGCCGGTGCTGCACGGGGGCGGCGCGGTGATCGGCATGGGGGCGGACGCCCGCCCCTGGGTGTGGCGGCCGTAGGAACGCCGAGGGCCCGCCTCCCGGGAGGGAGGCGGGCCCCGAACTCGCTTACGGATCAGGTCACTTCACGAAGTAACCGGTGATGTCGGCGAGCAGGTCGACGTTGCCGCCCTTGTTGTAGAAGTTCACCTTGCCGTTGACGACGGGCACGACCACCAGGTTGGGGATGGTCAGGCCGGGGGTGAAGTTCAGGTTCGACGCGCTGGTGCGCGTGGTGCCGTCCGGGTAGACGGAGACGAAGCTGCCCACGGTCGGGTTGGTCGCGGTCACGTTCAGTACCACGGCCGTGACGCCGGTCGCCGGGACGCCCTGCACCCCGGCCACGTCCAGCGTGACGTAGCTGTCCGGTCCGACGCTGCCCTTGCGCACGCCGAGGCCGGAGCGGGTGTCCATCAGGCGCTTCGGGCCCAGGTTGATGTGGGAGGCGCCGACGGTGTCGGAGGTGAAGTAGCCCGTGATGTCGGCGAGCAGGTCCACCGCACCGAACTTGTTGTAGAAGCTGACCTTTCCGTCGACGACGGGGACGATCACGAGGTTCGGGATCGTCTGGCCGGCGGTGAAGTTCAGGTTCGACGCGCTGGTGCGCGTGGTGCCGTGCGGGTAGACCGAGACGAAGCTGCCCGAGGTCGGGTTGGTCGCGGTCACGTTCAGGACCACCGCGGTGACCTTGTCGGCCGGGACGCCGTTGGCGCCGGTGACCTGGAGGTCGACGGTGCTGTCCTGGCCGACCTTGGCCTTCGGGACGCCGAGGCCCGAGCGGGTGTCCATCAGACGCAGCGGACCCAGGTTGACGTGGGTCGAACCGCTGGTGTCCTTGACGTAGTAGCCGGTGACGTCGGCGAGCAGGTCGACCGAGCCGGAGTGGTTGTAGAACCGCACCTTGCCATCGACCACGGGCACGGTGACCAGGTTCGGGATGGTCTTCCCGGCCGTGAAGTTCAGGTTCGACGCGCTGCTCCGCACGGTCCCGTTCGGGTACACGGAGACGAAGCCCGCGGAGGTCGGGTTGGTCGCCGTCACGTTGAGCACGACGGCGCCGACGCCGGAGGTCGGGATCCCGGCCTTGCCGGCGACGGTCAGCACGACCTCGCCGGCCGCTCCGACCTTGGCCTTCGGCACACCGAGACCGCTACGGGTGTCCATCAGACGCGTCGGGGTGACCGGCTTGAAGGTCTTCGGCCCGGGGACGGTCACGGTGACGGCCGGGCTGGTGGTCACCTTGCCGGAGATATGCGTGGCGCGGACGGCGACGGTGTGGTCGCCGTAGCCGCTGACGTTGACCGAGGCCGCCCGCATGTGGCCCCAGCTCCAGGTGGCGACCTGGCCGTCGACGAGCACCTCGAACTTGTTGATGAGGCTGTTCGGGGCGGTGGTCGTGGACCAGTTCACGGTCACCGGACCGGGCGTCTCGTAGCCGGTGCCGGCCTGGGTGGCACCCCCGCCCAGCGAGTCGATCTTGAGGCCGGCCACGGAGCCGGTGGCGTAGCTGCGGATCTGCGGCAGCTGCGGGTAGAGGCTGTTGCCGGGGCACTGCGTGTTGAAGCCGTTGCGGTGTCCGGAGACGGCCGCGAACGGGTAGACCTTGGTGGCCTCGAAGGACTCGCCGAAGTAGTTCTTCTGCGTGACGCCGGCCGTCAGCTGAGCCGTGCCGTTCGGGTCCACCCCGTACTGCCCGAGCTTGTACGCGACGACCCGCGAGGCGGAGATCAGCGCGGCCTGCGGAGCGGTCTGGGCGGTGTAGTCACCGATGAACGACACGCTCGTCGACTCGGAGTTCCAGCCGTAGGTGTGCGCACCCATCACCGGCTGGTCGACGCCTCCCTGGCGCCCCTCGAAGATCGTGCCGCACTTGTCGACCAGGAAGTTGTAGCCGAGGTCGCGCCAGCCGTTGGTCTTCACGTGGTAGACGTGAATGGCCCGGACGACGGCCGCGGAATCCGCGCAGCTGTAGTCGGCGTCCGTGGTGTGGTGCACGAAGACGGCCTTGATCTTCCCGCCGGGCAGGTAGGTCGGGCCCTCGTTGTTCAGCGACTCGTCGGCGCCCCACTCGGCGCGCGAGACGATCGGCGGCGTCGGCGCGGTCGACGCCGGTCCGGGCGTCGTCGGCGGCACCTCGACGGTGAACGCGGCGGGGTCCGCGTTCAGCTCGCCGGACGTCTTGTCGGCGGTGGTGCTGGCACCCGGGTCGACGAGGTCAAGGCGCAGGCCGGCGGGCAGCTTGCCGTCGGCGGCGCCGTCGGACACGCGCACCTCGGCGCCGTCGGAGGCGCCGACCCAGATCGGCTCGGTGGAACCGCGGGCACCTGCCCGCTTGCCGTCGAGCAGGGCCGGGTAGGGCACCAGGTCCATCCACTCGGTCCACTCGCCGGTCTCGGCGCTCCGGGTCCTGGCCTGGATCGTCCCCTTGATCTTGGCCTCGGGGTCCGTCCAGGACACACCCAGGAGGCCGAAGCGGGCGGTGTCCCGCTGCGAGAGGACCGCTTCGCCGTGACCCTTGTCGGACAGGGCGAGCTTGTGGACCTCGCTCTTGACGGGGCCGCTCTCCTCCCCGTTCGCGCTGTACACGTCCGCCGGGGCGGTCGGCGACTCCCCCTCGGTCCCGAAGACCGCCCCGTTCGCCGCCGCCTGGAAGGCGAGGACCGTCACGCCCGCGAGGGCGGCGCCTATCGCCGTTCTACGTATTCGCGTAGCCGTTCTACGACGCGCTCGACGTCCCGATTTCAAGTTGTCTCCACCCCTGATTGGTCATGACACGCCTGACCGGCCGCATGCTACGGGACGTCAGGTTTGCGTCTGCCACCGGGGGGTAAAGCGGAGGACCCCGCACCGCCGAAGCGGTGCGGGGTCCTCACTGGAGCTCAGTCGAGCTACCAGGTCATACCACCGAAGTTCGTGAGAACTTACTTGGTGATCTTGACGACCTGGCCGGCGCCGACGGTCCGGCCACCCTCACGGATGGCGAACTTCAGGCCCTCCTCCATGGCGATGGGCTGGATCAGCTCAACGCTCATGGCGGTGTTGTCGCCCGGCATGACCATCTCGGTGCCCTCGGGGAGGGTCACGACGCCGGTCACGTCCGTGGTACGGAAGTAGAACTGCGGGCGGTAGTTGTTGAAGAACGGGGTGTGACGGCCACCCTCGTCCTTCGACAGGATGTAGGCCTGGGCCTCGAAGTTCGTGTGCGGCGTGACCGAACCCGGCTTGATGATGACCTGGCCGCGCTCGACGTCCTCGCGCTTGATGCCACGGAGGAGCAGACCGACGTTCTCACCGGCCTGGCCCTCGTCGAGCAGCTTGCGGAACATCTCGATGCCGGTGACCGTGGTGGTGGTCTTCTCGGTCTTGATGCCGATGATGTCGACGGTCTCGTTGACCTTGAGGACACCACGCTCGATACGACCGGTGACGACGGTGCCACGACCGGTGATCGTGAAGACGTCCTCGATCGGCATCAGGAACGGCTTGTCGACGTCACGCTCGGGCTGCGGGATGGACTCGTCCACCGCGTGCATGAGGCCGAGAAGCTTCTCGCCCCACTCCTTGTCGCCCTCGAGCGCCTTGAGCGCCGAGACGCGGACGACCGGCAGGTCGTCGCCCGGGAACTCGTACTCGGAGAGGAGCTCACGAACCTCGAGCTCGACGAGCTCCAGGATCTCCTCGTCGTCCACCATGTCGGCCTTGTTCAGGGCGACGACGATGTACGGAACGCCGACCTGGCGGGCCAGGAGCACGTGCTCCTTGGTCTGCGGCATCGGGCCGTCGGTGGCGGCGACCACGAGGATGGCGCCGTCCATCTGCGCGGCACCCGTGATCATGTTCTTGATGTAGTCCGCGTGACCGGGGCAGTCGACGTGCGCGTAGTGACGCGACTCGGTCTGGTACTCGACGTGCGCGATCGAGATCGTGATACCGCGCTGGCGCTCCTCGGGAGCCTTGTCGATCTGGTCGAAGGCCGAGGCCTCGTTCAGGTCCGGGTACGCGTCATGCAGCACCTTGGTAATGGCGGCCGTGAGGGTCGTCTTACCGTGGTCAATGTGACCGATGGTGCCGATGTTGACGTGCGGCTTAGTCCGCTCGAACTTCGCCTTCGCCACTGGGGTCCTCCTGTGGAGTGGTTCTGTACGCCTTACTCATCGGCGCCAGGTGATCTTTGCTGGGATGCCGTCCGCCGGGGGCTCTCGCCTCGGGTTCGAAGATCGAGCCCCGGCGGACGGTGTCAAGCCTAAAGCGTGTACTCGGGAGAGTTACTCGCCCTTGGCCTTCGCGATGATCTCCTCGGCGACGTTCCGCGGAACCTCGGCGTAGGAGTCGAACTGCATCGAGTAGCTTGCGCGACCCGAGGTCTTGCTGCGGAGGTCTCCGACGTAGCCGAACATCTCCGAGAGGGGCACGAGGCCCTTCACGACGCGAGCGCCGCTGCGCTCCTCCATGGCCTGGATCTGGCCACGGCGGGAGTTGATGTCACCGATGACCTCGCCCATGTAGTCCTCGGGCGTGACGACCTCGACGGCCATCATCGGCTCAAGGATGACGGGAGAAGCCTTGCGCGCGGCCTCCTTGAAGGCCTGCGAACCGGCGATCTTGAAGGCGAGCTCGGAGGAGTCGACCTCGTGGTAGGCACCGTCGAGAAGAATGACGCGGACGCCAGTCATCTCGTAGCCGGCCAGGATGCCGAACTGCATGGCCTCCTGCGCACCGGCGTCCACCGAAGGGATGTACTCCTTCGGGATGCGGCCACCGGTGACCTTGTTCACGAACTCGTACGAGGCGTCGCCGCCCTCGATGGGCTCGATCGCGATCTGCACCTTGGCGAACTGACCGGTACCACCGGTCTGCTTCTTGTGGGTGTAGTCCACGCGCTCGACGGCCTTGCGGATCGTCTCACGGTACGCGACCTGCGGCTTGCCGACGTTCGCCTCGACCTTGAACTCGCGACGCATACGGTCGACGAGGATGTCGAGGTGAAGCTCGCCCATACCACCGATGATGGTCTGGCCGGTCTCCTCGTCCGAGTGAACCTGGAAGGAGGGGTCCTCCTCCGCGAGACGCTGGATGGCGACACCCAGCTTCTCCTGGTCACCCTTGGACTTGGGCTCGATCGCGACCTGGATGACCGGCGCCGGGAAGTCCATGGACTCCAGGATGACCGGGTTCTTCTCGTCGCACAGCGTCTCACCGGTGGTGGTCTGCTTCAGGCCCATGACGGCGACGATGTCGCCGGCGCCCACCGAGTCGATCTCCTCACGCTTGTTCGCGTGCATGCGGTAGATCTTGCCGATGCGCTCCTTCTTGCCCTTGACGGAGTTCAGCACCGAGGTGCCGGCCTCCAGGCGACCGGAGTAGATCCGGACGAAGGTGAGCTTACCGAGGTGCGGGTCGCTCGCGATCTTGAACGCGAGGGCGGCCAGCGGCTCGTCGTCGGACGGCTTGCGCTTGACGACCAGCTCCGCGTCCTTGACGTCGTGGCCCTCGATGGCCTCGACGTCCAGGGGGGAGGGGAGGTAGCGCACGACGGCGTCGAGCAGGGGCTGAACGCCCTTGTTCTTGAACGCGGTGCCACAGAACACCGGGGTGACCGTGGTCTCGCCACCCTTGCCGGAGGCAATGGTGATGCGACGGATCGCGGCGTACAGCTGCTCCTCGGTGGGCTCGACGCCCTCGAGGAAGAGCTCCATGATCTCTTCGTCGTTCTCGGCGACAGCCTCGACGAGCTTGCCGCGCCATTCCTCGGCGAGCTCGGTGTGGGTGTCCGGGATGTCGACGATGTCGTACATCTCGCCCTTGGTGGCCTCGGCGGACCAGACAAGAGCCTTCATGCGGACGAGGTCGACGACGCCCTGGAAGTCGGCCTCGGCGCCGATCGGGAGCTGCATGACGATCGGGGTCGCGCCGAGGCGGTCCACGATCATGTCGACGCAGCGGAAGAACTCGGCACCGGTGCGGTCGAGCTTGTTGACGAAGCAGATACGCGGGACGCCGTAGCGGTCCGCCTGACGCCAAACGGTCTCGGACTGCGGCTCGACGCCGGCCACGCCGTCGAACACCGTCACAGCACCGTCGAGCACGCGCAGCGAACGCTCCACCTCGACGGTGAAGTCGACGTGACCCGGCGTGTCGATGATGTTGATGGTGTGGTCGACGTTCTCGAGCGGCCAGTGGCAGGTGGTGGCAGCAGAGGTGATCGTGATGCCACGCTCCTGCTCCTGCTCCATCCAGTCCATCGTGGCGGCGCCGTCGTGGACCTCACCGATCTTGTACGAAACGCCGGTGTAGAACAGGATCCGCTCGGTGGTGGTCGTCTTGCCCGCGTCGATGTGGGCCATGATGCCGATGTTGCGCACCTTGGCCAGGTCAAGCGAAGTGGTAGCCATAAGGCTTCAGTCTTCTCTCGGTCTCGATGTGGGTTGCGACTACCAGCGGTAGTGCGCGAAGGCCTTGTTGGACTCGGCCATCTTGTGCGTGTCCTCGCGCTTCTTGACCGAAGCACCGAGGCCGTTCGAGGCGTCGAGGAGCTCGTTCATGAGGCGCTCGGTCATGGTCTTCTCGCGGCGGGCGCGGGAGTAACCGACCAGCCAGCGCAGCGCGAGGGTGGAGGCACGACCGGGCTTGACCTCGATCGGCACCTGGTAGGTGGCGCCACCGACACGGCGGGACTTGACCTCGAGGGACGGCTTGACGTTCTCGAGAGCGCGCTTCAGCGTGATGACCGGGTCCTGGCCGGTCTTCTCACGAAGACCCTCCATGGCGCCGTACACGATGCGCTCGGCGGTGGAACGCTTGCCGTCAAGCAGGATCTTGTTGATCAGCGAGGTGACAAGAGGAGAGCTGTAGACCGGGTCGATGATGACCGGGCGCTTCGGGGCGGGGCCCTTACGAGGCATTCTTACTTCTCCTTCTTGGCGCCGTAGCGGCTGCGAGCCTGCTTACGGTTCTTGACGCCCTGCGTGTCGAGGGAACCGCGGATGATCTTGTAGCGAACACCCGGAAGGTCCTTCACACGGCCACCACGCACGAGCACGATGGAGTGCTCCTGCAGGTTGTGACCCTCACCCGGAATGTAGGCCGTGACCTCGATGCCCGAGGTCAGACGCACACGCGCGACCTTACGGAGGGCCGAGTTCGGCTTCTTCGGGGTGGTCGTGAACACACGCGTGCAGACGCCACGGCGCTGAGGGGAACCCTCGAGTGCGGGCGTCTTGTTCTTCTCGACCTTGTCCTGCCGGCCCTTCCGGACCAGCTGCTGGATCGTAGGCACTACTTCTCCGGTTTCTGTGTGCCGTCGTCAAACTAACCTGGAACGTCACCGACCCACGCGGTCGGGTGTGTCGAATCCTGCGGACCCCCGCCGAAGGCGGAAAGGACGTGGATTGCGGTGGCCGGTATCGGAACTCCACGTGCGGTTGAGGACACGCACACGGCTCCGGGCACACCCCAGGCACAAGGCATGAGCGTACCTACCGCACGGACTCCGGTCAAAACAAATGCCCACGCGCAAGGCCGCCGGGCGACGTGCGAGAACCCCGCCCGGGGTGGACCGGGGCCGGATTACGGGCCCCTGGGGGCCACGGAACGGCCCGCGCGCGCCGGTGGCGGCCGGATCGGGACCGCCCGGCGGCCCGTGCGGGCCGACAGGGGGCGGGGCCGCCGACAGCCCGGCGCGGGCCGACGGGTCGGGACCGCCGACAGGCCGGTGCGAACGGGCGGGTGGCGGGACCGCCCGACGGCCCGGTGCGGGCCTACGGATGGCGGGACCGCCGGCAGCCCGGTGCGGGCCGACGGGTCGGGACCGCCGGCAGCCCTGTACAGGCCGACGGATCGAGACCGCCGGCGGCCCGGTGCGAACGGGCAGGTGGCGGGACCGCCCCACGGCCCGGTGCGGGCCTACGGATGGCGGGACCGCCGGCGGCCCGGTGCGGGCCGTGGTCGTGTTCCGGTTCGGGCCGGGCCCGACCCGAGGGCACGACCACGGTCCCGGACGAGGTCCGGGACCCGGGTCAGTCCTGGGCGGCGCGCCGGGACTCGCCCGCGGGCCGGACGTCGCCGTCCGCCGCCTCGGGCTCCACCAGGAACTGCGTGACGACCTTGACGAAGACGTCCATCCGCTCGTCGGGGACCCCGAGCCAGCGCGCGAAGTCCTCCATGGTCGGCTGCCAGTCGCCCGGCGGCAGCAGGTCCGCGGCGAGCGGAAGCTCCTCCGGGGTCACCCGCCCGGACCGGATGAGCATGTCGCGGACCGAGACCCCCAGGAGTGGGGCGATCCTGCGCATGGTCTCCAGGTCGGGCATGCTCTGCCGCTGCAGCAGGCGCGTGACGGCCGCCCGGTGCACGCCGGCCTCGTCTGCGATGCGGGACTTCCCTCCGCCGCGGGGGCTGTCGATGTCGTAGCCGCGTGCTCGCATCAGGCCCTCGACCCATCCCGCGAACTCGTCGAGCCCATGAGTGCTCATGTGTGTACCGCTCCCTTTACTCCCCCACCCTTCGGGCCCCTTACTTTAGCGTGCTTGCGCGCACGGAATTACGTGCTTTCGGGCACGCAATCGTGTCGAATCGGTGAAGGTGTCTCCACGAAGGTAGTTGCGAGCTCGCACGCAACATGTCTATGTTGCTCGCCGCCGCACTCGTCGGCCTCATGAGTCCCAAGGGCCCCACATGCCCCGGGGGCCCCATGGGCCCCGGACCGTGGAGATCCACCTTGCACCAGCCCGACACTTCCCCCTGGCAGGCCGCCGCCGCGTGCGCCGACCTCTCCCCGTCCGTCGTCTTCTCCCGGCGCGGCAAGGAGGCGGCCCCCGCCCTGCGCGCCTGCGCCGTCTGCCCCGTCAGCCGCGAGTGCGAGGCGGCCGTCGCCCCCGCCGAGAGCTGGTTCGACGGCGTCTGCGCGGGCCGCCTGTGGCGCAACGGGCGCCCCGTGAAGCCCCGCCGCCGCCGCGGCGACGCCGCCTCGGAACTCGCCACCTCCCTGGAGGCGTCCGCACCGGACGCGTCCGCCCTGGGCACGACCGCACTGGACGCGACCGCACTGGACGCCGCCGGAGCCGTCCTCGCGCCGTCCGCGCCCGCCACGCCGGCCGCCGCACTCGCCGGGAGCACCCGTGGCTGAGCAGCAGCACGCACCGGGAGCCGTTGCCGACGAGCGCGTCGCGCGGGACGTCGTCCTCTGGGCCGCCTCCCTCGTACGCCAGTTCCCCGAGCTCGCCGAGGAGCTCGCGCCCGGCCGGCGCGGACCCGCCGGAAGCGCGCCGACCAAGCCGCACCCGGGCCGGGACGAGCTGATCCGGGCCGAGCGCCGCGAGGCCCTGCTGCTCGAACAGCAGCACGGCCTGGCCGTGCCCGGACACGGCGCCGCGCCGATCCGGCTGCACATCTCCGACGCCATCCGCGACATCACCGACGGCGTGGTGGAGCTGGAGGAGGCGGTCTGCGCCCGGCTCGGGCTGGCGCGGCCGCGCCGGGCCGGGGTCGTCGAGCGGCTCCGGCGGGTCGTCGGGCTGCTCGACGAGATCGCCGCGTACCCCGTGCTCACCCGGCACGTGCGGGACGAGATCCGCCGCATGGCGCGCCGCTGCGCACGCACCCTGGGCGACGCCGAGACGGTCGTCCGCGTGTCCGGCCGCTGCCCCTGGTGCGACTCGGTGTCGCTGCGGGCCTTCCCGGACCGGCGCGCGGTGCTGTGCGTGAACCCCGCGTGCGTGTGCACGGACGGGGCGTGCGGCTGCCAGGACGACCCGTCCTACCGGCACCTGTGGCCGGAGGAGCAGTGGTCGGAACTCGCGGACGCGTCGGGGACGCGTACGGAGGAGATCGAAGCGGCGATGGACGACACGAAGGAGACCTCATGCTGAGCTCGACCGCGCTTTCCCTGCCCGCACTGATCCCGGGACCGCTCGCCGCCGAGGAGGCGGGGGTCGCCCCGGCGACGATCCGCAAGTGGGTCCAGCTGGGCCACCTGCGGGCGGCGGGGAAGGCCGGCCGGGCGCAGCTCTTCCGCCTGGAGGACGTCTTCGCGGCGGAACGCGCCACGCGGCGGAGGCCCCGTACGGCCTGAGCCGCTCACACGACCGGAACGGAAGCGCCCCGTGTCTCTCCCACGAGAGGGACACGGGGCGCTTCTTCATGCCCGGGCCGTGCGCTGCGCCGCGTACGGCGTCCCGCCCCGGGCCGTGCGCTGCGCCACGCACTGCACGTCCCACCCCGCGACGCGTGCCGCGTCAGGCACGCAGGAAGGCGTGCAGGGAAGCGGTCATGGCCTCGACGAAGCGGTCGCGGACGGCCTCCGGGACGCGGTCGAGGGAGAGGTAGGGGTTGAGGTCCTCCAGCTCGACGAGGAGCAGCTCGCCCTCGCGGGTGCGGCAGGCGTCGACGCGCTGGATGCCGTGGTCGAGGGTGTTCCAGTCGACGAAGCGGCGGGCGAAGGCGAGGTCGGCGTCGGTGGGCTCGTACGGCTCCAGGACCCAGCGGCGCTCGGGGTCGGGGGCGTACAGGGCGTACTGGCAGCGGTCGTCGACGAAGTAGAAGGACACCTCGTACAGGAAGTCGACGCGCGGCTGGACAAGGACGTCGCCGTACGAGAGCCCGGCGAGGCGCTCGTACGGCACGAACTCCAGACCTATGGAGTCGGCGCCGGCCCTGGGCTTGACGACGTACTCCGCCGCCTCGGGGAGCCGGTCGAGGTCGGCGGCGCGGTCCACGGTGGGGATGACGGGGTACCCGGCGGCGGTCAGGTCGAGCAGGTACTGCTTGCCGGCCATGTCACCGCGCCCGTGGAGCGGGTTGTAGACGCGGGTACCGGCGGCCCGGGCGCGGGCGCGGAAGGCGTCGTAGGCCTCCTGGTAGTGGAGGACGGGGCCGCTGTTGCGGACGACCACGGCGTCGAAGGAGTCCATGAGCGCGGCGGCGTCGAGGGGATGGCACAGCGCGATGTCGAAGTGGGCGCGCAGCCGGGCGGTGAGGTCGATGTCCTCGTCGCAGTAGCGCCGCCCGCGGGCGGGGTAGGCGAGGTCGGTGACGTGGAGGAGGCGGGGGCGGGCGGGGGGCATGGGGCGACTCCTGGGGCTGCTGTTGCGGCTCGGATCGACAACCTATCCGTCGTGCGGCGGACCGCACAGCCCTCGCATCACTCCTCCCACCTGCACTTTTGTGGGATCTGCGGATCCACCGCCCGAACTAGTTGCGTGCGCGCACGCTCTCTGTCACAGTTGGTGCAGCGGCGGAGCTGTGCCCGCGAGACGGGCCGCAGACTCCGCCGTTCGCCGTCCGGGTGCGCTCCGCGCCCTTCCCCCTTCGCCCGCGTCGAGCGCCCCGGACGGCACCCCGCCACTCAAGTCCCCGTCTCCTGAGGAGCACCGTCATGACCACTCCCCCGAGTGCGTTCCCGGACGTCGAGAAGCTGGTCGTCGACGTCCTCAAGGCCGACCCGGCGATGGCCGGCATCACGGTCGCCGCCCAGGCGCCCGCCGGTTTCGACGGCACGCAGAACGCCGTCCTGGTGAACCGCCGCGGCGGCGCCTGGATCGGCGACCTGCACGTCGACAAACCGCTGATCGAGTTCGAGGTATACGGGCCGACGAAGACCGCGGCCCACGTCCTCGCCAACGCCGCCCGCAAGGTGCTGCTCGCCACGATCGGGAAGCAGCTCGGCGCGAACCACGTCAGCGACGTCGAGGAGCAGGACGGACCGCGCTGGATGCCCGACTACCTGTACCGCGGCGCCAACCGCTACGTCTGCGTCATCCAGCTCTCGCTGAACGTCTTCTAGGCGCCCCCGTCCGGAAGCGCCTCCCTGTAGCGCCCCTCCCGGACGCGCCCTCGCGACCGTCCCACCCGACGTCCCCGCGACGTCCCCACAGACCAGGCCTCGCCGTCCGGCGGGGCCTTTGCCGTACCCGGAGCCGGAACAGTCCGACCCCGGGGCGGTGCCCTCACCCCCTCTCATCAAGGAGAAAACCCACCATGGCTGGAAACAACTCTGCCGAGATCCGCGTCGCAGGCACCGGCAAGATCTACGTCGCCGACGCCGGCACCGCCCTCCCTGCCGCCTTCGGCACGGACTCCGCCACCGACTGGTCCGGCGCGGGCTGGAAGGACCTCGGCTTCACCTCCGGCGACGGCGTCACCTTCTCGAAGAAGGACAAGCTGGAGGCCATCGACTCGTGGCAGTCGGTCTCCCCGGTCCACTACATCTACTCGGCCCGCGACCTTTCGCTGAAGTTCTCGCTGCTGCAGTTCAACGAGGACACCCTGCCCTTCTTCATGGGCGGCGACGCGGTCAAGGCCGAGCCGACCCCGGCGGTCGACATCTACCGCTACGAGATCGCCGAGCGTCCGTTCGCGGACGTCCGCGCCCTCGGCCTCGAGTTCACCGACGTCAAGGCCGGCGGCACCACTCCGGTGAAGTACCGCTTCATCATCCCGCGCGGCCAGGTCACCGCCACGGACGACATCAAGCTCGGCCGCAAGGCCGCCTCCCAGCTCGGCATCACCTTCACGGCGATGTCGAAGGGCGACGGCAAGCCGCTGGCGACCTTCCTCATGAAGGACAACCAGTACTCCGCGACCGTCTGATGACGGTCTGAGGGCCGTCCGGTCCTCGACCCCCGGGGCGGGACGGCACACCGCCGTCCCGCCCCGCCCCTTCTGCTCTTCATCCACGCGAAACACGCGAACAAGGAGTACGCACACCATGGCCCGTTTCGACGTCAACGCCGCTCGCGCCCAGCGCATGGAGGCCCACGGTCGCACCTGGTCCTTCGAGCTGGACGGCGAGTCCTACACGCTGCCCACCGAGCTCTCCCGCAAGACCGCCAAGGCGCTGCGGAAGCTCGACGACAACGACGTGGACGGTCTGCTCGAACTCCTGATGGGTGAGGAGCAGTACGTCCGCTTCGAGGAGCACGACCTCACGATGCAGGACATCGCCGCCATCCTGGAGGCCTACGGCAAGGAGACCGGGCTCGGCCTGGGGGAAGACTGAGCCTCGTCGAGTTCGTCGACGAACACGCCGAGGCCCTTGAGGCGGATCTCCTCCGCCATTACGGCACCGATCTCCTGGACTGGCACCGGGGCGATCTCTCCAGTCGGCGGCTGATGGTCCTCATCACGAACCTTCCGCGGGACAGCGCGGTGCAGCGGGAGTTGCACGGCGAGTCCGCGGAGTGGTCACTGACCGACCACCTGCTCGCCGCGGTGGTGGACAATCTGGCCGTCGCCAACTGGATGTTCCAGTGCGTCAACATCGGCGAGGACGACGACCAGCCCGAGCAGCCGAAGCCCGTCCCGCGTCCGGGCGTCAAGGACGCGGACGGCGAGGAGTCGAACGAGGACTCCATGGCAGCGGGAGACACCGCCGACACGATCTCCCCCGCGGCGCTGGCCCGGTTCTTCGGCTGACGTCCCAGCCGCTGACGTCACACCCCCACGGCCCCCGGAGCCCGTTCCCGTCAGGGGGCGGGCTCCGGGGGCGCTTGCTGTGCTCGCTCGGCGGCCAACTCCTCCTCCAGGGCCTTGGCCCGGTCGGAGAGCCGGCGGCCACGCGCGCTCGCGCGCGCGTCCGCCTCTCCGGAGTCGGCGCCGCGCCGCTCGGGCCCGGTGCCGCCCTGGACCGGAACCCCTGCGAGCGGCGGCACGATCGGGCGGCCGCCCTTGCCGCGGACGACCTTCCGCACCCGCTGGGTGTTCCGGCGGGTGCGGCTCTCCTGGGCGGTCACCAGGACGTCGGTCTCCGGTTCGGGAGCGGGTTCGGGCTCGTGCACCGGCTCCGGTTCGGGCGCGGGCTCCTGCTCGTGCACCGGCTCCGGCTCGGGGCGCTGCTCGAACAGCTCACGTTCCCTGCGGACCCGCTCCTCGGCCTGGACGACCACGGCCGGCGGTTCCAGGAGCCGCGCGAAGGGCAGCGCGATGACCCGGGCACCGTCCGGGGAGACGTCCGTACGCCGCTGGGGGCGCCGGATTCCACGCGCGTCACCCTGCCCCTTGGCGTATGCATCAGCAACGCGCTTCTCGTACTCGCGGCGGATGCGCGGGAGTTCGTCGGAGACGGCCTCGGCCCAGCCGGCGGTGAACGCGGCGGTCTCGCGGCGGTCCACCTCGGCCCTGGGCAGCACGACGAGGTCTTCGGGCGCGTACCCGGCGACGTGGACGAGCTCGGCCAGCCTCGCGAAGAGATGGGGCAGGTCCGGGTGGGATTCGAGCCAGTCGACGACCCGCTCCCGCCGGCTAGCGCCCGGCTCCGTGTCCATGTGTCCGCACTGCCTTCCAACCCCCTGGGGTCCCCGCGCGCCCCTCGCGCCCCCCGCCCCCGACTGTGTCAGGTTCGGGAACGCGCCATCCAGAGTACCCCGGTCGAACACCAGATCCGATCGGGCCTCAACCCCCACGGGGAGTTGACAAGAAGACACACCGTCAGGCGTTTCGCGCTCGACAAACCTCGAACAGATGTTCCACACTCTGTTCGTACAGACGTTCGATATCGTGGTGCCCCCGCCTCACTCCGCGGCGCCGCCACGCACGCAAGGGCAAGCAAACCGGAAGGCAGGCGTCCATGACCCAGCAGGCCGAGGCCGAGGCATCGCAACCGCACATCCCGCTCCACGACCGCCTCGCCCAGCTGCTGGACGGGCCCGCGGCCCTCGACAGGAGAGCGTTGCTCGGCATTCTGTACGCCGAGGTCAACCGCCGCGAGGCCGTCGCCTACGCGGCCGGCTGGAACGACGCCCTCGCGACGGTGCGGCGCGTCCCCCGCCAGGGCGCCGTCACCTAGCCCTTCCGCCCCGCCCCACGCACGAGCCCCTGCCGAACCTCCATGCCGGCAGGGGCTTTTCGGCGCATGGCCGTCACCGGCCGGAAGCGGAGCAACTCATGGCAAAGACCATCGACGACCTCTCGAACGAGGTCACCCAACTCAGGGAAGCCCTGGTCAAGGGCACCGAGCTGCACAAGTGGAAGGAGAAGGAGCCCGACCCGAAGGACAAGGACAACGAGGTCGAAGTCGAAAAGGAGGCATTGCTCTCCAAGCTCAAGAAGCACCTCATCGGCGACGCCCCCAAGATCCTCACGGAGGAAGCCGCCGCCCCGTGGATCAAGCAGATCGGCGACAACTACCAGGAGCTCCACAAGGAGCTGTCGTCCGAGATCCTTGAGACCCTGGGCCTGGACACCTTCGGCGCCGCCCTCGAGAAGTTCCACGAGAAGAGCGCGGAGGCGTGGAAGTACGCCCTCGCGGCCTTCGGGAGCCTCCTCATCCCCGCCCTCGGCGTCTACCTGGCCGGCAAGCTGACCAGCATCCAGCGGTCCATCCAGCAGTTGGGCGACCCAAACCGCCTCATCCGCGCCTACGACGCGGACGGCAACATCCGCCCGCAGAGCCGTACGGACGTCGAAGCGCGCGAGCGCCGGGTCGCCAACGGCGGCACCAGCCTCGCCGATCTCCCGAGCAGCGCGGACACCGCGCGCATCGCCCCCCTGACCGCGCAGCTCGTAGATCTGAACGCGCAGGTACTGAAGTTCAACAACCGGTCCACCGCGTTCTTCCAGGGGTTCCGCAAGCTGCCGACCGACAGCAAGGCCAAGAAGGCTGCGGACAACATCAAGAAGATCGCCGACGCCGTCACGGGCATCGACCACTCGCAGATGCAGCCGGTCGCCGAGGGCGTCAACAAGATCAACAACTCGATGCGGAACGCCGAGCCCAAGAAGGTCGAGAAGGTCGCCAAGGCCGTGGGGAAGCTCAAGGACTCCATGCTCGGCTTCCAGCCGACCAAGATTCCCGACGGTCCCAAGCTGCAGGCCTCGGCGGACGCGATGAAGAACCTCGCCTCGGAGACCGGAACCCTGCGCACGAAGCTCAACGACCTCAGGGGAACGATCCACTCCCTCGACCAGCAGATCGGCGCCACCGCCGGCTGACCCCACCCCACCCCGAAAGGAGGTAACCCATGGCACTCACCAAGTCCCTCAAAAGCGCGTCCGACGCCCTGCGCAACCTCAAGACGCAGGCCTCCGGTGCCGGTACCTCGGTCAAGAAGGTCGGCGACTCCGGCAAGTCGGCGTCCGGTCAGCTCAAGACCCTGAAGACCAACGCCCAGGGCTCCAAGACCCAGCTCAAGAACCTGAAGACGGCCTCCGACCAGGCCGAGAAGTCCATGTCGAAGGCCGGCCAGACCGCAGAGTCCGCCGGCAAGAAGATGGGCAAGTACGAGTCCGGCGCCGGCAAGGCCGCCAAGGGTCAGGACAAGCTCAACAAGTCGATGAAGGGCAACCTGCTCGCCCGCCTCATCGAGCTCTTCATGCCTCTCATCGAGAAGATCGTCGAGATGGCGATGCAGTCGAAGACGATGCAGAAGATCCTGAAGAAGGCCTTCGACGCCATCAAGGTCGTCATCAGCACGGTCATGAAGGCCGTCGGCCCGATCATGAAGCAGGCCGGCGCCCTCATCAAGACCGTCTGGAACGGCATCAAGAGCGCCATCTCCACCGTGGTCAAGGCGGTCGCCACCGTCATCAAGACCTACGTGAACATCTGGAAGACGGTCATCACGACCGTCATGAAGGCGATCAAGGCGGTCATCAGTACCGTCTGGAACGGCATCAAGGCCGTCATCACCCCGGTGGTGAACTGGATCAAGAGCGCCATCCCGAGCGCCTTCTCCGCCGTCAAGGACAAGATGTCGTCCATCTGGAACGGCCTCAAGGACATCGCGTCCCGGGCGTTCAACGGCATCAAGAGCGGTGTGTCCGGCCCGATCAACTCCGTCATCGGCCTGATCAACCGCATGATCAACGCCGTCAACGGCGTCAAGGTCAGCGTCCCCGGCTGGGTGCCGCTCGTCGGCGGCAAGACCTTCGGCGTGCACATCCCGACCATCCCGATGCTCGCCACCGGTGGTGTCGTCATGCCCCGCAGCGGCGGCGTCCCGGCGATCATCGCCGAGGCCGGCGAGGCCGAGGCCGTGCTCCCGCTCTCCAAGCTGGACCGGCTGCTCGCCAACACCGCCCGCCGCGCCCGCCTCTCCGCGCAGATGCAGGCGGGTGGAGGCGGCGGACTGCACATCGAGCACTACCACGCGGCCCGCAACAGTGACCCGCAGTCCACCGCGGACGCACTGATGTACCTGGCGAAGGCACGCGGATGAGTGCCGCCGCAGTCCGCATGCCGGCGTTCGGACGCGTCACGCCGGTGATGCGGTCCCTGCGCCAGGGCGCCGAGGGGTCCGCCGACACGCTCAAGCGGCTCAAGCAGGACGTCCAGTCGGCGGACGGCGGCGTCGCCAGGTTCGCCGCCGATCTGAAGACGGCGGGCACCTCGGTCCGCACCCTCGGCAGCACCGCCTCCGGCACGGCCGGCTCTCTCGGCCGCATCCAGCGGTCCAAGGCGGCCGCCGGCATCCAGAAGCTCGGCGTCGCGGCCGGCAAGATCCGTACCGCGGCGGGGAAGATCGGGCCCGCGCTCGGCGTCATCGTGTCGATCCTGCTGCCGCTGCTCCCCATCGCCGACACCGTCACCAAGCTGATGGACACGTACGGGCTGGTCATGGAGGTCGCATCGATCGCCATGACCGGGGTCAACCTCGCGATGCGCGGCAACCCGCTCGGCTTCATCCTCGGCATCCTCGTACCCGTCGCCGCCTGGTTCATCGAGTACGCGATGCAGACGGAGACCGGCCAACGGATCATGAAGCAGGTCTTCCAGGCGGCCCTGAAGGGCTTCCAGCAGGTCTACAAGTTCCTGCAGCCGGTCCTGAAGCTCATCGGCAATGCCGTCATGACCTACTTCAAGGGCTACCTCACCCTCTTCACGACGGCCCTGAAGATCATCGGCGCCGGCATCAGCGGCCTCTCCAAGGCCGGCAGCGCCGTCAGCTCCGCCTCCCACGCCCTCCGCGGCATCGCCTCCGGCGCCTTCGGCGGGATCAGGAGCGCGGTCCAGCCGATCCTGTCCTTCATCACCGACAAGATCCCCGGCTTCTTCCACCACGCCAAGGACGCCGTCGGCAACGCCATGCGCGGCATGGGCGAGTTGGTGAAGGGCGCACTGACCGCAGTCATCGGCGTCGTCAAAGGCCCCATCAACGGCCTCATCGCCTTCGCCAACTGGATCATCGACGGCCTCAACAAGCTGAGCTTCGACTTCCTCGGCAAGCACTTCGGCGTCGACCTCGACAAGATCCCGATGCTCGCCGAGGGCGGCGTCGTCTTCCCCGGCGCCGACGACGCGCCGCGCATCGACCCGCTCACCGTGCTGGAGTCCCGCCGCATCCCGGCCCTCACCGAGGCTCCCCCGGCGCCCCACCGCATCCGGGACTTCCACGAGGAGCAGGGCGCCGGCCCCCGGTCGACCGCCGAGGACCTGCTCTTCCTCATGGCCGCCCACGCCTGACCGCACCCCGCCAACCCGCCCTCCTCAGAAGTGAGGTGACGGCCCCATGGCCGAGACCACAACCGCATACGCCGGAAACACCTACACCGCCGACCTCGCGCCCGGCTCGCTGATCACCCAGGACGGGCAGATCCAGTGGGCCGGGCTTCTCATCGGCACCGGCACGCCGTTCAACATCGACAAGTCCGGCCTGACCGGCTGGGAGGACCTGCCGGAGTACGACGCCTCCGATGCCGAGCGGCCCACCTCGCACGGCGCCTGGCCCGGCTCCCGGTACGCCAAGCCGCGCAAGATCGGCGGCACGATCGTGCTGATGCCGGAGTTCAACGGCGTGCCCGAGGCCGTCCGCGCGCTGCGGCAGTCGCTCGCCCTGCTGGACGAGGAGCGCTGGCTCACCGTGCGGCTGCACGGCGAGCTGCTCGCCGTACGCGCCCGGATCTCCCAGCGGGTGGTCCCGGCCGACCAGGGCTTCGCCACCCAGGGCAGCTCGAAGATGTCGATCCAGTGGCTGGCCTCCGACCCGCGCCGCTACGGCGTCAACGAGCAGATCGCCACGACCAGCCCGCCGCAGCCCGAGTCCGGCCTGGTCTGGCCGCTGACCTGGCCGCTCAACTGGGGCCAGGCCAAGTCCACCGGTGACGCCGTCGCCGAGAACACCGGCTCCGCCCCCACCCACCCGGTGATCGTCTTCCGCGGCCCGTGCTCCATGCCGACCGTCACCGAGCGGGTCAGCAGGCGGCGGCTGCGGTACGCGATCGACCTGGCCGCCGGCGACGAACTCGTCGTCGACACCGCCAACGGCACGGTGATGCTCAACAACAGCGCGTCCCGTCGGCACACCGCGATGGCCGACTCCAGCCCCGAGGAGCTGTTCCTGCTCGAACCGGGGCGCACCGAGCTGTCCTTCCGGGCCGACGCGTCGACCCCGGACGCCCTGATGACGGTCCGCTGGCGCAGCGCCGAATGGTGACCCGGGCCCCTGCCCGGTGAACCGGTTCCCCACCCACTCCCAGAAGAGGTGAACCCATGACCGTACGGGCCGCCTGGCTCACGCCCACGGGCCAGACCCGCGAGGACACCCGTCTCACCCTGGCCGCTCTGCTCACCCCGAGCGGCCAGAGCCCGGAGGAGACCCCCCTGCGTTCCCGGCCGGGCATCGTGCCGGGCGGCTTCGTCCTGACCGGGACCGCCCCCATGCAGTGCACGATCGGCACCGGGCGCGCGATCGTCCAGGGCAACGACACCCGTCAGGGCGCCTACCTGGTGAGCGCGATCGCGCCCGAGACCGTCACCATCACCGACGGCGACCCCCAGTACGACCGGATCGACCTGATCGAACTGGCCGTCGTCGACGACGACTACGACAAGACCGGCACCACCACCGCCCTGGTGCGCCTGGTCAAGGGAACGCCCGCCGCGACGCCCGTCGTGCCGGCGAGCGGCCCGGGCAGCAGCATGCCGCTGTACTCGGTCCGCGTCCCGAAGGGCACCTCCGCCGGCACCGGCGGCATCGCCTGGACCTCCGGCGGCGCGACCACGCTGCACTGGCCGGTGGTGGCACTCGGCGGCATCATGCCGACCACCGGCTTCAAGGGCGCCTACGCCGGCCAGTACCGCGACGCCGGGAGCTTCATCCAGCGCTGGGACGGGACGACCTGGGTGTCGTATCCCAAGGCGCTCGGCGGCATCGCCCCCAGCTTCGTCACGGTCGGCAGCTACACCGGCCAGTACCGGGACGACGGCAGCGCCCTGCAGCGCTGGGACGGCTCGGCCTGGCAGTACGCACAGGGCGCGGCGACCGTCCTGTTCAGCGCCTCCCAGCTGCTGACGACCCACCAGCAGAGCATCAGTCCCACCACCTGGACCAACGTCAACCTGCCGACCGTCGACGTGGACGACGCCAACGGCTTCAACGGGACCACCACCTACGTCGTCCCGCGCACCGGCTGGTGGCGGGTCTCCGGACTCGTGGCCTGGGTCAACGACGCCCAGACGGGCATGCGGGGCGCCCGCATCCTCGTCAACGGCGCCGGAGTGAACCGCACGACCTGGCTCGTGCCGGCCGGCAACGGCGCCGTCACCGTCGGCGGCAGCGGCCTGATCCGGCTCACCGCGGGCAGCACGCTGCAGCTCGCCGCCTACCACTCCCACACGGCGACGGTGAAGACGCTCGGCGGTTCGGGCTACGCCTGCAACCTGTCCGCCGAGTGGATCAAGCCCTGACGCCCCTCGACTCCCCCGATAGGAGAACTCCATGAACCTGCGCAGCAGCTGGGTCGCCGAGACCGGCCAGACCCGCGAGGACACCCGCCTCAACCAGGTCGGCGCGACCACCATGATCAACCCGGTGCAGGTCCGCTCCGGCATCCTGCCCGGCTCCTACGACGGCAAGTACCGGCTGTCCGGCTTCTGGATGGACGGCGCCTCCGCCATGACCGCCACCGTCTCGGAGGGCCGCGCGGTCATCCAGGGCGACATCTCGCAGGGCGTCTTCCCGGTGTCCCTGCCGGTCTCGGAGCAGGTCACCTTCGCCGCGGGCGAGGGCTACGCCCGCATCGACCTGGTCGTCCTCAAGGTCTACGACAAGCTCTACGACGGCGGCACCCGCAACGAGGCCGTCATCGAGATCGTCAAGGGCATCCCGGAGCAGACCCCGAAGGCCCCGCCGACCCCGGCGCGCAGCCTCCCGCTGTACCAGGTAACGGTGCCGGCCGGCGCCAGCGCGGGCAACGGCGGCATCCCGTGGGCCACCGCCCTGAAGGACCTGCGCACCCCGGTCGTCTCGGTCGGCGGCATCCTCCCGGTCGAGGGCGCGGTGCTGCCGGGTGCCCACCCGGGCCAGTACCAGGACACCGCGGACGCCCAGTTCCAGCGCTGGGACGGCGGCAAGTGGGTGGCGTACCCGGCGGCGGTCGGCGGCGTCATCCCGGCCTCCGCCGCCACGACCCAGGCCAGCTACACCGGCCAGTACCGGGCCACCGCGCCCGGCCCGCTGCAGCGCTGGGACGGTGCCAAGTGGGCTCCCGCGTACCCGGGTCCGTACTTCAACGACTCGCTCGACGCCGGCTACACCACTTCCACCACGTACGTGACCACGCTGCTGGAGCGGGCCGAGAACCCGCTGTCGGTGACCTTCGTGGCCCCCGAGTCGCGGCAGGCGATCCTCACCTTCGGATCCCGGATGGAGCTGAGCCTGGCATCCGGCACCACGGGCATCGCCAGCTCGGCCTACATGTGCGTCCGGATCATGCAGGGCACCACCGTCCACCGTGACCTGGACGACGAGCTGGCCGCCGTCGCCTCCAAGTCGGCCGATCCGACGGACGCGTTCTCCTCCTCGACGACCCAGCGTCTGCACAGCCTGACGGCGGGCGCCACCTACACGGTCACCGCGTACTACCGCAGCACCAACGCGAACGTGAAGGCCTGGTTCGACAACACCTTCATCCAGGTCACCCCGCAGTACTGAGCCGGCGAGGCCGCCGCCCGACCGCCCCTTTTCCCAGGAGATCTCCATGCCCGTACGCTCCGGCTGGCTGCTGCCCACCGGTCAGACCCGCCAGAACACCCGTATCACCGCCCTCGGGGCCACCACCCCCGCGAACCCCCTCGCCTCCCGCTCCGGCATCCTGCCCGGCACGTACGACGGCAAGTTCCGCGTCGGCGGCCTGTGGATGACCGGCTCCGGCCCGATGACGGCCACCGTCTACCACGGCAAGGCCATCGTCCAGGGCAACACCACCGACGGGGCCTACCCGGTCGCCCTCGACGAGGACATCACCATCACCTTCGGCGACGGCGACCCGCTCAACCCGCGCATCGACCTGGTCGTGCTGCGCGTGTACGACAACGACATCGACACCCTGGGCAAGTACGAGGCCGCGATCGAGATCGTGAAGGGAACGCCGAAGGCCGTCCCGGAGGCGCCGGCCGCGCCCGCACGCTCGCTGACGCTGTTCTCCGTGCTGGTCAAGAAGGGCGCGTCGGCCGGCACCGGCGGCATCGACTGGGCCGGCGGCGCCTCCACGGACCTGCGCACCACCGTGGTCTCCGCCGGCGGCATCCTGCCCGTCTACAACAACGCCGGTGTCGCCGGCTCCTACCCGGGCCAGTACCAGGACAACGACAACGCCCACTTCCTGCAGCGCTGGGACGGCACCGCCTGGGTCGCCTACCCGAAGGAGATCGGCGGCATCGCGCCCAGCGGCACCGTCGCCACCGGCAGTTACAGCGGCCAGTACCGCGACAACGGCGGGAACCTGCAGCGCTGGAACGGCAGCGCCTGGGTGAACTACGCCTCGACCGAGGTCGAGACCACCACCGCCGGTGCGACGGCCCTCCCCAACTGGTCGCTGGTGTCGTTCTCCGCCCGCCGGACCAAGACCGGGCTGTGCAGCCTGTCCGTCACGGTCACCCGTACCGGCGCCCAGGTCAACGCCGACAGCGCCGGCAACATCGGCGACGAGCCGCTGGTCGTCCTGCCCTCCGGCTGGCGCCCCGCCATCTCCATGGAGGCGGTCGCCTGCGACGGCTTCGGCTCGGGCGCCGCCTACGTCAGCGCCAACGGGCAGATCGACCTGCGCACCTGGTCCTCCAACGGCGCGCTCGCCGCCGGGCGGAACATCCGCGTCTCCGCCACCTTCGTCCTGTAAGGAGGCCCGCCCATGGCCATCGACACGCCCTACCGGGCCATCTTCTGTGACCTGATCACCGATCAGACCATCGACATCCTGCCGCTGCGGGACGTCTCGTTCGACGACTACATCGGCAAGGCCGGCTCCCTGTCCGGCACCATCCCCATCCCCAACAAGGAGATCGCCGACCGGGTCAAGAAGGTCCGCGAGGGCCGCACCGCGGTCTACCTGGAGCGCGGCGGCGACCTGTGGTGGGGCGGCATCATCTGGACCACCACGCTGCAGTCCAGCGGCCGCGGGGTGCTGACCCTCGGCATCCAGGCCGCGACCTTCGACTCGTACGCCGGCCGTCGCCGGATCCGGGCCGACCTGTCCTACACCGACACCGACCAGCTGGAGATCGCCCGCGGTCTGTGGCGGGAGATGACCACCAAGAACGCCCGGTGCTTCAAGGTCTCCTTCGGCGAGGAGCAGTCCGACGTCCTGCGGACGATGAGCTGGCGCGACGGCGACGAGACGGTCTACCTGGAGGCCCTGGACCAGCTGGCCGGCCTCCAGGACGGCTTCGAGTACCAGTTCCTGGTCTACCGCGACCCGGCCACCGGCGAGCGCGTCCGGCAGCTGCGGCTCGGCCACCCGAAGATCCGTACCGGCGCCACCGACCTGCTCTTCGACCGGCCCGGCGTGATCCTGTCGTACTCCTTCCCGTACGACGCGACCCGCGGCGGCACCACGGCCGTGGCCCGCGGGGCCTCCGCCGGCGGCAACGCCGGCCAGGAGTCCCGGCCGCTGATCTCCACCCCGCAGGAGCTGGCGACCGAACTGCTCAGCGACGGCTGGCCGTTGATCGACCTCTCCTCGGACCACAACGAGATCAGTGACCAGCTGACGCTGAACGCACTGGCCAAGGCGGAACTCGACGCGGCCCGCGGCCCCGTCGTGATCCCGGCCATCAGCATCCACCTCGGCGGGATCGTCCCGCCCGCACTGATCGGACGGGTGGCCCGGGTCCGGATCACCGACGAGTGGTTCTCCGGCGGGCTCGACGCCCGCTACCGCATCATCGGCATCAAGATCACCCCGCCGGAACGCGGCCGTCCCGACACCGCCGAGCTCTACCTTGAGGAGGCCTGATGCCCCAGCTGCCCGAGGACATCATCGACCGGCTCAACCAGATGGAACGCCGGATCAAGGCCCTGTCGACGGCCGTCAACGTCCGGCCCGCCGTGAACGAGATCCGCCCGCCCAAGCAGAGCGGCACCGTCACCAACGCCCGGCCGCTCTTCCGGATCTTCGACGGCTACGACCACGAGATCTTCGCCGACGACATCATGACGGGCGGTCTCGCCCGGCCCTGGCTGCATCTGATGCCGCCGGTTCCGACCGACCCCTCCAGGTGGCCCTCCACCACGAGCGCGAGCTTCACCACCATCGCCCGGTCCTTCAACCCCGTCTGGCAGCCGAAGCTGCGCCTGGCCCTCAGCACGGCGGCGTCCGTCAACGCCACCGGCCAGGTGCGGGTCATGGTCGACGACGTCCAGTTCGGTCCCACCGTCACCGCCGGCAACACCTTCGACCACCTCGCGCTGATCCCCGGCGACATGAAGACGAAGTTCGGCACCACGATGAAGATCGAGATCCAGGCACTGGCCAGCGGCGGCACGGTCTACGCCCAGCCCACCCTCATCTACGGCACCCAGACCTGATCCGGCCACCGAGGAGCACAGCATGAACATCGACCCGAACCAGCCCTGGGGCGTGGCCATCGACTACGCGGGCCGCGCCACCGTCACCGAGAACGGCCACACCCTCAACATCCGCGTCTACGACAACAGCTTCGGCGGCACGGTGGAGAAGGACCCGGTGACCGGCCAGTACCCGCCGGTCTTCGTCAACGCCTCCTTCGCCGAGAGCGGCGGCGGTGACGCCGCACTGCGCGGCAGCGGCTTCATCGTGGTGAACGGCCAGAACGGCAACCCGGTCGTCCCCGACCCGACCGCAGTCCAGCGGGCGGTCGCGGCCGCCCTCACCGACTTCGAGGCCCGCCGCGCCGCCTACGCGGTGCTCTGCGCCACCTGGGCCCCGGCCCCGCAGCCGCCGGAGACCCCCGCCCCGTAACGCCCCGCCCCACCCCGTAGCCCGCCCCGAGCCGACCGACCGGCCGGGGTTTTCTCATGCCCGAAATCCCGGGATCCCGGAGCCCCGGACCAACGGAGCCCCGGATCCCGGAACCCCTGCCCGGAGGACACAGATGGCCACTCCCCTCTCCGCGGACCGGTTGGTCGCCGCGCTCCGCGCCGAAGGCGTCACCGTCGTCGAGCACGACGGCTGGCGCAACCACAACCGCAACGGCCACGGCGCCTGGGGCCCCGTGGTCGGTGTGGTGATCCACCACACGGTCTCCAGCGGCACCGCCAACACCGTCGAGCTCTGCTACAACGGCTACGAGGGTCTGCCGGGCCCGCTGTGCCACGGCGTCATCGCCAAGGACGGCACGGTCCACCTGGTCTCCAGCGGCCGTGCCAACCACGCCGGCGGCGGGGACCCGTCCGTCCTCCAGGCCGTGATCAGCGAGACCTACGGGGTGCGGCCGCCCGTCCCCCGCGAGCACCAGGGCAGCGCGGGCGCCGTCGACGGAAACTCCCGCTTCTACGGCTTCGAGTGCATCAACCTCGGCAACGGCAGCGACCCCTGGCCGGCCGCCCAGCTCGACGCCATCGAGCGGGTGTCCGCGGCGCTGTGCCGCGCGCACGGCTGGGGCGCCAAGTCCGTGATCGGCCACTCCGAGTGGTCCGACTGGAAGAACGACCCGCGCGGCTTCGGCATGCCGGGCATGCGGGACCGGGTGCAGAAGCGCCTCGGCTCCGCGCCCGTCGCCAAGCCCACCGCGCCGAAGCCGGCCGCCCCGCGCTACCAGCCGTTCCCCGGGACCGCCTTCTTCCGCACCACCCCGAGCTCCGCCGTCGTCACCGCGATGGGCCGCCGGCTGGTCGCCGAGGGCTGCGGCCGCTACCAGGTCGGGCCGGGTCCGCGCTGGTCCGAGGCCGACCGCCAGTCGTACGCCGCCTGGCAGCACAAGCTCGGCTTCCGCGGCTCCGACGCCGACGGCTGGCCGGGCGCCGCGTCCTGGAACGCGCTCAAGGTGCCGTTCGTGCAGTAGCACCACCCTCGCAACAGCTCCCCCACGCAAGGAGAACCACCCATGTCCGAAGCCGCCAAGCGCACGGCCCGCACCGTGCTGCAGACCGCCGTCGGCATCGCCGTCGTGCTGCCTGCGCTCGTCGACGCCTCCGGCGTCCCCGCGACCCTCCCCTGGGTCGCGGGGGCCCTCGCCGTCGCCGGCGCCCTCGCCCGGGTCATGGCCTTCCCGGGCTTCCAGGCGCTGCTGCCCTCGTGGCTGCGCACCACCCCGGAGGCCCAGCCCCCGGTGCTCGCCCCGGTCCCGGACCTCGACCCGGCGGACCTCCCGGAGGCGGCGGCCGATGACCGAGTCTGACCCGAACGACCCGGTCGCCGTCGCCCTCGAACTGGAGCGGCTCCGGGGCACCCTGGAGGCCGGCTTCGCCCGGGTCGACGGCTCGCTCGCCCTGCTCGTGCAGCGCAGCGACCAGACCGACAAGCAGCTCGCCGACCACGAGGCCCGGCTCGACGAGCTGGAGCGCTCCCGCTGGCCGCTGGCCAGCATCGGCGCCCTGGCCGCGATCGCGACCGTCGTGGTCGCCGCCTGGGAACTGACCGCGCGCTGATCCCTCTTCCGAGAACGCCGAAGGGCGGCACCCCCGCGGGGGTGCCGCCCTTCTTTCGCGTTACTACGCCTTACTGGTTGTACGGACCGTAGTCGTAGTCCTCCAGCGGAACGGCCTGGCCGGAGCCGGTGCCGAACGGCGAGTAGTCGATGTCGTCGTAGCCGACGGCCGAGTACATCGCGGCCTTGGCCTCCTCGGTGGGCTCGACCCGGATGTTGCGGTAGCGGGACAGACCCGTACCGGCCGGGATGAGCTTACCGATGATGACGTTCTCCTTGAGGCCGATGAGGCTGTCGGACTTGGCGTTGATCGCCGCATCCGTCAGGACTCGGGTCGTCTCCTGGAAGGAGGCGGCCGACAGCCAGGACTCCGTCGCCAGCGAGGCCTTGGTGATACCCATCAGCTGCGGACGGCCGGAGGCCGGGTGGCCGCCTTCCTGGACCACACGACGGTTCTCGGTCTCGAACTTCGAGCGCTCGACGAGCTCGCCCGGCAGCAGCTCCGCGTCGCCGGACTCGATGATCGTCACGCGGCGCAGCATCTGCCGGATGATGATCTCGATGTGCTTGTCGTGGATCGACACGCCCTGCGAGTTGTAGACCTTCTGGACCTCGCCGACCAGGTGCACCTGGACCGCACGCTGGCCGAGGATGCGCAGCACGTCGTGCGGGTTGGTGGCACCCACGGTGAGCTTCTGGCCCACCTCGACGTGGTCGCCCTCGCCCACGAGCAGACGGGCACGCTTCGAGATCGGGAACGCCGTCTCGTCGGTGCCGTCGTCCGGGGTGACGACGATCTTCTTGGTCTTCTCGGTCTCCTCGATGCGGACGCGACCGGCCGCCTCGGAGATCGGGGCGACACCCTTGGGCTGACGGGCCTCGAAGAGCTCGACGACACGCGGCAGACCCTGGGTGATGTCGTCACCGGCCACACCACCGGTGTGGAAGGTACGCATCGTCAGCTGGGTACCGGGCTCACCGATGGACTGGGCGGCGATGATGCCGACCGCCTCACCGATGTCGACCAGCTTGCCCGTGGCCAGCGAGCGGCCGTAGCAGAAGGCACAGGTGCCGACGGCCGACTCACAGGTCAGGACCGAGCGGGTCTTGACCTCCTCGACGCCCGCGTTGACCAGGGCGTCGATGAGCACGTCACCCAGGTCGACGTTGGCCGGCGCGATGACCTTGCCGTCCACGACGACGTCCTCGGCGAGCATCCGCGCGTACACGGAGGTCTCGACGTCGTCCGTCTTGCGCAGGGAGCCGTCCGCACCGCGCTCGGCGATCTTCAGCTTCAGACCGCGCTCGGTGCCGCAGTCCTCCTCGCGGATGATCACGTCCTGCGAGACGTCCACCAGACGACGGGTCAGGTAACCCGAGTCGGCGGTACGCAGGGCGGTGTCGGCGAGACCCTTACGGGCACCGTGCGTCGAGATGAAGTACTCGAGGACGGAGAGGCCCTCACGGAAGGACGCCTTGATCGGACGCGGGATGGTCTCGTTCTTGGCGTTCGACACCAGACCACGCATACCGGCGATCTGCCGCATCTGCATCATGTTTCCTCGGGCACCCGAGTCAACCATCATGAAGATGGGGTTCGTCTTGGGGAAGTTCGCGTTCATCGCCTCGGCGACCTCGTTGGTCGCCTTGGTCCAGATCGCGATGAGCTCCTGCGTGCGCTCTTCCTTGGTGATCAGACCGCGCTCGTACTGCTTCTGGACCTTCTCGTCCTGCGCCTCGTAGCCCTTGACGATCTCCTTCTTCGCCTCGGGAACGACGACGTCGGAGATGGCCACGGTGACACCGGAACGGGTCGCCCAGTAGAAGCCGGCCGCCTTCAGGTTGTCGAGCGTCGCCGCCACGATGACCTTGGGGTAGCGCTCGGCGAGGTCGTTGACGATCTCGGAGAGCTGCTTCTTGCCGACGGAGTAGTCGACGAACGGGTAGTCCTCGGGCAGCAGCTCGTTGAAGAGCGCGCGGCCCAGGGTCGTCCGGACGCGGAACGAGTCACCCTGCTGCCACTCCGGCTCGCCCTCCTCGGCGACCGGGGGAACCCAGCCGCGCGGCGGGACGGTGCCGATCGGGAAGCGGATGTCGATCGGGGACTGCAGCGCCAGCTCGCCGGCGTCGAACGCCATGATCGCCTCGGCCGTGGAGCCGAACGCGCGGCCCTCGCCCTTGGTGTCACGCAGCTCGCCGTCGGTGGTGAGGAAGAACAGACCGAGGACCATGTCCTGGGTCGGCATCGTCACCGGACGGCCGTCGGCGGGCTTGAGGATGTTGTTCGAGGACAGCATCAGGATGCGGGCCTCGGCCTGCGCCTCCGCGGAGAGCGGCAGGTGCACGGCCATCTGGTCACCGTCGAAGTCCGCGTTGAAGGCGGTGCAGACGAGCGGGTGGATCTGGATGGCCTTGCCCTCGACCAGCTGCGGCTCGAAGGCCTGGATGCCGAGGCGGTGCAGCGTGGGCGCACGGTTCAGCAGAACCGGGTGCTCGGCGATGACCTCTTCGAGGACGTCGTACACGACCGTGCGGCCGCGCTCGACCATCCGCTTCGCCGACTTGATGTTCTGCGCGTGGTTCAGGTCGACCAGGCGCTTCATCACGAACGGCTTGAAGAGCTCCAGCGCCATGGCCTTCGGCAGACCGCACTGGTGCAGCTTGAGCTGCGGGCCGACGACGATGACGGAACGCGCGGAGTAGTCCACACGCTTGCCGAGCAGGTTCTGACGGAATCGACCCTGCTTACCCTTCAGCATGTCGCTGAGGGACTTCAGCGGACGGTTGCCGGGGCCCGTGACCGGGCGACCACGACGGCCGTTGTCGAAGAGGGCGTCGACCGCCTCCTGGAGCATCCGCTTCTCGTTGTTCACGATGATCTCGGGGGCACCGAGGTCGAGCAGACGCTTCAGACGGTTGTTGCGGTTGATCACGCGGCGGTACAGGTCGTTCAGGTCGGAGGTCGCGAAGCGGCCACCGTCGAGCTGCACCATCGGACGCAGGTCCGGCGGGATGACCGGCACGCAGTCGAGAACCATGCCCTTGGGGCTGTTCGCGGTCTGCAGGAACGCGGAGACGACCTTGAGGCGCTTGAGCGCGCGGGTCTTCTTCTGGCCCTTGCCGGTGCGGATGATCTCGCGGAGCTTCTCGGCCTCCTCCTCGAGGTCGAAGGACTCCAGGCGCTTCTGCAGCGCCGCGGCACCCATCGAGCCGTCGAAGTACGTGCCGAAGCGGTCACGCAGCTCGCGGTAGAGGAGCTCGTCGCCCTCCAGGTCCTGGACCTTGAGGTTCTTGAAGCGGGTCCACACCTCGTCGAGGCGGTCGATCTCGCGCTGCGCACGGTCGCGCAGCTGCTTCATCTCGCGCTCGGCACCCTCGCGCACCTTGCGGCGCACGTCGGCCTTGGCGCCCTCGGCCTCGAGCTCGGCCAGGTCGGACTCGAGCTTCTTGGCGCGGTTCTCCAGGTCGGAGTCGCGACGGTTCTCGATCTGCTGACGCTCGACGGAGACGTGCGCCTCCAGCGAGGGCAGGTCACGCGTACGGCGCTCGTCGTCGACGTACGTGATCATGTACGCCGCGAAGTAGATGACCTTCTCGAGGTCCTTCGGGGCGAGGTCGAGCAGGTAGCCAAGACGCGACGGAACGCCCTTGAAGTACCAGATGTGGGTGACGGGAGCGGCGAGCTCGATGTGGCCCATCCGCTCACGGCGCACCTTGGCGCGGGTGACCTCGACGCCACACCGCTCACAGATGATGCCCTTGAAGCGGACACGCTTGTACTTGCCGCAGTAGCACTCCCAGTCCCGGGTCGGACCGAAGATCTTCTCGCAGAAGAGTCCGTCCTTCTCGGGCTTCAGGGTGCGGTAGTTGATGGTCTCCGGCTTCTTGACCTCGCCGTGGCTCCACTGACGGATGTCGTCAGCGGTGGCCAGACCGATCCGGAGCTCGTCGAAGAAGTTGACGTCGAGCACTATGCGTCAATCCCTCTCAGGGTTGTAAGGCTGTGGGTCTGATACGGGGGTCCTGGGGCCGGCCGGGGGCTCATTCGCTGAGCCCCCGACCGGACTCCCGTCAGACCTCTTCGACGCTGCTCGGCTCGCGCCGGGACAGGTCGATGCCGAGCTCCTCCGCTGCGCGGAAGACGTCCTCGTCGGTGTCGCGCATCTCGATGGACATGCCGTCCGAGGACAGCACCTCCACGTTGAGGCACAGGGACTGCATCTCCTTGATGAGCACCTTGAAGGACTCGGGGATGCCGGGCTCAGGGATGTTCTCGCCCTTGACGATGGCCTCGTAGACCTTCACGCGGCCGGTCACGTCGTCGGACTTGATCGTCAGCAGCTCCTGGAGGGCGTAGGCGGCGCCGTAAGCCTCGAGCGCCCACACCTCCATCTCACCGAAGCGCTGGCCACCGAACTGGGCCTTACCACCCAGCGGCTGCTGGGTGATCATCGAGTACGGACCGGTCGAACGGGCGTGGAGCTTGTCGTCGACCAGGTGGTGGAGCTTGAGGATGTACATGTACCCGACCGAGATCGGGTCCGGGAACGGCTCGCCGGAGCGGCCGTCGAACAGGCGCGCCTTGCCGGAGGGGAGCACCATGCGCTCGCCGTCCCGGTTCGGGATGGTGTGCTGGAGCAGACCCGCGAGCTCGTCCTCACGCGCACCGTCGAAGACCGGGGTGGCGACGTTGGTGCCGGGGGCGACCTGGTCGGCACCGATGGCCTGGAGGCGCTGCGCCCACTCGTCGGCGAGGCCGGAGACGTCCCAGCCGCGGCTGGCGAGCCAGCCGAGGTGGATCTCCAGGACCTGTCCCGGGTTCATTCGGGACGGGACGCCGAGCGGGTTGAGGATGATGTCGACCGGGGTGCCGTCCTCGAGGAAGGGCATGTCCTCGATCGGGAGGATCTTGGAGATGACACCCTTGTTGCCGTGACGGCCGGCGAGCTTGTCACCATCGGTGATCTTGCGCTTCTGGGCGACGTAGACGCGGACCAGCTGGTTCACGCCCGGGGGAAGCTCGTCGCCCTCCTCGCGGTCGAAGACGCGGACGCCGATGACCTTGCCGGTCTCGCCGTGCGGGACCTTCAGCGAGGTGTCACGGACCTCACGGGCCTTCTCACCGAAGATCGCGCGGAGCAGGCGCTCCTCCGGGGTCAGCTCGGTCTCACCCTTCGGGGTGACCTTGCCGACCAGGATGTCGCCGGCGACGACCTCGGCACCGATGCGGATGATGCCGCGCTCGTCGAGGTCGGCCAGGACCTCCTCGGAGACGTTCGGGATGTCCCGGGTGATCTCCTCGGGGCCGAGCTTGGTGTCACGGGCGTCGACCTCGTGCTCCTCGATGTGGATCGAGGAGAGGACGTCGTCCTGCACGAGGCGCTGCGACAGGATGATCGCGTCCTCGTAGTTGTGACCCTCCCACGGCATGAACGCCACGAGCAGGTTCTTGCCGAGGGCCATCTCGCCCTCTTCGGTCGCCGGACCGTCGGCGAGGACCTGGCCCTCGATGACGCGGTCGCCCTCGTCGACGACGACCTTCTGGTTGACCGAGGTGCCCTGGTTCGAGCGGGAGAACTTGTGCAGGCGGTACGTGTTGTACGTGCCGTCGTCGTTGGCCACCGTGACGTAGTCGGCGGACAGCTCCTGGACCACGCCGGCCTTGTCGGCCTTGAGCACGTCGCCGGCGTCGGTGGCGCAGCGGTACTCCATGCCGGTGCCGACGAGCGGGGCCTCCGACTTAATCAGCGGAACGGCCTGACGCATCATGTTCGCGCCCATGAGGGCACGGTTGGCGTCGTCGTGCTCGAGGAACGGGATCATGGCGGTCGCGACCGACACCATCTGGCGCGGCGAGACGTCCATGTAGTCGACGTCGGTCGGCGGGACGTAGTCGACCTCGCCACCACGGCGGCGGACCAGAACGCGGGGCTCGGTGAACTGGAGCTCGTCGTTCAGGGTCGCGTTCGCCTGGGCGATGACGAAGCGGTCCTCCTCGTCGGCCGTGATGTAGTCGACCTCGTCGGTGACCTGGCCGTCGACGACCTTGCGGTACGGCGTCTCGATGAAGCCGAACGCGTTGACGCGGCCGTACGAGGCGAGCGAACCGATCAGACCGATGTTCGGGCCTTCGGGGGTCTCGATCGGGCACATGCGTCCGTAGTGGGACGGGTGCACGTCTCGGACCTCGAAGCCGGCCCGCTCACGGGACAGACCACCGGGACCCAGCGCCGAGAGACGACGCTTGTGCGTCAGACCCGACAGCGGGTTGTTCTGGTCCATGAACTGCGACAGCTGGCTGGTGCCGAAGAACTCCTTGATGGAGGCGACGACCGGCCGGATGTTGATCAGGGTCTGCGGCGTGATCGCCTCGACGTCCTGGGTGGTCATGCGCTCGCGCACGACGCGCTCCATACGAGCCAGACCCGTGCGGACCTGGTTCTGGATGAGCTCGCCGACGTTGCGCAGACGACGGTTGCCGAAGTGGTCGATGTCGTCGGTCTCGACGACGATCTCCCGGCCCGACTCGCCGATCGTCTCGGTCTCGCCCGCGTGGAGCTTCACGAGGTACTTGATCGTGGCGATGATGTCGTCGGTGGTGAGGACACCCGCGTCCAGCGGCTCGTCCGCGCCGAGCTTCTTGTTCACCTTGTAGCGGCCGACCTTCGCGAGGTCGTAGCGCTTCGGGTTGAAGTAGAGGTTCTCGAGCAGCGTCTGGGCGGCCTCGCGCGTCGGCGGCTCGCCCGGACGGAGCTTGCGGTAGATGTCGAGCAGCGCGTCGTCCTGGCCCTGGGTGTGGTCCTTCTCCAGGGTGGCGCGCATGGACTCGTACTCGCCGAACTCCTGCAGGATCTGCTCGGTGGTCCAGCCGAGCGCCTTGAGGAGGACGGTGACGGACTGCTTGCGCTTGCGGTCGATGCGCACACCGACCATGTCGCGCTTGTCGATCTCCATCTCCAGCCAGGCACCCCGGGACGGGATGATCTTGGCGGAGAAGATGTCCTTGTCGGACGTCTTGTCGATGGAGGAGTCGAAGTAGACACCAGGGGAACGGACCAGCTGCGACACGACGACACGCTCGGTGCCGTTGATGACGAAGGTGCCCTTGTTCGTCATGAGCGGGAAGTCGCCCATGAAGACCGTCTGGGACTTGATCTCGCCGGTCTCGTTGTTCGTGAACTCCGCGGTCACGAAGAGCGGGGCACCGTAGGTGAAGTCACGGTCCTTGCACTCGTCGATCGAGTTCTTCGGCGGCTCGAAGCGGTGGTCGCGGAAGGTCAGCGACATCGACCCGGAGAAGTCCTCGATCGGGGAGATCTCCTCGAAGATCTCCTCCAGACCCGACTTCGTGGGGACGTCCTGTCCCGACTCAAGGGCGGCCTCGACGCGAGCCTTCCACGCGGCGTTGCCGAGCAGCCAGTCGAAGCTCTCGGTCTGGAGCGCGAGGAGGTTCGGAACCTCGAGGGGCTCCTTGATCTTTGCAAAGGAGATGCGCAGCGGGGCGGTGCTGGCGCCGTTGTTCGTATTGGTCGAGGCGTTGCGCGAGGCGGCCAAGAGGGGGTCCTTCCGAGGGCTCGGACTCACTACGCGCGTACCGGTCCCTTGCTGAGCCCCGTGGAAGACGATTCCCGATATGGCCAAAGGACCAGGTCAGAGTGGGTCGACCAGCGAAGCGGATGCGAGGGGATGCCCCTGGTGACGGGCAGGGGGCAGCTAACAGGCAGCGCAAAGGGTCAGTGTAGCCACTTGGCCCACTGATGTCCAGGGCGAGTTCTTCGCGACCCTCGTTGTTCTCAACTCCGCTGTACCTCGCGCCGTGCGGCGCACCTCGATACTGCCCGTTCGGTCGTCGATCCATGCCTCGGAAACGGATCGTTGTGACGACGCGTCCTGAGAATTGCGCGCTGCGTGCGGTTCGTCAAGGCCCCAGCCTCTGCGCGGCGCACGGCGAAGATCACCATACTCCGCTTCCGGAGGCCCGGACGACCGCCGCCACGCGGGTCCGGGAACGCCGAAAGGCGACCACCCAGATGGATGATCGCCTTTCACGCTGCAAGCGTTACACGCTCAACAGAGGAGTCGCTGACGCGACGAGGTGTTACTTGACCTCGACGGAGGCGCCGGCGCCCTTGAGGGCCTCGGCGGCCTTCTCGGCGGCGTCCTTGGCAACCTTCTCGAGGACCGGCTTCGGGGTGCCGTCGACGAGGTCCTTGGCCTCCTTCAGACCCAGGGAGGTCAGCTCACGCACGACCTTGATGACCTGGATCTTCTTGTCGCCGGCGCCGGTGAGGATGACGTCGAACTCGTCCTTCTCCTCGACGGCCTCGGCGGCACCGGCGCCCGGGGCACCCGGGGCGGCAACGGCGACGGCCGCGGCGGCGGTGACGTCGAACTTCTCCTCGAACGCCTTCACGAACTCGGAGAGCTCGATGAGGGTCATCTCCTCGAACTGCGCGAGCAGGTCATCCTGAGAGAGCTTCGCCATGATGGGCGATCCTTCCACTAATTCGGCAGGTGCCGGATGTACATGTGAGGCGGGCGTACGTTCGGCCCGCTGCGACCCGCGCCGCCCCTGTGGGCGGTCGGATCATTGCGCGAGCCGAGTTACTCGGCACCGCCCTGCTCGGCCTGCTTGGCGCGAAGCGCGTCCACGGTGCGGACGAGCTTCGACGGCAGCGCCTGGAAGAGCTGAGCAGCCTGAGACTGCTTGCCCTTGAAGGCACCGGCCAGCTTGCTGAGCAGAACCTCGCGGGACTCGAGGTCCGCAAGCTTCTTGATGTCGTCGGCGGAGAGAGCCTTACCGTCAAGGACACCGGCCTTGATGATGAGGTTCGGGTTCTCCTTGGCGAAGTCACGCAGAGCCTTCGCCGACTCCACCGGGTCACCGGTGACGAAGGCGACCGCGGTCGGACCAGCGAAGTGCTCGTCCAGTGCGGTGATCCCGGCCTCGTTGGCCGCAATCTTGGTCAGCGTGTTCTTCACCACGGCGTACTGGGCGTTCTCACCGAGCGAACGACGCAGCGTCTTGAGCTGCGCCACGGTGAGACCCCGGTACTCGGTCAGCACAGCGGCGTTCGAGCCACGGAACTGGTCCGCGAGCTCGGCCACCGAGGCAGCCTTGTCGGGCCTTGCCATAGAGCGTCGGCCTCCTTCCGGGTGATGGGACCGCTCGGAAGGGGCTGAACAAAACAGAACGCCCCGGGCGCAGGCGCACGGGGCTCAGCTCGACCGAATCTCGAAGGACCCGGGAACTCATCCACAGTCACCTGCGCGGGTCGTTCGCATATGCAGCGAATCCTTCGGTCACCGAACCCTGACGGGCGCAGCGACGACCAGCGGTCTTTGGCTTCGTCGAAAGAGTACGCGACACCCCGGGCGGGGTGCAAATCGCCCCCGGGCGGACCAGAGGGCCGTCCGACGACGCCCCAGGGCCGCGGTGTGTGCGCATCGCCCCCGTGCGGGCCAGAGGGCCGCCGGGCGACACCCCGGAGGCGCGGGGTACACATCGCCCCCGTGCGGGCCAGGAGGGCCGGCCCGCCCCACGGACGCGGAACCGCCCCCCGCGCCTCCGGAGAGGCACGAGGGGCGGCTTCAAGGACGCTGGAGCCCTACGAGGGCTCCTGAGCCGTCAGGCTCAGACCGCGGCCGGGTCCTCCTCGACGAGGAGGTTGCGGGTGCGGTTCGAGTCGACCGGAATGCCGGGGCCCATCGTGGTGCTGATGGCGGCCTTCTTGATGTAGCGACCCTTGGCGGCGGACGGCTTCAGACGGAGGATCTCCTCCAGGGCCGCGCCGTAGTTCTCCACCAGCTTGGTGTCGTCGAAGGACACCTTGCCGATGATGAAGTGCAGGTTCGAGTGCTTGTCGACGCGGAACTCGATCTTGCCGCCCTTGATGTCGTTGACAGCCTTGGCGACATCGGGGGTGACGGTGCCGGTCTTCGGGTTCGGCATGAGACCACGCGGGCCGAGGACGCGGCCGAGGCGGCCGACCTTGCCCATGAGGTCCGGGGTGGCGACGACGGCGTCGAACTCGTTCAGGCGGTTGCCCTTGGAGATCTCGTCGATGAGCTCGTCGGAGCCGACGATGTCGGCGCCCGCGGCGATCGCGGCCTCGGCACGGTCACCGGTCGCGAAGACCAGGACCCGGGCGGTCTTGCCGGTGCCGTGCGGAAGGTTCACGGTGCCACGGACCATCTGGTCGGCCTTGCGCGGGTCGACACCCAGACGGAAGGCCACCTCGACGGTGCTGTCGAACTTGGTGGTGGAGGTCTCCTTGGCGAGACGGACGGCCTCGAGCGGGGCGTAGAGCTTCTCCCGGTCGATCTTCGCGTCCGCAGCGCGGAGGGACTTGCTGCGCTTCACTGCTACTCCTGTGCAGTTACACCATGCGGCTGTCGCCGCGTGGCAGGTATGGAGTCGTGGTGCGGGCCGGCGCGGGCCCTACCACTGAAGGACTACAGGGGGGTGATCAGCCCTCGACCGTGATGCCCATGGAGCGGGCGGTGCCGGCGATGATCTTGGACGCGGCGTCCAGGTCATTGGCGTTGAGGTCGGGCATCTTGGTGGTGGCGATCTCGCGGACCTGCGCCTCGGTGATCTTGGCGACCTTGGTCTTGTGCGGCTCGCCGGAGCCCTTCTCCACACCCGCGGCCTTGAGGATCATCTTGGCGGCCGGCGGAGTCTTGGTGATGAAGGTGAAGGAACGGTCCTCGTAGACCGTGATCTCCACCGGGATGACCCAACCGCGCTGCGACTCGGTCGCGGCGTTGTAGGCCTTGCAGAACTCCATGATGTTGACGCCGTGCTGACCGAGCGCGGGGCCGACCGGCGGGGCCGGGTTCGCCGCACCGGCGTTGATCTGGAGCTTGATAAGCCCCGTGACCTTCTTCTTCTTGGGAGGCATTGCTCTCTCCGGGTCCTAGTGAGAGTTTTCAGCCGATCCATCCGGTCATCCGGATGGAGGCATACCGCACAACGATAACGGGTATAGCTGCGCGTCCAAAAACCGAGCAGGTCAGAGCGGCTGTCACAGCCCCTCTGACCTGTCCGGAAACTTGAGTCGTCAGTTCTTCTGGATCTGGTCGAAGCTGAGCTCGACCGGGGTCTCGCGACCGAAGATCTCGACGAGGCCCTTGACCTTCTTCGAGTCGGCGTTGATCTCGTTGATCGTGGCCTGGAGGGTGGCGAAGGGGCCGTCGGTGACGGTGACCGAGTCGCCCACCTCGAAGTCGAGGACCTCGACGGTGACCTTGCGGGCCGGCGCCGGCTTGCCCTCGGCCTCGGCGGCCTCACGGGCGGCCTTCTCCTCGGCCTCCGGGGCGAGCATCTTGACGATCTCGTCCAGGGTCAGCGGGTACGGGTCGTAGGCGTTGCCCACGAAGCCGGTGACGCCGGGCGTGTTGCGGACGACGCCCCAGGACTCGTTCGTCAGGTCCATGCGGACGAGCACGTAACCGGGCAGCTTGTTCTGCCGGACGTTCTTGCGCTCGCCGTTCTTGATCTGGACGATCTCTTCCTCGGGGACCTCGGCCTGGTAGATGAACTCCTCGACGTTCAGCGAGACGGCACGCTGCTCGAGGTTGGCCTTCACGCGCTTCTCGTAGCCCGCGTAGGTGTGGATCACGTACCACTCGCCGGGCAGGGTGCGCAGCTCCTCGCGGAGCGCGGCGATGGGGTCGACCGGAGCGGCGGGCTCGGCGTCCTCCGCCTCGCCGGCGGCCTCGACGGCCTCCTCGGCCTCGTCGGCCTCTTCCTCGGCGGCCTCGACGTCGGCGACCTCGGTGCCGTCGTCCTCGGTGTCCTCGTCCTCGACGTCCGGCTCGGCGTCGGCCTCGACCTCGTCGAGCTCGCCGGCCTCGGCGTCCGCAGCCTCGGCCTGGTCCTCGTCGGCCGCCTCGACGATGTCGAGCTCGTCCTCGACGGACTCGGTCTCGAAGGCGTCGTTCAGGTTCGCGTCAGACACGGTGGCTGCTTCTTCCTGCGATACAGATGGGGTGGAACAAAAAGTCAGCCGAAGACGTACTTGACTGCTTCCTGGAAGCCATAGTCAATCACGGTCACAAGGCCGATCATGATGACAACGAAGACAATCACCACAGTGGTGTACGACGTCAGCTGGCTACGAGTGGGCCAGACGACCTTGCGGAGCTCCGCGATGACCTGGCGGTAGAAAAGGGCGAGACGGCCCAGAGGGCCCTTCTTCCCGCGCTTGCCGCCCTTGCGGGTCTTCTTCGACTCCGGAGCGGCGTCCTCGGCATCAGGCATGTCGATGGAGCCTACGGCATCCGTCACGATGTCTCACCTGATTCCGGGTCGTGGCCGTGCCGCGCCCGGGGTGGGTGGAGCCGCACGGCGGTGCAATGAAGTACGTACATGCGCACACAACCTGGCGGTGTGTGTAGCAGGGCCGGAGGGACTTGAACCCCCAACCGCCGGTTTTGGAGACCGGTGCTCTACCAATTGAGCTACGACCCTTCGTGGCTTCCCCAACCTACCGCATCGTGAGATGTGGTCGGTGCGGGGCCAACGAGCAGTGAGTGTACGTGGTCATGGGCCCTCCCGTCGAACAGGTAACGCTCCGACCTGCCGGTCACCCGCCGGGCGCCCCTGAAGATCACCGCGTACGACCGGGAATGACCGTTCCTGTCCGCTCCGTGAAACCCGTGTACCGGGCCCTGACGGGGTCTGGGACCATGGCCGCATGAGCGCTGCTACCCCTCCCACCGAGCGACGGGTCTCCGCCCGGATCGGTGCGATCTCCGAGTCCGCCACCCTCGCCGTCGACGCCAAGGCCAAGGCCCTCAAGGCCGCCGGCCGTCCGGTGATCGGTTTCGGCGCGGGTGAGCCCGATTTCCCGACGCCCGACTACATCGTCGAGGCGGCCGTCGAGGCCTGCAAGAACCCGAAGTACCACCGCTACACGCCGGCCGGCGGCCTGCCCGAGCTCAAGGCCGCCATCGCCGCGAAGACGCTCCGCGACTCCGGCTACGAGGTCGACGCCTCCCAGATCCTGGTGACCAACGGCGGCAAGCAGGCCATCTACGAGGCGTTCGCCGCGATCCTCGACCCGGGCGACGAGGTCATCGTCCCGGCTCCGTACTGGACCACGTACCCCGAGTCGATCCGCCTCGCCGGCGGTGTCCCGGTGGAGGTCGTGGCCGACGAGACCACCGGCTACCGGGTCTCGGTGGAGCAGCTGGAGGCGGCCCGCACCGAGCGGACCAAGGTCGTCCTCTTCGTCTCCCCCTCGAACCCGACCGGCGCCGTCTACAGCGAGGCCGACGCCGAGGCCATCGGCCGCTGGGCCGTCGAGCACGGCCTGTGGGTCCTCACCGACGAGATCTACGAGCACCTGGTCTACGGCGACGCGAAGTTCACCTCGCTGCCGACGCTGGTGCCCGAGCTGCGCGACAAGTGCATCGTCGTCAACGGCGTCGCCAAGACGTACGCCATGACCGGCTGGCGCGTGGGCTGGATCGTCGGCCCGAAGGACGTCGTGAAGGCCGCGACCAACCTGCAGTCGCACGCCACCTCCAACGTGAGCAACGTGGCGCAGGTCGCCGCGCTCGCCGCCGTCTCCGGCAACCTGGACGCGGTCGCCGAGATGCGCACCGCCTTCGACCGGCGCCGCCAGACGATCGTGCGGATGCTCAACGAGATCGAGGGCGTGTACTGCCCGACCCCCGAGGGCGCGTTCTACGCGTACCCGTCGGTGAAGGACCTGATCGGCAAGGAGATCCGCGGCAAGCGCCCGCAGAGCTCGGTCGAGCTGGCCGCGCTGATCCTGGACGAGGCCGAGGTCGCGGTCGTCCCGGGCGAGGCCTTCGGCACGCCTGGCTACCTGCGCCTGTCGTACGCGCTGGGCGACGAGGACCTGGTGGAGGGCGTGTCCCGGATCCAGAAGCTCCTCGCCGAGGCGCGCGACTGACCGGGTCACCGGCCCTACGGGCCCCTGCCTCTCCGGAGGCGGGGGCCCGTTTTTACGTTCTAGCAAGGTCCCGATCGGGGAAACGGACTGTATTCGTCCATTCGGGTGCGGCAGGATCGGCCAATGGAGCACGTTCACCGCGATCTCAGCGCCCTGCCGAAGGCCCACCTGCACCTGCACTTCACCGGCTCGATGCGGCCCTCGACCCTGATCGAACTCGCCGACAAGTACGGGGTGCACCTCCCCGAGGCGCTCAAGAGCGGTACGCCGCCGAAGCTCCGGGCCACGGACGAGCGCGGCTGGTTCCGCTTCCAGCGGCTCTACGACATGGCCCGCTCCTGCCTGCGCGAACCGGAGGACATCCAGCGCCTGGTGCGCGAGGCCGCCCAGGAGGACGTACGGGACGGCTCCGGCTGGCTGGAGATCCAGGTCGACCCCACCTCGTACGCGCCGCTGCTCGGTGGTCTGATCCCGGCCCTGGAGATCATCCTGGACGCCGTGGACACGGCCGCCCGCGACACCGGGCTCGGGATGCGGGTCGTGGTCGCGGCGAACCGGATGAAGCACCCCCTGGAGGCGCGCACCCTGGCCCGGCTCGCGGTGCGGTACGCGGACCGGGGCGTGGTGGGCTTCGGGCTGTCCAACGACGAGCGCCGGGGCATGGCCCGCGACTTCGACCGGGCCTTCGCCATCGCCCGCGAGGGCGGTCTGCTCGCGGCCCCGCACGGCGGTGAGCTGACCGGCCCCTCGTCCGTCCGGGACTGCCTGGACGACCTGCGGGCGGCCCGGGTCGGCCACGGCGTACGGGCCGCGGAGGACCCGCGGCTGCTGCGCAAGCTGGCGGAGCGCGGGGTGACCTGCGAGGTGTGCCCGGCGTCCAACGTGGCGCTCGGCGTCTACGAGAAGCCCGAGGACGTGCCGCTGCGCACGCTCTTCGACGCGGGCGTCCCGATGGCCCTGGGGGCGGACGACCCGTTGCTCTTCGGCTCCCGGCTCGCGGCGCAGTACGAGATCGCCCGCAGGCACCACGGCTTCTCGGACGCGGAGCTGGCCGAGCTGGCCCGGCAGTCCGTGCGGGGCTCGGCGGCCCCGGAGGACGTCAGGGAGAAGCTGCTCTCGGGGGTCGACGACTGGCTGGCGGCGCCGGCGGCCTGAACCGGTGCAGCGGCGGGTGGGCCTGGAAGCCGATGTCGAGCTCGGTGCCGTCCGGTCCCGCGGTGCACTGGTCGAAGTACGGGGTGAGGGAGGCGAGCAGGGCGTCGTGGCCCTGGAGGGCGCGCCTCTGGTGCGGGCCGTGGCCCGCCGCGGTCGAGAACTCCTCGGCGGCGGCGCAGAAGACGTCCCGCCCGCCGAAGAGGAAGAGGGTGCGGGCGTGCACCACGGGGCGGATCCGCTCGGCCTCCGACCAGCGCCGCTGCCGGTCCCGCCGTTCCCGGGCCGCGTTCCAGACGGCCGCCCGGTCGGCGGTGCGCCGCTCGTCCGTGCGGACGGTGAGCGGCCGGCCGGCCCGCAGCCGGGCCCGTAGCGCGGGCCAGGCGGAGGGGCGCAGGCCGCCGGTCGCCCGGTGGGCCAGGACGAGGTCGACCGGGGTGCCCGGGGCGAAGGCGCGGGGCAGGCTCGTGCGCAGCGGGACGTGCACGAGCGTGTGCCGGGAGAAGGCGGCGAAGGAGAACAGGGCGGCGAGCCGGGACAGCCCGTCGTGGTCGCCGACGAGGTAGCCCCAGCGGTCGTGGAACGGGGAGTTGACGGTGGTGTGCCGCAGCGGCTCCCAGGGCTGGACTATCCGGTGGGTGACGGTCCCCGTCCGGGGCCGGAACTCGCGGGCCTTCACGCGCATGGGCGCCAGCGTGACCACGCCGCCTGACGCGGGGCAACTCAATTCCGTACGGCGATCCCGCGCATGAGGGTGCGGGCGATCGAGCGCGCGAAGTCGTCGAGGGACTCCGGCGGCCTGCGGTCCGGGGTCATCTCGTAGGCGAAGGCGCGCTGAACGCAGGCCCCCAGGAGCAGGGCCGCGGCCGCCCGGGTGTCGGCCCCGGCGTCGATGCGGCCGTGTTCCTGCTCGGCGCGGAGGTAGCCGGCCAGGCCTTCGATGGGCTTGTGGGGGCCTGCGCCGAGCTCCCGCATGACCTCCTCGTGGCGGGCCTTGAGCTGGGGCTCGGCGTAGAGGGACGCGGCCATCGGGAACGTCTGCTCGTAGAAGAGGGCGGCCCGGCGGGCGATCTCGGCGAGGTTCTCCTCGACTCCGCGGCCCTGGGGGTCGACGGCGAGGGTGCCGAGGAGGTCGCCGAGCTTGGGCAGCCGTTCGTTGAGGACCGTGACGAACAGCTCCTCCTTGCTCGGGAAGTACTTGTACAGCGCGGCCTCCGAGCAGCCGGCGGCCTTCGCGATCTCCTTGGTGGTGGTGCGGGCCAGGCCGGCGGTCCGCATGAGGTCGCGGGCGGCGTCGATGATCCGGGTGCGGGTCGGCTTCTGGTCCACAGGAACTCCCGGGAAGGGCTTGACGGGTGAGTGAGTACCCACCCACCCTAGAGGTAAGTGAATACTCACTCACCCCTGAAGAGCCTGGAGAGTGCGACATGAAGCTCACTGTCTTCGGTGCGACCGGCGGTATCGGCCGGGAGGTCGTCCGCCAGGCCCTGGACGCGGGCCACGAGGTGACGGCGGTCGTGCGCGACCCCGCGCGGTTCACCGTCACCGGGGAGCGGCTGGAGGTCTTCCGCGCCGACCTCACCGACCCCGAGGCCCTGCGCGGCGCGGTGGCCGGCCGGCACGCGGTCCTCTCGGGCCTGGGCGCCCGCAACCGGGCGGTCGCGGCCACGGGCATCGCGGCCCGGCTGACGCGCCCGGTGCTCTCGGCGATGGACGCCGAGGGCGTCCGCCGGCTCCTCGTCGTCAGCGCCGCGCCGCTCGGCCCGGTGCCGCCGGGTCAGGGCGTGGCCGACAGGGCGGTGCTGGCGATCGTCAACTCCGTCCTGAAGGACGTCTACGCGGACCTGCGGGTGATGGAGCGGGAGCTCGCCGCGAGCGCGACCGACTGGACCTCCGTCCGCCCGCCCAAGCTCACAAACAAGCCGGTCACCGGACGCTACCGGACCGTGGTGGGCGGCAACCCGCCGCGCGGCCGCTCGCTCGCGCGCGCCGACGTGGCGCACGCGATGCTGGCGATGATCGACGACCCCTCGACGGTGAAGCAGGGCGTGGGCGTCGCCTACTGAGACGGGACCCACCCGACGCGGGGCCTGCCGGGGCGGTGGCCCATCGGCAGGGAGCCACGCGGCACGGGCCTTCCTCGACGGGCGCCCGACCGGGTCCGGCTGCCGGGTATCAGAGCTCGACGCCGACGGTCACCGGCTCGTTGACCAGGGTGATCCCGAAGGCCTCCCGGACCCCGGCGACGACCTCGCGCGCGAGCGCGAGCAGGTCCTCGGTGGTCGCCTCGCCCCGGTTGGTCAGGGCGAGGGTGTGCTTGGTGGAGATCCGGGCGGGCCCGGAGCCGTACCCCTTCACGAAGCCGGCCTTGTCGATCAGCCAGGCCGCGGAGGTCTTCATCGAGCCGTCCGCGCCCGCCGGGTAGGCGGGCGCGGGGGTGTCCGGGCCGAGCCGCTCGGCCACGCGCCCGAGGAAGGCCGTGTACTCCCCCGCCGTCAGGATCGGGTTGGTGAAGAAGGAGCCCGCCGACCACGTGTCGTGGTCCTCCGGGTCCAGGACCATGCCCTTGCCGGCCCGCAGCCCGAGGACGGTCTCCCGCGCCCGCGCGAGCGGCACCCGGTCACCCGCCTCGACGCCGAGGGCCCGGGCCGTCTCCGGATACGCGATCGGCGCCGACATCCCGCCGGCGTCCGCCAGCCCGAAGCGGACGCGGAGCACGACGTAACGGTCCGGCTGGTCCTTGAAGAGGCTGTGCCGGTACGAGAAGGCGCACTCGGCGTTCGTGAGCGTGACCGTCTCCTCGGCCCGGCGGTCGTACGCGACGACCTCGGTGATGGTGGCGGACACGTCCTGGCCGTAGGCGCCGACGTTCTGGATCGGGGTGGCACCCGCCGAGCCCGGGATGCCGGCCAGGCACTCGATCCCCGCGAGCCCGGCCTCGACGGTCCGCGCGACGGCGTCCGTCCAGACCTCGCCGGCGGCGAGCTCCAGGCGGGTCCCGTCGAGGGAGAAGCCCCGGGTGGCGATGTGCAGGGCGGTGCCGTCGAAGCCCTTGTCGCCGATGACCAGGTTGGAGCCGCCGCCGATGACGAGCAGCGGGGTCCCGGCAGCGTCCGCCTCGCGGACCGCGGCGACCACCTCGTCGTCGGTGGTGGCCGTGACGAGCCGGGCGGCGGGCCCGCCGAGCCGGAAGGTGGTCAAGGGGGCGAGGGGAGCGTCCTGGAGTACGTGCACGGGCTCAAGAGTACGTTCCGCACGGCAGCCGCCCGGTCCGCGTCGCACGGCAGCCGCCCGGTCGTCGCACGGCAGCCGCCCGGTCGTCGCACGGGAGCCGCCCGGTCGTCGCACGGCAGCCGCCCGGTCCGCGCCGCCCGGTCCGCCGCGGGAACGACGGAGCCCCGGCGCCGTGGGGCACCGGGGCTCGGGTCGTACGCGTCAGGCGAGCTGCACGACGGCCCGGGACATGCCGAGCACCTTCTGCCCGGCGCTGGTCGCGGTGAGGTCCACGCGCACCCGGCCGTCGTCCAGCTTGGCGGCCACCTTCGCGGCGACCTCGACGACGGCGCCGTCGGCGTCGTTGGGGACGACGACCGGCTTGGTGAAGCGGACGCCGTACTCGACGACGGCGGCCGGGTCGCCGGCCCAGTCGGTCACCACGCGGATCGCCTCGGCCATGGTGAACATGCCGTGGGCGATGACGTCGGGGAGGCCGACCTCCTTGGCGAACTTCTCGTTCCAGTGGATGGGGTTGAAGTCACCGGAGGCACCGGCGTACCGGACCAGCGTGGCGCGGGTCACGGGGAAGGTCTGCGCGGGCAGCTCGGTGCCGACCTCGACCTCGTCGTAGGCGATCTTCGCGGTCACGGTCAGGCCTCCTCGGGGGCGCGGGACACGAGCTTGGTCCAGGCGGTCACGACGTGCTCGCCGCTCTCGTCGTGGACCTCACCGCGGATGTCCAGGATGTCGTTGCCGGCGAGCGACTTGATCGCCTCGATGGTGCTGGTGACCGAGAGGCGGTCGCCGGCGCGCACCGGGCGGGTGTAGGCGAACTTCTGGTCGCCGTGCACGACGCGGCTGTAGTCCAGGCCGAGCTGCGGGTCCTCGACGACCTGGCCCGCGGCCTTGAAGGTGATCGCGAAGACGAAGGTCGGCGGCGCGACGACGTCGGGGTGACCGAGGGCCTTGGCGGCCTCCTGGTCGGTGTACGCGGGATTGGCGTCCCCGATCGCCTCGGCGAATTCGCGGATCTTCTCGCGGCCGACCTCGTACGGCGCGGTGGGCGGATAGGTCCGGCCCACGAAGGACTGGTCGAGCGCCATGGCCTCGATACCTCCTGGATCTCTTGCGTACAAACGACGCGAGGCCGTCCCCGGTGGGGGACGGCCTCGTGTTCGAGCCTGTTTAGCGCGTCTCGCGGTGCGCGGTGTGCGAGTTGCAGCGGGGGCAGTGCTTCTTCATCTCAAGACGGTCCGGGTTGTTACGCCGGTTCTTCTTGGTGATGTAGTTCCGCTCCTTGCACTCCACGCAGGCCAGCGTGATCTTCGGGCGGACGTCGGTGGCAGCCACGTGAGTGCTCCTTGGACGGACTGATTAACGGATGAACGCATGAAAGAGTAGCCGATCGCAGGACCGACCCCACAATCGGCTACTGTGTGTAGCGGTGACCGGACTTGAACCGGTGACACAGCGATTATGAGCCGCTTGCTCTACCGACTGAGCTACACCGCTTTGATGTTCAGGTTCCCGCCCGAAGGCGGGTTCCCTCTCACCAGAGCCCCAATACGGAATCGAACCGTAGACCTTCTCCTTACCATGGAGACGCTCTGCCGACTGAGCTATTGGGGCGAGCGAGGAAGACATTACACGGTCCTCCGCCCATCACCCAAATCCGTTTCCCGGGTGCTCGCCCCAGGCCCCTCCTAGGCCACTCGTGCCCTCATCGGTACGACTATTGCGCTCCTCCTCGAAGCCCGGTGCGGGCACCCCTAGGCTCGGGGCCCACGCTGCGTGATCTTGGTCCTGGCGAGCCGTGAGGAGCCCGATGTCCGCCGACAGCAAGCAGCCCCAGCCGCCGCCCGACGACCGGGCCGCGGCACCCGCCGACACCACGTCGCTGCTGCTCTCGAACGCGCGGCTCACCGACGGGCGCGCGGTGGACGTGCGGCTCGGCGGCGGCCGGATCGAGGCCGTCGGCACCGCCGGCAGCCTCGCCGCCCGGGGGGCCCGCGTCGACCTCGCCGGCTATCTGCTGCTGCCCGCCCCCGCCGAGCCCCACGCGCACGCCGACAGCGCGCTCACCGCCGACTCCCCCGGGCCCGTCGCGTACACGACCGAGGAGGTCCAGCGCCGGGCCACCGAGGCGGCGCTGCTCCAGCTCGGCCACGGCGCGACCGCGCTGCGCGCGCAGGTGCGGATCGGGGACGTGCACGGCCTCGGCCCGCTCGAAGCCGTGCTGCAGGCCCGGCGTTCGCTCCGCGGCCTGGCCGACCTGACGGCCGTGGCGGCGCCCCGGCTGCTCACCGGCGCGGCCGGCGCCGACGGGCTCGCGATGCTGCGGGACGCGGTGAAGATGGGTGCCGGGGTGGTCGGCGGCTGCCCCGACCTGGACCCGGACCCCACCGGGTACGTGGAGGCGGTCCTGGAGGTCGCCGGCGAGCACGGCTGCCCCGTGGACCTGCACACCGACGGGGACGACCCGGCCCGGCTGGCGCGGCTCGCGGCGATGGCCGGGGGGCTGCGGCCCGGGGTGACGATCGGGCCCTGCGCGGGCCTCTCCCGGCTGCCCTCCGACCAGGCCCGCCGGGCCGCGGACCAGCTGGCGGCGGCCGGGGTGACCGTGGTCTGCCTGCCGCAGGGCGGCTGCGCGGCCACCGAACTGCGCGGCACGGCGCCGGTGCGGCTGCTGCGGGCCGCCGGGGTGCGGGTCGCGGCGGGCGGCGGGGCGCTGCGGGACGTGTCCCACCCGGTGGGGCGCGGCGACCCGTTGGAGGCCGCCTACCTGCTGGCCTCGCTGTCCGGCCTGTCGCCCGAGGAGGCGTACGGCGCGGTGAGCGCGGACGCGCGGGCCGCGATGGGTCTTCCGGAGGTACGGGTCGAGGCCGGCTTCCCGGCGGAGCTGCTCGCGGTACGGGGCGAACGCCTCGCGGGCGCGCTCTCCCTGGCGTACAGCCGGATCGTGGTGCACCGGGGCCGGGTGGTGGCCCGGACGAGCGCGGTGCGGGAGTACTGCGACTCGGCGGCGGCCCTGGACCTGCCCCGGCAGGCGCGCCCGGACTCGGGAGGCCCGGCCGGGCCCGGGGCCGTACGGTCGTGAGTATGCGCGTAGTCATCGCTGGAGGACACGGACGGATCGCCCTGCGGCTGGAGCGGCTGCTCGCCGCGGGCGGACACGAACCGGTGGGCATCATCCGCCGGCCGGAACAGGAGGCGGACCTACGGGCGGCCGGCGCCCGCGCGGTCGTCCTGGACCTGGAGTCGGCCTCGGTCGGCGAGGTCGCGGCGGCCCTGGAGGGCGCCGACGCGGCCGTCTTCGCGGCCGGCGCGGGCCCCGGAAGCGGGGCGGACCGCAAGGACACGGTGGACCGTGCGGCGGCCGTGCTCTTCGCGGACGCGGCGGAGGCGGCCGGCGTACGGCGCTTCCTTATCGTGTCCTCGATGGGCGCCGACGCGCGGCACCAGGGCGACGACGTCTTCGACGTCTACCTCCGGGCCAAGGGCGCCGCGGACGACGCCGTACGGGCCCACCCGGGCCTCGACTGGACGATCCTGCGCCCCGGCATGCTCACCGACGACGCGGGCAAGGGCCTGGTCCGCCTGGAGGCCGAAACGGGCCGCGGCCCGATCCCCCGCGACGACGTAGCCGCGGTCCTCGCCGAACTCCTGGACACGCCGGCGACGGCCGGCCTGACCCTGGAAGTGATCGAGGGCTCGACCCCGGTCTCGGTCGCGGTGAGGGCCGTGGCGGGCAACTGACCAGGCCCGCAGCCCGATCCGGACATGGGAGGCGGCCCCCGGCGCGAACGCCCGGGGGCCGCCGCCGAGGCCACCGCCCGCCCGAACCGGCGCCGAGACGGTTCGCCGCTCTGGTCCAAACTCAACAAAACGGCCCCTGATCGCGTTTCCGCAGATCAGGGGCCGTTCTCATCGCGTGGCGGCGCCAGGATTCGAACCTGGGTAGGCTAAGCCGACGGATTTACAGTCCGCTCCCATTGGCCACTCGGGCACACCGCCATGGGATCGCTGCCTCGGAGCCGCTTTTCGGCGGTGCTCCCTGGCAACGACGTAAACAATACCTGATCCCGAGGGGTGCTCCGCCACCGGATTGATCACGGGTCGGCGGCGGTGCGGGTGGCTACGCTTTGTGCTGCACCCATACGGATCCGAGCAAGGAGCCTCACCTCATGGCCGACTCCAGTTTCGACATCGTCTCCAAGGTCGAGCGGCAGGAGGTCGACAACGCCCTCAACCAGGCCGCCAAGGAGATCACGCAGCGCTACGACTTCAAGGGCACCAACGCCTCCATCGCCTGGTCGGGCGAGAAGATCCTCATGCAGGCGAGCGGCGAGGAGCGGGTCAAGGCGATCCTCGACATCTTCCAGTCCAAGCTGATCAAGCGGGGCATCTCGCTGAAGGTGCTGGACGTGGAGGGCGAGCCGCAGCTGTCCGGCAAGGAGTACAAGCTCTTCGCGTCCATCCAGGAGGGCATCTCCCAGGAGAACGCGAAGAAGGTCGCCAAGGTCATCCGCGACGAGGGCCCCAAGGGCGTCAAGGCGCAGGTGCAGGGCGACGAGCTGCGGGTCAGCTCGAAGAGCCGGGACGACCTGCAGGAGATCATCGCGCTGCTCAAGGGCAAGGACTTCGACTTCGCGCTGCAGTTCGTGAACTACCGCTAGGACCGTCGAACCCCGCGTCCGAAAACCGCCAGCCCCGCCCCCCTCCGGGCTCGCACACTGGAACGCATGACGCGCACTCTCTACACCCACGTGAACAGCCCCCTCGGCGCCCTGCTCCTGGTGGGGCAGGCTGCCGACGGGGGTCACGTCGTGCTGCGGTCGCTGTCCCTGGAGGGCCAGAAGGGCGGCGCCGTCGTCGGGGAGGGCTGGGTCCGCGCGGACGCGGCCTTCGCCGGGGTCGCCGGGCAGCTCGACGCGTACTTCGCCGGGCGGCGTACGGAATTCGACATCCCGTTCGCGGAGACCGGCACGGACTTCCAGCGCAAGGTCTGGCGCGCGCTGGAGGAGATCCCCTACGGCACGACCGTCTCGTACGGGGACATCGCCCGCCGGGTCGGTTCCCCGGGCGCCGGGGTGCGGGCCGTGGGCACCGCCATCGGACGCAATCCGCTGCTCGTGGTGCGGCCCTGCCACCGGGTGATCGGGGCCGACGGGAGCCTGCGCGGCTACGCGGCCGGCCTCGACCGCAAGGAGCGGCTGCTCGGGCTCGAAGGGGCCCTGGGGGGAGTCCCCGGGTGACCGAGGGGCTCTTCCCGCGCGAGCGGTCCACGCCGGCGCCGGGCGCGGTGCACGTGCCCGGGTGGCTGCCGTTCGAGCGGCAGCGGGAACTGGTCGCCGCCTGCCGGGGGTTCGCGCACGGCCCGGTCGCGTACGAGCACACCGTGCTGCCGGGCGGCGGCGTGATGTCGGTGCGCTCGCTCTGTCTGGGGCGGCGCTGGGAGCCGTACCGCTATCTGGGCGAGGACGAGATCCGTACCGAACTGCCCTCCTGGCTGGCCGAACTCGGGCGCGCGGCGCTCGTCGAGGCCTACGGGGAGCACGGCGGTTTCGCGCCGGACACCGCGCTCGTGAACTTCTACGCGGGCGGCGCCCGGATGGGCATGCACCAGGACCGCGAGGAGCGGTCACCCGCGCCCGTCGTGTCGCTGAGCCTCGGCGACACCTGCGTCTTCCGGCTCGGGAACACCGAGAACCGCGGACGGCCCTACACCGACGTGGAGTTGGCCTCCGGGGACCTGTTCGTCTTCGGCGGGCCGTCGCGCCTGGCCTTCCACGGGGTGCCGAGGGTGTACGCGGGTACCGCCGAGCCCGGTCTCGGACTCGGCGGGCGGCTGAACATCACCCTGCGGGAGACGGGTCTCTGACCCGGTCTCAGCGTTCGCGCGAGTGGCCGAAAACTATGCGGTACGCGATCAGCAGCACCAGGGAGCCGCCGATCGCCGACAGCCACGTGGCCCCGTCGTAGAAGTCCGCCGTGACCGGCCGGTCCAGGAAGCGGGCCGACAGCCAGCCGCCCAGGAACGCGCCGACGACGCCGATGACCGTCGTGCCGATCAGGCCGCCCGGGTCGCGGCCCGGCAGCAGGATCTTGGCGATGACGCCGGCGAGCAGGCCGAGAACGATCCATCCGATGATGCTCATGCCCTGGAGGACGCCCGGCGGTCCCGCCCGGTTGCCGGACCCCTTAATGTGCGGCACATGACACAGGAACTGCGCCGCACTCTCGGGGTGTTCGACGCCGTCGTGATCGGGCTCGGCTCGATGGTCGGCGCAGGGATCTTCGCGGCGCTCGGTCCCGCCGCCGAAGCGGCCGGGGCCGGCCTGCTGCCGGCGCTCGGGGTGGCCGCGGTCGTCGCCTACTGCAACGCGATGGCGTCGGCGCGGCTCGCCGCACGCTACCCGGCCTCCGGCGGCACCTACGTGTACGGCAGGGAGCGTCTGGGCTCGTTCTGGGGGCATTTGGCGGGCTGGGCCTTCGTCGTCGGCAAGACGGCCTCGTGCGCGGCGATGGCGCTGACCGTGGGGGCCTACGTGTGGCCGGCGCACGCGCACGCGGTGGCGGTCGCCGCCGTCGTGGCGCTGACGGCCGTCAACTACGGCGGTGTGCAGAAGTCGGCGCTGCTCACCCGGGTGATCGTGGCCGTCGTCCTGGCCGTGCTGGCCGCCGTCGTGGTCGTGACCGCCGGGGCCGGGCAGGTGGACCGGCTCGGGCTCGCCGGGGACGTCCCGGCGGGCGGGGTGCTGCAGGCGGCGGGGCTGTTGTTCTTCGCCTTCGCCGGGTACGCGCGGATCGCGACGCTCGGCGAGGAGGTCCGCGACCCGGAGCGGACCATCCCACGGGCCGTGCCCCTCGCCCTCGGCATCGCGCTCGTCGTGTACGCGGCCGTCGCCGTGTGCGTGCTGGGGGTCCTCGGGCCCGCCGGCCTGGCCGCCTCGCCCGCCCCGCTCGCGGACGCGGCGCGGGCCGCGGACGCGAACTGGCTGGTGCCGGTCGTCACCGTGGGCGCGGCCGTGGCGGCGCTCGGCTCGCTGCTGTCGCTGGTCCTCGGGGTGTCCCGGACCACCCTCGCGATGGCCAGGGACGGCTATCTGCCGGCCCCGCTGGCGGTCGTGCACCCGCGTTTCCGGGTGCCGCACCGCGCGGAGCTCGCGGTGGGCGCCGTGGTGGCGGTGGTGGCGGCCACGGCGGACGTGCGGGGCGCGATCGGCTTCTCGTCCTTCGGTGTGCTGGTCTACTACGCGATCGCCAACGCCTCCGCCTGGACCCTGGGCCGTCGGGAGCGGCCGCTGGCGCTCCTCGGGCTGGTCGGCTGCGCGGCGCTCGCGTTCTCGCTGCCGCCGGCCGCCGTGGTGGCCGGGACCGGGGTCCTGGCGGTCGGCGTGGTGGCGTACGCGGTCAGTCGGGGACGCCCCGCGTCCCCCCGCTCCTGACGCCCCGCGTCACCCCGCTCCTGAGGCGCTCGCCGCGCTCCTGGCCGGCGGTGGGGAGGCGCTCCGTGAGCGGCCGGACGCCCCGGCGGGCGGCGTGGACCGCGGCGGTGTGCTGCCGGACGGGCGTGGTGCCGGATCAGCCGGCTCAGCGTGGTGCCCGTGGCGTCGGCGGTGGAGACGCTGCGGCCGGGGCCGTGGACGGCCCGGTGCCGGCGCGGGCGAGCCCCGCGCGCGGCTCGTGTCCGCGGAGCTCGTGGACCTGCCGGGGCGCCGGGGCGGGATCCGCGGAGAGGCCGGTCACGTCCGCGCGGAGGGCGCCGGGGCGGGTCCGTGCCACGGAGCCCGGTCCACGCGTCAGCGGCCCTGGTAGCCGTACATGGCACGGGCGTCGTCCGTGCGGACGATCTCCTTGCCCAGCGGCAGCAGCGAGACCGGGATCAGCTTGAAGTTCGCGATGCCCAGCGGGATGCCGATGATCGTGATGCAGAGGGCGATGCCGGTGGTGATGTGGCCGAGGGCCAGCCACCAGCCGGCCAGGATCAGCCACAGCACGTTGCCGACGCAGGACGGCGCGCCCGCGTCATGGCGGTCGACGACCGTGTGCCCGAAGGGCCAGAGGGCGTAGACGCCGATGCGGAAGGCGGCGAGGCCGAAGGGGATGCCGATGATCGTGATGCAGAGCAGGAGGCCGGCCACCATGTAGGCGAGGAACATCCAGAGTCCGCAGAGGATCAGCCAAATGACGTTCAGGATCGTTTTCACGGGCGTCGACCTGCCATCTGTTCGAGCCGGGCGATGCGCTCGGCCATCGGCGGGTGGGTGGAGAACATCTTCGAGAGCCCCTGTCCGGGACGGAAGGGGTTCGCGATCATCATGTGGCTCGCGGTCTCGATCTTGGGCTCGGGCGGCAGCGGGAGCTGCTTCGTGCCCGCCTCCAGCTTGCGCAGGGCGCTGGCGAGGGCCAGCGGGTCGCCGGTGAGCTGCGCTCCCGAGGCGTCCGCCTCGTACTCGCGTGAGCGGGAGATGGCGAGCTGGATGACCGAGGCGGCGATGGGGCCGAGGATCAGGACGAGCAGATAGCCGAGGAGCCCGGGGCCCTCGTCGTCGTTGGACCGGCCGACCGGGATCAGCCAGGCGAAGTTCACCAGGAACATGATCACCGAGGCGAGCGCGCCGGCGACCGAGGAGATCAGGATGTCCCGGTTGTAGACGTGGCTCAGCTCGTGCCCGATGACCCCGCGCAGCTCGCGCTCGTCGAGGATCGCGAGGATGCCCTCGGTGCAGCACACGGCGGCGTTGCGGGGATTGCGTCCGGTGGCGAAGGCGTTGGGCGCCTGGGTGGGCGAGATGTAGAGCCGCGGCATGGGCTGGCGGGCCTGGGTGGAGAGCTCGCGGACCATCCGGTAGAGGGCCGGGGCCTCGAACTCGCTCACCGGGCGGGCGCGCATGGCACGGAGCGCCAGCTTGTCGCTGTTCCAGTACGCGTACGCGTTGGTGCCGAGCGCGACGACGAGCGCGACGATCAGACCCGTACGGCCGAAGAAGCTGCCGATGACGATGATGAGGGCCGAGAGCCCTCCGAGGAGGACCGCGGTCCTCAGCCCGTTGTGCCGGCGGTGCACGGTACGCCCTCCAAGTGGTGCGGCAGGGGAACCCTTCGCTCTGTCGGGATCCACGGTGCTACGCGTCCAGTGGACCCTTCCCTCCTGGTCAACGCCAGGCGGGAAGCTCGGGTTCCCCAGGTGGCGGGGGGTGCCGTGTGGGCCGTACGGGTGAGGGCGGGCGACGGGGGCCGGACCGGCCCGATCCGCCGGACCGGCCTAGCGGGCCGCCGGGATCACGATCTTGTCCAGGCCGGCCTTCTCCAGGGCCCCGGCGATCGGCTCGACCTCGCTGGTGCAGTGGCCGCAGCGCGAGGCGATGGCCGGGATCTCGGTGAAGCAGCGGGGGCAGTCACGCTTCTCCGACTTCGGGTCGGCCGCCTCCACCCGGGCGAACTTCGCCTGGATCTTCGTCATGGGGACGACGATCAGGAAGTAGAGGACGGCGGCCGTGATCATGAAGGCTATGGCGGCGGCGATCGCCAGGCCGTACGGGAAGACGGTCTTGCCGACGGTGAACTGGGCCTCGCTGAAGTCGCCGACCGTGCCGGTGGCCAGACCGATGAGCGGGGTGATGAACGCCTTGCTGAAGCCGGTGACCACCGCCGTGAACGCGGAGCCGACGGCCAGACCGATGGCCATGGTGACGACGTTCCCGCGAAGTATGAAGTCCTTGAAACCGTTCAGCACGGTGGTTCCGCTCCTTGAGGGGTTTGCTGTGTGGGGGGATCAGAAGAGGCTGTTCGCCGCGAAGCGGAGGGCGAACTGCGGATAGCCCGACAGCACGACGCCCGCGACGGCGGTGAGCGCCACGGCCAGCGTGATCGGGGCGGGGACCCCGGCGCGGACCGTGCGCGGCTCGCCCTCGGGCGCGGTGCGCGGCGCGCGGAAGAGCAGCGCCGTCCACCGCAGGTAGTAGTAGAGGGCGATCACGACGTTGACGCCCATGATCACGGCGAGCCAGCCGAGGCCCGCGTCGACGGCCGTCGAGAAGACGGTCACCTTGGCGAAGAGGCCGATGATACCCGGGGGCAGCCCCGCCAGATTGAGCAGGAAGAAGCCGAGGGCGAGCGCGGCGGCCGGGCTCGTGGCGTACAGCCCGCGGGAGTCGGAGATCCGGACCTCCGGGTGGGTACGGGCGACCACGGCGACGACGGCGAAGGCGCCGAGGTTCACGACGGCGTACATCAGGGCGTACGCGACGGTCGCGCCGATCTGGTCGTCGCTGGAATAGGCGGCGGCCGCGATCGGCACCAGGAGGTAGCCGGCCTGGGCGACGGACGACCAGGCGAGGAGGCGTACCGCGCTCCACGCGCGCGTGGAGACCTGTCGCAGGGCGGCCACGTTCCCGCCGGTCATGGTGAGCGCGGCGAGCACGGCGAGCGCCGGGCCCCACACGTCCGCGTAGGAGGGGAAGGCGACGACCGTCACCAGGATGAGACCGGTGAAGCCGACGGCCTTGCCCACCACGGACAGGTAGGCGGCGACGGGCAGCGGGGCGCCGACATACGTGTCGGGCACCCAGAAGTGGAAGGGGACGGCGGCCGTCTTGAAGGCGAAGCCGACCAGGGTGAGCACCACGCCCGCCTGGGCGAGGGTCTGCAGCTGGCCCGGCACGTCGCCGAGCCGCTGGGCGACCTCGGTGAGGTGCAGGGTGCCGGTGGCCGCGTAGACGAAGCTGACGCCGAGCAGGGTGACGGCGGTGGCGGTCACCGAGGAGAGGAAGAACTTGAGCGCCGACTCGCTGGACATGCGGTCGCCGCGCCTGAGGCCGACGAGCGCGAAGGCGGGCAGCGAGGCCACTTCGAGGGCGACCACCAGGGTCGCCAGGTCGCGGGAGGCGGGGAGCAGGGCGGCGCCGGCCGCGGAGGACAGCAGCAGGAACCAGTACTCGCCGGCGGGCAGCCGGTCGCGGGTGTCGGCGAGCGACAGCAGCGCGGTGACCAGCGCGCCCGCCAGCACCAGGAACTGGATGACGAGGGTGAACTGGTCGGCGGTGTAGCTGCAGGCCCGCACCTGGGTGTCGGCGGTGAGGCAGAAGGTCGAGCGGTCGCCGGCGCGCAGCGGCAGGAGCAGCAGCAGCGAGGCGGCCAGGCCGGCGACGGAGGTCCAGCCGAGGAGCTGCCTGCGCGCGGCCGGGACGAACAGGTCGGCGACGAGCACGGCGACGGCGACCGCCGCGGTGAGGGTGGGCGGCGCGATCGCGAGCCAGTCGACGGACTGGACGAGGCTGGGCGCTGCGGCCGTGGCGGTCACTGGGTGCCTCCCGCGAGGAGCTGCTGGACGGCCGGGTCGGTGAGGCCGAGGAGGACCGCGGGCCACAGTCCGGCGAGGACGGTGAGGGCGACGAGCGGGGTCCAGGCGGCCAGCTCGTAGCCCTGGACGTCGGCGAGGCCGGCCTCGCCGGCCGGGCGGGGGCCGCCCATGCAGACGCGGCGGACGACGACGAGCAGGTAGCCGGCGGTGAGGAGGGTGCCGAAGGCGCCGATCGCCATGAAGGTGAGGAACGCGGGCCGGCTGAGCCCCGCGGCCGGTTCGAAGGCGCCGAACAGGGCCAGCATCTCCCCCCAGAACCCGGCGAGGCCGGGCAGGCCGAGGGAGGCGACGGCGGCGAAGGCGAGGAGGCCGCCGAGGCGGGGGGCGCGGCCGTAGAGGGCGGCGCCGGTGGCCCCGGCGAGGGTGTCCAGGTCGGCGGTGCCGTAGCGGTCCTTGAGGGCGCCGACCAGGAAGAAGAGGAGGCCGGTGATGAGGCCGTGGGCGATGTTGGCGAAGAGGGCGCCGTTGACCCCGGTGGGGGTCATGGTCGCGATGCCGAGGAGGACGAAGCCCATGTGCCCGACGGACGAGTACGCGATCAGGCGCTTGAGGTCGCCCTTGCCGCCCGGCTTCGCGAGGGCGAGGCAGGCGAGCGATCCGTAGATGATCCCGGCGACGGCGAAGGCGGCGAAGTACGGGGCGAAGACGCGCATGCCGTCGGGCGTGATCGGCAGCACGATGCGGACGAAGCCGTACGTGCCCATCTTCAGCAGGACGCCGGCGAGGAGCACCGAGCCGACGGTCGGTGCGGCGGTGTGGGCGTCCGGGAGCCAGCTGTGCAGCGGCCACATCGGGGTCTTCACGGCGAGCCCGAGGCCGATCGCGAGAACGGCCGTGATCTGGACGGACGTGGTGAGCCCGCGACCGTTCTGGGCGGCCAGCGCCACCATGTCGAACGTGCCCGCCTGCACCCCCACGAGGAGGAGGCCGAGCAGCATCACGACGGAGCCGAGCAGCGTGTAGAGGATGAACTTCCAGGCGGCGGCCTGCCGGCCGGCGCCGCCCCAGCGGGCGATCAGGAAGTACATCGGGACGAGGACCGTCTCGAAGGCCAGGAAGAACAGGACCAGGTCGAGGACGGCGAAGGTCGCCAGGGTGCCGGACTCCAGGACGAGCAGCAGGGCGACGAAGGCCTTCGGGGACGGGCCCGAGGGCATCTTGAAGTAGCTGTGGAGCGCGCAGAGGAAGGTGAGCAGCGCGGTCAGGACCACGAGGGGGAGGGAGATGCCGTCGACACCGAGGTGGATCCGCACGTCCAGCGCCTGGATCCAGGTGACGTCCGTGGTCGCCTGCATCGTCGAGGGGTGGTCGGGGTCGAAGCCGAGCGCGAGGACGATCGTGGCGAGCAGGATCACGCCGGTCACGGTCACGCCGTGGCGGAGCACGGCCTGGTCGGGCGACTTCCCCCGCAGCCCGGGCGGGGCGGGCAGCAGTGCGGCCGCGGCGCCGACGAGCGGCCCGCCGACGATCAGCAGCAGCAGGACCTGCATCACGGTGTGGCTGATATCGATCACGGGTCACGCTCCGGCGGCGGCGTTGGCGAGGACGACGGCGACGATCGCCAGGACGACGGAGCCGGCGAGCAGCGCGCTGAGATAGGTCTGCACGTTGCCGGTCTGGGCGCGGCGGACGAGCCAGCCGAGGCCCTTGGCGCTGTCGCCTGCGCCGCGTACGTAGGTGTCGACGACCTCGCGGTCCAGGAACCGGACCAGGGAGGCGGCGGCGAGCACGGGCCGGACGAAGGCGGCGCGGTAGACGGCGTCGAGGTGGAAGCCGGCGGCCGCGGGGCGGTGCAGCGGGCCCAGCAGGGCGCGGCCAGGGTCGGCCGGGTCCGCCCCGGGGTGCGGCAGGTCCAGCGCCTCGGCCTCGACCTGCCCGGCCTCGGCGTCGGGGTGGGCGACGTGCGGGGCCGTCCCGGTGACGGCCCCGGCGACGGCCGGGAGGGGTGCCGGGGCGGCGAGCCTCGCGGTGAGCGAGCGGCGGACCGCGTAGGTGACGACGGCGCCGACGACGGCGAGGCCCGTACCGAGGACGGCCGTGGTGAGGGTCGGGGTCAGCGGGTGCCCGTCGAACCAGTCGTCGAGGTAGGCGGCGCTCAGACCGAAGCCGAGCGACGGGATCGCGAGCACCCACAGGACCGTGGTCATGGCGATCGGCTGGCGTCCGTGGTCGGGTGCCTCGGCGCCGCGGCCGCGGAAGGCGAGCAGCCACAGGCGCATCGCGTACGCGGCGGTGAGCAGCGCCGTGAGCAGTCCGGCGACGAGCACGATCCAGCCGGCCCCGGCGGGGGCCAGGGTCCGCTCGCCGGTCGCGGTGTGCTCGGCGGCGACGAGGACGGCCTCCTTGGAGAAGAAGCCGGCGAAGGGCGGGATCGCGGCGAGCGCGAGCAGGCCGACGGTCATCGTCCAGTAGGCGTCCGGGACGCGCCTGGTCAGTCCGCTCATGCGGGACATGGCCGAGAGCGAGTTGGTGCCGGCGGCGTGGATGACCGCGCCGGCGGCGAGGAACAGCAGCGCCTTGAAGGCGCCGTGCGACATGAGGTGGAAGACGGCGGCCCCGCGGTCGCCGACGGCGAGGGCACCGGCCATGTAGCCGAGCTGGCCGATCGTCGAGTAGGCGAGGACCCGCTTGATGTCGTCCTGGGCGAGGGCGGCGAGTCCCGAGCCGACCATGGTGACGCCGGCCATCACGGCGAGCACCGTCAGGGCGGCGGCGGAGGCGGCGAAGACGGGCAGCAGCCGGGCCACGAAGTAGATGCCGGCGGCGACCATCGTCGCGGCGTGGATGAGCGCGGAGACCGGGGTGGGGCCGGCCATCGCGTCCGGGAGCCAGGTGTGCAGCGGGAACTGCGCGGACTTGCCGGCCACACCGGCGAGCAGCAGCAGCGCCACCAGGGTGGGGTGGTCGAGGCCGCCGCTCGCGACGGCGCCGAGGACGCCGGTGATGCGGAAGGTGCCCGCGTCGGTGGCCAGTGCGAAGAGGCCGATCAGGAAGGGCACGTCACCGAGCTTGGTGACGAGGAAGGCCTTGAGGGAGGCCGAGCGGGCCTCGGGGGTCTCCCAGTAGTGCCCGACCAGGAAGTACGAGCAGATGCCCATGATCTCCCAGCCGACCAGGAGCACCATCAGGTCGCCGGAGTAGACGACCAGCAGCATCGCGGCGGTGAAGAGGGAGACCAGCGCAGCGTACGAGGGGTAGCGCGGGTCGTGACGCAGGTAGCCGGTCGAGTAGACCTGCACGCAGGTGGCGACCACGCCGACCAGGACCGCGACGAGGGCGGCGAAGCCGTCGATGTGCAGGGCCAGGTCGATCGGGACCGAGCCGGTCGGGGTGAGCTGGGTGGAGGCGTCGATCGCCTTCCCGCCGCCCTGCCGGGAGGCCACGACCGCGGCCAGGACGGCGGCGGCGAGTGTGGGCAGCACCGCGAGCGGGCGCACGAAGCCCGGCGCGGTCCGGCCGAGGAGCAGACCGGCGGCGGAGCCGAGGAAGGGGAGGAGGGGGACGAGGACGGCCAGGGTCGTCGTGGTCACGCGGTGGCCTCGGCCTTCTCGTCGGCGGACGGCCCGTCCGCGGGCGTCTCGTCCGCGGCGGGCGCTTCCTTGGTGTCACGGAGGCGGTCGACGTCCGAGCTGCCGCGGTTGCGGTAGACCATCAGGACGATCGCGAGACCGATGCCGATCTCCGCGGCGGCGATGGCGATGGTGAAGAGGGTGAGTGCCTGGCCGGCGTGCAGGGTGTCGCGGAGCCAGACGTCGAAGGCGACCAGGTTGAGGTTGACGGCGTTGAGCATGAGCTCGACGGACATCAGGACCAGGATCGCGTTGCGGCGGGCGAGGACGCCGTACAGGCCGACGGAGAAGAGGAGCGCGGCGAGGACGGCGGGGTAGGCGAGGTGCATCAGCGCGTTTCCTCCGCGTCCTCGGGGGCCTTCTTGCGGGACAGGACGATCGCCCCGACCAGGGCGGCGAGCAGCAGCACCGACAGCGCCTCGAAGGGCAGCACCCAGTGCCGGAAGAGGATCTCGCCGGACACCTCGGTGGAGCCCTGGGCGGGCCCGTCGAGGTCGATCCAGGTCGTACGGAACGCGTCCACGACCACCCAGACCAGGGCCGCCGCGGCGACCAGCGCCACGGCGACGGCGACCGGCCGGTTGCCCGAGTCGGAGTCCGGGGACCGGCCGATCGGGGCCCTGGTCAGCATGAGGCCGAAGAGGAGGAGGACGACCACCGAGCCGACGTAGATCAGCACCTGGACCCAGGCGATGAACTCGGCGGTGAGGAGGAGGTACTCGACGGCGAGCCCGCCGAGCGCGACCACCAGCCAGAGGGCGGCGTGCACGAGCTGCCTGGTGGTGACGCTGACGAGGGCGGCGCCGAGGGTGGCGAGGCCGACCAGGAGGAAGGCGATCTCGACGCCGGTGGGCGAGAGGAAGCCGTGGCCGTCCGCGGCGGCGAGCTGAGCGGCGAGGATCACTGCTGCGAGCCCCCTTCCCCGGTGGCGGTCTCCTGGGCGGCATGCTCCTGGGCGGCGGCCTTCTCGGCCGCCTTGCGGGCTGCGGCGAACTCCTTCGGCTCCTCCGCGCGCGGGTCGAGCGCGGGCGGCTCCGGGACGGTCCACATCCACTCGCGGAGCTTGTCGCGCTCGTGGGTGAGCTCGTGGATGTCCGTCTCGGCGTACTCGAACTCCGGCGACCAGAAGAGGGCGTCGAAGGGGCACACCTCGATGCAGATGCCGCAGTACATGCAGAGCGAGAAGTCGATCGCGAAGCGGTCGAGGACGTTCCGGCTGCGCTCGCGGCCGCCGGGGGCGGCCGGCGGGACCGTCTCCTTGTGGGAGTCGATGTAGATGCACCAGTCGGGGCACTCGCGGGCGCACAGCATGCAGACCGTGCAGTTCTCCTCGAACAGCCCGATGACCCCGCGGGTGCGGGGCGGCAGCTCGGGCTGGGCCTCCGGGTACTGCGCGGTGACGCTCTTGCGGGTCATCGTGCGGAGGGTGACGGCGAGGCCCTTGGCGAGGCCGGAGCCGGGGATGCCGGGTCGGGAGGGCGGGAGAAGAGGAGCCATTACTGGATCGCCACCTTCACGATGCCGGTGAGCGCGATCTGCGCGAGGGCGAGCGGGACGAGGGTCGTCCAGGCCAGCTTCTGCAGCTGGTCCTCGCGCAGCCGCGGGTAGCTCACCCGGAGCCAGATCACGACGAAGGCGAGGACGGCGACCTTGAGCAGGGTCCAGACCCAGCCGAGCCCGTCGGCGCCGAAGGGGCCGTGCCAGCCGCCGAGGAAGAGGACGGTGGTGAGGCCGCAGAGGACGACGATGCCGGCGTACTCGGCGAGCAGGAACAGCGCGAAGCGGAGACCGGTGTACTCGGTGTACGCGCCGAAGATGATCTCCGAGTCGGCGACGGGCATGTCGAACGGGGGCCGCTGGAGCTCGGCGAGCCCGGCGACGAAGAAGACGAGCGCGCCGACGATCTGCCAGGGCACCCACCACCACGCGAAGGCGTCCAGGATGCCGGGGATCGAGACGGTCCCGGCCGCCATCGCGACGGACGCGGCGGCGAGCAGCATGGGCAGCTCGTACGCGAGGAGCTGGGCGGCGGTACGGAGCGCGCCGAGCAGCGAGAACTTGTTGGCGGACGCCCAGCCCGCCATGAGCGAGCCGAGCACGCCGACGCCCATCACGGCGAGCACGAAGAACACGCCGGCGTCGACGACCTGCCCGACGGCGCCCTCACCGGGGCCGATGGGGATCGCGAGGAGGACGAGGAGGTACGGCAGGAGCGCGACGGCCGGCGCGAGCTGGAACACCCGCCGGTCGGCGTCCTTCGGTACGACGTCCTCCTTCTGTACGAACTTCACCCCGTCCGCGACGAGCTGCGCCCACCCGTGGAACCCACCGGCGTACATGGGCCCGAGCCGGCCCTGCATGTGGGCCATGACCTTGTGCTCGGTCTGCCCGACGACGAGCGGGAGCACGAGGAAGCACACGAAGACGACGATCAGCCGGAGGGCGACGTCGAGTACGTCGTTCACGCGGGATCGCCTCCGGCGGGGTCGGTCGGGTCGGTCGGGTCGGTGGACCGGGCGGATTCGGCGGGGGGTCCTTCGCCCTCGGCGGGGGGCGCGCCGGCCTCGGCGTCGGCTTCGCACTCGGCGGGCGGGGGCTCGGCCGCGGAGTCGGCGTCGCCCTCGGCGGGCGGCGCGTGCGGCGTCGCCGAGGTGTCCGGCGTGGCCGAGGAGTCCGGCGTCGCCGACGCGTCCGGCGTGGCCGATGAGTCCGAGCGGGCGCCCTCGGCCTCGGAGGCCGGGGAGCCGGAAGCCGGGGATTCGGAGGTCGAGGCTTCCGGGGCCGGGGACTCGGAGGCCGGGGAACCCTCGGTCGGGGCTTCCGGGCCCGAGGCTGCCGGGGCCGGGGACTCGGAGGCCGGGGATCCCGCGGTCGAGGCTTCCGGGCCCGAGGCTCCCACGGTCGGGGCTTCCGCGCCCGAGGCTCCCGCGGTCGGGGCTTCCGCGCCCGAGGCTTCCGCGGTCGGGGCTTCCGCGGCCGGGGCTTCCGCGGCCTCTGCCGCCTCGGCCGGAGGAGCCTTCGGCGCCGTGGGCTCCTCGTCGAAGGCCGGGCGGGCGTGGTGCCAGGGGGCGTCCGAGCTGCGCGTGCGGGGTGGGGCGGCGGGCGTCTGCGGCGCCGCCGCGTCGGCGGCGCCCTCGCGCTGGCTCGCCGAGCCCGCGCTCGCGCTGCGGCTGCGACGCGGACCGGCCGCGGGTGCGGGCCCGCCCGTGGGTTCGGGAGCGGTAGCCGGAGACGTGGAAGCCTCGGCGGCGCCCGGCTCCGCCGGAGACTCCGCGCGCTGGCTCGCTGAACCCGCGCTCGCGCTGCGGCTGCGACGCGGACCGGCCGCGGGTGCGGGCCCGCCCGTGGGTTCGGGGCCGGTGGCCGGAGACGTGGGAGCCTCGGCGGCGCCCGGCTCCGCCGGAGACTCCGCGCGCTGGCTCGCCGAGCCCGCGCTCGCCGTACGGGCGCGGCGCACGGGAGCCGACGGGTCCGCCGACGCCTGACTCGCCGAACCCTCCCCCGCCGTACGCGCCCGCCGCACCGGCGCCGACGGGTCCGCCGAGGCCTGACTCGCCGAGCCCTCCCCCGCCGTACGCGCCCGCCGCACCGGCGCCGACGGGTCCGTCTGGCCGGCCGAGCCCTCGGCCGCCGTGCGGGCGCGGCGGACCGGGCGGTCGCCGGCGGCGGCTCGGGCGGGACGGGCGGGGGCGGCAGGGAGCCGGCCCTTCAGAGGGCCCCATTCGTTCGGGTCGGGGACGCCCGGCGGGAGCATCTGGCGGCGCTTCGGGGCGTTGGGGTCGTGCGACTCCCCCGGCTCCTTCGCGCCCGGCCACGCCTTGGCCACGCGGGCGGCGAGGACGAAGTCCTTGCGCAGCGGGTGGCCCTCGAAGTTCTCCGGGAGGAGCAGGTGCACCAGGTGCGGGTGGTCCGTGAAGGTCACGCCGAACATCTCGTACGTCTCGCGCTCGTGCCACGCGGCGCCCGCGTACACCTCCACCGCCGTGGGCAGGGTCGCGGCCGCGTGCGGGACGGTGGTGCGGAGCAGGAGACGGCGCACGTTGCCCCGGTCCACCGACGCCACGTGCGCGCACACGCGGAAGCCCGTGCCCGGCTCGTCGACCGCGCTCAGCCAGTCGAAGTACGTCAGCCCGAGCTTGTCCCGGGCGATCTCCAGCGCGGCGATCCACGAGGCGGACGGGACGTCGACGGTCAGCAGGTCGTAGGCCCGCTCCGCCGTCGCCTCCTCGCCGAAGACCTCCGTGACGGAGTCCGGCAGCGCGTCGTAGGCGTTCGTGTCGTACTCGTTCACCGGACCTCGCCCCCCGCCGGCTTCGGGGGCTCGACGAGACCGCTGGTCAGCTGCGCCACGGACGGGTCGCCCGCGCCGTACCGCTCGCCGAGGCTCTCCGCGGCGATCTTCTCCTGGAGCTTGAGGATGCCCTGGAGCAGGGCTTCCGGGCGCGGCGGGCAGCCCGGCACGTAGACGTCGACCGGGATGATCTGGTCCACGCCCTTCGTCACCGAGTACGAGTCCCAGTACGGGCCGCCGCAGTTCGAGCAGGCGCCGAAGGAGATGACGTACTTCGGCTCGGGCATCTGCTCGTAGAGGCGCTTCACGGCCGGCGCCATCTTGTCGGTCACCGTGCCGGAGACGATCATCAGGTCGGCCTGGCGCGGGCCGGGCGCGAAGGGGATCACGCCGAGCCGGATGAAGTCGTGGCGGGCCATCGACGCGGCGATGAACTCGATCGCGCAGCAGGCGAGGCCGAAGTTGAAGACCCACAGGCTGTAGCGGCGGCCCCAGTTCAGGACCACCTTCATCGGCTCGGGGGCCAGGCGGGCGAGCGGGCCCAGCTTCGGGGCCGGCAGGGGTGTTACGTCCATGCCAGAACGCCCTTCTTGTACGCGTAGAGCAGTCCCACGGCGAGGAAGCCGAGGAAGACGAACATCTCGACCAGCGTCGTCGCCCCGAAGCCGGGCGCGGCGAAGACCGTCGCCCAGGGGAAGAGGAAGATCGAGTCGACGGCGAAGATCACGTAGAGGAAGGCGTACACGTAGTAGCGGACCTGTGTGTGGGCCCAGCCCTCCCCCACCGGGTCGACACCGCACTCGTAGGTGAGGAGCTTCTCCGGGGTCGGTACGACGGGCCGCAGCAGTCTGGCCGCGCCGAACGCGACCGCCACGAAGAGCACGCCGAGGACGGCGAGCAGTCCGACGACGGAATACGTCTGGAAATAGTCCGCCGCGTGACCCGCCGCTTGGTCCGCCGCGACAACGGTCGGTTCCCGCACGTCCGCCCCTCGGTCTCGGTGTCTCATCTTTCACGTCGCTTACGCACGCGAGTCTAGGCCCTGTTAAAGGGGGTGTAAGCAGTCGCGGGTGAGGTGAGGAGCGCCGCCCGGTGGGGATATCCCCCCTGCGTCTCACCCACCTCCCCCATGGCGTGTCAGGGGCCCCGCCCGGCAGGCTTGCGCTCATGAGCGACCACACCGACACCCCGCCGCCGCCCGCACGCCTCGCCTACGGCCGGCACACCTGGAAAGAGGTCGCCCACCTCCTGGCCGATCTGCCGTGCGCGCTCGCCGGTTTCGTCTATGCCGTCGTGACCGTCGCGCTCGGCGTCGGCCTGGCCGTCACCGTCATCGGCCTCCCGCTGCTGGCCCTCGGGCTCGCCGGGGCGCGCGGCATGGGGCGGGCGGAGCGGGCACGGGCCCGGAGGCTGCTCGGGGTGCGGGTGGACGAGCCGAGCCGGCTGCCGCGTCGCGACGGGTTCTTCGCCTGGCTGTGGGCGCAGCTGAAGGACCCGGTGGCGTGGCGCAGCCAGCTGTACGGGTTCGTCCGGCTGCCGTGGGGCGTCCTGGCCTTCGCCCTGACGCTGGTGTCGCTGATCGTGCTCTGGCCGGTGCTGCCGTTCATCGCCCGCGGGCTCGGCAACGCCGACCGGGCCATGGTGCGCGGGCTGCTCTCGCCCTCCGACGAGCTGGAGCGGCGGATCGCCGAGCTGGAGTCGGACCGGGGCGTGGTCGTGGACACCGCGGCCGCCGACCTGCGGCGTATCGAACGCGACCTGCACGACGGCGCCCAGGCGCGGCTGGTCGCGCTCGCCATGGGGCTCGGGCTCGCGAAGGAGAAGCTGCTCGAGGACCCCGAGGCCGCGGCGGCCATGGTCGGCGAGGCGCACGGCGAGGTGAAGCTCGCCCTCCAGGAGCTGCGCGACCTGGCCCGGGGCATCCACCCGGCCGTCCTGACCGACCGCGGCCTCGACGCCGCGCTCTCCTCGGTCGCGGCCCGCTGCACCGTGCCCGTGAAGGTCTCGGTCGACCTGGCCGAGCGGCCCGCCGAGGCCATCGAGGGCATCGCGTACTTCACCGTCTCGGAGCTGCTCCAGAACGTCTCCAAGCACTCCCGCGCCCGTGCCGCCTCGGTGGAGGTGTGGCGGTCGGAGGACCGCCTCATGCTCCGGGTCGGGGACGACGGGGTGGGCGGCGCCCGCGTGGACGGCGGTGGTACGGGCATGGCGGGCCTCGCCGAACGGCTCGGGGCGGTCGACGGCGTCTTCGTCGTGGACTCGCCCGAGGGCGGGCCGACCGTGGTCACGGCGGAACTGCCCTGGCGCGACCGCGCCCATGACACCGCCCGGCCCGCCCGGCCCTGACCGGGCACCCGCCCCGGCGCCCGGCCGGGGACGCGCCCCGGCGCCCGGCCGGGGACGCGGGGAGCGGCTGGCGACATCCGGACCGGGAGCGACCTGCGACATCCGGACCGGGAGCGCCCCGAGCCGTCCGGCCGGGAGCGACCTGTGCCGTCCGGCCGGTGACGCCGTGCCGGAGCCCGGCAGGGGCCCTCCCCTCGCCGTCGGTAGGGAAATCCCCCCTCCGCAGACGCCCACTCGCCTCATGGTCCCGCCCCCTCCCCGACCGGGAGGGTGGAAGCGACCACCACCGCCTGAGAAACGGACCCCCGATGGCCTCCCACCGCCTCCCCGCCGCCGTCCGCGCGCCGCTCGAAGGGCGCACCTGGCGCGAGCTCGGCTACGTCCTGACCGGTCTGCCGCTGAGCGTCGTGTACTTCTGCTTCGCCGTCGCCCTGGTGTCGGCCGGTGCCGGTCTGCTCGTCACCTTCCTCGGCATCCCGGTGCTGGCCGGCGCGCTCGCGCTGTGCCGGGGGTTCGGCGCGGTGGAGCGGGCCCGGGCGCGCGGGATGCTCGGACTGGACGTGCGGGCTCCGCTGCCGGCCCGGGGGCGGACCGGCGGTGCGCTGTCGTGGATGGGGGCGACGCTGAAGAGCGGGGCGTCCTGGCGGCACCTGCTGTACGCCCTGCTGCACATGCCGTGGGCGGTCTTCTCCTTCTCCGTGGCCGTCGCGCTGTGGGGGTGGGGCTGGGGCCTGTTCACGTATCCGCTGTGGCAGTGGGTCTTCCCGATGTACGCCGGCCAGGCCGGGCTCCAGCTGTACGGCGACGACACCCACAGCCTCTACCTCGACTCGACGTTCGAGATCGCGTTCACGTCGGCGGTGGGCCTGGTCTTCGTCCTCGTCGGTCCGTGGGTCCTGCGCGGCCTGGTCGCGGTCGACCGGCTGATGGTGTCGGGGCTGCTGGGGCCGTCCCGGCTGGCCTCGCGCGTGACGGAGCTGGAGTCGGACCGGGGCGTGGTCGTGGACACGGCCGCCGCCGACCTGCGGCGCATCGAGCGCGACCTCCACGACGGCGCGCAGGCGCGGCTCGTGGCCCTCGCGATGGACCTGGGCCTGGCGAAGGACCGGCTGGCGACGGATCCCCAGGCCGCGGCGACCATGGTGGACGAGGCGCACGGCGAGGTGAAGCTCGCCCTCCAGGAGCTGCGCGACCTGGCCCGCGGCATCCACCCGGCCGTCCTGACCGACCGCGGCCTGGACGCCGCCCTGTCGGCGGTCTCCGCCCGCTGCACGGTGCCGGTCTCGGTGGTCGTGGACCTGCCGGCCCGGCCGGCGGCGGCCATCGAGGGCATCGCGTACTTCACGGTCTCCGAGCTGCTCCAGAACGTCTCCAAGCACGCGAGGGCCCGCCGGGCCTGGGTGGACGTGTGGCGGACGGACGACCGCCTGATGCTCCAGGTCCGCGACGACGGCGTCGGCGGCGCGGACCCGGCGGCCGGGCGCGGCCTCGCGGGTCTGGCGGACCGTCTCGACGCCGTCGACGGCGTCCTCGCGGTCGACTCCCCGTCCGGGGGTCCGACGACGGTCACGGCGGAGCTGCCCTGGCGGGCGTGACCCCGGGCACCGCCCCGGCGGGGAGCCGCCCCGGCGGGCGTGACCCCGGGGCGCCCGCCGTACATCCTCCGACCGACACCGACCGGGACCTCTGGCCCAGTTGAACCCCTCTGCCGCCCACGGCGTCCTTTCTGCTGCGATGCTGGGGATCGCTCAGCGCGATCAGAGAGGCAGGAACGTGACGGACTTGGGGACGGACAGGGGGGCTCCCGGGGGCGCGGCCCCAGGGGGAGTGCGAGTGGTCATCGCCGAGGACTCGGTGCTGCTGCGCGAGGGTCTGACCCGTCTGCTCACCGACCTCGGGCACGAGGTGGTCGCCGGGGTCGGCGACGGTGAGGCGCTGGTGAAGACCGTGGCCGACCTCGCGGGCGAGGGCGCCCTGCCGGACGTGGTCGTGGCGGACGTACGGATGCCTCCGACGCACACCGACGAAGGGGTCCGGGCCGCGGTGCGGCTGCGCAAGGAGCATCCCGGGATCGGGGTGCTGGTGCTGTCGCAGTACGTGGAGGAGCAGTACGCCACGGAGCTGCTGGCCGGGTCCAGCACGGGCGTCGGCTACCTCCTGAAGGACCGGGTCGCCGAGGTCCGGGAGTTCGTGGACGCGGTCGTGCGGGTGGCCCGCGGCGGTACGGCGCTCGATCCGGAGGTGGTGGCGCAGCTGCTGGGCCGCAGCCGCAAGCAGGACGTGCTCGCGGGGCTGACCCCGCGCGAGCGCGAGGTCCTGGGGCTGATGGCCGAGGGACGCACGAATTCGGCCATCGCGAAGCAGCTCGTGGTGAGCGACGGCGCCGTGGAGAAGCACATCAGCAACATCTTCCTGAAGCTGGGCCTGTCGCCCAGTGACGGGGATCACCGCCGCGTCCTCGCGGTGCTCACCTACCTCAATTCCTGATGAGCTGACACCCTGTCAGATAGGTTTCGGCCGACGTGAGGCACGGAGCGAGGCGGAAAACCCGCTCCGTGACCGACAATGAACGGTGCGTCACCCCCGGTTGGACTCGGGGGTTCTCAGAGAGCGACAATTGACAATAAAAGGGCGTCTTGGGCGTCTCAAAACGGGGTCCACGATGCGAGAAGTCCCGGGACGGCCCCCCTCACGGACGTAGGGTGGGCCACGGGACGGCCGGTACGCCGGTCGTCTCCCGAGCCTTCTCCGCAGGTGACAGCCTCGTCGGAGAGACCCTTGCCGCGAGGGAGGTCCAGTTCAGTGACCAGCCAGGTCAGCAGCGAGGCCGGTGAGGCCCTGGTCGGGGAGCAGCGCAGTGCCCCGGCGACGGCCGACGACGGCTCCGCGAAGGAAGTCCGCCGGCTCGACCGGGTGATCATCCGCTTCGCGGGCGACTCCGGTGACGGCATGCAGCTCACGGGTGACCGCTTCACGTCGGAGACGGCGTCCTTCGGGAACGACCTGTCGACGCTGCCGAACTTCCCGGCGGAGATCCGGGCGCCCGCCGGCACCCTGCCGGGCGTGTCCTCGTTCCAGCTCCACTTCGCCGACCACGACATCCTGACCCCGGGCGACGCTCCGAACGTGCTGGTCGCGATGAACCCGGCCGCGCTGAAGGCGAACATCGGGGACGTGCCGCGTGGCGGCGAGATCATCGTCAACACGGACGAGTTCGCCAAGCGCGCCATGGCCAAGGTCGGCTACGCGACCTCCCCCCTGGAGGACGGCTCGCTCGCCGGGTACCACGTGCATCCGGTGCCGCTGACGACGCTCACGGTCGAGGCCCTGAAGGACTTCGGCCTGTCCCGCAAGGAGGCCGAGCGGAGCAAGAACATGTTCGCGCTCGGACTGCTGTCCTGGATGTACCACCGGCCCACTGAGGGCACCGAGACCTTCCTGCGCCAGAAGTTCGCGAAGAAGCCGCAGATCGCCGAGGCGAACGTGGCCGCGTTCCGGGCCGGCTGGAACTTCGGCGAGACCACCGAGGACTTCGCCGTCTCCTACGAGGTCGCCCCGGCGACCCGGGCCTTCCCGCCCGGCACGTACCGCAACATCTCCGGGAACCTGGCCCTCTCGTACGGCCTGGTCGCCGCCTCCCGCCAGGCGGACCTGCCGCTCTACCTCGGCTCGTACCCGATCACCCCGGCCTCGGACATCCTGCACGAGCTGAGCAAGCACAAGAACTTCGGCGTGCGCACCTTCCAGGCCGAGGACGAGATCGCCGGCATCGGCGCCGCGCTGGGCGCCGCCTTCGGCGGCTCGCTCGCCGTGACGACGACCTCCGGCCCGGGCGTGGCGCTCAAGTCCGAGACCATCGGCCTCGCCGTCTCCCTCGAACTGCCGCTGCTCGTCGTGGACATCCAGCGCGGCGGCCCGTCCACCGGGCTGCCCACCAAGACCGAGCAGGCCGACCTGCTGCAGGCGATGTACGGGCGCAACGGCGAGGCCCCCGTGCCGATCGTCGCCCCGCGCACGCCCGCCGACTGCTTCGACGCGGCGCTCGACGCGGCCCGGATCGCGCTCACCTACCGCACCCCGGTCCTGCTGCTGTCCGACGGCTACCTCGCCAACGGCTCCGAGCCCTGGCGGATCCCGGACGTCGACGAACTGCCCGACCTCACCACGACGTTCGCCACCGGCCCGAACCACACCCTGGCCGACGGCACCGAGGTCTTCTGGCCGTACAAGCGCGACCCCGAGACCCTCGCCCGGCCCTGGGCCCTGCCCGGCACTCCCGGCCTCGAACACCGCATCGGCGGCATCGAGAAGCAGGACGGCAGCGGCAACATCTCCTACGACCCGGCCAACCACGACTTCATGGTCCGCACCCGGCAGGCCAAGATCGACGGCATCGAGGTGCCCGACGTCGAGGCCGACGACCCGGACGGCGCGAGGACCCTCGTGCTCGGCTGGGGCTCCACGTACGGACCGATCACCGCCGCCGTACGCCGGCTGCGGGCGGCCGGCCTCCCCATCGCCCAGGCCCATCTGCGCCACCTCAACCCCTTCCCGAAGAACCTCGGCGAGGTCCTCGCGCGCTACGAGAAGGTCGTGGTGCCCGAGATGAACCTGGGCCAGCTCGCCACCCTCGTCCGGGCGAAGTACCTCGTCGACGCCCGCAGCCACACCCAGGTCAACGGAATGCCCTTCAAGGCCGAGCAGCTCGCCGCCGTTCTCAAGGAGGCCATCGATGGCTGAGCCCCTGCTGCACCTGGTGCCCAAGGCCGAGGCCGCGCAGTCCATGAAGGACTTCAAGTCGGACCAGGAGGTCCGCTGGTGTCCCGGCTGCGGTGACTACGCGGTCCTCGCCGCCGTGCAGGGATTCATGCCCGAACTCGGACTGGCGAAGGAGAACATCGTCTTCGTCTCGGGCATCGGCTGCTCCTCCCGCTTCCCGTACTACATGAACACCTACGGGATGCACTCCATCCACGGGCGCGCCCCGGCCATCGCCACCGGTCTCGCCACCTCACGCCGCGACCTGTCCGTCTGGGTCGTCACGGGCGACGGCGACGCGCTGTCCATCGGCGGCAACCACCTCATCCACGCCCTGCGCCGCAACGTCAACCTGAAGATCCTGCTCTTCAACAACCGGATCTACGGGCTGACCAAGGGCCAGTACAGCCCCACCTCCGAGGTCGGCAAGATCACCAAGTCGACCCCGATGGGCTCGCTCGACGCCCCCTTCAACCCGGTGTCGCTGGCACTCGGCGCCGAGGCGAGCTTCGTGGCCCGGACGGTCGACTCCGACCGCAAGCACCTCACCGAGGTGCTCCGACAGGCCTCCGCGCACAACGGCACGGCACTCGTCGAGATCTACCAGAACTGCAACATCTTCAACGACGGCGCCTTCGAGGTCCTCAAGGACAACGAGCAGGCCAAGGAGGCCGTCATCCGCCTGGAGCACGGGCAGCCGATCCGCTTCGGCGCCGCGCTCGACAAGGGCGTCGTCCGCGACCCGGCCACCGGCGACCTCAGGGTCGTCACGGTCACGCCCGAGAACGAGGGCCGGGTACTCGTCCACGACGCCCACTCCGCGTCGCCGACCACCGCCTTCGCCCTGTCCCGGCTCGCCGACCCGGACACGCTGCACCAGACGCCCATCGGAGTGTTCCGGTCCGTGGAGCGGCCGGTGTACGACACGCTGATGGCCGAGCAGTTGGAGAAGGCCGTGGAGCAGCAGGGCAAGGGGGACCTGTCCCAGCTGCTCACCGGCAGGGACACCTGGACGGTGGTGGGCTGACGGGGGCGCCGCCCTCCGTCAGCGTCGCTGCGCCGCCTCGGCGAACGGGCCGAGGCAGCGCGGCGTTCCGGACCGGATCTGCCACAGGTAGAGGCCTTTGAGGGTGGACTTCGAGTCGTCGCCGGCCCGGGCGTTGTAGGCCCTCGCCACCCCCTGGAACACCACGTTGTCCGTCATGAGCGCGTTGGCGATCGCCGAGCCCTTGATGCCGGCGTTCCTGCCGATCGCGGTGCGCAGTGCCTGCCCCAGCCAGTACAGGGCGTCGTAGGCCTCCACCGCGTACCGGTCGATCCGGTCGGTGGCGGCGAGGTGCCAGTGCTTGCGGTACGCGGCCGCGAACTCCTTGGCCGAGGGGACCGTGTCGGGGTCGGTGTAGCTCGTGCCGAAGTACCAGCCCTCGGCGGCGGGGCCCGCCACGCTCAGGAACTCGGGTTCGAGCACGTACTCGACGCTTCCGCGCGGGCCCCGGTACCCCTGCTCGTGCAGGGCCTTGGCGCACAGGGCGCCCCGGCGCGGCGAGTTCCCGGCGTACATCACGCCCTGCGGGGAGGTGGCGAGGGCGGCTCGCACCGCGGGCCCGAAGTCCTCGCTGTCGGCGGCGACCTCGTGGGAGGTGACGGTGCCGCGGGCAGGGGGCGAGTTCTTCATGCTCCGGACGGCGAACCAGCTGTAGGTGCCGGCCGCCCGGTCGTGGATGACCGCGGTGCGGCCGAGCTGGTGCTCGGAGAGGTAGCGGGCGAAGGGCACGATCATCACGTCCGGGACCGGCCGCGGTTCGAAGTAGGTGCGGGACTCCGGCGTCTGCCCCCGGATCATCCCGTTGGGGACCGACGCCACCATGCTCAGCATCGGCACCTTCGCGTCGACGAGCACGTCCGCCGCCGCCAGGGCCGTCTCCTGGGTCGTCGGGCCGAGGACGGCGACCAGGGACGGGTCCTTGAGCAGGGTGCGGGCCGCGGCGGCGGCCCGCACGCGGTCGCCCCCGTGGTCCACGGTCGTGAGCCTCAGGTCGAAGGGCCGCTCCTCACGGGCGTTGAAGGTCTCCGCCGCGAGGCGCGCCCCGCGTTCCTGGGCGCGCCCGTCCGCCTTTCTCGGGCCGCTGAGGTCGGTGAGCACGCCGAGCGTGTACGTGGACCGCGGGGCGCCGCCGGTCCCGCCGCCCGTGCCGCCGGCCGGGTCGCGGCCGAGCAGCCAGGCGGTGAGGCCGCCGGCCGCGACGACGGCCCCGGCCGAGCCGAGGACGAGCAGTCTGCGGCGCGAAGTCCCCTGCGGTTCCTCCGGGTTCAGCATCGTGGGGTCGGCGACCGGCAGATCGAGGACCCGGGAGGAACTCCGGGCGATCAGCGCGGGCAGGCCGGGCGGCAGCCAGTCCCCCGCCGGACCGTCGGCGGCGCCCAGGGCGCTGCGTACCTCGGCGGCGGTGGGCCGGTCGGCGGCGTCCTTGGCGAGGCAGGCCGTGACCAGGGGCAGCAGGGTCTCCGGCAGCTCGTCGAGGTCGGGCTCCTCGTGGACGGTGCGGTAGACCACGGCGGCCACCCCGCCGGTCCCGAAGGGGCGGCGGCCGGTCAGCGCGTAGGCGAGGACGCAGCCGAGCGAGAAGACGTCGGCGGCCGGGCCGACCTCGCCCGCGCCCATGACCCGGGCCTGTTCGGGGGCGAGGAAGCCGGGGGTGCCGATCATGGCGTCGGTGGCGGTGAGCGCGGTGGCCCCGGTGACGCGGGCGATGCCGAAGTCGATCAGCCGGGGCCCGTCGAGGGCGAGGAGGACGTTGCCGGGTTTGACGTCGCGGTGGACCAGCCCGGCGCCGTGCATGTCGTGGAGGGCGTCGGCGAGCCGGGCGCCGAGCGCCCGGACGGTCTGCTCGGGCAGGGCGCCGTGCAGTTCGACGGCCTCGGCGAGCGAGGGCCCGGGCACGAACTCGGTGGCCAGCCACGGCTCGCGGGCCTCCGGGTCGGAGCCGAGCACCCGGACGACCCAGCGGCCGGTGATGCGCTCGGCGGTGGCCGCCTCGCGGCGGAAGCGGGCCCGGAAGCCGGTGTCGGCCGCGTGCTCGGCCCGGATGAGCTTGAGCGCGGCGAGGGCGCCGCCGGCGGAACGGGCGAGGTAGACCACGCCCATGCCGCCGGCGCCGAGCCGTCCGAGCAGCCGGTACCCGGCGATCGTGGACGGATCGGCCTTCTTGAGCGGCTGCACGTCAGCTCTTCTTGTTGGCGGGGGTGGACGGAGCGGCGCCGATGGTCTTGTACGCCCCGTTCTCCACGCCGTAGACGAAGGTGCCGACCCCCTTGAGCTCGCCGTGGTCGTCGAACTGGTAGCCGCCCATGGCGCCGGCGTAGGTCTGCGCGCGCAGGGCCTGCCAGAGGCCCTTGCGGGAGAGCGGGCCCTTGGCGGCGCTGGTGAAGAGCCAGGAGGTCACCATGTTGACGACGTCGAAGGACTCGCCCGTGTAGAAGGCGGGGTCGGTGCCGTAGCGCTTGCGGTGGGCGGTGAGGAAGTCCTGCACGGCCTTGTGGTCGGCGGGCTTCTGCTTCGCGTCGGCGGCCCGCGCGACGGGGTCGACGACCGGAGCGCAGACGAACCAGCCCTCGGCGTCGGCCCCGGCCTCCTTGAGGAAGGCGGAGCCGAAGACGTGCTGACCGGCGAACTTGGGTCCGGTGAAGCCGAGTTCCTTGAGGGCGCGGGCGGCGCGGACGGCCGTGGAGCGAACGCCGCAGTGGATGTACGCGTCGATGCCGGCGTCGATCATCTCCCCGATGATCTTGCGGTAGTCGGTGGCCCGGCCGGGGACCACCCGGAAGTGGGGGGTGATGCCGGCGTACTTGAAGCCGAAGCGGACGCCGCCGGTGTACTGCCAGCTGTACTGGTCGTCGGTGCGCTCCTGGAGGACGCCGGGGCGCCGGACCTGCGGCAGCAGCGTGGCGGTCCAGGCGAGGTAGGTGCCCGCCATGATGTGGTTCGGGATGGCGCGCAGCACGGTGGTGTTCGGCGGGCTGGGCGCGGCGCGCAGGGCGAGCATGTTGTAGCCCGCCGACACGGTGAGGAGCGGCAGACCGGCCTCCTCGAAGGCGGGCAGCGCGGCCTGGCCGGTGTCGTCGGAGGTGGGGCCGAGGACGGCGACGACGGACGGGTCGGTGGTCAGTCGGCGGGCGGCGGCGAGGGCGCCGCCGCGGTCCCCGCGGTCGTCGGACACCTTGAGTTCGAGGGTGAAGGGCTTGCCCTTGTGCAGCGCGTTGAACTGCTCGACGGCGAGGCGGGCGCCGCGTTCCTGGGCCTGCCCGATCTCCTTGGCGGGTCCGGACAGGTCGGCGAGGAGACCGATCGCCCAGGTGTTCCGCTTCGGTGCGGGGGCCTTGGCGTCGCCCTTGGTGTCGTCGTCTCGCCGCGCGTCGACCAGCGCGTAGGCGCCGCCGCCGGCCGCGAGCACGGCCGCCGCGGCGCCGAGCAGCAGGAAGCCGCGTCTGCTGGGCTTCTGCGCCGCGGCCGGGTCGATGCCGGGTGCGGTCGCGTCGATGGCGGGGAGGGCGAGCATCGCGGCCGAGCGGGTGGCGATGGTGGTGACGACCGGGGCGGGCAGCCAGTCGGCGGCGGCGCCCGGCGCGTCCTCGGTGAGCCGGGCTGCGACCTCCTCGGCCGTGGGCCGCTCGGCCGGCCGCTTGGCGAGGCACTGCCGTACGAGGTCGAGCAGGCCTTCCGGCACGCCGGCGAGGTCGGGCTCGTCGTGCACGGTCCGGTAGAGCAGGGCGTCCATGCTGCCGCTGCCGAACGGCGGGCGGCCGGTGGCCGCGAAGGCGAGGAGGCAGCCGAGGGCGAAGACGTCGGCGGCCGGCCCGATCTCGGCGGCGCGGGCCTCGGCCTGCTCGGGAGCGAGGAAGCCGGGGGTGCCGACGACCATGTCGGCCGAGGTCAGCCCGGTCTCCCCGGTCACGCGGGCGATGCCGAAGTCGATCAGCCGCGGGCCGTCGACGGCGAGCAGGATGTTGCCGGGCTTCACGTCCCGGTGGACGAGTCCGGCCGTGTGCACGGCGGCGAGCGCACGGGCCACGGCTCCGCCGAGGATGCGTACGCTCCGCTCGGGCAGCGGTCCGTGCCCGCGGACGGCCTCGCCGAGGGACGGGCCCGGCACGAAGGCGGTGGCCATCCACGGCTCGGGCGCGTCGGGGTCGGCGCCGAGCACCGGGACCGCCCAGGGGCTGACGACCCGCCGGGCCGCCTCGACCTCGCGGCGGAAGCGGGCCCGGAAGTCGGCCTGGTCGGCCTGCTCGGAGTGGGTGACCTTGACGGCGGCGAGTTCGCCGTTGCCGGTGCGGCCGAGGTAGACGACGCCCATGCCACCGGCGCCGAGGCGGCCGAGGAGCCGGTAGCCGGCGAGCTGGGAGGGGTCGGAGGGGAGCAGGGGCTGGAGGGCGCCGGGCTCGGGGGCTCCGGAAGCGGCGGCGGACTGGGCCATCGGGCTCACGACTGGGCTCCCAACTGCGCCTTCACGCGCTCCTGCATCGTCACGTTGGCCCGGACCTGGTCGGGGTTGATGTCGGCTTCGGTGTAGCCGGGGGCTCCCTTGACGACGGTGGCGACGGTGACCTGCCCGATGCGGGTCTGGTACCAGGTGTAGAACTGGCGTCCCTTGAAGGCGTCGTTGAGGTAGAAGCCGCGCTCCAGGACGGAGTCGGTCGTGGTGACGTTGCCGCCGATGCCGTAGGGGGTGCCGAGGGACATCAGGTCGGTGATGCGTTCGCCCTCGCGCAGCCGCTGGCCGGGGCAGCGCAGCGCCTCCTCCAGCGTCTCGGCCATCTCCCAGTCGGCGTCGGACTCGGTGCGGTGCACGGTGACGGTCGCGGCGACCCGCAGCACGCTCTTGCCGCCGGCGGCCGGGATCTCGCTGTAGGCGGTGACGCTGGAAAGGACGGTGCCGGGGCGCTCGCCGCCCTCCCAGGTGCAGTCCTCGTCGAGCACCGGCCAGGAGCCGGGGGTGCTCAGGTACGGGGTGCGCTTGACGTAGTCCGGGCCCCAGCCGTCGGGTCCGGCGACGATCGCGAGGGCGATCCGTTCGGCGTCGGCCGCGGTCCTCGGCGCGCGCGACGGGTCCGGGGTGAAGCCGATGCCGGTCGGGGTCGGGGTCGGGCTCGCGGGCGCCGGCGCGCTCGTGCTCGTACCGCCCTTGCCGTCGGTCCTTCCGGCGCCCTCGACCTCGCCGGTTCCTCCGTCGCTCCCGGAGCAGCCGGCCAGGAGCAGCGCCGCGCCCGCCGTCATCACCCCGCAAGCGCGCAGCAGTCTTCGCCTCACGTGCGCCACGATTCCCCCTACAAACGGTCACGGAACCCCCGTAGGTGAGCGATCGTACGCCGAGCGCCTCCAACGGACCCTGGCTACAACATCATTGGGACGATCCGCGTACGGAGTCGTAGCGGACGCGGGCCTCCTGGACCGGGCCGAGCCGGCGCTCGGTCCAGCGCCCGAGCTCCGCGACCAGGTGGGCGGCCTCGGTGCCCAGTTCGGTGAGGCTGTAGTCGACGCGGGGCGGGATGACCGGCTTGGCGTCGCGGTGCACGAAGCCGTCGCGCTCCAGGGTCTGCAGGGTCTGGGCGAGCATCTTCTCGCTGACGCCGCCGATGTGCCGGCGCAGCTCGCTGAAGCGGTAGGAGCGCTCCAGGAGCGCGATGAGGATCAGGACGCCCCACCGGCTGGTGACGTGCTCCAGGACCAGCCGCGAGGGGCACATCGCGTCGTTGATGTCCGGCCGCGGGGGCGCGCCGGCCACCGCACTCTCGCTTACTCCCATATCAGTACCTTACTTCAAAGTGGGTACTTACGAATAGATAGCGCTGCCCATACGGTGAGTGCATCACCCCGCGAAGCACAGAGGAGATCACCGTCATGAGCATCGTCGTCACCGGAGCCACCGGTCAGCTCGGCCGCCTCGTCATCGACGAGCTGCTGGACCGGGTCCCCGCCGAGTCCGTCGCCGCCGTCGTCCGCGACAAGGACAAGGCCGCCGGCCTCGCGGAGCGCGGGGTCGAGCTGCGGATCGCCGACTACAGCAGCCCCGAGACGCTCGCGGGCGCGTTCGCGGCCGGCGACCGGGTGCTGCTGATCTCCGGCAGCGAGGTCGGGCAGCGGGTGGCCCAGCACACCGCCGTCATCGCCGCCGCCAAGGCCGCCGGCGTCGCCCAGCTCGCCTACACCGGCATCCTCGGCGGCCCGGAGGCCGACTTCGGCCTGGCCGACGAGCACAAGGCGACCGAGCAGGCGATCCTCGACTCCGGCCTGCCGTACACCTTCCTCCGCAACGGCTGGTACACCGAGAACTACACCGCCAACCTGGCGCCCGTCCTCGCCCACGGCGCCGTCGTCGCGAACGCCGGCGAGGGCCGGGTCGCCTCCGCCCCCCGCGCCGACTACGCCGCCGCGGCCGCGGCCGTGCTCACCGGCCCGCTCGACGAGCACCTGGGCCGCGCCTACGAGCTGAGCGGCGACGCGTCGTGGTCGTTCGCCGAGTACGCGGCAGAGGTGGCGCAGGCGTCCGGCCAGGAGATCACGTACACGAACGTGCCCGCCGCCACCCACCGGGAGATCCTCGTGGGCGCCGGCGTCCCGGCCTTCTTCGCCGAGATCCTCGTGGAGGTGGACGAGGCGGTGGCGCGTGGCGCGCTGGCCGCACGCGGTGACGACCTCTCGCGCCTGATCGGGCGCCCGACGACGCCGATCGCGGAGACGATCCGGGCGGCGCTCGCCGGCGCGTGACACGAGGCGCTTGATCCGTCAGGACCGTATGGCGATACGGGCATGACAGCCGGCCCCTCGCGGCGCTACCTTTCGACTGGACGCGCGGCGCAGGGCCGGCAGGGGCTGGAGGTCCGGTGAAGACGGAGCACGACGAACGATCAGGACTGATCTACGGAATCGCCGCCTACGGCATCTGGGGCCTGTTCCCCCTCTACTGGCCCCTCCTCCAGCCCGCCGGAGCGGTCGAGATCCTCGCCCACCGGATGGTCTGGTCGCTCGCCGTGGTCGCCCTCGCCCTGCTGGCCCTGCGCCGCTGGGCCTGGGTGGGCGAGCTCTTCCGCACCCCGCGCCGACTGGCCCTGATCGCCCTCGCGGCGGGCCTGATCACGGTCAACTGGGGCGTCTACATCTGGGCCGTGAACGCCGGCCACGTCGTCGAGTCCTCGCTCGGCTACTTCATCAACCCGCTCGTCAGCATCGCCCTCGGCGTGCTCGTCCTCAAGGAGCGGCTTCGGCCCGCGCAGTGGGCGGCCGTCGGGATCGCCCTCGCGGCCGTCGTCGTGCTCGCGGTCGGCTACGGGCGGCTGCCGTGGATCTCGCTCGTCCTGGCCTGCTCCTTCGGCACGTACGGCCTGGTGAAGAAGAAGGTGAACATCGGCGGCCTGGAGTCGCTCGCCGCCGAGACCGCCGTCCAGTTCCTGCCGGCGATGGGGTACCTCGTCTGGCTCGGGGCGCAGGGCGAGTCCACGTTCACCTCGGGAGGGGGCGGCCACGCCGCGCTGCTCGCGACGACCGGTGTGATCACGGCGGTGCCGCTGGTCGCCTTCGGCGCCGCGGCCATCCGCGTCCCGCTCTCCACGCTCGGCCTGCTCCAGTACCTGGCGCCGGTCTTCCAGTTCCTGCTGGGCGTCTTGTACTTCCACGAGGCGATGCCGCCGGAGCGCTGGGCGGGCTTCTCGCTGGTGTGGCTGGCCCTGTCGGTCCTGACCTGGGACGGCCTGAGGACGGCCCGGCGCAGCCGGGAGGCACTGGCCGCGGCGGCCGTCGCGGCGACGACGGCGGCCGCGGCTGCGGCCACCGCCGCCACGGCCTCGACGGCCGGGGCGCCGGCGACGGGTGCGGTGGCGGCAGGTGCGGCGGCGGCCGCCGGTCTCGTCACCGCGGCCGGACCCGGCGACGGGGACACCGACAGCGCACCGCTTCCGGCGCCGTAGGGCCCGCCTGTCGATTCGCGCCGGATCAGACCGGGTCCGTTCGGTGCGGGCGATCGGTGTGCGGGGCGCGGACCCCGCCGCCCCGGGCTCAGGCGGCCAGCAGGTCGTGCTCCCGGATCAGCCAGCAGACTGCGGTCAGCCGCAGTGTGGCGAAGTCGTGGCCGACGGGCTCGACCCAGTCGGACTCGGTCAGCCGGTCGGTGAAGCCCAGGACGTAGTCCGCGAGTTCCTCGCGGTGGACGGTGCGGGCCTGCGGGCCCCGCCGGGCGGCCGGGAGCGCGTCGCACACGGCCGCCGCGTGCTGGTCGACGGCGGCCACCAGCCCGGGCTCGAAGGAGAACTCCGAGAGCCGGGGCATGTACGTGGCGGCGACACCGACCAGGGGGCAGTCGGGCGAATCGTTCATCCCTCCACATTAGGCGCGGAACGCGCGACTCAGGCCGTGACCTTGGTCGCAGGCCCGGGGACCTCCGGGGACGTCTCCCCAGGGGGCACGCGGCCGCTCCCGCTCCCGACCCCGCTCTCCCCGTACCCCCGGGGCCGTGATCACCGCGCCGCGGAGGAGCACCGGAACGAGCCCGCGAGGCCTGCGACGCGCGCGAGGCGGCGGAGCGGGCGAGGGGCGTGGCCTGACGGACGTTGTCCGTGGCGCCCCCTATAAAGGGGCGATGACCGCACTCCACTGGAAGCTCGTCATCGACGCGGCGGATCCGCACGCCCAGGCCGCCTTCTGGGCCGCCGCCCTCCACTACCGGCGGGAGGACCACAGCGCCCTCGTCGAGCGGCTGCTCGCCGCCGGCGCCGCCCCGCCCGAGGCCACCCTGACCGTCGACGGTCGACCGGCCTGGCGGGACCTGGCGGCCGTCCGGCACCCGGACGAACCCTTCGACCCGGCCTCCGACACGGGGCTGGGGCGCCGCATCCTCTTCCAGCGGGTACCCGAGCCGAAGGCGGGAAAGAACCGGCTCCACCTGGACCTCCACCCCGCCCCGGGCACCCGCGAGGCCGAGGTGGCGCGGCTCGAAGGGCTGGGCGCGAAGGCCCTCCGCCAGGTGGCGGAACCGGGCGGCTCGTGGACGGTCATGGCGGACCCGGAAGGGAACGAGTTCTGCGTACATTGACCGCATGACGCCCAGCAAGATCCGAGTCTGCTTCGCCGGGATCACCGGCTGGACCGCGCCGCCGATCGTCGCCGCCCTCGACCGGGCCGAGGACCTGACCCTGGTCTCCGGGGTCTCCCGCTCCTCCGCAGGCCGGTCCCTGACCGAGGCGGTCGGGTCCCGGGCGGAGGGGCAGGTGTACGGCTCGGTCGAGGAGGCACTCGCGGCCGAGCCGGCGGACGTGCTCGTCGACTACACGAGCGCGGCCGCCGTCGGGCCGCACGTCCGGGCGGCGATCGAGGCGGGCGTCCACGTCGTGGTCGGCTCCAGCGGCCTGACCGCCGAGGACTACGCCGTACTGGACGCGCTCGCCCGGGAGCGGGGCGTCGGGGTGATCGCGGCGGGCAACTTCTCCGTCATGGCCGCGGTCCTCTCCCGCGCGGCGGCGCTCGCGGCGGAGCACCTGGAGCACTGGGAGATCATCGACTACGCGAGCGCGACCAAGCCGGACGTGCCGAGCGGCACCGCCCGCGAGCTCGCCGAGTCCCTGGGCGCGATCCGTGCGCCCGAACAGGGCGTCCCGGAAGCAGAACTGATCGGCCCGCCCGAGGCACGCGGCGCGGAAGTGGCCGGCGGCCGGGTGCACTCGGTGCGCCTGCCGAGCTTCGTCGTCAGCACCGAGGTCGTCTTCGGCGGCGACGGCGAGCGGCTCACCCTCCGCCACGACGCGGGCGCCACCCCCGACCCGTACACGGCGGGCACGCTGCTCGCCGTACGGCGGGTGGGCGGGACGGTGGGCGTGCGCCGCGGACTGGACTCCCTGCTCTTCGACGGCCAGGTCGAGCCGGCGTGATCCGGAAGGGACGGCCCCACCACCCCTGCTAGGAAAGAGGGATGGACACCGAACACCTTGACGAGACGGACCGATGGATCGCCGAGCGGGCCTGCGAGCGCCTGGTCGTCGACTTCGTGCACAGGCTCGACCTCGGCGAACCGGGCGACGTGGCCGAGCTGTTCACGGAGGACGGGTACTGGGACTGGCCGGAAGGCGACCGTCGTATCCAGGGCCGTGACGCCCTCCGAGGCTATTTCGCCGGCCGCCCCGCGGACCGGCTCTCACGCCGGATGTGCACGAACATCCTGGTCACGGTCACCTCCGCGACCACCGCGACGGCCACCACGTACTTCACGACCTACCGCGTCGACGGATACACGGGCGGCTACGTGCCGCCACGGGCCCCGACGCAGGTCGGCCACTACGAGGACACGTTCCGGAAGGTCGACGGCCGGTGGCTCCTCGACTCCCGGACCCTGTTCCTGGCGTTCGCGGGACCGACGGACCGACTGCGGGCGGCCGACGAGGACCAGGAGAGCACACCGGTGTCGTAGGCGGGAGACGGCGCCCGGCCGGGAAGGAGGAATACCCACCCTTTCCATGATCAGGGCATAGCGCACAGGGGGTCTTGCGGCAGGGCCCCCCGGACGCCGCACAATTGCCGACCTGATTTCGGCCGTGCGCCGAGTGTGCGTGCCGGGCGGGCCCGACCCGGCGGGAACGGTCGGACCGGCCCTAGGGCAGCGCCGTGAGCTGGACCCCCGCGATGCGACCCAGCCGGTCGAAGGCGATCTCGACCGTGCTGCCGCCGGGGAGTTCGGCGACGATCCGGTCGCCGCCCTCGGTGCGGCGGGGCAGCTGGTGGTGGTCGAGGTAGCCGTCGACCACCTGCCGGGGCGAGTGGCCGATGAGGCCGGCGCCGGTGAGCAGGGTGCGCGGCAGGGAGACCGGGTCCAGGGCGGCGCGCGGCACCTGCGGGTCGTCGGGCAGGAAGTACACCTGGGTGGCGGGGCCCGCAGGCACACCGATGTAGCCGGGCGCCTCGGCGACCCCCATGCCCGTGAACGCAAGCGTCTCGGCGGCCCGCCGGGGGTCGTCGAAGCCGGACAGGTCCACGATCTCGTCGGTGAGTTCGGCGATGCCGTGCGCCCTCCCGTACCGCTCGACGGCGGCGGTCAGGGCGACCACCTCGGTGCCGCGCAGCCCGGGGTTCGCCCAGCCCCACATCCAGGACCGCTCGTCCATGTCGTACGTGCCGAGGACGGCGACCCGCAGATCGAGCCCGCCCTGGCGGTAGCGGCAGGCCGGGAGGTCGGCGGTCCAGTCCCCGTCGGGCAGGAACGCCATCAGGGCTTCGAGCTGGGCCGCTCCCCAGGCGGCATGCCGTTCGGCCTCGAGAAGGAACGCGTCGCTGAATGAGCTCACCATGGCCTCGACCCTAGCGCCCGTCCCCACACGCTAGTTCGGGCGCCGTACCTCGAACTGGAAGCAGCCGTACTCGACGGCCCTGACGTGCACGAGGGCGACGTCCGGGTCCGCGAAGGCCTCGTCCAAGGCCCGGTCGAAGCCCTCGGTCGCGGCCTCGGGGATCTCCAGGAGCCGCCCGCCGACGATCCGCCCGGCGGCGTCGTAACGGCGCAGGGTGCGCAGCGCGCCGGGCCGGTCGAAGGGGTAGCGCCCCGGCTCGCCGCCGTCCGGCCCGCCGCACTCCTCGGCGTGGACGAACACGGGCCCCTGCTCGTCGTACGCCCCGGGCTCGGCGCCGCTCTCGGCGGCCCAGCGCCGCAGCGGCGCGTACGTCACGAGCGCGATCCGCTCCCCCGGCGCGACGACCCGCAGACAGCAGCGCAGCGGGCTCCCGACCCCGGTCTCCTCGGTCGCGGCGTACGCGAGACACGGCCGGCCGGCGTCGTCACGGAGCCGCAGCTCGGCGAGGGCGGCGGGCGGGATGGGCAGTGCGGTGTAGGTGGTGTCCATGCCCCCACCCTCACGCGCGCGCGAGGCGCACGCTGGCGCTATTCGGACGCGGAACTGACGAACCCGGCCGGCCTCCTCGCGCCCACCGACGGCCTGCCCCGATACCCCTAGTCCCCTCGCCCCTCCAGCAGCCGCCACACCGCCAGCGCCAGCCGTGCCCTCGTCAGGCCCGTCGGGTCCGTGAGGTCGAGGGACAGGGCCTTGCCGAGGTGCTCCAGGCGGCGGGAGACGCTGCTGTGGTGGAGGTGGAGCAGGTCGGCCGCGCGGCGGAGGGAGCCGGTGGCGCAGTAGGCGTCGAGGGTGGCCAGGTCCTCCGGGGTGCCGGCGACGCGGGCGAGGGCCGCCACGTCCGGATTGGTGCGGGCCGCCTCCGGTGGGACCTCCGCCAGGAGGGCCAGGGCGCCCAGGTCGGCGTGGTGGACCACGGGTGCGCGCGGGGTGGTGAAGCGCAGGGCGGTGCGGGCGCGGCGCCAGGAGCGGTCGGGGCGGTCGGCGGCGGCGAGGCCCGCCCGGGTGCCGGGCGGGAAGCGGCCCGGGTCCACCGGTTCGGCCGTCAGGAGGACGCCCACGTCGTCGAGCGGCGCCGCCTTGACCAGGTCGGAAGGGGAGACGAGGGCGCCGACGCGGTCGAGCGGGAGCTCGGAGCGAACGGCGACGACGTGGACCGGGCGGCCCGCGGCGAAGCCCAGGAGGCGCAGGGCGCGGGCGCGGGCCGCCTCGTCGGTGCCGTCGGCGACGGCGAGTTCGACGAGCGCCGGGTCCGCCATCGTCGTGCGGGCCGGGCCGTAGCGTTCCACGGCCGCCGCCACGGCGAGGGCGAGCCGGTCGAGGAGGATGTCGTCGAGGGCGTTCGGGGGGCCGGGGCGTTCCAGCCAGACGGCGCCGATCTCCTCGTCGTCGAGGGTGATCGGGGCCGTGGTCGAGGCCGGGAGCGGCTCCGTGGTCGCCTCCGTGCCGAGCGGTGACACGCGGACGGTGCGGCCGGTGCCGTGGAGGCGGATCCCGGTCACGCACTCGGCGAGGCCCGCGGAGGCGCGGGCGAGGGCCGGGAGGTCCACGCGCCGGCGCATCAGGGTGTCGTAGAACGCGACGATGCGGATCGCGCCGTCCACGTACGGATCGAGTCCCGACAGGCGCAGGGCCAGTGCCTCCATGGCAGCAGGATACGGAGGGCCGGCCGGCGGCCGGGGCGCCGAACGGCGCGTACGGACCGGCCCGTTCGCGACGTCCGGCGGATGATCCGCCGGGACTCCGGGCCGGAGGATGGGCCGCATGGACCCCGAACTCGAAGTGTTCGTACCGCTGTTCCCCCGGGCGGAGCTCGGCGACCCGGCCGCCGCCCGTGAGGGTCTCGCCGCGCTGGCCGCCGCGATCCCGTCACCCGAGACGCCCGGCCTGGAGGTCGAGGACCTCACGGTGCCGGGCGACCCGGACGTGCCGGTGCGCGTCTACCGCCCGCGGGGGGCGTACGGCGCCCTCGTCTGGCTGCACGGCGGCGGGTTCGTGACGGGCGACGTGCGCACCGAGCACCCGTGGGCGACCCGGATCGCCGCCGGCTCGGGAGCGGTCGTCGTCTCGGTCGGGTACCGGCTGGCCCCCGAGGACCCGTTCCCGGCCGCCCTGGACGACGCGTACGCCGTCCTGGAGTGGACCGCCGCGCACGCGGCCGAACTCGGCGTCGATCCCGGGCGGATCGCGGTCGGCGGGCACAGCGCCGGGGGCGGACTCGCGGCGGCGGTGGCCCTGCGCGCGCGGGACGAGCAGGGGCCCGCGATCCGCTTCCAGCTGCTCAACCAGCCGCAGCTGGACGACCGGCAGGAGACCTGGTCGCAGCGGAACTTCACCGACACGCCGTGGATCGACCGCGACAAGGCCGCCGCGTCCTGGCGGCACTACCTCGGCGGCCGGCCCGCCACCCCGTACGCGGCGCCCGCACGGGCGGAGGACCTGTCCGGGCTGCCGCCCGCGTACGTCGCCACCGCGGAGCTGTGTCCGAACCGGGACGAGGACATCCACTACGCGCTGCGCCTCCTGCGGGCGGGCGTGTCGGTGGAGCTGCACCAGTGGCCCGGCACCTTCCACGGCTCGCAGGCGATCGTCTCCGCCGACGTCTCGCAGCGGCAGAACGCCGAGCTCGGCGCGGTGCTCCGGCGCGCCCTCGCCGGCTGAGGCCTTCCACCACCCACGAGAGGACGAACCCATGAGGATGCGCAGGGCACTGTGCGGCGGCATGGCCGCGCTGACCATCGGCACCGGCACGGTGACGGCGGCCGCCGCACCCGGCGGGGCCGGTGCGACACCCCCGGTAGGCGGCACGGGCCGCCCCGCGACCCGGCTCGACGGCGCGGGGCTGCAGTCCGCGCTGGACGGTCTCCACGAGGCGGGCGTGCCCGGCGTGTTCGCCGAGGTGCGGGACTCCGGGCGGACCTGGCGCGGCGCCGCCGGGGTCGCGGACCTGGCCACGGGGCGGCCCGTCACGCCCGGCCTGCGGCACCGGGTCGGCAGCATCACCAAGACCTTCGTCGCCGCCGCCGTCCTGCAGCAGGTCGAGGCGGGCCGGCTACGCCTGGACGATCCGATCGGTGATCATCTGCCGGATCTCGTGCCGGGAGAGCGCGGCCGCACGGTCACGGTGCGCATGCTGCTCAACCACACCAGCGGCATCGCCGAGTACATCCCCTACGCCTTTCCGTCCATCCAGGGCGGCCCTTCGGGCGTATCCGCGCAGAGTCTGGACGACAACCGGTTCCGGCGGTTCCGGCCGGCCGAGCTGATCGCGCTGGGGCTCGCGGCTCCGCCGTCCGGCACGCCCGGCGCCACCCCGGGGGCGTACTCCAACACCAACTACCTGCTGCTCGGCGCGCTGTTGGAGCGGGTGACCGGCACCTCCGCCGTGGACCACATCACCCGGAACGTCATCGTGCCCGCCGGACTGCGGCACACCTCGTTCCCCGCCGGGCCGCGCGTCGAGGGCCCGCATTCGAAGATGTACGAGGCGCTGTGGGGCGTGCTCGACCCGCCGCGCGACTACAGCGTCTACGACATGTCGTGGGTGATGGCCGGGGCCGGGCTGGTGTCCACCATGGAGGATCTGAACCGGTTCTACGGGCGTCTTCTCGCGGGCCGGGTCGTCGCGCCGTCGTCGCTGGCGGAGATGCGGCGCACGGTCCCGGTGGTCGCGCTCGACGGGTCGACCATCGAGTACGGCCTCGGGCTGCACCGGGTCGAGATCCCGGGCTGCGGCACCTTCTGGGGGAACGAGGGCACGGTCTGGGGGGCCGGCACGGTCTCGATGACCCGGGAGGACGGCGGGCGCCAGTTCTCCTTCGCGATCAACCTCATGCGGTGGAACGGCCCGGGGCGGCCGCAGCCCCATCCGGTCGACGGCGCGCTGGCGACGCTGAAGGGGCGGGCACTCGGATGTTCGATGAGCGAACACCCGTGACCGGTTTCTGCTCTTGACGGGAAGTCAAACTCTCACTGAACATTCGTCACACACAGCGCAGCCGCACAGCTCCAACGCCTCGCACCACCCACGGTGCGAGGCGCTCGCACGTTCCGTCCCATCCCCAGTTCGGAATCCGGAGCCCCCACATGAAACTCTCCGCGAGACTGTCCGCCATAGCCGGCGCCTCGGCGCTCGTCGTCGGTGCCTTCGCCGGCGCCGTCCCGGCCAACGCCGCGCCGGGCACCGCCGCCGCCGTCACCCCGCCCGACATCTCGGTGACCAACGTCAAGCAGCACCTCACCGACCTCCAGTCGATCGCCACCAGCAACGGCGGCAACCGCGCCCACGGCCGTACCGGCTACAAGGCGTCCATCGACTTCGTGAAGGCCAAGCTCGACGCGGCCGGGTACACCACCACGCTGCAGACCTTCACGTCCAGCGGCGCCACCGGCTACAACCTGATAGCCGACTGGCCGGGCGGCGACCCCAACCAGGTCGTCATGGCCGGTTCGCACCTCGACTCGGTCTCCGCCGGGCCCGGCATCAACGACAACGGCTCCGGGTCCGCCGCGATCCTGGAGACCGCGCTCACCGTCTCCCGCACCCAGTTCCAGCCCACGAAGCACCTGCGCTTCGCCTGGTGGGGCGCGGAGGAGCTGGGTCTGGTCGGCTCGAAGTACTACGTCAACAACCTTCCGACCACCGAGCGTTCGAAGATCAGCGGCTATCTGAACTTCGACATGATCGGCTCGCCGAACCCGGGCTACTTCGTCTATGACGACGACCCGACCATCGAGCAGACCTTCAAGACCTACTTCGCCGGGCTCGGCATCCAGACGGAGATCGAGACCGAGGGCGACGGCCGCTCGGACCACGCCCCGTTCAAGAACGTCGGCGTCCCCGTCGGCGGACTCTTCACCGGCGCCGACTACACCAAGACCGCAGCGCAGGCGCAGAAGTGGGGCGGCACGTCCGGTCAGGCCTTCGACCGGTGCTACCACTCCTCGTGCGACACCACGGCGAACATCAACGACACCGCCCTGGACCGCAACTCCGACGCCATCGCGTACGCGATCTGGAACCTGTCGAGCGGCACCACCACCCCGCCGACCGGCAAGGTCTTCGAGAACACCGCCGACGTGTCCGTCCCGGACAACGGCGCCGCGGTGACCTCCTCGGTGACCGTCTCCGGTGTCACCGGCAACGCCCCGAGCAACCTCTCGGTCGGTGTGAACATCGTCCACACCTACATCGGTGACCTCGTCGTCGACCTCATCGCCCCCGACGGCTCGGTCTACAACCTGCACAACCGCTCCGGCGGCAGCGCCGACAACATCAACCAGACCTACACCGTGAACGCCTCCTCCGAGGTCGCCAACGGCGTCTGGAAGCTCCGTGTCCAGGACAAGGCGTCCGTCGACACCGGCTACATCAACAGCTTCAAGCTGACCTTCCCGTAAAGGGAAGGGCGCGCGCCGCACGGCACGCGCCCTCCGAAACGCCCGGGTGGGTCGGTGACCATCGCCCCGACCCACCCGGGGTCCCAACTACGGTGTCACTTGCCGGAGTTCGCCGCGTCCACGAGGGCCTGCGGGGTGACCGCGCCGACGTAGACCTTGCCGTCGTCCGTCATCAGAGCGTTGACGATCTTCGTCTTGAAGACGGTGCCCGATCCGAACTTCCCGCTCACCTTGTCGCCGAGGGCGTCCAGGAAGCCCTGGACCTCCTGCGGCGCCTCGTCGGTCTTCGGCGCCGGGGCGCCGGAGTCCAGCTTGGCGATGGTGGTCCAGCCCTCGCCGATGACGGCGAAGCCGCCGCCCTCCGCGCCGTGGCCGCCCTTCGCACCCTCCTCCGGGTCGCCCAGGCCGTTCAGGCCGCCGAGACCGCCGAACAGCCCGTCCAGCCCCTTCGGAGCCTTGCCGGCCTCCTTCTCGGCGGCGCCCTCCGTCACCTTGGCGCCCTTCGGGGCCTTGAAGTCGAAGGTGCCGGCGTCCGGCTTGCCGAAGTCGACCTTGGTGAAGCCCGCGTCGACGACCGGCTTGCCGCCGCTGGTGGAAGCCAGCGTGAACTTCAGCGGGGTGCCGTTGGCCGCGTCCACCGCGATCTTGACCGACTCGACCGTCGAGCCGGCCTGCTTGGGCTTGATGACGAGCTGGTACGCGTCCCGGCCCGCCACCTTGGCGGTGCCGCCGACGGTGACGGAGGTCGTGTCGCCGGCCGCCTTGAGGACCTCGTCCGCGAGCTGCTTCGGCGTGGCCGGCAGCTCCTTCTCCTCGGGCGCCCGGCCCTGGGCGTCCTTCTCGTGGAAGACCTCGTCGGACTTGCTGTCGTAGCCCCAGACGTCGGCGCCGTTGTGGATCAGGCTGTACTCGTCCGAGCCGTCCAGCAGCGTGAGCTTCTGCCGGTCGGGCCCGTCGGCCGCCACCCGCAGGGTGTGAGAGCCGGAGACGAGCTGGGTCAGCTTCTCCGCCGGGTCGGCCGAGGAGGAGCCGCCGCCCGGGGCCGCCGGGAGCAGGCCCGCGAAGGACGGCAGGCCCAGGTCGGTGTCGATCTTGAAGGTGCCGGACAGGGTCTGGGTGTCCGACGCGGCGATCTTCTCGATGAGCTGCTGCGCCGTGATCTCCGGCAGATCCGGGTCGCCCGACGCGGCGAGTGCCGGGACAAGCCCGATGGTCGCCGCGGCCACACCGGCCACCGCGACCGGGACGATGTATCGGCTCGCCTTGCGCTGTCCTGCCATGGTCTGCGTTCCCTCCGTGCCCTCGTGGACCGTGCTTGATGGATCCATCTCATCAAGAAGGCGGGACCGGATCGTCAGCCCCCGGGATCAAACTCGCGTACCTCTCGGGGATGACCCACCCCTAGGGCGCGTCACCCGATCGGCCGTCAGGTGCCCGGGAGGGGCGCGGCGAGGGACGGGACGACGGGCACGCCGGACGGCGCGCCCCGTCCGCTAACCCGCGCGGTGCACCACCGCGTCGCACAGTTCCTGCAGGGCCGACTTCGCGTAGCCGTCGGCGAGCGGGGCCAGCATCGCGCGGGCCTCCTCCGCGTAGCGGACCGTCTCCCGCCGGGCCTGCTCCAGGGCGGGGTGGACGCGCAGCCGGCGCAGGGCCTCGGCGTGGCGGGCGTCGTCGCTCAGGTCGCCGTCGACGAGGGCGAGCAGCTCCAGGTCCTCGGGGCGCCCGTGGGCGGCCGCGGCGGCCCGGAGGTAGAGCACGGGAAGGGTGGGGACGCCCTCGCGGAGGTCGGTGCCCGGGGTCTTGCCGGACTCGTGGGAGTCGGAGGCGATGTCGAGGACGTCGTCGGCGAGCTGGAAGGCGACGCCGAGCCGCTCCCCGTACTGGGTGAGGGTGTCGACGACGGACTCGTCGGCGCCGGACATCATGGCGCCGAAGCGGCAGGAGACGGCGACGAGGGAGCCGGTCTTGCCGCCGAGGACGTCGAGGTAGTGGTCGACGGGGTCGCGGCCCTCCTGGGGACCGGCGGTCTCCAGGATCTGGCCGGTGACGAGCCGTTCGAACGCCTCGGACTGGATGCGTACGGCCTCGGGCCCGAGGTCCGCCAGCGTGTGCGAGGCGCGGGCGAAGAGGAAGTCACCCGTGAGAACGGCGAGCGAGTTGCCCCAGCGGGTGTTCGCGCTGTCGACGCCGCGCCGCACGGCCGCCTCGTCCATGACGTCGTCGTGGTAGAGCGTGGCGAGGTGCGTGAGTTCGACGACGACGGCCGAGGGCACGACGCCCGGCGCGTACGGGTCGCCGAACTGGGCGGCGAGCATCACCAGCAGCGGCCGGAACCGCTTGCCGCCGGCGAGCACCAGGTGCTGGGCGGCCTCCGTGATGAACGGTACGTCGCTCTTGGTGGCGTCGAGGAGGCCCGCCTCCACGGCGGCGAGGCCGGTCTGGACATCGGCTTCGAGAGCCTGGTCCCGCACGCTAAGACCGAACGGCCCGACGACGGTCACGAGGGGATCTCCTGTCTGCTGACGCCTACTGACGCTGTCCTTGACGCTGTCCGGACCGCACGCCGATCACTCGGATTGTCGATGTGTCGGTCCACGCACTCAAGCCAGCGTATCCGGTCACGTTTCGATCACCGTGGGCGCCTTCCCGTCACCCCCGGTATGTTCGTGATCAGCCCATACGACCAGGAGTAGGCGTTTTGTCCCGAACAACGATCGCCACCGGCACGAACGGCGAGCGGCCGCCGCCCGAAGACGACCGCGCCCTCTTCGGCCGGCCGGGGGTTGCTCACTCTCCCGGGCGTGGGGGTCCGGCAGCGGTTCTCCTTCCTCGTCGTGCGGGCCATCCCGGTCCGCGACCTCGACCTGCTCACCCTGGTCCCCGCGCTCACTCAACTGGTCTCCGTGATCGCTCTGGTTTCCGTGATCGCCCTGGTCTCCGTGATCGCCCTGGTCCCCTTGATCGCTTGGTCTCCGTGATCGCCCTGGCGCCGTGGCCGCGCCGCACCACGCACCCCGTCCACTGAGGTGACCGATGGACCCGAAGCCGAAGATCCGCACCGAGTTCCCGTACGAGACCCGCCACGAGGACGTCCGCATCCCCATGCCGGACGGGACGCGGCTCTACGCCCGGATCTGGCGCCCGCTCACCGACGAGCCCGTCCCCGCGCTCCTCGAGTACCTGCCCCACCGGCTGACCGATTGGACGGCGCCCCGCGACTGGCAGCGGCATCCCTGGTACGCGGGCCACGGCTACGCCTCCGTACGCGTCGACGTCCGCGGTCACGGCAACAGCGAGGGCCTGCCCGGCGACGAGTACGACGCCACCGAGCTCGCCGACGGCGTGGCCGTCGTGCACTGGCTCGCGGAACAGCCCTGGTGCACCGGCGGGGTCGGCATGTTCGGCATCTCCTGGGGCGGCTGCAACGCCCTCCAGATCGCCGCGCTCGCCCCCGAACCGCTGAAGGCCGTCGTCACCGTCTGCTCCACCGACGACCGCTACGACAACGACGTGCACTACAGGGGCGGCTCCGTCCTCGCCGTCGACATGCACGCGTGGGCGGCGACCATGCTCGCCTTCGTGTGCCGCCCGCCCGACCCCCGGTACGCGGGCGAGGAGTGGCGGACGACGTGGCTCAAGCGCCTGGAGGCGGTGGAGCCCTTCGTCCACACCTGGCTGGCCCACCAGACCCGCGACGCGTACTGGCGGCACGGCAGCGTCTGCGAGGACTACGGGGCCGTCCGCGCCGCCGTGCTCGCCGTGGGCGGCTGGCACGACCCGTACCGGGACACCGTGCTGCGGCTCGCCGAGCACCTCCCCCAGGACCGGATCCGCGGCATCATCGGCCCCTGGTCGCACCAGTACCCGGACCGCGGGCTCCCGCCGGGCCCCGCGATCGGCTTCCTCCAGGAGACCCTGCGCTGGTGGGACCACCACCTCAAGGGGCACGAGAACGACGTGATGGCCGAGCCGCTGCTGCGCTCCTGGATCAGCGGGTCGCATCCGCCCGCCACGGTGTACCCGGAGCTGCCGGGCCGCTGGGTCACCGACCCCGCCTGGCCCTCGCCGCACGTCGCCCCCGTCACGTACGGCTTCCAGGGCGCGCCGGTCGTCGTCGACTCGCCGCAGCAGACCGGCCTCGACGCGGGCCGCTTCCTCCCCTTCGGCAACGACGCCGACCTGCCGCCCGACCAGCGCGACGAGGACGCCCACTCGGCCTGCTTCGACTTCCCCGTCCCCGAGGACGCCGGACCCATCGAGATCCTGGGCAGGCCCGCCGTGCGCCTCCACCTGATGACGCCCGCGCCCACCGGCCAGGTGATCGCCCGGCTCTGCGACATCGCCCCGGACGGCTCCTCCACCCTGGTCACCCGGGGCGTGCTGAACTTCTCCGCCCGCTACGGGCGCGACCGGGCGGTCGAGGCGCAGATCGGCGAGTGGGAGACGTACGACCTCGAACTGAACGGCATCGGCCACCGCTTCCCTCCCGGCCACCGGGTCCGGCTGGCCGTCTCCTCCGCGTACTGGCCCTGGATCTGGCCCCAGCCCGACGCGGCCGGCTTCACCCTGGACCCGGCCGGCTCCTCCCTGACCCTTCCGGTCCGCACCCCCACCACCGACGCCGTCGAGTTCGGGGAGCCGGAACAGTCCGCGCCGCTGGGCGTCAGCCACCCCGGCACCCTGGAGGAGCCGCGGCCGGAGCGGATCGTGGTGCGGGACGTGGCGAAGGGCGAGTGGAAGCTGGAGGTCGACCCCCGCTACGGCGGCACCCGGGTCTATCCGGACGGCCTGGAGTTCACCGAGGACGCCCTGGAGACCTACACGATCGCCGAGTCCGACCCGCTCTCCGCGCACACCCGCTCGGACTGGTCGATCCGGCTGCACCGCCCCGAAATCGCCTGGGACGTCACCATCACCACCCGCTCGGAGATCTCGTGCGACGCGGACGCGTTTCTGACGTCGGACGAAGTCGTCTGCAAGGAAGGCGGGGAGGTCGTCTTCCACCGCACCTGGGAGAAACGCATTCCGCGCACGGCGGGGTGAACGGGCGCTCGTGCGGGCGGAATCCACTGTGTAAAGGGCCTGCATTCCGCCACGGAATGCAGGCCCTTTACCGCACTGCGTTATCGGACGCCGGAGGCGCCGGGTCGTAGGGTTACGCGTCCGCGCCGGCCCTGCGGCGGCGGACCACGACCATCGCGCCGGCGCCCAGGGCCACGGCCGCGGCGCCCGCGAGGGCGATCGGCATCGTGGAGGAGCCGGCACCGGTCCTGGCGAGCGTGCCGCCGGTGGAGCCGGAGGTGCCGTCGGTCACCGGGGTGTCGGACTGACCACCCTGCTGGGAGGTGCCGTTGCCACCGGTGGAACCGCCGGTGGAGCCGGAGCCGGGCTTCCCGGGCTTGCCGGGCTTGTGGGGCTTGGTGACGGTGAAGGTGACCTGATGGCCCTTCTCGGCGATACCGCAGGACACGCCCTTGTCGACGTACCGGGCGACGACGGGCAGCACGCCCGTGTCCGCCTTCGCCGCGGCACCGACGGCGACCTTCAGCTTGAAGTCGATCGACTTGCCCGGGGCCAGGGAGGTGTCGGCGGGCGAGGACGAGGTCACCGTGAAGTTCTTGTGGTCCTGCTCGATCCGCTCCATCCCGAAGACCAGCGCGTCGACGGCCACCTCCTCCAGCCGGGCCGTGCCCTGGTTGGTGACGCGGAAGGTGAAGACACCGCTGCCACCGGCCGCGATCTTCTTCGGGCCGGTCAACGAGCTGACGAGGTCCGGGTTCTTCGTGCCGTCCGTGCAGGTCGCGGCCGTCGCCTCCGCGAGGGCGTCGGCGAGCGCCTTCTTGGCGGCGTCGAGGGCCTTCTGCGCGTCCTCGTGGGGCTTCTGGTAGTCCTTCCAGAAGACCTGCACGAGCCGCACCCGCTCGTCGGAGAGGGCCTTCCCGGCCTCCGAGGCCTTCGTGTCGGCCGCGGTCTTGGCGGTGGCGGCCTCGCCGGCGGCCTTGCGGGCGTCGTCCACGGCGTTGTGCGCCGCGTCCTTCTGCTCCTGCGTCGCCTCGGCGGGCAGCTCGGCCAGCGCCTTCTCGGCGGCGGCCAGCTTCCCGTCCGCCTCCTTCTTCGCCGCGGCGGCGGCGTCGGCGGCCTTCCTGGCCTCGTCGTACGCGATGACGAGCGGATGGGTGCCGCCCTGCGAGACCGACAGCTTGTCGAGGTCGGCGTCGAGCTGCCGCTCGCCCGCCTCGCGGGCGGCGCCGGCCTCGTCGAACGCCTTCTGCGCGGCGGCGACCGCCTCCCGCAGCGCCCCGATCGTCTGCTTCTTGTCCTGCCGCGCGGCCGCTCCGGCCGGCTTGCCGTCCGCGAACGCGGGCGCCGCGGCCAGGAACACCACCGGAGTGGTGACGGCGGCCGCGACGGCCGTCGCGAGAAATCGGCGCATCTTCATGGACATCCCCCCTCGGGAAACGGAAGGGCCCCGATCCCGAGACAGCGGATCGGGGCCCTTCCTTCGGAAAGCGGTGGTGCGGTGCGGTTACGCGTCCGCGCCGGCCTTGCGGCGGCGGACCACGACCATCGCGCCGGCGCCCAGGGCCACGGCCGCTGCGCCCGCGAGGGCGATCGGCATCGTGGAGGAGCCGGCACCGGTCTTGGCGAGCGTGCCGCCGGTGGAGCCGGAGGTGCCGTTGGTCACCGGGGTGTTCGACTGGCCGCCCTGCTGGGTGGTGTTGCCGTTGCCGCCGGTGGAGCCGGGCTTGGAAGCCTTGGTGATCGTGAAGTCAGCGGCGGCGCCACCACCCCAGCCACAGGAGCCGTCCTTGTTGTCGTACCCGGACGCGGCAAGGAGCGATGCGAAGGCCTTGGGGGCCTTGGCGTTGACGGTGACGCGCAGCTTGACGTCTGCGGTGGCCCCCGCCTTCATGGGCTTGAGGTCGACTACCGCGAAGTCCTCGTCGACGTCCTGCCAGGAGCCGTCGACCGAGGCCTTGAGGTCCAGCCACTTGTTCAGGTTGCTGTCGCCGGTGGCCGCGTTGACCAGGTTGATCTCGGCGCCAGGCGCGTCCAGGGTGGCACCCGTCGCGTTGGTGAGGCGCAGCGAGAAGTCGCCGCTGGAGCCCGCGGCGATCTGCTTGGGACCGGTCAGACGGACGGTGAGAGTCTTCTCGACGTCCTTGCAGCCGTCAGGCTCCTCCTCGGCCTCCTTCAGCGCCTTCTCGGCCGCGTCGAGAGCGTTCTGGGCCTCCTGCTCGGGCTTCACGTACTTCAGGTTGTACTCACGAGAGAGGCGCACACGCTCGTCGTCGATGGCATCGGCGGCCTCGTCGACCTTCGTGTCGGCGGCGGTCTTGGCCGCCGTGGCCGCTTCAGCGGCGGTCTTGGCCTCGGTCACGGCCTGCTGAGCCGTGTCCCTCTCCTCCTGCGTGGCAGTGTCGGGCAGCGCCTTCAGGGCCTTCTCGGCCGTGGCGAGCTTCTCGTCCGCCGCGGTCTTCGCGTCGCCGGCGGTCTTGGCCTTCGCCATGGCGTCGGTAAGCGTGACGGCGAGGGCATGGGTCCCGCCCGGCGCCAGCGTGGCGAAGGCGACGTCCAGCTGCTTGCTGCCCTCAGCACGGGCTGCCTTGGCGGCGTCGAGTGCCTTCTGCGCGGCGGCGACCGCGAGCTTCAACTCCTCGATCGTCGGCTGGTCGTCCTGCGTCTGCGTGGTACCCGGCTTCGTGTCGGCGAACGCGGGCACGGCGGAAAGGAGCACGACCGGGGTGGTCACGGCGGCGGCCACGGCGGTCGCCACAATGCGGCGAATCTTCAAGATGGACCTTTTCTGGTCGGACGAAGATGAGAACAAACAGAGTTGTGGGGCCGCGCCCGCGGATACCTCACGCGGCGCGACATAGCGGTGATCGTATGACCGGAATAAGGCCGGGGAATAGCCGGATTGACGAGTCCGTGACAGGCGCTTTGTCGACACGGGCGCCTCACAGCTGTCACATAGCCCGCGAATACGGACAGTTGCCCACGGAGGCCGCACTTTCTGTGTGACACATGTCATCCGCCGCTCGGCGCCCGCCCCGTAACGTGTCCCCCACACACCTGGAAAGCGAGGCAAGCACCGATGCCCGAGCAGAGCCCGCTCGACCTGGCCGAAGGCGATCCCTTCGGCCCGCACAACCTCCCGTACGGCGTCTTCTCCACCGCCGACGAGCCCGACCGGCGTCGGCTCGGCGTCCGGATCGGCGGGCACGTGCTCGACGCGGGGGCCGCGGCGCACGCGCTCGGTTCGCCGTACGCCGCGCTGCTCGCGCAGCCCAGCCTGAACCCGCTGCTCGCGGCCGGCCGCACCGCCTGGCGCGACGTGCGCCGCGCGCTGACCGGCTGGCTGACCGTGCCCGCGCACCGCCCGGTCGTGGAGCCGCTGCTGCACCCGCTGGACGCGGTCACCCTGCACCTGCCGTACGAGGTCGCCGACTACGTCGACTTCTACGCGAGCGAGCACCACGCGACCAACGTCGGGCACATCTTCCGCCCGGACGGCGAGCCGCTCACGCCGAACTGGAAGCACCTGCCGATCGGCTACCACGGGCGCTCGGGCACCGTCGTGGTCTCCGGCACGGACGTGGTCCGCCCGGCCGGCCAGCGCAAGACCCCGGCCGACGCGACGCCGGTCTTCGGGCCCTCGGTCAAGCTGGACATCGAGGCGGAGGTCGGCTTCCTGGTCGGCACCCCGTCCACGCTCGGCACCCCGGTACCGCTGGCCGACTTCCGCGAGCACGTCTTCGGTCTGACGCTGCTCAACGACTGGTCGGCGCGGGACATCCAGGCCTGGGAGTACGTGCCGCTCGGGCCCTTCCTCGGCAAGTCCTTCCAGACCTCCGTCTCGGCCTGGGTGACGCCTCTGGAGGCCCTGGACGCGGCCCGGGTCGCCCCGCCCGCGCGGGACTTCCCGTTGCTGCCGTACCTGGAGGACTCCGGCGAGGAGGAGCCCGGCGGCTTCGACCTGCGGATCACCGTCACCATCAACGGCGAGGTGGTGGCCGAGCCGCCGTTCTCCACCATGTACTGGACGGCCGCGCAGCAGCTCGCCCACATGACCGTCAACGGCGCCTCGCTGCGCACCGGTGACCTGTACGGCTCCGGCACGGTCTCCGGACCCGAGGTCGGTCAGCGCGGCTCGCTGCTCGAACTCACCTGGAACGGGCGCGACGCGCTGGAGCTCGCCGACGGCAAGCGCACGTTCCTGGAGGACGGCGACGAGGTCACGCTGACCGCCTGGGCCCCGGGCCCGGACGGCGTCCGGGTCGCCCTGGGCGAGGTCACCGGCCGGATCGCGCCGAACAGCGCCGCCTGAGCCGCCCCGGGCCGGGCCCGGCGGCTCAACGAGCCCGGCCGGGCCCCCGAGGCTCAGCAGGCCCCGGCGGCCCGGCCGCTGCGGCCGTTCCGGCGGCTCAGACCGCCCGCCACAGGGCGGGAACGGCGGGCGGCTCCCAGCCGGGCTGGGCCGTGTGGGCCTGGAGGCACACGTAGCGCCGCCCGGCGTGGGTGACCGCGTCCCCGGCCCGGTACGCGGTCCCGGCGGCCCAGGTGCCGCCCGGGGCCGTCGCCGTGGGCGTCGGCGTCGGGGTCGGGCTCGGACCCGGATCCTGCGGCACGTCGAGCACGAAGTCGAAGGCCGCCTCCTTCGCCCCGCCCGCGTCCCGGACGCTCATCAGCAACCGGGCGTCGAAGATCGAGTCGGTGTTGTTGCGGGGCTCGCCCGGGAAGTACAGCTGGGTGGTGAGCACCGGCCGGCCCGGCGCCTGCACCTTCACGTGGAGGTGCCGGGTGCGTCCGGGATACAGGCCCGGCACGATCGTGGTGAGCGCGAAGGCGCCGTCCGCGCCGGTGAACTGGTGCCCGCGGAAGCGGAACCCGGTGTTGTCGTAGGCGCCGTTGGTGTCGGCCTGCCAGAAGTCGAGCAGGGCGCCGACGACCGGTCGGCAGGCGCGCCCGAAGACGTAGCCGCTCACGGTCAGCCGCACGCCGGGGGTGCCCGGCTCGGACAGGGTGTTCCTCAGGGGCGAGTTGGGCTTGAAGTAGGGGCCTTCGATCTGCGCCGGGGTGGGGTCGTCCCCGTCGTCGCACGCGGGGGTGAGCTCGGGCGCGACGGTGCCGGCGTCGAGCGTACGGGCGAGCGCGGGGACGCCCATGAGCACCGCGGGGGCGGCCATGCCGGCCGCGAGCGCGGCGCGCAGCACCGTCTTGCGGGTGACGTGTCCGGTCGAGGTCTCTCGGTCCATGCCTGCTCCTCTGTGGGGGGCGGAACGATCGACCAGAAACCTAGGCGGGCCCGGGGTCCGCTTCGATGGACGCAAGCCGGTGGTCGTGGTGCTTTCGGAAGTCGCCGGGGCTCATGCCGGTCTCGCGGCGGAAGAAGCGGCAGAAGTACGCGGGGTCGTCGAAGCCCGTCCTCGACGCCACCTGACGTACCGACAGAGAGGTGTGCGCGAGCAGGCGTTGGGCCTCGCGGGTGCGGGCCTCGCGGAGCAGGCCGGCCGGGGTGCGGCCGAGGGCGGCCCGTACGGCCTCGGTGAGATAGCCGGGGGTGACCCCGAGCCGCTCGGCGCACTCCCGCACGGACCGGGGCCCGGCGGCCGCGCCGTCCGCGTCGGTACGGGCGATCAGCCGGGCGAACGCGTCGGCGACGGAGGCGGGCCGCCCGGACGGCGCCGGCGGCTCCGGCGGGGCGCCGAGCCGGGCCGTCCGGACGAGCAGCACGTGCAGCAGCGAGCGCAGCACGGTGGCGAATCCGGCGTCCCCGTGCCCGTACTCCTCACCGAGTTCGGCGATCAGGTGCGCGGTGCGGCGGTGCGCGGCCGGGTCGAGGCGCAGCCAGGGGCGGGCGGCGATGCGGCGCAGCAGGTCCTGGTCGCCGGGGTGGTCGAGGAGGAACTCGGGTGTGAACAGGACGACCGAGCCGTCGAGTCCGTGGACGTCCTCCCAGTGGTGGAGCTGTCCGGGCAGGATCAGGCCGAGGTGCGGCGGGCGGAGCTCCCAGCGTTCCATGTCCACGACGTGCGTGCCGGCGCCATGGGTGACGTGCACGATCTCGTAGAAGGTGTGGCGGTGGGGGAAGGCGGCCCGGGACATGGGGCCGATGGTGTCGAAGGTGCCGACGGCGAACGGCACGTCGTCGGGGAGCCGTAACTCCAGCCGGTGCACGGGCGGTTCCCCTCGCCGGGACGCGGCGCAGGGGGTGTCGGGCGACGCGGTGGTACCGCGCATGGGGCGGCCCTCCTCAATGGTCGAGACCAATCCGGCGGTGACTCACGATGACATGCCACCCCGGGACGGGTCACCCCCGCGTGCGCCGCCCGGTCCCGCGCACACGCCGAGGGCCCGGTCCCGCGACTGCGGGGACCGGGCCCTCGGGGCCGTGGGGACGTCTAGCGGACGAACACGCCCGCCTGGCCGGCCAGGTCCAGGAAGTACTGCGGCGCGAAGCCGAGCACCAGCGTGACCACCACACCGGCCGTGATGGCGATCGAGGTGAGGCCCGAGGGCACGGCGACCGTGGGGCCGTCCGCCTTCGGCTCGCTGAAGAACATCAGCACGATCACCCGGATGTAGAAGAACGCGGCGACCGCGGACGAGATCACACCGACCACGACCAGCGCGCCCGCGCCGCCCTCCGCCGCCGCCTTGAAGACCGCGAACTTCCCGGAGAACCCCGAGGTCAGCGGGATGCCGGCGAAGGCGAGCAGGAAGACCGCGAAGACCGCCGCGACGAGCGGCGAACGCCGGCCCAGACCGGCCCACTTGGACAGGTGCGTGGCCTCGCCGCCCGCGTCCCGCACCAGCGTGACGACGGCGAAGGCGCCGATGGTCACGAAGGAGTAGGCCCCCAGGTAGAACAGCACCGACGAGACGCCGCTGGGCGTGGCCGCGATGACACCGGCGAGGATGAAGCCGGCGTGCGCGATCGACGAGTAGGCGAGCAGCCGTTTGACGTCGGTCTGGGTGATGGCGACGATCGCACCGCCCAGCATGGTGACGATGGCGACGGCCCACATGACCGGCCGCCAGTCCCACGTGAGGCCCGGCAGCACCACGTAGAGGAGGCGCAGCATCGCGCCGAAGGCGGCGACCTTCGTCGCGGCGGCCATGAAGCCGGTGACGGGGGTCGGGGCGCCCTCGTAGACGTCCGGGGTCCACATGTGGAAGGGGACGGCGCCGACCTTGAACAGCAGGCCCATCATGACCAGGGCGAAGCCGATGAGGAGCAGCACGTCGTTGCCCATGGTGTCGGCGAGCGCCGGGTCGATCGCGGTGACGTCGCCGCCGACGACGTCGGCGATGACGGCGTACGAGACGGAGCCAGCGTAGCCGTAGAGGAGGGCGATCCCGAAGAGCAGGAAGGCCGAGGAGAAGGCGCCGAGCAGGAAGTACTTGACCGCGGCCTCCTGCGACAGCAGGCGCTTGCGGCGGGCCACGGCGCACAGCAGGTAGAGCGGGAGCGAGAAGACCTCCAGCGCCACGAACAGCGTCAGCAGGTCGTTGGCGGCGGGGAAGACCAGCATGCCGGCGACCGCGAACAGGGCCAGCGGGAAGACCTCGGTGGTGGTGAAGCCGGCCTTGACCGCCGCCCTCTCCTGCTCGCTGCCGGGGACGGCTGCGGCCTCGGCGGCGAAGGAGTCGACCCGGTGGCCGTGGTCGGCCGGGTCGAGCCTGCGCTCCGCGAACGTGAGGATCGAGACGATCGCGGCGAGCAGGATGGTGCCCTGGAGGAACAGGGCGGGCCCGTCGACGGCGATGGCGCCCATGGCCGCGATGTGGGCCTTGGTGGAGCCGTAGCCGCCGGCGGCGAGGCCGACGACCGCGGCGAAGGCGGCGGCGAGGGCCAGGACGGTCAGGAACACCTGGGTGTAGTGGCGGGCCTTGCGCGGCACGAAGGCCTCGACGAGGACGCCGACGACGGCCGCGCCCACCACGATGAGCACGGGCGACAGCTGGGTGTACTCGATGTGGGGTGCCGGGATCTTGTCGATCGGCCCGGCGGCCGCCGTCGTCCACAGGCTGTGGACAGCGGGTGCGACGGCTGAAGCACTCACTTGGCCGCCTCCACTTCGGGGCTCGGGTCCTTCTGCTGGACATCGGACATGGTGTACTGCACCGCCGGGTTGACGACGTCCGTCAGCGGCTTCGGGAAGACCCCGAGGAAGATCAGCACCGCGATCAGCGGGGCCACCACCGCGAGCTCGCGCACCCGCAGGTCGGGCAGCTCGCGCACCTCCTCCTTCACCGGGCCGGTCATCGTCCGCTGGTAGAGGACGAGGACGTAGAGCGCGGCGAGGACGATGCCGGTGGTGGCGACGATCCCCGCCACCGGATAGCGCGAGAAGGTGCCGACCAGGACCAGGAACTCGCTCACGAAGGGGGCGAGCCCGGGCAGCGACAGGGTGGCGAGACCGCCGATCAGGAAGGTGCCGGCGAGCACCGGTGCGACCTTCTGCACCCCGCCGTAGTCGGCGATGAGCCGCGAGCCGCGCCGGGAGATCAGGAAACCGGCGACCAGCATCAGCGCGGCCGTCGAGATCCCGTGGTTGACCATGTAGAGCGTGGCGCCGGACTGGCCCTGGCTGGTCATCGCGAAGATGCCCATGATGATGAAGCCGAAGTGGGAGATCGACGCGTACGCGACCAGGCGCTTGATGTCCCGCTGGCCGACCGCGAGCAGCGCCCCGTAGACGATGCTGATGAGGGCGAGGACGACGATCGCGGGGGTGGCCCACTTCGAGGCCTCGGGGAAGAGTCCGAGGCAGAAGCGGAGCATCGCGAAGGTGCCGACCTTGTCGACGACGGCGGTGATGAGGACGGCGACCGGGGCGGTGGCCTCCCCCATCGCGTTGGGCAGCCAGGTGTGCAGCGGCCACAGCGGCGCCTTCACGGCGAAGGCGAAGAAGAAGCCGAGGAACAGCCACCGTTCGGTGCCGGTGGCCATCTCCAGCGAGCCGTCCGCCCGCGCCGCGGTGATCTCGGTGAGCGAGAAGTCGCCGGCGACGACGTAGAGGCCGATGACCGCGGCCAGCATGATCAGACCGCCGACCAGGTTGTAGAGCAGGAACTTGACCGCCGCGTAGGAGCGCTGCGCGGCCGCGTTCTCGTCGGTGCCGGAGTGGGCACGGTCGCCGAAGCCGCCGATGAGGAAGTACATCGGGATGAGCATGGCTTCGAACAGGACGTAGAAGAGGAAGACGTCGGTGGCCTCGAAGGAGAGGATCACCATCGCCTCGACCATGAGGATCAGGGCGAAGAAGCCCTGCGTGGGCCGCCACCGCTTGTCGACGCGGTCACTAGGCGAAGAGCTCGCGGAAGGGTCGGCGTCGTGCCAGCCGGCCAGCACGATGAACGGGATCAGCAGCGCGGTGAGCGCGATGAGCGCCACCCCGATGCCGTCCACGCCGAGCTCGTAGCTGACGCCGAAGTCCCGGATCCAGGCGTGTGATTCGACGAGCTGGTAGCGGTCGCCGCCGGGCTCGAAGCGGACGAAGACGACCGCCGCGAGTACGAGGGTGACGAGCGAGACGAGCAGCGCGAGCCACTTGGCGGCGGTGCGCCGGGCGGCGGGGACGGCGGCGGTGAGGATGGCACCCACCGCCGGGACCCCGGCCGTCACGGTAAGGAGCGGGAAACCCGCGTTGACCACTTGGGACATGGGAGTCACACCGCCCTCATCAGCAGGGTCGCGGCGATGAGCACCGCCGTACCTCCGAACATGGAGACCGCGTACGACCGGGCGTAGCCGTTCTGGAGCTTGCGCAGCCGGCCGGAGAGCCCGCCGACCGAGGCCGCGGTGCCGTTGACCACCCCGTCGACGAGGCTGTGGTCGACGTAGACGAGGGAGCGGGTCAGGTGGGTGCCGCCGCGGACGAAGACGACGTGGTTGAAGTCGTCCTGGAGCAGGTCGCGGCGGGCGGCCCGGGTGAGCAGCGAGCCGCGCGGAGCGACCACCGGCACCGGGCGGCGCCCGTACTGGAGGTACGCGAGCCCGACGCCGAGGAGCATGACCACGACGGTGGCGGTGGTGATCGCGCCGGCGCCGATGGGCGGGTGCCCGTGCTCGAAGCTGGTGACCGGCTCCAGCCACTTCACGAACCGGTCGCCGATGCCGAACAGGGCGCCCGCGAAGACCGAGCCGAAGGCCAGCAGGACCATCGGGATCGTCATCGTCTTCGGCGACTCGTGCGGGTGCGGCAGTTCGCCTTCGGCGTCGGGCTGCCAGCGCTTCTCGCCGAAGAAGGTCATCAGCATCACGCGGGTCATGTAGAAGGCGGTGATGGCGGCGCCGAGGAGGGCGCAGCCGCCGAGGATCCAGCCCTCCGTGCCGCCCTTGGCGAAGGCCGCCTCGATGATCTTGTCCTTGGAGAAGAAGCCGGACAGGCCGGGGAAGCCGATGATCGCGAGGTAGCCGAGGCCGAAGGTGACGAAGGTGACGGGCAGGTACTTCCGCAGCCCGCCGTAGTGCCGCATGTCGACCTCGTCGTTCATGCCGTGCATGACCGATCCGGCGCCGAGGAACAGCCCGGCCTTGAAGAAGCCGTGGGTGACCAGGTGCATGATCGCGAAGGCGTAGCCGATCGGGCCGAGGCCGGCCGCGAGGACCATGTAGCCGATCTGCGACATCGTCGAACCGGCCAGCGCCTTCTTGATGTCGTCCTTCGCGCAACCGACGATCGCACCGAAGAGGAGCGTGACGGTGCCGACCACGGTGACGACGAGCTGCGCGTCGGGGGCGGCGTTGAAGATCGCGCCGGAGCGGACGATCAGATAGACACCGGCGGTCACCATGGTGGCCGCGTGGATGAGGGCCGAGACCGGGGTCGGACCCTCCATCGCGTCCCCGAGCCAGGACTGCAGCGGCACCTGGGCCGACTTTCCGCAGGCCGCGAGGAGCAGCATCAGACCGATCGCGGTCAGCTTGCCCTCGGAGGCCTGGCCGGTGGACTCCAGGACCGGGCCGAAGGCGAAGGTGCCGAAGGTGGTGAACATCAGCATGATCGCGATCGACAGGCCCATGTCGCCGACCCGGTTGACCAGGAAGGCCTTCTTGGCGGCGGTCGCCGCGCTGGGCTTGTGCTGCCAGAAGCCGATCAGGAGGTACGAGGCGAGGCCGACGCCCTCCCAGCCGAAGTAGAGCAGCAGGTAGTTGTCGGCGAGGACGAGCAGCAGCATCGCCGCGACGAACAGGTTGAGGTAGCCGAAGAAGCGGCGGCGCCGCTCGTCGTGCTCCATGTAGCCGACGGAGTACAGGTGGATGAGCGTGCCGACGCCGGTGATCAGGAGCACGAAGGTCATCGACAGCTGGTCGAGCTGGAAGGCCATTTCCGCCTGGAAGCCCTCCACCGGGATCCAGGTGAAGAGGTGCTGGTGCAGGGCCCGGTCGTCGGCGCTCTTGGAGAGCATGTCGGCGAACAGGACGAGACCGATCACGAAGGAGGAGCCGGCGAGCAGGGTGCCGAGCCAGTGCCCGGTCTTGTCGAGGCGCCGTCCGCCGCACAGCAGGACGGCCGCTCCGAGCAGGGGCGCCGCGATGAGCAGCGCAATGAGGTTGTCCACGGTCAGCCCCTCACAGCTTCATCAGGCTGGCGTCGTCGACCGAGGCCGAGTGGCGGGCACGGAAGACGGACACGATGATCGCGAGTCCGACGACGACCTCGGCGGCGGCCACGACCATCGTGAAGAAGGCGATGACCTGGCCGTCGAGGTTGCCGTGCATACGGGAGAAGGTCACGAACGCGAGGTTGCAGGCGTTGAGCATCAGCTCGACGCACATGAAGAGCACGATCGCGTTCCGCCGGATGAGCACACCGACCGCGCCGATGGTGAACAGCAGGGCGGCGAGGTACAGGTAGTTGACGGGATTCACCGGGAGGCCTCCTCTTCGTCCCGCTTACGGCCCAGGCGCTCCTCGGAGCGCTGTTCCAGGGCCTTGAGGTCCGCGAGCGCCTCACCGGACACGTCCCGGATCTGGCCCCGCTTGCGCAGGGTCGAGATGACGGTCAGCTCGGCCGGGGTGCCGTCGGGCAGCAGGCCGGCGATGTCCACGGCGTTGTGCCGGGCGTAGACGCCGGGCGCCGGGAGCGGCGGGACGTGCGTGCCTTCCCGTACGCGCTGCTCGGCCAGCTCGCGCTGGGTGCGGGCGCGTTCGGTGCGCTCGCGGTGGGTGAGGACCATCGCGCCGACGGCCGCGGTGATGAGCAGCGCGCCGGTGATCTCGAAGGCGAAGACGTACTTGGTGAAGATGAGGGCGGCGAGGCCCTCCACGTTTCCGCCGTTGGCCGAGTTGGCCGTGCCGAGGCCGTTGAACCGGGTCAGCGAGGCGTGTCCGATACCGGCGACCAGCAGCACGCCGAAGCCCAGCCCGCAGGCGGCGGCCCACCAGCGCTGGCCCTTGATGGTCTCCTTCAGCGAGTCGGCGGCGGTGACGCCGACCAGCATGACGACGAACAGGAACAGCATCATGATCGCGCCGGTGTAGACGACGATCTGGACGATGCCGAGGAAGTACGCGCCGTTCGCGAGGTAGAAGACCGCCAGGACGATCATGGTCCCGGCGAGGCAGAGCGCGGAATGGACGGCCCTCCTCATGAGGATCGTGCACAGCGCGCCGATGACGGCGACGGTGCCGAGCACCCAGAACTGGAACGCCTCACCGGTGGAGGTGGTGTAGGCGGCGAGCGCGCTCATCGGCCCACCACCTTCCCGGACGCCGGCTCGGACTCGCCGAAGACCGACTCACCCTCCTGGGGCTCTCCCTGGGAGACGGCGGCCTGACGGACGGTCCCGGGCGCCGCCTCGGTGACCCGGCCGTTGTAGTAGTCCTGCTCGTCCGTGCCCGGGAAGATGGCGTGCGGGGTGTCGACCATGCCCTCGTTCAGGCCCGCGAGCAGCTGCTCCTTGGTGTAGATCAGGTTCTCGCGGGAGGAGTCGGCCAGTTCGAACTCGTTGGTCATCGTCAGCGCGCGGGTGGGGCAGGCCTCGATGCACAGCCCGCACAGGATGCAGCGGGCGTAGTTGATCTGGTAGACGCGGCCGTACCGCTCGCCCGGCGAGTAGCGCTCCTCGTCGGTGTTGTCGGCGCCTTCCACGTAGATGGCGTCGGCGGGGCAGGCCCAGGCGCACAGCTCGCAGCCGACGCACTTCTCCAGACCGTCGGGGTGACGGTTGAGCTGGTGCCGGCCGTGGAAGCGGGGCGCCGTCGTCTTCTGTTGCTCCGGGTACTGCTCGGTCAGCCGCTTCTTGAACATGGCCTTGAAGGTCACGCCGAAGCCGGCCACCGGATTCTGGAAATCAGACACCGTCCGTCTCCTTTCCATCAGTCGCCGTAGCGGAATCGGGGCCACCACTGACGATCAGCTCCCGCTCGCCGCGGGGCCGGCGCCGCGGTACGGGCGGCAGGGTCTGTCCGGGCTTGGGCGGTACGGGGAAGCCGCCGGACATCGGGTCGAAGGCGCGGGTGTCCTCGGCCGAGGGCGCCCGCGTCTTCGCCTTCTTGTCGCGGAAGACGTCCGCGACGAAGGAGAGCAGGAGCACCGCGAGGACGGCTCCGGCGACGTAGAGCACGATGGTCTGGAAGTCGTAGTTCTCGTTGCGCAGTGCCCGGACCGTGGCGACCAGCATCAGCCAGACCACCGAGACCGGGATGAGCACCTTCCAGCCCAGCTTCATCAGCTGGTCGTAGCGGACCCGGGGCAGCGTGCCGCGCAGCCAGATGAAGAAGAACAGCAGCACCTGGACCTTGAGGATGAACCAGAGCATCGGCCACCAGCCGTGGTTCGCGCCCTCCCAGAAGCCCGAGATCGGCCACGGGGCGCGCCAGCCGCCGAGGAACAGGGTCACCGACACGGCCGAGACCGTCACCATGTTCACGTACTCGGCGAGCATGAACATCGCGAACTTGATGGACGAGTACTCGGTGTTGAAACCGCCGACCAGGTCGCCCTCGGACTCCGGCATGTCGAAGGGGGCGCGGTTGGTCTCGCCCACCATGGTGACGATGTAGATGATGAAGGAGACCGGCAGCAGCACGATGTACCAGCGGTCGGCCTGCGCCTCCACGATCTTCGAGGTCGACATCGACCCGGAGTAGAGGAAGACCGACGCGAAGGCGGCGCCCATGGCGATCTCGTAGGAGATCATCTGCGCGCAGGAGCGCAGTCCGCCGAGGAGCGGGTACGTCGAGCCGGAGGACCAGCCGGCGAGGACGATGCCGTAGATGCCGACGGAGGCGACCGCGAGGACGTACAGCATCGCGATCGGCAGGTCGGTCAGCTGCATCGTGGTGCGCTGGCCGAAGATCGACACCTCGTTGCCGGCCGGGCCGAAGGGGATCACCGCGATCGCCATGAACGCCGGGATGGCGGCGATGATCGGGGCGAGCACGTAGACGACCTTGTCGGCCCGGCGGACGATCACGTCCTCCTTCAGCATCAGCTTGATGCCGTCGGCGAGCGACTGGAGCATGCCCCAGGGCCCGTGCCGGTTGGGTCCGACGCGCAGCTGCATCCAGGCGACGACCTTGCGCTCCCACACGATGGAGAAGAGCACGGTCACCATGAGGAACGCGAAGCAGAACACCGCCTTGATCGCGACGAGCCACCAGGGGTCGCGCCCGAACAGGGAGAGGTCTTCCGCGGCGAGCAGCGTGTTCACGCCTGCACCTCCGTCGAAGGGGTGGCCGGGCCGATGCGGACCAGGTCGCCGGGGCGGGCGCCGGTGCCGGCGAGGACGCCGTGCCCCGTGGAGTTCAGCGGGAGCCAGACCACCCGGTCGGGCATCTCGGTGACGGCCAGCGGGAGGGCGACCGAGCCGGCGGGGCCGGTGACGTCGAGCAGGTCGCCGTCCTTGACGCCGGTGTCGGCGGCGGTGGTCGCCGACAGCCGGGCCACGGCGGCGTGCCGGGTGCCGGCCAGGGCCTCGTCGCCCTCCTGGAGACGGCCCAGGTCGAGCAGCAGCCGGTGCCCCGCGAGCACGGCCTCGCCGTCGCCGGGGCGGGCCGCGGCCTGGCCGGGCTCGGCCGGCTCGGAGGCCCGCTCGCCGGTCCAGCCGCCGAGCCGGTCCAGCTCGCGCCGGACGGACCGCAGGTCGGGCAGGCCCAGGTGGGCGTCCATGGCGTCGGCCAGCATGTGCAGCACGCGGGCGTCGGCCGGGGCCAGGGGCCGGGTCATCTGCTCCGGCTTGAGCGCGGCCTCGAACAGCCGTGCTCTGCCTTCCCAGTTGAGGAAGGTGCCGGGCTTCTCGGCGACCGCGGCGACCGGCAGGATCACGTCGGCCCGCTCGGTGACCGCGCCGGGGCGCAGCTCCAGGGAGACCACGAAGGCCGCGTCGAGCGCCTCACGCGCGCGTGCCGGGTCCGGCAGGTCGTCGACGTCGACGCCGCCGACGAGCAGCGCGGCGAGTTCGCCGGTGGCGGCGGCCTCGACGATCTGGCCGGTGTCGCGGCCGTAGCCGTGCGGGAGTTCGCGGACGCCCCAGACGGCGGCGACCTCTTCCCGCGCGCGCGGATCGGTGACCGGCCGCCCGCCGGGCAGCAGCGCCGGGATGGCACCCGCCTCGACGGCGCCGCGCTCTCCGGCCCGGCGCGGGATCCACACCAGCTGGGCGCCGGTGGCGGTCGCGGCCCGGATGGCGGCGGTGAGCGCGCCGGGCACCCCGGCGAGCCGCTCCCCGACGGCGATGACGGCGCCGTCCTGGCGGAGCGCCTCGGCCGCGGCCAGTCCGTCCGCCGAGAGGCCGACACGGGAGGTGAGGGCGTCGAGCCACTCGCTCTCGGTGCCGGGCGCGGCGGGCAGCAGGGTGCCGCCGGTCTTCTCCAGGCCGCGGGTGGCGAACGCGGCGACCGCGTACGTCCGCTGGCCCTTCTTGCGCCAGGCCTTGCGCAGCCGCAGGAAGACGCCGGGGGCCTCCTCCTCCGACTCCAGGCCGACGAGGAGCACGGCCGGGGCGGCTTCCAGCGAGGTGTACGTGACGCCTCGGCCGTCCAGGTCGCGGCCGCGGCCGGCGACGGCGGAGGCCAGGAAGTCGGCCTCCTCGCCGGAGTGGACGCGGGCTCGGAAGTCGACGTCGTTGGTGTCGAGGGCGACCCGGGCGAACTTGGCGTACGCGTAGGCGTCCTCGACGGTCAGCCGGCCGCCGGCCAGGACGCCGGTGCGGCCGCGGACCAGTCCGCGGGCGGCGGCCTCCAGGGCCTCCGGCCAGGAGGCCGGCTCCAGGCGGCCGGTCTCCTGGTCGCGGACCAGCGGGGTGGTGAGCCGGTCGCGCTGCTGCGCGTACCGGAACCCGAACCGCCCCTTGTCGCAGATCCACTCCTCGTTGACCTCGGGGTCGTCGGCGGCGAGCCGCCGCATGACCTTGCCGCGCCGGTGGTCGGTGCGGGTCGCGCAGCCGCCCGCGCAGTGTTCGCAGACGCTCGGCGACGACACCAGGTCGAAGGGGCGGGAGCGGAAGCGGTAGGCGGCCGAGGTGAGCGCGCCGACCGGGCAGATCTGGATGGTGTTGCCGGAGAAGTACGACTCGAAGGGGTCGCTGTTGCCGAGGCCGACCTGCTGGAGCGCGCCGCGCTCGATCAGCTCGATCATCGGGTCGCCGGCCACCTGGTTGGAGAAGCGGGTGCAGCGCGCGCACAGCACGCACCGCTCGCGGTCCAGGAGCACCTGCGTGGACAGCGGGATCGGCTTCTCGTAGGTCCGCTTGCTGCCCTCGAAGCGGGACTCGGCCTGCCCGTGGGACATGGCCTGGTTCTGCAGCGGGCACTCGCCGCCCTTGTCGCAGACCGGGCAGTCCAGCGGGTGGTTGATGAGCAGCAGCTCCATCACGCCGTGCTGGGCCTTCTCGGCGACCTGCGAGGTCAGCTGCGACTTCACGACCATGCCGTCGGTGCAGGTGATGGTGCAGGAGGCCATCGGCTTGCGCTGGCCCTCGACCTCGACGATGCACTGCCGGCAGGCGCCGGCCGGGTCGAGGAGCGGGTGGTCGCAGAAGCGGGGGATCTCGATGCCGAGCTGTTCGGCGGCCCGGATCACCAGGGTCCCCTTGGGGACGGAGACCTCGACGCCGTCGATCGTCAGCGTCACGAGGTCCTCCGGCGGCACCGCCGCTCCTCCCCCTCCGGGGGCGGACGTGGTGACGGTCATGCGTTCACCTCCCGGTGCTTGTCGGCCCAGGCCGTCGACTTGGCGGGGTCGAAGGGGCAGCCCTTGCCCGTGATGTGCTGCTCGTACTCGTCGCGGAAGTACTTCAGGGACGAGAAGATCGGCGAGGCGGCGCCGTCACCGAGGGCGCAGAACGACTTGCCGTTGATGTTGTCGGCGATGTCGTTCAGCTTGTCCAGGTCGGCCATGACGCCCTTGCCGGCCTCGATGTCGCGGAGCAGCTGGACCAGCCAGTAGGTGCCCTCGCGGCAGGGGGTGCACTTGCCGCAGGACTCGTGGGCGTAGAACTCGGTCCAGCGGGTGACGGCCCGCACGACGCAGGTGGTCTCGTCGAAGCACTGGAGCGCCTTGGTGCCGAGCATGGAGCCGGCGGCGCCGACGCCCTCGTAGTCGAGCGGGACGTCCAGGTGCTCGTCGGTGAACATCGGGGTCGAGGAGCCGCCCGGGGTCCAGAACTTGAGCCGGTGGCCGGCCCGCATCCCGCCGCTCATGTCGAGGAGCTGGCGCAGCGTGATGCCGAGCGGGGCCTCGTACTGGCCGGGCGAGGCGACGTGGCCGCTGAGCGAGTAGAGCGTGAAGCCGGGGGACTTCTCGGTCCCCATGGACGTGAACCAGTCCTTTCCCTTGTGCAGGATCGCGGGAACCGAGGCGATGGACTCGACGTTGTTCACGACGGTGGGGCAGGCGTACAGACCGGCGACCGCGGGGAAGGGGGGCCGCAGCCGGGGCTGGCCGCGGCGCCCTTCGAGCGAGTCGAGCAGGGCGGTCTCCTCACCGCAGATGTACGCGCCGGCGCCGGCGTGCACGGTGAGTTCCAGGTCGAGACCGCTGCCCAGGATGTTCCGGCCGAGGTAGCCCGCCTCGTACGCCTCCCGCACCGCGTGGTGCAGTCGGCGCAGCACCGGGACGACCTCGCCGCGCAGGTAGATGAAGGCGTGCGAGGAGCGGATCGCGTAGCAGGCGATCACGATGCCCTCGATGAGCGAGTGCGGGTTGGCGAAGAGGAGGGGGATGTCCTTGCAGGTGCCGGGCTCCGACTCGTCGGCGTTGACGACGAGGTAGTGCGGCTTGCCGTCGCCCTGGGGAATGAACTGCCACTTCATCCCGGTGGGGAACCCGGCGCCGCCGCGGCCGCGGAGGCCCGAGTCCTTGACGTACGCGATGAGGTCGTCGGGCGACATCGCGAGGGCCTTGCGCAGGCCCTCGTAGCCGTCGTGCCGCCGGTAGGTCTCCAGGGTCCAGGATTCGGGCTGGTCCCAGAAGGCCGACAGGACGGGTGAGAGCAGCTTTTCGGGGCTGCTGTTGTTGATCTCGGCTGCCAAGGTCATCACTCCCCCTCCCCACTGGCCGATTCGCCGCGCGGGTGGACGATCTTGTGGTGCGGGGTCTCTCCCTTGGCCAGCCGCAGCCCGACGAGCGAGGCCGGTCCGGCACCGCCGGTGGCCTCGACGGCGCCCTCGCGCTCGTCGGGGAAGCCGGCAAGGATGCGCGCGGTCTCCTTGAAGGTGCACAGGGGCGCGCCGCGGGTGGGCGAGACGGGGCGTCCGGCGACCAGGTCGTCGACGAGCCGCTTGGCGGACTCGGGCGTCTGGTTGTCGAAGAACTCCCAGTTGACCATCACGACGGGCGCGAAGTCGCAGGCCGCGTTGCACTCGATGTGCTCGAGGGTGACCTTGCCGTCCTCGGTCGTCTGGTCGTTGCCGACGCCGAGGTGCTCCTTGAGCTCCTCGAAGATGGCGTCGCCGCCCATGACCGCGCACAGGGTGTTGGTGCAGACGCCGACCTGGTAGTCGCCGGACGGCTTGCGCCGGTACATCGTGTAGAAGGTGGCGACCGCGGTGACCTCGGCGGTGGTGAGGCCGAGCAGGTCGGCGCAGAACCGCATGCCCGTCCGGGTCACGTGGCCCTCCTCCGCCTGCACGAGGTGCAGCATCGGCAGCAGCGCGGAGCGGGATCCCGGGTAGCGGGCGATGATCTCCTGCGCGTCCGCCGTCAGCCGGGCCCGTACGTCGGCCGGGTAGTCGGGCGCGGGCAGCTGGGGCATCCCGAGACTGGTGTGTCCGTCCGTCATCGGTCGACGCCTCCCATCACGGGGTCGATGGACGCGACGGCGACGATGACGTCGGCGACCTGGCCGCCTTCGCACATCGCGGCCATGGCCTGGAGGTTGGTGAAGGACGGGTCGCGGAAGTGGACCCGGTACGGGCGGGTGCCGCCGTCGGAGACGACGTGGACGCCGAGTTCGCCCTTGGGGGACTCGACCGCCGCGTAGGCCTGTCCGGCGGGGACCCGGAAGCCCTCGGTGACCAGCTTGAAGTGGTGGATCAGGGCCTCCATCGAGGTGCCCATGATCTTCTTGATGTGGTCGAGGGAGTTGCCGAGGCCGTCGGGGCCGAGGGCCAGCTGGGCGGGCCAGGCGATCTTCTTGTCGCCGACCATGACCGGGCCTGGCTCCAGGCGGTCGAGGCACTGCTCGACGATCCGCAGCGACTGGCGCATCTCCTCCAGGCGGACCAGGAAGCGCCCGTAGGAGTCGCAGCTGTCCGCGGTGGGGACCTCGAAGTCGTAGGTCTCGTAGCCGCAGTACGGGTCGGTCTTGCGCAGGTCGTGCGGGAGGCCCGCGGAGCGCAGGATCGGTCCGGTGGCGCCGAGCGCCATGCAGCCGGTGAGGTCGAGGTAGCCGACGTCCTGCATGCGGGCCTTGAAGATCGGGTTGCCGGTGGCGAGCTTGTCGTACTCCGGCAGGTTCTTCTTCATGGTCTTCACGAACTCGCGCACGGCGTCGACGCCGCCGGGCGGGAGGTCCTGGGCGAGGCCGCCGGGCCGGATGAACGCGTGGTTCATGCGCAGGCCGGTGATCAGCTCGTACAGGTCCAGGATCATCTCGCGGTCCCGGAAGCCGTAGATCATGATCGTGGTGGCGCCGAGCTCCATGCCGCCGGTGGCGATGCAGACCAGGTGCGAGGAGAGCCGGTTGAGCTCCATGAGGAGCACCCGGATGATGCTCGCCCGGTCCGGGACCTGCTCGGTGATGCCGAGCAGCTTCTCCACGCCCAGGCAGTACGCCGTCTCGTTGTAGAACGAGGTGAGGTAGTCCATGCGCGTGACGAAGGTGGTGCCCTGCGTCCAGGTCCGGTACTCGAGGTTCTTCTCGATGCCGGTGTGGAGGTAGCCGATGCCGCAGCGGGCCTCGGTGACGGTCTCGCCGTCGATCTCCAGGATGAGCCGGAGCACGCCGTGGGTGGACGGGTGCTGGGGGCCCATGTTGACGACGATGCGCTCGTCGTCGGCCTTGGCGGCGGACTGGACGACCTCGTCCCAGTCGCCGCCGGTGACCGTGTAGACGGTGCCTTCGGTCGTCTCGCGGGAAGACGATGCGTTGGGACTGGTCACGAGTACGACCTCCGCTGGTCCGGAGCCGGGATCTGGGCGCCCTTGTACTCGACGGCGATGCCGCCGAGGGGGTAGTCCTTGCGCTGCGGGTGGCCCTGCCAGTCGTCCGGCATCATGATCCGGGTGAGAGCGGGGTGGCCGTCGAAGACGATGCCGAAGAAGTCGTAGGTCTCGCGCTCGTGCCAGTCGTTGGTCGGATAGACCGGGACCAGCGACGGGATGCGCGGGTCGGCGTCGGGGGCCGAGACCTCCAGGCGGATCAGCCGCCCGTGGGTGAGCGAGCGCAGGTGGTAGACGGCGTGCAGCTCGCGGCCCTTGTCGCCCGGGTAGTGGACGCCGGAGACGCCGGTGCAGAGCTCGAAGCGCAGGGCGGGGTCGTCGCGCAGGGTGCGGGCGACCCGGAGGAGGTGCTCGCGCTCGACGTGGAAGGTGAGCTCCCCGCGGTCGACCACGGTCTTCTCGATGGCGTTCTCGGGGAGCAGCCCCTGCTCCTCCAGGGCCCCTTCCAGCTCGTCGGCCACCTCGTCGAACCATCCGCCGTAGGGGCGGGTGGCCGGCCCGGGCAGGCGCACGGAGCGGACCAGGCCGCCGTAGCCGGAGGTGTCGCCGCCCTTGTCGGCGCCGAACATGCCGCGCTGGACGCGGACCTCCTCCCCGTGGTCGCCGCGCTGGCCCGGGAGGTTCTGCTCGCTGAGCTCCTTCTCGGGGTTCGGGGTTTCGTCGCTCACCGGAGCAGACCCTTCATCTCGATGGTCGGCAGCGCCTTGAGGGCCGCCTCCTCCGCCTCGCGGGCCGCTTCCTTCGCGTTCACGCCGAGCTTGGAGCCCTGGATCTTCTGGTGGAGCTTGAGAATCGCGTCCATCAGCATCTCCGGGCGCGGCGGGCAACCCGGCAGATAGATGTCGACCGGCACGATGTGGTCGACTCCCTGCACAATCGCGTAATTATTGAACATTCCGCCCGAGGACGCACAAACCCCCATGGAGATGACCCACTTGGGGTTCGGCATCTGGTCGTAGACCTGCCGCAGGACGGGCGCCATCTTCTGGCTGACGCGGCCGGCCACGATCATCAGATCGGCCTGGCGCGGAGAGCCGCGGAAGACCTCCATGCCGAAGCGCGCCAGGTCGTAGCGGCCCGCGCCGGTGGTCATCATCTCGATGGCGCAGCACGCGAGGCCGAAGGTCGCGGGGAAGACGGAGGCCTTCCGGACCCAGCCCGCGGCCTGTTCGACCGTCGTCAGCAGAAAACCGCTCGGCAGCTTCTCTTCGAGTCCCATGGGTGCTCCTCAGCCCCTCAGTCCCATTCCAGGCCGCCGCGCCGCCACACGTACGCGTAGGCGACGAAGACGGTGAGCACGAAGAGCAGCATCTCCACGAGCCCGAAAAGCCCCAGGGCGTCGAAGGTGACGGCCCAGGGGTAGAGGAAGACGATCTCGATGTCGAAGACGATGAAGAGCATCGCCGTCAGGTAGTACTTGATCGGGAAGCGACCGCCTCCGGTCGGCGTCGGCGTCGGCTCGATGCCGCACTCGTACGCCTCAAGTTTTGCCCTGTTGTACCGCTTTGGCCCGATCAGCGTGGCCATGACCACGGAGAAGATCGCAAACCCCGCTCCCAGGGCACCGAGCACGAGGATGGGCGCGTACGCATTCACGCTCCTCGCTCCTTCCAGTCGTCCTTGACCGTTGGACCGCACCGTCGGCTCGTGGGGGCCTCGCGAAAGATCGCCAACATGTGAGGCAGTTCACAAGCCCGACTGCCGCGTATCTTAAGCCCGCCCCTCTGTGATCTGCGACACGGGGTACGCCAAGGACTTTGTGATCTCCACCACCTGACGAAGGATCATGAAGTCGGATGAGCGGTGATCTTGCCACTCGAAGCGCCCAGGTGATCACCAGATGTGACATCCGCACCGGAAAACGCTGGTCGGAAGGGGTGTCGCTCTATCAAGCCATGGGCGCTACAGGCAAATTGGCGATGGATGCGTACGGGTGATAAAGGAACCGGCCATCGCCCGGTCGAGGGGTCCGGCGTACCGAGGTGGACACGTGCACGCATTCACGAGCCCGACTGTGACCTGCGCCACACATGAGAGGGGGATGAAAGAACGGGGCTTGGCCATCGAGGTGAAGAGGTGGTAAGCGACGGGCAATTCGGACCTTTCATTGAAAACCCGTGATCAAGGCCGGAATGAGCCGCGCCCGTTTTGCCCGTTACGGCGTCAATAAGGGCGCAGAAGAAGCGGATTCGAAGGTTCCGAACGTAACTGTGGCGCAACCCACGTTTCTTGAAGGGAACCGTGAAGCCCTGATAGCGGTTGTTCTCATGTCCCAGACCGCTCACATACCCAGCCACCGGAAGCCCCGCCGCAGCGCCTCGAAGCTCGCGTTCCGGGCCGGAGTTGCCGGTGGCGTCCTCAGCACCATCGCGGTGGCCGGCGCCGCCGCGCCGGCGAACGCCGAACCGGTGACCGAGAAGACCCTCGAGATGCCCACGCTGGGCTCCCTCGACGCCGACCTCGCGAGCGCCGTCTCCGCCTCCGCCGAGGCGAGCCAGCAGGAGGCCCTCGACCAGAGCCTCGCCGCCCAGGAGAACGCGGCCCTGCAGAAGGCCGCCAAGGACGCCAAGAAGGCCAAGGCCGAGGCGGACCGCAAGGCCGAGGCCGAGAAGGCCGAGAAGGCCCGCGCCGAGGCCCGGGAGCGCGCCTCCCGCACCGCCGCGCGCACCTCGCTCTCCGGCACCTCGTCCTTCAGCGCCTCCGACAGCGGCTCCTCCAGCAGCTCGCAGGTCGCCACCGGCTCCGCCGCCGCGATCGTGGCCTTCGCCAAGGCCCAGATCGGCGACGCCTACATCTCCGGCGGCACCGGTCCCAACTCCTGGGACTGCTCGGGCCTCGTGCAGGCCGCCTACGCCCAGGCCGGCATCGACCTGCCGCGCATCTCGTACGACCAGTCGAGCATGGGCACGTCCGTCTCCCTGAGCGACCTCCAGCCGGGCGACGTCCTCTACTGGGGCAGCCGCAGCGGCTCGTACCACGTCGCGATCTACGTCGGCGGCGGCAAGTACGTCGGCGCGCAGAACCCGTCCACCGGTGTCGTCGAGCGCGACCTGGACTGGGACCCGCCGTCGGGCGCCGTGCGGATCCTCTGATCCCACCCCGTACCCACGGAAGGGCCGTCACTCCTCGGGGGAGCGACGGCCCTTCGGTGTTTCCGTACCGAAAGCGACCTACTTCCGGAACGCACCCTTTCGGAAGCCCTCGATGATCCGGGCGTAGCTGTCGCCCCCGTGTCCCGCCGCCACCGCCTCCCGCATCAGCTCCAGGTGGAGCCGCGGCAGCCGGTCGTCGATCCCGCGCTCCTCGCCCGCGTGCAGCAGGTGTCCGATGGCGGCGACCTGGACGTCGATGGTGGCGTCGTCGCCCGGGTACTCCCCCGCGTCGACCTGGTCCGCGTACGCGGTCATGAACCAGGCGACTGTGCGCAGCCAGCGCACCGCGACGCCGGTGAACTCCTTGGCCGGCACCCCGTCGGCGCCCGTCACGGCGGTGGCGTGCAGCCAGCCGCCGAAGACCGACCACATCAGGCCGAGCAGCCCGGCGTCGTACAGCGAGGCGAGGCCTGCGTCCGCGCCCAGGTCCACCGGGTCGCCGAGGACGGCGAGGGCCGGGCGGTGCGCGGCCAGGAGCTCGGGGCCGCCCGCGTAGAGGATCATGTGGGCGCTGTCGCCGATGCCGGGCGGGGTGGTCATGACGCCGCCGTCGAGGTAGCCGATGCCGTGCCCGGCGGCCCACGCGGCCTCCGCGCGGGCCTGCTCCGGCGAGCCGGAGGTGAGGTTGACCAGGGTCCGGCCGCGCAGGTCCGCGGCGACGGGGTCGAGGAGGGTGCGGACCGCCGGGTAGTCGAGGACGCAGACCACCACGAGTTCGCTCGCCGTGACCGCCTCGGCGACGGTGGCGGCGTGGACGGCTCCGCGTTCGACGAGCGGGCGGGCCTTCTCGGGGCTGCGGTTGAAGACGGTGGTGGGGTGGCCGGCGTCGAGGAAGGCGGCCGCGAGGGCGGTCCCCATCTGGCCGAGGCCGATGACGGTGACGGGCCGGGGGGCGGGCTGGTTCGTGGTCATGGCTCCACGCTCGCAGCGGCGGGATCCGGCCGACAGCGGAAGGACTGCCGCCCGGCGCACGATTCCTGCCATAGGGTCGCGGACATGAGCGCAGGAACCGTGGCCGTCGTCCTCGTGCCCGACGAGCGGGCCGGGATCTCCCCCTGGGACCTGTACGAACTCTCCGTCGCGTCCATGGTCTTCGGCATCCCGCACACCGATCTGGCCGACCCCTGGTACACCCTGCGGGTCTGCGGCCCGGCCCCGCACGGCACCCACGGCCTGGCCGGAATCGCGGGCGCGGACACCGTCGTCGTGCCGTCGGTGCCGGACGCGGTGGTCGAGGGCCGCCAGGAGCTGCCGGCCGACCTGGTCGGGGCGCTGCGCGCGGCGGCGGAGGCCGGAGCGCGGATGGTGTCGATGTGCAGCGGGGCGTTCGCGCTCGCCGCGGCGGGGGTGCTCGACGGGCGCCGGACGACGCTGCACCACGCGTACGCGGCCGAGCTCGCGGCCCGGCATCCGGAGGTGACGGTCGACGCGTCCGTCCTCTACACGGACGAGGAGACGGTGCTGACGGGCGCGGGCGCCGCGGCCGGCCTGGACCTGTGTCTGCATCTCGTACGGAAGGACCTGGGCGCCGGGGTCGCGGGCGCGCTCGCGAGCCGGCTCGTGGTGCCGGCCCACCGGGCGGGCGACCGGCCGCAGTCCCTGGCCGCCCCGCTGTCGCCGGCCGAGGAGCCCGACACGCTCGGCCCGGCCCTCCAGTGGGCCCTGGAGCACCTGCACGAGCCGCTGAGCGTCGACGAGCTGGCCCGCCGGGCCCACATGAGCCCGCGGACCTTCCACCGGCGGGTGCGCGAGACGCAGGGCACGACACCGCTCCAGTGGCTGCTCGGGCAGCGCGTGGCGCGGGCCCAGGCGCTGCTGGAGTCCACCGACCTGCCCGTCGAGCAGATCGGCGAGCGCAGCGGGCTGGGCACCTCGGCCAATCTGCGCCGCCACTTCACCCGGGCGGTCGGGGTGTCCCCGACCGCCTACCGGGCGGGGTTCAGGCCTTCGGGGCCACCTTCGAGAGGCCGTTGATGACGCGGTCCATCGCGTCGCCGCCCGTCGGGTCGGTGAGGTTGGCCAGCATCTTCAGGGTGAACTTCATCAGGACCGGGTGGGACAGTCCGCGCTGCGTGGCGATCTTCATGATCTTCGGATTGCCGATGATCTTCACGAAGGCGCGGCCCAGCGTGTAGTAGCCGCCGTAGGTGTCCTTGAGGATCTTCGGGTAGTGGTGGAGGGCCAGTTCGCGCTGGGCGGGGGTCTGACGGGCGTGGGCCTGGACGATGACGTCGGCCGCGATCTGGCCGGACTCCATCGCGTAGGCGATGCCCTCGCCGTTGAACGGGTTGACCAGGCCGCCGGCGTCGCCGACGAGCAGCAGGCCCTTGGTGTAGTGCGGCTGGCGGTTGAAGGCCATCGGGAGGGCGGCGCCGCGGATCGGCGTCGTCATGTTCTCCGGGGTGAAGCCCCAGTCCTCCGGCATGGACGCGCACCAGGCCTTGAGGACCTCGCGCCAGTCCAGCTCGCGGAAGGCCTTCGAGGAGTTCAGGATGCCGAGGCCGACGTTGGAGGTGCCGTCGCCCATGCCGAAGATCCAGCCGTAGCCGGGCAGCAGCCGGTCCTGCGGGCCGCGCCGGTCCCACAGCTCCAGCCAGGACTCCAGGTAGTCGTCGTCGTGCCGCGGCGTGGTGAAGTACGTCCGGACGGCGACGCCCATCGGCCGGTCCTCACGCCGGTGCAGGCCCATCGCCAGGGAGAGGCGGGTGGAGTTGCCGTCGGCGGCGACGACGAGCGGGGCGTGGAAGGTGACCTCGCGCTTGTCCTCGCCGAGCTTGGCGTGGACGCCGGTGATCCGCCCGGTGCGGTCGTCGACGATCGGTGCGCCGACGTTGCAGCGCTCGTAGAGGCGCGCGCCGGCCTTCTGCGCCTGGCGGGCCAGCATCTCGTCGAAGTCGTCCCGCTTGCGGACCAGGCCGTAGTCCGGGTACGAGGCGAGATCCGGCCAGTCCAGCTGGAGCCGGACGCCGCCGCCGATGATCCGCAGGCCCTTGTTGCGCAGCCAGCCGGCCTCTTCGGAGATGTCGATGCCCATGGCGACGAGCTGCTTGGTGGCGCGCGGGGTCAGACCGTCACCGCAGACCTTCTCGCGGGGGAAGGCGGTCTTCTCCAGGAGCAGGACGTCGAGTCCGGCCTTGGCGAGGTAGTACGCGGTGGTCGAGCCCGCCGGGCCCGCCCCGACGACGATCACATCTGCGGTGTGCTCGGAGAGAGGCTGCTCGGTCACGGCGGAGGCTCCCGGGGATGCGGCGATTCAGGACGCTTCGCAGTCTATGGGGGCCGGTTCCGCCCGTCGTCGCCGGGCGCAGACCGTCCGCCCCGGGCGTAAACGGCTCGCCGCCCACGGACCGTACGTGCAAGATCATCCGGTGTGACCATCACTCGTACACAAATAAGGAGGGGCTCGCTGCTCGCGGCCCTCCTCGCCCTGCTCTGCTCGGCGTTCCTCGTCCTGCCCGCCAACGCCGATCCCCTCCCCTTCGAGGACTGCCCCACCGGACGGTTGTGTCTCTACGACGGCAGCCAGGGGTCCGGCACCCGCGTGGACGTCGCCGAGGGCGGCAAGGCGGAGCGGGACGCCGGCACCGTCCTTTCCGTGAAGAACACCACCGGCATGTGGGCCTGCATGTACGGCAGGCCCGAATACGGCGGCGGCCTCCAGACGGTCAAGCCGGGCAACGGCGACGAGTACGTCACCGCCGGCGTCCGCTGGGTCGTCGGCTCGTACAAGCTGGTGCCCACCCGCGCCCTGTGCTTCACCGGCTACGAGCGCTGCCAGGACGGTCAGGTCTGCACCTTCGCCGAGAAGAACGGGCGCGGCGCCCTGACCGTCCACACGCCGGGACTCGACGCCGCCACCGGGAACCACGGCAGCAGCTACGGCCCCGAGGTCGCCCCCGTCTCCGTGTTCAACCGGACGGCCGGGCACCTCTGCTTCTACCCGAACGCCGACTACAGCGGCAGCTGGACCCAGGGCACCACGACCTACGGCGCGTACGTCGTGCTGCGCGGCCAGAGCGTCACCGTCCCCTCGCCCTTCACGGGCACGTTCCGCTCCCACGAGCTCGTCGACGGAACCTCGGAGTGCCAGTGAACACGCCCCTGCGCCCGGCCCTCGCGGTCGCCGTCGCCCTCACCGCGACCCTCGCCCTGACCACCTCGAACGCCCCCTCCTCCACGGCGGTGGACGTCGTGGAGAGCCCGCTCGCCACCTCCTGGCAGCCGACTCCGGTGCCGGGCGCCACCGAGCTTCCCGCCGGCATCACGGTCACCAACTGGACCGAGAAGGATCCGAGCAAGGCCAACCGGAGCAGATCCCGTCTCCTCCAGGTCGTCGAGATCGACCCCACGGCCGCCCCGCTGGACCTGTCGGGCACCGTCGGCGCGGGCGACGGCCTGGCCGAGACGGTCGCCGACCAGCTCGCCGGGGCCGGCGCGCCCTCCCGGCACCCCGTGGCCGGCGTCAACGGCAGCCTGTTCAAATCGGAGAAGCCGCACCCCGACCTGGCGGCCGCGGCGCCCGTCACCCTCCAGCACATGGGCGTCTCGGTCACCGACGGCGTCCTGCACGGCTCCAGCTGCTGGGGCGGCGGCCAGGGCACGTCGGGCGCCGTCATCCAGTACGGCGTCCCGTACATCACCAGGCTGCGCACCGACCTCGGCCTGACGGCGGCCGACGGGGCGCCCGCGCGCCTCGACGACGTCAACCGGGACCCCGGGCGCGCCCGCGGCTGCGCCCGTGACGGCGAGGACAAGCTCGTCGCCGAGTCGGTCACCGGGCAGAAGGGCGTCTACACCGACCCCGACGAGATCGTCCTGTTCACCTCCGACTACAGGTACCCGGTGCCCAAGCCCGACCTGGCCCCGACCGTCGTCACGGACGACGACCCCGGCTTCGAGGTCGTCCTCGACGCCACGGGCAAGGTGACGGCCGCCCGCGCGAGCCGCGGCGGCGGCAAGGGCAGCACCGTCCAGGTCAAGGTGCCGTCCGGCGGCCGCATCCTCCAGGGCGTCGGCACCGGCGCCACCTGGCTGCGCGACCACGCACTCCTCGGCACCACGCTCAAGGTCTCCCAGAGGCTGACCGACACCCGGTTCGGCCGGGAGATCCCGCTGGACCCCTCGGTCGACGTCGTGAGCTCCTTCCACCAGCTCCTGCGCAACGGCGAGATCCCGGCCGAACTGCCCGACACCTGCGGCGACACGGACTCCGGCGTCGACGGCACCCCGATCTGCACCGACTCGCGCGTGGCCCTCGGCACGAACGTGCGCGGCCACACGGTCCTCGTCACCCTGACCGGGCAGCCCCAGGCGAGCAGTGCCACCACCCACGAGGACGGCGCCTGGCTGCACGACCTGGCGGAACTCCTGGACTCCGAGGAGCTCGGCCTGATCGACGCGCTCAACCTCGACGGCGGCGGCTCGGCGACCCTGATCACCGCCACCACCGCGGGCACCACCACCGTACGAACGCCGCCGACGGACCGGGTGAACGGCGTGTACGTGCACCGGGCCGTCGCCGACGCCGTGTACGCCGGGATCAGCGGCTACGGCATGTACAGGAAGTAGCCCGCAACGCGCCGCGTCACGCGGGCTTGAAGCCCCGGTGCATCGCGACGATCCCGCCCGTCAGGTTGCGCCAGGCGACCCGCTCCCAGCCGGCCTTCTGCAGCATTCCCGCGAGGGCCGGCTGGTCGGGCCAGGACCGGATGGACTCGGCGAGGTAGACGTACGCGTCCGGGTTGGACGACACGGCGCGCGCGACCGGCGGCAGGGCGCGCATCAGGTACTCCTCGTACACGGTGCGGAAGGGCGCCCACGTCGCGTGCGAGAACTCGCAGATGACGACCCGGCCGCCGGGCTTCGTCACGCGGTACAGCTCGCGCAGCGCCTGGTCGGTGTCCTGGATGTTGCGCAGCCCGAAGGAGATGGTGACGGCGTCGAAGACGTCGTCCTTGAAGGGCAGCCGGGTGCCGTCGCCGGCCGTGAACGGCATCCACGGGTGGTTCTTCTTGCCGACCCGGAGCATGCCGAGCGAGAAGTCGCAGGGCACGACGTAGGCCCCGGCCCGCGCGAACGGCTGCGAGGAGGTCGCGGTGCCGGCGGCGAGGTCCAGGATCCGCTGCGCGGGGCGCGCGTCGACCGCCTTGGCGACCTCCTTGCGCCACCGGCGGTCCTGCCCGAGGGAGAGCACGTCGTTCGTGAGGTCGTAGTTCGCCGCCACGTCGTCGAACATCGACGCGACTTCGTGCGGCTGCTTGTCCAGGGTGGCGCGGGTCACTGGGGTTCGCCTCACTTGTGTCGTACTGCCGGGCTGACGTAACGCCCGCATTGTCGCAGGGCGCGCCGGGTCCGCCGGTCAGCGGGCCCGGTAGACGAGGCGGCCGGCGACGACAGTGGCCACACAGGTGGCGGGGCCCCGCCGCACCAGCGCGGCCCGGTCGGGCACGTCGAAGACGGCGAACCGGGCCGGGCCGCCCGCCGCGAGGCGGGGCAGCAGCACCAGCGGGGCCGGCGCGAGGGAGGGCGGGCCCGGCAGGTTCGGCGGGCGCTGCCCCACGGCGAGCCCGGCCCGGCGCACCGCGTCCTGGGCGGGCCGTCCGCGCAACTCGCCGGCGACGGCGACCGTGCCGTGCGCGAGGAGCCGCTGCACGCCGCGCCGGGCGCTGGCGCCGAGCCGCGCGGGGTCGGCGCGGAAGAGCTCCCGCGCCCGCTCCCCCGTGATCGGCTCGGTGCCGTACACGTCGGCCTCGCGCGGGTCGGGATGGTAGGTCTGTTCGAGGAGTTCGGGACCGTACGGGTTGAGCAGCCCGGGGGTGAGGATGCCGGGCCACCGGCGCAGCCGCGCGTCCTGGTGCGCGGCGGCCAGTTCCTCGTACGGGCCGACGGCCGCGAGCAGCGCGCCGTCGACGAGGACCGCGTTCTCGGGCGACGCGTCGGCGACGTGCAGCGTCAGCATGGAGCCTCGGTTCCCGGTCAGTTCGCGTCGAGCAGCTTCAGCTCGGGGTGGGCCGTGCCGCCCTCGATCGCGATGGACGAGATGTGGGAGGCCACGCGCTCGTCGACCGGGTCGTTCGCCGGGTCGTCGTGGACGACCAGGTGCTCGTACGTGGTCGAGCGCTGGGCCGGGACGCGGTCCGCGGTGCGGATCATGTCGATCATCTCGCGCAGGTTGGAGCGGTGCTTGGCACCGGCCGAGGAGACGACGTTCTCCTCCAGCATGATCGAGCCGAGGTCGTCGGCGCCGTAGTGCAGGGTGAGCTGGCCGATCTCCTTGCCGGTGGTCAGCCAGGAGCCCTGGATGTGGGCGATGTTGTCCATGAAGAGGCGGCCGATGGCGATCATGCGCAGGTACTCGAAGATCGTGGCCTGCGTGCGGCCCTTCAGGTGGTTGTTCTCGGGCTGGTACAGGTACGGGATGAAGGCCCGGAAGCCGCCCGTCCGGTCCTGCGTGTCGCGGATCATCCGCAGGTGCTCGATGCGCTCGGCGTTGGTCTCGCCGGTGCCCATGAGCATCGTGGAGGTGGACTCTACGCCCAGCTTGTGGGCGATCTCCATGATCTCCAGCCAGCGCTCGCCGGACTCCTTGAGCGGCGCGATGGCCTTGCGGGGGCGCGCGGGGAGCAGCTCCGCGCCGGCGCCGGCGAAGGAGTCGAGGCCGGCCGCGTGGATCCGGGTGATGGCCTCCTCGGCGGAGACGCCGGAGATGCGGGCCATGTGCTCGACCTCGGACGCGCCGAGGGAGTGGATGACCAGCTGCGGGAACTCGGCCTTGATGGCGGCGAAGTGCTTCTCGTAGTACTCGACGCCGAAGTCCGGGTGGTGCCCGCCCTGGAACATGATCTGGGTGCCGCCGAGCTCCACGGTCTCCGCGCAGCGGCGCAGGATGTCGTCGAGGTCGCGGGTCCACCCCTTCTTGGTGTCCTTCGGCGGCGCGTAGAAGGCGCAGAACTTGCACGCCGTCACACAGACGTTCGTGTAGTTGATGTTGCGCTCGATGATGTACGTCGCGATGTGCTCGGTTCCCGCGTACCGGCGGCGGCGCACGGCGTCGGCGGCTGCGCCGAGGGCGTGCAGCGGCGCCGAGCGGTAGAGGTCGAGCGCCTCCTCGGGAGTGATCCGGCCACCCGCGGCGGCGCGGTCGAGAACGGACTGGAGTTCGGCCTTCTCGGTCACCGGGTGTGTCCCTTTCGGAGGGTTCGGACGCGTACTGAACGGACCGAGCCAGCCTACGCCAGGGCCTCCGCGCGGATTCGTCCCGGTCCCGAGCCAACCGAACGACGCCGGGATCCCTCTCCCTCACCGGAATCCGCCGTATTCCCCGCAACGCACGTCGAACCGCACCGGAGACCCGTCATGACACGTCGCAGCCCGCTCGCCCGGACCCTCGCGGCCGCCCTCGCCCTCGGCACCACCCTGGCCGCGGTGACCGGGTGCTCGAAGGACGAGGACGAGCCGGTCTCCTTCGACACGCCGCACGGCAACCGGACCGCCAACCACCAGGTCGCCCAGCAGCACAGGGGCAAGGGCGGGCAGGGCGGGGCCAAGGTGCCCGAGACCGTCTTCCCCACCGGGCCGAAGGCGAGCTTCGTCACCGCCAGCACGGTCGAGGACGGCACGAAGATCGGCGTGACCGAGCTCCACGGCGAGAAGTCCGGGTTCACGGGCAAGGTGTGGGTGTGGGCCCCCAAGCAGTATTTCGACCCGAAGTACGCGGACAGCGGCTTCCCGGTCCTCATCTCGCTGCCCGGCGGCGTCGGCTATCCGACGAATTACTGGATGGGCACGGACCTCAAACTCCAGTCGAGCGTCGCGCGGTGGTCGGAGGAGGGAAAGAGCCTTCCGTTCATTCTCGTGATGCCTGTGCTCAACCCGGACGACAAGCACTACTACGACGGCAGTGATATCCCGGGCCAGCCGAGAATGGGCACCTGGCTGACCGAGGACGTGCCGGATTTCGTCCGGGCCAATTTCCGGACCTTCAAGTCCCGGGACGGCTGGGCGTTCATGGGCTCGTCCTCGGGCGGCTTCGTCGCGCTCAAGTCCGTGCTGCAGAAGCCGGACAAGTTCAAGGCCGCCATCGCCTCCGGCCCCGACTACGTCCCGGACTCCCCCCTCTGGAAGGGGCACCGGAAGGAGCTCCAGGCGAACAACCCGGAAAGGCTGGCCGCCGCCCTGAACCAGAAGCCCGACACGCCGGGGAACCGGGTCTACCTCGGCTTCCAGATCGGCACCAAGGAGAAGACCCGCGCGAAGATGAACGCCTTCATGAAGGCGTACACGAACAAGGGCCCGGTGAAGGCCCATCTGCAGGTCATCCAGAACGGCGGGCACAACGCGGTCAGCTACGTCAGGGGCATGGACGAGGGCACCATCGCCTGGATCAGCAAGCAGCTCCAGGCGCCGATCCCCTCGTCCTGACCGGCTCCGCCCCTCAGCGGGCCCCGAGCAGCTCCACCCGCACGTCCGCCGGGAAACCGGTGGTCGGGCCGGTCCTGCGGGCGAACTCCCGCACGCCGGCGAGCTGCTCGGGCCCGAAGCGGAAGTCGAGCGTACGGAAGTACCGCTCCAGGAGCTCCGCGTCGAAGGACTCCCAGCGCGCCGCCTGCTCGGCCACCTTGGCGACCTCCTCCAGGGACAGGTCGCGCGAGGCCAGGAAGGCCTGGTGCACCTCGCGGACCGTCTCCGGCTCGCGGGCCAGGAAGTCCTTGCGGGCCGCCCACACGGCGAAGACGAACGGGAGGCCCGTCCAGTCCTTCCACATCAGGCCCAGGTCGTGGACCTGCAGCCCGAGCCGGGGCGCGTCGTGCAGCGAGGCCCGCAGCGCCGCGTCGCCGATCAGCACCGCCGCCTCGGCCTCCTGCATCATCAGGCCGAGGTCGGGCGGGCAGGTGTAGTACTCGGGCGATACGCCGTACCGCTCGGCGAGCAGCAGCTGCGCCAGCCGCACGGACGTGCGGGAGGTGGAACCGAGCGCCACCCGCGCCCCGTCGAGCTGCTCCAGCGGGCGCTGGGAGACGATCACGCAGGACATCACGGGACCGTCGCAGCCGACGGCGATGTCGGGGAGGGCGACGAGATCGCCGGCATGGCGGAGGTATTCGACGAGGGTGACGGGCCCGATGTCGAGATCGCCCCGGACGAGCCGCTCACTGAGCTTCTCGGGGGTGTCCTTCGTGAGGTCCAGATCGAGAAGCGTCCCGGTCCTGGCGAGGCCCCAGTAGAGGGGCAGGCAGTTCAGGAACTGGATGTGTCCGACGCGGGGCCGGGTGCGCTGGTGGTCGTCGGTTGCATTGTCCACATCGCGAGGCTAGACCCGTCTCGTACGGTGGACATCGCCGGGGGCGCGTCAGCGTGTATGGGCGGATCAAACCTGTGGGTGACGTGATCTTTCCCTCTACCGCTTCGACCACGCTGCGTGCTACGCTCGACGCAAGTTGCAGTTTGGTTTCCCTTGCAGTACAGAGCCTGCGGAGCATGTAACCCGCAGGCTTTTGTAGTTTTCAGACTTGGTATGCAGGTTCTGGAGCAGGGCGACCCTTTGGCCCATAGGAGGGCTCATGGCTACCGGAACCGTGAAGTGGTTCAACGCTGAAAAGGGCTTTGGCTTCATTGCCCAGGAAGGCGGCGGCCCGGATGTCTTCGTCCACTACTCCGCGATCAACGCCTCTGGCTTCCGCTCCCTCGAGGAGAACCAGCAGGTGAACTTCGACGTCACGCAGGGCCCGAAGGGTCCGCAGGCGGAGAACGTCACCCCGGTCTGAGTGACCCGGGTCGACGATCGCGACCTCTAGAAGCTGTACCCAAGGAGCCCCGTTCCGTGCGTGTCGAGCGCACGGGGCGGGGCTCCTGCCGTTTTTCCACCCGTTCCGCCCGCAGCCGTTCGGGTGAGCGGCTCCGTACGCTGGACGCATGACCGAACGGAAACCGCCCGGAGTGAGCTTCGAGTCGTTCGTCGACAAACAGATCCGTGAGGCGACCGAGCGCGGCGAGTTCTCCCGCCTGGAGGGCTTCGGCAAGCCGCTCGCGGACGAGGCCGCTCCCTATGACGAGCTGTGGTGGATCAAGCGGAAGATGCACCGGGAGGGCGCGTCGGTGCTGCCGCCGGCCCTGACCCTGCGCAAGGAGGCCGAGGACGCGGCGGAGGCCGCGCGGACGGCCGTCTCGGAGTCCCAGCTGCGCCGCATCCTCGGTGAGGTCAACACGAGGATCGCCGAAGCCCTGGCCCGCCCGCCGGCCGGGCCGCCGCTGCGGCTGACGCCGTTCGACGTGGAGGCGGCGGTGGCGGAGTGGCGGCGGGCGCATCCCCCTCCGCAGTCTTGAACGCGTTCGGCTAGGATCCCCCGATCCGGGGGGCGATCGGGGGCCGCGGGCGCGCCACACGGGCGTGACCGGGCGAGGTCTCCTCCCGTGCACCAGGGAGGGGACCCCACCGATGCTTCGTCATGCCCGCCGAGTCCGCCGTGCCGCGCTCTCGCGCACCGCACTCGCCACCGCCACCGTCCTGGCCGCCACGACCGGCCTGAGCCTCGCCACGACCGGCCCGGTCTTCGCCGAGGAGCCTGCGCCGTCGCCGGTCGGCGAGGAGGTGGTGATCCCGGACGCGGGGCGGTTCAAGCCGCGCGCCGACGCCGTCCACACCGCGGGCGCCACCGGGTTCCTGCACACCCCGGAGGGCGACGGGAAGCCCGTGTGGACGGACTACGCCACCGGCGCCGACACGCCGCGCGACACAGTCTCGGGCCGAGCTCACTCCGGTCTGGACGCGGATATCCACACGTTCTCCACCGGCCGCAAGGTGCTGATCACCGACATCGCCACGGGTACCAGGACCTACGTCCCCGTTCCCGCGGACCAGGAGTGGACGCAGGCCTACAACGCCGACACCGTCCTCACCTCCACCAAGGCGGCCGACGGAAGGATCACCGGGCTCTACCTGCGCACGGCCGGGAACGGCGAGGTCACCGAGCGGCCCGTCGCCGGTCTGGGCGAGGCCACCACGCTGGTGATCGCGACCCAGGACGCACGCGGTGCCGTCCTGAGCACCAAGGCGACGCCCACCGCGCCGTACACCTCGTTCCTCCTGGACTACGAGACCGCCACTCTCACCCCGACCCTCCCGGTGACCTCGTACGCCGCCGCCCGCCTCGGGGCCGACCGCCTCCTGGTGACCAAGAGCTACCAGGAGGTCCTGACCGTCCGCCGGAACGACCCGGCCGCGACGCCGGAGTCGACGCCCCTGCCGCCGGCCGCGCCGTACGAGGCCGGCTGGGGCTCCCACGCCGTGATCGGCGACTGGATCGTCACGCACCACGACGTGAACGGCTCCTCGCCCGAGCACGTGGGCGGGAAGCTCTACGCCGTCCCCGTCGGGGGCGGAACCGCAAGGGAACTCCTGCCCGCCGCCGTGGGACGGCCGACCGTCGCCGCGGACGGCAGCGTGCTCGTCGCCGGGGGCAGCGGCGCGACCGACTGGGCCGTGCACCGCATCACCCTCGGCGAGGACGGGACGCCGCGGCTCACGAAGCTCCGCGACCTGCCCCGGATGCCCGTGAACTACGCCGGGCTCGACATGGCCGGCGGCCGGGTGAACTTCCTCGCCGACAGCGGGCCGAGGACCGGCCTCTACGAGGCCGACACCAGCGCACCGGGCGAGGTGAGGCGGCGGGCCGAGCCCTACTCGGCCGCGGGACTGCGCGCCCTCGGCGACGGGCAGAGCACCTACTTCCACGGCAGCTCCGCGGTGTCACCGTCCGGCCCCGGCACCTCGCGCCAGGTGAACTTCCCGACGACCGACCGCCTCACGGACGCCGCGGGGCGCTTCGTCGTCGCCGAGTCCGGCGACCAGCAGTACGTCGGCGACCTCGGCGAACGCCCCGGCACGGAGGGGGTCCTGCTCACCCGGGCCCGCACCGCCGCCGCCCTCTGGGGCACGAAGCTGTGGAAGCCCGCCGCGGCCACCGGCAAGGTGAACGCCTACGACCTGGTGGGGAAGTGGACCGGGGCCGACATCGACCTGGGCTCCGGGTGCGTGCCCACCGAGCTCCAGGCCGTGGAGCGCTGGCTCTACTGGGTCTGCGGGCCCGACGGCAAGGCCGGCGTGTACGACCGCTGGCAGCACAAGAGCGTCGCCGTGCCGACGGGCGAGGCGTTGCTCGGCGACGGCTACGTCATACGGCGCGACGACACGGCCGGAAAGCTGCTGCTCACCGACGCGGCCACCGGCGCGACCTCCGACTTCGCCGACGTCCCGGTCATCACCGGAAACGCGGGCCGGCGCACCGACTGGGCGGTGGACAAGTACGGCGGCGGCGTCGCCTACGTGGACGCGCAGCGGAACATCCGCGTGAAGACCGTCCCGGCCGCCCCGCAGAGCCCCACCCTGACCCACGCCTCGTCCGAAGAGCGCTTCGACGCCGCCTCCGCGCAGGACCCGGCCTGGGACGCCCTGTTCCGCCTCTCCCGCCCGGTGGACGAGTGGAAGGTCGTGATCCGGGACCGCTCCCGGCGGGTCGTGCGCACGCTCACGGGAGCGGGCGGCCCCGCCGCCACCGTCGCGGCGCGCTGGGACGGCAAGGACGACGCCGGCCGTGGTGTCTTCGCGGACACCTACCAGTACGAGCTGCTCGTCGCGCCGAAGGCGGGGGGCGAATTCCTCTCGGAGGCGACCGGCTCCGTCGAGGCCAGGAACACCGTTCTGACCACCCTCCCCGGCGGTTTCCTGCCGCTCCAGCCCGACCGGGTCCTCGACACCCGCACCGGCGTCGGCGCTCCCAAGGCGAAGGTCGGCCCGTGGCAGCGGGTCTCGCTGAAGGTCGCGGGCGCCGGGGGCGTCCCGGCCACCGGGGCCACGAGCGTCGTGCTCAACGTGACGGTCACCAACGCCGCCAAGCCGGGGCACATCGCCGTGGTACCGGGGACCGCCGACTCCTACCACTCCTCGCAGCTCAACTTCACCGCCGGACAGACCACGTCCAACCTCGTGGTGGTGCCCGTGGTCGACGGCAAGGTGGACCTGATGGCCAACACCGGCGGGACCGTCGACCTCGTCGCCGACGTCGCCGGCTACTACACCGCCGGCACCGCCGGCTCCGCGTACCAGCCGCTCACCCCCACGCGCTTCATGGACACCCGCAACGGCACCGGCGTCCCCCGCGCCAAGGTCGGCGCGGGAGGGACCGCGCGGCTGCAGGTGACCGGCGTCAAGGACGTCCCGGCGAGCGGCGTCACGGCCGTCGTCATGAACGTGACCGCCACCAACGTGAGTTCGTCGACCTTCGTCACCGCCTACCCGGACGGCACCGCCCGCCCCGGCACGTCGAACCTGAACGTCCCCGCGGGCCGGACCCTCGCGGGTCTGGTCGTCGTGCCGGTCGTCAACGGCAAGGTCGCCTTCACCAACCGCTTCGGCTCGCTGGACCTGGTCGGCGACGTCGTCGGCTACTACACGAGCGGGACCGGATCCGCCTTCACCGGCGCGGAGAGCCGCCGGTTCATGGACACCCGCACCGGCCTCGGCGTCCGCAAGGGCGCCGTCGGGGCCGGGCAGTCCGTGACGCTGCCGGTCGCGGGCGTCGGCGCGGTCCCCGCCGGGGTCAAGGCCGTCGTCCTCAACGTCACCGCGACCCAGCCCACGGTCGCCGGCTTCGTCTCCGTGCACCCCTCGGGCACCCCGCGCACCAGCGCGTCGAGCCTGAACTTCCGCGCCGGGCAGACGGTGCCGAACCAGGTCGTCGTCCCGGTCGTCGACGGCAAGGTGACGTTCTTCAACCACTCCGGCACCGTTCAGCTGATCGCGGACCTGGAGGGCTGGTTCCTGTAGGGAGAAGGTGGAGGCGGAACCCAAGTCCCTTCCCCGGGCGTCCATGTGACGCGCACTCATCTACGCTGTGCGCGTTCGAGCGACCAACGGGGCAGGGACGACCAGGGGGACCAGACCGGCATGAGCGGTGGCGGGAACGACGAACGGCAGCGCAAGGGGAGCGGCGCCGGCGGCAGCGGGCTCGAGCCGCTCGGGTCCGGCGACCCACGGCTGATCGGCCCGTACCGGCTGCTCGGCCGGCTCGGGTCCGGCGGCATGGGACGGGTGTTCCTGGCCCGCTCCGGGAGCGGGCGCACCGTGGCCGTGAAGGTCGTGCACGAGGAGCACGCGCAGGATCCGCAGTTCCGGGCCCGCTTCCGCCGGGAGATCGACGCCGTGCGGAAGGTGGGCGAGCACTACACGGCGCCCGTCCTGGACGCCGACCCGGAGGCGGACCGGCCCTGGGTGGTGACCGGCTTCGTGCCCGGCCCCTCCCTGGAGCAGGTGGTCCGGGAGCACGGGCCGCTGCCCGCCGACTCGATCCTGGCGCTCGCGCTGGGCCTGCTGCGGGCCCTCCAGGGCATCCACGGTGCCGGGATCCTGCACCGGGACCTCAAGCCGTCCAACGTGATGCTCACCGTCGAGGGCCCCCGGGTGATCGACTTCGGCATCGCGCGGGCCCTGGAGCCGTCCGTCGAGTCCTTGCTGACCAGCACCGGCATGGTGGTCGGCTCCCCCGGCTTCATGGCCCCCGAGCAGGTCCGCGGCGAGTCGCTGGGCCCGGCGGCCGACGTCTTCGCGCTCGGCTGCGTGCTCATGTACGCGGCGACCGGGCGGCTGCCGTTCGGGCACGGGGCGAGCAACCAGCACGCGATCATGTTCCAGATCGTGGAGGCCGAGCCGGAGCTCGACCGGGTGGAGTCGGAGGAACTGCGTGCCTTCATCGGGCGCTGCCTGACCAAGGACCCCGGGGAGCGGCCGGCCATCGCCGCCCTGCTCGCGGATCCCGCCCTGCCGGGTGAGGAGTCGGGCCGCGGGGCGACCGCCGGGGCCTGGCTGCCGCCGGAGCTCGTGGCGCGGCTGGCACGGCAGGCGGCCCGGCTGCTCGACGCGGAGGCGCTGTCGGAGGAGCTGGAGCGGGAGGCGGCCGAGACGGCGGCGAAGGCTCCGGACTCCGGCACGATGGGGCTGCGCCCGCCGGCCGGGGGCGAGGGAGCGACGGCCGGGACACCTCCCGCCACGCCCGTGGGGACTCCGGCCACCGCGGGGAACGCCGGTCGTGAGCCGCGCCGGGCCTCCCGGGTGTGGGCGATCGTGGCCGCCGTCTTCATGGTCCTCGGCATCAGCGGCACGGTCGTGAAGCTGATCGACGACGGCGCGCGGGAGCGCGACCTCCAGGGCGCCCCCGGCGCCACGGCCGGCACCACCACGCCGCCCGTCACCGGCCCCTCGTCCGCGCCCCCGCCCGGCACGCCCACCAAGGCCCCCGGCGGGGCGCCGACGACGGCCGCCGTGCCGCCACCGGGAGGCGCGGCCGGCGGTGCGGCCGGAGGTGCGGCCGTCGGCGGCGGTTCCGGCGGGGGGCTCCCGGCGACCGGCGGGGGTACGGGCTCGGGCGGCGGCTCGGCCACGAACACGGGCGGCGGCTCGGCGGTGTCCTCGGGCGGCGGTTCCTCGTCCTCGGGCGGTACGGCGCCGAAGCCGCCCGCCACGACCGCGCCCAAGCCGCCGGCGACCAGCGACAACCGCGTCCCGTCGGCCTTCGTCGGCACGTGGAAGTACACGGCCGCGTACAACATCGGCCAGCCCGAGACCGTCTCCATCTACCGGGTGGCCCCCGGCCAGATCGCGGCCCGGCTGATCACCGACATCAACGGTGCCCACTGCGAGTACGTGGCCAAGCTGGTCTCGATCACCGACGGCGGCGGGCGCATCAACCTGGGCACCACCACCGTGGACCAGGCGCACTCGGGTTCCTATCCCTACTGCACGAACGGCGACACGTCGGCGTTCAAGCTGGCCGTACCGAGCGGGATCATCCACGACGTGGGCCCCTCGCACGGCGAGGGCTACCACTACCACCGGGTCTGAGCCGCGCCCCGGCCGCCTACGCGCGGCCGGCCAGCCACTCCAGGGCCGCCCCGGCCTCCCGCAGCACCGACAGGTGCCCGTCGCCGGCGCCGAGCCGCAGCTCGGCGGCCGGGCAGCGGGCGGCCAGCCGGTGCGCGTGCGCGACGGGCACGACGCGGTCCCGCTCCCCGTGCAGGAGGAGCACCGGCACGGCGGCCTCCTCCGGCCGGAAGCCCCAGGGCGCCACATAGGCGAGGTCGTCGTCGACCAGTCCCCCGGGCCCGTCCGCGAGCGCGGGCCCGACGACCTCGTCGAACCAGGCCCAGTCCCCGGCCAGAGCGGCGTGGTCGGCCGGGGTGAACATCTCGGGGTCGTAGCCGGCGGAGGCCTCGTGGGCCTCTTTCGCGGCCCTCCCCCGGACGGCGGCCCGCAGCCCGGCCTCCCCGGACGGAGTCATCCCGGCGAACCAGTCCCGGGCGGCCTCCGGCTCGTAGGGCGCGAGGCCGGAGACGCTGACGGCGGCGGTCACCCGATCGGGCAGCAGGGCCGCGCAGGCCAGGGCGTGCGGCCCGCCGCCGGAGTGCCCGAGGACACCGAAACGCCCGATCCCGAGGGCGTCCGCGACCGCCCGTACGTCCTCGGCGGCCGAGCCCACGGACCGCCCGGGACGCGCCCCGGAACCGCCGTAGCCGGGGCGGTCGTAGCCCACCCAGCGCACCCCGAGCCGGTCGCCCGCGGGGAACAGCGGACGGGGCGGGGTGCCGATGTTCGGCGTACCGTGGTGCCAGAGGACGACGGGTCCGTCACCGCCGCTGTCGTAGACGTGCAGCGAGCGTCCGTCCGCCAGAGCAAGATCCGTCTCTCTCACGTCGCCAGCCTACGAGGAGGGCCATGAAGAGCGCCGAGCTTCTGACGGACGCGTTCGCCCGGGTGCAGGAGGCCGTGCACCAGGCCGTCGAGGGCCTGTCGGAGAAGGAGCTGGTGGCCCGCGTCGACTCCGGGTCGAACTCGATCGCCTGGCTCGTCTGGCACCTGACCCGCATTCAGGACGACCACGTCGCGGACGCGTTCGGCACCGAGCAGGTCTGGACGTCCGAAGGCTGGTCCGGCCGCTTCGGCCTCCCGTTCCCCGAGGGTGCCACCGGCTTCGGCCACACCGCCAAGCAGGTCGCCGCCGTCCACGCCCCCGCGGACCTCCTCCTCGATTATTACGACGCGGTCCACGCCCGCACCCTCGTCCATGTCGCCACGCTGAGCGACGCCGACCTCGACCGCGTGGTCGACACCCGCTGGACCCCGCACGTCACCCTGGGCGTCCGCCTGGTCAGTGTCATCGCCGAGGACAACCAGCACGCGGGCCAGGCGGCGTACGTACGGGGCGTGGTGGAACGCGGAGAGGCGCTCTAGTCCGCCCGCCGCCGCCCGCCCTCCCCGCCGAGGGCGCTCGGGCACGCAGCGTGCGCCTCTCCCCCTCCCGGTGTCACACTCCGTGGCCGGCCTGCGAGCCTGTCCGTTCGCCCGGCACGGCCGGACACCACGGCTGCGGTGTCCGGCCGTTCGGATGCGCGGAGACCCCCGGCATGCGCTGTCGGTCGGCGCCGTGCGCTGCGGGGGCAGCACTCGGGGTGTCAGGCGGGGCCCCGGGCGCCCACGCCGCCCAGCAGGGCCTGGATCGCGTCGACCGCGCTGCCGTCGTGGTCGCTGCCGGCCGTGCCGCTGCTGCCGTACTGGACGTTGGCCGCGCGGTCGACCTCCACGACGGAGTCCGCGTGGGAGTTGTCGATGACCGTGACCAGACTGCCGCCCGCCGCCGCGGGCGCCGCCCCCGCGGCCACGAGCATGACCGCCCCCAGCAGCGGGAGGGCCGTGCGCTGACGGGGGACCAGGGGGGTCACGCGCCTACCCGCTCGCGGGCGTCGTGGTGCCTCGCGATGTTGCGCTCCAGGAGGCGGGTCGAGGCGGCGACGCCGATGCCGCTCTCCGGGTCGAAGGACGGCAGGCGTCCGTCGGCGGCCTTCAGCTCGGCGAGGGCCGAGTCCATCGCCGAGTGCGCGGCGAAGAGACAGGGGGTGGAGTAGATCGCCACGTCCACGCCCAGCTCGGCGAGTTCGGAGAGGGAGAGGCGTGGGGACTTGCCGCCGGCGATCTGGTTGAAGAGCAGCGGCTTGCCGTCGACCACCTCACGGATGCGGTGGATCCATTCCACGCTCCGTACGCCGTCCACGAGGACGACGTCCGCGTCGGTGGCCGCCAGGCGCTCGGCCCGCCGCAGGATGTCGTCCCCGTCCGTCGCGTCCGTCCGGGCCACGACCACCAGGTCCCGCCGCGTCTGCAGCACCATCTCCAGCTTGGCCAGGTACTCGTCGAGCGGCAGCACCTGCTTGCCGTCCGCGTGCCCGCAGCGGCGGGGCCGCTTCTGGTCCTCCAGGATCACCCCCGACGCGCCGATCCGCTCCAGGCCCTCCACCACGTGACACGCCACCTCGGGGTCGACGTAGCCGTCGTCGATGTCCACGAGGAGGTGGTGGCGCGGGAACGCCCCGCGCAGACGCTGCACGAACGCCACCATGTCCGGCCACGCGATGAAGCCGATGTCCGGCAGCCCGTAGTACGAGGCCGCGAAGCCGAAGCCGGACACGAACATCCCGTCGTAGTGCTCGGCGGCGACGGACGCCGAGTACATGTCGTGGACCCCGATCAGCGGGGTGGTTCCGGGCGCGGCGATCCGCGCCCGCAGGTCGTTGCCGTAACTGGTGTGGCTCATCGTCCGACTCCTCATCAACACGCTGGCACTTTGCCAAAACGGGATGATTTCTGGAGACAAGCGCGAACTTCGCCATACGAGTGCTTTACTCACTCTCCAGGCGGACGGCTTTCACCCGCAGATACGTCTCACCTCACGGACGCGTCCCCGCCCCGCGCGGGGACCGGAGCCCCCGGTGCGGCACGACGGCGGCCGGACTTCCCCAGGGGATCCCTTCCTCGGGGGCAGGGGAGGTACGAGGACACCGCGCCGGCGGACTTCCGGGGGCCCACGCGGCGCCGACCCACCCCCTGCCGGCCGCGTCTTCCGCCGGTTCTCGTCAGACCAGGGTGCTGCCGGTGTTCCGGAGCATCTGGCGGAGCACCTTCAGGGCGACGACGTAGTCGGCGTCGTCGATGCCCTGATGGATGCGCTCGCGGATGGCCGGGGCGTGGCGCTTGAGGTCGGCGCGCGCCCCGTCCCCCGCCTCCGTGATCCACAGGCGCGCCGCGTCGTCACGGGTGAGCCAGCCGCGCTCCAGCAGGACCTCCGCCTCGCTCTCCAGGTCGTCCTCCGCCCTGAGGTAGGAGCTCATCGCCTGCCGGAGTTCCGGGACGGTCATGCCCTGGCCGTCAGGCGAGAGGTCGGCGGCCGACAGGTTGCGGAGCAGCCAGTACTGGGGCTGCGTGAAGCCGAGTTCGGCCTGCTGGGCCCGGGTGAACGCGATCAGGGCCTCGTAGGCGACCCCGGTCCAGTACGCCGCCGGCTGGGCGGCGAGTTCGGCATCGGAGATCCGCTGGTTCGTCATCTGACTGCTCCCCATGAACGGTGATCACTGGATACGGAGAACGTAGAACCTCAAGCAAAGTCGAGGTCAAGGTGCGGCGCTAGACGATGACGGTCGCCCAGACCGTCTTGCCGACCGAACGGCTCCTCACGCCCCACGCGGTGGACAGGGCCGCCACGAGCAAGAGGCCGTGGCCGCTCTCGGCGGGACGGCCGGGCACAGCCACCGGGGCGGGCTGCGGCTCCCGCTCGCCACGGGCATCGGAGACCTCGACGCGGACGTGCCCGTCCCCCAGCGCCAGCCGTACCTCGAAGTCCCGGCCGGATACGCGTCCGTGCGTCACCGCGTTGTTCGCCAGCTCCGCGACGACGAGCTCGGCGGCGTCGGTGTCCGTGAGCCCCCAGTCGCGCATCTGCTGCACGGCCAGCAGTCGCGCCAGCCGTGCGCCCCGGCGCGTCGACGAGAGCCGGTGCGCGAACTCGCCGCCGAACTCACCGGTTGGGGTGGTCGTTTCCGTCTTCATGGCCCCGAGCCTGAGGCGCCGGACTTACCCTGACCAGGGGCGACACCACGACGCTGCGTAGCGGTACGAGCACGCCAAGAGGGCGGTACGGATGTCGGGCAACGAGGAGGAACGGCCGGAACGGCCGTCCGAAGTCGACGGCACGGCGCACCTGTTCAGGGCGCTGGGCAAGATGATCAAAGTGCTGCGCAGGAACGCGGGCCTGAGCCAGGCAGAGCTCGCGGAGGCCACGCACTGCAGCGAGGACCTGATCTCGGCGCTGGAACGCGGGGTACGGACCCCGCAGCCGGACTTCCTGGTGCGGGCGGATCCGGTGCTGGGGGCGGACGGGGTGCTCCTGGCGGCGGTGGACGACGTGCGGGAGGCGTTGGCGCGGGCGCGGGTGCGGCATCCGGATTGGTTCCGCAGCTTCGCGAAGGAGGAGGCGGAGGCCGTCGCCAATCACTACTACGAAGTACAGGCAGTGCCGGGCATTCTGCAGACTCCCTCCTACGCCCGAACACTTTTCGAGCACCGCCGCCCCATGCTTGACGAAGCGATGATCGAAAAGCGGGTGGCAGATCGGATCTCACGTCAGACGCTGTTTGACAGGTGGCCCGTCACGACGATCAGTTTCGTATTGGAGGCGGCGGTTCTCCTGCGGCCGTTCGGCGGCGCGGAAGTTCACCGTGAGCAGCTCCGGCGCATCCTGGAGGTTGCCCAGCGCCGCACCGTGGAGCTCCAGATCCTTCCGCAGGACAGTGAGGAACACCCCTATCTCGGCGGCGCCTTCACGCTGCTCACCCCCAAAGGGCGTCGGGAGGTGGCGTACACGGAGATGTACGGGCACGCTCGGCTGATCACCGACCCCGACGAGGTCCGCTTGTACTCCGAGCGGTATGGGATCCTGCGGTCACAGGCACTCACCAAGCGGGAGTCCCTGGTCTGGATCGAGAAACTGCTGGGAGAGCGATGAACACCGCGGATCTGGCCTGGTTCAAGAGCAGTCACAGCGACTCCGAAGGCGGCAACTGCATTGAAGTCGCCTACGACTGGCGCAAGTCCAGCTACAGCAGCGGCGAAGGCGGCGAGTGCGTCGAAGTCGCCGCCCACCCCACCACCGTCCACATCCGTGACTCCAAGAACCCCGACGGCCCCCAGCTCGCCGTCACCCCCTCCGCCTGGGCCGTGTTCGTGGGCGTAACCTCTGGCGCGTGACCAGTAAGAACTTCGTACTCTTCGACGTCGACGGCACCCTCATGGACGCCGTCGAGAACCAGCGGCGCGTCTGGCACGCCTGGGCGGACCGGCACGGGCTCGACGGGGACGAGGTGTACGCCGTCGCGCTGCGGACGCGGCCGGTGGAGACGTTCGCGGCGGTGGCGCCCGGGGCCGACCCCGACGCGTGCCTCGCCCTGCTGCACGAGCTGGAGGACGAGGACGTGCGGACGGGCACGTACGCGGCCTTCGACGGCGCCGCCGAGCTGCTGCACGCGCTGCCCGCCGACCGCTGGGCGCTGGTCACGTCGAACTACGAGCACCGGGTGCGCGGGCGGTTCGACCGGACCGGGCTGCCGATGCCCGGCCTGATCGTGGACGCGGCCTCCGTCAGCGAGGGCAAGCCGTCGCCCGTGCCCTACCTCCTGGCCGCGGAGAAACTGGGCGCGGATCCGGCCGACTGCCTCGTGATCGAGGACGCGCCCTCGGGCGTACGGTCCGGGCGCGCGGCCGGGATGACGGTGTGGACCGTCAACACGCCCTCGCCGGCCGATGGTTCGCACCGCCACTTCGACTCCCTGGCCGAGGCGGCGCCGGAGATCCTGGCGCGCGTCAGCGGCTGACGGCCGCCGACGCGGTGTCGATGAACTCGTCCAGGACCTCGCGGGAGCGGACGAGGTCGGTGATGAGGCGGTCGATGCGGGCGCGTTCGGCGGTCAGCTCGGTGACCAGCTGCCCGTCGGTCAGCGCGGTCGGGCCGGCGTCCACGTCCCGCATGCACGGCAGGAGTTGGGCGATCTTCTGGCTGTTGAGGCCGGCCGCGTAGAGCGACTGGATGCGGATGACACGGTCGACGGCCCAGTCGCCGTAGTCCCGGTGGCCGCCGGGGGTACGTTCGGAGCGGAGGATGCCCTGCTGCTCGTAGTAGCGCAGGGAGCGCTCGCTCACGCCGCTCCGTCGGGCCAGTTCGCCGATCCGCATGGTGCGTCCTCCCCGTTCGGCGCCCGAAGACGCTTGAATCTGACACCGGTGTCAACTTCTACGGTACCGGCATGACGAACAACGTGAACTCCCCCGCAGAATCCGCCCTCTTCGCGCCCACCCGCCTCGGCCCGCTCCCCCTGCCGAACCGGCTGGTCATGGCCCCGCTGACGCGTAACCGGGCCTCGTCCGACGGCGTCCCGACCGCCCTCATGGCCACGCACTACGCCCAGCGCGCCTCCGCCGGACTGATCATCGCCGAGGGCACCACGCCCAACGCCGTCGGCCAGACCTACCCCGACATCCCCGGCATCCACACGCCGGAGCAGGTGGACGGGTGGCGCGCGGTGACCGGTGCCGTCCGGGCGGCGGGCGGGCGCATGTTCCTGCAGCTGCAGCACGGGGGCCGGATCGGGCACCCCGACAACAGCGGGCTGACGCCGGTCGCGCCGTCACCGCTGCCGCTCCCCGACGGGCTCCACACCCGTGCCGGGCACACCCCGTCCGTCGTGCCCCACGAGCTCACCCTCGACGAGGTCCGGGCCACCGTCGCCGACTACGCAGCCGCCGCGCGGCGGGCGGTCGAGGCGGGCTTCGAGGGGGTCGAGGTGCACTCCGCCAACGGCATGCTGCCGCACCAGTTCCTGGCGCCGAACACGAACCGGCGGACCGACGCCTACGGCGGGCCGGTCGCCCACCGGATCCGCTTCGTGGTCGAGGTCGTCCGCGCGGTGGCCGACGCGATCGGGCCGGAGCGGGTCGGGCTGCGCGTGTCGCCCGGCATCGCGATCAACGGCATCGACGAGGGCGGCGAGACGGAGGCGATCTACACGGCGCTGGTCGCCGCGCTGGCCGACGAGGGCCTCGCCTATCTGCACATCATCTTCGCCGACCCGGAGCAGCCGCTGTTCCAGGCCGTCCGGAAGGCCTGGCCGGGGACCCTGATCGCCAACCCGAACCTGGGCTGGGGCAAGCCGCTGCCCGCCGACGGCGGCCGCGCGGCCGGTGAGCGGTTGCTGGCCGCCGGGGCCGACCTGATCTCCCTCGGCCGCGGTTTCCTGGCCAACCCCGACCTGGTCGAACGCCTGCGGACCGGCGCGCCGCTGAACCCCGTACGGGAGCAGTACCTGATGTACACGGGCGGGGAGGAGGGCTACAACGACTACCCCACGCTCGACGGGACGCGCACGCTCGCGGCGGCGGTGTGACGCCCTGCGCCTGCCGCGACGACGACGGCGCCGGACGGGCGGAAATCAGCCCTCCCTGTTGACAGGGTGGTCAACACCAGGTTGACCACCCTGCCAACAGGGAGGGACACGGCCGTGACCGGAATGGGGCGACGCCGACGCACGCACCGCGCCGTCCGCGCCGTCCGCGCCGTCCGCGCCGTCGACGGTCTGCAGCCCGTCGGCGGGCGAGGAGGCGGCGGCGGGCGCGGCCCCGGGTGGGCGTCAGCTCAGCCGGGTGTCCGCGTAGACAGCCATCGCATCACGCTGATACTCGGCAAGACCGGCAGCGATCCTGTCGAAGTTCTCGCGAAAGCGCGGGTCCTCGGCGTACGTGGCCGCCAGCCCCCGGTACGCCTCGGCGTTCGGGGTCCAGAAGCGGCGGACGCCCTGGTAGTGGGCGTCCACCTCGGCCTGCACGGCCGGGTCGGTGACCGGGGTGCCGGCGGCCATGAACTCCGCGAAGCGGATCATCTGCGCGGTGACCTCGCGCTGCCACTCCTCGGTGGTCGCCTCGTCCAGCGCCTCGACGGCCTGCCGGGACTCCTCGTACGCGGCGGGCCAGCGCTCCCGGGCCTCCGCCTCCAGCTCGGGGTCCGGCTGGAACCCCTCGAAAAGGTTCTCCGGACGGTTGATCCTCACCATGTCCTCCTCGTCCTCGCTTTCCTCCAGATCGGCGATGGTGCGGGCCACCGTCCGGGCCAGGGTCCCGATCCGGTCCTGCTCCGCGAGCAGCCGTGCGTGGTGCTCGCGCAGCACGGACACCCGGTCGGCCTGACGGTCCAGGACGGCCTGGATCTCGCGCAGTCCCACGTCCAGTTCCCGCATGAGCAGGATCTGCTGGAGCCGCAGCAGCTGCGACTCCTCGTAGTAGCGGTGCCCGTTGCCCGCGACGTACGCGGGCGGCAGCAGGCCGATGTCGTCGTAGTGCCGCAGCGTCCGGGACGTCACCCCGGACATCCGGGCCACGTCCGCGATCGACCAGGCCGTCATCGGTGGGTCCTTCCCTCGCCGGGGCCGGCCCTTCCGGCCCCACACCAAGACCGTAGGAGTTGACGCCGCGGCAACCGCAAGTCCGGCGCGAGCGTGTCACTCCGGCACCGACACTGGTGACGGGAGACGGGCCGGGGACGCAGGCGGGGAATGATCCGTCACCCGCCGCGGGCCGGGCCACGGGACCGGTCCGGGCACCCGACCGTTCCGGGCATCGACGGTCGGGTCCCGGGAGGCCGGTGGTTCCTACGGTGAAGACGTCAGAAGGAAGGACACGCACCCGTGCTGGAACAGCTCAACCAGGCCCTCGACCACATCGAGCGGTGCCTCGACGCGGACGGCGGCCGGGAGGTCGACGTCACCGAGGTGGCGCGGATCGCGATGACGTCGGAGTACCACTTCCGGCGCCTGTTCTCGGCGCTCGCCGGGATGCCGCTCTCCGTGTACGTACGGCGGCGGCGCATGACGCTCGCCGGGGCCGAGGTGCTGGGCGGGGAGCGGACGCTGCTCGACGTGGCCGTGCGGTACGGGTACGGCTCGGGCGAGGCGTTCGCGCGGGCGTTCCGGTCGGTGCACGGCATCGGGCCGGGCGAGGCCCGGCGCACGGGCGCGACGCTCACGGCGCAGCCGCGCATGTCCTTCCGTGTCGTCGTCGAAGGGAGTACGACCATGCGGTACCGGATCGTCGAGAAGGACGCGTTCCGTGTCGCCGGCAGGAAGGCGCGGGTCCCGCTCGTGCACGAGGGGGTCAACGCGGCCGCCGCGGCGCACGTGGAGAGCCTGGACGAGCGGGCGATCGTACGGATGAAGGAGCTGGCCGACGGGGAGCCGGAGGGGGTCCTGTCGGCGGTGGTGCACCTGACCGACAGCCGGGAGGAGGGCGCCGAGGTGGACTACTGGATCGGTGTCGTCACGGGCGCCGGGGAGCCCGTCGAAGGGCTCGACTCCCTCGACGTACCGGCCGGGACCTGGGCGGTCTTCGACAACCACGGGCCCTATCCGATCGCGCTGCAGGAGCTGTGGCGCGACGTGTTCACCCAGTGGTTCCCGTCCAGCCCGTACGTGAGCCGGCCGGGCCCCGAGCTGCTGCGGACCCGGCCGGTGGAGATCGGCGCGGAGACGGACTCCCAGCTGTGGATCCCGGTCGAGCGGGTCAGCGGGAGCGCCGGGGCGTGAACACCGGCACCTGGACGTCGCCTTCCGCCCGGAAGGCGACGTCCAGGTCCATCCCGATGCGCAGCGCGGACTCGGGGCAGTCCACGATCTCGGTCATCATCCGCGGGCCTTCGGCCAGGTCGACGACCGCCGCCACGTAGGGGACCCGCTCGCCGAAGGGCGGGAGGTCGTTGCGGTGCACGACGGACCACGTGTAGAGCACGGCGAGCCCGCTCGCCGGGCGCCATTCGACGGCCTCGCTCCAGCAGTGCGGGCAGAACTCGCGCGGATAGTGGTGGGGCCGGTCGCAGGCGGTGCAGTGGCGCAGCAGGAGGCGCCCCTCGGCGGCGGCGTCCCAGTAGGGGCGGGTGAAGGCGTCCACGTCCGGGAGGCTCGCGGGGGTTGCCGTCATCAGAAGAGTCCGATCGCGTGGTCGAGGGACCAGGTCTGCCAGGACATCGCGAAGAGGGCGACGAGGGAGATCAGCGCCATCATCGCGTTCTGCCCCTGCTCGGCCCAGTCGTGGATCATCAGGGTGAGGTAGAGCAGGTTGAGCAGCAGGCCGCCGACGAGCGCGACGGGCGTGAGGAAACCGGCGACCAGGCCGAGTCCGAGGGCGAGTTCGGCGTAGACGACCACGTACGCCATGAGCCTGGGGCGCGGGGCGACGACCGTGTCGAAGCCGTTCTTCACCGCCGCCCACCGGTGCTTGGCGGCGACGTCGGCCGCCCAGGCGATGCCGGTGCCGCGCTCGAACCAGCCCTTGCGGTCCTTGTGACGCCAGCTCTCCAGCCACCACAGGCCGAGGCCGATGCGGAGGACGGCGAGCCATTCGGCGCCGGTGAGCCAGATCGTCTGCATGTGCCCGACCGCCCTTCGGATATAAAATCTGACACTCCGTCAGTTCAGTCGTCAGTTCAGCGGATGGCCACCCCTCTCCGCAAGACCTCTGCCGAACCTCTGCATGCGTGATCGATTCGCAACCGAACTCCCTCTTGACCGAGACCCACGGCGTGTACGCGTCATTACGCTCAGCAGTCATGACCGTCACCCCCCAGTCCCACCCCGTCTACGTCATCGGCGGCGGACCCGGCGGACTCGCCGTCGCCGCCGCCCTGCGCGCGCGGGGCGTACGGGCCGTCGTCCTGGAGAAGTCCGACGCCGTCGGCCACTCCTGGCGCCACCACTACGACCGGCTGCGGCTGCACACCACCCGCCGGCTCTCCGCCCTGCCCGGCCTCAAGATCCCCCGCTCCTTCGGGCGCTGGGTCGCCCGGGCCGACGTGGTGCGCTACCTGGAGAAGTACGCCGAGTTCCACGACCTGGAGATCGTGACCGGTGTGGAGGTCGACCGGGTCGAGCGGGCGGAGTCCCCGGACGAGGGCCGCTGGATCCTGCACGCCACCGGGGGCCGGCGGCTCGTCGGCAGCGCCGTCGTCGTCGCCACCGGCCACAACCACACGCCCCGCGTCCCCGACTGGCCCGGCCTCGACACCTACACCGGCACCGGCGGCGGCACTCTCCTGCACGCCCGCGAGTACCGCAACCCCGAGCCGTACCAGGGCCTGGACGTGCTCGTCGTCGGCGCGGGCAACACCGGGGCCGAGATAGCGGCGGACCTCGCCGAGGGCGGCGCCGCGCGGGTGCGCCTCGCGGTGCGCACCGCGCCGTACATCGTGCGCCGCGCCACGCTCGGCTGGCCCTCCCAGCGCAACGGCATCCTCGTGCGGCGGCTGCCGGTGGGCCTGGTGGACCGGATGACCGGGCTCCTCGGCCGCTTCATGACCGCCGACCTCTCGGAGCACGGGCTGCCCCGGCCCGAGGGCGGCCTCTACTCACGGGTGGGGCAGGGCGCGATCCCCGTGCAGGACGTGGGCCTCGTCGCCGCCGTACGGGCCGGAAAGGTCGAACCGGTCGCCGCCGTCGACTCCTTCGACGGCGCCGAGGTCGTCCTCGCCGACGGCTCCCGCATCACCCCGGACGCGGTCGTCGCCGCGACCGGCTACCGGCGCGCCCTGGAGCCCCTGATCGGCCACCTCGGCGTCCTGGACGCCCGTGGGCGCCCGGTGACCCGGGGTGCCCGCTGCCCCGCCGAGGCCCCCGGGCTCTACTTCACCGGCTTCACCAACCCGATCAGCGGGATGTTCCGCGAGATGGCGCTCGACGCGGAGCGCATCGCCCGGCGGATCGCCCGCAGCCACTCCGGGAAGCGCTGAGGGCCGCCGGGGGCCGCGCCCGTCGCCGTGACGGGCCGGCCCGTCACCCCACCCCGTACTCGAGACGCATCTCGTCCCGCACCGACACCGCGACGGCCGCACCGCCCTGCCGCGCCGAGGCGGCCGTCGTGACGACCGCCCGGGTGTTGCCGTCCGCCCAGGCGCACATGTCGAAGCCCTCGCCCCGTACGGTCACCGACTGGCAGGCCAAGGTCACCTTGCGCCCGTCCACGCCCTTCTCCGTCCGCTCCACGGGCGGCCTGACGAGCACGACCCCCTCCGCCCGGGCCGCCTCCTCCAGCATGCGCCTCCGGGCCCGGTCCGGGTCCCGGATGCTGCCGTAGGCGCCGTCGACGGCGATCCACAGGTCCGGGCCGATGCCGCCGCCCGCGGCCGCGCTCGAGAAGAACGCCGACACCGGGGTCATGCCGCGCTCGTTGGCGTCGTCACGCGAGGTGGTCACGGTCGGCACCCCGGCGGGACGGGGCTCGTGGATGCGGCTGTCGTCCCAGAGGTTCGAGGCGACGAGCCGGTAGCGGGGCGCCGGGAACCCCCGTGCGGGACGGTCGGGGCGGCCCGGGCCCACCAGGACGGCCGTCCCCGCCACCGCACAGGCGAGGGCGCCGGCCAGGATCCCCGCCAGGGCGGCAGGCCGGCCGCGACGCACCCGCAGCACCAGGACCCCGCCCACGAGGACCACGGCCGCGGTCAGCAGGACCGCGCCGGCGACCGCCCACCGGTTCGTGCCGAGGGCCCCCCGGGCGGGCGCCGCGGTGACGGTGAACACGACGGAGTCGTTCGTCCGGTCCCGCTCGAAGGCGAGCCCGTCCTCCTTCGCCCCCGGCACGACCGAGACACTGCCCCGCGCCCCTTCGAGGGCCTTGTCGATGCGCAGTTCGAGCGGTTCCGCCGTCAGGCACCGGTAGCGGTGGCCCTCCGCGGAGTCCCTCGTCCGGCAGTGCTCCAGGTCCCGCCGCTCGACCGGGCTCATGCCCCCGGGAACGACGTACTCGACCTCCACCGGAGGCGCCGCGAACGGATCGACGCCGGATCGGTAGAACCCCGGTCCGCCCTTGCGCCACTCGGGACGGAGCAGGACGGTGTCCCCGACGGCGCCCGTGAACGTCCGCTCCGCCAGGACGATCTCGTGGTCGGTGGAACTGTCGGCGAGAACATCGACGGTGGTCGTGCCCGGGACGCGGCCGACCGGGCCGGCGGGCCGGTCGGTCCGGACGAGACGCAGCGGCGGTCCGTCGCCCCGCGAGACGACCTCGCCGACCCGCTCCCGCGCGTACTCCAGCCCGTCGATCGGGTCGGCCCGGATCTCGACGCGCTCGTTGAGGGCGCGCTCGGCGAGCCGGAAGCGCGGCGGACGGAGCGGTGCGTAGACCCCGCCCGCTTCGAGGGTCGTCCCCTCGAGGACGCAGTACACGTGGAAGCCGCCGTGGACCGCGCGGCCGTAGGAGCAGTTGGAGGGGCGGTCCGCGGTGTCCAGACCCGTGGAACCGTCGAAGGAGATCACCACGCCCCGGTTCCCGCCCGCCCCGGCCGACACGGTGAACGGCACGGCGACGGCGTCGCCCGGCTTCGGCCGGGCGGTGATCTGGCCGGCGGTCACGGTCGGCCACGGCACGGGCCGTGGCGCCGCCTGGGCAGGGCAGCCCGCGAAGGTCAGCGCCAGGGCCGCCAGGGCGGCGGCCACCAGGACACGGATCGACATCGTCGTCCCCTTTCGTTCCGTTTCATGACTCTCCGCGACGCGGTTCGGTTGCACTCCTTTGCCCGCACACCCATTCCTGACTCATCGTCAGTTCTGTAATCTGACTGTGCGTCAGAGAAGGGATTCGGTCGGGAATCGGAACGGACGGGCGGAGCGAAACGATGCTTGGATCCACTCACGGCACCTTCACCACGGACCTCCGCGCCCGCGTCGACGCCTGCGGCGAGCAGCCCGCCCGGGCCGTCGTGCACGGCGTCGCCGCCCTGGAGGGCGACACGGACGTCAGCGGGCGCCCGCTGTACGCGCCGGTGCCCGAACTCGACCGGTTCTTCCGGCCCGAAGTCGTCGCCGTCGTCGGCGCCTCGGACACCGAGGGACGGCCCAACACCGGGATCACCCGGCAGCTGATCGACTGGGCCGAACGGGTGGGGGCGCGCGTCGTCCCCGTGCACCCGGCCCGTACCGCCGTCTTCGGCATCGACTGCGTGGCATCGGTGGCCGACCTCGACGAGTCCGTCGACCTGGCCGTCCTGCTCGTCGCCGACCCGCTGCCGGTGATCGAGCAACTGGGCACGTCCAAGGTCAGGTTCGCGGTCGCCTTCGCCTCCGGCTTCGCCGAGACCGGGGAGGCGGGCGAACAGGCCCAGGAACGCCTCGCCGACGCCGTCGAGCGGTCCGGCCTCCGGCTGCTCGGCCCCAACACCAACCTCAACGCCTTCGAGCGCTTCCGCGAGGACCTCGACGGGCCCGCCGTCGCGCTCATCACCCAGTCCGGCCACCAGGGCCGGCCCGTCTTCACCATGCAGGAGCTCGGCGTCCGCCTCTCCCACTGGGCGCCCACCGGCAACGAGGCCGACCTGGAGACCGCCGACTTCATCTCGTACTTCGCCCACCGGCCCGAGGTCGGCGCCATCGCCTGCTACGTCGAGGGGCTCAAGGACGGGCGGTCCTTCCTGCTCGCCGCCGACCAGGCCGCCCGCCGCCGGGTGCCGGTGGTCGCCGTGAAGGTCGGCCGCACGGAGGCCGGGGCGCGGATGGCCGCCTCGCACACCGGAAAGCTCACCGGCGCCGACCAGGTCGTCGACGCCGCGATGCGGCAGTTCGGGGTGATCCGGGTCGACGGGCTCGACCAGCTCCAGGACACCGCGGCGCTGCTCGCCCGGGCCCGCCGGCCGGTCGCCGACGGCGTCGTCGTCTACTCCATCTCCGGCGGCACCGGCGCCCACTTCTCCGATCTGGCCACCGCCGCCGGACTCACCCTGCCGACGCTCTCGCAGGCCCGGCAGGACGAACTGCACCAGTGGATCCCCGACTACCTGAGCGTGGCCAACCCGGTCGACAACGGCGGGCACCCGGTGGGCGACTGGCGCGGCCCGAAGATCATCGACGCGATCCTCGCCGACCCGGCGGTCGGGGTGCTGATCTGTCCCATCACCGGCCCCTTCCCGCCCATGAGCGACAAGCTCGCCCAGGACCTCGTCGACGCGGCCGAGCGAACCGACAAGCTGATCTGCGTGGTCTGGGGCTCCCCCGTCGGGACCGAGGAGGCCTACCGGACGACCCTGCTCGGCTCCTCGCGGGTCGCCACCTTCCGCACCTTCGGCAACTGCATCGGCGCCGTGAAGGCGTATCTCGACCACCATCGCTTCACCACCGGCTACCGCTCCCCCTTCGACGACGCCCCGCGCACCCCCTCCCCTTCCTTCCGCAAGGCCCAGGCCCTGATGCGGCCCGGCCACCGGCTCAGCGAGCACGCGGCCAAACAGCTGCTGCGCGCGTACGGGATACGGGTGCCGCGCGAGCAGTTGGTGACCAGCGCCGCCGCGGCCGTACGTGCGGCGGGCCTGGTCGGCTACCCGGTCGTCATGAAGGCCTCCGGTCCGCAGCTCGCCCACAAGACGGAGCTGGGCCTGGTGAAGGTCGGACTCACCTCCGCCAGCCAGATCCGGGACGCCTACCGGGAGCTGACCGACATCGCCCGCTACGAGGGCATCGACCTGGACGGCATCCTGGTCTGCCAGATGGTGGGGCGCGGGGTCGAGATGGTGGTCGGCGTCACCCGCGACCCGCTCTTCGGGCCGACGGTCACCGTCGGTCTCGGCGGGGTCCTCGTGGAGGTCCTGAACGACGCGGCCGTGCGCGTACCGCCCTTCGGGGAGCGTGAGGCCCGGGACATGCTCGGCGAACTGCGCGGCCGGGCCCTGCTCGACGGCGTACGTGGCGCACCCGCGGCCGACGTCGACGCGCTCGTGGAGGTCGTCCTGCGGGTGCAGCGCATGGCGCTCGAACTCGACGGGCAGCTGTCCGAACTGGACATCAATCCGCTGATGGTGCTGCCGCGCGGGCAGGGGGCGGTGGCCCTGGACGCGCTCGCGGTGTGCCGATAGGAGACGACGATGGCCGAGGTACTGCACACCGTCGAGAACGGCGTCGCGTGGATCACGCTCAACCGGCCCGAGGCGATGAACGCGCTGACGTGGGACCAGCGGGAGCGGATCATCACGCTGCTCGCGGACGCCTCCGCCGACCCGCAGGTGCGGGCGGTGGTCGTGACCGCGACCGGACGCGGCTTCTGCGCCGGCGCCGACCTGCGCGGAGGGCCGTCCGCGCCGGCGCGGGAGCGCGTCACGGGCGACGTGGCCCGGATGATCCGGCAGGGGGCGCAGCGCTTCATCGGCGCCGTACTGGACTGCGAGAAGCCCGTGATCGCGGCGGTGAACGGGACCGCCGCCGGGATCGGGGCGCACCTGGCGTTCGCCTGCGACCTGGTGCTCGCGGCGGAGTCCGTGACGTTCGTGGAGGTCTTCGTCCGGCGCGGGATCGTGCCGGACGGCGGCGGGGCGTATCTGCTGCCGCGCCTGGTGGGCCCGCAGCGCGCCAAGGAGCTGATGTTCTTCGGCGACGCCCTGCCGGCGGCCGAGGCGCGGACGATGGGCCTGGTCAACCGGGTCGTACCGGCGGAGGACCTGGAGAAGACGGCCCGCGAGTGGGCCGAGCGCCTGGCCCAGGGCCCGACCCGCGCCCTGGCCCTGACGAAGCAGCTGGTGAACGCCTCCCTGGAGTCCGACCGCAGGACCGCCTTCGCGGCGGAGGCGGCGGCGCAGGAGCTCTGCATGACCTCGCGGGACGCGCAGGAAGGGGTGGCGGCCTTCGTGGAACGCCGGAGGCCGACGTACGAGGGGCGTTAGCGGGTGTCCCGCCCGGTCGGGGGCGGCCCGGTCGGTACTGGCGCGGGCGGCCCGGTCGGTGAGACAGCCCTCGGGGGGCGTCAGGTGCGGTACTCCCGGCCGTAGACCGTCCACCGGAGCGGAGGGTCGAGTTCCAGCCGGCCCTCTTCGAGGAACCGCCGGAGCGTCGTGTCGACCCTGCTGGTGTCGTTGTCGTTGCGCTTCGCCCGGATCGCCTCGCGGTGCCTGTCCAGGAAGGCGTGGAGGTAGGCCTCCTCGTCGCCGCCCTCGGCCGGGGTGTCCGCCTCGGCCATGGCCCGTTCGCGCAGTTCGTAGAAGCCGTTCGCGGTGATGTCGGGGCCGTGGAAGACCATCGCGTCGTAGTAGACCAACTGCCCCAGGGTGGCGAGGCCGTCGAGCTTGGCCAGGCGGACGGCGGGTTCGAAGTAGACCCGGTCCCGCTCCGCGTCCTGGGCCTCGCGGAACGCCTCGACCTTCGCCTCCGCCTGCCAGGCCGCGGTGAAGCCGGGGTCCAGGCCCTCGTGCGAGTCCGTGCCGTCGACCGCGCGCAGGGCGGGCAGGTAGCGGGCCAGGCCGTTGCCCGGATGCTTCTCGGTGTAGTGCTCCACGAGGCTGAGCAGGTCGTGGGTCCCCGTACAGAATCCGACGATTCCCGCGGTGTAACCCTGCCCGTCCCCGACGTCCCTGACGGTGCCGTACGTACGGCGCCAGTCGAGGGTGGCGTGCACGGCGCTCGCCTCGATCCGCCCCGCCAGCTCCTTCTTCGCCGGGGCGGCCAGCCCGGCCGGCATCGCGTCGACCGCCTCCTCGTCCTCCGGGTCCGGGGGGTTCTCCGCGGCGGCCTTGGCCTCCTGGCGCGACTGCGGAGCCGCGGCTCCGGCCGGTGCGCCACCTTCCGGATGTCCGGGTGCGAAGAGGTAGGCCACCGCCGTCACCACGACGGGAAGGGCCGCGGCGAGAAGGCATCCGGCGCGTTTCATGGCGCACAGAGTAACCGCGGCCCGTCGCGGCTCCGGCAGGGTCCGGCGCCGCACCTCCCGGCCGGAACGGGCCGCTTCCCGCTCCGCGTCCTGCGGGAAGGACGGCGGAACCGCGGACGGGCGAATTGCCGTCCACGGGGATGACGACTCGGCGCTACGGCCGGGTAGGGATCCGGGTTGGGCTGATTTCGGCCACATCCCGATCCTTCACAGGAACTCCACAGTCGAGGGAAACATCTCCTCGGCAGATCCATGCGCTACCCTCATGGCCCCCGGGCACAGTGCGACAGAGGGGGCGTTCGAGCCAACGTGGGTTCGATCCTGTGAACAGGTACGTCGACCCGGGAGCGTACGTGCGCCCGAAAATGTTTCTTGGGGATGTGCGACGCAGTGGAACAGTGGCCGGATCACAGTCAACCTGACGGACGATTCTTCGCTCACGGAAGCGACCCCGTCAGCGACGGGCAGGGACACCCCCTCTTCCCCGGGGGGAGCGGTACGCCCTTCGCGACGGGCGCGACCATGCCCCCGGAAGCCGTCGCGGGCGCGCAACTCCACGCGGGCTTCCCCCCGTCACCCACCGTGTTCGAGGGTGAGGGCTCCGCGACGTCGGTCCTCCCGGCCGCGCGGCCCGTCGCTTCACCGCCGCAAAGTGACACGCGCATGACACCGCCGTTGGTCACGGCCCCCTTCGAGCACGCCCTCACGGCCCCCTTCGAGCACGCTGTCACGCCCTTCGAGCACGCTGTCACGGCCCCCTTCGAGCACGCCCCCGCGACCCCCTTCGAGGACACCGACGCGTTCGACCGCGCGCACGATCCCCACGAGGTCACGGTCCAGATGGACGCCATCCGGATAGGCGGGCAGGACGGCGGCCGGCTCCTGCCGGCCGAGGCCGCGCCCGCGCTCCGCAGCGAGCCCAACCCCGTCTTCGTCGACGAGTCCGGCCGCCGCAGCCGCCGCTACCGGCGCATCGGCACCCTGGTCGGGATCGTCTGCGCCGTCTACGCCGTGGTCATCGTGGTCACGCTGCTGACCGGCAACTCCTCCGCGCCCTGGGTACCCGTCCCGGAGCAGGAGAAGGTCCTGCCCGCCGGGGAGGACGGGGCCTCACCGTCGGCGACCGACACGGCGTCCCCGTCCCCCTCCCTGAGCAGCGCCCCCACGCCGAGCACCACCCCCGACGGCACGCGCTCCGCGACCCCCACCCGGGCGCCCTCCCCGTCGCGCACCCCCGGTCCGACCACCGCCGCGCCCTCCAGGAGCGCCACGGCCCCCACCCCGGACCGCACCTCCCCGGGCCCGCGTCCCGGGTCCACCCGCACGGCGACCACCCCGCCGACCACCGCCCCCACCGGCCTCGGCACCCCCGACACCTCCGCGTCCCCCGCCGACGGCGCGCCCATGACCCTCGGCCTCGGCCGCCCGGCACCCACCCGGTACGGCAACGCCGTCGCCCCCACCCCCTCCGAGAACATCCTGTGACCCCACCGCGCAACCGAAGACGCCGTCCCCGCGCCGCCGCCCGGGGCGGCCCGCGCCGCTCGCTGCCCCTCCGCTTCGTCCTTCCCTCACTGGTCCTGGTCGCCGTGGTGACCATGCTGATGCTGCGCGGCTACGTGCACAGCGAGATCCTCGCCGACCACCGCGTCCGTGGCGAAGCCGCCGCCGACACGGTGCCCGAGGAGGTGCTCGAGGGCGGACCGGTCATCGACACCCGTGACGGCGGCCGGCCGACCAGCCTGAGCGTGCCCGACCACAGCCTCGTCCTCACCTTCGACGACGGGCCGGACCCCACCTGGACCCCCCGGGTGCTCGACGTGCTGAAGAAGCACCGGGCCCACGCGGTCTTCTTCGTCACCGGCACCATGGCGTCCCGGCACCCCGAACTCGTCCGCCGCATGGTGGCCGAGGGGCACGAGGTCGGCCTGCACACCTTCAACCACCCCGACCTCTCGTACCAGTCCAAGCGCCGCATCGACTGGGAGCTGTCCCAGAACCAGCTGGCGCTCGTCGGGTCGGCCGGCATCCGCTCGTCCCTCTTCCGGCCGCCGTACTCCTCCTTCGCCGACGCCATGGACGACGCCTCCTGGCCGGTGACCGAGTACGTCGGCACCCGCGGCTACCTCACCGTCGTCAACAACACCGACAGCGAGGACTGGCGGCGGCCCGGCGTCGCCCGGATCATCCGCAACGCGACCCCGAAGCACGGCGAGGGCGCGATCGTCCTCATGCACGACTCCGGCGGCGACCGCAGCCAGACGGTACGGGCGCTGGACACGTTCCTGCCCCGGATGCAGGACGAGGGCTACCGCTTCCAGAACCTCACCGAGGCGCTCGACGCACCCAGCGCCAACACCCCCGTCACGGGCGTGGAGCTGTGGAAGGGCAAGGCCTGGGTCGGCATGGTGCAGGCCTCGGACGACCTCACCGACGGGCTGGTCGTCGCGCTGGCGGTCATCGGCGTGCTGGTCTTCACCCGCTTCGGCCTGATGCTGGTGCTGTCCGGCGCCCATGCGCACCGGGTGCGCCGCAAGGGCTTCCGCTGGGGTCCGCAACCGGTCACCGAGCCCGTCTCCGTGCTGGTGCCGGCGTACAACGAGGCCAAGTGCATCGAGAACACCGTGCGTTCCCTCATGACGAGCGAGCACCCCATCGAGATCGTCGTCATCGACGACGGCTCCGGGGACGGAACCGCCCGCATCGTCGAGGACATGCGGCTGCCGAACGTGCGCGTCGTGCGCCAGCTGAACGCGGGCAAGCCGGCCGCGCTCAACCGGGGCGTGGCGAACGCCCGTCACGACCTGATCGTGATGATGGACGGCGACACCGTCTTCGAGCCGTCCACCGTGCGCGAACTCGTCCAGCCCTTCGCCGACCCCCGGGTCGGCGCGGTCGCCGGCAACGCCAAGGTCGGCAACAAGGACTCGATGATCGGCGCCTGGCAGCACATCGAGTACGTGATGGGCTTCAACCTGGACCGCCGGATGTACGACGTGCTGGGCTGCATGCCGACGATCCCCGGCGCGGTCGGGGCCTTCCGGCGCACGGCGCTGGAGCGGGTCGGCGGCATGAGCGACGACACGCTCGCCGAGGACACCGACATCACCATGGCCCTGCACCGCGACGGCTGGCGGGTCGTGTACTCGGAGAACGCGCGGGCCTGGACCGAGGCGCCGGAGACCGTGCAGCAGCTGTGGTCCCAGCGCTACCGCTGGTCGTACGGCACGATGCAGGCGATCTGGAAGCACCGCCGTGCCGTGGTGGACCGGGGTCCCTCGGGCCGCTTCGGCCGCGTGGGACTGCCGCTGGTCTCGCTGTTCATGGTCGTGGCGCCGCTCCTGGCGCCGCTCATCGACGTGTTCCTCCTGTACGGCCTCGTCTTCGGCCCCACCGGGAAGACCGTCACCGCCTGGCTGGGTGTCCTGGCCGTCCAGGCGGTCTGCGCCGCCTACGCCTTCAGGCTGGACCGGGAGAAGATGACCCACCTCATCTCCCTGCCCCTCCAGCAGATCCTCTACCGGCAGCTCATGTACGTCGTCCTGCTCCAGTCCTGGATCACCGCTCTCACCGGCGGCCGGCTGCGCTGGCAGAAGCTGCGGCGCACGGGAGTGGTGGAGGCGGCACCGGGTGCGGTGCCGCAGCAGCAGTCCGCGGGGACCACGGCGGGCGATCGGGGGGCGGTCCGATGACGACGCACGAGCGGGCGGTGACACCGCCGCGGACCGCGCCGGCGTCCCTCCCGGAGCAGGGCCGCCCGGTCGCCGGGTCCGGCCCGGTCCCGGCGGCCCCGAAGCCGGGCCGGGACCGCTACCTGGACCTGCTGCGCTCCGTCGCGCTGGTCCGCGTGGTGGCGTACCACATCTTCGGCTGGGGCTGGCTGTCGGTCGTCTTCCCCTCCATGGGCGTGATGTTCGCGCTGGCGGGCATGCTGATGGCCCGTTCCCTCGACCGCCCGGCGCGCCAGGTGATCATGAGCCGGGTGCGGCGTCTCCTGCCGCCCCTGTGGGCGTTCAGCGCGGTGACCCTGGTCCTGCTCCTCGTCGACGGCTGGCATCCGCTGAAGGACCCGGACGAGGGCGGCACCTGGGGCCTGGTCCGGCTGCTGACGTACCTGGTGCCGGTCGGCGCCCCGCCCTATCCGTCCGACGACGACTGGGCGATGCAGGCGGCGGGCCCGCTCTGGTACCTGCGCACCTACCTGTGGTTCGTGGTGGCCTCGCCCCTGCTGCTGCGGGCGTTCCGCCGCGTGCCGTGGGCGATGCTCCTGGCCCCGCTGGGGCTGACGGCGCTCATCGGGACCGGCCTGGTCACCATTCCCGGCGAGACCGGCGAGGGCGTCACCGACTTCGCGGTCTACGCCTCCTGCTGGATGCTCGGCTTCGCGCACCACGACGGCGTGCTGCAGCGGATCCCGCGGTACGCCGCGGTGTCCTGGGCCTTCCTGGTGATGGCCTTCGGCCTGTGGTGGGCGTCGGGCCATCTGACCGCCGAGGGCTGGGACCTCAACGAGATCCCGCTGGCGCAGGCGACCTGGTCGTTCGGCTTCGTGGTGATCCTGCTCCAGTACGCCCCCTCCTGGCAGAGCCTGCCGGGGCGGCTGGCGAAGTGGGACGGGCTCGTCACCCTGTCCAACAACCGCGCGGTCACCATCTACCTGTGGCACAACCTGCTCATCGGCCTGGCCGAGGTGATCGTCAACCTGGGGTACGAGCTGCCGTTCCTGGACAGCGACCGGGGGAACGCGGCCCTCGACGCGACGTACCTGCTGTGGAGCTTCGTCCTGGTCTGGCCCTTGATCGCGCTCGCGATCCTGGCGTTCGGCTGGATCGAGGACGTCGCGGCGCGGCGGCGACCGCGGCTGTGGCCGAACGGGGCCGCCCGCCCCGCCGCGCGCCGCGCCCGGCGCGCCTAGTCGGTGCCGGGGGGACGGCCGACACCGGCGACCTGCCGGTGCCGGCCCGTCCCGATCCCACGGCGGTCCCGCACGAGCCTTCTCATCTGACACACCGTCAGCTTCAATGGCGGATGTGATGGGACATGCTGGGATGGCGGCCACCGCCGTCCGATACCTCAGGTCGGCCGGAGCGCCCACGGCCGCGGAACCCCTGCCCCGCCCCGCGCTCCGGGCGGTACGGGACGACGAGCGGCTGCCCGTCGATCCGGCCGAGTTCCGGCGCGTGCTGGGACACTTCGCGAGCGGCGTCACGATCGTGACCGCGCTCGACGCCGACGGCCCGGCCGGCTTCGCCTGCCAGTCCTTCGCCTCGCTGTCGCTCGACCCGCCGCTGATCGCCTTCATGGTCGCCCGCACGTCGACGACCTGGCCGCGGATCGCCCGCGCCGGGCGCTTCTGCGTCAACATCCTGGGAGCGCGACAGGGCGGGCTGTGCCGGGCGTTCGCGGTGAGCGGGGCGGACAAGTTCGCGGGCGTGGACTGGACCCCGGCCCCGTCGACCGGCTCGCCCCTCCTGCCGGACGCCCCGGCCTGGGTGGACTGCACGATCGCGACGGTCCACACGGGCGGCGACCACCTCATCGTGGTGGGCCGCGTGGAGGCACTGGGCGCCACCGCCGGGGGCGGGGACCCGCTGCTGTTCCACCGGGGCCGGTTCGGACGCTTCGAGGGCTGACGCCGGCCCGCGGGAACGCGCGTCCACGGCCCGGAACCGGCCGCCGGGAGCAGGGTCAGGCCGCCGGGAGCGTCCGCGACCCTGGACGCCGGATCACCAGGGCCATCAGGGCCGCCGCCGCGCACAGGGCGCCCGAGGCGTACCAGACGAGGTCGTACGAGCCGAAGACGTCGCGGGCGACGCCGCCCGCGAAGGCGATGACGGCGGCGCCGACCTGGTGGGAGGCGAGGACCCAGCCGAAGACGATGGCGCTGTCCTCACCGTAGTGCTCGCGGCACAGGGCGATGGTGGGCGGGACCGTGGCGACCCAGTCGAGACCGTAGAAGACGATGAAGAAGAGCATCGGCGGGTGCACCGAGGGGGCCAGGAGGATCGGGAGGAAGAGGAGCGAGATGCCGCGCAGGGCGTAGTAGACGGCGAGCAGGCGGCGCGGTGAGAAGCGGTCGGTGAACCAGCCGGAGGCGATCGTGCCGACGACGTCGAAGACGCCGATGACCGCGAGGAGTCCGGCCGCCGCCTGGACGGGCATGCCGTGGTCGTGGGCTGCGGGCACGAAGTGGGTCTTGACCAGGCCGTTCGTCGAGGCGCCGCAGATCGCGAAGGTGCCGGCGAGCAGCCAGAACGGGCCGGTGCGGGCCGCCTTGAGGAGGACGGTGACCGCGCGGCGCGCGGCACCGGTGACGGGCGCGGGCTTCTCGGCGTACTCCCCGCCGTACGGGGCGAGGCCCGCGTCGGCCGGATGGTCGCGCAGCAGCAGCCACACGAAGGGGACGACGGCGAGCGCCGCGAGGGCGACGGTCACGGCGGCCGGGCGCCAGCCGTGGTGCTCGACCAGCCAGGACAGCAGCGGCAGGAAGACCAGCTGGCCGGAGGCGCCGGCCGCCGTGAGGATGCCGGTGACCAGGCCCCGCCTCGCCACGAACCAGCGGTTGGTGACGGTCGCCGCGAAGGCGAGGGCCATGGAACCGCTGCCGAGGCCGACGAGGACGCCCCAGTAGAGGACCAGCTGCCAGGTGGCCGTCATCCACACGGTAAGGAGCGAGCCGAGCGCGATCACGCTCAGCGCCCCCGCGACGACCCGGCGGATGCCGAAGCGGTCCATGAGCGCGGCCGCGAACGGCGCCGTCAGGCCGTAGAGGGCCAGGTTCACCGAGACCGCGAAGCCGATCGCGCCGCGCGACCAGTGGAACTCCCCGTGCAGCGGCTCGATGAGCAGCCCGGGCAGGGAGGCGAAGGCCGCCGCGCCGATGATCGTGACGAAGGTGACGGCGGCGACGAACCACGCCCGGTGCACGCGGGGCGCGCGGACGGGACCGCCGGGAGTGCGGAGGGAGGAAGGGCCGGAGGCGGCGGGGGTCTCGGTTGTCTGGGTCACGTCACCCAGCATCCCGAGCCCTCCCCACCCCCACCATTGGCCCGAACGACAGCTTTCCAAAGAATCGGGCCATCCCCGGTCACCCGCGCGGCGTCGCCCTCGGCAGCGTCCTGATCGGGCGCACCACCAGCAGCGCCGTCACCACGAGCACCGCGATGCCCGCCCCCGAGAGCAGCACCTCCCGCGTGCCCACCACGGCCGCCACCGGACCCGACAGGGCCCGGCCGACGCCCATCATCAGCAGGGATCCGGCCACGTCGTACGCGTGCATGCGGTTCAGCGCGTCCTGCGGGACGTGGGTCTGGACCGAGGTCGACCACATGACCAGCCAGAAGGCGAAGGCCGCGCCGCCGATGAACTGCCCCGCGCCGAGCAGCGGCACCGGCGCGCCCGTACCGAGCAGCAGGAGGTTGACCGGCAGGCCGAGCAACGCGACCGCCCCGGCGGCGAGCGGGCGGACCGGGCGGAGCCGCAGGGCGAGCAGGCCGCCGACGGCGCTGCCCGCGCCGTTGACCGCCATCAGCACGCCGTACGTCGCCGAGCCGTGGTCCTCGGTCACCAGGCTCGCGGTGAGCGGCACCATCGGGCCGGCGACGGTCAGCCCGTAGACGGTCCAGATGGCGATGACGCCCCACAGCCAGCTGCGGGAGCGGAACTCACGCCAGCCGAGGGCCAGTTCCGAGGCCATCGAGCCGCGCCGGACGGCGTCGGAGGGAACGGGGGCGATCCGCATGAGGAGGAAGCAGACCGCGCTGACCGCGAAGACGGAGGCGTTGACGGCCCAGGCCGCGCCCGCGTTCCACAGGGCGACGAGCAGACCGGCGAGGGCCGGTCCCGCCATGGTCATCAGGGCCTCGACGACCCGCAGCACCGCGTTGGCGCGCTGCACGTCGGGGGCGATGCGGGGGATCGTGGAGGCGACGCCGGGCTGGAAGAGCGCGGCACCGACGCCGCTGACCACGGACAGCGCGTACACGGCCCACAGCGGCGGGCTGCCGAGCGCGAAGGTCACCGCGAGGAGCACGGTGCCGGGCAGCCGGACCAGATCCGCCGTGATCATCATCCGGCGGGCGGTGAACCGGTCCGCGAGCACCCCGCCGAAGAGCACGAAACACGCGAAGGCGGCGGTCCACAGACCGAGCGCGTAGCCGACGGAGGAGCCGGAGTGCCCGGCTCCGATGAGCCCGGCGGCGAAGGCGACCGGGACCATGCCCTCGCCGAGGACGGCGACCGCGCGGGCGACGAAGAAGAGCCGGAAGTTACGGTTCCACAGGGCGGGCGGCCCGTCCCGTCCGGCTTCGGGGGCCGACCCCGGTACGGGAATCCGCTCGGTGGCCTCAGACTTGTACGTGTTGTCCGTCACGAACAGACACACGTACCAGGACGTGGTCTGGACCACCACTCTTTTACGGAGGGATCTCACTGTGCGACCCATGCGGCCCCATCGCGTCGCCGTCCTCGCCCTCCCCGGCCTCCTCCCCTTCGAACTGGGCATTCCCCACCGGATCTTCGGACGCGCCAAGGACCCCTCGGGCCGGCCGCTGTACGAGATCCTGACCTGCGCGACCGCCCCCGGGCCGGTCCCGACGGACGCCGACTTCGCCGTGCACGTCGAGCACGGTCCCGAGATCCTGGCCACCGCCGACACGGTCGTCGTACCCGCCTCGTACGAGCTCGGCCCGGTGTACGAGGAGGGCCGGCTCGGCCCCGAGCTGGCGGCGGCCCTCGCGCACGTCCGGCCCGGCACGCGGCTCGTCTCCATCTGCACCGGCGGCTACGTGCTCGCCGCCGCCGGGCTCCTCGACGGGCGCCCGGCCACCACCCACTGGGCCTCCGCCGACCACTTCCAGCGGCTCTTCCCGAAGGTGCGGGTGGACGCGGACGTGCTGTTCGTGGACGACGGGGACGTGCTCACCTCGGCCGGCGTCGCCGCGGGCATCGACCTGTGCCTGCACATCGTGCGCCGCGACCACGGCACGGCCGTCGCCAACGAGGTGGCCCGGCGCACCGTCGTGCCCCCGCACCGGGACGGCGGGCAGGCGCAGTACATCGCGCGGCCGGTGCCCGAGCCGGGGACCTCGACCACGACCGCGGCCCGGGCCTGGGCGCTCGCCCACCTCCACGAGCCCATCCAGCTGCGGGACCTGGCCGTACGGGAGTCGATGAGCGTACGGACCTTCACCCGCCGCTTCCGCGACGAGGTCGGCGTCAGCCCCGGCCAGTGGCTCACCCAGCAGCGGGTGGAACGCGCCCGCCACCTGCTGGAGTCCACGGACCTGCCGGTCGACCAGATCGCCCACGACGCCGGCTTCGGCACCGCCCAGTCGTTGCGCGTGCACCTGCAGACGGCCATCGGCGTGACCCCGACGGCCTACCGGCGCACCTTCCGTGCGGCGGGCTCACCGGCCTGATGCGGACCGCCCCCGCGCCGTGGTGAGCGGGGCCGGTCACCGGTCGGAGTCCAGGGTCCGCGGACGTTCCCGCCCCACGGCCGGCGGAGCGGCCGGTGCGCGGACGTCCGGCGTGATCCGGAACCCGCCCCACAGGCCGGCCGCCCGGGCGCGGGCCCTCAGAAGATGAGCACGCCCCGCGCCACCTTCCCCTGCTCCATGTCCTCCACCGCCCGGGCGAAGTCCTCCACCGGGTAGGTGGTGGTGACCAGTTCGTCGAGCAGGAGGCGACCCGTGCCGTACAACTCGGCGTACAGGGCGATGTCCTTCTGGGGCCGGGAGGATCCGTAGCGGCAGCCCAGGATGGACTTGTCCAGGAACATCGCGGCGGGCAGGAACGTCGCCTCGGCCTTCGGCGCCGTCATGCCGAGCAGGATCGCCTGCCCGTGGCGGTCGAGAAGATCGACCGCGGCGCGGACGAGCGCGGTGTGCCCGACGCACTCGAAGACGTGGTCGGCCCCGGTGGGCAGGATCTCCCGTACGGCGTCGGTGGACGTCAGGAAGTGCGTGGCGCCGAACTGCCGGGCCGGTCCCTCCTTGGCCGGGTTGGTGTCGACGGCGACGATCGTGGTCGCGCCGGCGATCCGGGCGCCCTGGAGGACGTTGAGGCCGATGCCGCCGGTGCCGAGGACGACGACGCTCTCGCCCCGGTCGACCTTCGCGCGGTTGAGGACGGCGCCGACGCCGGTGAGGACGCCGCAGCCCATGAGGGCGGCGGAGGTGAGGGGAACGGTGTCGGGGATCCGCACGGCCTGGACGGCCTTGACGACGGTCCGCTCGGCGAAGGCGGAGTTGGAGGCGAACTGGAACAGCGGGGTGCCGGCCCGGGAGAACGGCTGCCCCGGCATGCCGATCGCCTTGCGGCACATGGTGGGGCGGCCGCGGTCGCAGTCGGCGCAGGCGCCGCAGTTCGCGAGCGTGGACAGGGCGACGTGGTCGCCGGGGGCGACGTGGGTGACACCGGGCCCGACGGCCTCGACGACACCGGCGCCCTCGTGCCCGAGGACCACGGGCGGCGGGAAGGGGATCGTGCCGTCGACGACGGACAGATCGCTGTGGCAGAGCCCCGCCGCGGCGACGCCGACGAGCACCTCGCCCGGACCGGGGTCACGGACCTCCAGGTCGTCGACGACCCGGACCTGCTTGCCGTCGAAGACGACTCCTCTCATGATCCGTTCTCCTTACCGGAGTTGGGGCGGCCGCCGGCGGCCGCCGCGCGGGCCATCTCCTCCAGCTGCTGGAGCATCGGCATGGGGTCGATCCCCACCGTCCCCGGCAGGAAGTCGGCGATCCGCTCCGGTGTCCAGGCACCGCCCTCGGCGTAGCCGGCGCGCAGCTCGCGCGGCTGCGCCCAGACCGCGATCTTGGGCCCGGCGATCGTGTAGACCTGACCGGTGACGCGCTCGGCCCGGGCGCGGTCGGAGAGCAGGTAGACGACGAGCGCGGCGACGTCCTCGGGCTCGCCGATCTCCTTGAGCTCCATGGGCACGTTGGCCGACATCCGGGTGCGGGCCACCGGGGCGACGGCGTTGGCCGTCACGCCGTACTTGTGCAGCCCGAGCGCGGCACTGCGGACCAGGGAGATGATGCCGCCCTTGGCCGCGGAGTAGTTGGCCTGGGCCACCGAGCCCTGGTGGTTGCCGCTGGTGAAGCCGATGAGCGCCCCGGAGCCCTGTCGCCGCATCACGGCGGACGCGGCCCGGAAGAGGGTGAAGGTGCCCTTCAGATGGGTGGCGACCACGGGGTCCCACTCCTCCTCGGACATGTTGAAGAGCATGCGCTCGCGCAGGATGCCCGCGACGCAGACCACCCCGTCGATCCGTCCGTACTCGGCGAGCGCCACGTCCACCACGCGCTGCCCGCCCGCCATCGTCGAGATGTCGTCGGCGACGGCCACGGCCGCGCCGCCCGCCGCCTCGATCTCCTTGACGACGGACTCGGCTATCTCGCTCGTCGGTTCGCCGCCCTCGATGGAGACGCCGTAGTCGTTGACGACGACCTTCGCGCCCTCCGCCGCACAGGCGAGGGCGACCGCACGGCCGATCCCCCGGCCCGCCCCCGTCACGGCGACGACCTTTCCTGCCAAGAAGTTCCCCACGCCCGGCCCCTTCCCGCAATTTCTGACGGTCCGTTAGATTCAGGTGTCGACAGGATTCTACGGTCCGTCAGATACCGGAAAACAAGACCTCGGAGGCGCCCGATGTCCTTCCCGACCCCTCACCCCCCGGCCCTCCCTCCCGCGTTCCACGACATCGCCAAGCGGGTGAACAACTGGGGGCGCTGGGGTCAGGACGACGAGATCGGCACCCTCAACCTGATCACCGACGAGGTGGTGCGGGAGGCCGCCGCGACCGTCCGCACCGGACTGCGGGTCCCGCTCGCCGTCGACCTCAAACAGGACGGCGTACAGACCGGCATGATCCCCGGCCGGGTCAACCCGCTGCACGTCATGGTGCAGATCAACCAGGAACTCTTCGGCCCCGGTACCGTCGCCACCAGCGACGACGCCGTGACCCTCGGCCTCCAGGCGGGCACCCACTGGGACGCCCTCACCCATGTCTCGCACTCGGGCCGGATCTACAACGGGCGCCCCGCCGCGACCATCACCCCGCACGGGCGATCCGAGTTCAGTGGCATCCACACCGCACGGCACGTCGTGAGCCGCGGCGTCCTGCTCGACGTGGCGGCGGCCAAGGGCGTCGACCGGCTGCCCGGCGACCACGCCGTCACCCCCGAAGACCTCGACGAGGCAGCCGAGTTCGGCGGGGTCACCGTACGGGCCGGGGACATCGTGCTCGTACGGACCGGGCAGATCCAGGCCTATCTGGCCGGCGACCGGCACGGTTACGCCTTCCCGTCACCCGGCCTGTCCGTCCGTACGCCCGAGTGGTTCCACGCCCGGGACGTGGCGGCCGTCGCCAACGACACGCTCACCTTCGAGATCTTCCCGCCCGAGATCGAGAACCTGTGGCTTCCGGTACACGCCCTCGACCTCGTCGAGATGGGCATGCTCCAGGGTCAGAACTGGAACCTGGAAACGTTGTCCACAACCTGTGCACAGGAACGGCGCCACGCCTTCCTGCTCTCCGCGATGCCCGAACCCTTCGTGGGCGGCACGGGCACACCGGTGGCCCCGGTAGCGGTCTTCTGACCGCGCGCCCCTCGGCGCCGGAAAGGAGGGCGGGTGGCGGCGCACTCGCGCGCGCCCCGAGCACGGCACGACCGCCGCCACCCGTCACGACCCGCGCTCGTCGAGGGGACGGGCCCCTCGACTCCCCTCGCAGAACGAATCGCTCACCCAAGGGTGATCAATTCACCACGAACCGTCAACAGTGCACCCGGCTGGGTGACACCTGCGGAACCGGCCCGGCGCCCGGGGCGCGGTCCACCTCGCACCAGATGCTCTTGCCCGCGCCCTCACGCTGCCAGCCCCAGCGGTCCGCGAGGCCGTCCACCAGCTCCAGGCCGCGTCCGTTGGTGTCCCCGCCGCCGGCGTGCCGTGGCCGCGGCGGGCGGTCGCTCGTGTCGGCGACCTCGACCCGCACCCCGCCACCGCCGAAGAGCATCCGCAGCACGGCCGGGCAGCCCGTGTGCACCACGGCGTTCGTCACGAGCTCGGAGATGAGCAGCACCAGCGTCTCCGCCAGCGGCTCGTCGTCCTGTATCCCCGAGCCGGCCAGCCGTGACCGCGCCCACCGCCGGGCGCGTCCCACCTCTGCCGGGTCCGGCCCGACCTCCAACTGAACCTGAAGCACCTGCACCGTTCACACCATCCGAACCGGCGTCCTCGACGACCTAACGGAACGTGATTCCCTTGTGAGACAGCATGGTTGACGTACAGTCACCGCAACAAGCGCTTCGGGCATATTCCAGCGCGAAGGAGTACGCATGGTCCATACTGTGCGACGCGCGTTGCGGGGAGTCGAACAGAGGCGCGCGGCAGGCCGCCAGGGGGTGCGAGCGGCGGGCATTCCCGACCGCGGAGCCGCCGCAGGGGCGGCACCGGCGCGATCCGGACACGCAATCACTCGCATCTCAGGGAGCGTACCCGAGCCGGGGGGCGACTCCGGCCCGTGACGACCCCGCCGAAGGACACAACCCGATATCGACGCTGCGTGACCCCGCGGCTACCCGGTCACCGCAGCGCGGCCGCCACCGACTCCTCCGCCACCGCGCCCGACCCCCCGCGCTCGGCCCGCACCCACGCGCGCTTGAGATGCAGGTGCACGTCCGCCTCCCAGGTGAAGCCCATCCCCCCGTGCACCTGCAGGCAGTCCCGGGCACAGTCCACCGCCGCCTCGTCCGCGAGCAGCCGGGCCCCGGCGATCTCGACCGGATCGGCCGTGACGGCCGCCGCGTAGACCGCGGCCCGGGCGACTTCCGTTCGTACGAGCATCTGCGCGCACAGGTGCTTGACGGCCTGGAAGGCGCCGATCGCCTGTCCGAACTGCTCGCGGCTCCGGGCGTGTCCGACGGCCAGTTCGGTGGTCCGTGCGGCGCTGCCGAGCTGCTCGGCGGCGGTGAGCAGGGACGCCTCGTCCCCCGGCGGAGCGGCCGCGGCGGGCAGCCGGTGCAGGGGCGTCAGCGGATCCACCGACCGGATCGGGGCGGCCCCGCCGACCGGGCCGAGTGCCACGTCCGCCGCGTCCAGCCACTCGACGAGCTCCCCGTCGGCCGCGGCGACCACGACCTCGCCCTCCGCGGCCCCGGCCACCCGGCCCGCCGCGAGGTGCGTCGCGATCAGCGGTCCCGGCAGCAGGGCCCGGCCCGCCTCCTCGAAGAGGAGCACCGCCTCGGGCAGGCCGAGCCCCACCCCGCCCTCGTCCTCCGGCAGCCGCAGCGCGAAGAAACCGGCCGCGCCGAGCTCGCGCCACAGGGAGCGGTCGAGCACCCCGTCCGCGTCGACGGCGGCCCGCAGCGCCTCCCGGTCGAAGCGGCGGTCGAGCAGCTCCCGCACTCCGCGCCGCAAGGCCCGCTGGTCCTCGGTGAGTCGGAAGTCCATGCGGCGGTTCACCGGCCCTTCGGCAGGCCGAGGATGCGCTCGGCGACGATGTTCTGCTGGATCTGCGAGGTGCCCGCGGCGATGGTGTACGACAGCGAGGACAGCCGGTCCAGGTTCCAGTCGCGCCCCAGGTCGAGCGCGTCGGGCCCGAGGATCGCGGCGGCCGCGGCGTACAGCTCCTGGCGGGCGTGCGAGTAGCGCAGCTTGAAGACCGAGCCGCCGACGCCGGGGACCCCGCCGGTCGCCTGCGCCTCGCTGACGTTCCACTGGGTGAGCCGCCACAGGGCCTGGAACTCGGCACCGAGCCGGCCGAGCCGGCGGCGCAGTACGGGGTCGTCCCAGCGCCCGTTCTCGCGGGCAGCGCGGGCGAGTTCGCCGAGGACGCGGCGGCAGGCGACGACCTCGCCGACGAAGGCGGTGCCGCGCTCGAAGGACAGGGTCACCATGGTGACCCGCCAGCCGTCGTTCTCCTCCCCCACCCGGTCGGCGACCGGCACCCGCACCTCGTCGAGGAACATCTCGGCGAACTCCGCCGACCCGGCGAGGGTCCGCAGCGGCCGGACGGTGATCCCGGGGGCGTCCATGGGCATCGCGAGCCAGGTAATGCCGCGGTGCTTCGGCGCGTCCGGGTCGGTGCGGACGAGGAGTTCGCACCAGTCGGCGACCTCGGCGTGCGAGGTCCAGATCTTCTGGCCGGTGACGACGTACGCGTCCCCGTCCCGTACCGCCCGGGTCCGCAGCGAGGCCAGGTCGGAGCCGGCCTCGGGCTCGCTGAAGCCCTGGCACCACACCTCGTCGCCGCGCAGCACCGGCTCCAGCCAGCGCTCCCGCTGCGCGGGCGTCCCCTCGGCGGCGATCGTGGGTCCGGCGTGCAGGAGGCCGACGAAGTTGGCGCCGACGTACGGCGCGCCGGCGCGTTCGGTCTCCTCCAGGAAGATCAGCCGCTGGGTCGGGGAGGCGTCCCAGTGGACGTGTCCGTACCCGGCGTCGTACAGCCGCCGCTGCCAGCCGCAGTCGTAGGCGCGCCGGCCCGGCCAGTCGAGCGGGTCGGGCCGGGCCGGCAGGGCCGACAGCTCGGCGGCCAGCCACTCCCGCAGCCGGGCCCGGAACTCCTCCTCTTCCTCCGTGTACGCGAGCTCCATCAGACGATGCCGAGGTCGAGCATGCGGATGGCGTTGCCGCGCATCAGCTTGTAGACCGTCTCGTCGTCGAGGCCCTTCACATGGTCGAGGGCGACCTCCTTGGTGTGCGGGAAGGTCGAGTCGACGTGCGGGTAGTCGGTCTCGAAGGTGGCGTTGTCGCGGCCGACGACGTCGAGCGAGGCGATGCCGTGCTTGTCGCGGAAGAAGCAGCAGAAGATCTGCCGGTAGTAGTACGTGGACGGCGGTTCGGGGATCAGGTCGCGCACGCCGCCCCAGGCGCGGTGCTCCTCCCACACGTCGTCGGCGCGTTCCAGGGCGTACGGGATCCAGCCCATCTGCCCCTCGCTGTAGGCCAGCTTCAGGCGCGGGAACCTCACCAGCACACCGCTGAAGAGGAAGTCCATCATCGAGGCCATCGCGTTGTTGAAGCTGAGCGAGGCCTGGACGGCGGGCGGGGCGTCGGGAGAGGCGGCGGGCATCTGGCTGGACGAGCCGATGTGCATGTTGACCACGGTCCCGGTCTCCTGGCAGACCGCGAAGAAGGGGTCCCAGTAGCCGGAGTGGATCGACGGCAGGCCGAGGTGGGTGGGGATCTCGGAGAAGGTCACCGCCTTCACCCCGCGGGCCGCGTTGCGCCGGATCTCGGCCACCGCCAGGTCGATGTCCCACAGCGGGATGATGCACAGCGGGATGAGCCGGCCGCCGCTGTCGCCGCACCACTCCTCGACCATCCAGTCGTTGTAGGCGCGGACGCAGGCGAGGGCGACTTCCTTGTCGTGCGCCTCCGCGAAGGTCTGGCCGCAGAAGCGCGGGAAGGTGGGGAAGCAGAGCGAGGCCTCGACGTGGTTGAGGTCCATGTCGGCGAGCCGCGCCTTCGGGTCCCAGCAGCCGCGGCGCATCTCCTCGCGGGTGATGCCCTCCAGGGTCATGTCGTCGCGGTCGAAGCCGACGGCGGCGATGTTCCGCTTGTACGGGAACATGAGGTCCTCGTAGATCCACCAGTCGGTGGGCGGGCCGTCGGGGTCCATCGTGATCCGGTACTTGCCGCCGACGTACGCGAGCTCACCGATCCCGGCGGTCAGCGGCCGGGGACCCCGGTCCCGGTACCTGGCCGGCAGCCAGGTCTCGAAGAGATGCGCGGGCTCGATCACGTGGTCGTCGACGCTGATGATGCGGGGCAGTTCCGTCATGACCCCTCCGGTTTCTGATGACCCGTCAGATACGGGCTCGGCATCAGGCTAGCCCCGCACCCCTGGACCGACAAGGACCGGCCCTCTACGCTCTCCACACGACCTGACGGACAGTCAGTTACGGGAGTCGTCAGCTAGGGGAGCCGTCGTGACCGAAGTCGTGACCGAAACCGCACAGGCCCTGGGCGCGTCCCGGACGCTCTGGGAGCTCGTCGAGCGCCGGGCCGCCCTCACCCCGGACCGGCCCGTCCTGCTCCAGGGCGACCGCACCCTCACCTTCGGCGAACTCCGCGACCGCGCCGAGCGCTGCGCCGCCGGGCTCCACGCGAGGGGGGTGCGGCCCGGCAGCGTCGTCGCCTGGCAGCTGCCCACCCGGATCGAGACCGCGGTGCTCTCCTTCGCACTGGCCCGGCTCGGTGCCGTGCAGTCGCCGGTCATCCCCTTCTACCGGGACAAGGAGGTCGGTTTCGCGCTGCGCGAGTCCGGTGCCGAGTTCTTCGCGGTGCCCGGGGTCTGGCGCGGCTTCGACCACACGGAGATGGCCCGCCGGCTCGGCGCGCGCGGGATCTTCGAGGCGTACGGGACCCTGCCCGAGGGCGACCCGGCCGTCCTGCCGCCCCCGCCGGCCGACGGGACCTCCGTGCGCTGGATCTACTGGACCTCCGGGACGACCTCCGACCCCAAGGGCGTCCTGCACACCGACCGTTCGCTGATCGCCGGCGGCTCCTGCCTGGCCCACGCCCTGCACCTGAGCGAGGCCGACGTCGGCTCGATGGCCTTCCCCTACGCCCACATCGCGGGCCCCGACTACACGGTCATGCTGCTGCTGTACGGATTTCCCGCCGTCATGTTCGAACACTTCGCGCTGCCGGACGCCCTGGACGAGTACCGCAAGCACGGGGTCACCGTCGCCGGCGGGTCCACCGCCTTCTACTCGATGTTCCTCGCCGAGCAGCGCAAGCAGCCGGACGAGCCGGTCATCCCCACCCTGCGACTGCTGGCGGGCGGCGGCGCGCCCAAGCCGCCGGAGATCTACCACGCCGTCGTCCGGGAGATGGGCTGCCAGCTCACCCACGGCTACGGCATGACCGAGGTCCCCATGATCACCATGGGCGACCCCGGTGACACCCCCGAGAACCTCGCCACGACCGAGGGCCGCCCGCCCGCCGGCATGGAGATCCGCATCACGGAGGGCGGCGAGGTCCGGCTGCGCGGCGAGGCGGTCTGCCGCGGCTACCTCGACCCGGCCCAGACGGCCGCGGCCTTCGACGAGGACGGCTTCCTCGTCACCGGGGACGTGGGGCACCTGACCGCGAGCGGACATCTGGTGCTGACCGGGCGGGTCAAGGACATCATCATCCGCAAGGGCGAGAACATCTCGGCCAAGGAGATCGAGGACCTCCTCCACGAGCACCCCGGCGTCGGAGACGCCGCCGTCATCGGCCTGCCCGACGCCGAGCGCGGCGAACGCGTCTGCGCGGTGGTCGAACAGCCCCCGGGCGCGGCACCGCTGACCCTGGAGACGGTGACCGCCTTCCTGCGCGCGGCCGGCCTGTCCGTCTTCAAACTGCCCGAACAGCTGGAGGTCGTGGACGCGCTGCCGCGGAACGACACCCTGCGCAAGGTGCTCAAGTACCGGCTGCGCGAGCGGTTCGCGGACTCCTAGGGGGCGCGTCCGGGCCGGCGGGTCAGGGTCGGCCGGTCAAGGTCGGCGGGTCGGGGTCGGCGGGTCGGGGCCGGCGGGTCGGGCCGACAGGGCCGGGGCGGGGCCGGCGGGTCAGGCCGAGAGGGGCGGGGCCGTGTCGTCGAGGGCGGCCGGCACGTCCGCGTACACCTCGAAGAGGCGGCGGACGCCGAGCGCGGCGAGGACGCGGTTCACGTGCGCGCCGTCCTCGGCACCGCGGGCGGGGAGGATCAGCCGGAGACGGCCGCCGCAGGAGCGCATGAGACGCCGGGCGGCGACGAGGACGCCGACGCCGCTGGAGTCGCAGAAGTGGACCGCGGACAGGTCGAGGACCACGTCGTGGCGCCCGCCGGCCACCGCCGCGTGGACACGTCTGCGGATCAGCGGGGAGGAGACCAGGTCCACCTCCCCGCTGATCCGCAGCACGGTCCACGTTTCCTGCTCGTCCTCGTCGACCCGGATCGTCACGAGCGGCGCCTTTCAAGCGGGGGGCAAGCGGAGGCAGTGCTTCCTGCCCCCTCCCGCTGCCCGCTGCGACCTGATCGAAACCCCCGCCGCGGCGGTTGACGCTTTCCTTACCATTGGGCGATCCGTCAAGGGCGCACTTGCGGCAAAGAGAGGTGCGCCGGGTCCGGGCGCATTACTTTGGAACGTGAACTCGGGTCGGGAGGGCTGTCGGGAGGGGCTTCGAATGGCGGCGAAGGACACACCACCGCGCTGGGACCGCAGAATGCAGCAGCGGTTGGCGCGCGGTGAGGCGGCCGCCCTCGGCGAGCTCTACGACCGCTTCGCCTCCCTCGTCCACAGCCTCGCGCACCGGGTCCTCGACGACGACGAGGCCGCCGACCAGATCACCCGCGAGGTCTTCGGCTACATCTGGGAGAACCCCGACGCGTACGACCCCAAGCAGGGCAACCTGCGCTCGTGGGTGGCCCGGCTGACCCAGCGGCAGGCCGTGTACCGGCTGCGGCAGGCCGAGGCCGTGGCGTACGCGGAGCGCGGCGAGGGCTCGGCGGAGGAACTGGAGCAGAAGGTGCGCCGCGCCTCGGTCGCGGCCCGCGCCGACTACATCGTGACGTCCATGCCGACCCCGCTGCGCCAGGCCCTGGAGCTGGCCTACTTCCAGCGCCGGGACTACCGGCAGACGGCGGCGGACCTCGGGGTGACCGAGGACGAGGCACGGCGTCGGCTGCGGCTCGGACTGCAGCTGCTCTCGACGGCCAACACCCGTCCCCTGGAGGGCTCTTCGCCGCCCGGCACCGGCGGCCTTGGACGGGCACTGTGACCGGGGCGAACGACGATCCCGAGGAGATCGCACGCGCCCCCTGGATACCGGGCCCGCGGCCGGCCGCGGACGACCACGCCGACCTGACGTCCCCGCCGCGGGACATCCAGGGCATACAGGACGCCCGGAGCGGCCGGGACGCCCAGGAGGTACGCGACGCCCGGGACGGACGCGACGAACTCGACGCCCACGGCGCCGGGGACGGCCGAGGACTTCCGGACGTCGCGGACGCCGGTGCGCCCGCCGGACCGCCGGCCGAGGCCCCCGAGCCGGTCCTGGAACTCCCCCACCGCGTGCTCAAGTCGCTGCTCGGGGCGTGGGCGCTGTCGGCCTGCTCGGCCGAGGAGACACGGGCCGTCGAGGACCACCTCACCGAGTGCGCGCCCTGCGCGGACGAGGCGCTGCGGCTGCGCGACGCCGTCGGGCTGCTGCACGCCGAGCGCGATCTGGACCTCGACCCGCTGCTGCGCTCCCGGGTCCTGGAGAACTGTCTGGGGCGCCGCCCGGCCCGGATCCCCGTGCCGACCTGGGCGACGCCGTACGACGCCGAGACCGCGCGGCTCGACGCGCTGCTGCGGGACATCGGCGAGTCGGAGTGGCACGCGCCGGTGCGGCTCAAGTGGTTCGAGGGCGAGCGCCGGCTGCACCGGAAGACGACGGTCGCCGGCGTGATCGGACACCTGCTCGCCGTGGACGGCCTGGTGGCCGCCTCCCTCGGTCTGGACGACCCGCTGGGCGCCGGCACGGAGGAGCTGTCGCCGGCCCGGCGGACGGACGTCTACTGGGGCTCCGCGAGCCGTCCGCCGACCCGCACCGTCCGCGAGCCGTGGCGGGAGCAGAGCCACACCCTGATCCGCACCGTCTCGTTCGCGGGCCGCGGGGTGGCGGACCTCACGGTGACGTACGGGGACTTCGCCCTGCCGCTGCGGGACTCGCTCCTGGAGCGGGCCTTCGAGTGCTGGGTGCACGCGGAGGACATCGCGCAGGCGGTGGCGTATCCGTACGACCCGCCGGCCGGCGCCCACATGCACGGCATGATCGACCTGGCGGCCCGGCTGCTCCCGGCGGCCCTGGCCGGCCGGCGCCGCGCGGGCCTGGCCTCCCCGGCCCGCGAGCTCGTGACGGCCGGCTCGCCCGGCCGCTCGCTCCATCTGGAGATCGAGGGCGCGGGCGGCGGCCACTGGTACATCGCGCTGGACTCCCCGGCGGCCCTCGGCTCGCGTGACCACGCGGTGGCCCAGGTGGCGATGGACGCGGTCGAGTTCTGTCAGCTGGTCGCGGGCCACGTCCCGCCGGAGGAGGCCGCGGCGGGCCAGGACGGCGACCGCGAGGCGATCCGGGACGTGCTGTTCGCGGCGGCCTCGCTGAGCCGGCTCTGAGGCGGGCCCGGCAGGGCCGCCGGGGCCGGGGCCGGGGCCGGGGCCGGGCCGGGGCCGGGCCGGGGCCGTACCTAGGCGAAGACGACGGTGCGGCGTCCGTTGAGGAGAATGCGGCGCTCCGCGTGCCACTTGACCGCGCGGGCCAGCGCCTGGCACTCGACGTCGCGGCCGACGGCGACCAGCTGGTCCGGGGTCACCTCGTGGCCGACGCGCTCGACCTCCTGCTCGATGATCGGGCCCTCGTCGAGGTCGGCCGTCACGTAGTGGGCCGTCGCGCCGATCAGCTTCACCCCGCGGGTGTGCGCCTGGTGGTAGGGCTTGGCGCCCTTGAAGCTCGGGAGGAAGGAGTGGTGGATGTTGATGATCCGTCCCGAGAGCCGCTTGCACAGGTCGTCGGAGAGGACCTGCATGTAGCGGGCGAGGACGACCAGCTCGACGTTCTGCTCCTCGACCAGGGCCAGCAGCTCCGCCTCCGCCGCCGGCTTGGTCTCCTTCGTCACCGGGATGTGGCGGAAGGGGATGCCGTAGGAGGCGACCAGCTCGGCGAAGTCGGTGTGGTTGGAGACGACCGCGACGATCTCGACCGGCAGCGCGCCGATCCGGGAGCGGAAGAGGAGGTCGTTCAGGCAGTGGCCGAACTTCGACACCATCAGCACGACTCGCATCGGCTCGTCGGCCCGGTCGATGTGCCAGTCCATCTGGAAGGCGTCGCCGACCGCCGCGAAGCTCGCCCGCAGCTTCTCCACCGTGACCGGGGACTCGCCCGAGAAGTGGACCCGCATGAAGAAGAGACCCGTGTCACGGTCTCCGAACTGCTGACTGTCCTCGATGTTGCATCCCGTGATGAAGAGGTAGCTCGACACGGCGTGCACGATGCCCTGCTTGTCCGGGCACGAGAGGGTCAGGACGTACTGGTCGGTCATCCGGACAGCCTGCCACACCGGGCGGGCCCGGCCGCCCCGTCGTCCGTCTGACGGACGTCGCGCGGACGCCTGGCGGACGGCGCACACGGGCTCCGGGGCCCGGGCGGGCGGACGGCGCAGGGGCTCCGCGTGCCCGGCGGGCGGACGGCGCACTCGGGCTCCGGGGCCCGGGCGGGCGGACGCCGGACGAAGCTCAGGCTCCGCCCGTCGTCATGATGCGCAGGACCTCCAGCGAACGCGGCGGCGCGTCCGGGTCCTCCTCGTCCGCCGTCGCGAGCCGTACGTGCGCCTCGCGGGCCGCCCGTACCGCCTCCGGCCAGGCGTGGTGCTCCAGGTACGCGGAGACCGGGGCGTCCGCGCCGACCTGGTGCATGATGCGCAGCACCCGCAGCACGGCCACGTCGACGAGCGCGGCCTCGCCGGAGTCGCGGAAGATCGTCCCCACGTACTTCTCGGCTGACCAGCTGTCCAGCCAGGTGTCCTCGACCAGTCGGTAGACGGCGTCGGTGACGTCGCCGAACCCGTCCTGGCCGGCCAGCCAGGTCGTCTCGTGGAACTCCGGGTCCGAGAGCATGTGCAGCGCCGAGCGCACATTGGCGCGCCAGCGCCACCACGGCATGTCGTTGAGCGGCATGCCGCCCATGGTGGAGGAGCGACGGCCGCGACGGGAAGAGTTCACCGAACCGGAGGTCGGGGTGGACGGGGTACCGGACATCGTTCGATCGTACGTTTCCCCACTGACAGCGCCGGTCCCGGCCCCGGCCGACCCCCGTAATTCACCTTCACGTCACTCGGCGTTGAACCTTGCTCACTCCCGCGTTACCCATGAGGCGGAATTGTGCATGGTCATGACCGGTAGGCGACTGACCCCACTTCTCGCGTACGTCCCGACAGCGGCGGCCGCAGCGTCGCTGCTCACCGGCTGCGGCGTACTCCCTGGTGCCACGGGGGGCTCCAGGGAGCCCGTCACCGTCATGACGTGGGCCCCCGACCAGACCCGCGCCACCAACATGCCCGGAATGCCCGCCATGGCCCAGGCCTACGCCCGCTGGGTCAACGACAACGGCGGCATCGACGGCCACGAGCTCCGCGTCCTCACCTGCAACGAGCAGAACAGCAACTCCGGCGCCGCGGCCTGCGCGCGCCGGGCCGTCCAGGAGGGCGCCGTCGCCGTCGTCGGCTCCTACAGCCAGCACGGGCGCGCCTTCATGGCCCCGCTGGAAGGCGCCGGCATCCCGTACATCGGCGGCTACGGCATCTCCGAGGACGAGTTCACCAGCCCGCTCTCCTATCCCGTCAACGGCGGCCAGGCCTCCCTCATCGCCGGCCACGGCATGCAGCTCGCCGCGAGCTGCCGCAAGGTCTCCCTGGTCCGCCCCGACACCATCGCCGGCGACAAGCTGCCGGACCTGCTCAACTCCGGCCTGCGCGACGCCAGCCACCGGGGGGCCGTCGACATCCCGGCCGTCGAGGACGCCGCCGAGTACACGGATCAGGCCGACAAGGCCCGCACCCGGGCCGGCCGCGAGAACGGCTGCGTCACCGCCGTCCTCGGCGAGCGCACCCAGACCTTCTTCGACTCCTTCCGGCGCCTCCCGGCGCGCGAGGGCGAGGACAGCGAGTCCGTCCGCATCTCCTCCGTCCTCGGCAGCGTCGGGCAGCCGCTCATCGACCGCACCGGCGGCCCGCACAGCCCCTTCGAGGGCGCCTACGTCACCGGCTGGTACCCGGACGCCGAGAGCTCGGCCTGGCAGCCGATGCGGAAGGTGATCAAGGAGCAGGCCTTCGCGGACAACCGGGTCGACCCCAACGACGCGGGCGTGCAGACGACCTGGATCGCGTACACCGTCCTCAAGCAGGTGATCGAGTCGCTGGACGGCGACAAGGTCACCGCCCTGCAGATCAGCCACGCCCTCGACCAGGGCGCCGAGATCGACACCGGCGGTCTGACGCCTCCGCTGCGCTGGCGCTACGACAACCTCCTCGGCGCCCGCGACTTCCCCCGGATCGTCAACCGCGACGTGACGTTCCAGGTGGTGCGGAACGGGCGGCTGGTGGCGCAGAAGCCCGGCTTCGTCGACGTCGGCAGTACGGTCCTGGCCGCGCCGTAGCAGCCCGGACCGCCCCTCGCCACAGCTGGGTGGGCTCGCGACTACAGCTGCGTGGGCTCGCGCTTCGTCAGTCCGTACTTCTCGGCGGTCGGGTTCCACAGCCCGGCCGCCTCTCTCTTGGCGGTCGTCGCCTCGCCGCTCTTCTTGGTGGCCTCGACCGTCTGCGAGGTCGACCGGGCGTGGCCGCCCTTGCAGACCTTCTTGCTCTTCGCCTGCTCCGCCCAGGCCGCGTAGTGGTCGTCGGCGGAGGCCGAGGCCTGCCAGGCCCGGGTGAGCGCACCGGTCAGCGCCGAGCTGTTCGGCAACTGGTCGACGGAGAGGCCCTCCAGCCGCTTGACCAGGCCCCGGCGCTGCTCGGCGGCGCCGCGCAGATCGCTCGCCGCCTGGTCGAGGTTGTCACAGCTCTTGATCGCCTCGACGGAGCGGATCACCGCGCCGCGGCTGTTGTTGCTGTCGGCGAGCAGCTTGTCCAGCGCCTTCGCCTGCCCCTCCGCCGGGTCGGCGGCCTTCTGGGTCGCCTCCCCGGAGGGTGCGGCGGAGCTGGCGGCCACGTTCTGTCCGCCCTTGGCCGTGTCGTTCTTCTTGTCGTCGTCGCCGCCGCTGAGCAGGGCACCGGCGCCGAGGCCGATCACGGCGCAGCCGGCGACCACGGCCGCGATCAGCACCGCCGGGGACCGGCGGCGCTGCGGCTCGGGCTCGTCGTCGTAGTACGCGTCCTGGTAGGCGTCCTGCTGGTACGCGTCCTGGTAGCCGTACTGCTGCGGGGGCGGCTGCGGCGGCTGGTACTGCTGCTGCGGCGCGACCGGAGGCACCGGGGCCGGCTGCGGGGTCTCGCTGCGGAACAGGTTGTCGAAGTCGGCGAGCGGCGGCCGCTCCTGCTGCAGGTGCGGGGCCTGCGGCGCGGGGGCCTGCGGGGCCGGGGCCTGCGGCGGCACCGGCGCGATGTACTGCGTCGCCTGGGCGTCCGGGCCGCCCACGGGCGCCGGGCCGCCGGCGACCGGCGGCAGGTACTGCGTCGCCTGGGCGTCCTGCGGGGCCTGCGGGGCCACGGGGGCTATGTACTGCGTGGCCTGGGCGTCCGGCGCGGGCTGCGGGGCCTGCGGCGGCACCGGCGCGATGTACTGCGTCGCCTGCGCGTCCGGGCCCGGGTAGCCGTACCCGGGCTGCGGCGGCTGGGCGGCCTGCTGCGGGTAGCCGTAACCGGGCTGTGGGGCCTGGGGGGCCTGCGGGTAGCCGTACCCGGGCTGCGGCGGCGCCACCGGAGGCTGGGCCGGGACCGGCGGCAGGTACTGCGTCGCATGGGCGTCCGAGGGGCCACCAGGGGTCACCTCAGGGGGGAGGGGCTGAGCGGCCGGATACTGCTGCTCCGGCCCCTGTCCGCTGTGCGTCACCGGGACTCCTGTTGATGGACTGCTGGACCGAACCTACGGAATCGTCGGCCCACGCTACCCGGTGCGCACAGCGCCCCGCACACGTGTGTGACAGAGGTGTGACGTAGGTCGTGCCTTTCGGATCGGGCCCCGATCCGCCGGAGCGGCCTATGCCGCGTAGAGGTCGAGCCGCGCCCCGAACTCCCGCACCACCGTCTCCCCCGCGTACGGTTCCAGGCGCTCCCGCAGGTCGCCCAGGTACTCCGCACCGCGCGAGGAACGCAGCGTGGCGAGCAGGTCCAGGGCCCGGGTGCCGGTGTGGCAGGCCTGCTCGACCTCGCGCTGCTGGAGCTGCGCCGAGGCGAGCAGGGCCAGACCGATCGCCCGCCGCCGGGCCCGGGTCTCGGGGTGGCCGGCCAGCGAGCGCTCGGCCGCACGGGCCGCCTCCCGCGCCTGCCCGAGGTCGCGGTGGCAGTGCGCCAGCTCGTCCGCGAGATACGCCTCGTCGAAGTGGCCGATCCAGGTGGGGTCGTCGCCCGCCTCCGGGTCGGCCTGCGCCAGGGCCTCCTCGGCGAGTCCGGCGACCCGCGCGAAGGTGTGCGCGTCGCCGAGCAGCGCGTGGCCGCGGGCCTCCGCCGCGAGGAACATCGCCTCGGCCCGCGGCGGCACCTGCCCCCGGGCCCCCTCCTGCGCGGCCCGGGCGAGCTGCGCGATCTCCCGCGGGTTGCCGAGCTGGGCGGCCAGGTGGCTCATGGACGCGGCCAGCACATAGCCGCCGTAGGCCCGGTCGCCCGCGGCCTGCGCGAGCCGCAGGGCCTGGATGTAGTAGCGCTGGGCGAGCCCGGCCTGGCCGGTGTCGACGGCCATGTAGCCGGCGAGCTCGGTCAGCCGGGCGACCGCCGCGAAGAGCTCCCGGCCCACCGTCTCCCGGTACGAGCCGGAGAGCATGCCCGACACCACGCTGTTGAGGTAGTGGACGACCACGGGCCGCACGTGCCCGCTGCCGAACCGCCGGTCCAGGTCGACCAGGGCGGTGGTCATCGCCCGTACCGCCGCGACGTCCGAGGCACCCACCCGCGCCCCGGCGGCCCGCGCCACCTGCGGGTCGGCCGCGGTGATCAGCCAGTCCCGGCTCGGCTCGACGAGCGCGGAGGCGGCGACCGTCGAGCCGGACAGGAAGTCCCGCCGGCCCACGTCGCTGCGCCAGAGCTCGCAGACCTGCTCGATGGCCCCGAGCACGGTCGGCGCGAACTGGAGCCCGACGCCCGAGGCGAGGTTGCGGCCGTTGGCCATGCCGACCTCGTCGATGGTGACCGCACGGCCGAGCTTGCGGCCCAGCGCCTCGGCGATGATGCCGGGCGCCCGGCCGCGCGGCTGCTGCCCGCGGAGCCAGCGCGCGACCGAGGTCTTGTCGTACCGCAGGTCGAGGCCGCGCTCCGTGCCGACCATGTTGACCCTGCGGGCGAGGCCGGCGTTGGAGCACCCGGCCTCCTGGATGAGCGCCTGCAGCCGTTCGTTGGGCTGGCGGGCGACGAGTGGCCTGGCTGCCATGATGACTACCCCCTGAGGCCGGTGCGTGATCACGTCGGACCCGCCGGTCAACGGCCGTTGATCGACGGGACTGTTGATCACTGCCCGGCGGATATCCGGTCAATGCAGATGTGAACACGCGAAACCGGACACGTCGGCCGCCGCCTCCGGTACGGCGCGCACCGACGCCCCCACCGATGGGTACCCGGCCGCCGCTCACCGGCCCCACGCGCGCCCCCGCCCGTGCACCCGTGCGCCCCACATGCAGGATCGATGCGCCACCCCGCTCTCGGCCACGCCCGTAACCCCAGGTGACGGCGGGAGTTGAGTTCGACGTGGAAGAGACCATCGGAGTCACCGAAGCCGCACAGATCCCCAAGCAGCGAGGCGAGCTGCTCCTGGACAGCGCCGTGCGGTACGCGGAAGAGCGGCACTGGGACGTGTTCCCCGGGACCTGGCTGGAGGCGGTCGAGGGCGGGGAGCGCTGCTCCTGCGGCGCCGACGCCTGTCCGGCGCCCGGCGCGCACCCGGCCAGGCCCGACTGGTCGACCCAGGCGACGGGCAGTGCCGTCGGGGCCCGGCGGATGTGGTCGAAGCAGCCGAAGGCGTCGATCCTGCTGCCCACCGGCCGCACCTTCGACGCGATCGAGGTGCCCGAGTCGGCCGGCTTCCTCGCCCTGGCCCGCATGGAGCGCATGGAGCTGACGCTCGGCCCGGTGACCTGCACGCCCGACCGCCGCATGTTCTTCTTCGTGCTGCCCGGCGCCGCGGTCAAGGTCCCCGACCTGGTGCGCAAGCTGGGCTGGGTGCCGTCCTCGATCGACCTCACCACACGCGGCGAGGGGCACTACGTGGCCGCGCCGCCGACCCGGGTCGGAGCCTTCGGCGCGGTGCAGTGGGCCCGCAAGCCCACCGCGGCCAACCGCTGGCTGCCGGACGCCGAGGAGCTGATCAGCCCGCTCGCGTACGCCTGCGGGCGGGAGGCGGCGGACGCGCGGGCGCGGCGGGCCTGAGGCGCTGGAGCCCGGGCGGCAGGGGCCTTCGGCCAGGTGGCCGGAAGGAGCTCAGCCGTAAGGTGGTGCCCGTCACAACGGGGACAACCGAAGGGTTGACGCAACATGATGCCTGACCAGGCATTTGACGGAGTGTTCGAAACGGCGGGCGACGGCTTGGGATCCCCTGCCGTGCCCGCCGTTCATGTCGAGGGGCTGTGGAAGCGTTTCGGCCAGCAGATCGCGGTGAACGGGATCGATCTGGTCCTGCCCGCGGGCAAGTTCATCGGCCTGGTCGGCCCCAACGGGGCAGGCAAGACCACCACTCTGTCGATGATCACGGGTCTGCTCCGCCCCGACGCCGGCCGCATCCGGGTCGCCGGGCACGACGTGTGGGCCGACCCCGAGTCCGTCGCCCAGGTCAAGGCGCGGATCGGCATCCTGCCCGAGGGACTGCGCCTCTTCGAGCGCCTCTCGGGGCGTGAACTCCTCGCGTACAGCGGCCGGCTGCGGGGGCTGCCGGGCGCCGAGGTCGACAAGCGGGCGACCCAGCTGCTCGACGTGCTCGACCTCGCCGGCTCGCAGCACAAGCTGGTCGTGGACTACTCGACCGGTATGCGCAAGAAGATCGGCCTCGCCGCCGCGCTGCTGCACAACCCCGAAGTCCTCTTCCTGGACGAGCCGTTCGAGGGGGTCGACCCGGTCTCCGCGCAGACCATCCGCGGTGTCCTGGAGCGCTACACGTCCTCCGGCGCGACCGTCGTCTTCTCCAGCCACGTCATGGAGCTCGTGGAGTCGCTGTGCGACTGGGTCGCCGTGATGGCGGCCGGCCAGATCCGCGCGCAGGGCCCGCTGGAGCAGGTGCGGGGCTCGGCGCCGTCCCTGCAGGCCGCGTTCCTGGAACTGGTCGGCGCGCACCGGCAGGACAACGGCGACTCCCTGGACTGGCTGGGCGGTCGGCCCCGATGACCACCGCCAACCCGCCGGCCCCGGCCGCGGCCGCCGTCCCCTCCCTCACCTCCGTCTTCGTACGGCTCAAGCTGTCGCTGCTGAGGAACGGCCTGAAACAGTCGGGCGGCCGCACCGCCGCCTTCGTGTTCTCCATCGTCGTCGGCATACTCTTCGCCCTCGGCATGCTCTTCGCCTTCGTCCTGATGCGCGGGCACGCGGCCGCGCCGATCGTCACCGTCCTGCTGGCCGGCGTGATCGCGCTCTCGTGGACGGTCATGCCGCTGTTCGTGCCGAGCGGCGACGAGACCCTCGACCCGACGCGGCTCGTGATGCTGCCGCTGCGGCCCCGCCCGCTGGTCCGGGCGCTGCTCGTGGCCTCCCTGGTCGGCATCGCCCCGCTCCTCACCACGATCCTGGCGGTCGGCGCGGGCCTGTCGCTCGCCGTGGGCGCCGCCGGAACGGTCGTCGCCGTCCTCGCCGTGCCGCTCGTCGTGGTGACGTGCGTGGCGCTCTCACGTTCGGTGGCCGCCGCCAACGTGCGGCTGCTCACCTCCCGCAAGGGCCGCGACCTGGCCGTCCTGTCGGGCCTGGTGATCGCCGTGGGCATGCAGTTCGTCAACTTCGGCGCGCAGCGGCTCGGCCGGGCCGGCGGGGTCTCCTCGCTGGAGCCGGCCGCCGAGGTGGTGGGCTGGCTGCCGCCGGCCTCCGCGGTCTCCGCGATCGACGCGGCGGGCCACGGTGACTACGCGATCGCCGCGGTCAAACTGCTGCTCACCGTGGCCGCGGTCGCCGGGCTGCTGTACTGGTGGCAGCGCAGCCTGGTCCGCCTGATGACCGAGCCGGACGGGTCCACCATCGGCGCGTCCCCGGACGCGGGCGCCAAGGACAAGTCGGCCTCGTCCGGGCGGCTGGGCCGGCTGCTCCCGGGCGGGCGCACGGGCACGGTGATGGAGCGGAGTCTGCGCTACATCTGGCGTGACCCGAAGACGAAGGCGGCGTGGGTGACCTCGCTCGCCATCGGCGCGATCGTCCCGCTCTTCAACGCCCTGCAGGGCACGGGCTCGATCTACTTCGCCTGCTTCGCCTCGGGCATGCTCGGCATGCAGATGTACAACCAGTTCGGCCAGGACACCTCCGCCTTCTGGATGGTGGCGCAGACCATCTCGACGGCTGCCGACGCCTACGCCGAACTCCGGGCCCGGGCCCTCGCCCTGCTGATGATCACGGTGCCGTTCACGGCCCTGGTGACGGCGGTGACGGCCGGGCTCCTCGGTCAGTGGGACCGTCTGCCGGAGGCCCTGGGCATCGCCTTCTCGCTGCTCGGCGCGATGGTGGCGAGCGGCGCGGTGGCCTCGGCGAACTTCCCGTACTCGATCCCGCAGGACAGCGGCTACAAGAACGTGGCGCCGGGGCAGGGCGGGCTCGCCTGGATCTCCATCTTCGGCGGCATGCTCGCCTCGGCGCTGCTGTGCCTCCCGGTGATCGGCCTGACCCTCTTCCTCCACCTCGCGGACCACGAGTCCCTGCTGTGGCTGCTGTTCCCGGGCGGCACGCTCTACGGCGTCCTGCTCGTCTGGGGCGGCCTGAAGCTGGCGGCGCCGCGCGTGTCGGGACGCCTGCCGGAGATCCTGGCGGCGGTGAGCAAGGGCTGACGCCCCGGCGGGGGCCGACCGGCCCCACCGAGGCCCGGACGGTGGAAGGGCCGGGCTCCCGCGGGAGTCCGGCCCTTCGGCGTGTTCCGGTCGAGCCCAGCGGGTCAGATGTCCTACAAGGCCGAACCAGTTTCGGATCGGCGCAGGTCAGAGGGTCGTTCGGGCTTGAACCGCCTGGACGGCCAAGGGCCCGGGGAGCGCCCCGGAAGCTGTCGTTCCCCGCCTCAGCTGCCCGAACGACCAGTCGGTCGGTTCGCGGGGGACGGATCGGCCGAAAAGCGGCGTACGGATGTGCGATCACCCTCCGCGTCGACAAGACTCCAGTCCGCATCCACAACTCGTGCACAACCGTGCACACCCGCATCTGCGTGCACATCTGCACCCGCAGCCACACGAAGGGATTTCCCCCGTGCGCTACTTCCGCGCATTCGGCGCCACCGCGCTCGCCACCGCGAGCGGCCTCGCCCTCCTCGGCACCGCGATCGCCGGCACCGGCACCGCCCAGGCCGCACCGACGGGCCTCTACGCGCCCTCGGCGCTGGTCCTCACCCTCGGCAAGGGCCAGCGTCCCGCCACGGCCACGATCGTCCGCGCGGTCACCCTCACCTGCGGCCCCGCCACCACCGGCAGCCACCCCGACCCGGCCTCGGCGTGCGCCGAACTGTCCTCCGTCGACGGCGACTTCGCCCGCCTGACGGCCTTACCGGAGGACAGCCGCCCCTGTACCCGCGAGTGGAACCCCGTCACGGTCACGAGCGAGGGCGTCTGGCAGGGCAAGCGCGTGCGCTGGTCGGCCACGTACGGCAACACCTGCGAGCTGCGGGCGCGTACGGGCGAGAGCGCGGTCTTCTCGTTCTGACGCCGCCCACGGTGGACCCGACGGCTCACGGGCCCACCCGGCATGCCCTTGTGGCCCCGTCCGGACCGGACGGGGCCACGCGCGCGTCCGGCGGGCCGGTCAGGAGGTGAGGACGCCGTTCAGGAACGGCTCCACCGCCTCCCACCAGGCGTCCGCGTGCTCGTAGTGGAGGAGGTGGCCGGCGTCCGGGATCTCCGCGTACGCGCCGTGCGGGAGGACCCGGACCATCTCCTGGGCCTCGGCGCGGCCCAGTTCGCCGTCGAGGCCGCGGACCACGAGGGTGGGGCAGCGGACCTGGGCGAGCGAGTCCCAGTGGGCGTCGTGGACCCAGGTCTCGCGGGAGGTCAGCATCTGGTCCGGGTCGAAGACGGGCCGCCAGCCGTCCGGCCGCTCGGACATCACCTCGGCGAAGAACGCACCGCGCGCGGGGCGGGGGCGCTCCACCCAGGGGTCGTCCTCGCCGAACCACTGCCGGACGGCGTCCAGCGAGGCGAAGGGGACGGGCCAGCGGCCGAACCAGTCCTGCCACTCGCGCTGGGAGGCGGCGCCGAGCGCGGAGGCCCGCATGTCGCAGATGACGAGGGCGCGGACCAGGTCGGGACGCTCGGCGGCGAGCTGCCAGGCGGTGAGCGCGCCCATGGAGTGCCCGACGAGGGTGACGGGTCCGAGGCCGAGCCGCTCGACGACGGCGATCGCGTCGGCCACGTACGCCTCGCGCGTGAAGGGGCCGGCGGCGGGCTTCTCGCTGTGGCCGTGCCCGCGCTGGTCCAGGGCCACAGAGCGGTGGCGCGGAGCGAGCCGGCGGGCGGCGGGCGCCCAGTGCGAGGCGCTGCCCATCAGGCCGTGGAGCAGTAAGACACCGGGCCCGGCCTGCGGGGCGGTCTGTTCCGTGAAGTCCCAGGCCGCCAGGCGTACGCCGTCGGCTCCCGTGACGTCGAGTCGTCGCACCATGCTGCTCGGCACCCCCTCTTTCCATGGCCCCGTGGTTGACCCCGTGGAACTGCCTCGTGGAACTGCCTCGTGGAACTGCCTCGTACGAACTGCGCCAGACTATCGAACCTGTATTCGAAAATGCGCTTCTGCCACTCAACACCCCACGTTCGAGTGACGGCGCTCAAGGATTGACGGCTGCTGCCGAGGGGAGATCTTCAGCGGGAGGCGGACCGCTCGGGGAAGACGGTCCGAGGGGAACGACCCTGGGAGCTCGGGGCTCCGGGTCAGCACAGGGGAGGACGGACCCCGGCGCCGGGAGGCGCCGGGGTTCTCCGTATGAAGGGTGGCCCTCATCCCCCCAGCGTGGCACGGGAGGGGGCGCGGGCGTGGCGATTCCGCCGTAAAACGGGCCGGGAAGCCCGCCGGGCGCGGCGTCGCCGCCTCCTGCCTAGCGCTTGGCGACGAAGACGTGCGCCGCGACCTCGGAGTCCAGCTCCGCCGCCTCGCCGCTGCTGCCCACCAGGACACCGCCGGGGGACTCGGTCACCGACACCACCGAGCCGGGCTGCACGCCCGCACGGCGCAGCGTGTACATCAGCTGGGCGTCCGTCTGGATCGGCTCGCCGATCCGGCGGACGATCACGGTCTTGCCCTCGCCCCCCGCCTCCAGGTCGGCGAGCGAGACCATCGAGTCGTCGAGGAAGGACTCCGCCTCGGCCTTCTCGCCCAGCTCCTCCAGGCCCGGGATCGGGTTGCCGTACGGCGACTCCGTCGGGTGCCGCAGGAGCTCCAGGACACGGCGCTCCACGGCCTCGCTCATCACGTGCTCCCAGCGGCAGGCCTCGGCGTGGACCTGCTCCCACTCCAGACCGATCACGTCCACGAGCAGGCACTCGGCGAGCCGGTGCTTGCGCATCACGCGCGTGGCCAGACGGCGGCCCTCCTCCGTGAGCTCCAGGTGGCGGTCGCTCGCGACGGCCACCAGACCGTCGCGCTCCATGCGGGCCACGGTCTGGCTCACGGTCGGACCGCTCTGGTCCAGCCGTTCGGCGATCCGGGCACGCATGGGGACCACACCTTCCTCTTCGAGCTCAAGGATGGTGCGGAGATACATCTCCGTGGTGTCGATCAGTCCGGACATACGTGCCCCTCGATGAGTCGTGCGCTGGCCCTGCACCAATTCTTGCGCATCCCACCGACAACCGGGGCGCGCCGGGGCGAGGTGGTATTGACAGAGCAATGGTCCAGACCGCACCGTGATCCGCGACCACGACGAGAAGGAGCCGCCGCCATGGGCGAGAGCAAGCTGGCCGGACAGTTCTTCGACGCCGCGATCGGCCTGCTCCAGAAGGTGCGGGACGAGGACGCGGAAGAGATCGCGGCCGCCGGGACCGCCATCGCCGAGGCGGTCGCGAACGGCAACCGGCTGTTCGCGTTCGGCGCCGGGCATTCCTCGCTCGCGGCGCAGGACGTGGTCTACCGCGCGGGCGGCCTCGCCCTGATGAACCTGCTCGCGGTCCCCGGGGTGGTCGGCGTCGACGTGATGCCCGCGACCCTCGGCTCCGCGCTGGAGCGCGTGGACGGCCTGGCGAGCGCGGTCCTGGACTCCTCCCCCGCCAAGGCCGGCGACGTCCTGATCATCGTCTCCCTGTCCGGGCGCAACGCCCTGCCGGTCGAGATGGCGATGAACGCGCGCGCCCTGGGCCTCACCGTGATCGGCGTGACCTCGGTGGCGTACGCGACGGAGACGAAGTCCCGGCACGCCTCGGGCACGTACCTGAAGGACCACTGCGACATCGTCCTCGACTCCCGGATCGCCATCGGCGACGCGGAGCTCACCCACGAGGGCATCGAGGCCCCCTTCGCGCCCGCGTCGACGGTCGTCACCAGCGCCCTGATGCAGGCCACGATGGCGGCGGCGGCCGAGGAACTCGTGCGGCGCGGCATCGAGCCGCCGCTGCTGCGCTCGGGGAACGTCGACGGCGGGCACGAGTGGAACGGCCGCGTGATGACGGAGTACCGCGACCGGATCTTCTTCCGCCACTGAGGCCGGAAAACGACGTGGGGGCCGCGGCGAGCACTCGCCGCGGCCCCCACGTTCTCTGTCAGGTCCTAGGAGACGTAGTAGCCGGCGACGTCCGCCAGCAGGTCCACGGACCCCGCGTGGTTGTAGAAACTCACCTTGCCGTTCACCACGGGCACCACGACCAGGTTGGGGATGGTGGTCCCGGCGGTGAAGTTCAGGTTCGACGCGGAGGTGCGGACGGTTCCGGCCGGGAAGACGGACACGAACCCACCCGCCGTGGGCGCGACCGCCGTCACGTTCAGCACGACGGCCGTGACCCCGGTGTCCGGGATGCCGGCCCGCCCGGCGACCTGGAGGGTCACCGTCTGCCCCGCCCCGACCTTCGCCTGGGCCACGCCGGTCCCGGACCGGGTGTCCATCAGGCGGGTGGGGGTCATCGGGTGGTAGGCGGAGCCCGTCCCGTCCATGGTGAAGAATCCGGCCACGTCGGCGATCAGGTCCACCGACCCGGCGTGGTTGTAGAAGGTCACCTCACCGTTGGCCGAGACCGGGACGAACACGAGGTTCGGGATCGTCTGCCCGGCCGTGAAGTTGAGGTTCGACGCGGAGGTGCGCGGCTTGTCGGCCGGATGGACCAAGACGAAGCTCGCGGCCGTGGGCGCCGTCGCCGTCACGTTCAGGACCACGGCCGTGACACCTGTGGCGGGAAGCCCGCCGCTGCCGGCCACCTTGAGGGTCACCGACTTCTGGGCCCCGACCTGGGCCTTGGGCACGCCGAGGCCGGCCCGCGTGTCCATCAGCCGGGTCGGCGTCACGGGCCGGTACGTGGCACCCGAGCCGTCCGTGGCGTAATAGCCGGCCGCGTCGGCGATCAGGTCGACGGAGCCCGCCCTGTTGTAGAAGGTCACCTTGCCGTTGACCACCGGCACGACCACCAGGTTCGGGATGGTCTGCCCCGCCGTGAAGTTGAGGTTCGAGGCGGACGTGCGCGTGGTCCCGTCCGGGTACACGGAGACGAAGCCGGCGGCGGTGGGCGAGGTCGCGGTGACGTTGAGGACGACGGCGCCGACACCGGTGGCGGGGATGCCCTTCGCGCCGGTCACCTGGAGGGTGACGGTGCCGCTCGGGCCGACCTTGCCCGGTGCCACGCCGATCCCGCTGCGTGTGTCCATCAGGCGGGTGGGGGCCAGCGGTACGTAGCGGCCGAGGCCGGCCACGGCCTCCGCAGGCGTGACAGTGAAGGTGCCGCGGCTGTACTCGACGCCCTGCGCGATCACGCTGAGGCTCCAGGTTCCCTCGACGGCCGACCTGAGGTCCAGCGTCGCCGTCAGGGTCCTCGCGTCCGGCGAGACGGACACCGTGGTGGCGGTCAGTTGCCGTGAGCCGTTGTACAGCTTGACGTAGTCCTTCATGCCGAGGGCCGTGCCGGTCACCGTGAGAGTGGTGGCCTTGCCGCTCGCGGCGGACGTCGGGGAGACCGTCCCGAGGGAGAGCTTCTCGGTTCCGCAACGGCCGAAGGTGCAGTCGAGCCGGGTGCTGTAGTCCGTCACCGACGCCTTCTCGGGCAGGCCGAGGACGAAGGTGCTGGGCGAGGCGGCGTCGTACCCCGGCTCCTGCAGGTAGCACTGGTACGTCGCCGCGCCCGTGCCCGTGCACCAGGTGTCACCGCTCGCGTCGTACAGCGCGGGCACCGCGGTGTCCGGCCGGCCGGCGGTGTCGGCGACCGTGAGGTCGAACCGGTCCTTGGCGGCGGTGGGCAGCGTCAGGCAGACCGCCGTGTGCTGCTCGTCGAGCCGGCCGGCGATCGGCCCGTACCCGTAGGTGATGTTGGGGACCCTGGTGCACTCCGGGGCCGGGCCGGCGGCCGTGCCGATGCGCAGCGCATCGAGGCGGTAGGCCGTGGCGGCCTTCAGGTTCGCCGGCACGTACAGCACCACCTGGTAGGCGGTCGAGCCGGTGACCGAGCAGGACTTGTTGCGGTAGCCACAGGTGGGGACGGCGACGCCCGTCGCGTCGTACGCCAGGATGTTCGCCGTCCCGAGTGCGTCGCGGACGTTGAGGTGCAGCACGTCGCCCGCGGCGTCGGTCGTCACCTGACGGCAGGTCAGCACGCCCGGGGCGCCGAGGTCGCCGCCGGAGGAGGGACCGCCGACCGCGGTGGCCGGGGTCGCCGGGCAGCCCTTCGCCGTCGCGGTGACGTCCCGGCGGGCGAGGGTGTACGCCGCCGGGGTGTCGCGGCCCACGAAGAGCACGGTGTGGGCGAGGCCCGGCGTCAGCGCGCAGGTGGTCCAACTGCCGTAGTTGGACCAGCCGTTGCAGATCGATTTGCCGGTCGAGTCGAGGACCGCGTACTGGGCGGCGGGCGCCGCGCCCGCCCTGATCTGCAGGTTCTCGTTGGCGGAGTGCGCGTCGGCGGGGATGGTGAGGCAGTGGGAGAAGACCCCGCCGCCGGTGGTCAGGCGGGCGACGGCGCCGGCGTCGGTGAAGTCGCCCGCGGTGAACACCAGGCAGTCGTTGGCGGCGTCCGTGCGGTACAGCATCATCCGGTAGGCGCCGGTCGGGGGCTGGGTGTCGTCGGTCGACACGATCGCGCGGTACGGCGCGGGGCCGGTAAGGACGCAGCTGCCGTCGAGCAGCTTCTCCTCGCCGCAGACGTAGCCGTCGTCCCTGTTGCGAACCACGACGTCCGGCCGGGGCTCGGGGCCGCCGAGGGGCTTGAGGAGCGCCACGTGGGCGTTCTCGGGCAGCGGTAGCGTCAGGCAGTCGATCTCGCCGGGCGCGGCGAACGAGCCGTCGACCGGGCCGAGGCCGGCGGTCACGCAGCCGTCCGTGGCGGCGCGGGCCAGGATCAGGGTCGGGCCGTCCGTGGTCACCGTGTACGTGACGCCGTCCGTCAGCACGCAGGGGTCGTAGGTCTGGCAGACGATCGTGCCCGCGCGGTCGTACACCCTCAGGTGCGAGCGCTGGCCCTCCTGCCCGACCCCGTAGACGTCGTACGTGGCCGCCTTCGGCACGGTGAAGGTCTTGCAGCCCGTCGGCGGCGACACGGCCGTGGGGGCCGCGCCGTAGGTGTTCGGCGCCACGGTCGCGCAGCCCTCGGGGTCCGAGAGGCGACGGATCGCGAGCCGGTAGGCGGCCGGGTAGCCCTCCGAGGCGTAGCTGCCCTCGCCGATGATCCGGTAGGGGCCGTCACCGGGCAGGACGCAGCCCTCGCCCTCCGCGCGCAGGTCGCAGACGGGAGCGCCGGTCTCGTCGGTGATCCAGGCCCGCTCGTCGCCGTAGACGACCATCGCGAAGTCGTGCGTGATGCGCTCGCCCGGCTCGGCCGCGAACGGCTGGCAGACGAGGCCCAGTGCGTGGAGGGTGCCCGAGAGCGGCTGCTGGTCCCACGACGTGCGGGCCTCGGGGAGGCACCCCTCGGTCGACACCAGCGGGGTGACGGTCACCGACGGCTCGTCGGGATCGATCGAGCTGTTGTCGAGAAGGAGCGTGAACGCACCGGCGCGCGGCAGCCGGCACCAGCCCGCGCCCCGGTCGTAGTCGTAGCAGTCGAGGGCCGTCTCGCCGTCGTAGACGGTGGCGCTGGTGTTGTAGTGGGCGCCCAGGAGCACCCGGTGCATGCCGGACTGCTCGGCGGTGAAGGTGAAGCACGCCGTGCCGTTGCCGGCCAGCGCGGCCGTACCGACCGCCGTGCCCGGGTCGCCGAAGTGCGCGAGCGCGAGCGGCGCGCAGTCCTCGGCTGCGGGCGCCTCGGCCGCGGGAGCGGCGGGCTTCTCCGCCACCGGGGCGGCCGGGGCGCTCGGCTTCCCGGCGGCGGGCGCGGCTTGCGCGATGTCGGCCGAGAACACCGGGAGCAGCAGGGAAGACAGCAGGGTGAGGACTGCGAGAAGTGCGGCGTACGGCGCGGATCTGGGCGGCGTAGCCGAAGGTAGAGACATGGACCGGTCCCCCCGGAGCGGTGGAGTCGTCTGATTCGCCGTGATGATCGCACAGGCGTACGACATGCCCCTCCGGTTTTCGGCGGCCTCGGGCTAACCGCCCTCCCCCCACCCCACCCCCACGTCCAGCGCCGCCGCGACCCGGGCCGCGACCGTCTCCGCGTAGACCGCGTCCTCGCGTTCGAAGGCCGGGCGGGACGGGGTGCGCAGGAAGGTGGCGATGCCGAGGGTGCGGGCGCGGGCGCGGAGGGGGAGGCAGAGGGCGTGGGCCGTGTCGGAGGGCCAGAGACGGTCGGTGGACCAGCGGGGGGAGCCGGGAGTGGCGCTGGCGCGAATGGGGCCCTGACGGCCCAGGGCCTGGAGGGCGGGGTGGGTCGTCGGGTAGCGGAGGGGGATGCCGCCGCTGGCGACGGGGGCGACCGGGCCGGGGGCGCCGGTGGGGCTGGCGAGCACTCGGACCAGGCGCCCCTCGGGGGTGGCGTGGTCGACGAGGACGTGGTCGGCGAAGCCGGCCAGCGCGAAGTCGAGGAGGACGGCGGCGGCCCGCGCCGGGTCCTCGCACTCCGCCGCGGCGGCACCGGCCCGGTGCAGCTGGCTCCAGCGGAACCGCAGCCGGTCGGCGTCCTGTTCGGCGAGGCGGGCCTCGGTGACGTCCTGGAAGAGCCAGCCGACGCCCAGCGGGACGGGTTCGGGCTCCTCGGCGAGCGGGGAGGCGAGGCGGACGAAGCCGCAGCGCCAGCAGCGGCGGCGTTCGCCGCGGGCGCCGCGCAGGGTCACCCAGATGTCGGCCGGTTCGGACGGGGAGCCGGCGGCCAGGACGTGCTGGAGCGCGCTCTCCAGCTCCTCGACGCCCTGGGTGACGAGTTCGCCGAGCGGGCGGCCCAGGAGCGAGCCGCGGGCGGTGCCGAGGGCGCGGGCCGCGTAGCCGTTGACGACGGCGGGGCGCAGGTCGACGTCGACGAGGACGACGCCCCAGGCGGCGTCGGTGAACAGGGCCTCGCTCAGGGCGAGGGAGCGTTCCAGGTCGATCTGGGTGTGGACCTCGCTGAACGCGCAGTAGACGCCGGCCGGCCGCCCGTCCGCGGCGCGGACGCCGGCGGTCTGGGTGCGGACCAGGACCCGCCCGCCGTCCTTGCGCAGCAACGCGAACTCGTGGACCTGGCGGCCGGGCGCGCTCATCGCGCGCAGCAGCCGGGCCCGGATCTCCTCGGCGTCGGCGCTGCGGGCCGCCCAGCCGTCGAAGCCGGGCCGGCCGACGGCCTCCCGGGCGGTCCAGCCGAGGATCCGTTCGGCCTCGCGGTTCCAGTGGGTGACGGTCCCGGAGGCGTCGAGCGCGCAGAGCGCCGCGTCCATCCCGTCCAGCAGGGCGGCGAGGAGGTCGGCCCCCGGCACCCCGGGAACCCTCGCCGTATCGGCCGTGTCACTCGCAGAGCCACTCATCCGGGCACCCCCCGGGCCTCATTCAACTGGAACGTGACCCAGGACACAGGCCTTTCGGGGAAACCGAGGGGAAACGGGGACCAACTCCCCGCCGCACGACGTCATTCGCCGTGGACGCGGACGATCCCCTTCTCCGCGAACGGCGCGTAGTACTCGGTGAAGAGCTTGCCGACCAGCTCGCCCCGGCTGGAGACGCCGACCTTCTCGAAGACGCCCTTGATGTAGTCGCGGACGGTGTGCGGGGAGAGGTGGAGCTGCTCGGCGATCTTCCCGGTGGGCAGCCCGCGCGCGATGCACTGGGTCACCTCGGTCTCCCGCTCGGTCAGTTCGAAGGCGTCCACGATCAGCGGCACGATCTCGGAGGTCTTGGCCGGCTCGATCACGACGGCCGAGGGGCCGAGGCGCCCGTCCGCCTCGCGCAGGCAGGAGGCGTGGCAGACCAGCCAGTGGCCGGTCCGGGTACGTACCCGGACCCGGGCGTGGCCGCGGTCGCGGTCCTGGGAGATGGCGCGGGCCTTGAGCGCGGTGGCCTGGACCCAGGCGGGGACGCGGAGTCCGGCGGCGGCGATGGCCGGGCCCTCGGGGAGGTCCGCGAGGTGGGCGCGGGCGTCGTCGTTGGCCGAGAGGAGCGCGCCCGAGGCGTCGAAGAGCAGCAGGCCGGGGCCGTGCGGGGAGTCCGGCAGCTGCTGCGGGGCGGTGCCGGCGAAGGAGCGCAGCCGGCGGGCGAGCGGGGTGACCAGGCTCTCGACGAGCCGTGTCTCGGCGGGGCCGAAGGCGGGCCTGCCGTGGGCGCGGAAGAGGCTGATGTGACCGTGCGGGCGCCCGCCGATGCGCAGCACGGCCCTCAACTCGTCCTGCAGACCGCGGGGTTTCATGAAGGAGTGGTAGAGGCTGCTGCGGGCCGGCAGGTCGCCGGTGACCTGGCGCAGGCCCGCGACCGGCACCTTGGCCTGGGCGAGGTCGCGGAACAGGTTCACGTTCTCGGTGAAGAGCTCGGTCTCCCAGTAGACGGCGCAGCCGTGCTCGTCCAGGTTCTCCGCGCGGATGGGCGCGGCCATCATGCCGGTCTCCGGGTCCGTGACGCGCCAGACGGCGGCGTCGTACGGGATGAGCCGGCGGACGTGCTGGGACGCCTCGGCGAACATGCCGAGGGCGTCGTCGCTCTTCGCCGCCCGCGCGAGCAGCTCGGCGCGACCGATCTCGATTCGGGAGGCGCGTGAAACGCGGCCGGCACTGGTCACCCCCCGATCCTGACAGGACCGGGGCGGAGCGCCAACCCCTCACTTGAGGGGGTTCGAAACCGGGCCGGCGTTAACGCGGGATTAAGCCGCCGCAAGGGCGTCCATTTGAAGACCGGACGGGTTCTCGCGCAACCCCCTCGAAAGGGGGGATGAAACGGAGGACCCCCTGCGAGAAAATTCATGGGCACGCATTCCGGCAGGGCACCGACGGGACTCTACGAAGCTCTTTCGGACAGCGACTTCTCGGCAGGCGGTGGGTACACGTATGAGGGTGGGCATCATCGGCGCGGGCGCGATGGGCAGGGCCATGGCCCGCCGGGCCGCGCTGGCCGGATCGGTCGTGCGGCTCGCCGACGGCAGCGCCGGCCGGGCGCGCCGGGTCGCCCGCGAGACGTCCGCCGGCGCCCCGGGGTCCGTCGTGGCCGCCACCGTCCGGGCCGCGCTGCAGCCGGGACTGGTGATCCTGGCCGTGGACCGGGCCGAGTCCCTGGAGTTCCTGCGCTCCCACCACGGTCTGCTCGCCGGGAAGGTGCTCGTGGAGGTGACGGCACCGCGGACCGATGCCCACGGGACGGACGCGTACGGGACCGGGGCGTACGGCTCCGAGCCGTACGGCACCGAGATGTGCGACCTGATGGCGGCGGTGCCCGGCGCCTCCTGGGTGCGGGCCTGCGCCGCCGGCGACGCGGAGTCGATCTACCGTGGCCTGATCGACGGGCATCCCGTCGACATATTCGTCGCGGCCGACGACGAACCGGCCAAGATCCGGGTGATCGAGCTGGCCAATCGATCGGGCCTGCGGGCGCTGGACGCCGGAACGCTCGACCGCGCACGGGTTCTCGACGAATTGACATCTTTGGGTAGGGAAATCAGCCACAGACTGGCTACGCCGGAAGGCTGGGCAATAAAGTTGCTGCCCAGCTGGTGAACGGCCGTCAGACCAACGTCCATTCCACTGGCAATCCGATCTTGGGGGAAGATCCATGACCAGAGAACCGACGACTTTTCACGCCCTGGGGGCCCTTGTCGTGCACGGTGCGCACGGCGAGGTGAAGCTCAGCGGAAACCGGCAGCGCATATTGCTGACGATGCTGTTACTCGAGGGCAACCGCGTGGTCGGCGTCGACCGCCTCATCCGGGCGATCTGGGGGGACGCGCCGCCCGCCACCGCCCGGAGCCAGATCCGCATCTGCGTGTCCTCGCTGCGCCGTCAGTTCGCGTCCGGCGACGTGCCCGCGACCATCGAGACCCACAAGACCGGCTACCGGCTGCGCACCCCGGAGTCCGGCATCGACCTGCACCGCTTCGGACAGCTGATATCCCGGGCCAGAGGCGAGGCGGCCGACCGCCCCGACCTCGAACTGGCGTTGCTCTACCGAGAGGCCCTCGCCCTGTGGCGGGGGCCTCTCGGCGAAGGGCTCGGCAGCCCGCTGCTCGACACGGTGGCCCTCAAGTACCACGAGGACTACCACTCCGCCCTGGAGGACTGCTACGAGCTGGAGCTGGGGCTCGGCTACCACCGCCGGGTCCTCGGCGAGCTCACCCACCACGTCTCCGAGCACCCGTTCCGCGAGACGCTCATCGCCCAGCTGATGATCGCCCTCTACCGCTCGGGACGGACCGCGGACGCCCTCGCACTGTTCCGCGACACCCACCGGCGCTTCCGCGACGAGCTCGGCATCGTCCCCGGCGAACGGCTCCAGTCGATCGAGAGCCTGATCCTCGGCGCCACCGACAAGACGACCACCGACCGGGGCGGGCTGCTGGACGGGCCCGCCCAGCACCCCTACCCCGACGAGGCCCTCCTCTTCGGGCAGCCGGCCGCCGCCGGCCGCATCCGCCGCTGACCGGCTTCCCCCCTCAGCTGAGGGGGGCGGCCGGCGCGAAGTCCCTCCTCCGCAGGGGATGGGGCGCCCCGCCCGTCCCGGAAAGACTCGGAGGCGCATCCAGGCACGGCACTCAAGGGCCGTACGCAGAGAGAGGGGCCGTCCATGGCTCGCCAGCCTCAGTACTCCGTCATCCCGGACAGCGCGGTGGACCGGCTCGTCTCCGAGGTGAAGGGCGAGGTCTTCCTCCCGGACGACCCGGGGTACGAGGCCGAGCTCGACGGCTTCAACCGGATCGGCCGGCACCGTCCGGCGATCGTGGTGGGCGCGGTCGCCGCCGAGGACGTCGTCGCCGCCGTCCGCATCGCCACCGAACTCGGGCTGCCCGTCGGCGTGCAGGCCACCGGCCACGGCATCGCCGCCCCCGCCGAGGACGCGCTCCTGGTCACCACCCACCGGATGAACGCCGTCGCCGTCGACCCGATCGCCCGGATCGCCCGCGTCGAGGCCGGCGCCCAGTGGCACCAGGTCATCGCGACCGCCGCGTACCACGGCCTCGCGCCGCTCAACGGCTCCTCGCACCTGGTCGGCGTCGTCGGCTACACCCTCGGCGGCGGCCTCGGCCCGCTCGGCCGGCTCTACGGCTACGCCGCCGACCACGTCACCCGGGTGCACCTCGTCACCGCCGACGGCCGGCACCGCACGGTCACCCCCGAGTCGGACGGCGACCTGTTCTGGGCGGTGCGCGGCGGCAAGGGCAACTTCGGCATCGTCACCGCCCTGGAGTTCCGCCTGGTCCCCGTCGCCCGGCTCTACGGCGGCGGCCTCTACTTCTCCGGCGCGCAGGCCGCGGCCGTGCTCGACGCCTGGCGGACCTGGACGCGGACCGTGCCCGAGACCCTGACCTCCTCCGTGGCCCTGCTCCGGCTGCCCGAACTGCACCAGGTTCCCGGGCACCCGGCCGGCGAACTCGCCGTCCACATCCGGATCGCGTTCACGGGCACCCAGGAGGACGGCGAGGAGCTGCTGCGCCCGCTGCGCGAGGCCGGCACGCTGCTCGCGGACACCGTCGCCGAGATGCCCTACCGGGACGTCGCCGAGATCCACCAGGACCCGACCGAGCCGCTGCCGTACCACGAACGCAACATCGTGCTGCGGGACCTCGACGAGGACGCCCTGGACGCCCTGCTCGCCGCGGCCGGCCCGGACAGCGGCTGCACCGACCCGATGGTGGAGCTCCGGCACCTCGGCGGGGCGCTGTCCCGGCCGCCGGCCGTGGCCAACGCGGTGGGCCGCGACGGGGCGTACACCCTGTCCACGCTCTCCCTGCCGGGCTCCCCCGACGTCGTGCTGCGGCCGCTCTCCGGCTGGTCCACCGGGCGCCGCTACCTCAACTTCCTCGCCGGGGCCGACACCTCCGGCTCCGCCCCGGAGTGCTTCGACCGGGCGACCTTCGCCCGGCTGCTGCAGGTCAAGAAGCACTACGACCCGCACAACACGTTCCGGCTCGGGCACGCGCTGCTCCCCGACGGCGCCGCCTGAGCCCTCCGACCGGCCGGGCCGGGCCCGCACCCCCGGACGGGCCCGCCCCGGCCCCCTTCCCCCGTGACTCCCCTGCTTCCCCTGCTCCCCCGGCTTCCCCTGCCGCCTCCGCACCACCGGCTCCCCCGGCTTCCCCTGCCGCCTCCGCACCACCGGCTCCCCCTGCTCCCCCGCAGTTCCCGTCCCTTCCCCGTCCACCGACCCGCGACCCCGCTCGTCTCCGTAGGAGGAGACCCATGACCACCGACCAGGCCGTGTCCACCACTTCCGGACAGCCGGCCGCCGTCCTCAGCGCCCGGTCAGCCGGGCTCCGCTACGGCGCCCTGTTCGGGCCCGCCGTCTTCGGCGTCACCGCCGCCGGCGTCGCCCTGCCCGACGTCGCCAAGGCCCTGTCCGCCACCCCGGCCACCGCCGCCTGGGTGCTCACCGCCCACGCGCTCGCGCTCGGCGTCGGCACCGCCCTCTTCGGACGGCTCGCCGACTCGAAGGGCGTCCGCACCTCGCTGCTCATCGGCTCCGTGGTGCTCGCCGTCGGCACCGTGATCTGCCTGCTGGCGCCGAACATCGGCGTCCTCGTCGGCGGCCGCTTCGTGCTCGCCGCCGGTTCCGGCGCCATGACCTCCGGCGCCCTCGCCCTGTCCGCGGGAGCTCCGCCGGAGGACCGGCCCAAGGTGTTGGGCGGATTCGGCGCCACGATGGCGGTCTTCTCCGCCAGCGCCACCCTCGCCGGCGGTGTGTTCACGCAGTGGGTGACCTGGCGGATCGCCCTCGTCCTGCCCGCCCTGTCGCTGCTCGCGGTGCCGCTGTGCCTGCGCGCCGCCTCGGTCCGGGCCGGCAGCGGGCGCAAGCTCGACCTGCCCGGCGCGGTGCTCCTGACCGTCGCCGCCATGTCCTTCCTGCTCCTCATCCAGTCGTACTCGCTCGGCCTGACCACGTCGGTCGTGATCGCCCTCGCCGCCGCGCTCCTGGTGTCCCTGGGTGGCCTGATCCAGCGGGTGCGGACCACCGAGGGTTCGTTCGTGCCGCGCCGCCTGGTCGCCGACAGCGTGTTCCTGCGCGCCTCGATCACCGGCGTCGGCGCCTACGCGGGCCTCTTCGCCGCCATGTACCTGGTGCCGCAGATCCTCGTCGGCGGGCACGGCTGGAGCGTCCTCGCCGTCGGCTCCTGGCTGCTGCCCGGCGCGGCCGTCGGCGCCGTGCTGTCCCGTTTCGCCGGCAAGTTCGCCGGCGGGCAGGCCGGTGCGGTGATGCTCAGCCTGATCGCCCTCGCGATGGCCGTGGTGCTGGCGCTGACCGCCGCCACGACCAACCCGACGCCGCTGCTGGTCGGCGCCTCGCTCGGCTTCGCCGGCTTCGCCGTCACCCAGGTCATCACCACCGCCCTGATGTCGGCGCACGTCGAACCCGCCCTGCGCGGCGGCGCGATGGGCCTGCTCAACCTGACCTTCTTCGTGGGCGGCGGCGTCGGCAGCGCCACCGCCGGCGCGCTGGTCAAGTCGATGGACCTGACCACCGTGCTCGCGGTCGTCGCGGTCTTCCCGCTGATCGCCGCGGTGTCCGCGCTCACCCTGCGCTCCGGGGGCGGCACGGCCAAGGCCTGATCCGGAGCCCCGCTCCGACGTCCCACCCGGCGCCGGGTCCCTCACGGGGCCCGGCGCCGAAACACCACCAATACAGCCGCGATAGGCGCCGACCGAAGGATGGGCTCGTCGGCGCCTCTTCGCGTTGAAGGAGACCAGTACTCGTCATGACCGACTCCCCGACCACGGAATTCGACCTGCACATACGGAAGCTGATGTCCTGGCACTTCGGTGCGGACACCGGCTCCCCGTTCTGGCTCGCCAAGCGCGACAGCCTCGGCTTCGACCCGCTCACCGACGTCGGCGGCCTGGCCGACCTGACCCGGTTCCCCGACGTCAGCGCCGAGCTGCGCACGGTGCCCGTCGGCGACCTCATCCCGCGCGGGGTCTCCGACCGCGTCTTCCGCGTGTACGACTCCGGCGGCACCACGGGCTCCCCGAAGCGGATCGTCGACAGCGCCGCCCGCGCCGAACTCCTCGTGTGGGCCCGGCAGCGGCTCATCGAGAGCGGGGTGCCCGCCGAGGGCGACTGGCTGCACCTGGGCCCCAGCGGCCCGCACGTCATCGGTTACGACGTGTCCCGCTACGCCGCCCTGTCCGGCGCCCTCTTCCACACGGTCGACCTGGACCCGCGCTGGGTGAAGCGGCTGCTCGGTGACGGCCGCGAGGACGAGGCGGAGCGCTACGTCCAGCACCTGCTGGACCAGGCCGAGACCATCCTCACCAGCCAGAAGGTGGCCGTCCTCAGCTCCACCCCGCCGCTCCTGGAGGCCATCTGCGCCCGCCCCGAGCTCTACGAGCTGGTGCGGAGCAACGTGAAGGCGGTCATCTGGGCCGGCACCTCCATCAGCGCCGAGAGCCTGCGGATGCTCGACCAGGAGTTCTTCCCGGACGCCGCCGTCGTCGGCGTCTACGGCAACAGCCTGATGGGCGTCGCCCCGCAGCGCCCGGCCGCCCCCGGCGACAGCCACCCGTGCGTCTTCGAGCCGTACCCGGCCACCACCCGCCTGGAACTCGTCGACGACCGGGGAGAGCCCGTGGCCTACGGGGAGCGCGGCCGGGTCCGGCTGCACCTGGTCGCCGAGGAGATGTTCCTGCCCAACGTCCTGGAGCGCGACAGCGCGATCCGGATCGCCCCGCGCCCCGGCTCCCCCGTGGACGGACTCGCCGACGTGCAGACCTACCGCGCCGTCGACGACGTGCGCGTCATCGAGGGGGTCTACTGATGACAAGTGAGCCGCTCCTGGCCGTCGACCCGCTCGTCTGCGGCCGGTCCGTCACCAGCTCCGACCGAGGCCGGCTGCCCGACGTGCGCGGCGGCGACCTCGCCGACGTCGGCGCCGCCCCCCGGCTCATGGCGCTCGCCGCGCTGCGCGAGCTGCGTACCCACGCCGACGGCGTCCCGGTCGCCCAGGAGGTCTTCGACCGGGCGGCCGAGCTCTTCGAGGAGGCCGTCCTGGAGGGCGAGTCGCCCGAGGCCTACGCCGACCGCGTCTCGTACGCCACCGGGCTCACGGCCGCCGCCGTCGCCCAGTCCGTCCGCGACCTCGTGGACGAGCTGCGCGAGCTGTCCGAGACGACCGCCGCCGAGCTGCCCGGTACGGGCTTCGGCGCCGGCTTCGCGACCCGCTGGGTGCCGCGCGGCCGGGTCTTCGCCGCCGTCATGGCCAGCAACCACCCGACGCCCAACGTCACGTGGGCGCAGGCGCTCTTCCACGGCTACAGCGTCGCCGTGAAGCCCGGCAGCCGCGACCCGTTCACCCCGCTGCGCCTGACCAGGGCGCTGCTCACCGCCGGACTGCCCGCGCACAAGCTGGCGTTCCTGCCCGCCTCGCACGAGACCGGCGAGTTCCTGCTCAAGGAGGCCGACCGCGGCATCGTCTACGGCGGGGACAGCGCCGTACGCCGCTGGCAGGGCGACGAGTCCGTGGCCGTGCGCGGCCCGGGCCGTACGAAGGCGCTGCTGGACGCCGAGGCCGACGAGCCGACCGTCGCGCACCTGGCGCTCTCGGCGTCCTTCGACGGCGGCACCCGCTGCACCAACCTCTCGGCGGTCCTGACCACCCGCCCGGTGCACGAGGTCGCCGACGCGCTCGCCCGGCGGCTGGCCGCCCTGCCCAGCGTGCCCGTGACCACCGCCGGCGCCACCCTCCTGGTCGCCGACCGGGAGCGGGCGGCGCGGATCCGGCGCCAGGTCGACGAGCTGCGGGCGGCACCCGGCGTGACCGACCACAGCGCGGGCCACGACCCGGCGGGCAAGGACACCGTCGTCGAACTCGCCGACGGCTCGCAGCTGTTGCGGCCGCTGGTGCTGTCCGTCGACCGGGTGGACCATCCGGCGGTCGGCACCGAGCTGCCGTTCCCGTTCGTGGTCGTGGCGCCCTGGACGCCCGCCGACGGGGTCGCCCCGCTGCGCGGGTCGCTGGCCCTCAACCTGCTCACCGAGGACGAGGAGCTGGTCGACGCGGCCGTGCGCGAGCCGAGCGTCCGCAAGGTCACGCGCGGCGCGGTCCTGCCGTGGACCGCGGTGCCGGGCATCCCGCACGACGACAACTACACGCAGTTCCTGCTGGAGCCCAAGGGCGTCGTGGCCGCGGCCTCCTGACCCGCCCGCGCACCGCTCCCGCTGAATCGTTCCCTCCGGATCCGTCCCCCTCAGAGAGGAATCACGCGTGTCCATCAAGCGACGCGACATGGTCAAACTGACCGCCGGCGCGGCCCTCGCCGCCTCCGCCGCCGCGGTCCCCTTCGCCACCGGCGCCGTCGGCGCCGACGAGGTCCCCGCCCAGGCCGCCGGCGCCGCCGCCGGGGGCGAGTACACCGAGACGTACCAGGGCCGCACCATCCGGGTCGCGTCCGCCGCGGCCGGCGGCGGCGTGTACATCGACGGGCGCCCGCTGCACCTCATGAAGTTCGCCGACGACGCCTACCTCAGCTCGCTGTGCCACTACGAGATGGCGCCGACCCCGCTGGTCGCCGCACGTCGCGCCGTCGAGGAGCTCCGCGGCGCCCACCTGCTCCCGAACGTCCACGGCGCCCACGTCATGGACGCCACGACGCCCGCCTGACCCGCCCGTCCCGAAACGGAGCTCCGCCATGGTGCACGTACGCAAGAACCACCTCGACATGACGGCCGAGGAGAAGCGCCGATTCATCCACGCGGTCAAGGAGATCAAGCGGAGAGGCATCTACGACCGCTTCGTCGACCTGCACATACGCGTCAACTCCCAGGACTACCTGGACAAGATCACCGGCAAGCGGCTCGGCCACATCAACCCCGGCTTCCTGCCCTGGCACCGGCAGTACCTGCTGCGCTTCGAGCGGGAGCTGCAGAAGGTCGACCCGCGGGTCACCCTCCCCTACTGGGACTGGTCCATCGACCACGGCGTGGACTCCCCGCTGTGGGCCGACAACTTCATGGGCGGCAACGGGCGCCCCGGCGACCGCCGGGTCATGACCGGCCCGTTCGCCCGTGACAACGGCTGGGTCCTCAACGTCAGCGTCATCCCCGTCGGTGACGAGAACCCGGCCCTGAACGGCAACTACACCCATGACGACCGGGACTTCCTGGTCCGCGACATGGGCACCCTGACCGACAAGCTGCCCACCCCGAAGCAGCTGGACGACACCCTGAACCTGAAGGTGTACGACTCGGCGCCGTTCAACCACACCGCGGGCAGCGAGCCGCCGTACGCGAGCTTCCGCAACCACCTGGAGGGCTACACCAAGTTCGCCTGGGAGGAGAGCGCCGGCAAGCTGCACGCGGCCGGTCACGTGTGGGTCGGCGGCCACATGATGTACATCGGCTCGCCCAACGACCCGGTGTTCTTCCTCAACCACTGCATGATCGACCGCTGTTGGGCCCTCTGGCAGGCCCGGAACCCCGAGGTCCCGCCCTACCTGCCGATCCAGCCCACCCAGGACGTCCCCGACCTCAACACCTCGCTGGGTCCCTGGCACACCATGACGCCCAAGGACCTGATCGACCACACCAAGTGGTACCGCTACGACAAGTGACACCCGGCAGGCGCCGGACCTCGGTCTCCCCGGAGGCCGGAGTCCGGCGCCTTCGTGTCTCCCCACCCTGTGGAGGTAATCGTGCTCGCCCGAAGACACTCCCCCGTGGCCGTCCTCGCCCTGTGCTGGGCGGCCGTCTTCTTCGACGGCTTCGACGTCATGGTGTACGGCGCAGGCCTGCCGTACATGCTCGACGACCCCGCGTTCGGTCTCGACGCGGCGACCGCCGGCACCATCGGCAGCTGGACCACCTTCGGCATGCTGATCGGTGCCCTCGGCTGCGGCAGCCTCACCGACGGCATCGGCCGCCGCCCGGTGCTCGTCGGCTGCGTCCTCGCCTTCTCCGCCGGCTCCGGCGTCTGCGCGGCGGCCGGCTCGATCGGCGTGTTCGGCGCCGGACGCTTCCTCACCGGCCTCGGCCTGGGCGGGCTCATCCCCGTGTGCCTCGCCGTCGTCGCCGAGTTCACGCCCGAGCGCCGGGTGCCGCTGGCCACCGGCATCCTCATGTCGGCGTACCACGCGGGCGGCATGACCGCGACGGGCGTCGGCCTGTCGCTGGCCCCCGCGTACGGCTGGCGCTGGGCCTTCGCCGCGGGCGTGCTGCCCGCGCTCGTCGCCGTACCGCTGCTGCTGCGCTTCCTGCCCGAGTCGCCCACCGTCCTGGCGAACAAGGGCCGGGCGGAGCAGGGGCGGTCCGGGGAGCGGCGGCGGGCCGTGGCCGCGCTCGTCGGCCGCGAGCACCGCGCGTCCACGCTGCTGCTGTGGCTGGCCTCCGCCTGCGGTCTGATGCTCGTGTACGGCCTGAGCACCTGGCTGCCGCAGCTGATGCGGGTCTCGGGCTACGGCCTCGGTTCCTCGGTCGGCTTCCTGATGGCGGTCAACGCGGGCGGCATCGTCGGCATGCTGCTGGCCGGCTGGGTGGCCTCCCGGTTCGGCGCCGTACCGGTGGCCGGGACCTGGTTCGTGCTCACGGCCGGTTCCCTGCTGCTGCTCTCGGTGCGGATGCCGGTGCCGGTGACCTACGTCGTCGTCACCGTGACCGGGATCTGGCTCTACAGCGCCTCGACGATGGTCTACGCGGTGGCGGGTGGCTTCTACCCGGCGGCTCTGCGGGCCCCGGGGCTCGGCTGGGTGGCCGGGGTCGGCCGGCTCGGCGCCGTCCTGAGCCCCTGGCTGGGCGGCTATCTCTTCTCCCACGGCCACGGGCGCTGGGGCTTCTTCGTCTTCGCGGCGGCCGGCCTGCTCGGCGCGGTCGCGGTGCTCCTCAGCCGGGCGGTGCGGCGCTCGCCGGCCGTACCGGCGGCTGAGGTGCGGGCCGGTTCGGCCACCGTGTGAGACGGCCCCGGCCGTGCCACCCGCGAGGGGTGGCACGGCCGGGAGCTCACCGCGCGGGACTACTTCTCCAGGCAGAACTCGTCGATCGGGTAGCCGACGTGGCGGTCCTCGCTCGGCAGGTAGCCGAGCACGACGTCACCCGGCTTCAGCTCCGTGCTGTTGAGCACGACGCCGTTGGGGCCGAGGACCCGGACGTGCCAGTCGTCCTGGAGGATCAGGTTGACCCGCTGCCCGTTGGGGGCCTCGGCGTCGATGGAGATCAGCGGACGGGACTCGATCTTCACCCGGCCGACCGTGACCAGACGCGTGTTGCCCTTCACGTCGACCGCGGTGACCTTGCTGCCGGCCTTGAGCTCGCTGAGGTAGTTGGTGCGCTCGTCCTTGCCCAGCGTGTACGAGTGGATCGCGCCGGCGTTCACCCGGAACGGGCGGGTCGGCATGTACGGCAGCGGGTGGGTCTCGCTGACGCACAGGATCATGCCCTTGGAGTGCGAGCCCACCAGGATGCCCTCGTCCTCGCGGAAGTGGGTGCAGGTGTCGACGCAGGCCCGCTCGCCCATGCCGATGTGCGTGGTCTCCACGATGCGCAGCTCGGTGAGGTTGACGTTCGGGACGTCGGCCTCGGCGGCCCGCTTCAGGGCGGCGGTGTCGCCGACCTTCGCCGGGGCCATCATGACGCCGTCCGAGCCGTGCTCCAGGACGCCGAAGATGATCTCGGCCTCCTCGACGTCCTGCGCGACGGTGACGAGCGAACCGGTGGACCGGGCGGCCGCCGCGATCACGATCTCCAGCGGGATCTTCGTGGGGTCGCGGAACAGCAGCACGCTCCACTTCTCGGTGCGCGCCGACTCACAGGCGTCCTCCAGGGTGGGCGCGTCGATGATCTCGACGAAGCGGCCGACCTCCACCTCGGGGTGCTTCAGGGCGAGCTCGGCCGGGGTCACGCCGTGCTTGGCGGGGTCGACGATGACGACGGTCGCGTCGCCGAAGTCCTCCGGCAGCGGCTTGTTCTGCGGGAACAGGACCTTGGTGATGGTCGGCGGCAGGTCCTTGAGGTGCGCGGTGTCGTCGGCGACGACCGCCTCCACACGGTGGTGCAGGGCCTCCTGGAGGATCGCCTCACGGGCCTCGCCGAGCGAACGGATGTCGAGCCAGCTGATCTTCACGGAACTCTCCTGATCTGTCGGTCTGCTTGCGCTTCAGCGAGTCGTCTGAGCAACGCGGTGCGGGTGGTGCGGCGGGGTGGAGGCGGTGGTGCGCCGTCCGTGTACGAGGTCGGAAAGCTTGTCGGTGAGGGCGCCCGGGTTCGGGGCCTGGAAGACGTTGCGGCCCATGGCGATGCCGGCGGCACCGCCGCTGAGGGCGTCCTCGACGTAGGCGAGGGTGGCCGCCTCGTCGTCGTTGCGGGGGCCGCCGGTCACGATGACCGGGACCGCGGCGGTGGCGGTGACGTCGCGCATCGCCTCGACGGAGCCGACGTACGGGCTCTTCACGATGTCCGCGCCGAGGTCGGCGGCGAGCTGGATCGCGTGGGCGACCAGGGCGGGGTCCCGCGGGTTGTCGATCTTGGGGCCGCGCGGGTACATCATCGCGAGCAGCGGCACGTTCCAGCGGTCGCAGGCGTCGCCCACCGCCGCCAGGTCCGCGACCTGCTGCCGTTCCTCGTCGGCGCCCAGGTTGACGTGCACGCTGACCGCGTCGGCGCCCAGCCGCAGCGCCTCCTCGACGCCCGCCACCAGGTACTTGGCGTTGGGGTCGGGGGCGTGCACGGTGCTGGCGCTCAGGTGCACGATCAGCGAGGTGTGCGCGAACCACTCGGGGTCGATCCGCCGCAGCGCGCCCTTGTGCAGCACGACGGCGTCCACGTGGTGGCGGGCCAGGTCGCCGACGAGCGCGCCGACCCGGCTGCCGCCGGTCACGGGGCCGTCGGTGACGGAGTGGTCGAGCGGCACGACGAGGAGCCGGTCCGGGGCGTGGCGGTACAGCCTCCGCAGCCGTAAGCGGCGGGCGAAGGACAACTGCTCGGTCATCGGTTCTTCTCCCAGAGGGGGGCGGGGTGCGGGTGGCTCGGATGCGGGCGGCTCACGCGGGTGTGGCTCACGTGCGGCTCGCGAGGGTCAGCGGGGTGTCGTCCGGCGAGCCGTCGAGCTCGAACTCGGTGTGCAGCAGCCGGACCGCCCGGTCCACCTCGGCGCGCGGCACGGTCACCGAGATGCGCAGCTGGGAGGCGGAGAAGGCACCGGCGCTGATACCGCGGTCGGTGAGCGCGGACAGCATCCGGGCCGCGTACTGGGGGCGGCTGAGCAGGCCCTTGCCGACGATCGACACCTTCGCGACCGTGTCGTCCACGGTGAGCGCGTCGGCGCTGTCGGCGGCGTGTGCGGCGAGGAACTCCCGTACCGCCGCGACCCGGGTGTGCGGCACGGTCAGGCCGATGGTGTGGCCGCCGCCGCGCTCCTCGTGCACCGAGGTCATGTCCGCCGGTACGGCCTGCTGGCCGAGCGCGCGGAAGACGGTCAGCGCCGGGTTCTCCGCCGTCCGCGCGGTGCGGACGGTGACGCGGGCCGCGTCCTGGTCGTGGACGACCGCCATCACGGCGGCCTGGGTCTCGAGCATGGTGTCTCCGTCCGTGGCGTGGATACGGGTGCCGACCTCGGGGGCCGCGGAGTGGCCGACGTGGATGTCCAGGCCGCAGAGCGCGGCGAGTTCGACCGCTCGGGAGTGCATGACCTTCGCGCCGGCGAAGGCCATTTCCGCCATGACGTCCATGTCGAGCCGGGGCATCAGCCGGGCCGTGGGGACCAGGCGGGGGTCGGCGGTGAGCACGCCGGGGACGTCGGTGTAGATCTCGCAGTGGGTGGCGCCGAGTTCGGCCGCGGCGGCGACGGCGGTGGTGTCGGAGCCGCCGCGGCCCAGCGTGATGATGTCGCCGGCCGCGTCGACGCCCTGGAAGCCGGCGATGACCACGACCTGGCCGGCGTCGAGGAGCCGCACGGCGCGCTCGGTGTCGATGGCGACGATGACGCCGGCGCCCGGTGGTCCGGAGGCGAGGATCCCGGTCTGGGCGCCCGCGAGGGCGGTCGCCGGGGTGCCGAGGCGCTGCAGGGCCATGGCCATGAGGGCCGCGGAGGCCGCCTCGCCGGTGGCGAGGAGCTGGTCGAGCTCGCGGCCGTCGGCGTCGGGGTTGATCTCGCCGGCGGTGCCGAGGAGGTTGTCGGTGGTCTTGCCCTGCGCCGAGACGACGACGGCGACGCGCCGGCCGGACGCGGCGACGCGGGCGATCCTGCGGGCGACCCGGCGCAGGTGTCCGGTGGTGGCCAGCGAGCTGCCGCCAAACTTCTGCACCACTGTGCTGCCCATGACTCCCCCGCTCGTCGGTGAACTCGTGCCACCGAGCCAACCCGAGCGCCGTATCGGGCCCCGTATTGCGCGGGCTATCCGGAGCGCATCGGGGTCGCATCGGAGCGTGACACCGAAAAAAAGGGGTTGAAGGAGGAGCGGAGCGGTTCCTATGGTGTGGTCACACGCGAAAGGAGGTGATCCGAAAAAATGGTTTCTTTTCGGACTCGTGAGGTGACTGCGGGCTAAGGCCTGCCGTCGCACTCTGTGCACCTCGGCAGGCCTTCTGCCGAACACCAACGCAGTCACCCGACCCGTGGGCCGCCGGTCAGTCCGGCCGGCTCCCGTCCGAACCTAGGCGGACGGGACCCAGGCCCACGGGTCGCCTGCGTTTCCGGGGCCCGGGGCGGGGCGGCCCGTCAGGGCGCGAGGCGCTCCACGCGCCAGGATCCGCCCTCCCGTACGTACCGCAGCCGGTCGTGCAGGCGGTTCTCGTGCCCCTGCCAGAACTCCACCGTCTCCGGCACGACCCGGAAGCCGCCCCACTCCGGCGGCACCGGCACCTGCTCGCGCTCCGGGTAGCGGGCGGCCAGCTCCTCGTAGCGGGCGAGCAGCTCGGCGCGCGACTCGATCACCGAGGACTGGTGGCTGGCCCACGCCCCCAGCTGCGAGCCGTGCGGGCGGGTGCGGAAGTAGGCGGCCGTCTCGTCGCGGCCGGTTCGGGCGGCGCGGCCGGTGACGATGACCTGGCGGGCCAGCGGGTGCCAGGGGAAGAGCAGGGAGACGTACGGGTTGGCCGCCAGCTCCTCGCCCTTGCGCGAGGCATAGTTGGTGTAGAAGACGAATCCGTCCTCGTCGTAGTGCTTGAGCAGCACCGTGCGGGAGGACGGGCGGCCGTCGGGGGTGGCGGTGGAGACGACCATCGCGTTGGGCTCGTGGATCGCCGGACTGTCGGCGGTCTCCTTGAACCAGCGCGCGAACTGTTCGATCGGTTCGGGTGCGAGGTCGGCCAGGGTCAGCTCCATGGTCCGGTACACCTCGCGCATGTCGGCGGGATCGAGAGCGTCGGTCACGGGCCCATCCTGCCGTAGCGGCGGAGTGTGCCCCGCATCGCGTGGCGCCAATCCTTCCTCGCCGGTTCGGCGCAGTGTGCCGGATGTCACCTTTCCCCGCATCATCGGAACCGTACAGACTCTTCCCCTGGATCGCTGTTGCCCTCCACCAGCCAACGCCCGAATGATTGATCATCGATCAGTCGTTCTCGTGAAATCAGGAGCCGCCTCATGTCCGACTTCGTACCCGGGCTCGAAGGAGTCGTCGCGTTCGAGACGGAGATCGCCGAACCCGACAAGGAGGGCGGCGCCCTCCGCTACCGCGGGGTCGACATCGAGGACCTGGTCGGTCACGTCTCCTTCGGCAACGTCTGGGGCCTGCTCGTCGACGGCGCCTTCAACCCCGGTCTGCCGGCCGCCGAGCCGTTCCCGATCCCCGTGCACTCCGGCGACATCCGCGTCGACGTGCAGTCCGCGCTCGCCATGCTCGCGCCCGTCTGGGGCCTGAAACCGCTCCTGGACATCTCCGCCGAGCAGGCCCGCGAGGACCTCGCCCGCGCCGCCGTCATGGCCCTCTCCTACGTCGCCCAGTCCGCGCGCGGCCAGGGCCTGGCGATGGTGCCGCAGAGCGAGATCGACAAGGCGCAGTCCGTCGTCGAGCGCTTCATGATCCGCTGGCGCGGCGAGCCGGACCCGAAGCACGTCAAGGCCGTCGACGCCTACTGGACCTCGGCCGCCGAGCACGGCATGAACGCCTCCACGTTCACCGCCCGCGTCATCGCCTCCACCGGTGCCGACGTGGCCGCCGCCCTGTCCGGCGCCGTCGGCGCCATGTCCGGCCCGCTGCACGGCGGCGCGCCGTCCCGCGTCCTCGGCATGATCGAGGAGATCGAGCGCACCGGCGACGCCACGGCGTACGTGAAGCAGGCCCTCGACAAGGGCGAGCGCCTCATGGGCTTCGGCCACCGCGTCTACCGCGCCGAGGACCCCCGCGCCCGCGTCCTGCGCCGTACCGCCAAGGAGCTCGCCGCGCCGCGCTTCGAGGTGGCGGAGGCCCTGGAGAAGGCGGCCCTGGAGGAGCTGCACAACCGGCGCCCCGACCGGGTCCTGGCGACCAACGTCGAGTTCTGGGCGGCCATCGTCCTCGACTTCGCCGAGGTCCCGGCGCACATGTTCACGTCGATGTTCACCTGCGCCCGGACGGCCGGCTGGTCGGCGCACATCCTGGAGCAGAAGCGCACCGGCCGCCTGGTCCGTCCGTCCGCCCGCTACACGGGCCCCGGCCAGCGGAACCCGCGCGAGATCGAGGGCTACTCCGACATCACGGACATCGCCGGCTGACCGTCCTTGACCAGCAGGTCCGCGTGGTGCCGGGCCGCCGCCAGCGGGTGGGCGCGCAGCTTGCCCTTCAGCTCGTTGAAGCCGTACTCGGCGAACAGGGGGTTCGCCGGGTCGGCCGTGACACCGGGCGCGGCGGCGGCGTACGGGAACTCCAGCGGGGCGATCCGGGCGTCGAGCCGCGGGTTGTAGAAGAACGGGACGGAGAACCGTTTCGTCGCCCCGGGCGGTGACACCACGCGGTGGTTGGTGGCGACGAGATACCCGTTCGTCGCCACCTCCAGCAGTTCGCCCAGGTTCACCACGAACGCCCCGGGCAACGGCGGCACGTCGTGGAAGAGGCCGTCCTCCCGCTGCACCTGGAGACCGCCCACGTCGTCCTGGAGCAGCAGCGTCAGGAAGCCGTAGTCCTTGTGCGCGCCGACGCCCTGGTCGTCGCCCTCGCCGCTGCTGCCCGGGTAGCGGACCAGCTTCAGGTGCGGGTGGGCGTGCGCGCCGAAGTCGGCGTCGTAGTAGTCCGTCCGGGCGCCGATCGAGGCGAGCAGCTCGTGCAGCAGGCGCTCGGCGACACCGGAGAGCCGCTCGATCCAGTTCAGCGCGGCGAGCCGCAGTTCGGGCAGCGACTCGGGCCACTGGTTCGGGCCCTGCAGCCACCAGTACGCGGGCTCCCCCGCCGCCGGCACGTGGGCGGGCCGCTCGGCCCCGATGTCCAGCTGGTCCCGCCAGTCCCGGGCCCCGCCGGTCCGCTCGTCGCCGATCCGGGTGTACCCGCGGAAGTGCGGCGAGTACGTGGTGTCGAGCGCCAGCCGCTCCGCCTCCGGCAGCTCGAAGAAGGCCCGCATCGCCGACGTCAGCGCCTGCTTCTCGGCCTCGGTCACGCCGTGCCCGACCAGCTGGAAGAAGCCCACGTCATGGGCGGCGGAATGAAGCTGCGCGTGCAGCAGACGCCGGGCCTGGGGGCCTCGGTCGGCGGCGGAGAGGTCGACGATGGGGAGCTGCGAGGGATAACTCATGGTGTGCGTCCGCGGGGGGTGTACGAGAGGGGTGGGGCGAGGGGTCAGTGAGAACCCGGACAGCCCATGCTCGCGACGCGGAGGAGATCCACGTGGCGGCGACGTACGAGCGAAAGCATGCGACAAGCGTACTGCGGGGCCGGAGGGGCGGCGGCGGTCCCGCGGTGTCTGTCCCGTCACGCCGAAGGACCCCGCCGTGCCGGCGGGCGGGCGTGGCGGGACGGGGCGCCGGGGCGGTACGCGAGGGGCGGGCCGGCGGTGCCGGAGGGGCCGGCCGGCCGCGCGGCGGAGGCCGGTCGGCCGCGCGGCGGGGGCGGGCCGGCGGTGCGCCGGAGGAGATCGGTCCGCGCTACGGCGGACACGGGTCCGCCGCGCCGGAAGGGCGGGCGCCCACGCGGTGGGCGGGTCCGGACGGGGGTGTGCCGGGCGGGGGGACGGGGCGGGGCGGGCGGTCAGCCCAGGGCCTCGTCGAGGAGGGCCGCCCACTGGGCCACGACCCGTTCGCGCCGGGCGCGGTCGTCGGTGAGGAGGGTGGCGAGGCCGAGACCGCGGGCCATGTCCAGGAGGCCCTGCACGGATTCGCGCACACCCGGGCGGGACTCGTCCGCGCCCAGGAGTTCGACGGCGATCCGGTGGGACTCCCGGCCCACCCGGGCCTCCAGTTCGGTGACCCGGGCGCGGAGCTGGTCCTCGTTGGAGGCGGCGACCCACAGGTGGAGGGCGGCGCGGAAGAGGGGGCCGGTGTAGAGGTCGACCAGGGCCCCGACGACCGCCCGGCGGTTCTGGGTCGGCAGGGTGCGCAGGGCCTGGGAGCGTTCCTCGGCGACGTACTCGACGGCGGCCGTGAAGAGGTCCTCCCGGGTCGGGAAGTGGTGTTGGGCGGCGCCCCGGGACACCCCGGCCCGTTCGGCGACCGCCGAGACGGTGGAGCCGGCCCAGCCGTGTTCGGCCAGGCAGGCCACCGCCGCCTCCAGGAGCCGCTGCCGGGTGGCGCGGCTCCTGTCCTGCTTGGGGCCGGTCAGAGCCGCCACGTCGGGTCCCGTCGTTCGAGGAAGGCCGTCATCCCTTCGCGCGCCTCGGCCGAGGCGAACAGCGAGGCGGAGAGCTGGACCAGCTCCTCCGCGTCGCGCTCGAAGGTCTCCAGGACTTTAGCCGTGACCAGCCGCTTCGCCTCGCGCAGCCCCTGGGAGGAGGCCGCGCGCAGCCCGTCGAGGATCGCGTCCAGTTCCTCCGTGCCCGCCGTCACGAGGCCCATGGCGCGGGCCTGGGCCGTACCGAACCGTTCGCCGGTCAGGTAGTGGCGGGCGGCCGCGCGGGGTTCCAGCTTCGGCAGCAGCGTCAGCGAGATGACCGCGGGCGCCACCCCGATCCGCACCTCCGTGAGCGCGAAGTCCGAGCCCTCCGACGCCACGACGATGTCGCAGGCGCCGAGGAGCCCCAGGCCGCCGGCCCGCGCGTGCCCGTCGACGACGCCGACCACCGGCTTCGGCAGCGCGACGATCTGCCGGAGCAGGTCCACGAAGGCGTACGGCCCCGGCGGGGCCTTGAGGTCGGCGCCCGCGCTGAAGGTGGCGCCGGTGTGGGCGAGGACCACCGCCCGGACGCCGGGATCCTTGCCGCACGCGCTGAGCGCGTCCGCGAGCTCGGTCACCAGGGGCGCCGAGAGCGCGTTGCGGTTGGCCGGCGAGTCCAGGGTCAGGGTGGTGATCCCCCGCTCGGTGGCGATGCCGACGAGGCTCGTGTCCGTACTCATGCGCGGTCCCTCAGTTCCCGGCGCAGGATCTTGCCCGACGCCGCTCGGGGCACGGTGTCGATGAACTCCACCTGCCGGATCTTCTTGTACGGGGCGACGCGCTCGGCCACGTACGCCATGACGTCCTCGCCGCCCAGGCCGGCCGCGGTCGGCTGGCGGACCACGAACGCCTTCGGTATCTCGGTGCCGTCCGCGTCCGTCACGCCGATGACGGCGGCGTCGGCGATGCCCTCGTGGGTGAGCAGCAGCGCCTCCAGCTCCGCCGGGGGCACCTGGAAGCCCTTGTACTTGATGAGCTCCTTCACCCGGTCGACGACGTACAGCCAGCCGTCCTCGTCGACCCGCCCGACGTCCCCGGTGTGCAGCCAGCCGTCCTCGTCGACCATGGCGGCGGTGGCGTCCGGCCGGCCGAGGTAGCCCTTCATGACCTGGGGGCCGCGGATGGCGATCTCGCCCTCCGCGCCGGGCCCGGCGTCCTTCGCCGGGTCGTCGAGGGCGACGAGCCGCATCTCGGTGGCCGGCAGCAGCTTGCCGACCGTGCCGGGCGGCGGGTTCTCGGTGGAGAGCGGCACCAGATGGGTGGCCGGGGACAGCTCGGTCATGCCGTACGCCTGGAGGATCGGCGGCAGCCCGAGCCGTGCCGAACAGGCCTCGGCGAGTGCCGCGTCGAGCGGTGCGGCGGAGCTGACGATGTACTTCAGGGACGACAGGTCGTACCGCGCGACCGCCGGGTGCTTGGCGAGCGCGAGGACGATCGGCGGCGCCACGTACAGGGCGTTGATGCGGTGCTGCTCGATGGCGGCGAGGAAGCCGTCGAGCTCGAAGCGGGGGAGCACGACGACGGTGGCGCCGCGCCGCAACGGCGCGTTCATCAGCGCGGTCAGCCCGTACACGTGGAAGAAGGGCAGGACCGCGAGGATCCGGTCGCCGGGGCCCATCGGCATGAACGGTTCGAGCTGGGCGAGGTTGGTGGCGATGGAGGCGTGGGTGAGCATCACGCCCTTGGGGACTCCGGTGGTCCCGGAGGAGTACGGCAGCGCCGCGACGTCCGTCGCGGGGTCCACGGTGAGCTCCGGCTCGGGCGCGGTGGAGCCCAGGAAGGCCTGGAGCGAGCGGGTCCCGTCCCCGTCCGGCGCGGTGTCGCAGACGAAGATCTCCTCGACGCCGCCGGCGAGTTCGGCCGCCGCGCGGGCGGTGGCGAGCAGGGGCGACACGGTGACGACCCAGCGGGCGGCCGAGTCGCGCAGCTGCTTGGCGAACTCCTCGGGCGTGGCCAGGGGATGCACGGTGGTCACGGACGCCCCGGCGCGGGTGGCGGCGTAGAACGCGACCGGGAACAGCACGGTGTTGGGGCTGTGCAGCGCGAGCACGTCGCCCTGCCGGACCCCCGCCTCGGCGAGCCCCGCGGCGACCCGCCGGTGGAAGGCGTCGATCTGCCCGTACGTGAGGGTGAGCGCCCCGTCCCCGCCGGTGCCGTCGATCAGCGCCGGCAGGTCGCCGAACTCGGCGGCCCGGCCGAGGACGGCGTCGTGGATGGGGAGGGAGACGACCGGAACATCCGCGAACTCGCTGTGAAACACCATGCGTGGCCCTTCGAGGTCGGACGGTGACGACGGTGGCGACAGGATGGCTCGAACCGGTGCGGCTTGGGGAGACCCTGGCAGTACGGGAGGAAACAATCAAGCGTGCCTGCATGATTCGCGGGGTGGGGAGGCGGAAGCGCCGCGAGGGCCCGGCGCCCGACGGGGAGCGGCCAGCCGCGGTGCGCCGGAGCAGCGACCGTACCCTCGCCCCGAAGTGCCTGGCGGCGGCGGTCGGGGCGGGCTACGATCACAGCGATGACCACTCATTCTGTTCACAGATTGGGGGTCCCGTCCGCTCAAGGTGAGTGCTGATGCTCACTCATGAAGCGAACGGTGAGACCCGTTTCTCCTTCTGGCCGCGCGTGCGCGAGTTCGCCGTGCCGGCCTCCATGATCGAAACCGCGACCGCCCGCCGCCTCGTCGGCGACTGGGCCGGGGCGTGCGCCGCCGCGGGCTTCGACGTCGACCTGGACCTCAGGTCCCTCGCGCGTACCCACGGCCGGGACGCGGCGACCCGGATCCGGTCCGATCTCCGGCACCTGGCGCCCGACCTGCTGCGCTGGCACATGCCGCGGATCGCCCCGGACGGGCTCCTGCGCCCGGGCCTCACCCTCCCCCTGGCCCGGTACGAGCTGCCGGATCGTGACGGCCCGCCCGGTCACCTGCACCTCGTGGCGCGGACGGCACCGGCCTGGGCGGACGGCGGCCAGCGGATCGGCCTCGCGCTCTGGGACGCCGCCACCGCGTCGCCCCTGGGCGTGGCCGCGACCGCGCGCCATCCGCACCCCCGCCCCAGCCGCCGCTTCCGGCTCGACCTGCACCGCCACCTGTGGGACGCGCGGCGGGCCGGCGAACTGCGGGCGAGGTCGGGGGCGGACGCGGGTCCGGCGGACCTCGCTCCGGACCCGCCCGGTCAGCTGCCGTCGGTGCGGGCGGAGTCCACTCCGGCGGAGGCCGCGTGGGCGGAGTTCGCCCGGGTGGCGGCCACCCTGGGCGGCGCCGGCCCCGAGGGCGCCGATCCCACCTGGGAGGACGCGCTGGGGTTCACGAACGCGCCGCGGCGCGCCTACGGCCTGCCCTGGGCCGTCGAGCGGTGGGAGGCCGAGGCCAGGATCCTGCTGGCGGCCGAAGGCCCGTCGGGCGAAGGGCCATCGGGCGAAGGGCCGTGCGGCCCGGTGGGCGTACGGGCCGCGGGCCGGCGCCTCGTCCTCGACCTGGGCCCCGCGCCCGGGGCCGTCCGGATCGCCGACGCGCCACGCGGCGGCACCGGCGCCCCGCTGCCCGTGCTGCCCGACGCGGCGACCCGGGCCCTGCCCGACCTGGAACTGCTGCGGGCGGGCGCGATCGAGGCGGACCGGCTGCACCCGCTGGTCGCCGCCGCGCTCGTGCCCGGCTTCACGCCACCCGCGCACCCGTCCCCGACGCCCCACGACCCGGGACGCCCCCGGATCGTGGAGTGCCGCGGGGCGCTGCACGGGATCGCGCTCGTCGACGGCGTCCTGTCGCCGCTGGACCACGAGCCCGCCGAACTCCGGCGGGAGGAACTGCTGGTCGCGCTGGGCGGGCCGCCGCTGCCCTGCCTGCGCGCCATCGACGCGACGCACCGCCGCCCGGACGCCCTCGACGGCGTCCGCGACCGCCTGGCCCACGGCGACACCGCCGGGGCCCTGGCGGTCGTCGAGGGCCTGCTGGGCCCGGAGGCGGTCCTCCGCGACGGCCCGCTCCGGGACGCCCTGGAGGACGCCGCCCGGCGGCGGATCGCGTACGGGCTGTACCGGACCGGTCTGAGCGAACCGCCGCGCTCGGCCCCCCGGGTCCGCGCGACGGAGAAGAAGGCCGTCCGCACCCGCCCACGCCTCGCCGTCGCCCCCTGACCGGGCCGGGCGCGCCGGGCGGTCCGCGATGACCCGCGCGCCCGCCGACCGCCCGCCCGGCACGCCGGCCGACACCCACCGCCCCGCCACTCCACACCCACAGGTGACCCTTATGAACACTTTTGCGCCCTCCGTCTTCTCGTCCTCGTCCACGCCCGCGGCCGCTGCCCCGGCCCCCCACGCCCAGCTCGACGTCGCCGCCGACCTGCTGGCCCTGCTCCGCGACACGACCACCGAACCGCGCCCCGACGACCAGCTGGAGGCGATGACCCTGGCGGTGGCGGCCGACCTGCCGGTGCTCCTCTGGGGCGAGCCCGGCATCGGCAAGACGGCCGCGCTGACGCAGCTGGCCGAGGAGCTCGACCTGCCGCTCACCACCGTCATCGCCAGCGTGCACGAACCCTCGGACTTCTCCGGGCTGCCGATCGTCGGCGAGGACCCCGCCTCGCAGGGCGTGCCGCTGGCGCCGCCGGACTGGGCCGTCCGGCTCGTACGGGAAGGGCGCGGGCTGCTGTTCCTGGACGAGCTGTCCACGGCCACGCCCGCCGTGCAGGCCGCGCTGCTCCGGCTCGTCCTGGAGCGACGCATCGGGTCGCTCCGGCTGCCGTCCGGCGTCAGGATCGTGGCCGCCGCCAACCCGCGGTCCTCGGCGGCCGACGGCTGGGAACTGAGCGCCCCGCTGGCCAACCGCTTCGTGCACCTGCAGTGGACCCACGACCACGAGGTGGTGGTCCGCGGCCTCGGCGGCACCTGGCCGCGCGCCACCCTCCCCCGGCTCGACCCCGCCCTGCTGCCGGCGGCCGTGGACCGCGCCCGCCGGGCGGTGTGCGGGCTGCTCACCGCGCGGCCCGCGCTCGTGCACCGGCTGCCGGGCACCGAGACGCGCAAGGGCGGCGCGTGGCCGTCACCCCGCAGCTGGGACATGACGCTGTCCCTGATCGCCTTCGCGACCGCCGCCGGCTCCTCGCGGGACGTGCTCTCGATGCTCGTGCGCGGCACGGTCGGGGACGGGCCGGGGCTCGAACTCCTCGCCTGCCTGGACCGGATGGACCTCCCGGACCCGGAGGAGCTGCTCGCCGACCCGGCCAACGCGGAGCTGCCGGAGCGCGGCGACCGGCGCCAGGCCACGCTCGAGGGAGTGGTGGAGGCCGTCAAGGCACGTCCGGAGAGGGAGCGCTGGGACGCGGCCTGGGCGCTGCTGGTACGGGCGATGGAGACCGGCGCGCCGGACCTGGTGGTCGTGCCGGCCACGACGCTGGCCGTGCTGCGGCGCGAGGACTGGGACGTGCCGGAGGCGATCGAGCGGCTCGCGGGCGTGGTGTCGCTGTCCCGGCGCGCGGACCGCTCGGTGGCGCGGACGGCGAGTGCGGGCGCGGGCGCGGGCGCGGGTGCGGGCCGATGAGCGTCGCGCTGGACCGGGAGAAGCTGTTCGCGGCGCGTCTGCACGCCGTACGGGTCCGGCCGTACCTGGCGACCGCGCTGTTCGCGCTGCACGTGGTGGAGTCGCGGCGGGTGCCGACGATGGCGGTCGACCGCTACTGGCGCTGCTACGTGTCGCCGGAGTTCGTGGCCCGGATGCCGGTCGAGGAGCTCGCCGGGGTGTGGGTGCACGAGGCGTCCCACCTGCTCCGCGACCACCACGGGAGGAGCGACCGGGTCGCCCGGGAGCGCGGGCTGACCGGCGCCGGGGACCGGCTGCGGATGAACATCGCGGCGGACTGCGAGATCAACGACGACGTGTACGGCGACGGACTCGTGCAGCCCGAGGACGCGGTCACGCCGGGGACCCTCGGCCTGCCCGCGGGCGAACTCATGGAGGACTACCTGCGCCAGTTCCGGCTGGGGCCGTGGCTGGACGACAAGGCCGCCTGGCTGGACTGCGGCAGCGGCGCGGACGGACTCGACCGCGGCTGGGACCTCGGCCCGGACGGCGCCGAAGGGCTGAGCGCCCAGGAGCAGGACGCGGTCCGCTTCCGGGTCGCCCAGGGCATCATCGGCGCCCCCGGCGACGCGCCGCAGGGCTGGCGACGCTGGGCGGAGGAGGCGTTCCACCCGCCGCAGCCCTGGCGGCAGCTGCTGGGCGCGGCCCTGCGCTCGGCGGTGTCCGGCGCGGGCGCCGGCGAGGACCACTCGTACGGGCGGCCCTCGCGCCGCTCGGTCGCCCTGCCCGGCATCGTCCTGCCGAGCCTGCGCCGCCGCCCGCCGCGGGTGTCCGTCGTCATCGACACGTCCGGCTCGGTGAGCGACGCCGAACTCGGCAGCGCCCTGCTGGAGGTCGCCGCCATCTCCCGCGCCCTGGGCGGCCGCCGCGACCTGGTCAGCGTGCTGCCCTGCGACGCGTCGGCCCGGGTGGTCCACCCGCTGTGCCAGGCGGAGGGGATCCCGCTGCTCGGCGGCGGCGGCACGGACCTGCGCGCCGGCTTCGCCACGGCCCTGCGCGCCCGCCCGCAGCCCGACGTCGTGGTCGCCCTCACCGACGGCCAGACCCCCTGGCCCTCCCGCCGCCCGCCCTGCCGCACGATCGTCGGCCTGTTCCGCCGCCCGGGCCCCCGCGTGAACGAGAACGACCCCGACTACGTCCCGGACCACCCCCCGGACTGGGCCCGGGTGGTCCGGATCGGCTGAACGGGGCCTGGATCAGTACGACTTCGGCAGCCCCAGCGTGTGGATCGACACGTAGTTCAGGATCATCTCGCGGCTGACCGGTGCGATGCGGGCCACCCGGGCCGCCGTGATCAGGCGGGCGAGGCCGAACTCCCGGGTGAGGCCGTTGCCGCCGAGGGTGTGGACGGCCTGGTCGACGGCGCGTACGCAGGCCTCGGCGGCCGCGTACTTGGCCATGTTGGCGGCCTCGCCCGCGGCCAGGTCGTCGCCCGCGTCGTAGAGGGCGGCGGCCTTCTGCATCATCAGGCGGGCCAGCTCGAGTTCGATGTGGGCCTGGGCGAGGGGGTGGGCGATGGCCTGGTGGGCGCCGATGGGGGTCTTCCAGACCTGGCGCTCCTTGGCGTACGACACCGCCTGGGCGAGGGCGTAGCGGCCCATGCCGATGGCGAAGGCGGCGGTCATGATGCGCTCGGGGTTGAGGCCGGCGAAGAGCTGGAGGAGGCCGGCGTCCTCGTCGCCGACGAGGGCGTCGGCGGGCAGGTGGACGTCGTCGAGGGTGAGCTCGAACTGCTTCTCGTCGGCGGCGAGTTCCATGTCGATCTGGTGGCGCCCGAAGCCCGGGGTGTCGCGCGGGACGATGAACAGGCAGGCCTTGAGGCTGCCGGTGCGGGCGTCGGAGGTGCGGCCCACGACGAGGGTCGCGTCGGCGATGTCGACGCCGGAGACGAAGACCTTGCGCCCGTTCAGGACCCAGCCCTGCTCCGTGCGGGTGGCGGTGGTGGTGATGCGGTGGGAGTTGGAGCCGGCGTCGGGCTCGGTGATGCCGAAGGCCATGGTGCGGCTGCCGTCGGCCAGGCCGGGGAGCCAGGCCCGCTTCTGCTCCTCGGTGCCGAAGCGGGCGATGACCGTGCCGCAGATCGCGGGCGAGACCACCATCATCAGGAGCGGTGCGCCGGCCGCGCCGGCCTCCTCCAGGACGATGGACAGCTCGGCCATGCCGCTGCCCCCGCCGCCGTACTCCTCGGGCAGGTTCACGCCGAGGTAGCCCAGCTTGCCCGCCTCGGCCCACAGGGCGGCCCGGTCGAAGCCGGGCCCGTGGCGGTGGCCCAGGGCGGAGACGGCGGCGCGGAGGGCGGTGTGTTCCGGGGACTCGATGAGAGTGCTCATGCGGGGTCTTCCTCCTGGGCTTCGGTCGGTACGGCGGGCTGTTCGACAGCGGGTTGTACGACGGCGAGTAGGGCGCCGACCTCGACCTGGCGGCCGGGGGCGGCGTGGAGCGCGGTGAGCGTGCCGGAGGCGGGGGCGACGACCCGGTGCTCCATCTTCATGGCCTCCAGCCAGAGCAGTGGCTGCCCTGCCTCGACCGGGTCGCCGACGGCGAGGCCCTCGGCGACGCGGACGACCGTGCCGGGCATGGGGGCGAGCAGGGAGCCGGGGGCGGTCTGTTCGCGCGGGTCGGGGAAGCGGGGGGACACGGCGAGGCGGTGGCGGCCCACGTACGCGGTGTCGCCGTGCCGGGCCACCTCGAAGTCCCGTACGACGCCGTCGATGTCGAGGCGCACGCGGTCGGGGGACACCGCGACCGCGCGGACGCCGGGCGGGCTCGTCACCTCGTAGCCCTCGCGGGTCGGGCGGTAGCGGACCTCGTGGGCGCCGTAGACCTTCGTCTCGTCCTGCGAGCGGAGGTTGCGCCAGCCGCCGCCGAAACGGCTCGTCCCCCGGGCCGCGTCGGCGAGGGCCGCCGCCACGGCGGCCGGTGCCTCGTCGGCGGGCGGCCCGGTCAGCTCCGCCAGGTGCCGCTCGTAGAAGCCGGTGCCCAGCCGCCCGGGGTCGGTGAAGTCGGGGTGCCGGAGGGAGGCGACGAGGAGGTCGCGGTTGGTGGCGGGGCCGTGCAGGCGGGCCCGTTCCAGGGCGCGGGCGAGGGCGCGGGCGGCCGCGGCGCGGCTGGGCGCGTGGACGACGACCTTGGCGAGCATGGCGTCGTAGTGGACGCCGACGGTGTCGCCGGAGACGTAGCCGGTGTCGACGCGCAGCCCGGGTCCGGTCGGGAATTCGAGCGCGTGCAGCAGCCCCGTCTGCGGGGTCCAGCCGCTCGCCGGGTCCTCCGCGTACAGCCGCGCCTCGATGGCGTGGCCGCGCGGCGCGGGCGGCTCGGCGGGCAGCGGGCCGCCCTCGGCGACGGCGATCTGGAGGGCGACGAGGTCGATGCCGTGGACCTCCTCGGTGACCGGGTGCTCGACCTGGAGGCGGGTGTTCATCTCCAGGAAGTGCGCCCGGCCGCCGGCGACCAGGAACTCGACCGTTCCCGCGCCGACGTAGCCGACGGCCTTCGCGGCCGCCGCCGAGCGCTCGTAGAGCTCGTCGACGAGCGCGGTGGGCAGCCCCGGCGCGGGGGCCTCCTCGATCACCTTCTGGTGGCGGCGCTGCAGGGAGCAGTCGCGGGTGCCGAGCGTCCACACGGTGCCGTGCGTGTCGGCGAGGATCTGCACCTCGACGTGCCGGCCGTTCTCGACGTACGGCTCGACGAACACCTCGCCGTCACCGAAGGCGCTCAGGGCCTCGGCCGAGGCGGCCGCCAACTCGCCCTTCAGCGCCGACAGTTCCCGGACGACGCGCATGCCGCGTCCACCGCCGCCGGCCGCCGCCTTCACGAGGACGGGCAGGTCGTCCTCGGTGACGTCGGCGGCGGCGAGCGGGGCCACGCCGAGGAGTTCCTTGGCGCGGGTCTTCGACGCCATCGCCGCGATCGCGGCCGGCGGAGGCCCGATCCACACCAGGCCGGCCTCGGTGACCGCCCGCGCGAACTCCTCGTTCTCGGACAGGAACCCGTAGCCGGGGTGCACGGCGTCCGCGCCCGCGGCGAGCGCCGCGCGCACCACCAGGTCGCCGCGCAGATACGTCTCCGCGGGCGTCGCCCCCGGCAGCCGCACGGCGGCGTCCGCCTCCCGTACGTGCAGGGCGTCGGCGTCCGCGTCGGAGTGGACGGCGACCGTCGCGATGCCGAGGTCACGGCAGGTGCGGAAGATCCGGCAGGCGATCTCGCCCCGGTTCGCCACGAGGACGGACGTGATGAGCTCGGTCATGAGAGGGGGCCTCACATTCGGAAGACGCCGAAGCCGCCGCGCGCGCCCTCGACCGGTGCCGTGTGGATCGCGGACAGGCAGAGCCCGAGGACGGTACGCGTGTCGCGCGGGTCGATGACCCCGTCGTCGTAGAGCCGCCCGGAGAGGAACATCGGCAGCGACTCCGACTCGATCTGCGCCTCCACCAGGGCGCGCAGACCCGCGTCGGCCTCGTCGTCGTACGGCTGTCCCTTCGCGGCCGCCGACGCGCGGGCCACGATGGAGAGGACGCCGGCGAGCTGCTGCGGGCCCATGACGGCGGACTTGGCGCTCGGCCAGGCGAAGAGGAAGCGCGGGTCGTAGGCCCGGCCGCACATGCCGTAGTGCCCGGCACCGTACGAGGCGCCCATGAGGACGGAGAGGTGCGGGACCTTCGAGTTGGACACCGCGTTGATCATCATCGCGCCGTGCTTGATGATGCCGCCCTGCTCGTACTCCCTGCCGACCATGTAGCCGGTGGTGTTGTGCAGGAAGAGCAGCGGGATGTCGCGCTGGTTGGCGAGCTGGATGAACTGGGCGGCCTTCTGCGACTCGGCGGAGAAGAGGACGCCCTGGGCGTTGGCGAGGATGCCGACCGGGTAGCCGTGCAGCTCGGCCCAGCCGGTCACCAGGCTCGGCCCGTACAGCGGCTTGAACTCGTCGAAGTCCGAGCCGTCGACGATCCGGGCGATCACCTCGCGCGGGTCGAACGGCGTCTTCAGGTCGCCGGGCACGATCCCGAGGAGCTCCTCCTCGGCGTACTTCGGCGGCTCGACGGCGACCGGATCCGGGTCCGCGTGGTGCTTGCGGTGGTGCAGGCGGGCGACGATCCGGCGGGCCTGGCGCAGGGCGTCGGCCTCGTCGACGGCGTAGTGGTCGGCGAGCCCGCTGGTGCGCGCGTGCATCTCGGCACCGCCGAGGGACTCGTCGTCGCTCTCCTCGCCGGTCGCCATCTTCACGAGCGGCGGCCCGCCCAGGAAGACCTTCGACCGCTCCTTGATCATCACGGTGTGGTCGGACATGCCGGGGACGTACGCGCCGCCGGCCGTCGAGTTGCCGAAGACGACGGCGATCGTCGGGATGCCGGCGGCGGACAGGCGCGTGAGGTCGCGGAAGAGCGCCCCGCCGGGGATGAAGATCTCCTTCTGGGAGGGCAGGTCGGCGCCGCCGGACTCGACGAGCGAGATGACGGGGAGCCGGTTGGCGAACGCGATCTCGTTGGCCCGCAGCGCCTTCTTCAGCGTCCACGGGTTGGAGGCGCCGCCGCGCACGGTGGGGTCGTTGGCGGTGATCAGGCACTCGACGCCCTCGACCACCCCGATGCCGGTGACGAGCGAGGCGCCCACCGGGTAGTCGCTCCCCCAGGCGGCGAGCGGCGACAGCTCCAGGAACGGGGTGTCGGGGTCGACGAGCAGCTCGATGCGCTCGCGGGCGAGGAGCTTGCCGCGCTTGCGGTGCCGCTCGGTGTACTTCTCGCCGCCGCCCGCCAGCGCCTTGGCGTGCTCGGCGTCGAGGGCGGCGAGCTTCTCCAGCATGGCGGCGCGGTGCGCCGCGTGCTCGGGTCCGCCGGTGTCGAGGGCGGAGGCCAGGACGGTCACAGCTGTTCCTCCAGTCGGTCCACCAGGAGTTCCTCCGGTACGTCCACGTGTCGGGAGCGGAGCCATTCGCCGAGGGCCTTGGCCTGCGGGTCGAAGCGGGCCTGGGAGGCGACGCCTTCGCCGAGGATCCCGGTGACGGTGAAGTTGACGGCCCGCAGGTTCGGCAGCACGTGCCGCTCCACGGGGAGGCCGCGGGTCTCCGGGAGCAGCGTGCGGAAGCGGTCGACGGTGAGGGTGTGCACGAGCCAGCGCCACTCCGGCTCCGTCCGCACCCAGACACCGACGTTGGCGTCGCCTCCCTTGTCGCCGCTGCGGGCCCCGGCGACGCGGCCCAGCGGGGCCCGGCGCGTGGGCCCCGGGGGAAGGGGCTCGGGGAGAGCCGGCTCCGGTACGGGCTCCAGGGCCCGGGTCTCCTTCGGCGCGGGCACGGGCAGGCGGGTCCCGTCGGGCAGGACGGCGAGGTGCTCGACCTCGTCGGCGGGCACGTGCACGGTCTCGAAGACCCCGTACGGGGCACCCTTCCCTGGCGGTGCGGTGACGTGGAAGCCGGGGTAGCTCGCGAGGGCCAGTTCGATCGCGGCCCCGGTCAGGGTGCGGCCGACCTTCTCGGGGTCCGGGTCACGGACCACGAGCCGGAGCAGGGCGCTCGCGGTCTCCTCGGTGTCGGCGTCCGCGCGGTCGGTGCGGGACAGCTCCCACCGCACCCCGGCGGGCGCCGACGCGGCCAGGGCGTCGGTGACCTGGGCGCGCACGAGGTCCGCCTTGGCCTCGATGTCGAGGCCGGTGAGCACGAACACGACCTCGTTGCGGAAGCCGCCGAGCCGGCAGAGCCCGGCCTTGAGCGTCGGGGGCGGCGCCTCGCCCCGCACCCCGTCGATCCGGACCCGGTCCGGGCCCTCCGGGGTGAGCCGTACGGTGTCGAGGCGGGCGGTCGCGTCGGGACCGGCGTAGCGGGCGCCGGCGGTCTCGTAGAGGAGCTGGGCGGTGATGGTCCCGGTGTCGACGGTGCCGCCCGTTCCGGGGTGCTTGGTGATCACCGCGCTGCCGTCCGCGTGGAGTTCGGCGAGCGGGAAGCCGGGGCGGCGGAGCGCGTCCGGTCGGTGGTCGGTGAAGAAGGCGTAGTTGCCACCGGTGGCCTGGGTGCCGCATTCCAGGACGTGCCCGGCGACGACGGCGCCGGCCAGCTTGTCGTGCCAGTCGGCGTCCTCCGGGCTCCAGCCGAAGAACCACTGCGCGGGCCCGGTGACGAGGGCGGCGTCGGTGACCCGGCCGGTCACCACGACGTCGGCGCCGGCCGTCAGGCAGGCGGCGATCCCGGCGCCGCCGAGGTAGGCGTTGGCCGCCAGCGCACCGCCCCGGGGCGGGATCCGGTCGCCCTCGACGTGGGCGATCCGGGCCGGGACGCCGAGCCGTCCGGCGAGCGCGCGCAGGGCGTCGGCGAGTCCGGCCGGATTGAGGCCGCCCGCGTTGGCGACGATCCGCACCCCGCGCTCGTGGGCGAGGCCGAGGCCCTCCTCCATCTGGCGCAGGAAGGTCTTCGCGTAGCCGGTGGCGGGGTCCTTGAGGAGGTCGCGGCCGAGGATGAGCATGGTCAGCTCGGCGAGGTAGTCCCCGGTGAGGACGTCGAGTTCACCGCCGGTGAGCATCTCCCGTACGGCGTCGAAGCGGTCGCCGTAGAAGCCGGACGCGTTGCCGATGCGGAGGGTCGTCACCGGTTCCCCCGCGGCTCGCGGCCCTGCCCCGCCGGACCCGCGAAGGCCTGGGCGATGCCCAGCCACTCCTCGGCGTCGGCGCCGTGCGCGACGAGGGCGGTGTCGGCGCGGTGCGCCCGCTGGGTGACGAGGAGACAGAAGTCGAGCGCGGGCCCCGTGATCGCCTGCGGCGCGTCGTCCGGGCCGAACGTCCACACCGCACCGGCCTCCGACACCACCTCGGGGGCGCTGAGTTCGAGCCGGAAGGGCTCGGCGGGCGGGGTGAGGCCGCGCACGAGGTACGCGTAGTCCCGGGCCCGCAGCCCGATCCAGGCCACGTGTCGCAGCCGGGCCGTCGGCGGGCGCACGACGCCCAGGGCGTCGGCGACGTCCTGGCCGTGCGCCCAGGTTTCCATGAGCCGCGCGGTCGCGAGGGAGACGGCGCTCATGGCGGGCCCGTACCAGGGGAAGCGGGTGCCGGCCGGGGCCTCGCGCAGCACCCGGTGGAGCCGCTCGCGGCCCTCGCGCCAGCGGGCGAGGAGCTCGGCGGGCGGCAGGGCCGCGCCCTCCTCGGCACCGTCGTCGACGAAGCGGTCGGGCGCGGCGAGGGCCTTCTCCGTCTCGGCGGCGAAGGCCTCGGGGTCGGTCGCGGCGAGCAGCGCGGCCGCGTCGGTCCAGGCGAGGTGGGCGATCTGGTGGGCGACCGTCCAGCGTGGCGCCGGGGTCGGCGCCGCCCACTGTTCGGCCGCCAAGTCCCTGACGAGGGCGTCGACTTCATCGCTCTCGGCACGCAGGTCGTCGAGCACGGCGGCGGGGTCGGACACGGGGCGCTCCCCTCGGGGACGGGCGGGTCACGGACGTGCGTGAGGAGCATGGCAGCCGGGACAGAAACAATCAAGCGTGCTTGCTTTAGTTCTTGGGCGGGCGGGAGTCACCCCCGAGGAGTACGCGCCGCCCCGCTCCGGCGACTCCGGGACGACCCGGCTGACGGCCGAGGAGCGACCCCGGGAGGCCGGGACGGCCGGCCGTGGACGCGCCGCGGGCCTCGCGACGGGCACGCACCCGGGCGCCGGAAGGACACCCGGGCGCTGCCCGCCGTACAACCCTTCGCCATGCCGGGTCGTCCAACCGTTCGACCCATCACCCGATACCAACAGGCGAGGCAGTCACCTCATGGGCTTCAGAACGGCGGCGGCCGCATCGACGGCCGCCCTCCTGCTGGCGGTTCCGGTCGCGACGGCACAGGCGGCGCCGAGCGCACCGGTCCCTCCTGCGGCGCCGGCGGTCCGGACCCCTCCGACGGCCCCCGGGGCACCGGCGGCTCCGGCCGCTCCCTCCGTGGCTGACCCGTTCGACGCGGCGGTCTCGCTCCGCGGTCCCCGCACCGCGGTGGCCCCGGGCGGTTTCTTCGACCTGTCGGTCGGCGCCAGGGTCGTGTCCGGACCGGTGAGCAAGATGGAGGTGACGGTCGCGCTGCCCGCCGGCGTGACGTACGCGGAGAAGGACAGCGCGATCCCCTGCGACCCGGGCGCCGACGGCCGGTCGTTCACCTGCCACCTGTCGATGTCCTCTCGCGACTCCGAGGTCCCGGTGACCCTGAAGGTCGACAAGAGCGTGGCGATCGACAGCGCACTGAGCTTCACCGCCACGGGGGCGCCCGTCGGCACGACCGACAGCAAGCCGGAGAACGACACCGCGACCGCAACGGTCAGGACGACCGCCGGCGCGGACCTCGCCGTGGCCTGGAAGACGTCGGCGGCGTCCGTACGCCCCGGCGAGACGTTCACGGCCGACCTCGTGGTGACCAACAACGGCCCCGCGGCGGCGAAGGAGGTCATCGCGGCCGCATACGTGAGCTTCGGGAATGCCCCGACGGGCTACGACAAGCGCTGTTGGTGGGACCCGGGTACGGCGATCTGCGAGCAGTACTCCGACCTCGCGCCGGGCGGGAGCATCAGCTTCCGCTTCACCTGGAAGTTCGGCAAGGCCGCGGCGGGCACGACCTACAAGGTGGATGCGAGCCTGCACTCCAACGCGGCGCTCGACCTGGTGAGGGAGAACGACAGCGCCGGGTTCGCCGTCAAGATCCTCAAGGACGGCAAGCCGAAGCCCACGGCCACGCCGACCACCCGCCCGACGCCCTCGTCGTCCACGAGCACCGCCGCCGCCCCGCAGCCCTCGCACTCCCCCCAGGGCGGCACGGGGACGGGCGGCAGCCTGGCGAACACCGGCTCGGGCCCGCTCCCGGCGCTGGCCGGCGGCGCGGCCCTGCTGACGGCGGCGGGCGCCCTCCTCGCCCGGAGCCGCACCCGGACCCGCCGGGAGCACTGACCCGAGGCGGTCCGCACGCGGCCTCGCGGCGCCGGCCGGTCCGCACGGGGCCACGGCCTTCTCGGGCGGTCCGCATCCGGCCTCGCGGCGCCGGGCGGTCCGCACCGGACCGTACGGACGGTCCGCACCGGACCGAACGTACGGCCTCAGGCGGCGCGGCGGGGCCTGGCGACCAGTTCCCCGCCGCAGTTGGGGCAGACGTCCCGCATCGCGTCGGCGCACGGCACGCAGTAGGTGCACTCGTACGTGCAGATCCGGGCGGGGGCGTCGACCGGCAGGGCGGTCGTCTCACAGCGTTCGCAGCGTTCGCGCATCTCCAGGGCCATGCCCCCATCCTGCGCGAAGGGCCGCGGCCGGAAAACCGGCCGCGGGCCAAAGACCGACGGGATCGGGCCAGCCGGGACCGGCCGCGTCACACCAGGTCAGGGACCTTCTTCGGCATCTGCGTGCGCACCGCGCCCATGCTCGCAGCGATGACGAGCGCGATGGCGACGGCGTCCGTCAGGCCGAGGGCCTGGTGCAGGACGAGGAAGCCGGCGGTGGCGGCGATGGCCGGTTCGAGGCTCATCAGGATGGCGAAGGTGGGCGCCGGAAGCCGCCGCAGGGCCAGGAGTTCGAGCGTGTAGGGCAGGACGGAGGACATCAGCGCCACCGCCAGTCCGAGCCCGATCGTCGACGGGACGAGCAGCCGGTCGCCCGCCTCGACGATGCCGAACGGCAGGCTGAGCACGGCGCCGAAGGCCATCGCGAGCGCGAGGCCGTCGGCCTGCGGGAAGCGTCGGCCGGTGCGGGCGCTGAAGACGATGTACGTGGCCCACATGGCGCCCGCGGCGAGCGCGAAGCCCGCGCCGGCCGGGTCGAGCCGGTCGAAGCCGCCGCCGCTGAGGAGGACGACGCCGCCGAGGGCGAGGCCCGCCCAGAGGAGGTTCATCAGGCGGCGGGAGGCGATGACGGAGAGCGCGAGCGGACCGAGCACCTCCAGGGTGACGGCGGCGCCGAGCGGGATCCGGTCGACCGACAGGTAGAAGAGGATGTTCATGGCGGACATCGCGGCGCCGAAGGCGAGCACGGTGCCCCAGTCGGCGCGGGCGTAGCCGCGGACCTTGGGCCGGCAGACGATCAGCAGCACGGCGGCGGCGAGCACGAGCCGCAGCGTCACGACGCCGAGGGCGCCGGCCCGGGGCATGAGGAGCACGGCGACGGCGGATCCGAACTGCACGGAGAGACCGCCGGCGACGACGAGCGCGACGGGCCCGAGGCGGTGGGCGCCGGAGGTCTGCGGGGCCCGGGCCGTCCGCGGGGTCGGGGGAACGGTGGCTGGGGCCACGGCGGGTACGTCCTGGACCTGGCTGTCCACCGGTGTGCTCCTCACGAACTGACGGACGTCGTGCCGGCGTGCCGGCCGGCCTCCGGGGGGAGGCGCCGGCCGACCGCCGCGCGGACGAACCGACGACGAACTCGCCGGCCCGCGAGCCGACGAACGATCAAGGTCTACTACTCTGAACTCTCCAGTCCAGAGTAATGCACTCTCTCCTGTGGCTCCACCCTTCACGGTAGGCAGCCCTGCGCGCCACGTGAAATGCCGATTGGGCTGCGGTTATGCTCCGAACGCATGAGCCGCACGAGTATCGAGCTGCGCCACCTCCGCTGCTTCCTCGCCATCGCCGACGAGGGCAACCTGACCCGGGCCGCCGCCCGGCTCCACCTCACCCAGCCGGCCGTCTCCCGCACCCTCGCCGCGCTCGAGAAGCACGTCGGCGCCCGGCTCGTCGACCGCTCCACCCACCACCTGGCCCTGACGCCCGAGGGCCTCGCCTTCCACGACCGGGCCGCTGCGGCGGTCGCCGCCTTCGACGCGGCCGTCGACCCCGGGCGCCTCCGCCACCGCCCGCTCCGCCTCGGGCACGCCTGGGCGGCCTTCGGCCCGTACACCACCCCGCTGCTCCGCCGCTGGCAGCGGGAGCAGCCGCGGACGCCGCTCGAACTGCTGCGGATCGACGACCGCACGGCCGGTCTCCTCCGCGGCGAGGTCGACGCGGCGCTGCTGCGGGGCCCGGTGGAGAGCCTGGACGTCCCGGGCCTGGCGACGGAGGAGCTCCTCACCGAGCCGCGGGTGGTGGCCGTCCCGTCCGACAGCCCGCTGGCCGCCCGCCCCTCGCTCGCCCTCGCCGACCTGACCGCCGAGACGGCGATCCTGAACCCGGTCTCCGGCACCACGACCCTCGACCTGTGGCCCCCGGGCGGCCGCCCCCGCTCGACCCTGACCGTCGCGAACACCGACGACTGGCTCACCGCGATCGCCGCGGGCCGCGGCATCGGCGTCTCGGCCGCCTCGACCGCCGCCCTCCACCCCCACCCGGGCGTCAGCTACCGCCCCCTGCCCGAGGCTCCGCCGATCCCCGTGCTCCTGGCCTGGCGGGACGGCGACCGACATCCGGCGACGGCGGCGCTGGTGGCGCTGGCGAGGGAGATCGCGCAGGGCGGGCCGGGGACGGACGGACCGGGGACGGGGATGGGGACGGGGATGGGGATGGGGACGGGGATGGGAGCGGGGCCGGAGGACGCAGCCGGGCCGGCCTGAAGGCTCTCCCCCGCCCCGCGGAGGATCCCCCGCCGCCCGGCACGGAGGATCCCGTACGTGACCTGTACGGATCGGGCCGCCCCGGCGCGCGGCCGCCCCCGGTCGGTCCGGCCGATCGGAGCGGACGGCCCGATCCCGGCGGACGGCCCGATCGGGGGACCGGCCCGATCCCGGCGGACGGCCCGGGCGAGCGGGGCCGCCCTACTGCTCGTCCAGTGCCAGCGCCAGCACCTCCGCCATGTGCCGTGCGTGCCGCTCCGGTGCCAGGTGGCCGATCTGGGTGCGGCAGGAGAAGCCGTCGGCGAGGACGACGGACTCCGGGGGCGCGGCCCGCAGGGCCGGCAGGAGCCGGTCCTCGGCGCAGGCCACGGACACCTCGTAGTGGCCGGGCTCGAAGCCGAAGTTGCCCGCGAGGCCGCAGCAGCCGCCCGCCAGGTCACCCTCCAGGCCCACGCTCCGGCGCAGCCGCCGGTCCGCCGCGTCGCCCAGGACCGCGTGCTGGTGGCAATGGGTCTGCCCGGCGACCGGGCGGGCGAGCCGGGGCGGGGTCCAGTCGGGGGCCAGCTCCTCCAGGGCCTCGGCGAAGGTCCGCACGGAGGAGGCGAGGCGGGCCGCGCGGGGGTCGTCGGGAAGGAGTCCGGGCAGGTCGGTGCGGAGAGCGGCCGCGCAGGAGGGCTCCAGGACCACGACGGGCCCGGTGGTCCCGGCCATGACGTCGAGGGCCCGGCGCATCACCTTCCGGGCCGTTCCGAGCCGGCCGGTCGAGACGTAGGTGAGTCCGCAGCAGACCCGGCCGGGCGGCAGCGTGACGCCCAGCCCGGCGGCCTCCAGGACGCGGACGGCCGCCCGGCCGGCCTCGGGGGCGAGGTGGTCGGTGAAGGTGTCGGGCCAGAGAGTGAGGGCGGGCGGCCGGTCCGAGGCGCGTTCGCCGAACCAGGACGTGAAGGACAGCTCCGCCACCCTCGGCAGGGGTCGTTCCGGGGTCACGCCCGCCAGCCGGGCCGCGAAGGGCAGGCCCAGGGCCGTGTTCAGGCCCCGCCCGAAGAGGTCCAGCCAGTGCGGCAGTCCGCCCATCGTCCAGTGCGAACGGGGCCGCGCGAAGGGTCGCCGGGCGTAGTGGCCCGCCAGGAACTCCGCCTTGTACGCGGCCATGTCGACGCCCACCGGACAGTCGCTGCGGCAGCCCTTGCAGGACAGGCACAGGTCGAGCGCCTCCCGGACCTCCTCGGAGCGCAGCCCGTCCGTGATCACCTCGCCGAGCGCCATCTCGTGCAGCAGGCGGGCCCGGCCCCGCGTGGAGTGCCGCTCCTCCCCCGTCGCCCGGTACGAGGGGCACATCACGTCCGCCCCTGGACTCGGTCCGTCCACACGGCACTTGGCCACCCCGACGCACCGGGCGACCTCGCGGCCGAGCCCCACCACCGGCAGGCCCTCGAAGCGCAGCCCCGCGTCCAGCGGCTTCGGCCGGACCAGCATGCCCGGGTTCAGGCCGCCGGCCGGGTCCCACAGGTCCTTGACCTCGCCGAACAGGGTGACGAGCTCGTCCCCGTACATCCTCGGCAGCAGTTCGGCCCGGGCCTGCCCGTCCCCGTGCTCTCCCGACAGCGAGCCGCCGTGGGAGACGACGAGGCCGGCGACCGCCTCCGAGAACTCCCGGAAGCGCCCCACGCCGGCCGGCGTCCACAGGTCGAAGTCGATGCGGACGTGGATGCAGCCGTCGCCGAAGTGCCCGTACGGGGTCCCCCGCAGCCCGTACTCCGCCAGCAGGGCCCGGAAGTCGCGCAGATACGCCCCGAGCCGCGCGGGCGGCACCGCGCAGTCCTCCCAGCCCGGCCAGGCCTCGCCCGCTCCCCCGGACACCGCCTTGGAGGCGCCCGCGGGCATCCGCGTCGCCGTCCCCGCCGCGTCCTCCCGGATCCGCCACAGCGCCCGCTGCCCGGCCGGGTCGGTGACCAGGAGGGAGTCGAGCGCGTCCGCCGCCCGCGCCAGCTCCGCGCCCGGGGCGGCGCCGTCCACCTCCACGAACAGCCAGGCCCCGCCCCGGGGCAGCCCCCGCGCGCCCCGGACGAGGTCGGCGGCCATGCCCTCGACGGTCAGCGGCCCGTACGGCAGCAGCCCGGCGGCGGCGTCGGCGGCGGCGCTCTCGTCGGCGTACCCGAGGACCACCAGGACGGGTTCGGCGGGCAGCGGCACCAGGTCCACGACCGCCTCCGTCACGACCCCCAGGGTCCCCTCGCTGCCGCACAGGAAGCGGGCCACGTCCGCGCCGCGCTCCGGCAGCAGCGCGTCGAGCGCGTATCCGGAGATGCGGCGGGGCAGCCCCTCCGGGTAGCCCGTACGGATCGGGGCCAGGTGCCGCTCGACCAGCTCCCGCAGCCCGGCCGGCGCGCCCGCCCACCGCCGCCCGAGGCGCAGCCGTTCTCCGCCGTACGTGAGCACGTCCAGGCCCCGGACGTTGTCGGCGGTCGTCCCCCAGGCCACCGAGTGGGCGCCGCACGCGTTGTTGCCGATCATGCCGCCGAGGGTGCAGCGGCTGTGCGTGGACGGGTCGGGGCCGAAGGTCAGTCCGTGCGGGCGGGCCGCGTCGCGCAGCCGGTCCAGGACGAGGCCCGGCCGGACGACCGCCGTCCGCGCCTCCGGGTCGAGGGACACCAGCCCGCTCAGGTGGCGTGTGAAGTCGAGCACGACGCCCGTGCCCGTGGCCTGGCCCGCGATGGACGTGCCGCCGCCGCGCGCGACGACGGGCACCTCGTGCGCCCGGCAGACCGCCAGCGCGGCCGCCACGTCGTCGGCGTCGCGCGGGGCGACGACGCCGAGCGGCACCCGCCGGTAATTGGAGGCGTCCATCGAGGTCAGGGCGCGGGCGGTGGTGGAGAAGTCGACGTCTCCGGCCACGGCGGCGCGCAGGGCGTGCGCCAGTTCGCCGGTCGCGTTCTCGTGTGATCCCACGACTACAGGATGTCTCAGTCCTCGTCTCATCGGGCGGACATCCCCCTTCGCCGTCTTCCCCGACCCGATACGCTCCGCCTCGTGGCCGATATCCAGATTCCCGCTGACATCAAGCCCGCCGATGGCCGTTTCGGCGCGGGCCCCTCCAAGGTGCGTACGGAGGCGCTGGACGCCCTGGCCGCCACCGGCACCTCGCTCCTCGGTACCTCCCACCGCCAGGCCAAGGTGAAGAACCTGGTCGGCGAGGTGCGTGCCGGCATCAGTGACCTCTTCTCGCTGCCCGAGGGCTACGAGGTGATCCTGGGCAACGGCGGATCGACCGCCTTCTGGGACATCGCGACCCACGGTCTGATCGAGAACAAGTCGCAGCACCTCACCTTCGGCGAGTTCTCCTCCAAGTTCGCGAAGGCCGCGAAGCTGGCCCCCTGGCTGGCCGAGCCGACCGTGATCTCCTCCGACCCGGGCACCCACCCGGAGCCGGTGGCCGAGGCGGGCGTCGACGTCTACGCCTACACCCACAACGAGACCTCCACCGGTGTCGCCGCCCCGCTGAAGCGGGTCGCGGGCGCCGACGAGGGCGCGCTCGTCCTGGTCGACGCGACCTCGGGCGCCGGCGGTCTTCCGGTCGACATCACCGAGACGGACGTCTACTACTTCGCCCCGCAGAAGTCCTTCGCCGCCGACGGCGGCCTGTGGCTGGCGGCGTTCTCGCCGGCCGCGCTCGAGCGCGCGAAGAAGATCCACGAGTCCGGCCGGCACATTCCCGAGTTCTTCTCGCTGCCGACGGCGATCGACAACTCGCTGAAGAACCAGACGTACAACACCCCGGCGCTCGCGACCCTCTTCCTGCTCAACGAGCAGCTGAAGTGGATCAACGGCCAGGGCGGTCTCGACTGGGCCGTGGCCCGGACGAAGGAGTCCTCGCAGGCGCTGTACGGCTGGGCGGAGGAGTCGAAGTACGCGACGCCGTTCGTCACCGACCCGGCGAAGCGCTCGCAGGTCATCGGCACGATCGACTTCGCGGACGACATCGACGCCGCGGCCGTGGCCAAGACGCTGCGCGCCAACGGCATCGTCGACACCGAGCCGTACCGCAAGCTGGGCCGCAACCAGCTGCGCATCGCGATGTTCCCGGCGATCGACCCGGCGGACGTGCGGGCGCTGACGGCCTGCATCGACTACGTGATCGAGAAGCTCTGACCTCAGGTCTCCGCAGGGGCCCGGCTCCGGACGCCGTCCGGGGCCGGGCCCCTCGGTCTTCCCGGGCCGGAGGGCCGACGCGCCACCGGGCGCGACCCGCGCCGACGGCGCTACCGGTCGCTACCGGCACTACTGGTCGCTGCCGGCACTACAGGCACTACCGGTCGCTACCGGTCGCTGCCGGTCGCTGCCGGCACTACCAGTCGCTACCGGCACTACCGGCGCTTGAACATGCGCTTGAAGCCGACCACGACGACCGTGGCCAGGCCGAGGACCACGACGCCGAGGGCGAAGTTGCCCTGGTCGCCTCCGCCGGCGGCGGGGTTGACGCCGGGCGTCCTCGGCTTCGCCGGGCCGGTGCTCCGCCCGGGCGGCGGGGTGCCGCCCTCGCGTTCGACCCGGACGACCCGGCTGTTGCGCCCCTCCGAGCCGAACATGAAGGCCGAGCCGTCGGGCGTGTACGTCACGGACTCCGCCTGTCCCTGGAAGGGCGCGCCCACGGAACTGCCGTCGTCACCGAGGCGCCCGTCCTTCCACGCGTACTCCTTGGCCATGAGGTAGCCGCGGAGCACGAGCCGGTCGCCGTCCGGGGAGAAGGCTCCGTCGGTCACCCACGGCACCTCGCCGACGCGCCGGAAGACGTTCGTGCGGGAGGCGTCGAGGCGCTCGGGCCCCGCGTACAGTCCGCCGCCGTCCTCGTTCTTGCTGGCGATGTAGACCCGCCCGGTCCCCGGATGCACCATCAGCGCCTCGGCGTTGCGCGGCCCGTCGGCGTACTTCACGTCGTACTGGGTGGCCTCGACCGTCTGGTCCCTGAGCTGCCGGGGCTCCGGGAAGCGGTAGATCCAGACGTGGTCCCAGGAGCCGTTCAGGTTGTCGCCGATGTCACCGACGTAGATGTCGCCGTCCGGACCGACGGCGATGGCCTCCATGTCGCGGGGCGTGCCGACCCCCTTCATGGTGAGGGTCGCGACGGTCTCGCCCGTCCGGGAGTCGATGCCGTAGATCAGGGGCGCGTCCTGGTCGTTGTGCGTCCAGTAGATCCCGGGGTGGGCCCGGCTGGCGGCGAGTCCGCTGGACTCGGTGATCCGCGGGTCCTCGATGGTGAAGTCCCGGTCGGCGTCGGCCGCGCCCGCGGGGGCGGCCGTGACGAGGACGAGGGCTGCCGTTCCCAGGGCGCACCACAGAGCTGATCGCATGCCACAAGCCTGCCACGGGGCGGCGGGACGGCCCTGGTGTCCGGGATCACGTCGCCGCCGCGCGGCGCCGTCGGTGATGATGTCGACCATGCGTTTTCTGTTCGTCGGCGACAGCATGACCATCGGACGCGCCGGCGACTTCACCTGGCGGTACCGGATGTGGCGGCACCTGGAGCGGGTGCTGCCCGGCGGGTACGGGATCGTCGGTCCGCGCACGGAGCTGTACGAGGCGGCCGACGACGCCGCCACGTCCCACGCGTACGCCGATCCCGGCTTCCCCGCCGACGCCCGCCGCCATCTGGCCGGCTGGGGCGAGGGCTGGCTGCACATGGCCCCGTTGGCCGGCGAGGCGGTGCGGGAGACCGGCGCTGACGTGCTGCTCGTCTCGCTGGGCCTGATCGACCTGGGCTTCTACACCAACAGCGACCAGACCGCGGAGAACGTCCACGCCTTCCTGGCCTCCGTCCGCGCGGCCAACCCGCGCGTCCGGACGGTCCTGCTGCCCGTCATACCGAACGTGCGGGCCACCTACGACGCGCCCTTCGCCGCCGAGTGCCACCGGTTCAACGAGCTGCTCGCCAAGGCGGTCGCGGAGCTGGACACGGCCGCCTCGCCGCTGCTGCTTGCCACGGTCCCGGAGTCGTACGACCTCCAAGCCGACACCTACGACGGGACCCATCCGGGCCCGACCGGCGAGCACAAGCTGGCGGCGGCCTTCGCGAACGCGCTCCACCAGGCATGGGGCATCGGCGGCCCGTACGCCTACCCGTCCTGACGGCGTCACCCGAGCACGGCGTCGGCCTCGATCTCGACGAGCCACTCGGGGTCGATGAACCGGGAGACCTCCACGAACGTGGTCACCGGCCGCACGCCCGCGAACCACTCGCCGTGCGCCCGCGCCGCCTCCTCCCAGCGCGTCACGTCGGTGAGCATGACGCGCGTCCGCACCACGTCCGCCGGCGAGGCCCCGGCTTCCGCCAGCGCCGCCGCGGCGATCTCGAGACAGCGCAGGGTCTGCGCGTACACGTCCCCGGGGGCCGCCGTCCCCCCGCCCTCCGCGAGGGGCGCCGTCCCGGCGACGGCGACGTACGGTCCCTTGCGCACGGCGCGGGAGAAGCCGATCCGCGGTTCGAGGGGCGAGCCGGAGGAGACGTTGGTCCGGGCGTTCCCGGCGGTGGGAGAAGTCATCCGGCCATGATCGCGTGTCACCCGGCGCTCCGTCAGGCCGCCCTGGTGAGGCGGTTGGCGAAGGTCGAGATCGTGTACGTGCCGATGCCGAGGACGACTTCGAGGGCGTTTCCGCGGGTGTAGCCGTGGGCGAGGAAGGCGTCGAGTTCGGCGTCGGCCACCGCGCCCGACGAGGCGAGGGCCTGGAGGGTGAAGCGGCGGACGGCGGCGAGGCGTTCGGGGGCCGGGGCCGGTCCGAGGGCGTCGAGTTTCGCCTCGTGCATGTCGATGCACAGGTGGCACTGGTTGCGCTCGGAGACGGTCAGGATGACGGTCTCGCGGGAGTGCGGGTCGAGCGTCGTGGACTCGAAGATCTCGCTCAGCTTGAGGAAGCCGTCGAGGGTGTGCGGCGACTCCTTCAGCAGGGCGACGGCGCCGGCGGTGCGGGCGGAAAGGTCGGTCGGGTGCGGCAAGGTGACTCCCCCGGTAGAATCGACAACATGGTTGACCATGTCGGTGAGGAAAACGTAAACCAGGTTGTCGATCGCCGCAAGGGGCTTCCGGACGGGACTCCGGAGGAGATCCCCCCAGGCACCCCCGGGAGCCCCGGCGGTCTCGGACGCCCCGGGCACGTCGAGGGCTCCGGCGACCCCGGCGACCCCGGCGATCCTCCCGGCTTCGAGCTCCCCCTGCTGCTGTTCGCCGGCTTCCGCACCCTCATCGACGGCGTCCACACCGAACTCGCCCGCCAGGGCCACCCCGACCTGCGCCCCGCCCACGGCTTCGCCCTCCAGGCGATCGGCCCCGAGGGCTCCACGGCCAGCGACATCGGACGCCGGCTCGGCGTCTCCAAGCAGGCCGCCGGCAAGACCGTCGACCGCCTCCTCGCCCTCGGCTACGCCGCACGCACCGACGACCCCGCCGACGCCCGCCGCAAGCTCGTCCGGCTCACCCCGCACGGCGTCGACGCCCTCGTCCGCTCAGCCGTCGTCTTCGACGCCCTGCGCGCCGAGTGGGCCGCCCGCCTCGGCCGCGACCGCGTCCGCGACCTGGAGACGGCCCTGCGCGCCGTCGTCCCCGCCGAGACCACCTTCCGCCTGGACGCCACGAGCTGGCTGGGCGGGGCGTGAGACGGCAGCGGTGAGCCGCGCGCGGGCCGGAGGCACGGCGCGCACGGGCCAGAGGCCGCACGGGCCGAAGGTGAGACGCGCACGGGTCGGCGGGGAGACACCTGCGGGCCGGCGGTGAGACGCGGGGGCCGGCGGTGAGACGCGGGGGCCGGCGGGGAGACACGTGCGGGCCGGCGGTAAGACGCGCACAGCCGGAGCCAAGGCGCGTAAAGGCCGGCGGTGAGGCACGTGCGGGTCGAGCCGGTCCGGTTCCCGGCGGCCGAGGGACCGGACCGGCTCGGCCCGCCGTCACCAGGCGAAGGCCTCCGGCGCGGGTCCCGGGCCCGGGAAGATCTCGTCGAGGGCGGTGAGCAGCTCCTCGCCCAGCCGCAGCTCCAGGGCGCGCACCGCGCTCGTCAGCTGCTGCGGGGTGCGCGGGCCGATGATCGGCCCGGTGACGCCCGGGCGGCCGAGCAGCCAGGCGAGGGCCGTCTCGCCGGGGTCCAGGTCGTGCTTGTCGAGCAGGTCCTCGTACGCCTGGACGCGGGCCCGCACCGCGGGGTCGGCGAGCCGGTGCGCGGTGCGGCCCGTGGCACGGCGCCCTTCCGCGGCCGTCCTGCGGAGGACGCCGCCGAGCAGGCCGCCTGCCAGCGGGGACCAGGGGATGACCCCGAGCCCGTACTCCTCGGCGGCGGGGAGGACCTCCATCTCGGCGCGCCGCTCGTGGAGGTTGTAGTGGCACTGCTCGCTGACCAGGCCGACCATCCCGCGCCGGGCGGCGGCCTCGTTGGCCTGGGCGATCTTGTAGCCGGGGAAGTTCGAGGAGCCGGCGTAGAGGATCTTGCCCTGCCGGATGAGGACGTCGACGGCCTGCCAGATCTCCTCGAAGGGGGTCAGGCGGTCGATGTGGTGGAACTGGTAGACGTCGATGTGGTCGGTGCCGAGCCGCCGGAGGCTGCCCTCGACGGCGCGGCGGATGCTCACGGCGGACAGCCGGTCGTGGTTGGGCCAGGCCGGCGCGTCCTCGGCCATGCTCCCGTACATCTTGGTGGCGAGGACCACCTTGTCGCGGTGGGACGGGTCCTTGGCGAACCAGGACCCGATGATCTCCTCCGTGCGCCCCTTGCCCGCGGTCTGGCCGTAGACGTTCGCGGTGTCGAAGAGGTTGACGCCCGCGTCGAGCGCGGCGTCCATGATCGCGTGGCTGGTGGCCTCGTCCGTCTGCGGTCCGAAGTTCATCGTGCCGAGGACGAGCCGGCCGACCTTGAGTCCCGTGCGTCCGAGCTGCGTGTACTCCATGGGGTCCCACCCAACGCCTTCGAGCGCGCTCGAGGCAAGGGTCCGACCGGCGGCGGGCGCGCCCGCCGGTGCCGCGCGGGCCGGCGGGTCAGCTCACCACGGAGGCCACCGCGATGATCGCGAACATCAGGACGAGCACACCGGCCATGATCCGGTTACGGGTTTTGGGGTCCACCCTTCGAGGTTAACCCGGTCCGCCGAGTAGCCAGGCGGCGACCGTCTCGTAGCGCGGCCCGGCACCCGGCGTCCCACCGCCCGGCAGGTTGCTGCGGACGAGGGCGAGCTCCGCGACCTGCCAGCGGGTGCCCTCGAAGGAGTCCAGGGCCGCGACGAAGGGGCGCAGGTCCACGTCGTTCGCGCGGGAGCGGGCGACCGTGAGGTGGGCCTGGTAGCGGCGGTGCTGCTCCATCGCGACCCCGGCCCGGCGGGCGGCGGCGTCGGCGCGTTCGGCGAGCAGCCGCAGCTCGTCCAGGTCCCCCGCCGCGCCCGTCCACAGCACGGCGCGCCCGAAGTGCCCGCCGCCGTGCAGCCGCAGCGGGAAGGGACGGGTGCGGTGCGCGGCCCGGCCGAGCCGGGCCCGGAGGTCGGGCAGCAGCGCCTCGTCGACCTCGCCCATGAACGCGAGGGTGAAGTGCCGGCCGGGCGGCGCGGTCCAGCGCAGCCGGTCCGCCTCGGGCAGGTGCGCGAGGCGGTCGATCGCGCGGCCCAGCTCGTCGAGCTGCGCGGGGGGCGGCAGGACGGCAGCGAAAAGCCTCATGACCTGAGTGTGGCAGGGACTAACCTCGCCGGATGGACGACAGGATCACGATCAGGCAGGGCGGGCCGGAGGATGTTCCGGCGATGCTGGCGATATTCGACAGCGCGGTCACCTGGCTCAACGGACAGGGCATCACCGCCCAGTGGGGCACCGAGCCGTTCAGCGCCCGGCCGAAGACCGTGGAGGCGGTCGAGCAGGTGGTGGCCGAGGGTGCCCCGTGGATCGCGGAGATCGACGGGGTGCCGGTCGGGACGCTCACCCTCACCCCGCACCCGGGCGCGTACGTGGCCCGCGCGGAGGAGCCGGAGCAGTACGTGCGCTTCCTGGCGACCGACGGGCGCCGGCACGGCCGCGGTGTGGGTGCGGCCCTCCTCGCGCACGCGGCCGAGGAGACCCGCCGGCTGGGCGTCTCGCTGCTGCGCGTGGACTGCTTCGCGGGGAGCGAGGGGCGCCTGGTGGCCTACTACGAACGCCAGGGCTTCACGCGTACGGAGACCTTCGCGGTCGGCGACTGGCCGGGGCAGGTCCTGGAACGGCGCCTCTGACCCGCCCCGCCCCGCACCCGGCCGCGCCCGGCCGGATCAGCCGTGGAAGCTGATGTAGCCGTTGCCGTCGCGGTCGTTGCCGCTCTTCGTGTACGCGTGGGTGTCGGCGTAGGCGCCGCCGGGCTTGATCAGCTTGATGGTGTCGCGGTCGTTGTTCCAGATGAAGTTGCAGTTGTTGCGGTAGGCCACGTTCCGGGCGTCGGACTCGGGGCCGCGGTTCCCGCGCAGCTGCACGTAGTCGCCGGGCTCCAGGTAGTGGTTGACCTGGAAGGTGTAGGCGTTCCCGGTCGCGTCCTTCACGGTGTAGCCCCTGAGGTTCACCGTGGCGGTCCGGGAGTAGTTCTTGATCGTGACGAACTCGGCGGCGGCGTTGCCGCCGGAGCACCGGTTGGAGTCCGGGCCGGGAGCGTCGTACTGCACACCCTTGATCTTCAGGGACGAGGAGTACTCGGTCGCCTGCGCCGGGGCGGCGGCGAGGGCGGCGAGGGTGCCGGCGGCGAGGGCCGCGGCTATGACGGAACGCTTGCGCAAGACGAAGCCTCCTGTGCTTCTGAGCGGTCGAGCGCGGCTCAACATACACAGGATCTTCACGGTTCATCCGGCGAATGCACAGATCCGTACGCACGGGCGGACCGGGCCGTCGAGGCCCGGTCCGCCCCCGGCGTGCGTGAGCGTTACGCCGCCGTCGCCAGGCTCTCGCGCCGCTCCTGCGGCACGAAGCGGACGCTCGGGTGGCCGTGCCGCCAGCCCACCGCGACCTTGAGGCCGCCGACCCGGGCCAGGACCAGGCCGATGACGGCCGCCGCCGCGAGGGAGACGAGGCCGCCGGTGGCGAAGCCGACGCGGGCTCCGTAGGTGTCGGTCACCCAGCCGAGCAGCGGCGCGCCGATCGGGGTGCCGCCCGCGAAGACCATCATGTAGAGGCTCATCACCCGGCCCCGCATGACCGGGTCCGTCGCCATCTGGACGGCCGAGTTGGCGCTGATGTTGACGGTCAGTCCGATCATGCCGATCGGGACGAGCAGCAGCGCGAACAGCCAGAACGCCGGCGAGAGGGCCGCGGCGATCTCCAGGGCGCCGAAGACGCCCGCCGCGACCACCAGCATCCGCAGCCGGGTGGAGCCGCGCCGTGCCGCGAGCAGCGCGCCCGCCAGGGAGCCGGCCGCCATCAGCGTGTTGAGGAAGCCGTACGTGCCGGCGCCGACGTGGAAGACCTCCTCCGAGAAGGCGGTCAGCCAGATCGGGAAGTTGAACCCGAAGGTGCCGACGAAGCCGACGAGGACGATGGGCCAGATCAGGTCCGGCCGCCCGGCCACGTATCTCAGGCCTTCCCGCAGCTGACCCTTGCCGCGCGGTGCGCGCTCCACCTTGTGGAGCTCGCTCGTCCGCATCAGCAGCAGGCCGGCGATCGGGGCGAGGAAGGACAGGCCGTTGAGGAGGAAGGCCCAGCCGCTGCCGATCGACGCGATCATGAGACCCGCGACGGCGGGGCCGACGAGGCGGGCGGACTGGAAGTTCGCCGAGTTCAGCGAGACCGCGTTGCGCAGCTGGCCGGGGCCGACCATCTCGGGGACGAAGGACTGCCGGGCCGGGTTGTCGACGACGGTGACCATGCCGAGGAGGAAGGCGATCAGGTAGACGTGCCAGACCTGCACCTGCCCGGTGAGGGTCAGGACGGCCAGGGCCAGCCCGCACAGTCCGAGCGCGGCCTGGCTGACGAGGAGGATGCGGCGCTTCGGGTAGCGGTCGGCGAGGACGCCGCCGTAGAGGCCGAACAGCAGCATCGGCAGGAACTGGAGCGCCGTCGTGATGCCGACGGCGGCGGCGGAGCCGGTAAGGCTCAGGACCAGCCAGTCCTGGGTGATCCTGGCCATCCACGTACCGGTGTTGGAGACGATCGCTCCGGTGAAGAACAGCCGGTAGTTCCGGATCCCGAGCGAGGAGAAGGTCCCCTTGCCCTGGCGGTCGCGCGTGCCCGCGCGGGAGTAGGTATCGGATTGATGGACGGGTGCGGAGTCTGCTCCGGGTCCCGTACTCAAAGTGCGTCGCCTCCTCGGCCTCGGTTCTAGAGGTGTGCGAGCTTCTCCAGGACCGGGGCCGCCGCGCGCAGCTTGGCCCATTCGTCCTCGTCCAGGCCTTCGGCGAGGGTGGCGAGCCAGGCGTTCCGCTTGCGGCGGGACTCTTCGAGCATGGACTCGGCCTGCTCGGTCTGCCTGACCACCTTCTGCCGACGGTCATCGGGATGTGGCTCCAGCCGGACCAGCCCCTTGGCTTCGAGCAGCGCGACGATGCGGGTCATCGACGGCGGCTGGACGTGCTCCTTGCGGGCCAGCTCACCGGGGGTGGCCGAGCCGCACAGCGACAGGGTGCCGAGCACCGACATCTCGGTCGGGCTCAGCGACTCGTCGACGCGCTGGTGCTTCAGGCGTCGGCTCAGCCGCATCACCGCACTGCGGAGCGCGTTCACGGCCGCGGCGTCGTCGGCGGTGCCGTGGGACAGGTCAGGCATGTTCATTAGCGTAACTCATTACTCTCGCTAAAGACCAATCGCCACGCGGGGCCGGTCACGGTGCGGTCACGGCACGAAAACGCCGGGTCTCAATCTGTCACCCAAATGAGTGAGACCGATCCGGAAAGTGACGCGGAGAGGACTTCCGTGGCGCGAACCTGACGGGCATGGAATCGACCGTGCTCAGCCTGCGCATCGACGGAGAGCTGCTCGAACGGCTCCGCGGACACGCCGCCAGACGCGGAATGAGCGTCCAGGACTATGTCGCCCGGACGCTCATTCGCGAGGATTTCGACGAGCGGTTCAAGACCGCCGTCGAGGAGACGGAGAAGTTCTACGGGGCGCAGGACGCGCCCCGCGATCAGGTGAGGCCCAGCGCCGGCATCGCGTAGTAGAAGACGAAGACCGCCGACACGACGTACATGGCCACCGGGACCTCGCGGCCCCGGCCGGCCGCGAGCCGCAGCACGCTGAAGGCGATGAAGCCGATGCCGATGCCGTTGGTGATCGAGTACGTGAACGGCATCATCACCATCGCCAGGAAGGCCGGCACGGCGATCGTGTAGTCGCTCCAGTCGATCTCCTTGACCGACCCGGCGAGGATCAGGAAGCCCACCGCCAGCAGGGCGGGGGTCGCCGCCTGCGAGGGCACCATCGTGGCGAGCGGCGTGAGGAACAGCGCGACCGAGAACAGCGCACCGGTGACCACCGAGGCGAGACCCGTGCGGGCGCCCTCGCCGACACCGGCCGTGGACTCCACGAAGCAGGTGGTGGCGGAGGAGGACGTGGCACCGCCGGAGGCGACGGCGAGGCCGTCGACCAGCAGGACCTTGTTGATCCCGGGGAAGTTGCCGTCCTTGTCCATGAGCTTGGCCTCGTCGCCGACGCCGAGGATCGTGCCCATGGCGTCGAAGAAGCAGGACAGCAGCACGGTGAAGACGAAGAGGACGCCGGTCAGGACGCCGACCTTGTCGAAGCCGCCGAACAGGCTGACCTTGCCGACCAGGCCGAAGTCGGGCGAGGCGACCGGGTTGCCGGGCCACTCGGGAGTGGTGAGGCCCCAGGACGGAACCGTGGCGACCGCGTTGATCACCATCGCGACGATCGTCATGACGACGATCGAGATGAGGATGGCGCCCGGCACCTTGCGGATGATCAGCGCGAGGGTGAGCAGGGTGCCCAGGATGAAGACGAGCACCGGCCAGCCGGTGAGGTGCCCGTCGCCGCCGAGCTGCAGCGGGACGGTGGTGTGGGCGGCGTCGGGGATGCGGGAGACGAAGCCCGAGTCGACGAGGCCGATCAGCATGATGAAGAGGCCGATGCCGATCGCGATGCCCTTGCGCAGGCCGACGGGCACGGCGTTCATCACGCGCTCACGCAGACCGGTGGCGACGAGCAGCATGACCACCAGACCGGCGAGCACGACCATGCCCATGGCGTCCGGCCACGACATCTTCGGCGCGAGCTGGAGCGCGACGACCGTGTTGACGCCGAGGCCCGCGGCGAGCGCGATCGGGACGTTGCCGATGACGCCCATGAGGAGCGTCGTGAAGGCGGCGGTCAGGACGGTGGCGGTGACGAGCTGGCCGCTGTCGAGCTGGTGCCCGTACATGTCCTTGGCGCTGCCGAGGATGATCGGGTTCAGCACGATGATGTAGGCCATCGCGAAGAAGGTGGCGAAGCCGCCACGGATCTCGCGGGCGACGGTGGAGCCGCGCTCGGAGATCTTGAAGTAGCGGTCGAGGCCGGAGACGGGACCTTCGGGAGTCTCCGGTTCGGGGGCAGTGGCCTTGGCGGTGGCCGTGGTGCTCATGGGGTTCCTCTTCGGAGGTTCAGAGAAGTCCTTTTTGGCGGTTCATACGAAGGAAACCCGCCAGAGGCAAACCGTTTCAGTATGAACACATGAGCGAGCGGCAGTCCATCTCCGCGCGTAGACACGAAATCGGGCCGCCTAGACTGAGCCGCATGGCGAAGTGGACACCACAGCACGAGGCACCCGAGCCCCTTGAGGGGCCCGTCGTCGCCACCATCACCGGCGGCACGATCCTCTGGTTCGTCCTGTTCCTCGCCCAGGTCCCCTTCTACGGCTGGTTCCAGGACCGGGACCTCACCTGGTGGGTGTGGACCTGCCTGGCCGGAGCCGGCCTCGGACTCATCGGCATCTGGTACGTCCGCAAGCGCGACGCGGCGATCAAGCGCCACGCGGCGGCGCAGGCGGACCGGACGGCGCAGCCCCCGAGCGCGTAGGGCCGGGGGAGGATTTCGGCGCAGCCCCGACCGCGTAGGACCAGGGGAGGATTTCCGTCCCCCCGTGGTCTGATCCTCGGGCCCCTCGGCAGGTGACCGGCCGAATCCGGCCGTACCGTCGAAACCATGACGCAGCGGGCGAAGATCGACACGGGCGGCGGCGGGACCGGGGACCGGGCGGGGCCGGTGGACACCGCCCCCGTCGTGCACCGGACAGGCGGTCTCACCGCGGCCGAGGTCGCCGAGCGGGTCGCGCGCGGCGAGGTCAACGACGTCCCGGTACGGAGCTCCCGCTCCACCACCGACATCGTCCGCGCCAACGTCTTCACCCGCTTCAACGCGATCATCGGCGTGCTGTGGGTGATCATGCTCGCCGTCGCGCCGATCCAGGACAGCCTCTTCGGCTTCGTGATCATCGCCAACACCGGCATCGGCATCGTCCAGGAACTGCGCGCCAAGAAGACCCTCGACGGACTCGCCGTCATCGGCGAGGCCAGACCGACCGTCCGGCGCGACGGCGTCGCCGCCGAGATCTCCACCTCCGAGATCGTCCTGGGCGACCTCGTCGAGCTCGGCCCCGGCGACAAGGTCGTCGTCGACGGCGAGGTCGCCGAGGCGGACAGCCTGGAGGTCGACGAGTCGCTGCTCACCGGCGAGGCCGACCCCGTCGTGAAGCAGCGCGGCGACCGCATGATGTCCGGGTCCTTCGTGGTCGCCGGCGGCGGCGCGTTCACCGCCACCAAGGTCGGGCGCGAGGCCTACGCCGCGCAGCTCGCCGAGGAGGCCTCCCGCTTCACGCTCGTCCACTCCGAGCTGCGCACCGGCATCTCCACGATCCTCAAGTACGTGACGTGGATGATGATCCCGACCGCGCTCGGCCTCGTCATCAGCCAGCTCGTCGTCAAGGACAACGACTTCAAGGAGTCGATCGCCCGCACCGTCGGCGGCATCGTCCCGATGATCCCCGAGGGCCTGGTCCTCCTCACCTCCGTCGCCTTCGCGATCGGGGTGATCCGGCTCGGCCGCAAACAGTGCCTCGTGCAGGAGCTGCCCGCGATCGAGGGCCTCGCGCGCGTCGACGTCGTCTGCCTCGACAAGACGGGCACGCTCACCGAGGGCGGCATGGACGTCACGGACCTGCGGCTCCTCGACGGCGCCGACGAGCGCTACGTACGCAAGGTGCTCGGCGCCCTCGGCGAGTCCGACCCGCGCCCCAACGCCTCCCTGCAGGCCATCATCGACGCCTACCCCGACGCGGACGACTGGCGCTGCACCGAGTCGCTGCCCTTCTCCTCCGCGCGCAAGTACAGCGGAGCGGCCTTCAGCGAGGGCAACGGCGAGACCTCCACGTGGCTGCTCGGGGCGCCCGACGTCCTGCTCCCCGCGACCGACCCGTCCCTCGCCGAGATCGACCGGCTCAACGAGCAGGGCCTGCGGGTCCTGCTCCTCGCCCGCGCGGCGCGCGACCTCGACGCCCCCGAGGTGTCGGCGGGCGCGAAGGCCACGGCCCTCGTCGTGCTCGAGCAGCGGCTGCGCCCCGACGCCGCCGACACCCTGTCCTACTTCGCCGACCAGAACGTCGCCGCCAAGGTCATCTCCGGCGACAACGCGGTGTCCGTCGGCGCGGTCGCCGGCAAGCTCGGCCTGCCGGGCGCCGAGAACACGGTCGACGCGCGCAAGCTGCCCACGGACCGGGAGCAGATGGCGAAGGTCCTCGACGAGAACGCGGTCTTCGGCCGGGTCACCCCGCAGCAGAAGCGCGACATGGTCGCCGCACTCCAGTCCCGGGGGCACACGGTCGCCATGACCGGCGACGGCGTCAACGACGTCCTCGCCCTGAAGGACGCCGACATCGGCGTCTCGATGGGCTCGGGCTCGGAGGCCACCCGGGCGGTCGCCCAGATCGTCCTCCTGAACAACTCCTTCGCCACCCTCCCCTCCGTGGTCGGCGAGGGGCGCCGGGTCATCGGCAACATCACCCGTGTCGCCACCCTCTTCCTGACGAAGACGGTCTACTCGGTCCTCCTGGCGGTCCTCGTGGTGGTCAGCCAGGTCGAGTACCCCTTCCTGCCCCGCCACCTGACGCTCCTGTCGACCCTGACCATCGGCATCCCGGCCTTCTTCCTGGCCCTCGCCCCCAACAAGGAGCGCGCCAGGCCGCACTTCGTCCGGCGCGTGATGCGGTACGCGATCCCGGCCGGCGTCATCGCCGGCGCCTCGACCTTCGCCACCTACCTGCTGGCCCGCCACCACTACACGGGCCCGGGCGCCCTCGACGCCGAGACCAGCGCGGCGACCCTGACCCTGTTCCTGGTCTCGATGTGGGTCCTGGCGATCATCGCCCGCCCCTACACCTGGTGGCGCATCACCCTGGTGGCCGCCATGGGCGGTGCCTTCCTCCTGGTCCTCGTCGTCCCGTGGCTCCAGCACTTCTTCGCCCTGAAGCTGGTCGGCGTGACGATGCCGTGGACGGCGGTCGCCATCGCGGCGGTGGGCTCGGCGGTGCTGGAGTTCGCGTGGCGATGGGTGGGGCGGCGGTTCCCGGCCTGAGCCGGCCGCCGCTTCCCGGCGGAGGGACGCCCGACCGGCGGCCGGGCGTCCCGCATGCTCAGTCGAACCAGCGGTCCCGGGCCAGTTCCGCCGTCCGGGACGGGTCCTCCAGGAGGGCCGCCAGCTCGAAGCGGCGGGGCCACTGGCCGGCGGCCCAGGCCAGGCCGGCGGCGACGCCCTCCAGGGTCGCGGCGTGGATCACGCCGTCGGGGGTGCGCCGCCAGTCGAGTTCGACGCCGGCGGCGCGGAGCTCCTCGTGCTCGATGTAGGTCGCGGGGGTGGCCGGGCCCAGGAGGGCGTGCACGGAGGAGGGCACCTCGTGCTCCTCTCCGACCGTCGTCACCTCGGCCTCGACCGCCTCGCTCAGCCGCCGGACCTGGAACAGCTCCGCCAGGTCCGCCGCCCGGGCCGGGGCGACCGGCAGGAGCGGCAGGTCGCCCGCGAGCGGCAGCAGGTCGGGGGCGTCCGCGACCAGGGCCTCGGTCGCGTCCACGACCACCAGGGCCCCGTCCACCACCGCGCGCAGCTCGTCGGGGAGGGTGACCTGCTCCGGGTCCAGGTCGGCCAGGGCCGTGTACAGGGCGTGCAGCTGGGCGCCGGACACCTCGCGGGACGGGTCGGCGAGCCGGCCGAGCAGCTCGGCGGCGCCGCCCGGCTCGTCCAGGAGGGCGGGCACCGAGGTGCGGACGCCCAGGGCGCGCAGCACCTGCTCGTCCTCGAAGCCGGTCGCGTCGGCGGAGTCGTACAGGCCGATCAGGAGCGGGTCGGTGCCGGCGGCGCGCAGTCCGGCGGGGCGGCGCCCGTCGAGGACGGGGTGGTCGCGCAGCCACCAGGCGGTGTACGAGCGGACGGTCTCGGTCGTGCCGTCCGGCAGCAGCACCCGCACGGGCTGCGTCAGGGCGTCCCGCAGCGGCGGCTGCGCGAGCAGCGCGAGCGCCTGCGGCCAGGCGTCGTCGTCGACGAGGTCCAGGTCCCGTACGGCCACGATCTCGGTCGCCACCGGCGGCACCGGGGCCTCCGGCAGCCGGTCGAGCACGTCCTCGCACCACACGTCGACGGCGTCGAGCAGCCCCGCGTCGTCCGGCTCGGCGAAGTCGCCGTCGCGCGGCTCCAGTTCGTCCGGGTCGAGGACCAGGTCGGCGGCGCGGACCAGCTGGAAGCCGGCCAGCACGCCGCAGGCGGCGAGCGGCTGCTCGCCCCAGCGCTCGGCGAGTTCGGCGTCGACGAGCGCGAGTTCGCCCTCCCGCATGACGGACGCGAAGGCCGAGCCCGGCACGACCAGTTCGCCGGCCGGGGCCAGCTCGCCGTCCTCGTCGGGCAGGGCGAGCGCGCCCAGCCACGGTTCGTCGCCGGGGGCCAGGTCCGCGTCCCGGACGAGCGCGAGGACGGCCTCGGCGAGCTCGTCGGCGTCCAAGGTGTCGGCGTCCTCGTCCCAGATCTCGCCCGCGTCGAGGGAGGCCGCGACGGCCGCGCGCACCTGGGGCGTGGTGAGCACCGCGCGCGGGGTGGCCGGTACGGCGCCCAGCTTCTCCAGGATCGGGTGGGCGGCGTCCGGGTGGGCGACCTTCAGGCCGAGGCGGGCCAGGTCGACGGGGGTGTGCTCCTGCGGCAGCAGGACCTGACGGGGGCCGATGGTGGTCCGGACCCGGGCGGCCGGCGGCGCCTCGTCGGCACCCGCCTCGTCCGCGGCGGCCCCGAGGGGCTCGGCGGCGCGGGTGTCCGCGCCCATCAGCGGCACCGGCAGGCCGGTCAGGCGGTCCGGGTCGACGCCGGCGAGGGAGTCGTACAGCCGCCACCACCAGTCCGGGGCCCGGTCCACGCCCGCGAGCCGGTCGATCGCCTCGGTCAGCGGCAGCCGGCCGACGCCGAGCGTGCGCAGCTCGGACCGGCGCTCCAGCCCCGCCGGGAGCAGGGTCGGGAAGACCTCCGCGAGGACCGCGACCGTCTCGGCGCCGGCGCCCTCCACGACCTCGGCCTCGATCGGGCGCAGCGCGGGCAGCTCCTCGGAGGAGGCGGCCGGGGCCAGGAACGCGATCCGCGGCAGCCGCTCCAGGACGGCGGCGCGCAGCGCCCCGTCGAGGACGCCCTTGCCGAGCGGGCCGGGCACGAGGTCGAGGGTGCCGGTGCTCACCGGCAGCCAGTCGGCGAGCAGCTCCGCGTAGGCCTCGCCGGCCCGGTCGACCAGGAAGTCGGTGAGCGGGCCGGGCGCCGGGTGGCGGCGGGCGGTGTCCAGCGGGAAGGACGCGATGAGCAGGGCGGGGATGCCGAGGGGCTCGTCGGTGGGGGTGGGGGCGTGCACGACCGGGGTGGTGCCGGGGTACCGGGGCGCGCCGTCGGCGTCCACGGGCACGGCCCAGGTGACGGACCAGTGCGGGCGCAGGCGCTCCTCGACCGGCCGGTCCTTGAGCAGGGCCGGGTCGAGGGGGCCGCCGTGGCTGACGGTCCGCCAGCGCCGCGTTTCGGAGCCGGAGTCGGCGCGGTCGGCGATGTGGACGTACCCGCCCTCCTCGGTACGGGTGAGGGTGCGCAGGCCCTGCTCCGTCTCGACGACGATCTCGGTGAGCCCGGGCAGGGTGAGCAGCAGGGCGTCGTCCACGGAGGCGAGCAGGCGCTCGGCCAGGTCGACGGCGGCGGAGTCGCGCAGCGGGAGCACGACGACGGTGTCGTAGCCCTCGGGCGCGGTGCCCTCGGCGGGCAGGGGGAGCCGCAGGAGCGGGACGTGGCCGTCGCGGCGGCGCAGCTCGTCGCCGAGGCCGGGGCTGTGCCGGGCGACGTCGGCGGCCAGCTCGCGGGCCTCCGCGAGGGACCAGCGGACCCCGCCGTGGCGGCCGAGGACGGCGGGCTCGTCGGTCACGGCCAGCACGGCGGCGAAACCGACGCCGAAGCGCCCGACGGCGCCGGTGTCGCGCTCGGTGCGCTTGGCGGAGGCGCGGAGGGTCGACAGGGACTCGACGCCGGCCGCGTCCAGGGCGGCGCCGGTGTTGGCGGCGGCCAGGACGGCGGGGCCGTCGGCGTCGGCGGGGTGCAGGGTGAGGCGCAGCCGGCCGGCGACGCCGGCCCGGCGGGCGGCGTCGGCGGCGTTCTGGGCCAGTTCGACCACGAGGCGGTCCCGGTAGCCGCCGAGGACGAGGTCCTCCTCGGCGTTGGCGTCCTCGCGGAAGCGGGCGGGGCCCGCCGCCCACGCGTCGAGCACGCCCCTGCGGAGCCGTGCGGTGCCGAAGGGGTCGGCTCCGTCGGTCGACGTCCTGACGCTGACGCTCACGTCTGACTCCACTCTGCGGGACGGGGAACTGCGGCCGGTGCCCGAAGGTACCGTGCCCCGCACCAGGACCGACGCCGGGGCGCGTGCCGCACGTGGGGCGCGCGGGGTCACCCCCGCGCCGCGTCGCACGCGTCCCCGCAACCGCCTTCCGGGTTACCCCGCGGGCCGGGCGCGGCCGCGGAGTGCCGCCCGGCGTCGCTTTCCGGACACGGCCTAGGAGTGGCCCAGGTCCTCGAAGGCGCCGTCCGGCTCCGTGGTCGAGCCGGAGTCCTTGGCCGGGCGGAGCGGGAACTCGTCCGGGGCCATGGAGTCCAGGACCGGCGGGGCCGGGCGCGGGGGCTTGGGCATGATCGCGGCCTCGGAGTGGCCGCCGCAGCCGTACGCGAGGGAGACGACGCGGCCGTCGGCGGGGGAGAACTCGTTGGCGCACACGCCGAAGGCCTGCTTCAGGGAGCCGGCGATCGGCACCAGGAAGGCGCAGGTCTGGCAGGTCGCGGGCGCCGCCTGTGCCATCGGCGTCTTCGCGCCGAAGGCCTCGTCCCAGCGGTCGGCCGCGACGTGCAGGCCGTAGCGGGACAGGACCCGGGCCCGGCGCATGCCGAGCTCCTCGGCGACCGCGGCGATGGCGCCGCGCGACGGGGCGCGCGAGGTGAGCTCGGCGTCCTCCTCGTCGAGGTGGTCCGCCATCTCCTCCGAGACGGCGGAGTTCGGCGGCGGCGCGTCCTCGCCGGAGTAGCCCGGTTCCAGGCGCAGGTCGTCCTGCTCGGTGGGCAGCAGGTCGCCCGGGCCCATGTCGCCGGGCCGCAGCCGCTCGCTCCACGGCACCCACTCGGGGGCGAGGAGGGAGTCCGGGCCGGGCAGCAGGACGGTTTCGTCAAGCGTGACGTTCTTGGCGCGGGAGGCGCGGGTGACGGTCACCGCCCAGCGCCAGCCGCGGTAGCCGGGTTCCTTGGACTCGAAGAAGTGCGTGACGACCCGGTCGCCCTCGGCGACGATCTCCACGTGGGCGCCGACCACGCCGGGCGCGGCGGCCTCCTCGGCGGCCTCCCTCGCGAGGTCTACCGCCTCGGCGCACTGACGGTCCGGGGTACGCGGGGTACGCGGGGTACGGCTTCGCGTCGTCGCAGCACTCACAGGTCTCGCTTCTCTCCTACGCCGTCTCACGGGTGCGCCGGCCGAGGAGCGGGAGCAGCGAAAGCGAAGTCCGGGGCAGTGGGCGGAGCGGACCAGAGGGCCGCATCGACGTCCACGCCCGACATGTCTCTCGTCTTCTCGCGTGTCTCGGGCACACCTATCGTCATCCATTCTGCGGGATGCCGAAGAGGCGCGCGGCCGAGAACATCCGCCGGTGGCGCGCTACGCACGCTACCCCGTTCGCAGCTCTCAGCCCACCTGCCCGCCCCAAGTGGCCCGCATCCCGGACCCCGGATGTGGTCCGCCGGGCCCTGCCAACGGTTCGTACGGCCTGCCCGTGGGGCACTATGACGGAGTGGCAGCCGCACGGTCTTCGGCACGATCCCACGATCATGCCGGGCCGCTCAGCCGAGCGGGCCGGAAGGTCGGACGTGCCCTCCACCTGCCGTTCACCGGTACGGCGCGGGGCATCCGGAAGGCCACGCACGCGCACGGCGCGGGCGAGTCGGGGCTCGGGAAGCTGATCGAGCTGCACGCCGTGAACGGCGCGGGCGACGTCATGATCACCGTCGCCCTCGCCTCCACCGTCTTCTTCTCCGTGCCGACCGACGAGGCGCGCGGCCGGGTGGCCCTCTACCTGGCCATCACGATGCTGCCGTTCACCCTCCTCGCCCCCGTGATCGGCCCGCTGCTCGACCGCATCCCGCACGGCCGCCGGGCGGCCATGGCCGGCGCCATGCTGACCCGCGCGGTGCTCGCCGTCGCGATGTCCGCCGCGGTCGCCACGGGGGGCATCCAGCTGTATCCGGCGGCGCTCGGCGTGCTCGTGGCGTCGAAGGCGTACGGGGTGGTGCGCAGCGCCGTCGTGCCGCGCCTGCTGCCACCGGACTTCTCGCTGGTGAAGGCGAACTCGCGGGTCACGCTCGCGGGCCTCCTCGCCACCGGCATCGCCGCGCCGATCGGGGCGGGGCTGCAGCAGGTCGGGCCGGGCTGGCCGCTGTACGGGGCCTGCGCGCTGTTCCTGCTCGGCACGTACTGGGCGCTGCGGCTGCCCCACAAGGTGGACTCGGCGAAGGGTGAGCGGCGCGCCCACCTGCTGACGCACGGGGAGAAGAAACCGAGCCTGCGGACGGTCGGCCCGTCGGTCCTGCACGGTCTGGAGGCGAACGCCTCCCAGCGCATGCTGTCCGGTTTCCTGATCTTCTTCCTGGCGTTCCTGCTGCGGGTGCACCCGCTGCCCGGGCAGAGCGCGGCGGTGTCGCTCGGCATGGTGGCGGTGGCGGCGGGCGTCGGGAACGCCTGCGGGACGGCGGTGGGCTCGCTGCTGAAGGACCGGGGGCACGGGCCGGAGGTGATCATCGCGACGATGCTGTCGGCCGTGCTCGCCACGGCGGTGCTCGCGGCGGTCTTCTTCGGCGGCCTGATGGTGGCCGTGCTCGGCGCGGTGGCGGGCCTGACCCAGGCCCTGTCCAAGCTGTCCCTGGACGCGCTGATCCAGCGCGACGTGCCGGAGGTGGTGCGGACCTCGGCGTTCGCCCGTTCGGAGACGGCGCTGCAGATGTCCTGGGTGGTGGGCGGTGCGATCGGCATCTCGCTGCCGCTGAACGGGACCGTCGGGATGGCGGTCGCGGCCGCGATCCTGGGCGCCGGCTGGCTCCTCGCCGTCCGTGGCCTGATCACGGCGGCCCGCAGGCCGGGGGGCCGCAGCAGCGCCGGCAAGACCCGGGTGGCGTGAGCGCGCCCCGCGCGGCCCGGCGGGACGCGGGTGGCGTAGCCGCGCGCCCCGGGTGGGGTCTCTCGGGCGGCACGCCGTACCCCCGCGTGTCGCGGACGCGACGGCCCGATAGCCTTCGGCTCATGACCGTTGCGTTCCTCACCCGTAAGCGCCGCCGGGCCGCCGTGGCCCTCGGGGCCGTCTCCGCGGGGCTCCTCGTCCTCTCCGCCTGCGACAAGCCGACCCCGATCGCGACCGTGACGGTCGGGTCCAAGTCGGTGAGCGCCGAGGCGGCCTGCTACAACGACGGCGACCCCATCAAGGAGTCGCAGATCCCGGCCTGCCTCAACAAGAAGGCCGAGAAGAGCATCACCGTCGACACCGACGACAAGGTCCGCTTCGGCGTCGACCCGGAGGTCGCCGACAACGGCTGGACGATCTTCCTGGGCGGCCAGGCGGCCGAGCCGGAGCCGTACAAGAAGACGTACCGCTCCATCCCGGCCAGCGCCTTCTTCTCCAGCCAGACCGGCGAGACGACGAACCAGACGCAGGTGACGATCGTCGAGAACACCGGCAAGACGGTGACCGGCATCTGGCACTTCGAGCTCAAGAAGAAGTCCTGACCCCGGTCCCTCGCATCCTGGTCGTGACGGCCGTGGCGGCGGAGGCGGACTCCGTCGCCGCCGGCCTCGGCCCGGGCGGTGACCCCGAGGTCCCGCTGCCCGGCGGTTTCACGCTGCGCCGGCTCGCGGGCCGGTCCGCCGTCGTCGACGTCCTCGCCGCCGGCGTGGGTCCGGCGGCCGCCGCCACGGCCACCGCGACGGCCCTGGCCGCCGCGACCCTGGGGGCCTCCGCGCCCCCGGGCACGCCCGTACGGCCGTACGACCTCGTCGTCTCCGCCGGCATCGCCGGCGGCTTCGCGCCGCACGCGCCCCTCGGGCACGTCGTCGTCTCCGACGCCCTCGTCGGGGCCGATCTGGGGGCCGAGACGGGAGACGGCTACCTCGCCGTCGAGGAACTCGGCTTCGGCCGGTCCGTGCACCCCGTCGCCAGGACGCTGACCGAACGGGTCGCAGGCGCGCTCGCCCACGGCGGGCAGCCGCACGTCGTCGGACCGGTCCTCACCGTGTCCACCGTGACCGGCAGCGCGGACCGCGCCGCCGAGCTGGCGGAGCGTCATCCGGGGGCCGCCGCCGAGGCCATGGAAGGATTCGGCGTCGCCGAGGCCGCCGCCGCGTACGGCGTGCCCGTCGTCGAGATCCGCGCGGTGTCCAACGCCGTCGGCCCTCGCGACCGTGCCGCCTGGCGGATCGGCCCGGCCCTGGACGCCCTGCGGAACGCCTTCCGGCTGCTCGGCAGCACCGTCTTCCCGACCGTCCCCGTGGACCCGGAGGAGTCTTCGTCGTGACCAAGCTGAAGATCGCCTACTCGCCCTGCCCGAACGACACCTTCGTCTTCGACGCCTGGGCCCACGGCCGCGTCCCGGGCGCCCCGCGCCTCGACGTGACCTTCGCCGACATCGACCTCACCAACGGGTGGGCGGAGGGCGGCGACGCCCCGTACGACGTCCTGAAGGTCTCGTACGCCGTGCTGCCGTGGATCCTCGACGAGTACGCCCTGCTGCCCTGCGGCGGCGCCCTGGGCCGCGGCTGCGGTCCCCTGGTGCTGACCCGCGAGCCCGGTACGGATCTGACCGGGAAGACGGTCGCCGTGCCGAGCGAGCGTTCGACCGCCTATCTGCTGTTCCGGCTGTGGGCGGCCGACACCGTCCCCGACGGGGTGGGCGACGTCGTCGTCATGCCGTTCCACGAGATCATGCCCGCGGTGCGCGACGGCAAGGTCGACGCCGGGCTCGTCATCCACGAAGCCCGCTTCACGTACCGGAACTACGGCCTGCACGCGCTCGCCGACATGGGCGAGCACTGGGAGCACACCACCGGGCTGCCGATCCCGCTCGGCGCGATCGTGGCGAAGCGCTCGCTCGGCGAGGACATGCTGCGTCTGCTCGCCGACGCGGCGCGCGGCTCGGTCAGGATGGCCTGGGACGACCCGACCGTCTCGCGTCCGTACGTACTCGAGCACGCGCAGGAGATGGACCCGAAGGTGGCCGACCAGCACATCGGTCTGTACGTCAACGAGTTCACCGCCGACCTGGGCGAGACCGGCTACGCGGCGGTGCGGGGACTGCTCACGCGCGCCGCGGCCGAGGGACTCGTACCGCCCCTCGGCCCGGACGCGCTGCGGTTCCCCTGACGGGGAGGGTCCACCCGGTGGACGGGCTCAGACGTCGAGCTGGTCCGCGACCGCACGCAACAGGCCCGCGATCTTCGCGCCGTGGACCTTGTCGGGGTAGCGGCCGCGCTCCAGCATCGGCGTGATGTTCTCGAGGAGCGTGGTGAGGTCCTGGACGATGGACGCCAGTTCGTCGGGCTTACGGCGCTGCGCCGCGGCGACGGACGGGGTCGGGTCGAGGACCGTCACGGAGAGCGCCTGGTCGCCGCGCTGACCTGCGACCACGCCGAACTCCACGCGCTGGCCCGGCTTCAGGGCGTCGACTCCGGCGGGGAGTACCGACGAGTGCACGAAGACGTCGCCGCCGTCGTCGCGGGAGAGAAAGCCGAAGCCCTTCTCGCTGTTGAACCATTTGACCTTGCCGGTAGGCACGTCCGTCCTCGTCCTCGTACTCGATGGGTGTGCCGGGATCCCGGCTCTGCGTCTGTGAAAGAGATACGGCGGGTCGCTGACCTGACCCTCCCCCGCGCTCGCGCTGCGCTCGAGCAGGGTGGTACCCCAGGGCACCAAGGCTAATGGGATCAGGCCCGGTGACAAGACGCCGCCGGTCCGTTCCCCCGGCCTGGGAACTACCCTGGCCGAATGCGTAGTGAAACCCCCTCGGCCCCCTCGGACGACAGCGCTCCGGGTGACGGCCTCGTCCGCGCCGGTGCGATCGTCTTCATCGTCGGCGCGGTCGCGACGCTGGTCACGGTGGCTCCGCTGTTCCTCGGGACCGATCCCTTCCCGACGGTCGCCTACCTCGTGTCGATGCTGATGGGCGTCGGCTTCCTCGTCGCCGGCGCGGGCGTGCTCCGCTCGATCGCCGTCCAGCGGCGCCGGGCCCGCGCCGTGCAGGCCGCGACCGCTCAGCCCCGGTAGCCCTCCCACCAGGCACGGAAGTCCGTCAGGTCGGCGAGGACCACGTCGGCGCCGGCCTCGCGCAGCTCCTCGGCGGGGCAGGGACCGGTCGCCACGGCGACCGACAGCGCGCCGGCGGTACGGGCACCGCGTACGTCACCGACGTGGTCGCCGACGTACACCCGCGCGCCGTGCGCGCGCAGCGCCTCCGCCTTGCCCTCCGCCCACAGGTCGCCGACGACGGCGTCCGCCTCGATGCCGAGGTGGACGAGGTGCAGCTTGGCGTGCGGCTCGTTCTTGGCGGTGACGACGACGGTGCGTCCGCCGGCCTCGCGAACGGCTTGAATCGCATCCCGTGCGCCGGGCATGGGGACCGTCGGCTCGATGGCGTGCCGCCCGTAGAACTCGCGGTAGCGCGTCACCATCTCCGGCACCCGCTCCGCGGGGAACCAGTGGGCGAGCTCGTGGCGCAGCGGCGGGCCGAGCCGCGAGACGACCAGGTCGGCGTCGATCGGGACGCCGACGTCGGCCGAGAAGGCCTCGAAGGCGGCCTTGATCCCGGGCCGGGTGTCAAGGAGGGTCAGGTCGAGGTCGAAGCCGACCGTGGGCGCGCCGCTGGTGGATTCCATGCGGGCCATTGTGCCCGTCTGTTCGAAAACCGTTGCTGTCTACACTGAGCGGGGCCTCCACTTAGCGAAGCCTTACCGAACCTCGCCCCGACGCGACCTCCGATGGGTGTCCATGTCCGCCATACGTTCCCGGCGCGCCCCGCGGCGCGTCGTCGCGACCACGGCGGCCGTCGTCGCCCTGCTCCTCGCGATCCTGCTCAGCCTCGCGGTGGGCGCCCGGGCCGTCCCGCCCGCCACCGTGTTCGACGCCCTGGTGCACGGCGCCACGAGCCCCGACGCCGAGGTGGTCCGGCAGCTGCGGGTGCCGCGCACGCTGATCGGGCTCATGGTCGGCGCCTCGCTGGCCCTCGCCGGGACCGCCCTGCAGGGCATCACCCGCAACCCGATCGCCGACCCCGGCATCCTCGGCATCAGCCAGGGCGCCTCGGTCGGCGTCGTGCTCGCCATCGCCTTCGCCGGGGTGCACACGCTCACCGGCTACGTCTGGTTCGCCTTCGCGGGCGCCGCGCTCGCCTCGGTGGCGGTGTACGCCATCGCCGCCCGCGGCCGGGGCGGGGCCACGCCCGTGAAGCTCGCGCTCGGCGGCGCCGCGATCAACGCGCTGCTGCTGTCCGTGACGACCGGCGTCCTGACCACCAGGGCCTCGGCGCTCGACGAGTTCCGGTTCTGGCAGATCGGCTCGCTCGACGGCCGCGACGTCCACATCGTCGCCCAGATCTGGCCCTTCCTGCTGCTCGGCGCCGTCCTGGTCCTCGCGGTGGCCCGCGGCCTGGACGCCCTCGCCCTCGGCGAGGACGTCGCCAGGGGACTCGGACAGCGGGTCGCGACCGTACGGATCGTCGGCGGCGTCGGCGCGACCGTGCTGACCGGCGCCGGGGTCGCCGCCGCCGGCCCGATCGCCTTCGTCGGCCTCGCCGTCCCGCACATCGCCCGCGCGGTCGTCGGCGGCGACCACCGCTGGGTGCTGCCGATGGCGGCGCTCATCGGGCCGGTGATGCTCCTGGTGTCGGACGTCCTCGGCCGGATCCTCTTCCCGCCGGGCGAGGTCCCCGCAGGCGTGATGACGGCGCTCATCGGCGTGCCGTTCCTGGTGACCCTGGTACGCCGGAAGGCGGTGCCGGCATGACCGCCACCCGGCTCCGCCCCCACGGATACGGCCTCGTCCGGGCCGGCCGCGCCTCCTTCCTGGTGCACCGCCGCTCCGCGCTCGCCGTCGCGCTCCTCGTGCTGCTGCTGGCCGCCGTCTCGGTCGCGTACCTGTGCGTCGGCGAGCGCTTCGTCCCGCCGTCCGAGGTCCTGGACGTCCTGCTCGGCCCGGGCAGGTCCTTCGTCGTCGAGGACCTGCGGCTGCCGCGGCTGGGGACCGGGCTCATGGTCGGCGCCGCGTTCGGGATCGCGGGCGCCCTCGTCCAGACCGTCGCCCGCAACCCGCTGGCCAGCCCCGACGTCATCGGCATCAGCCAGGGCGCCGGCGCGGTGACCGTCGCGGCGATGACCTTCGGGCTCGTCCCGTACGACGTCGTCCCCTACGTGTCGATCGCCGGCGGCGTCCTCGCCGCCGCGCTCGTGTACGTCTTCGCCTGGCGCGGCGGACTGCACGCCACGCGCTTCGTGCTCATCGGCATCGGCTTCGCGATCGCGCTGCGCTCGCTGACCCACCTGTTCATGACCAAGGGCGACTACCTGGTCGCGCAGCAGGCCCAGATCTGGATGACCGGCTCCCTGAACGGACGCGGCTGGGACGAGTCGGCGCCGCTGCGGTGGACGCTCCTCGCCATGCTGCCCGCGGTGCTGTGGGCGGCCCGGGCCCAGCGGACGGTGTCGCTGGACGACGACACGGCGACGGCGCTGGGCGTACGGCTCGGCCGGGTGCGCCTGGGGCTGGTGGCGGTCGGTGTGATCCTGGCCTCGGTGGCCACGGGCGTCGCCGGGCCGGTCGACTTCGTCGCCCTCCTCGCCCCGCAGATCGCCCGCCGGACCACCCGTACGGCGCAGATCCCGCTGCTCTGCTCGGCGCTCCTGGGCGCCCTCGTCGTGGTCGTCGCCGATCTCCTGGGCCGGCGACTCCTCGCCCCCACCGAACTGCCGGTGGGCGTACTGACGGCGGCGGTCGGCGCCCCGTACCTGATCTGGCTGATCGTGCGCAGCCGTGGAGTGGGAGGTAGGTCGTGAGCAGGCTGACGGCGCGGGAGCTGACGCTCGCGTACGAGGAGCGGACCGTCGTCCACGAGCTGGACCTGGCGATACCCGACGGGAAGGTGACGGTGATCGTCGGCCCCAACGCGTGCGGCAAGTCGACGACGCTGCGCGCGCTCGGCCGGCTGCTCAAGCCCAAGGGCGGGGCCGTCCTCCTCGACGGCGAGGAGCTCGCCAGGATCCCCACCAAGCGGATCGCGCAGTCCATCGGCCTGCTGCCGCAGACCCCGGTGGCCCCGGAGGCCATCACGGTCGCCGACCTGGTGGCGCGTGGGCGGCAGCCGCACCAGGCCTGGTGGAAGCAGTGGTCGGAGGAGGACGAGCGCGCGGTCGTCGACGCCATGGAGCGCACCGACGTGAGCGCGCTGTCCCACCGCCCGGTGGACGAGCTCTCCGGCGGCCAGCGCCAGCGCGTCTGGATCGCGATGGCCCTCGCCCAGGAGACCGACCTGCTGCTCCTCGACGAGCCCACGACCTACCTGGACATCGCCCACCAGGTCGAGGTCCTGGACCTGGTCCGCCGCCTCAACCGCGTTCGCGGCCGCACGGTCGTCGTCGTCCTCCACGACCTCAACCAGGCGGCCCGCTACGCCGACCACCTGATCGCCATGAAGGCCGGCCGGGTGGTCGCGGAGGGCGCACCGGGCGAGGTCGTCACGGCGGAGCTGGTCCGGGAGGTCTTCGGCCTGGAGTCGGTGGTCGTGCCGGACCCGGTGACGGGCTCACCGCTGGTGGTGCCGGGGGCGCCGTGGGCGGCGGAGGCGGCCCGCAGCGCCGACGTCACGGACCCGCTGCTGCCCTGAACGCCCGCCGCGGGCCCGCTCGGGCGACCTTGAGCAGCAGCTTGCCGGTGCTGGTTCTGGTGCGGGAGCCCGGCTTGCCGGTGCCGGTTCTGGTGCGGGAGCCCGGCTTGCCGGTGCTGGTTCTGGTGCGGGAGCCCGGCTTGCCGGTGCTGGTTCTGGTGCGGAAGCCCAGCTTGCCGGTGCCGGTGCGGAGCCCCGCTGCCGGTGCCGGTGCGGAGCCCCGCTTGCCGGTGCCGGTGCGCAAGCCCAGCTTGCCGGTGCCGGTGCGCAAGCCCGGCTTGCCGGTTCTGGTGCGGGAGCCCATGAGGCGGTGGGCCCCGGCGGCCCGCTCCAGCGGGAGCTCGGCGGTGACCGGCAGGGTGACCGTGCCGTCGGCGACCTTCGCGAAGGCCTGTTCGGCGAGGGCGCGCGGGGTGTCGGGCGCGGTCCGGGCGAGGTTCGGGACGGACCGGCCCAAGAGGGACACGCCCGGGCGCCCTCGCCGCTCGTCACCTCGTGGGCCGCGCGGAGCCGCGGCGACAGCCCGTCAGACCCGGCGCCGCGAGCGCCACAGCAGGAACAGGGCCGAGGCGACGGCCGCCGTACGGAGGGTCCAGGGCCAGGTGGCGGAGACTGCCGCACCCATCGCCTCGCCGCCGGGGGCGACCGGGTCGCCCCAGCGGCCCTGGACGCGGCCCCAGAGCCAGACGGCGCCGGCCGTGGCCGTGAGGCCGGGGATCAGGAGGGCGGCGGCGCGGCGCTCGCGGGAGGCGTAGGCGAGGACCCAGCCCGCGGCGAGTGGGACGAGGGAGCCGAGGGCGGCGCCGACCAGGAGGAGCCCGGCCGAGATCAGCAGGAGCGGGCTGCCCGGGCGCAGGCCGCGGAGGCGCGCCCGGCAGGCCGGCGGCTGCCCGGTCGCGTCCGCGGGATCCTCGGACCCGCCCGCGCCCTCGCCCCGGCCCTCGCGCCCGTTGTCCGAGTCCGCGTCGTCCGCGTCGTCCGCGTCGTCCTCCGGCCGCGGCGGCCGCAGGAGTTCGGGGATCTCGACGCCGCCGACGAAGCCGGGGACCGCCCCGGTGTCCGTGGCGCCGTCCTGCCACCAGCCCGCCGTCCGCGCCCCGGGGACCTCGGAGCCGGCGGAAGGGGTCCTCGGGCCGGCCGGGGCCTCGTGCGGGTACGGCTCCGACGAGGTCCGCGGGGCGACCCGGCCGACGACCTCGTCCGGCGTGCCCAGGGCACCGAGGATGCCCGGCACCCGCTCGCCCTTCACCGCGCGGCGGCGTTCGATCTCGTCGCGCAGTCCGGTGACGAGCTCGCGGCGCTCGGCGGCGGGCACCTGCCGCTGCTGGGCCAGGTCGCCGATCCGGCTCAGATAGTCGAAGACCAACCGGTCGTTGTCGTTCCCCTCGTTCCCCACGGCACGACGTTAGCGCCTGCCCAGGGGCTAACGTGGTCCGGATGGGGATCGGTGAGCTCGACCGGGAGGCGCACGTGCCCGAGGCAACAGGCAACGGCGCGGCGCCGCGCACGCTCGCGGAGGCGCTGCGCTCCGGCGGCGACGAGGCGCTCGGCGCGCTGCTGCGCGCCCGCCCCGACCTGCTGTCGCCGGTCCCGAACGACCTGACGCAGCTGGCCACCCGGGCCGGCACCCGCGCGTCCGTGGTGCGGGCCCTGGAACGGCTCGACCGCTTCGTCCTCCAGACGGCCGAAGCGCTCGCCGTGGCCCCGGACCCCGCCCCGTACCCCGTCCTCCTCGACCTGCTCACCGGCGCCAACGGGGACGCCGAGATCGAGGCGGCGCTGCCGCGCGCGGTCGCCGTGCTGCGCGAGCAGGCCCTCGTCTGGGGCGACGACGAGCGGCTGCGGCTCGTCCGGACCGCCCGTGAGCTGCTCGCCCCCTCCCCCCAGCACCCCTCCCCCACCGGTCTCGGCCCGACCGTCGCGGAGGCCACGGCGGGCATGTCGCCCGGTCGGCTCCAGGAGATCATCGCGGCCGCCGGGCTGCCCGCGACGCACGACCCGGTGTCGGCGGTGGCGTCCCTGGCGGAGCTGTTCACCGACCGTACGAGGATGGCGGCGCTGCTCGACACGGCGCCGCCCGAGGCGCTCAAGGTGCTCGACCGGCTCGTGTGGGGACCGCCGTACGGCGAGGTGACGGCCGATCCCGCGCCGCCGGTGCGCTGGCTGCGCGACCGCGGTCTGCTGCTGCCCACTTCCCCGCGCACCCTGGTGCTGCCCCGCGAGGCCGCCCTCCACCTGCGCGGCGGCCGGGCGCACCGGGCTCCGGAGCCGACGGCTCCGGAGGTCACGCCGGCCCGCGACTACCGTCCACAGGTGGTGGACAACGCCGCGGCCGGCCAGGCGTACACCGCGCTCGCGACCGTCGAGGAGCTGCTCAAGTCCTGGGACCAGGGCGGCCCGCCGGTGCTGCGCGCGGGCGGTCTGTCCGTACGGGACCTCCGGCGCACCGCGGCCGCCCTCGACGTGCCCGAGCAGACGGCCGCGTTCTGGCTGGAGCTGGCCTACGGGGCCGGGCTGCTGGCCTCCGACGGCGAGGCGGACGAGCGATACGCGCCGACGCCCGCCTACGACGACTGGCTCGACCTCCCGCCCGCCGAACGCTGGGTCCGGCTGGCCGCCGTCTGGCTGTCCGCGACCCGCACCCCGGGCCTGGTCGGCGGCCAGGACGCGAAGGGCCGCGCGCTGTCCGTGCTCGGACCCGGCCTCGACCGCGCCGTCGCCCCGGAGGTCCGCAGCCGCGTCCTCGCCCTGCAGGCCACGCTGCCGCCGGGCTCCGCCGCCGACCGGGAGTCGATCATCGCCCGGCTGCGGTGGGACCGTCCCCTGCGGGGCGCGGGCGGCGCCACGCCGCCCGGTCCCGCCGCCGCGCCCGCCGGAGGAGGGCGGGGCACCGGCACGGGCCCCGGACCGGCGCCCGCCGGTGGCCCGGGCGCGTCCGACGAGGGCGGCGCACCCGGGGGCGGCGGCCGTCCACCCGCGCCCGGCGGCGCACCCGCCGACCTCCGCGAGCAGATCGCCCGCTGGACCCTCGACGAGGCCGAGCTCCTCGGCATCACCGGCCGCGGCGCGCTCGCCTCGCCCGCGCGGGCGCTGCTGAACCTGCCGCTCGCCGAGGCCGCCCCCGACGACGCCCTCCAGGGACACGACTGCGAGCCGGCCGTCGCCGGCTCCCGCGCGGCGACGCTGCTCGCGCCGTCGCTGCCCGAGGCCGTCGACCACGTGCTGCTGCAGGCCGACCTGACGGCCGTCGCCCCGGGGCCGCTGCGCCGCCCGCTCGCCGACATGCTGTCCGTGCTCGCGGACGTGGAGTCGAAGGGCGGCGCGACCGTCTACCGCTTCACACCCGCGTCCGTACGCCGCGCCCTGGACGCCGGGCGCACCGCCTCCGACCTGCACGAGTTCCTGGCCGCGCACGCGCGCACGCCGGTGCCGCAGCCGCTCGCGTACCTCATCGACGACGTGGCACGGAAGCACGGACACCTGCGGGTCGGCGCCGCGTCCTCGTACGTGCGCTGCGACGACGAGGCCCTGCTCGGCGAGATCGTCGCCGACCGGCGCTCGGCCGCTCTGGGGCTGCGCCGCCTCGCGCCGACCGTCCTGGCCGCGCAGACGGACCCGGCGTCGCTGCTCGACGGGCTGCGGGCGATGGGGTACGCGCCGGCCGCGGAGTCCGCCGAGGGCGACGTCCTGATCACCCGCGCCGACGCGTACCGCACCCCGCCCCGCACCGCCCCCGCGCCCGTCCCCGACGGCCCGCCCGCACCCGACGCGACGCTGCTCGGGGCGGCGGTCAAGGCGATCCGGGCCGGCGACCGGGCGGCGACGGTGGTGCGCAAGGAGCCGGCCGCCTCCCCCGTCGCGGCCGGTTCCCTGCCCCGTACCTCCGCCGCCGAGACCCTCGCCACCGTGCAGGCCGCCGCGCTCACCGGCTCGGCCGTCTGGATCGGCTACGTGAACGCGGAGGGCGCCGCCAGCCAGCGCGTCATCGCCCCGGTCCGGGTCGAGGGCGGCTTCGTCACGGGCTACGACCACACGGCCGACGAGGTCCGCACCTATCCGCTGCACCGGATCACGGGCGTCGCGGAACTCGCGGACGAGGAGTCCGCCTGAGCCGGGGGCCACGCCCTACAGGGCGAAGGTCGTCACCACCGCCGCGTGGTCCGAGGGCCAGGCGTTCGCCGCGACGTCCGGCCACGGCGCGGGCGTGCCGGTGACCAGCGTGCGGGAGGCGAGGACGCGCAGGCCGCGGGCGTTGTGCAGGACGTAGTCGATGCGGTCCTGCGGCTCGGGACGCCCGGCCCACCCGCCCTCCTCCGGGTGGACCGGGTGGATCGGCGACCAGGTGTGGCCCGGCTCCCGTGCGGGGTCGGGGTGGGCCTCCCGGTAGGAGTCGCGGAGGCCGGCCTCCTCGGCGGCCTTCGTCACCGGCCAGGCGACGTCGGGCCGGTCGAGGTGCGAGGGGGCGTTGAAGTCGCCGACCAGGACCACCGGCCGCTCCTCCCCCGCGTCCTCGGCCATCCGCCGGAGCGTGTCGCGCATCTGCGCCAGGCGCACGCCCTCGTGGGCGATCAGCTCCTCGGCAGGCAACCCGTCGAAGGCGGCCTCGTACGGCCCGTAGGGCGTGGGGTGGAGGTGCGCCGTCCACACGTCCACCTCGCGCTCCCCGTCGACGAGGACACGGACGCCCGCCGCGCCGTAGAAGCCGACGTGGGGGTCGCCGAGACGGGCGAGGACCGGGTGCCGGCTGAGGATCCCGAGGTTCTCGCCGGCCTGGTGGTGGTGCCAGCCGAGCGCCTCCGCCAGCTCCCGGGTCGCGGTGCCGCCGGTCTCCTGGAGGCCGACGACGTCCGCGCCCGCGGCGCGGATCGCGGCGAGCTGCCGGGCCCGGTGGTCCTCGACCAGGGCGCCGCCGAGCCACAGGTTCCAGCTCATGACGGTGAGGTGCCGGCCGGCCATGGCCCGCAGCCGTTCCGGGGTGACCTCGGTCAGTCCGGGCAGGACCGTCCGGCCGGGCGCCGGGCCGATCGGGGTGACCGACGGGACCGCGAGCACCGCGCAGCCCGCCGCCTCGGCGGAGGCGACGCCGGTGGGGGTGTCCTCGACGGCCACGCAGCGCGCGGGCTCGACGCCGAGGGCGCGGCAGGCGGCGAGGTACGGGTCGGGCTCGGGCTTGGTGCGCGCGGTGTCGTCCGCGGTGACCGAGACGGCGAACGCCGGTGCGCCCAGCGCTCCGAGGGCGTCGAGCACGATGTCGGCGACGGACCGGGGCGAGGCCGTGACGAGGGCGGTCGGCACCCCGTCCCGGGCGAGCGCGGAGAGCAGGGCGAGCGCGCCGGGGCGCGGCACCACACCGGCCCGGACCCGGTCGGCGAACTCCCGGTGCAGCGCGGCCGCGAGCGCGCCGGCGGGGGCGGCGGACGCGGAGGTGCCGGTCGCGGGGGCGCCAGTCGCGGACGCGGAGGTGCCGGACGCGGGGGCCTCGGTCGCGGACGCGCCCTCGGTGGACGCGGAGGCGCCGTACGCGAAGGCGTGGCCCCCGGAGGCGCCGTACGCGGAGGCATCGGACACCGACCCAGCGCCTGCGGGCGTGCCCCCGGTGCCGGTGCCGGTGCCGCCCGCCGCCAGCCAGGCCGCCGTGTGCTCGACCGGGCGGCCGAGGACGTCCGGGCGGTCGGCGTCGGTCAGCGGGCGGCCCGCGACCTGCTCCACCGCCTCCCACCACAGGCCCTCGGTGTCGACGAGCGTGCCGTCCATGTCGAACAGGACGGCGTGCAGGGGGAGTTCGCTGGTCACGCGGTTCGCTTTCTCTGTCGTGTCGTACGGCTCGGGCGGCCCGCACCGCCGCGTCGGGTGCGGCGGTGCGGACCGCCTGAAGGGCGGCTCGCACCACCGGTCCAGTTGTCGTGCGAGCCGCGGTCTCAGGCGGCGCGGGCCGCGACGAGGACCGGGCGTTGGCGCGGGGTCACCGTGACGGCGTCGCCCGCCGCGAGTGCGGCGGCCTCGTGGGTGGGCAGGTCGGCCTTGACCTCGGTGGCGTCGGCGAGCCGCACGGTGAGCCGGGTGGTCGCGCCGAGGAAGGCCGTGGCGACGATCCGGGCCGAGCACGCGCCGTCCGTCGTGACCCGCAGGTCCTCGGGCCGTACGAGCACGTCGACCTCGCGGGCCGCCGGGGCGTCGCCGTCGAGGGGGAGGCGGCAGCCCAGCACGTCGACGAAACCGCCGGTGCCGCCGTCGAGGTACCCGGGGATCCGGCTCATGGTGCCGACGAACTCCGCGACGAAGGCGGTCGCCGGCCGTCCGTACAGCTCGGCGGGCGGGGCGCACTGTTCGAGGCGGCCGTCCCGCATCACGGCGACCCGGTCGGCCATGGACAGCGCCTCCTCCTGATCGTGCGTCACGAACAGGGTGGTGATGCCGAGTTCGCGCTGGATCCGGCGGATCTCGTCGCGCAGGGTCAGCCGCACCTTGGCGTCGAGCGCCGACAGCGGCTCGTCGAGGAGCAGGACACGCGGGCGCAGGGCGAGCGCGCGGGCGAGCGCGACGCGCTGCTGCTGGCCGCCGGACAGCTCGTGGGGGTAGCGGCCGCCCTTGTCGCCGAGGCCCACGAGCTCCAGCAGCTCGGCGGCCTGCTTGCGGCGCTCAGCCTTGCCGGCCTTCCGCATGCGCGGCCCGAAGGCCACGTTGTCGACGCAGTCGAGGTGGGGGAAGAGGCTGTACGACTGGAAGACCATGCCCGCGTCGCGCCGGTGCGCGGGCACGTGGGTGATGTCCCGGCCGTCGACGAGCACCGCGCCGGAATCGGGGGTCTCGAACCCCGCGAGCATGCGCAGGGCGGTCGTCTTGCCGCAGCCGGAGGGGCCCAGCAGGGCGAGCAGCTCCCCGGGAGCGACGGTCAGGTCGAGCCCGTCGAGGGCCGTGGTCGCCCCGAACCGGCGGCGCAGGCTACGGAATTCGACGGTCGCGGCCTCGGTGGCGGGCGCGGGCGTGGCGGCGGTGGTGGTGACGGTCATGGTGTTCCCTTGGCGGTACGGGTGCGGCGGGCGCCGGGGGCGCGGCCGCCGGCCCCGGCGAGGGCCAGGAGCAGCACCCAGGTGACGAGGAGGCTGAGCACGGAGACGGCCACGGACATCTGGGCCTGGGAGCCGGAGATGTTCACGATCCACACGGCGAAGGGCCGGAAGCCGAGCAGCTGGGCGACCGTGTACTCGCCGAGGACCAGGGCCAGGGCGAGGAAGGCCGCGTTCATCAGCGCGCCGCGCAGGTTCGGCAGCACCGCCGTGACCAGGGCCCGGACCGGACCGGCGCCGCAGCTGCGGGCGGCCTCCACGAGGGTGCGGACGTCGACGGCCCGCAGGCCGGCGTCGAGGGCGCGGTAGGTGAAGGGCAGCGCCATCACGACGTACGCGAGCACCAGGACGACGGGGAAGTCCGGGTTCTGCAGGGCGACGAAGGTCTGGAAGAGGGGGGTGCGGGCGAGGTGCTCGGGTCCCCACTTCAGGACGGTGCCGAGGCCGGCGACGAACGCGATGGGCGGCACGACCAGCGGCAGCGAGCACACCGTCTCGACGACCGGCCGCAGCCGGGGCGCGCCGAGCCGCAGGGCGACCGTCGCGGGCACCACGAGCAGCAGCACGACGGCGATCGTGACGGCGGCGAGGCCGAGCGAGAGCAGCAGGCTGGTGACGAAGCCCTCGGTACCGATGATCTTCGTGTACGCGTCGAGGGTGAGGCCCTGTCCGGGCACGTCGACGGTGAAGATCACCGAGGCGGCGAGCGGCACCAGGAAGTACACGCCGGCGAGCCCGAGGACCACCCGGCGCCAGGTGGAGGAAGAGCGGTTCAGGCGAGCCATCGCGAGCTCCGGCGTTGCAGGGGCAGATAGACGGCCATGACGAGCCCGGCGACGACGACCATGTCGAGGCTGAGGGCGAGCGCCACGTTCTCCTGGCCGACGAGGACGTTGCCGGAGATGGCGTCGGAGATCTGCAGCGTGACGAGCGGGACGGCGCTGCCGACCATCGCGGCGGCGGTCGCGTACGCGGCGAAGGCGCTGCCGAAGAGGAGCACCAGCCCGCCGAGCAGGCTCGGCGTCAGCACCGGCAGGGCGACGTGCCGCCAGTACTGGAGGGCGGTGGCCCCGTTGTTGCGGGCGGCCTCGCGCCACTGGGTGCGCAGCCCGTCCAGCGCGGGGGTGATGGTGAGCACCATCAGCGGGATCAGGAAGTACAGGTAGACGACGACCAGGCCCCAGAAGCTGTAGAGGTTCCAGCCCCTGTCGGCGAGGCCGAGGTGCCGGGTGAGCACCCCGGAGTTGCCGAGGGTGGCGACGAACGCGAAGGCGAGGGGGACGCCGCCGAAGTTGGCGAGCACGCCGGAGGCGGTCAGCACGGCCTCGCGCAGGGCGCGCGAGCGGGAGGTGACGACGGCCTGGGCGAGCGGCAGCCCGAGCAGGGCGGCCAGCACGGCGGCGGTCGCGGAGAGCTTGACGCTGCCGAGGAGGGCGGTGAGGTAGGCGCCCTGGAGGGAGGCGGTCAGGTTCCCGGTGCCGTACGTACCGACGCCGGTGGCCGGGTCGTCGACGGTGAGGGCACCACCGAGCATGGCGACCGCCGGGACGCCGAAGGCGATCGCGGTGAACGCGAGCAGCGGGACGGCGGCGAGCCAGGCGGGGGCGCGGCGCCGTCGCCGGGCGGGGGCCCCGCCGGCGGCCGGGCGCCCGGCGGCGGGGGTCTGCTCCCCGCCGGCCGGGGCGTCCGGCCCGCCCGCGCGGACCCGCCGCCCGGCGACGGTCGCGGTGTCGGGGCTCGTCATCCGGAGACGGCCTTGCCCCAGCCCTGGGCGAGGACAGTCTTGGCCTTGGCCTGCTGGGCCTCGGCCGGGAAGGACGGGACGCCGGAGACCGCGGGCAGCTTGAGGGCGGCGTCCTGGTCGAGGGTGCCGGCCTTGTCCATGGCGGGCATCAGGACCGGGCGGGCGAAGCCCTTGAGCCACAGGTTCTGGCCTTCCGCGCTGTAGACGTACTCCTGCCACAGGCGGGCGGCCGCCGGGTGCGGGGCGTCCTTGTTGACCGCCTGCGAGTAGTACTGGGCGTAGCGGCCGTCGGTGGGGACGGCGACCTTCCAGTCGAGGCCCTTGGCCTTGAACTCCTCGGCGTAGCCGGCGTTCAGGTAGTCCCAGTCGATGCTGATGGGCGTCTCGCCCTTCTCGACCGTGGCGGGGGTGGACTCGACCGGCGTGAAGTTGCCGTTCTTCTTCAGCTGGGCGAAGAAGTCGAGGCCGGGCTGGATGTCGTCGAAGGAGCCGCCCTGGGCGAGGGCCGCCGCGAAGACGCCGGCGAACGCGGAGCCGGACTTGGTCGGGTTGCCGTTGAGGGCGACCTGGCCCTTGTACTCCGGCTTGAGGAGGTCCTTGAAGGTGGTCGGGCAGTTCTTGACGCGCTTGGCGTCGCAGCCGATGGAGACGTAGCCGCCGTAGTCGTTGTACCAGCGGGCCTTCGGATCCTTCTGCTCCGCCGGGATGTCGTTCCAGGCGGTCACCTTGTACGGGGCGAGGAGGCCCTGCTGGGCGGCGCTGAGGGCGAAGGAGCTGCCCAGGTCGAGCACGTCGGGGGCGCGGTCCTGACCCTTGCGGGAGGTGACGGCGTTGATCTCGTCCTGGCTGGAGGCGTCCGGGTTCTCGACCTCGACCTTGATGCCGTACTTCTTCCGGAAGCCGTCGATCAGGGCGCCGTAGTTGGCCCAGTCACGGGGCAGCGCGATGGCGTGGAGCGTGCCCTCCTTCCTGGCCGCGGCGACCAGGGCGTCCATACCGCCGAGGTCGGCGGCGGAGGCGGCGGTGGCGGCGTTCTTGCCGTCGGCGGTGGTGCCGGCGTTCTCGGGGGCGGCGCCGCAGGCGGTGAGGGCGAGGGCGGCGACGAGGGCGAGGGAACCGCCGAGGACGGCGTTTCTCGGGAGGTGCGCGGGGACGGGCACGGCTTCTCCAGGGAGGGTTTGGGGGCTCAACTTGTCTGAACAAGTTGGCCCCAGTACGCCCGGCCCCGATGACATGGAGATGAACGAGGACGGAACGGATCCCCGCCATTCCCTGCACATTGGCGGCGCTTTTCGGCCACTGACACGCTCAACTACGCTGGTGCACCTGTGCACACGGCACACGAGGAGGGACCAGCGATGACCGCGCGCCACGAGCAGATCGCCGCCGAGCTGCGACGGGCGATCCGGCGCGAGGAGTACCCGGTCGGCGCCCGGCTGCCCGCCGAGACCGAGCTCGCCGCCCAGTACGGCGTCTCCCGCGGCACCGTCCGCCAGGCCGTCGCCGCCCTGACCGCCGAGGGGCTCATCGGCTCCCGGCAGGGCGCCCGGCGCGTGGTCCTGGCCGGCCGCCGCAGCCAGAGCTTCGCCGAGCTGCGCAGCTTCGCCCAGTGGGCGCAGGCGATGGGACGCGCCGCCACCGGCCACGTCGTCACGCAGGAATACCGCCCGGCCGGCCCGGAGGACGCCGCCCGGCTGCACCTCGCCGAGGGCGTCCCGCTGCTCCACGTGCTGCGCGTCCGCGGCCTCGACGGCGAGCCGGTCCTGGTCGAGCGGACCGTCTACGCCGACTGGATCTCCCCCGCCGTCGAGGCCATCGACCCCGACTGCGCCTCGGTCACCCAGCGCCTCTACGACGCGACGGGCCTGGTCTTCGCCCACGGCGAGCACGTCATCGACGCGGTCGCCGCCGGCGCGCAGGACGCCGGCCTCCTCGCCGTCCGGCGCACCAGCCCGCTGCTGCGCGTCCGCCGCGTCACCACCACCCACGACGGCCGCCCCGTCGAGTGGTCCGACGACCGCTACCGCCCGGACGCGGTGAGCTTCACGGTCCACAACGCGATCGGCCACAACCCCCTGATGCGGACGACGGCGGGGTGACGGGCGCCGGCCGGGCCGGGCGGACCAGCGACGCCCCTTGTCACCGACGCTTCGGGCTCACCAGCGCCCCGGGGTCGACCTCGACCGGGAACGGCTTCTCGATCAGCGTGCGCCGGCCTCCCTCGACCCCGGTCCGCTCGACGTAGCGGCCGCTCACCAGCTCGGACACGATCAGGGCGGGGGCGGGCTCCAGCTCCAGCCGCCACAGGTGCTCGATTCCCGCCTCCGCGTAATACGGCGGCTTCAGCAGGCGGTCGGTACGCCGGCCCGAGGACGACGGGGAGACGATCTCGACGACCAGGAGCACGGCCTCGGCGTCATAGGTGATCGGATCCTCCTCGGCCGCGGACGCCTCCACCACGACGATGTCCGGGATGAACAGACCGTCGGGCAGGACGACGTTCACCGCTTCGAGCACCTCGACCGGGGCACCCGCCGCCTGAATGGCCGCGTCCAGCAGGGACGCGAGACGGAGCGACGCACGCTGGTGCTTCGTTCCCGGAGCCGGAGACATCAAGAGTGCTTCCCCCATCAATTCACGACGTACCCCACGGTCCTCCCCCAGCGCCAGGACCTCCTCTATCGTCCAGGGCCCGTAGTGTGGATCGTGCGCGACGCTCATCTCGCCACCTCCCTCTCGGCAGTCCGTCCCGTTCAGTGTGGCAGCCCCCACCGACATCGGCCGGGCATCAGGCAGACTGGATGTTTGGCCACATACGGCCCGCGTGGAAGGGGATGCGCAACACGTGAATGGTCCACTCATCGTCCAAAGCGACAAGACGCTCCTGCTGGAGGTCGACCACGAGCAGGCCGAGGCCTGCCGGCGGGCCATCGCGCCCTTCGCCGAGCTGGAGCGGGCGCCCGAGCACATCCACACCTACCGGGTGACCCCGCTCGGGCTGTGGAACGCGCGGGCGGCCGGGCACGACGCCGAGCAGGTCGTGGACGCGCTGGTGGAGTTCTCGCGCTACCCCGTCCCGCACGCGCTGCTCGTGGACGTCGCCGAGACCATGGCGCGCTACGGGCGCCTGACCCTGTCCAAGCACCCCACGCACGGGCTCGTGCTCACCACGACCGACCGGCCGGTGCTCGAGGAGGTGCTGCGCTCGAAGAAGGTGCAGCCGCTGGTCGGCGATCGGATCGACGCGGACACCGTCGCCGTGCACCCCTCGGAGCGCGGCCAGATCAAGCAGACCCTGCTCAAGCTGGGCTGGCCCGCCGAGGACCTCGCCGGTTACGTGGACGGCGAGGCGCACCGGATCGACCTCGCCGAGGACGGCTGGTCCCTGCGGCCGTACCAGCAGCAGGCCGTCGAGGGCTTCTGGCACGGCGGCTCGGGCGTCGTCGTGCTGCCCTGCGGCGCCGGCAAGACGCTGGTCGGCGCCGGGGCGATGGCGCAGGCCAAGGCGACCACGCTGATCCTGGTGACCAACACCGTCTCGGCCCGGCAGTGGAAGGCCGAGCTGGTCAAGCGCACCTCGCTCACCGAGGACGAGATCGGCGAGTACAGCGGGACGCGCAAGGAGATCCGGCCCGTCACGATCGCCACGTACCAGGTGCTGACGACGCGGCGGAAGGGGATCTATCCCCACCTGGAGCTCTTCGACTCCCGCGACTGGGGCCTCATCGTCTACGACGAGGTGCACCTGCTGCCGGCCCCCGTCTTCAAGTTCACCGCCGACCTGCAGGCCCGGCGGCGGCTCGGCCTCACGGCGACCCTGGTGCGCGAGGACGGGCGCGAGTCCGACGTCTTCTCGCTGATCGGCCCCAAGCGCTTCGACGCCCCGTGGAAGGAGATCGAGGCGCAGGGCTACATCGCGCCCGCGGACTGCGTCGAGGTGCGGGTCGACCTCACCGACTCGGAGCGGCTCGCGTACGCGACGGCCGAGCCCGAGGAGAAGTACCGCTTCTGCGCCACCACGGCGACCAAGCGGCGGGTCACCGAGGCCCTGGTGAAGAAGTTCGCCGGGCAGCAGACCCTCGTCATCGGCCAGTACATCGACCAGCTCGACGAGCTCGGCGAGCACCTGAACGCCCCGGTGATCAAGGGCGAGACGTCGAACGCGCAGCGCGAGAAGCTCTTCGACGCCTTCCGCAACGGCGAGATCGGCGTCCTGGTCGTCTCCAAGGTCGCGAACTTCTCGATCGACCTGCCGGAGGCGACGGTCGCCATCCAGGTCTCCGGCACCTTCGGCTCCCGCCAGGAGGAGGCCCAGCGCCTGGGCCGCGTGCTGCGCCCGAAGGCCGACGGCCACCAGGCGCACTTCTACTCGGTCGTCGCCCGCGACACCATCGACCAGGACTTCGCCGCCCACCGGCAGCGCTTCCTGGCCGAGCAGGGGTACGCGTACCGCATCGTCGACGCGAGCGAGCTGCTGGAGTCCTGACCGGGCCCCCCGCCCCTCCCCGGCCAGCGCTCCGGCGTCACTCAGACGTCGCTCAGGTGTCTGGGGCGGGGGTCGCGGACGCCGGCGCGCTCGTCGAGCTCCTCGTACGAGCCGAGCAGGACGGTGCCGACGGCGGCGCCGAGGGCCCGTATCGCGCGGACGCCGAAGGCGAGGCGGTGCGGGAGGGTGGTCGGGGCGGTGGACGCGGGGGTGAGGGTGGTGGACGCGGGGGTGAGGGTGGTGGCGGACATGCCTCCATCATCCGAAACGGACATTCCGCACACATCACCCTGAGGGTGGAGCCCGGGTCCCCCGGAAGGCAGAGCCCGACCCCTACGGGTCGCGGCCGGGGAAATCCGTTCGCGCCCGGCACGACGGTGGGGCTACACTCGCCTGCTTCCCCGCCTCCCGCTCGTGGAGCGCCGCCGTCCGGTCGGAAACCGGCGGCCACCTTGACGTGTCCGCGTACCCGACCCGGAGGCTCCACCGTGTCCGTAACGTCCCCCGCAGACGATCCGCTCGCGCGGGAGCGCGCTCACCTCACCGAGTCCCGCGCCGCCCTGCGCGCGATGCGGGAGGACGTGGAATCGCTCGACATCAAGGACGTCACCGCCAACTGGGTCAACTCGGTCGTCCTCACCCGTCAGATCGAGGAGCGCATCAAGGCGCTCGCCGACCTCGCCGACACGCCCCTGTTCTTCGGCCGGCTCGACTACCTGCACACCACGCAGGAGGGCCAGCGCTTCTACATCGGCCGCCGGCACGTGCACGACGCCGTCGGCGACCCGATGGTGATCGACTGGCGTGCGCCGGTCTCGCAACCGTTCTACCGGGCGTCGAAGAAGGACCCGCAGGACGTCGGGCTGCGCCGCCGCTTCGGCTACACGGGCGGCGACCTCACGGCGTACGAGGACGAGCACCTCTCCGACCCGGAGGAGCTGGAGCGGACCAGCCGGCTGCTCCAGGCCGAGATCGAGCGGCCGCGCGTGGGTCCGATGCGGGACATCGTCGCGACCATCCAGCCCGAGCAGGACGAGATCGTCCGCTCCGACCTGTCGGGGTCGATCTGCGTCCAGGGAGGCCCCGGCACCGGAAAGACGGCCGTGGGCCTGCACCGTGTCGCGTACCTGCTGTACGCCCACCGGGAGCGCCTCGCCCGCACCGGCACCCTGGTCATCGGGCCGAACCGCTCCTTCCTCCACTACATCGAGCAGGTCCTCCCGGCCCTCGGCGAGCTCGAGGTGCAGCAGGCGACGGTGGACGACCTCGTCGCGCACGTCGAGGTGCGCGGTTCGGACGCGGCGGCGACCGCCGTCGTCAAGGGCGACGCCCGGATGGCGGAGGTGCTGCGCCGGGCGGTCTGGTCCCACGTGACGCTTCCCACGGAGCCGCTGATGGTGGTGCGCGGCTCACGCCGCTGGCGTGTCCCGGCCTACGAACTCGAGGAGATGGTCCGCGAGCTGACGGCCCGTGATATCCGGTACGGGGCGGCCCGCGAGGCCCTGCCGCAGCGCATCGCGCACGCCGTGCTGGTCCGTATGGAGCAGGCGGGCGAGGCGCCCGACGACCGGGTGCAGGACGCGGTCGCGCGCAACGCGGCGGTCAAGGCGGTCGTGAAGGAGTGCTGGCCGGCGGTCGAGCCGGCGAAGCTGGTGCTGCGCCTGCTGAGCGACCCCGACTTCCTGGCGGAGCACGCGGCGGGGATCCTCGACGCCGAGGAGCAGAAGCTCCTGCTGTGGGAGAAGCCGTACCGGAGCGTGCGGACGGCGAAGTGGTCGGCGGCGGACGCGGTCCTCGTCGACGAGACGCGGGACCTGGTCGAGCGCACGCACTCGCTCGGCCATGTGGTGGTCGACGAGGCGCAGGACCTCTCCCCCATGCAGTACCGGGCGGTCGGCCGCCGGTGCACGACGGGCTCGGCGACCGTCCTCGGCGACCTCGCGCAGGGCACCACCCCGTGGGCTACGGGCAGTTGGGCGCAGGCGCTCGCGCACCTGGGCAAGCCGGAGGCGGTCGTGGAGGAGCTGACGGCCGGTTTCCGCGTACCGCGCGAGGTCATCGCGTACGCCTCCCGGCTGCTCCCGCACATGTCGCCGGGGCTCGCGCCGGTGGAGTCGGTGCGTGAGAACCCCGGCTCGCTGGAGGTCCGGCGGACGGAGCCGGAGGCGCTGGACGGGGACGTGGTCGCGGCGTGCGTCGAGGCCCTGGCGCACGAGGGCTCGATCGGTCTGATCGCCGCCGACGCGCGCATCGCCCCGCTGGCGGAGGCCCTGGCGGCCGCCGGTCTCGCCTGCCTCGCCCCGGGCGAGGAGACCACGGCCGAGTCCCGGCTGACCCTGGTCCCGGCCTCGCTGGCGAAGGGTCTGGAGTACGACTACGTGGTCCTCGACGAGCCGGCCGCCGTCGTGGACGGCGAACCGGACGAGCGCACGGGCCTGCGGCGCCTGTACGTGGCGCTGACCCGTGCGGTGTCGGGCCTGACGGTGGTGCACGCGTCGGACCTGCCGGAACAGCTGGGCTGAGGGGTGCGCGGGGCCGGACCGCCGTCGGTGGGTTCCGCGGCCCGTGTCACCGGCCGGCGTACTCCGGCAGTGCCTCGCTCCAGGTGCGGTGGGCGACGGCGCTGAGCACCGGATTCCTGCCGCGGTAGTAGTGCTCGGTCACGATGCCCCAGCACAGGGCCCAGCCGCGGCCGCGGGCCCAGGTCGCGTCGTCGACCCGGGCGGCCTCACGGAAGAGGGGCCGGGTCTCCGGGGTGAACAGGGTCCACGCGGCCATCATGTCGCAGGCGGGGTCGCCGACGCCGAGGGCGCCGAAGTCGATGACGGCGCTGAGGCGCCCGTCGCGGGTGAGCAGGTTGCCGGGCAGCAGGTCGCCGTGGATCCACACCGGCTCGCGCTCCCACTGCGGCAGCCGGAGCACGGACTCCCAGGCGGCGGTGGCGCGTTCGCCGTCGAGCGTCCCGTCCTCGGCGAGGGCCCGCAGGGCCCCGGCCATGGCACCGTCCTCCCAGGAGGTGACGGGTCCGCCCCGGGAGGAGACGGGCCCGCCGGTCGCGTCGGCCCGGCGCAGGGCGGCCCCGAACCGCCCCAACTCGACGGCGGCGCCCGCGAGATCGCCGACGGGCGCGTGCCAGGCGTCCCGCCCGTCCAGCCACTCGTACACGGACCAGGTCTGTGCGAACCCCTCCCCGGGCACCCCGGCCCCGACCGGTACGGGCACGGGCAGCGGCAGTCCGGGCGCGATCCGCGGCAGCCAGTGCTGCTCCTTCTCGATCTGCCCCAGCGCCCAGTCCGCCTTCGGCAGCCGTACGACGAGCCCGTCCCCGAGCCGGAAGATCGCGTTGTCGGTCCCAGCGGAGTCGACCTCGCGCACGGGCAGCCCGGCCCACTGCGGGAACTGGGCGGCGACCAGGCGGCGTACGAGCGTCTCGTCGAGGGGGGTGGGTGTCATGCGGGGGAGGCTAACGACACAGCGCACCTCCCGCCACGGAATTCGCCGGGGCCCGGCACCGCCACCGAATTCGCCTGGGGTCCGGCACCGCCCCGGAAGGCCGGGGTCCGACACGGCCCCGAAGGCCGGGGAAGGGCACGCCTCGCCCCGGCGCCCCGGGAACCCGGCGGGGCACCCGCCGGGGCCGGCGTCCCACCGGGGTCGGCGTCATGCCCGGGGCCGGCGTCCCACCCAGGGCCCGCGTCCCGCCCGGGGCCCGCGTCCCGCCCACGGCCCGCGTCCCGCCCACGGCCCGCGTCCCACCCAGGGCCCGCGTCCCACCCAGGGCCGGCGTCCCTCCCAGGGCCGGCGGCCCACCCGGGCCGGGGGTCACCTGCGCCAGAACAGGTGGTGCGTCACGCCGCTCGGGCTGGGCACGACCTCCAGGTGGAAGCGGTCGAGCAGCTCGTCCGGGGACTCCCAGAGGCGCAGTCCCGACCCGAGCTCCACCGGGGCGACCACCACGTGCAGGGTGTCGACGAGGTCCGCGTCGAGGAACTGCCGGACGGTGGTGACCCCGCCGCCGAGCCGGACGTCCTTGCCGTCCGCCGCCGCCCGCGCCTGTTCGAGGATCGTGGCCGGGTCGCCGGCGACGAAGTGGAACGTGGTGTCGGAGAGCGTGAACGAGGGACGCTCGTGGTGGGTCATGACGAACACCGGGGTGTGGAACGGGGGCTCGTCACCCCACCAGCCGCGCCACTCGTGGTCCTGCCAGGGCCCGCGCTGGGGACCGAACTTGTTGCGGCCCATGATCTCGGCGCCGATGTTGCGGGCGAAGTCCCGCGTGAAGTAGTCGTCCAGGCCCCGGCTGCCGCCGGAGTCCGTGCGCATGGGCCAGCTCGCCGTGGCGCCCGCCCAGGAGAACAGCCGCTCGGGGCTGACGTGCCCGAACGGCCTTTCGAGGCTCTGGTGCTCACCGGCACCCACGCCGTCGCTCGACACGGTGAAGTTCATGACTCTCAGCAGCTGTTCCACGGGTCTCCTCGTCGGATCCGGTCGGGTCCTGCGCGCGGCGAAGCACCGCACATCCGGACGTCGAACGGGACGCGCCCGAATCGACAGCGTCCCGCCCGCCTTCTTGTCGACCCGTGACGCGCCGGTCTTGAGCGGTCCGCGGCCGGCGTCAGCTCCGGCGCAGCTCGCCGAACCAGCGCACGATCTCCGACGTGGCCGCGATGTTGGCCCCCAGGTGGCGGGAGCCGTGGTGGTCGACGGCACCGAGGTCGACGACCGGTGCGTCCACACCCTTCCCGCGCAGAGCCGCCCGGCAGTGCTCCGTGTTGGCGGTCACGGCCTGCTCGTCCGCCGTCGCCATGTAGAGCCGCACCGGAGCCCGGGGGGTCCAGTCGGTGCACACGGCGTCGGTCGTGCGCAGCGCCGCCGCCGGCGGGCCGGTGGGGTCCGCGAGCAGCGCGCGGCCGTGCTCCGTCAGCACCTCGTCCAGCGCGCCCGGGGTGCCGCGCATCAGCTGCTCGCCGGTGTGCGCGCCGTCGAAGAGCTCCTCGACGGTGCTGTCGTACGGGGCGCGGAAGACCTCGCCGGGCCTGTCGTAGAGGGGGTGGAGCCGGTTGAACGCCACCAGGGTGTAGGCCGCGTACAGCACGCTGGACTTGGGCTCCAGCCGCCCGTCGAGCAGCGCGGGCAGCTCCGCGCCCCGAAGTCGCTCACCCGACCGGGCCCGCGTCGCGCTGGTGCAGACCCCCCGGCATTCCTGGAGCCCCCCCGCATAGCGTTCATTCTTAATCTATTGCAACGCTCACCACCTTGACGTTGCGTTAGATCGATAAGCGTTGCAACGATTTACCTCAATTGACCTGCAGTGATGCAGCTTTCGCGCAACGAATCCATTGCCGACCCCTCGAACGCAACGTAGTGTTTCCAATGTCAGAAACGCCGAGCGCACCGCTCGAAACAAGGAGAGCATCATGCAGAAGTTCGACACCCCCGCCACGATCACCACCGCCCTCGACCTCCCCGCCGGGCGCTTCACCCTCGTCGCCTCCGACCGCTCCGACACCACCGTCGAGGTCCTTCCCGCCGACGCCTCCAAGGGCCGTGACGTGAAGGCCGCGGAGCAGGTCGAGGTGCGGTACGCCGACGGCGAGCTGCGGATCGAGGCCCCCGGATGGGAGCGCCGGATCCTGGGCAACTCCGGGTCCGTCCAGGTGACCGTGCAGCTGCCGGCCGGTTCGCGGGTCGCGGTGAAGGCGGCCGCCGCCGAGCTCCGCGGCGAAGGACGGCTCGGCGACGTCGAGTTCGAGAGCGCGCAGGCCACCGTCACGCTCGACGAGACCGCGGGCGCCCGCGTCACCGTGCAGGCCGGCGACATCACCGTCGGACGCCTCGGCGGCTCCGCCGAGATCAGCACCCAGGCCGGCGACCTCCGCGTCGACGAGGCCGTCGCCGGCACCGTCACCCTGCGCACCACGAAGGGCGACATCGAGGTGGGCGCCGCCCGCGGGGTCTCCGCCACCCTCGACGCCGGCACCTCCTACGGCCGGATCCAGAACGCCCTCCGGAACAGCGAGGGCGCCGGCGTCGCCCTGAACATCTCCGCGACCACCGCCTACGGCGACATCACCGCCCGCAGCCTCTGACCGACCCGACCCTTCCACCCCCAAGGAGCATTCCTGATGAGCAAGTTGGCCATCGCGGCGACCGGGCTGCGGAAGTCCTACGGCGACAAGACCGTGCTCGACGGCGTCGACCTGGCGGTCGAGGAGGGAACGGTCTTCTCCCTCCTGGGCCCCAACGGCGCCGGCAAGACCACCGCCGTCAAGATCCTCTCCACCCTCGTCTCCGCCGGTCCCGGCAGCGGGCCGATCAGCGTCGGCGGCCACGACCTCGCCACCGCCGCGCAGTCCGTCCGCGCCTCGATCGGCGTCACCGGACAGTTCTCCGCCGTCGACGGCCTGATCACCGGCGAGGAGAACATGCTCCTCATGGCGGACCTGCACCACCTGTCGAGGAGCGAGGGGCGACGGGTCGCCGCCGAACTCCTGGAGCGCTTCGACCTCACCGAGGCCGCCGGGAAGCCGGCCTCCACCTACTCCGGCGGCATGAAGCGCCGCCTCGACATCGCCATGACCCTGGTCGGCGACCCGCGCATCATCTTCCTCGACGAACCGACCACCGGCCTCGACCCGCGGTCCCGCCACAACATGTGGCAGATCATCCGCGAGCTGGTCACCGGCGGCGTGACGGTCTTCCTCACCACCCAGTACCTGGAGGAGGCCGACGAACTCGCCGACCGCATCGCGGTCCTGAACGACGGAAAGATCGCCGCCGAGGGGACCGCCGAGGAGCTCAAGCGCATCGTTCCCGGCGGACACGTCCGGCTCCGCTTCACCGACCCGGCCGCCTACCGGCGGGCCACGGCCGCCCTGGGCGGGGCCGCCGGGGACGACGAGTCCCTCACGCTGCAGGTGCCCAGCGACGGCAGCCAGCGCGCACTCCGCTCCGTGCTCGACCGGTTGGACGCCGCCGGCATCGAGGCCGACGAACTGACCGTGCACACCCCCGACCTCGACGACGTCTTCTTCGCCCTCACCGGCGCCGCCGCCGTCCCCGCCCAGACCAAGGAGTCCGTCCGATGAGTTCCCTCGCCCTCGCCGTCCGCGACTCGAAGACGATGCTGCGCCGCAACCTGCTGCACGCCCGGCGCTACCCCTCGCTCACCCTGAACCTGCTGCTCACGCCGATCATGCTGCTGCTGCTCTTCGTCTACATCTTCGGCGACACCATGAGCGCGGGCATCGGCGGCGGCGACCGCTCCGACTACATCGCCTACCTCGTGCCCGGCCTGCTCCTGATGACCATCGGCAGCACCACCATCGGCACCGCGGTCTCCGTCTCCACCGACATGTCCGAGGGCATCATCGCCCGCTTCCGCACCATGGCCATCCACCGCGGTTCGGTCCTCGTCGGACACGTCGTGGGCAGCGTCCTGCAGTCGGTCGCCAGCGTGGTCCTCGTCGGCGCCGTCGGTGTGGCCATCGGCTTCCGCTCCACGGACGCCACCGCCCTGGAGTGGCTCGCCGCCTTCGGGCTGCTCGTCCTCTTCGCCCTGGCGCTCACCTGGATCGCCGTCGGCATGGGTCTGATCAGCCCGAACGCGGAGGCCGCCAGCAACAACGCGATGCCGCTGATCTTCCTGCCGCTGATCTCCAGCGCCTTCGTCCCGGTCGACGCGATGCCGGGCTGGTTCCAGCCGATCGCCGAGTACCAGCCCTTCACCCCCGCCATCGAGACCCTGCGCGGACTGCTCCTCGGCACCGAGATCGGCAACAACGGCTGGATCGCGGTCGCCTGGTGCCTCGGCCTCGCCGTCCTCGGCTACTTCTGGTCGACGTCGAAGTTCGACGGCGACGCCAAGTAGGGACCGTGGCCGCGCCCCAGGGCGGCGTACCTTCCGACCTCACGTCGGGGTACGCCGCCTTCGGCGTTTCCGAGGGGTTCCGGGGCCGTGCCTACGCGTCCAGCGCCTCGCGCCAGGTCCGTACCGCCGCGGCGGAGACCCGGGCCGTCCAGCCGTCGGGGCGCGCGGCGCCGCCGATGTGGAAGGCGGTGAGGCCGGCGGCGCGCAGGGCCGGGAGGTGGTCGAGGCGGAGGCCGCCGCCGACCAGGATCTGCGGCTCGTAGCCCGGTTCGCCGGCGCGGGCCGCCTCCGCCTTCAGGGTGGCCAGGCCGTCGTCGACACCGGTCGCCGCACCCGCCGTGAGGTACGTGTCGAGGCCCGGCAGGTCCGCGAGCTGCTTGCGGAGCGCGTCGCGGTCGGCCGCGCGGTCGATGGCCCGGTGGAAGGTCCAGCGGCAGCCGTCCAGGACCGCGACCAGGCGCTCGACCGCCACCAGGTCCGGGTCGCCGTCGGGGGTGAGGAAGCCGAGGACGAACTCGTCGGCGCCCGCCTCCCGGAGTTCGCTCGCGCGAGCCACCAGGGTGGCCACCTGCCCGGCGTCCCCGGCCGCGAAGCCGTCCGTCAGTCTGAGCATCACGCGCAGCGGGATGTCCACCGCCGCGCGGATCGCGGCGAAGCCGCTCGTGGACGGGGTGAGCCCGTCCGCCGCCATGTCGGTGACCAGCTCGAGGCGGTCCGCCCCACCGGCCTGGGCAGCGACCGCGTCCTCCTCGTCGAGGGCGATCACCTCCAGCACTGCACGGTTGCTCATTGAGCCCATTCCTCCATGATCACGCGGCTACAGGTCTAGTCCAATGTCCAGACTAGCCGTGCGAGTGTTCCGCCGCATCGTGCGGCGCCTCATCCGTACCACCGGTGGCCGCTCCCGCGTCGGTGCCGGCCGTTCCCGCGCGGACCGTGAAGGCGGCCGTACGGACCTTGCCCCCGTGCCGGAAGTCCAGGAACAGGCGGTACGTGCCCGAACTCGGCGCCGTCGCCGTGAAGGAGACGTCCGGACCGGGGCCGCCCCCGTTGGGGTGCACGTGGAGGTAGGCGAGGTCGCCGTCGCGCAGCGCGACCAGGTGTCCATAGGCACCGAGGTACGGCTCCAGGTCCGTGACCGGCTTGCCGGCCTTCGTGACGGTGAGCCGCAGTTCACCCGCGCGGCCCGGGTCCAGCGTGCCGCCGAGGCGCACCCGGTAGCCGTCGACCTCGGCCGTCGGCGTCACGGGTGGCATCGCCTTCGGGGCGTACGCCCCCGGGACGGACAGGTCGACGCCGAGCGTCACGCCCCGGGCGCCCTTCACCGCGGGCTTGAAGTCCGCGAAGGCCTTGTAGGCGCCCGCCGCCGGCAGGTCCGCGGCCACCGACCAGGTGCCGTCGGCGGCCTTCACCGGGTGCAGGTGGCGGAAGACGGTCAGATCGCGCGAGGCGACGATGAAGTGCAGTTCCCTGCCGTGCTCGGTGGCGAACGCGGTGACCTTGCGGCCCGTCGCGTCCCTGATCGAGAACTTCAGGGTGCTCGTGCCGCGGGCGGGGGTCGGGGTGTCGAGGGCGAGGGTGTAGCCGCCCTCGGAGACCTGCAGGCCACCGGCAGCGGGGGCGTTCGCCGCCTCCGCGTGGCCGCCGTGGCCGCCGCCCTCCTGCGGCGCGGCCTCCGCGTGACCCGCGTGCTCCGCCTTCTCCGGCTCCCCGAGGGGGCCGACGCCCTTGCCGACGCCGTACGCGGCCCCGAAGGTCGCGGCGAGGGCGGCCGCAAAGGCAGTGATCCTCACTCCGGTGTTCATGGCTGCTCTCCTGCTCTCCCGGTGTACGGGCGGCGTGGTCGGAACCCTTTCACTGCACTTCACCATACCCCTGGGGGGTATCAAGTCAAGTCGGGTCGCCCCTTGCGTGAGATACCGGCGGGGGGTATACATGGACGGACAGGGATACCCCCGGAGGGTATCTGATTCGAGGAGGACGACCATGGGTTCCTGCTGCACCCCCGACAACAGCTGCTCGACCGGCACCGTCGAGATCTCGGCAACCACCGCCGTCGCCGAGAGCACCAGCACCCTCTACGCCGTCACCGGCATGACCTGCGGCCACTGCAAGACCGCGATCACCACCGCCGTCAGCGCGCTCGACGGCGTCATCTCCGTGGACGTCGACGTGGCCGGCGGCCGGGTGACCGTCATCACCGGCGGTGAGCCGGACGACGCCGCGATCGCCGCGGCGGTCGACGACGCGGGCTACGAGCTGACCGGCCGCGCCTGACCGGCGTCCCGACGCCGACCGGCCGCCGGGGCCCGCCCACCACACCCGGGCCCCGGCCCCCGACCTCGACCCCGTACGAACGAGGAGCAGACCTCATGACCACGACGACCCCCGGCACCGCCCAGGTCGAGCTCGCCATCGGCGGCATGACCTGCGCCTCGTGCGCGGCCCGTATCGAGAAGAAGCTCAACCGGATGGACGGGGTCGAGGCCACCGTCAACTACGCGACCGAGAAGGCGAAGGTCACCTTCTCCGCCGACATCCCGGTCGCCCGGCTCATCGCCACCGTCGAGGCCACCGGCTACACCGCCGAGGAGCCCACGCCCCCGAAGAGCGAGACCCCGGGCGCCGGGGGCCCCACCGAGGAGGAGCGGGCCGCGGAGGAGCTGCGGCCGCTCAGGCAGCGCCTGATCACCGCCGTCGCACTCGCCGTGCCCGTGATCGCCATGGCGATGGTGCCGGCCCTCCAGATCGCGTACTGGCAGTGGCTGAGCCTCACGCTCGCCGCGCCGGTCGTCACCTACGCCGCCTGGCCCTTCCACCGGGCCGCCTGGACCAACGCCCGGCACGGCGCGGCCACCATGGACACGCTGATCTCGGTCGGCACCGGCGCCGCGTTCCTGTGGTCGCTGTGGGCGCTGTTCCTCGGCACCGCCGGCACTCCCGGCATGACGCACCCCTTCGAGTTCACCATCGCGCGCACCGACGGCGCCGGGAACATCTACCTGGAGGCCGCGGCCGGCGTCACCGCCTTCATCCTGGCCGGCCGCTACTTCGAGGCCCGCTCCAAGCGCAAGGCGGGCGCCGCCCTCAAGGCGCTGCTGCAGCTGGGCTCTAAGGAGGTCACCGTGCTGCGCGACGGGCGCGAGGTCACGGTGCCGACCGCCGAACTCCAGGTCGGGGACCGCTTCCTGGTCCGCCCCGGCGAGAAGATCGCCACCGACGGCACCGTCGTCGAGGGCTCCTCCGCCGTCGACGCCTCCATGCTCACCGGCGAGTCCGTGCCGGTCGAGGTCTCCGTCGGCGACTCCGTCACCGGCGCCACCCTGAACGCCGGCGGCCGGCTGGTCGTCGAGGCCACCCGGGTCGGCGCCGACACCCAGCTGGCCCGCATGGCCAAGCTCGTCGAGGACGCCCAGAACGGCAAGGCCGCCGCCCAGCGCCTCGCCGACAGGATCTCCGCCGTCTTCGTGCCGATCGTCATCGCCCTCTCGCTCGGCACCCTCGGCTTCTGGCTCGGTACGGGACAGGGCCTGACCTCCGCCTTCACCGCCGCGGTCGCCGTCCTGATCATCGCCTGCCCCTGCGCCCTCGGCCTGGCCACACCGACCGCCCTCATGGTCGGCACCGGCCGCGGCGCCCAGCTCGGCATCCTCATCAAGGGACCCGAGGTCCTGGAGACCACCCGCAAGGTCGACACGATCGTCCTCGACAAGACCGGCACCGTCACCACCGGCCGGATGACCCTGCTGAAGGTCCACACCGCCGACGGCACCGCGGAGAAGGACGTCCTGCGCCTGGCCGGCGCCCTGGAGCACTCCTCCGAGCACCCGATCGCCCAGGCCGTCGCCACCGGTGCCGCCGCCCGCGTCGGCGCCCTGCCCACCCCCGAGGACTTCGCCAACATCCCCGGTCTCGGCGTCCAGGGCGTGGTCGACGGCCATGCCGTCCTCGTCGGCCGCGAGAAGCTGCTCGACGAGTGGGCGATGGCCCTCCCCGCCGAGCTCAAGAACGCCAAGGAAGCGGCCGAGCAGGCCGGCCGGACCGCCATCGCGGTCGCCTGGGACGGGGAGGCCCGCGCGGTCCTGGAGGTCGCCGACGCCGTCAAGGACACCAGCGCCGAGGCCATCAGGCGGCTGCGTGCCCTCGGTCTCACCCCGATCCTGCTCACCGGGGACAACAAGGCGGTGGCGGAGGCCGTCGCCGCCGAGGTCGGCATCGACGAGGTGATCGCCGAGGTCATGCCCCAGGACAAGGTCGACGTCGTCAAGCGCCTCCAGGGCGAGGGCCGTTCGGTCGCCATGGTCGGCGACGGCGTCAACGACGCCGCCGCGCTCGCCCAGGCCGACCTGGGACTCGCGATGGGCACGGGCACGGACGCCGCCATCGAGGCCGGCGACCTGACCCTGGTCCGGGGCGACCTGCGGGCCGCCGCGGACGCCATCCGGCTCTCCCGCAGGACCCTCGGCACCATCCGCTCGAACCTCTTCTGGGCCTTCGCCTACAACGTGGCCGCCCTGCCGCTCGCGGCGGCCGGACTGCTCAACCCGATGATCGCCGGCGCCGCGATGGCCTTCTCCTCGGTCTTCGTGGTCGGCAACAGCCTGCGCCTCCGGGGCTTCCGGGCCGCCGGCGACCGGGCCGCGTGACCGTGAAGGTCGGCGAGGCGTCGAAGGCGATCGCCCGCCTCATCCGGACCTGACGGACTGCGACAGAGGAAGACGGGGCCGACCGCCCCTGCGCGATGGGCGGCCCAGGACCATCCGGACGCTCGGCCGAAGACACGGGCCGAGCACCTGACGGAGCAGCTCCGGCTCCGCCGGACCGGGCGGTCCGGGGCCACGGACCTTCGCTCGGGGGCGGTCCCGCATCAGCGTCGCCCCTCCTCGCGACCATACCTCTCGGGGTATACCTGGGCGGGTGAAGCGGCCCGTACGACGAGCCGCCCGCGAGCGGGGAGGGGATGCGCGTGCGCCGGCTGGGAGAGCTGGAGGCCGAGATCATGGACCGGCTGTGGGCGTGGCAACGGCCCGCGACGGTCCGCGAGATCGTCGACGACATCAATCTGGGGCGCCGCGTCGCCTACACCACAGTGATGACGGTCGCCGACATACTCCACCGCAAGGGCTGGCTGCGCCGCGAGAAATCGGGCCGGGCCTGGCTGTACGAACCCGTCCGCAGCCGCGAGGAGTACACCGCGGGACTCATGCAGGACGCGCTCGGCGACAGCCAGGACCGGCCCGCGGCACTGCTGCGCTTCGTGGAGAGCATCTCCGACGAGGACATGGCCGCGCTCGACGCGGCGCTGCGCACCGCCCGGCGCGCCCGGGGCGGCGAGAGTCCCTGAACCACCACGTCCTGCCGCCGCTCGGCCTCGTCCCGTGCACCGGCTTCCTGGTGCCCTGGCCGCTCGAACGGGCCCACCGTGCACATCGACTGACCGCGACGGGCGTCCGCCCGGCCGGGCGGACCGCCCCGACCGCCCCGACCGCCCCGCCTCGTAAGGTGCTACCGGTCACCGGCAAGATCGCCGGCACCGGACACGACAGGAAACGGGGAACGGGGAAGACGTGCGCAGATTCTGGAAGTTCTGGGCGACGGCGGCCGCCGTCGCGCTGGCCCTCGTCGGAGTGGGCCCGAGCACGACGGTCGCGGCGGCCCCGCCGCCGGGCACCAACCTGCAGGTACTGAGCTGGAACATGTGCGACGTCGTCCGCTGGGGCGGCTGCGCGGAACGCCGGACCGCGCAGAAGGTCGCGCTGCTGAAGCAGAAGGTCCAGGAGAACTACGTCCAGGCCATGCTCCTGCAGGAGGTCTGCCAGAGCACCCTGAGCGCCCTGCTGACCCAGCTCGGCCCCGCGTGGAGCGCCGAGTTCGCGCCGTACCACTGGTCGCAGAAGGGGGCGCTGACCGTCAGCCCCTGCGAGACCAAGCCGGGCACCAGCGAGCCGCTGGACCCCAACGACGACGTGGGCACCGCCATCGTGGTCAAGGCGGGCCTGTCCGACCCCGTCGCGTACCCCACGGTGCGGGCGAGCACGGAGCTGGTCCCGCCGCTGCAGTGCGCCACGGCCACCTACTTCGAGGTCCGGCTCTGCGCCGTGCACTCCCCGCGCCAGGCCTCCGACCGGGACTTCCCGCAGCTGGACTACCGCGACGACTACCAGCTGGCGCTCAAGGACATCGTCGAGGACTCCCCCCAGGTGGTGTTCGGCGGGGACTTCAACGCCACCCCGCCGGACCTCGGCCCGGCGAACGCCAAGGTGTGGAAGCCGGCCGAGCTGTACGCGGGATCCGGCACCCCCGGGTACGCGGAGTGCGACCAGCAGAACCACCCGGGCACCCGTAACGGCACCGCGACCCACGACAGCGGCGTCAAGATCGACTACATCTTCGGCAGCCTGCCGGGCCGGTGGTGCATCGTCGAGCCCAAGGCACCGGAGGGCCAGACCAACCTGTCCGACCACCGGTACCTGATCTACAGCGTGGCGGTGGCCGCCGGCTGATCCGGTGGGAGGCCGGCGTCGAGGGCCGGCACCACCGGCCCCGGGTCGTCCGAGTGACGCCCACGCGATCGGCTACCGGCTGCACCCGCCGCCGGCGGCCGGGGCGTGGCGACCCGGGCGGACCCTGGCCGAGCAGGGCCTCCGCCTGCCGCACGTCGACGCGCTGCTGATCGTGCACACGCGCGAGCGCCACGCGAGCGGCCCGGTCCCCCCGGCTCGGTTTCGTCGAGCACGCCGTGAGCGACAGCTCCCTACCCGGCAACTCGTGCGCACAGGACGGAAATAGACTCGGCCTGCTCCGAGGAGACCTCGCTCTCCATCCGCATGCACACCGTCCCGGGGGGGACTTCTTGCACACTGCCCATGCCGGTAGACCGGCAGGCCCGCCACGCGTCCTCGCGCTGCTCGCGCTGATCGTCGCGGTCATCGCGTCCGTGCTCGGCCCGGTCGCCACCGCGTCCGCCGCCGCGTCGCCGACGCCGACGAAGGCCGCGCCCAAGACCGTGACGCCCAAGGCGCCCGCAGCGCCCGAGACCACCACCGAGCCCCGGCTCGTCGCCGCCCGCGAGATCGCCGGGAGCGAGCTCGCGGACGAGTGCTCCGGGCCCATCGCCCCGAACACCGTGCACACGTGCTCCGCCTGGCCCGAGCAGGACACCACGAGCTTCACGATCGACGCGCCGCGGGGGAAGGACGTCGTGTTCGTGCAGCTCGTGAGCACCCAGGGCCACGACGTCTCCATGTCCCTGACCGCTCCCGACGGCTCCGCCGTCACCTGCGACCGGCCCGACTACTCCGGCGCGCACCGCTGCCCGACCACGACGGCGGGCGCGTACACGCTGAAGGCGTGGGACACCTGGGGCGGCAGCGGCGGGTTCTCCGTGTCGTACCAGCCGCTCCTGGCGAACGCCTCGTGCACCACGGTGACGGAGGCCGACACGGCCCTCGGCCGGCCCACGGCCCAGGCCGTGAGCCTCGCGGCCGGTTCGACGGGCAACTGCTACGCGCTGCCGACGGCCGCCGGTGAGGTGCTGCGCCTGTACGGCACCGACTGGCGGGTGTCGCACACGGTGTACGACGCGGAAGGCGCGCAGATCTGCTCGACGCGCGTCTCGGGCACCCAGTACCTGGACTGCACGCTGACCGGCACCGCGCCCTACCGCCTGCTCTCGTCCGAGCGGGACGCGGCGGGTGCGCAGCTCACGCTCGCGGTGTCGCGCCTCTCGCACCCGAGCGGCTGCCCGATCGTCGAGCCGCAGGCGTACGGCACGGTGCCGGACACGACCGGCACCGAGCGCTGCCGCACCCTGCACGTCCCGGCGGACGGCCCGTACCTCTTCGACGCCGTGGACCAGGGCGACGAAGGCCGGCTGCACCGCGCCGACGGCACCCCGGTCTGCACCGCGGAGCCCACCACCCCGTGCCCGCTCACCGCCGGCGACTACACCTGGGCCCGCACCGCCGTGGCCGGCACCGAGAACGACGCCTACGGCGTCTGGTTCCTCGCGACCGCGCAGGCGCAGGGCTGCACCCCGGTCAAGGACGACGGCTTCGCCTCCGGCGCGGTCACCGGCACCTTCACGGGCGCCGGCCAGGCCCTGTGCCTGGGGCTGCCGACGGCTTCCGGCCGCGGGCTCTACTTCCTCGACCAGGCGACCGGTGAGGACGCCGTCCACCCGACGATCCGGGTCTACGACGCCAAGGGCGCCGCGCAGTGCGCGAACGAGAACGCGCCGGGTGTCTGCAAGCTGACCGGCACCGCCCCGTTCCACGCGGTGCTCTCCGCGCCGGCCGCCGGCGACTACAAGGTGGCCGTGCAGCGCACGGCCGAGGCCGCGGGCTGCACCCCGTGGACCCCGTCCGGCTTCGGCAACACATGGGGGGCCCAGCTCGGGCTCACCTCGGGTCAGACCGCGTGCCTGTCGATCGCGGGCGGCGCGCACGCGACCGCCGAGATGATCGACTACACCAACGACACCAACCAGGTGAACGCCTGGCTGCGGATCCACGACGCCGCCGGCAACGAGGTCTGCGCCACCAACTACAGCACCTCGACGACGACCTGCCGCCTCACCGCGGGCGCCCCGTACTCGGCGCTGCTCACGAAGACCGGCTACGGCCCCGACACGTACAAGCTCGTCCGCCGGGACATCTCCGCGACGGCCCCGTGCGCGGCGCCGGCGTCGCTGACCGTCGGCGGGCCGTCCACCCCGTACACCCTCCGCGGCAACCTCGACAGCACCTGCCTGCGGGTGAACGCGGCGGTTACGGACAAGCTGTCGCTGTCCGTGCGGACGCCTGACGCGGCCTACCGGACGGGCGCGGTCCTCGGTGTCGTCGACGGCAGCGGCACCATCAAGTGCCGCACCTGGGGCACGGCCGGCACCTGCCGGGTCACCGGTTCCACCTCGTACCTGGTGTACGTCGTGGCCTCGGGCTACGCCGGGACGCCGATCGCCTCCTACGTGGACACCTGGCGGCTCGCCACGGCGACCGGCTGGGCCCCGGAGTGCACCGCGCACGAGGTGTCGGCGGCCGGCTTCGCCCAGCGGAGCGCGGTCCTGACCGAGTCCGCGACGGCGTACTGCGCGGTGCTGGACGGCAAGCCGGAGCAGAACTTCGACGTGTACGGCGTGCACAGCGCGGCGAACGGGGAGTCCCCGACCGTGAGCCTGCTGGCGGCCAACGCCTTCGGCGGGACGACGGACCTCTCGTACCAGTGCAACGGATCCGGCTTCCGCTTCAACTGCCTGACCACGATGCACGCGCCCACCGGCCAGTACGTGCTGCTCGTCACCCCGGGAAAGGCCCCGACGCCGTACGAGTTCACGATGCAGGGCGTCTGCAAGATGTCCTGCGGCAGCTCCCCGGTGCAGGCCGACGTGTCCTGGCTGAGCAGCACGAGCGGCGCCGCAGGCACGTCCCACCCGGTCGAACTGCGCGGCTCCGGCCTGAACCTGGGCACCCGGATCAAGCTCCGCAACGACTCCACGACCGGCGAGACCTGGCTGAACCAGGTCGTGTCCGCGAGCCCCGACGGGACCTCACTGAAGGTGCTGCTCGGTACCCGTGACCTGCCCCCGGGCCGCTACGACCTGGTGGTCGGCGACGGCGGCTTCACCTCCGGCACCCGCTCCCCCGGTTACCTGCCGAACGCGTTCACCGTGACGGAGGCCCAGGCCGCCACGCCCGGCCGCTTCGTCCCGGTCGCGCCGAAGCGGTTCCTCGACACGCGGTACGGCACGGGCGCGCCCACGGCGAAGGTCGGCCCGGGCGGCACGGTGAAGCTCAAGGTCGCGGGGGTCAACGGCATCCCGGCGACGGGTGTCACGGCGGTCGTCATGAACGTCACCGCGGTCGCCCCGACTTCGGGCGGCTTCCTCACCGTCCACCCGGACGGCCGCCCGGTCCCGTCGGCGTCCAGCCTGAACTACACGGCGAACCGCACGCTCTCCAACCTGGTGACGGTGGCCGTCCACAACGGCACGGTCGACCTGCGCAACAGCGCCGCCACGCTCGACGTCGTCGCCGACGTGGCGGGCTACTACACGACGGCGGCGGGCACGGGCTCGACGCTCACGTCGATCGACCCGACCCGCTTCCTGGACACCCGCTACGGCACCGGCGCCCCGAAGGCACGGGTCGGCGCGGGCGGCACGGTGAAGCTCAGGGTCGCCGGTGTCCACGGCGTCCCGGCGACGGGCGTCACGGCGGTCGTCATGAACGTCACCGCCGTCGCCCCGACCACGGGCGGCTTCGTGACGGTCTACCCCGACGGCCAGGCCGTCCCGACCGCCTCGAACATCAACTACACGGCCGGGGAGACCCTGCCCAACCTGGTGGTCGTGCCGGTGGTGAACGGCTCGGTCGTGCTGCGCAACAGCGCGGGCTCGGTCGATCTGCTCGCCGATGTGACGGGCTACTTCTCCGCCGCGGGCGCGACCTTCACGGCCGCCGAGCCGGTTCGCCTCCTCGACACCCGCTCCGGCCTCGGCGCGCGTGCCGGTGTGGTCGGCCCCGGCGGAGTGGTCAGCATGCGGGTCTCCGGCGTCGCCGGCGTCCCGGCCGAGAGCGTCACGGCGGTCGTCCTGAACGTCACCGTCACGGCCCCGACCTCGGGCAGCTTCCTGATCGTGCACCCGCACGGCCGCCCGCGTCCGGGGGTGTCGAACCTCAACTACCCGGCGGGCAGGACGATCTCCAACCTCGTGGTCGTGCCGGTGGTCGACGGCCGCATCACCTTCGCCAACCACTCGGGCGACGTCCAGGTCGTCGCCGACCTGAACGGCTGGTACAGCGGCTGACGCCGGCCGCACCCGGAGCCCGGGGAGGGCCGGACCGCACCGGCGGTCCGGCCCTCCGGCGTGCGGAGGCGTGCGGCTTCCCGGCCCGGTGCGCGACGCACGGCGGAAACGGATGGTTCGCGTTCCGTTCCGCGAGATGCCGATTCCACGCGCAGTACGATCGGGACCGTCGTCAGCACCCGATGAAGGAGATTCGACATGGCGCAGGTCGCGCTCAAGGGCAACCCCGTACAGGTCAACGGCACCCTGCCCGCCGCGGGCAGCCAGGCTCCGGAGTTCAGCCTGGTCGGCGAGGGCCTCGCGGACAGGTCGCTGAAGGACTTCGCCGGCAAGCGCAAGGTCCTCAACATCTTCCCGAGCGTCGACACCCCGACGTGCGCCTCCTCCGTCCGCGCCTTCAACGCGAAGGCCGGCGACCTGGAGAACACCGTCGTGCTGTGCATCTCGGCGGACCTGCCCTTCGCCCAGGCCCGGTTCTGCGGCGCCGAGGGCCTGGAGAACGTGAAGAACCTCTCCACCCTCCGTGGCCGTGAGTTCCACACGAACTACGGCGTGGACATCGCCGACGGCCCCCTCGCCGGCCTGACCGCCCGCGCCGTGGTCGTCCTCGACGAGGAGGACAAGGTCCTGCACGTCGAGCTCGTCAACGAGATCGCCGAGGAGCCGAACTACGAGGCCGCCCTCGCCGCGCTGAAGTAGGCCCGACCGGGCATCCCCCGAGGCCCGTCCGGCGCACCACGCCGGGCGGGCCTCGGGCGTGCCGGGCACCCGCACGCTTCGCGCCCCCGGAGCGGTGCGACCGGCCTACGATCGGCAGATGGGCATCAGCAGCGGTCTCAGCCGCCGGAGCTCCGGCTCCTTCCTCTCCCTCTGGTCGAAGGACTCGTTCCTGTCGATCGGGTCCGTCGGGTCCTTCATGTCCATCGGGTCCGTCGGGTCGGCGTTCTCGATCGGGTCCGCGGGGTCGTTCCTCAGCGTCGGATCGCTGCTGTCCGCGCGGTCGGCGCTGGCCGTCATGTCGTGGCGGTCCACCGGGGCCGTCATGAGCTCCCGCAACCGGCGACCGGAGCCACCGACAGCACGTCCGTGACCGCGACGTCGACCGTCCGGCCCTCGACGGTCAGGGCCAGGGCGCCGCTGCCGCGCGTGAGCTCCCCGCACAGGGTGCCGCCGGACGTCGTGACCTCGACGGACGCGGCGGGGGCGTCCGGCGTGGGCCACCAGGAGCTCGACGCCGCCAGGGCCGTCAGGAGGACGGTCACGAAGGTCAGGACCAGCCCCGTGCGGAGCCGGCGCGCGGCCCGGGCCGGGTCGTCCGGGAGCCCCCCGTGCGGCCAGGCGGTCCGGCCGACGAGGTAGACCGCGAGGCACGCGAGGAGCAGCGCGAGCACGACCAGGACGCCCGCCACCACCTCCACGCCGCGCGGGGCCGGGGAGCCCGCCCCGCCGGCCTTCAGCGCCCCGCACAGACCGACGAAGCCCAGGGCCGCGAGCTGGAGAGTCAGCCAGCCGCGGGCCGAGGCCTGCACCTCGTACGAACCGGCATCGCCGGCGTCGCCGTCACCCATGGACCCAAGGATGCCGACGTCCCGGCCCGGGAGGCGGGGTGCCACGCCGAGGGGGAGACTGGGAGGTGGGCCCGACGGGCCCTTAGCGCGGCCGTCGTCGACAGGGGGTGCCCTGGAGGCTGGTCATGGGCGGCACGGCTGTGGAGATGCTGCGCGAAATGATGCGCGGCGAGGTCATCGGCCCCGCGGACGCGGGATACGACGAGGCCCGGGAGGTCTACAACGCGATGATCGACCGGCGGCCCGCGGTCATCGCCCGGTGCGCGGACTCGACGGACGTCCGGGCCGCCGTGCGGTTCGCCCGCGAGAACAGCCTGGACTTCACGGTGCGCGGCGGCGGGCACAGCGGCGGCGGCCTGTGCGTCGTCGACGGCTCGCTGATGATCGACCTGTCGCGGATGCGCTGGGCGCGGGTGGACCCCGAGGGGCGGACCGCCCTGGTCGGCGGTGGCAGTCAGATCGGCGACCTGGACCACGAGGCGCACGGCTCCGGGCTCGCGACCCCCGCCGGGATCATGTCGACGACCGGGGTCGGCGGGCTGACCCTCGGCGGCGGGCACGGGCATCTGACCCGCGCCTACGGACTGACCATCGACAACCTGCTCGCGGCGGACGTCGTCCTCGCGGACGGCTCGATGGTCACCGCCTCGTCGGACGAACATCCGGAGCTGTTCTGGGCGTTGCGCGGCGGCGGCGGCAACTTCGGCGTCGTGACCGCGTTCCGCTACGCCCTGCACCCCGTGGAGAACGTGGGACTCGGCGTCACCCTGTGGGAGCCGGAGCACATCGGGGCCGTCCTGCGCTGGTACCGCGACTTCCTGCCGGCCGCGGCCGAGGACCTCAACGGCTTCTTCGCCATCCTGACGGTCGCGCCCGGACCGCCGTTCCCGGAGGAGATCCACGGCCGGAAGATGTGCGGCGTGGTGTGGTGCTCCACGGGCGCGACGGACGAGGAGAGCCTGGCGAAGACCTTCGCCCCGGTCGCCGAACCCGCCCCGCCCGCCTTCCACTTCGCGACGCCGATCCCGTACCCCGCGCTCCAGGCACTGTTCGACGACCTGATCCCGAAGGGGCTGCAGTGGTACTGGCGGGGTGACTTCTTCGACCGGATCACGGACGGCTCGATCGACGTGCACCGCGCCTTCCTGGAGAACCTCCCCAGTGACCTGTCGACGATGCACCTCTACCCGGTCGACGGCGCGGCCCACCGGCCCGGTCCGATGGACACGGCCTGGGCCTACCGCGACGCGGTCTGGTCCGGCGTGATCGGGGGCATCAGCCCGGAGGCGGCCGACGCGGACCGGATCCGCACCTGGGCCGTGGACTACTGGGAGGCCCTGCACCCGCACTCGATGGGCGGCGCATACGTCAACTTCATCGGGGCGGACGAGGGCGGCGACCGGGTCCGCGCCACTTACCGCGGACACTACGACCGGCTTGCCGAGGTGAAGCGGACGTACGACCCGGACAACGTCTTCCACCACAACCAGAACGTCCTGCCGGCGGGGAGCTAGCAGCACGGGCCCACGGCGTCGTCGACCCGGCCGGCGGACCGGCCGACGGACGGACCGGCCGACGGCCGGCGCGGGCGTCGGCGGCGGCGTCGGCGTCGGCGTCGGCGTCGGCGTCGGACCGGAGGAAAGGCCCCGGACCGAGACCGGTCCGGGCCCTCGCCCGTTGAAGCGGGAGCGACCCCCTCAGCCCGTCCCGCCCTCAGGGCCCGGCTCCGAGGACCGCTCCGAGGGCTCCTCGAACGGCCAGGCGATCTCCAGCCGGTTGTCGGGGTGGCCGGGAGTGCCGGTCCAGCGCTGGAAGACCATGCGGACCGGTCCGGCGAAGGCGAAGCAGTGGTCGGTGATCCAGCCCGCGACGGCGTCGTAGGCGGTGAGGATCTCCGGGAAGGCGGCGGCCGGGCCCTGGACCTCGGTGCGCGCCAGGGCGTTTTCCGGCAGCTCCCGGACGTACGTGCCGTCCGGGAGGTCCGCCGGCGGCTGGGCGCCGTCCGCCCAGAACGGCAGGCACGCCTCCACCAAGGTCTCGTTCTCCTCGTCGCACACTCCGTGGAAGCGCACGAACGCGGGGCCCGTGAAGACCAGCGGGCCGCGCCCGGCCAGCGTGTAGAGCTCTTCGTAGGCGGTCCGCAGGAAGGCGTCGAGGCCGGAGTTCCTCAGGGTCGCGCCGCGCACGAGGACGCGCTCGGCCGCGTTCTGCCGGACGGTGACGCGGTGGGTCATGTCCGCTCCTTCGGTCAGTCGGGTCACCAGGCCGTGGACGAGGGACCGCTGGACCTCCAGACGTCGCTCTGCCGCCCGCAGGTGGGCGTGCAGCGCCGGCACCGGATCGGCGCCCCCGACGGTGCGGGCGAGGAGCTCCCGCACCTGCTCGACGGGCATGTCCAGCTGCCGCAGGGCCCGGACGAACTGGGCCGTGCGGACCTGCTCGCGCCGGAAGTAGCGGTAGCCGCTGTCCGGGTCGACGTATGCCGGAGCGAGCACACCGCTCGCGTCGTAGTGCCGCAGGGCGGTGATCGTGAGGCCACTGGCCTGTGCGAACTGCCCGATCGGCAGGAGGTCTTCTCGGTTCATCCTGTCCACGGCGACGACTCTGGTGTCTCGCGTCGCCCGAGAGTCAAGGCCCTACCCCACCAGCCGCACCGCGAGGACCACGATCAGCGCGCTCGACGCCAGGGCCGTGGCCAGCCGGCCGCGGGGGCCCGTGAGGGTGCGGCCGAGGAGGGTGCCGCCGGTGGTGAGGAGGAGCTGCCAGCTGGCGGAGGCGGCGAGGGCGGCCAGGACGAAGGCGGTGCGTTCGGGGACCGAGGACGGGGCGTCGGGGCCGGTGGCGAGGATCAGGGCGGCGAAGTAGATCACCGTCATGGGGTTGAGGATCGTGATGCCCAGGAAGGTGGCGTAGGCGCGGGCCGGGCCCAGGGTCGTCGCGCCGTCGTCGCGCGAGGCGAGGGATCCGGCGCGGTACGTGCGTACGGCCGCGAGGCCGGCCCGGACGGCGAGGACCACCAGGACCACGGCGGAGGCCCAGCGCAGCGGGGTCATCGCCGGGGTGAGGAGCGGCACGAGGGCCGAGCCGCCCGCTACCGCGAGCAGGGCGTAGACGCCGTCCGCGGTGGCGACGCCGAGGGCCGCCCCCGCGCCCGTGCGCCAGCCGGCGCGGGCCGTGACGGCCACCAGGTAGGCGCCGACCGCGCCCACCGGGATCGCGATGCCGTAGCCGGCCAGGAGGCCGGCCACCACCGCGGTGATCACGCGACGGCGGGGGTCGCTCCTGCGGGGGTGCCGGGCTGTCGGCGGTAGGCCGAGCCGTCCTTCGTCCGGGCCAGCTGGCCGCCGATGACGAGGTAGCGGCGCAGGGCCGGGAAGTCCTCGTGAACGGTCTTCAGCGCCTCGTTGACCTCGCGCTCGCTGTAGACGCGGGTCGGCTCGAAGAGGGTGGCGGCGAGGTGGTCCAGCAGGGCGGCGCGGCGGGCCGGCCGGCGCGGGATCGCCTTGAGGCGCCCCTCGACGGTGAACAGGTCGGCAGTCATGCCGTGCAGCGTCCCGCCGGGGCCCGTCCGCCCGCAACGGAATTACCGCGCGCTTGGGAGGGGAGGGGCGCGCGGGCGCGAGGTGCCGGGGCGCGGGGTGCCAGGGCCACGGGGCGCGGGGACACCGGGGCACCGGACGCGCAGGCGCCCGGGCGCGGGGACGCCGGGACGCCGAGACCCCGGGACGCCGAGACCCCGAGACCCCGAGACCCCGGGACGCCGGGACGCGGAACCCCCGGGACCCCGAGACCTGGGGACCCCGGGACCCCGGAAGACTGGGGCGGCGGGAGCCCAGGGCGTGGAACCTCCGGGGCCGGCTACTTCACGATGACGTTCACGAGCGGGTCGACCTTCGGAATGACCGGCGGCATCCCGGTCTCCTGGAAGATCGGGGTCGCCCGCTCGACGAAGGCCCCGAACGCCTCCTCCGACTCCCAGACGTCGACAACCCGCCAGCCGCCCATCCCGTCGGGACCCGCCAGGTGCGCGATGAACCCCTCGGGCGGGAACCAGGGCGCCGCGGTGACCCGGGCGTTGGTGCGCTCGTACATCTCCTGGGTGCCGCCGGGGATCTCGACGGTGACGATGACGGCCATGCTGCTGCTCCCGTACGACGTGGGGCCGGGTCCCGACCAGCACACCAGCCGGGATCCCCGCCCGCACCGCCACGGCGGCCGAACGAACGACCACCGCGGCGCCGCCGCGACTACCGCCCGAGCCGGTAGCGGGCGGCCCGACGACCCCGCGGTGGTCACCCGAGCAGGTCCTCGGTGGCGTTGCCGCGGCGGCTGTGGACGTACCGCCCGTCGGTCCCGGCCATCGCCTCGGCGAGCGCGTCGGCGGAGGAGAAGGCGAGCGCGAGACCGGCGGTGATGGCGACGGCGAAGGCGGAGAACTGCACCAGGGGCACGGAAAATGGCCAACTGCCCTCGGGTCGGGTCTTGTCGACCACATGGACGGCTCGGGTGCGCTGATCCATGGGAGTTCCTTCCACGGGATTCCCTCTCGGGTACGGAAAAGGGGCCGCCCGACGACCGGTGAACGGACATCGGGCGGCCCCTCCGACGGGACGGGCGTTCAGGCGGTGACCTTGTCGCCCTGCTCCCGCGCGGCGGGGGCCGGCGTCCCGTCGGTCGGCGCCTTGTCGCTCTTCATCACCAGGAGGGTGACGACACCGCCGACCGCCGCGACGATCGCCGCGCCGATGAAGGCGGAGGAGAAGCCGTCGGTCAGCTTCGGCAGGTCGCCGAGCTGGTCGGCGCCCTGCGACATGGCGACCGCGGTGAGGGCGGCGAGGCCGAGTGCGGAGCCGACGTTGTAGGTGGTGTTGACGATGCCCGAGGCGAGACCGGCCTGCTCCTGCGGGGCGCCGGACATCGCGGCGATCATCGCCGGGATGTAGGCGAGGGACATGCCGAGCGCCGCGACCAGCGAGGCCGGCAGGACGTCGACGAGGAAGGTGCCGGTGGGCTCGACGGCGGACAGCCAGACCAGGCCGGCGGCGAGGACCAGCAGGCCGACACCGATGAGCGGCTTGGCCCCGAACCTGCCCATGAGCCGTGCGGTGACGGCCGTCATGAAGATCATCAGGAGCACGGTCATCGGGAGCAGCGCGGCACCGGAGGCGAAGGCGCCGTAGCCGAGGACCTGCTGGAGGTAGAGGTTGAGGAAGTACCACATCGGGATCCAGGCCGCGCCGAGCAGCGTCATCGCCAGGTTCGCCGAACCGAGGCGCGGCACCCGCCACACACTGAGCGGCATGAGCGGCTCGCGGACGGACTTCTGGATGATGAAGAACACGAACAGGAGGACGGCGGCGCCGACCAGCTCCAGGACGGTGGCGGTGGCGCCCCAGCCGACCTCGGGGGCGCGGACGACGGCGAAGACGGCGAGCGCCAGACCGGCGGTGACGGCGACGGCACCGAGGACGTCGACCGAGCCGCGGCGGGACTCGACGTTCGGGAGCAGCCTGGTCGCGGCGAGGGTCGCGAGGCCGATCGGGATGTAGATGACGAAGACCCACTGCCAGGCGGCCCACTCGGTGAAGACACCACCGAGGAACACGCCCGCGGTGCCGCCGGCCGGGGCGGCCGCGCCGTAGAGCGCCATCGCCTTGCCGAGCTCACGCGGGTCGTGCATGAAGAGCATCATCAGCAGAGTCATGGCGGAGGGTGCGATGAGCGCGCCGCCGACACCCTGGACGGCTCGGCCGGCGATCTCGACCCAGGCGGTCGGCGCGGCCGCCGCGAGGATCGAGCCGGCGATCATGACCGCCCAGCCGGAGACGAAGATCTTGCGGGCTCCGACGAGGTCGGAGAGGCGCCCGCCGAGGAGCAGCAGACCGCCGAAGACGATGACGTAGGCGTTGAACACCCACTGGAGCTCGCCCTGCGAGAAGCCGAGGTCCTTCTGCATCTCGGGGAGCGCGACGCCGATGATCGAGGTGTCCATGATGACCATGAACTGTGCGGCGGCGAGCACGACAAGTGCCCACCAGCGCCGGGGATTGACGGTTGACATGTGCCCTGCACCCTTCGCTCGCGATGACGATCACATACCCCCAGGGGGTACCCACTCGGGGACCGTAGCATACCCATGGGGGGTATGTAAGGTTGAGATGAGGGGCGATGGAGGGGCAGAACCGGGCCGACAGGAGCGCGCGCCTCCGCCCGCCGGGGACCCCCGGCGGGCGGCAGAATGCGCCCATGACCGCCGAGCTGACCGCATCCCAGGAACAGGACCTACTGGCGCGCTGGACCTCGACGCTGCGCGCCGCACGCGCCGGCCGCGAGGGCCCCGACCCGCTCCCGTACGGCCGGAACCTGCTGGCCCGCTGGACCGAGCCGCAGCGCAGGTACCACACCGCCACCCACCTGCGGGCGGTTCTCGACCGCATCGACGAACTGGCCGGAAAGGGCGGCGAGGGCGGGGAGTTGGAGCTGGTCCGGCTCGCCGCCTGGTTCCACGACGCGGTCTACCTCCCGGACCGCTCGGAGAACGAGGAACGCTCGGCGGCCCTGGCCGAAAGGGCCCTCACCGAGGCGGGCCTGACCGCGCACGAGGTCGCCGAGGTCGCCCGCCTGGTCCGCCTCACCGTCACCCACGACCCCGCACCCGGCGACCTCAACGGCGAGGCCCTGTGCGACGCGGACCTGGCGATCCTGGCGAGCGACCCGGATACCTATACGGGGTATACCGCGGCGGTCCGCGAGGAGTACGCCTTCGTCCCGGAGGACGCCTTCCGCGAAGGCCGCGCGAGCATCCTGCGCCACCTCCTCACCCTCCCCCGCCTCTTCCGCACGCCCTACGGGGCGGCGGCCTGGGAGGAGAGGGCGCGGGAGAACCTGGAACGGGAGCTGGCGGTACTGACGGCGCCGGACCCGACACCGGACAGCTAGGGCCGGTCACCGGCGTCACCGACGGCCCAACCGCGCGCGGAACTCTGCCCGTTGATCATGCCGGCCACGAACCTTCCCGCGAGCTTCGGCGACTCCCTGTCCCTGATCCTCCCCTGGCAGCCGCCCGGCTCCTCCGGCAGCAGCGGCGGCGAGAACCTCAGCGTGGACTACGCGGGCAACGTCCTGCGCGTCCGGCACATCGAGGGGGACAACACGAACACCTTCACCTGCACCCGGGCCTGACCCGGGCGGGCGCCGCCGGCCCACGCGCGCGCAGGAGGACTGGAGCTCGACCGTCAGCCCCCCCCGGCGTCGCGGAGGGGCTGACGGACGGGCCGGGGAGCCGAGGGGGCGGAACCCCGGGCCCGAGCGGCCACGCCCGGGCCGTCCCGTATCGCGAGACGTTCACCGCGGGAGGAATGACAGGCACAAAGCGCAGGTTGCCCATGTCATGCCGCCTTCCTCCGCCGAGCCCACCGAGCCCTCCGCCGCCCCGTCCCCCGAGCCCGCCCCTTCCTCCGCCGCCGCCACCCGCATGCCGCTGGCCGTCTACATCCTCGGGCTGTCCGTCTTCGCGCTCGGCACGAGCGAGTTCATGCTCTCGGGGCTGCTGCCGCCCATCGCGGAGGACATGAACGTCTCCATCCCCCGGGCCGGACTGCTCATCTCGGCCTTCGCCATCGGCATGGTCGTCGGGGCCCCGCTGCTCGCCGTCGCCACCCTGCGGCTGCCCCGCAAGACCACCCTCATCGCCCTGATCAACGTCTTCGGTCTCGGCCAGGTCGCCGGTGCGCTCGCGCCGAACTACGCGGTGCTCTTCGCGTCCCGGGTGGTGAGCGCGCTCGCGTGCGCCGGGTTCTGGGCGGTCGGGGCGGCCGTCGCCATCGCGATGGTGCCGGTCGGGGCGCGCGCCCGGGCCATGGCCGTCATGATCGGCGGACTGTCGATCGCCAACGTCCTGGGCGTCCCGGCCGGCGCGTTCCTCGGCGAGCACCTCGGCTGGCGCTCCGCCTTCTGGGCCGTCGGCGCGGCCTCGGCCATCGCGCTCGTCGGCGTGGTCACCCGCATCCCGCACATCCCCCTGCCGGAGACCCGGCCCCGGCTCAAGGGCGAGCTGGTCATCTACCGCGACCGCCAGGTGCTGCTGTCCGTCCTGATCACCGCGCTCGCCGCGGGCGGCGTCTTCTGCGCCTTCTCGTACCTCGCGCCGCTGCTCACCGACGTCGCCGGCCTCGACAAGGGCTGGGTCTCCGCCGTGCTCGCGCTCTTCGGCATCGGCGCCCTCATCGGCACCTACATCGGGGGCCGGGTCGCCGACGCCCACCTCTTCGGCGTCCTGCTCAGCGGCATCACCGCCTCGACGGTCTTCCTCGTCGCCCTGGCCCTCTTCGCGTCGAGCCCGGCCGTCACGATCGCCCTGACCTTCCTGCTCGGCGTCTCCGCCTTCTACACCGCGCCCGCGCTCAACGCCCGCATGTTCAACGTGGCCGGCGCAGCACCCACCCTCGCGGGCGCCACCACCACCGCCGCCTTCAACCTCGGCAACACCGGCGGCCCCTGGCTCGGCGGCAGCGTCATCGACGCGGGCCTCGGCTTCGCCTCCCCGGCCTGGGCGGGCGCCGCGATGACCCTCCTGGGCCTCGGCGCGGTCACGGTGTCCCTCCGCCTGACGAAGTCCCCGTCCCGGATCGTGACCGGATCGCCGGCGAGCAAGCCGGAGCCGGCCCGCATCCCGTCCCGCTGACCTGGCGGTTCCCCCGCACCTCGGGTGTGAGTGGCGTGTGCGACGATCGCTCGTCATCACACCCGAGGGGGGTACATGCCGTCGTCACCCGCGCACGCGTCCGCGTACGCGCCCACGTCTCCGAGACGCCCGTCCACCGCGGTCTCCACCGCGCTGCTCTGTCTGCTCACCGTCGTCTTCTCGCTCCTGCCCGGCACCACCGGAACCGCCCGGGCCGCCGAGGACTGCGCACCGGTCGCGATGGGCCGCCACACGGGCGAGTTCACCACCGCCGGGCAGACCGCCTGCCTCGAACTGCCCCTCCCGCAGGGGGCCCGGATGGCGGCCCTGACATCGCGCGGTGGCGCCGGCGTCGAGGTCGAGATCGAGGTCGTCGACGCCTCCGGCACGGCCATGTGCGAGCCCTACGACCTCGTGAACGGCGGCTGCGCCCTCACCGGCACCGCGCCGTTCCGGGCCCGGGTGCATGCCGGCGACCCGGATGAGACCGGCGCGTACGGCGTGCACTTCGTCCGGACGGACGAGCTCCAGACGGCCGGCTGCCGGGAACTGCCCGCCGGTTCCTTCGCGGACGACCGGGCGGCCGTACGGCTCGACACCGGTGACGGCGTCTTCTCGCACTGCCTGACGATCCCGGCCGGCGCCCACTCCCGCGCCGAGCTCCTCCACGTCCGTTACGAACTCCCGGACGACTTCGCCGAGTTCCCGGACTACGGCCTCTACCTCATCGGCACGGACGGCAACGGCCCCGAGTGCTCCGCCCAGCCGAACCAGCAGCAGCTCAAGACCGACGTCCTCGTCAGCTGCTCCTTCTCCTCCGGCACCGGGTACACCGTGCTCGTGGAGGGCCAGGACGAGACGCGCACCCACATCCTGAACCGCCGCGACGTCACGGCCGGCGCGAAGGGCTGCTCCCCCGTCGCCGCCTCCGCGGTCGGCGCCCCGGCAGTGCCGGGCGCCTCCGGTCCGAACGGCACCCTGCGCTGCCACCAGGTCACGACCGCCGCGACGACGGACCGGCTGCTGATCAACGTCCGGGACTCCGAGGACAGCACGCACCAGCTGGTCATGAACGACGCCGGTGACGTGCAGTGCCGACTGGATACCCGCTCGTGTGCGGTCTCCGGGTCGACCGGCTACCAGGTCGTCACGCAGGTCCCCGCGGACTGGACCGTGCCCGACGCCTACCGTCTGGACGCGTGGCGGATCGCCACCGCCTCCGGGCTCGCCCCCGAATGCCGGCGCGCCGGTTCCGTCGCGGCCGGGTTCGGCCGGGTGACGGGCGAGCTGACCGAGCAGCGGACCGCCGCGTGCGCCGTGCTCGGCACGTCCACCGGTGCCGAGCTGTACGGCACGGTGGAGGCCACGGACGGCGGACCCGTCGCGGAAGGGGCGCTCTACAGCAGGCAGAACGGCACGTGGTGCGCGCTCTCCGCCTCGTGGCGCTGCAAGCCCGGCGGCGAGAGCCTGCTGCTGATGTCGCTGCCCGACGGAACCGGGCACGCCGCGTTCGCGACCACGCTCTCGTGCGCCACCGCACCGTGCAGCAATGCCGACACCAAGGGCCTGGGCCGCTTCAAGCCGGTGACCCCGACGCGTCTGATGGACACCCGCACGGGCCTCGGCGTCCGCAAGGGCAAGATCGGACCCGGTGAAACGGTCACCCTCCCGGTGAAGTCCGGCGTCACCGCCGTCGTCATGAACGTCACCGCCACCGGCCCCACCACCGGCAGCTTCATCTCCGTCTACCCCGACGGAACCGAACGCACCTCCGCCTCCAACCTCAACTTCACCGCCGGACAGACCATCCCCAACCTCGTCGTCGTCCCCGTCGTCAACGGCAAGGTCAACTTCTACAACCGCTCCGGCAACGTCGACCTCATCGCCGACGTCGCCGGCTACTACACCTCGTAGCTCCGACAGCGGCCCGCCTCCCGGCGGGCCGCTCCGGCCGGCCGCGCTCCCCGTCCCCAGGAGCCCTCCGGCTCGCGTCCGGCGCCCCTCTCTCCCCGGCCCGTCCGGCGCCCCGCCCGCACGGTGCCGGGAGCCGTCGCGCTACAGGTCGTAGCTGGGCAGCGTCTCCCCCTCCGCCGGCCGTCCCTTCGGGCGGCGCAGCCCCGCCGTCGTGAGGTGCCGCAGGAGTTCCTTCGAGCCGACCTCCACCGCGCCGGCCGCCACGGCCGAGGCGTAGTGGTCGGACGGTATGTCGTAGTGGTCGCGCTCGAAGGCGCGGGGCGGGCAGCCTATGGCGGCGGCGAAGGTGTGCAGCTCCTCGAAGGAGACGTCGCTGACCAGGTGCGACCACATGCGGCCGTGACCCGGCCAGGTGGGCGGGTCGATGTAGAGAGTCATGTGAGGCCGCCCACCGGGGCGACCACCACTCCTTGTTTGCCACAGACCCAGTGCGGGTCGGGACCCAGCTCCGGCTCGACGTCGAGGGCGTGCGGGTCACCGGAGGAGCAGACCGGGCAGAGCGGCCAGCGGCCGTACCGTTCGAGCAGGGCGTCCTGGACGTCCTGCGCTATCAGTCCGGCCACGAAGGCGCTTCCCTCGGGCCACTGCTCGACCCACCAGCGGCGGTGGGCGACGGCGTCCTCCACCATCGAGACGACTTCGGCCATGGCGACCTCGCGGGTCACCAGGTCGGCGAGAACCAGGGCGCGGGCGGCATGGAGAGCCTGTTCCACGGGGTCGATGTCGTCCATGTTCACATTCTGCTCCCGGGGCTCCCCAGAACCAATGTCCTGCCCGGATCCGGGACCTCCCCGGGACCTCCGGGGGTCTTGACGCACCCCGGAGCCGAAAATATCTTTCAGGGGTGACCAATGAAGTGAAGGAAAGTTTCACCGGCGCCGCGGGGCCCGCCACCGCCCCGCCCGCGCCCGCCGCCCTCGCGGCCAAGGTGCGCACCCTCGCCCCCTCCATGACCCGCTCCATGCAGCGGGTCGCCGAGGCCGTCGCCGGGGACCCGGCCGGCTGCGCCGCCCTCACGGTCACCGGTCTCGCCGAGCTCACCGGCACCAGCGAGGCGACCGTCGTCCGCACCGCGCGCCTCCTCGGCTACCCCGGCTACCGCGACCTGCGGCTCGCCCTCGCCGGTCTCGCCGCCCAGCAGCAGTCGGGCCGCGCCCCCTCCGTCACCGCCGACATCGCCGTCGACGACCCCGTCGCCGACGTCGTCGCCAAGCTGGCCTACGACGAGCAGCAGACCCTCGCCGACACCGCCGCCGGACTCGACACCGTCCAGCTCGGCGCCGCCGTCGCCGCCCTCGCCGGCGCCCGCCGCATCGACATCTACGGCGTCGGCGCCTCCGGCCTGGTCGCCCAGGACCTCGGCCAGAAGCTGCTCCGCATCGGGCTCCTCGCGCACGCCCACAGCGACCCGCACCTGGCCGTCACCAACGCCGTGCAGCTCCGCTCCGGCGACGTCGCCATCGCCATCACCCACTCCGGCTCCACCGGCGACGTCATAGAACCGCTGCGGGTCGCCTTCGACCACGGCGCCACCACCGTCGCCGTCACGGGCCGCCCGGACGGGCCGGTGACGCAGTACGCCGACCACGTACTGACCACGTCCACCGCCCGCGAGAGCGAGCTGCGCCCCGCGGCCATGTCGTCCCGCACCAGCCAGCTCCTGGTCGTGGACTGCCTGTTCACCTGCGTCACCCAGCGGACGTACGAGACGGCGGCCCCTGCCCTCGCGGCCTCGTACGAAGCGCTGGCGCACCGCCACGCCCCCCGCACCCGCTGAACCACGAAAGAGCCGCCCCGTGTCCACCACGTACTCCGAACTGCGCGCCCAGCTCGCCACGCTCACCACCGAGGCCTTCCGCCCCGAGCTCGCCGACATCGACCGGCTGCCGACCGCCGAGATCGCCGCGCTCATGAACCAGGAGGACCAGACCGTCCCCGCCGCCGTGGCCAGGCAGCTCCCGGCCATCGCCGCGGCGATCGACGCCGCGGCCGAGCGGATGGCCCGCGGCGGCCGCCTCGTCTACCTGGGCGCCGGCACCGCCGGACGGCTCGGCGTCCTCGACGCCAGCGAGTGCCCGCCCACCTTCAACACCGACCCCTCCGAGGTCGTCGGACTCATCGCGGGCGGTCCCTCCGCCATGGTCCAGGCCGTCGAGGGCGCCGAGGACTCCAAGGAACTCGCCGTCGCGGACCTGACCGCGCTCGGGCTCACCGCCGCCGACACCGTGGTCGGCATCTCCGCCTCCGGCCGCACCCCGTACGCCATCGGCGCCGTCGAACACGCCCGCGCGCACGGGGCGCTCACCATCGGCCTGTCCTGCAACGCGGACAGCGCGCTCGCCGCGGCCGCCGAGCACGGCATCGAGGTCGTCCCCGGCCCCGAACTCCTCACCGGCTCCACCCGGTTGAAGGCCGGCACCGCGCAGAAGCTCGTCCTCAACATGATCTCGACGATCACCATGATCCGGCTCGGCAAGACCTACGGAAACCTCATGGTCGACGTCCGCGCCTCCAACGACAAGCTCCAGGCCCGCTCCCGCCGCATCGTGGCGCTCGCCACCGGCGCCCCGGACGAGCAGATCGAGACCGCGCTCGCCGCCGCCGACGGAGAGGTGAAGACCGCGATCCTGATGCTCCTCGCCGACATCGATGCCAAGACCGCCGAACAGCGTCTGAGCGACTCCCGGGGCCACCTGCGCGCAGCGCTGCACGCGACCGGGCCCACCCCGTAGGACCTCCCCCGAGGACCCCCTCACAGCAAGGCGCCACCGCACCATGAGCACAGACGACAAGAACCGCGCCATCGCCGCCGCGATCCTCCCCCTCGTCGGCGGCGCCGAGAACATCAGCTCCGTGGCCCACTGCATGACCCGGCTGCGGCTGGGTCTGCGGGACCGCTCACTCGTCCGGGACGAGGCCCTGAAAGCCCTGCCGTCCGTGATGGGCGTGGTGGAGGACGACACCTACCAGATCGTCCTCGGACCGGGCACGGTCGCCCGCGTGACCCCCGAGTTCGAGGCCCTGCTGGCCGAGGCCCCTGCCGACGCCGCCGGCCCCTCCCCCGACGCCTCCCCGGCCCCCTCTTCCGGAGCCTCCGGCCCCTCCCCAGACGCCTCCCCGGCCCCCTCTTCCGGCGCCGCCGGCCCCTCCCCGGCCCCCGCCTCCGGCCGCACGGCGGAGGAGCTCGCCGACCGGGGCGCGGCCCTCAAGGCCGCGCGGAAGACGAAGAACGCCACCCCGTTCAAGCTCTTCCTGCGGAAGATCGCCAACATCTTCGTCCCGCTGATCCCCGCCCTCATCGGCTGCGGCATCATCGCCGGCCTCAACGGCCTGCTCGTCAACCTCGGTTGGCTGCCCGGCGTCACCCCGGCCCTGGCCGCCGTCGCGAGCGGCTTCATGGCCCTCATCGCGGTCTTCGTCGGCTACAACACCGCCAAGGAGTTCGGCGGAACACCCATCCTCGGCGGCGCCGTCGCGTCCATCATCGTCTACGCGGGCGTCGCCAAGATCGAGGTCTTCGGCCAGCCCCTCTCCCCCGGCCAGGGCGGCGTCCTCGGCGCGCTCGGCGCGGCGGTCCTCGCGGCGTACGTGGAGAAGTGGTGCCGCCGCCGGGTGCCGGAGTCCCTCGACGTCCTGGTCACCCCCACCCTCACGGTGCTGGTCTCCGGCCTGGTCACCGTCTTCGGCCTGATGTTCGTGGCCGGGGAGATCTCGCGGGCCATCGGCGACTTCGCCGACTGGCTGCTCGCCCACGCGGGCGCCGGGGCGGGCTTCGTCCTCGGCGGACTCTTCCTGCCGCTCGTGATGCTCGGCCTGCACCAGGCCCTCATCCCCATCCACACCACCCTCATCGAGCAGCAGGGCTACACGGTCCTGCTGCCGATCCTGGCGATGGCCGGCGCGGGCCAGGTCGGCGCGGCCATGGCCGTCTACCTGAAGCTCCCCCGCAACGGCTCCCTCCGGCGCACCATCAGGTCCGCCCTCCCGGCCGGCTTCCTCGGCGTCGGCGAGCCCCTCATCTACGGCGTCTCGCTCCCGCTGGGCCGCCCCTTCGTCACCGCCTGCGTCGGCGGCGCATTCGGCGGCGGCTTCGTCGGCCTCTTCAGCATGCTGGGCGACAAGGTCGGCTCGACCTCCATCGGCCCCTCGGGCTGGGCCCTCTTCCCGCTCCTCGACGGCGACAAGGGCCTGGGCACGACGGTCGCGATCTACGCGGGCGGGCTGCTCGTCGGCTACGCGGTGGGCTTCGTGGCCACGTACCTCTTCGGCTTCAGCAAGGAGATGATCGAGGAGTTCGACGTGGACACGGACGCGGAGGCCGCAGGGGATGCCGCACGGGCTCCGGTGGCCTCGGGCACACCGACGGGGGGGCCGGCGGGGCCGGAGCCGGCGTCCGCGAAGGTCTGACACCCCAAGGCGGGTCGGCGGGGTCCCGGGCCCCGTCGGTCACCGGGCTCCCGCCTCAGCACGTCACATCGGCGGCCGGACGCTCACCCGTCAGCAGGAAGCGGGTGACCGTCCGGTCGCCGCACGCGTTGCCGTTGCCCAGGTACATGCCGTGGCCGCCGTGGTCGACGGAGACGAGGCGGGCCCTGGCGCCGAGGGCGACCCGCATCTTCAGGCCCTCGGAGTGCGGGGTGGCGGGGTCGCGCAGGCTCTGGATCATCAGGATGTTCGAGGGCCCGTCGGCCGTGAGGCGGGTGGGCTTCTCGACCGGGCCGCCCTTCCAGAAGCTGCAGGGCGTGATGTTGAACGGCATGCCCGCGGTGAGCGGGTGCGCGACCCGGTCGGCGGCGACGGCCCGCTCGTAGGAGCGCACGGAGCCCCGCCACTTCACGTCGTTGCAGATCACGCCGACCGTGACGGCCGCGTCGGAGTCCGGCATCGGACCGGCCAGCATCGGCGGGAGCACGGGCGTCTCGCCGGGGGTACGGGCCTGCCGGACCAGCTGGGCGAAGCCCTCGAAGGCGGAGTCGGAGTACAGCGCGTTCTGCAGGGCCTGGCGCAGCAGGGTGCCGGTCAGCGGCACGCCGGGCGTGGTGGTCGGCTTCGGCTCGCGGTCCAGGCGGGCGGCCAGGTCCAGGACCAGCGGGCGGACCTCCTCGGGCGTCCCCGCGAGCCGCAGCCCGGCCGCCGCGCGGTCCGGGTGGGCCGCCCAGGCCGCGAAGTCGGGGAAGCGGTCCTCCGCGCCGCGCGCCATGCCCCGCAGCCAGCCCTGGGCGACCGTCCGCGGGTTCGGGTCGGCGCTGCTGTCGAGGACGATCCGGTCGGTGCGCCGCGGGAACTTCTGCGCGTACTGGGCGGTGACGTACGTGCCGTACGAGACGCCCCACGCCGACAGCCTCTCCTCGCCGAGCGCCGCGCGCAGCCGGTCCATGTCCCGGACCTGGTTCGCGGTGCTGAGGCTGCGCAGCTCGGCCCCGCCGTTGCGTGCGCAGGCCTCGGCCACCCGGCGGGACCGGGCGACGCCGGCGTCGATCGATCCGTCGGCGTCGGGCCAGCTGCGCAGGGTCACCAGGTGCCGGTCCTCCGGCGCGAGCCCGCAGCCCGCCTTCATGCTGCCGCCCACGCCGCGCGGGTCGAGGGCCACGAGGTCGTAGGTCCCGCCCAGCTCCTTCACCAGCGCCGGCCCCTTCGAGGTCAGCCGCTGCACCCCCGACCCGCCGGGCCCGCCGGGCACCACGAACAGCACACCGCGCCGGGCCGCCGGGTCGGCACTGCGGATCCGGGACACCGCCAGCCCGACCTGGCGCCCGGCGGGGTCGGCGTGGTCGAGCGGGACGGTGAGCGTGGCGCACTCCTGGCCGAGGGCCGCGGTGCCGCACGCGGACCAGCTCAGGGCGGGGGCGGCGGGGGCCACGGGGGCGGCCTGGGCGGCGGTCGCCGTGGGGGCGAGGGTGGCGGAGCCGAGAGCGAGAGCGAGCGCGATACCTGCGGAAGTCGTCATGTGCAGAGCATGGTTGACCTGACGTCAGCTCCCCATCCGGCAGGCACGCACGTGTGCGGTGGGGGTAGCCCCCGGGGGCGGGTGGGGGCCCGGGGCGGGCGGGGTGCCCAGGTCGAGTGGGGCATGCCGGGCGGGGTGGGCATGCCGGGGCGGGCAGGGTGAGCGAGGTGCACGGGGCGGGCGAGGCGTGCCGGGGCGCGCGGTGGGTGAGACTCACGATCACGCCCGTCGCAGCGTACGGCCGGACAAAGCCGCTGGCACGAGCACGGCCGGCGGGAGATCATCCCCGTCATGACCGCAGATCAGATCACCCCCGCCGCCTCCCCCACCTCTCCCGCCTCTCCCGTTTCCCCCGCCTCTCCCGCCTCCCCCTCCGGCCCCGCTCCCACGTCCGGCCCCGCCCCCTCCGCCGCTTCCCCCGCCTCCTCCGCCGCCCCGGTCCCCTCTCCCGCCTCCGCCGCGGGTACCTGGACGCTCGGCGACCTTCCCGTGCACCGCATCGGATTCGGCGCCATGCGGCTGCCGCAGACCGGCGGGGCCCTCGTCGAGGATGCCGTGCCGAGGGACCGCGGGCAGGCGATCGCCGTCCTGCGCAGGGCCGTCGAGCTCGGCGTGAACCACATCGACACCGCCGCCTTCTACTTCTCCCCGCTGCGCTCCGCCAACGAGCTCATCAACAGCGCCCTCGCACCCTCCGGCCGCTACCCCGACGACCTCGTCCTCGCCACCAAGGTCGGCCCCTCCCGCGACGCCTCCGGCGCGTGGGTCCCGCACGCCCGCACCCCGCGGGAGCTGCGCGCCCAGGTCGAGGAGAACCTGCGCCAGCTCGGCCGCGACCACCTCGACCTCGTCAACCTCCGCATCCTCGGCACGGACTCGGTCGCCGAACGCTTCGGCGCCCTCGCCGAGCTGCGCGAGGCCGGGCTGATCCGCCACCTCGGCGTCTCCAACGTCACGCCCGAACAGCTCGACGAGGCCCGGGAGATCGCTCCCGTGGTGTGCGTGCAGAACATGTACGGGATCGGGGTGCGCCCCGAGTACGACGCCTTCGTGCGCCGCTGCGGCGAGCTGGGCATCGCGTTCGTCCCCTTCTACGCGATCGCCGCCGCCGGCCGTGAGACGGGCGCGAAGGCGGGGGCCGAGGCGGAGGAGCTGCTGGCCGTGGCCCGTGCGCACGACGCCTCCCCCGCGCAGATCCGGATCGCCTGGACCCTGCACCAGGGGTCGCACCTGCTCGCGATCCCCGGCACCGGCGACCTCGGCCACCTCGCGGACAACGTCGCCGCGGGCGCGCTGAAGCTGAGCGAGGAGGAGCTGGCCCTCCTCGACGGGGTGCACCGGGCGGCGGCTGTCTGAGCCGGGTCCTCCGATCACGCCGGGCCCGGGCCTCCGGCCCCCGATCCTGCCTGGTCCGGAGGACACGACCTAGACTCCGCCGCATGACCGACGCCGACGCCGCGCACGCCGCCGCCCCCGACGCGCCCACCGGGTCCCGCACCGCGGGAACCGCCGGAACCGCCGCCGCCCACGCCGCGCTCGTCGCGGACCTGGCCCCGACCGGGACCCTGCGCGCATCCGTCAACCTCGGCAACCCGGTGCTCGCCCAGGGCACCCCGGAGGCCCCCGCTGGCATCACCGTCGACCTCGCCCGCGAGATCGGCGCCCGGCTCGGCGTGCCGGTGGAGCTGCTGTGCTTCGACGCGGCGCGCAAGTCCTACGAGGCGATGGCGACCGGCCGGGCCGACCTCTGCTTCCTCGCCGTGGACCCGGCGCGGGAGGCCGAGGTCGCGTTCACCGCCCCGTACGTCGTGATCGAGGGCGTGTACGCGGTGCCGCGCGACTCCGCGCTGAGGACGCCCCAGGACGTGGACGCCCCTGGCGTCCGCGTCGGCGTGAAGGCGGGCTCCGCGTACGACCTGCACCTCACCCGCGCCCTGCGGCACGCGACGCCGGTCCGCGGCGCGGAGGGCGTCGACGTCTTCGTCGAGCAGGGGCTGGAGGCGGGCGCGGGCATCCGCCAGCCGATGACGGCCTATGTGGCGGCGCACCCGGAGCTCCGGCTCATCGAGGAGCGCTTCATGGAGATCCGCCAGGCCGTCGGCACGACGGTGGCCCGCGCCCCGGAGACGGTCGCCTTCCTGCGCGCGACGGTGGAGGAACTGAAGGCGACCGGCTTCGTGGCGGACGCGCTGCGCCGCTCCGGCCGCTCACCGGAACTGATGGCCCCGCCCGCCGACCCGTCCTGACCCGGCGTCACGACCTCCGGCGCACCGGCGTCACGTGGCCGCCCGCAGCGGGCAGCCGGTGTCCACCCGGGCCACCAGATCGGCGCGCAGCGCGGAGAGTTCGTCCATGCGCGCGTCGATGATCCGGATCTTGTCCTCGAACAGCGCGGAGAGCCGCTCCGCGCAGTCCGGCGCCTCGCGCAGGTCCTCCCCGAGGCGGGCGATCTCGGCCAGGGAGAAGCCGAGGGCCTGGGCGGTGCGGACGTACTGGAGCCAGGGCACGGACTCGGGCGGGAAGTCGCGGTAGCCGTTGGCGCGGCGCTCCCCGCTGACGAGGCCGCGCTTCTCGTAGAAGCGGATGGTGTCGCGGGCCAGACCGGTGGCGGCGGCGAGTTCGCCGATGAGCATGCGTCTCCTCAAGGGACTTGACCTTGGAGCGTGGTCCCATGTCTAGCGTCGCGGGCATGCTCCTTTCTTCCTCCTCCTACGCACGGGTCGTCCGAGCGAGCGCTTGGTACGACCTCGTCGTCACGGCCCCCTTCGCCACCCCGTGGACGTACCGGCTGCTGCACGACGCCCTGGCGCTGGGCGGCCCCGCGGACCGGATGACGGTCCTGTACGCGAACCTGATGGGTTCCGTGGTGCTCGTCTGGTCGCTCCTGCGCGTCCTGCGCCCGCTTCCCCTGTACGGCCTCCTCGACGGTGTCGCGCGCGTGCTGTTCACGAGCTGGCAGGCGTACGCGCTGGCGCACGGCGCGGCCCCGGTGGTGTGGCTGTTCCTGGGCGTCGAGGTGGCGTGGGGCGTGGCCCAACTCGCCCCGTGGTCCCGCCGGAACACGCGCGAAAACCTGCTCCACCTCCGCCCGCAGACCCCCTGAGGCGCTGCTCCACGCCCCCTCCAGGCCCCCGCCCGGCACCCCCGGACGGGGGTGGCCGCCCCTCCCGAGAACGCCCGGCACACCCCCGCCCAGCGCCTGACCCCACCGCCTCTGACCTGGGCTTTCACCCTCTCCTCCCGTAGCGTTTGCCTCACACGGAAGCCACCCGGGAGGGGACCTGTAGTGGACCGCACGACCCGCACAGCCGAAGACGTACTCCGGCTCCTGGACGGCCTGTTCGCCGCGGACGCCGACAAATGGCAGGGCTTCTACGACGACCGCGAACGGCCCGTCCCGTTCTTCGTCCCGAAGCCCGACGAGAACCTCGTCGACCACCTCGACCGGGGCCTGCTCCCCACCGGCGGCCGCGCCCTCGACCTCGGCTGCGGCCCCGGCCGCAACGCCCTGCACCTCGCCGCGCGCGGCTTCGCCGTGGACGCGGTGGACCTCTCGCCCGGCGCCCTGGAGTGGGCGCGGGAACGGGCCCGGGAGGCGGGCCTGGAGAACATCCGCTTCCTGCGGGGCGACGCCTTCGCGATGGACCTGGGCACGGACGGGGACGCGGAGGCCGGCGGCCGCCCGTACGACCTGATCTACGACTCCGGCTGCTTCCACCACCTGCCGCCGCACCGCCGCGTCACGTATCTCGCCTTCCTCGCCCGGCACCTGGCCCCCGGCGGCCACTTCGCCCTCACGTGCTTCGCCGCGGGCCCGGGCGGCATGGGCTCCGAACTCCCCGACGAGGCCTTCTACCGCGACGGCTCCCTCCACGGCGGCCTCGCCTACACGGCCGACGCCCTGCGCGAGATCTTCGCCCCCTGGGAAGAGCGCTCCCTCCGCCGCATGCACGACGAGCCCGCCGACTCCCCCCACTTCGGCGAACCCTTCCTCTGGACGGCCCTCTTCCGCCGGCCGACGGGGTCTGCCCGCTGACGCAGGGCCGAGGTGCGCCCCGGCCACCAAGACGCGCTGAAAGGGTCTCCTCCGCAGCGCTGCCGCTCCGCCGAAACTCGCTCGGATCATGTCAGCGGCCGCTGTTAGCCTCCTGGCGCTCGAACCGTCATCAGGTTCGAGCAGCCATAGGGGAGGGACCTTGTCAGTGATGAAAAGAACCGGTGTCCGAGGCGTGCTGCTCGGCAGCTGCCTCGCCGCGGTCGTGGGGACGGCCGCACCCGGCACCGCGTACGCGGTGGACAACCTGCCGCCGAACCAGCCGCGAATCGCGGATCTGCAGACGAACTTCAAACCGTGCGCGACCGGCGACGAGCCGACCTGGACCGGCCAGCCGCCGGTCCTCACGGCCACGCTGTCCGACCCGGCCGAGGACGACCGGCTCGGCTACCCGGAGAGGGTCACGGGCGAGTTCGAGGTCTGGTGGACGGACGCGTCCGGTGCCGAGCAACGCCGCACGCTCACGACGTACCCGCAATACACGGACCAGCTTCATCGCGTCACCGCGCCGTCGGACATCCCGGCCGACACCATCGTGTCCTGGCGGGTCCGAGCCAACGACGGCACCGTCAACGGCGCCTGGAGCTCCGACTCCCCCGGCGCCGCCTGCCGGTTCGTCTACGACGACGAGAACCCCGCCGCCCCGGTCATCAGCTCGCCGGAATACCCGGCGGAGACCTGGTGGGTGGGCGGCGTCGGCGTCTACGGCAGCTTCACCATGGACTCGCCCTCGTCAGACGTCGCCGAATACCGATACACCTTCGAAGGCGGGCCGACCGGCACAGTCCGCCCCACCGAGCTGGGCGGACCGGCCACCATCCGCTTCGCTCCTCAGCGCCACGGCTCGCAGCGGCTCTACGCGGAGGCCCGGGACCGCTCCGGGCGCATGAGCCCTCCCACGTCCTACAACTTCTATGTGAAGGCTGCGAGCGCGCCGGTCGCCGAGTGGAAACTCGCCGACCCAGCAGGCTCCACCACGGCCGCCGCGGAGACCGGAAAGCCGGCCGAGGCAGGCAGCGGTGTGACCTTCGGCGGCCCCGCGCCCTTCGGTACCGGACTCACCACCGGCGCGACCCTCGACGGCAGCAGCCACGCCTACCTCACCACCGGAAGCCCTGCTGTCGACGCAGCCAAGACCTTCGCCGTCGGCGCCTGGGTACGGCCCGCGGAGACCGGCCGACCGATGACCGTGGCCAGCCAGGACTCCACCGGTAGAGCCGCGTACTCGCTGGGTCTCGACGCCCCGGTCGCCGGAACCGCCCGCTGGAGCTTCACCGTCGGTGACGCCAAGATCGAGGGCGGCGCCCCCGAGGTCGGGGAATGGGCCTACCTGCTCGGCCTCTACGACACCGAGACCGGCTACGCCCAGCTGTTCGTCAACGGCCACGAGGTCGGCAGCAAGGCCAAGGCCACGCCCACGGCCTCGGACGGGGCCTTCCAGATCGGCCGGATCCGCGCCAAGACCGGCTACAAGCACCGTTGGAACGGCGCCCTCGGCGACGTCCGCGTGTACGACCGGCTCGTGGTGCCGGCCGAGGTGTCCGAGCTCGCGCGTCGCAAGCCGAAGCTCCTCGGCCACTGGTCGTTCAGCACCGAGGCCGACGGTGCCACGCCCGAGCAGAACGGCGGCGCGCCGCTGAAGCTCACGCCCGGCGCGACGATCTACCGGAACACGAACGACAGCTGCATTCCCGACATCGATCCCGACTGCACCTACCAGCGGCCGCCGCTCGTCGGCGAGGGCAACCTGCGGCTGGACGGCGACACCGGTTACGCGGCCACCGACGGCCCCGTCGTGGACACCGGCGACAGCTTCACCATCGGCGTCCGCGTCCGGATCGCCGACGAGGACGCCACACGACCGATGACCGTGCTCTCCCAGGCTGGTGAGCACACCGACGCATTCAAGCTGCGCTACGAGCCGACGACGTACTCGTGGCAGCTGATCGTGCCCGAGCGGGACGAGGCGGGCGCGCCGGAGAGGGTCGTCGCACGGGCCGAAATGCCCTCCGGCAGCAGCGGATGGGGAATCCATCTCGCCGTGGTCTACGACGACGCCACCGACACGCTGACGCTCTACACCGACAGCTACACCGATGCCGGAGCGACCGTCCACCTGCCCAACGGCTGGAAGAGCACCGGCGCCCTCACGGTGGGCCGCGGCCGGACCGCCGACGGCTGGGGCGAGTACGTCAAGGGCGACGTCGACGAGCTTCAGGCCTACCAGGGTGCCCTGAAGGACGTCCTGGGCATGGGCTGGGAGACCGACCCCTGCCTCTGCACGGACTGATCCGTCATCACCCCGCCTCTGCCCGCGGGCGCCGCGGTACCAGGCAGAAGGGGTGGCCGGCCGGGTCCGTGAGGACGAGGAAGCGCTCCGGGTCCGGCTGGTGGGCCGGCCGGGCGGCGCCGAGGGCCAGGAGGCGGGCCTCCGCCTCCGCCAGGTCGTCGACGTCGAAGTCCAGGTGGAGCTGCTGGGGTTGCTCCTGGCCGGGCCAGCGCGGCGGAACGTAGTCCGTCACGCGCTGGAAGCCGAGGAGGAGGCCGCCCTCGCGCTGCACCCCGGCGAACTCCTCGTGGTTCCTGGGGTGGAGGGGCAGGCCGGTCGCCCGGTGGTAGAAGTCGGCGAGCGCCGGCGGGTCGGCGCAGTCGAGGGTGATCGCGGAGAGCTCCATGGCCTCACCCTAGGCACGACCCCTCCCCCGCCGGGCCGGAATTCACCGCGACCGCGGGCGCGCGAGCACCTAACCTGGCCGCATGGGCCATGGGAAGACCTCGTACGTGTGTCTGCCGTGCCGCGCCTCGTACAAGCAGCCGTACGACGCATGGCGCGAGCGGCGCTGTCCGCGCTGCGCGCGGGTGATGATCCATGCCGGGTCGGCGTTCGCGCCGCCGCCGCGCCGGGACCGGAACGCCTGGCGGGCGCTGTCCGTCGTGCTGAACGCGGGGATCGGTTTCCACAAGTCCTGCTGCGGCGGCCCGGGTTACCGGCCGCGCACCCTCGCCGAGGTGAAGGCCCGCATGGCGTACGCCCGCCGTACCGGCGAGCCCGCCGCCCGGGCCCTCCTGCGGTACGACCTGCCCTGACGGCCGGGTCCGGGCGTCACGCCATGAGGCGCAGGTGGGCCGCTAGGCGGTCGTACTGCTCGCGGATCCCCGTCTCCATCCCCGCCGCCAGCGCCTGGTCGCGGATCTCCGTCGTCGGCCAGAAGGACGTGCTGGTCAGGGCGGTGCCGCCGTCAGGGGTGGCGTCGAAGGAGAGGATCACGCGGACCGGGTCGGCGTCCGGCATCTGCTCGAAGATCTCCGTGTAGACGAGGCGCTCGGCCGGGACGATGTCCTCGTACGTGCCGGAGAAGACGATCTCCTGGCCCTCCGGGGTCCGCTGGCCCCAGCGCCACGCGCCGCCCGGGCGCAGATCGATGTCGCAGACGGACATGGTCAGGGAGGCGAGGCCGTACCAGGCGCGGACGTGCTCGGGGCGCGTCCACGCCTCCCACACGCGCCGCACGGGGGCGTCGAAGGTGCGGGTGACGACCAGCTCGCGGTCCGCCGGTGTGGTGAGCAGCGTGATCATGACGTACTCCGCCTCCCGCTTCCGTTCCGGGACTCCGGGCCGGGGGATTGCGTTCCGGGCTCTCTCCCCAGCATCGCCCCTCCGTCTGTCGCTCGCAGGACTCCCGCCTACCCGGCAATCCAGTGAACATGTTCAATCCCCAGGCGATATCGTGCGTACCACGCGGCCCGCACGCCTCTCGTGCACCGCCTTTTCTGACCTGTGGGGGGTCCCTTTCATGCGCACCACGCGCACACGTCCGCACGCCCTCGTGCGTGCGGCCACCGTCTTCGCCCTGGCGGCAGGCGTGGCCCTGCCCGCCGTCGTCACGGCTCCGGCCGCGTACGCGGCGACCGTCAGCCAGACCACCACCCTGGACGACGGCCGGCTGACCGTCGGCCTGCCCGGCGACGCCCTGTGGGTGAAGGTGAGCGTCCTCGCCTCCGCCGCCCCGGACGCCGCCGTCCTCGCCTCGACGGACGAGCTCGGCCTGACGGCCTACTCCGCCTGGACCACCGAAGCGCCGATCCGGCTCCCCGAGGGCACCGCCCTCGGGGACTACCCGCTCGCCGTCGAGTACCGGCTGCCCGGCGGCACCGTGCAGCGCTGGACCGGCGGCACCTTCGCCTACCGGCTGCACACCGGGGTCGCCGCCGCCTCCTTCGACCGCACGACCACCAGCTACGACCGCCGGGACGTCGTCCTGTCCGGCAGGGCCACCACCTGGAACCCGGCCACGGGCACGACCACCCCGGCCGCCGAGGGCACCTCGGTCAAGGTCACGCTGAACCTGAGCGACGCCTTCTCCAGAACCCAGACCCGGACCACCACGGTCGCCACCGCGGCGGACGGCACCTTCTCGCTGCCCTTCACCGCGGACGACGAGATCACCGGCGGCAAGGCCGAGGTCGTGTCCGCCGCCGCCGACACCGACCCCGTGGCACCGCGCGGCATCCCCGCCGTGGGTGTGGAGAAGCTGAAGTACCGGATCACCTCGGACTCGGGCAGGTTCCGTGTCTCCGCCGGAACGGACGTCAACGTCCAGGGCCGCGTGGAGCGCCTGACCGAGGCCGGCTGGCAGGGCTTCGCCGGCGTCCCGGTCGTCACCACCGGCGCCGAGCCGTACCCGTACACCAAGGCGCTCGCCCCGCTCGGCGGCGGCGACACGGCGGCGGACGGCTCCTTCGCCTACCCGGCCCGGGTCCAGTACACGACGGGCAAGCTGTACACGCTGCCGAAGCCGTCGGTCTACTTCGCCCGCGAGATGACCCACCTGTACGACGTCGCGGACATCGCGGTGCCGCAGCAGTTCACGTACAGCAGCGCCACGACCACCCTGAACGAGTACGGCTGGGTGAAGGCGCGGGGGCGTCTCGGCGCCGGCAGCACGTACTGCGACACCAAGCCCGACTGGGTCGCGCTGCAGGTCTCCCTGGACAACGGGCGCACCTGGCGCACCATGAAGTCCGGCTACGTCGACACCGGCTGCTGGTACGACCTCGGCGCCTGGGGCTACGTCAACGCCGTCTACCGGATCTACCACCCGGAGAGCGACCGCTACGTCGCCAAGAACACCGCGAACATCCGCCTGTCCCGCATCCCCACCCGGATCGTCAACGTCACCTACAGCCCCTCGCGGCCGCAGGTCAACGGCAAGATGACCGTCAAGGGTGTGGTGCAGCAGCAGGTGAACGGGGTCTGGAAGGCCCTGCCGGGCGCGCGGCTGACGCTGTACGTCAAGCCCAAGGGCGACCCGAGCTGGTACTGGGCCGCCAAGAACATCGCCACCGGCTCCAACGGCGCCTTCAGCGTCACCACCACCACCTACGGCGACGGCACCTGGGGCCTGGGCACGCAGCCCCGCACCGGCTACTTCTACAGCGAGTCGAGGAACTTCTATGTCGATGCGCGCTGACCTCCGGCTCTCCGCCGTCTCCCTCGTCACGGCGCTCGTCCTGGGCGCCGGCGCGGCCCCGGCCCTCGCCGAGGAGCCGGCCCCGACCGTCGGCGTCGGACGGGCCGTGACCGTCGACACCCAGCGCGGCACCTTCCGGGTGACCGCGTGGACCGACGCACCGCAGGCCACCGTCACCTCGGTGTCCGCCAAGGTCCGGCAGGGCGACACCGTCCTCGCCGACCTGCCCTCGCTCGTCGAGAACCCTTCGAGCCGGGGCACGTTCGCCCTGCCGGAGGAGTCGGCGCTCAAGCTCACCGAGGACGGCGGCACCATCCCGGCACTCGGCCGGTACGCGATCGACGTGACGGCCACCGACTCGCTCGGCAACACCGTCACGCGGGCGAACGCGGGCACCCTCGACTTCACCCTGCGGCCGGTCCTGACCAGCTTCGACGTCGGCGTCTCCACCTGGGCCGACCGCAACATCCACCCGCAGGGCACCCTGGTCGGCATCCAGCCCGGATCCCTCGACCAGGTGCCGCTGCCCGGCCGCTCGGTGTCGTTCCGGCTCGGCTGGGACGAGACCGCGATCGGGACCGCCGTGACCGACGCCACCGGCGCCTTCACCGCCGCTCCGATCCCGCTGACCACGCGCTACGCCTGGTACCGGGCCGAGTTCAGCGAGAACGGCGACGAGGTGCACGGCCTCGGGGCGCGCACCGACGACGCCGACGTGCGGACCAGGAGGATGGCCCTCACCGCCACCGCCGACAAGACGCTCGCGGTGAACGGCGAGACCGTCACCGTCACCGGCCGGGTCACCGACCCGGCGGACGGCTCCCCGGTCGCCGACGAGCCGCTGGAGGCGCTGCTGGGCGGCGGGGTTCCGCTGGCCGTACGCACCGACGCGGAGGGCCGGTTCACCGCGCGGCTCGTCGCCGCTCCGGGCCCGGACCACACCGGATGGAGCGTCAGGGGCACCGGCGTGTTCCAGGAGGGGCTGTACGCGAACGGTGCGCTCGCCATGCCGAAGGACACCCGCACGAACCTCGTCGCCTACCGGCTCGACAGCAACGGGCGGCTCACGGCGTGGGGCCAGTTCCGCTCCCCGTACGAGACGTGGGCGGGCTACATGACCGACCAGACGGTGCTCCTGGAGCAGTCCCCGGACGGGCTGACCGGCTGGAAGAAGGTCGCCTCGACCCCGATCACCACCGATGTGCGGCGGTCGTTCGCCGTCGGCGTGGCCACCAGGGGCGGCTGGTTCCGGCTGCACAGCCTCGGCTCGTCGATGTACGCGGAGTCCGTGAGCCGGACCTTCCAGGTGGCCCGGACCTCCACCCGGGTGCTGTCGGTGGACGCCACGCCGGAGCCCGTCCGCAAGGGCGCCGAGATCACGGTGACGGCCACGGTGCAGCACGACCAGGCGGGCTGGAAGCCGCTGGCCGGCCAGCAGGTGCAGCTGCGCTTCGCCGCGTGGGGCTCCCAGACCTGGAAGACCGTCGCCTGGGGCCGCACCTCGGCCACGGGCAGGGCGAGCCTGAAGGCGCGGACCTCGGTGGACGGGACGTACACCGTCGTCTACGTCGGTGACGCCTCGCACTTCGACTCCACCGGCCGGGGCGACTACGTCGACGTGCGCTGACGCCCGGCCCCCGGGCCGGATCCGGGGGGGCGACGTGCGCCGGCCCCCGGCCCCCGGCCCGCGGCCCCCGGCCCCCGGCCCCCGGCCCCCGGCCCGGATCCGGGGCACACGACTGAAGGGCGGCACCCCCACGGGGTGCCGCCCTTCGGCGTTCAGCGATGAACCGCCGATCCTCTACGAGGATCAGAAGTCCATGTCACCGCCCGGCATGCCGCCGCCGGCCGGCGCCGCGGCCTTCTCCGGCTTGTCGGCGATGACGGCCTCGGTGGTGAGGAACAGGGCCGCGATGGAGGCGGCGTTCTGCAGCGCGGAGCGCGTCACCTTGGCCGGGTCGAGGATGCCCTCGGCGATCATGTCGACGTACTCACCGGTCGCGGCGTTCAGACCGTGACCGACGGGGAGGTTGCGCACCTTCTCCACGACGACGCCACCCTCGAGACCACCGTTGACGGCGATCTGCTTGAGCGGGGCCTCCAGGGCCAGCTTGACGGCGTTGGCACCGGTGGCCTCGTCGCCGTCCAGCTCCAGCTTCTCGAAGACCGCGGAGGCCTGCAGCAGGGCCACGCCACCACCGGCGACGATGCCCTCCTCGACGGCCGCCTTCGCGTTGCGAACGGCGTCCTCGATGCGGTGCTTGCGCTCCTTGAGCTCGACCTCGGTCGCGGCACCGGCCTTGATGACGGCGACGCCACCGGCGAGCTTCGCCAGGCGCTCCTGGAGCTTCTCGCGGTCGTAGTCCGAGTCGGAGTTCTCGATCTCGGCGCGGATCTGGTTCACGCGACCGGCGACCTGCTCGCTGTCACCGGCACCGTCGACGATGGTGGTCTCGTCCTTGGTGATGACGACCTTGCGGGCGCGGCCCAGCAGGTCCAGGCCGGCGTTCTCGAGCTTGAGACCGACCTCCTCGGAGATGACCGTGCCGCCGGTGAGGATGGCGATGTCGTTCAGCATGGCCTTGCGGCGGTCGCCGAAGCCCGGGGCCTTGACGGCGACGGACTTGAAGGTGCCACGGATCTTGTTGACGACCAGGGTCGACAGGGCCTCGCCCTCGACGTCCTCGGCGATGATCAGCAGCGGCTTGCCCGACTGCATGACCTTCTCGAGGAGCGGGAGCAGGTCCTTCACCGAGGAGACCTTGGAGTTGACGATGAGGATGTACGGGTCCTCGAGCGCGGCCTCCATGCGCTCCATGTCGGTCGCGAAGTACGCCGAGATGTAGCCCTTGTCGAAGCGCATACCCTCGGTGAGCTCCAGCTCCAGACCGAAGGTCTGGGACTCCTCGACGGTGATGACGCCTTCCTTGCCGACCTTGTCCATCGCCTCGGCGATGAGCTCGCCGATCTGGGTGTCGGCGGCGGAGATGGAGGCGGTGGAGGCGATCTGCTCCTTCGTCTCGACCTCCTTCGCCTGGTCGAGCAGCGCACCGGAGACGGCCTCGACGGCCTTCTCGATGCCGCGCTTGAGGGCCATCGGGTTGGCGCCGGCGGCGACGTTGCGCAGGCCCTCACGGACCAGCGCCTGGGCGAGAACGGTGGCGGTGGTCGTACCGTCGCCGGCGACGTCGTCCGTCTTCTTGGCGACTTCCTTGACCAGCTCGGCGCCGATCTTCTCGTACGGGTCCTCGAGCTCGATCTCCTTGGCGATGGAGACACCATCGTTGGTGATCGTGGGGGCGCCCCACTTCTTCTCGAGGACGACGTTGCGACCCTTGGGGCCGAGGGTGACCTTGACGGCGTCAGCGAGCTGGTTCATGCCGCGCTCGAGACCGCGCCGGGCCTCCTCGTCGAACGCGATGATCTTGGCCATGTGAAGTGGTCCTCCCGGACATGGGGTGGATAACGCTCCTGGACCTGGCCGACGCCCGCGACGGACGGTCCCGCGCTCCTCGTGGTTCCTTGCCCCACTCGGTCGGCGACCTCGTCTGCCCGATCCTCGTAGCACTCTCACCTTCAGAGTGCTAACGCCAATGATTAGCACTCGACCCATGCGAGTGCAAGCGACTCAGGTGGATCCGCCGCCCTCGACCCATCTCTCGGCGCACGCGCGGCGCACGCGCGGGCGCACCTGTCCGGACACGCGCGAGGGGTCCGCATCCCAGTGGGATGCGGACCCCTCGACGGAAGTGCGTCGGTGGCCGATCGCGCCGCGCTCAGACGGCGAGCTTGACCATGTCCGCCTGCGGACCCTTCTGGCCCTGCGAGATCTCGAACTCGACCCGCTGACCCTCTTCGAGGGTGCGGTACCCGTCCATCTGGATCGCGCTGTAGTGGACGAAAACATCCGCACCACCGTCGACCGCGATGAAGCCGTAGCCCTTCTCCGCGTTGAACCACTTGACGGTGCCCTGAGCCATGCCTAACTCCCCTATTACTGGCCCTTGCGCGGGGCCGCACTTCGCGGACCCGGGTCAGACCCTGCGCCGGAACGCGTCGACCGCGGCTGAATGTATCTGCCCAACTGCCCTCTGCAACAGGTCAATCGGACGAGAATTCTGGGCACGGTGGAAAGGGGAATTGGGGAGAATCCCCGGAATTCCGGGGCAAGTCGGGCCCGGCAAAACGCGCAGAAGGTACACAAGGCGCGGGCACTTTGGCTGCTTCTTGTCGCGCGGAGACGCATTCTCATATGCGCCTGGCATGAGCAGCGGAGGGGACTTCCCCAACTCTACCGCGCTCAACCATACAGAATTACCCCTTCCGCTTCTTCTGGCGGAAGGGGCAATTCAGGTATTGCGGATACCCGTGAGTACGGCCCTGCGGCCGCCGGCACGGTGCGCGACGGTCAGCCGCCGGCGACGGCCGGGATGATGGAGACGCCCGCGCCGTCCGGCGTCGCGGTCTCCAGGCCCTGCTCGAAGCGCACGTCGTCGTCGTTCACGTACACGTTGACGAAGCGGCGCAGCTTGCCCTGGTCGTCCAGGACGCGGGCCGCGATGCCCGTGTGGTTCTTCTCCAGGTCGGCGATGACCTCGGCGAGGGTCCCGCCCTCGGCGGGCACCTCGGACTGCCCGCCGGTGTAGGTGCGGAGGATGGTGGGGATGCGGACGTTCACGGCCATGGCTGTCTTCGTACCTCTCGGTTTCAGTGGGCCAGGCCCGCGTCGCGGAACGCGTCCAGGCTCGGGCGGATCGTGGCGGTCGCCTGCGAGGTCTCGGCCACGGCGTCCAGGGTCTTGAGGCCGTCGCCGGTGTTGAGGACCACCGTCGTCAGCGTGGGGTCGATCAGACCGTTCTCGACGAGCTTCCTCGTCACGCCGACGGTCACGCCGCCCGCGGTCTCGGCGAAGATGCCCTCGGTGCGGGCGAGGATCTTGATGGCGTCGACGACCTGCTCGTCGTTCACGTCCTCCACGGCACCGCCGGTGCGGCGGGCGATGTCGAGCACGTAGGGGCCGTCGGCCGGGTTGCCGATCGCCAGCGACTTGGCGATGGTGTTCGGCTTCTGCGGGCGGACCACGTCGTGACCGGCCTTGAAGGCGGCGGAGACCGGGGAGCAGCCCTCGGCCTGGGCGCCGAAGATCTTGTACGGCTTGTCCTCGACCAGGCCCAGCTTGATGAGCTCCTGCAGACCCTTGTCGATCTTCGTGAGCTGCGAGCCGGAGGCGATCGGGATGACGAGCTGGTCCGGGATGACCCAGCCGAGCTGCTCGCAGATCTCGTACGCGAGCGTCTTCGAGCCCTCGCCGTAGTACGGGCGGAGGTTGACGTTCACGAAGCCCCAGCCCTCGCCGAGCGGGTCGCCGATGAGCTCCGAGCAGAAGCGGTTGACGTCGTCGTAGTTGCCCTCGATGGCCACCAGGTCGCCGCCGTAGACACCGGCCATGACGACCTTGCCCTGCTCCAGGTCGTGCGGGATGAACACGCAGGAGCGGAAGCCGGCCCGGGCGGCGGCGGCGCCGACGGCGCCGGCCAGGTTGCCGGTGGACGAGCAGGACAGGGTGGTGAAGCCGAAGGCGCGGGCGGCCTCGATGGCCTGCGCGACGACCCGGTCCTTGAAGGAGTGGGTCGGGTTGCCGGAGTCGTCCTTGACGAAGAGCCTGCCGGGCTCGACGCCGATCTCGCGGGCGAGGTTGTCGGCCTGGACGAGCTTGGTCCACCCGGGGTTCAGGTTGGGCTTCTCGGCGACGTCGGCCGGGACGGGCAGCAGCGGGGCGTAGCGCCAGATGTTGGCGGGGCCGGCCTCGATCTGCTTGCGCAGGGCCTCGGGGTCACCGGTGGGCAGGTCGTAGGCGACCTCGAGCGGACCGAAACAGAGCTCACAGGCAAAGATCGGGCCGAGCGGGAAGGATTCACCGCATTCGCGACAGGAGAGTCCGGAAGCGGGACCGAGATCGACGGTGGTTCCGGGTGCGACGGTCTGTACAGCCATGGAGGCGAGGCCCTTTCTCCTCATCTTCCTCATGACGCATTTCGCCATGAGACGGATTTGGCACCTTCCCTAGCCGGGAGCCTCGCGCTGAAAGCTGCGCCCGTCAGGACTCCACCTGGGGTGGTGACCGTGAGACGGGTGGGCGAGTAACCGACTGGAGGGTTGCCGGGGCTTCAACGGGCCGTTTCCCTCTGCCCCTCTGGATGAGCGGTATTCGATTGTGAGACGCGGTCGGCACCCCGACATGCATCGGGCATCCGCGTTGTTCAAGACTGTAACCGAAGGCTTCCGAGGTGGAGACGGTCGTCCGATCCGCGAGATGGAGATCACGTTGCTGGAAGAAGTGGAGCGCTGGCTGACCCGGCGGTCCTGGTCCGTGGCCGACCGTCCGCTGGAGCGGATCCTCGCCGCCAAGCGGGGGACGAAGGTCAGCGTCGTCCTGCCCGCGCTGAACGAGGAGGCGACGGTCGGCGCGATCGTCTCCGTCATCCGCCACGAGCTGATGACCCCGGCGGTGCCGCTGGTGGACGAGCTGGTGGTGATCGACTCGGGCTCGACCGACCGTACGGCGGAGGTGGCCGCGGCGGCCGGCGCGCGGGTGGTGGCGCGCGACGAGATCCTGCCCCGCATACCGGCGGTGCCGGGCAAGGGCGAAGTCCTGTGGCGGTCACTGATGGTGACGAGCGGGGACGTCGTCTGCTTCGTGGACGCGGACCTGCGGGACTTCTCGGCGGACTTCGTCACCGGGATCGTGGGGCCGCTGCTCACCGATCCGGACGTCGACTTCGTGAAGGCCATGTACGACCGCCCGCTCGGCGCCGAGTTCGACGGGCTCACCTCGGGGAGGCCCCCCGGCCAGGGCGGCCGCGTGACGGAGCTGGTGGCCCGGCCGCTGCTCAATCTGCACTGGCCGCGGCTCGCCGGATTCGTCCAGCCGCTGGGCGGCGAGTACGCGGCCCGCCGCTCGCTGCTGGAGCGGCTCCCCTTCCCGGTCGGTTACGGAGTGGAGCTGGGCCTCCTCGTGGACGCGCTGCACACGGTCGGCCTGGACGCGCTCGCCCAGGTGGACGTGGGGGTGCGCAAGCACCGGCACCAGGACGGCCTGGCGCTCGGCCGGATGGCGGCGGCGATCTACCGGACGGCCCAGCTGCGCCTGTCACGGGGGCACCTGGTGCGGCCGCGGCTCACGCAGTTCGAGCGCGGCGAGGACGGCTTCACGCCGCACACGTACGCGGTGGACACGGAGGAGCGGCCCCCGATGGTGGAGATCGCGGAGTACGCGGAGCGCCGCGTGGCGTAACACCGGATAATGATCATTTCTGACTAGATTTCCGTTTCATGCGGTTCAGACCTGAAACGGGAATCCTGTTGGCGACGCTCGGCATGGCGGCCGGAGCGCTGACGCTCACCGGGGCCGCCGCGGCCGCCGCCGTCCCGGGCGGGGCCGTCCCGGGCGGGGCCGCGTGGGCCCCGCGGGCCGCCCATGAGACCACGCACGCGGGTGACGCCCTGGCCGGGAACCCGGCCGCCGTCGGCTCCGCGACACCCGGCCGGCCCGGCCCCGCCCCGGACCCGAAGCCGTCCCCGTCGGCCCCGTCCGTACCCCCGTCCTCGCAGCGCGCCCCGGCCGCCCCGAACAGCGGCCCGCACGCCGGTCCGCACGCCGGTCCGAATGCCGGTCCGAACGGCGACGGCCAAGGTGGGGTGACGGCGCATACGGGCGAGCGCGTGTGGCTGCTCGGCGGGCTGGGGCTCGCGCTGGCGGCGACGGGCGTGGTGGCCAGGGCGGCGATCAGGAGCCGCACGGAGAGCAGCCGCACGGAGCCCTGACCGGCGACCGCGCCCCGGGCGCGCCGACCCGCGCGCCGCACCAGGCCCTGATCCGGCCCCACCCGCCCCCGCCGGGCCCGTCTGGCGCGAATCCGTACGTCTCGAATCCGCACGTTTGAGCGTTTACCGGACGGGCTAGGTTCGCCATATGGCTTCTGTCCTCGTGGCATCGAACCGCGGCCCGGTCTCCTACACCGTGCGTGACGACGGCGCCCTGGAGACCCGGCGGGGCGGCGGCGGGCTCGTCTCGGGTCTCAGCGCCGTCGCGTCGGAGGGCGCTGCGGAGGACGGGCTCTGGGTGTGCGCGGCCCTGAGCGACGCCGACCGCGAGGCGGTGCGGCGCGGGGTGGCCGAGCCGGGCGTCCGGATGCTGGACATCGACCCGGAGGTGTACGCCGACGCGTACAACGGCATCGCGAACTCGGTGCTGTGGTTCCTCCACCACCATCTGTACGACATCCCGCGCGAGCCCGTCTTCGACGCGGCCTTCCGCCGCCGCTGGGAGTCGTACCGCGCCTACAACCGCGCCTTCGCCGAGGCCCTCGCCGAAGCGGCCGACGAGGGCGCGGCGGTGCTCGTGCAGGACTACCACCTGGCGCTGGTGCCCGGGCAGCTGCGGACGCTGCGCCCCGACCTGCGGATCGCACACTTCACGCACACGCCGTGGGCCTCGCCGCAGTACCTGGGGATGCTCCCGGACGACGTGCACCACGAGCTGGTCGAGGGCATGCTCGGCGCCGACGAGGTCGGCTTCCACACCCGGGCCTGGGCGTCCGCCTTCCTCGCCGACCCGCTGGTCGAGCGGGCCGCCGACGCCACGCGCGTCGCGGTGCACCCGCTCGGCGTGGACGCCGAGGAGCTGCGCGCGCTCGCCCACCGCCCCGAGGTCGACGAACGCCTCGCGGCACTGCGGGCCGAGGTCGGCGACCGGAAGACGATCGTCCGCGTCGACCGCACCGAGCTGTCCAAGAACATCCTGCGCGGCCTGCTCGCCTACCGGGAGCTGCTGACCACCCGCCCCGAGTGGCGCGGCCGGGTCGTCCACCTCGCCTCCGCCTACCCCTCCCGGCAGGACCTGGAGGTCTACCGCGCGTACACGGCCTCGGTGGGCGAGCTCGCGGAGCGGATCAACGAGGAGTTCGGCACGCCGGACTGGCGGCCCGTCCTGGTCTCCGTCCAGGACGACTTCACCCGCTCCCTCGCCGCGTACCGGATGGCCGACGTCGCCCTGGTCAACCCGGTGCGCGACGGCATGAACCTGGTCGCCAAGGAGATCCCGGTGGTCTCCGACGCGGGCTGCGCCCTGGTGCTGTCCCGGGAGGCGGGCGCGTACGAGGAGCTGCGCGCCGACGCCCTCACCGTGAACCCGTACGACGTGACGGGCACCGCCGAGGCGCTGCACGAGGCCCTCTCGATGCCGGCCCCGGAACGCGCCGACCGCACGAAGCGCCTCGCGGCGGCGGCGACGGCACTCCCGCCCCAGCGCTGGTTCCTGGACCAGCTGGAAGCACTGCGGGCCCTCTGACGGAAGATCTACCGGATAGACCCCTCCTCGCGGGCGGGTCTTTCGTGCCAGACTCTGCGCCGATCGTTCCCCCAGGCGATCCGTTCACCCACAACGGAACCATGCGCACCATGCGTCCTACGCATGCGAGCGAAGGGATCGCACCACGTGAAAAAGATTGTCGTGGGCATGACTATCGGGTCGGCGCTCACCGCACTCCTCGCCGCCGGCCTCACCCCGGCCGCCGCGCAGGAATCCCGGGACGGCGGCACCGGCGCCACCACGGCGCCCCGCGCGGACAACCGCCCCGGACCGCTCACCAAGCAGCGCAGCGAGCTGCGCGAGAAGGCGATCGACCTGGTCGCCAAGGGCAAGGCGAAGGCGAACGCCCGCGGCGTCGTCGAGGTCGCGCCCGGCAAGTTCGCCGAGACGACGACCACGACCGCCGTACGCCAGGAGAAGATCCTCACGATCCTCTCCGAGTTCGGCGACCAGAGCCTCGGCAAGTACGGCAGCGTCCCCGGCCCGCTGCACAACCGGATCCCGCAGCCGGACCGGACCCTGGACAACTCCAACGCCTGGACCGCCGACTTCTCGAAGGCCCACTACGAGGACCTGTTCAACGGCTCCGGCGAGTCGATGCGGACCTTCTACGAGAAACTGTCGGGCGGCCGCTACTCGGTGAGCAACACCGTCGAGGACTGGGTCAAGGTCCCGTACAACGCCTCCCGGTACGGCGACAACGCCGTCGAGGACACCGGCGGCTCCTGGGCCTTCGTCCAGGACACCGGCGACGCCTGGTGGAACGCGCAGCTCGCGGCGGGCAAGAGCCCGGCCGAGATCGACGCCTACCTCGCCCAGTTCGACGTCTGGGACCGCAACGACTGGGACCACGACGGGAACTTCGACGAGCCCGACGGCTACATCGACCACTTCCAGGCCGTCCACGCCGGCATGGGCGAGGACGCGGGCGGCGGCGCCCAGGGCGAGGACGCCATCTGGTCGCACCGCTGGTACGTCAACGGCGACGACTTCGGCCTCACCGGCCCGGACGTCTCCGGCACGCAGAACAAGGCGGGCGGCGCCCGCATCGGCCAGTCGAAGTACTGGTTCGGCGACTACACCACCGAGGGCGAGAACGGCGGACTCGGCGTCTTCTGCCACGAGTTCGGCCACGACCTCGGACTGCCGGACTACTACGACACCGACGGCGGCGAGAACTCCACCGCCTTCTGGACCCTGATGAGCTCCGGCTCCTGGCTCGGCCACGGTGCCGCCGCCGGCGAGGGCATCGGCACCCACCCCGGCCTGATGGGCGCCGAGGAGAAGCTCTTCCTCGGCTGGCTCGACGTCGCCGACGCGCCGCTCGGCGCCACCGGCTCGTACACGCTGAGCCCGGCCGCGCTCCAGGTCGCCGGCAAGGCGCAGGCCGTCCGCGTGGCGCTCCCGGACAAGACGAGCAGCACGACGTACGCGACACCGCCCTCGGGCACGCACGCCTGGTGGACGGGCTCGGCCGACGGGCTGAACCAGTCCCTCACCCGTACCGTCCCGGCCGCCCCCAAGGTCACCGTCAAGGCGAGCGCCTGGTACGAGATCGAGGCCGACTTCGACTACCTCTTCGCCGAGTACTCCCTCGACAACGGCGCCACCTGGGCCCGGGCCGGCGCGGCCGTCTCCGGCTCCTCGGCCGGCAAGTGGACGACGCTGCGCTACTCGTACGACTCCGCGGGCAAGCCCTCCCTCTTCCGCTTCCGCTACCAGTCGGACGGCGGCGTCCACTTCGCGGGCGCGTTCGTCGACGACGTCACGCTGACCGCCGGCGGGACGACCCTGGCGGCGGACGACGTCGAGCAGGGCGCGAACGGCTGGACGGCGCAGGGCCGCTGGAAGATCTCGACCGGCACCGAGACCGCCACCTCCACGCGCTACTACCTGCTGGAGAACCGCGAGTACGTCGGCGCCGACGCGCTCCTCGCCGAGGGCCCATACCAGTTCAGCAAGGGCATCACCGCCCCGGACTGGGTGGAGTTCTTCCGCTTCCAGAACGGCATGCTGGTCTGGTACGTGGACCGCTCCTACGACGACAACAACGTCAGCGCCCACCCGGGCGGCGGCTCGGCGATGGCCGTGGACGCCCGCCCGGCCCCGTTCCGCTACGACGACGGCACGGCCCCGACGAACCGGCGCCAGCCCTTCGACGCCACCTTCGGCCTGGAGCCCACCGACGCGACCTGCCTCCACAAGGAGGTCCTGGTCGGCAAGGGCGGCAACAAGACCGTCGAGACGAAGGCGGCCTGCGCCCCCTCGGTCCCGGGTATCCCGGTCTTCGACGACACCGACCCCGACGCGTACTACGACGCCACGGCCCCCCAGGCCAGCGTGCGGGTCGCGGGCCACGGCGTGAAGGTCACGGTCACGGGTGACGCGGGCGACGACCTGACGATCAGCGTGCTCAACCCGGCCCCGTAGCAGGGTCCTTGCCTGACCGACCCTGTTCAAAAAGAGGCGCCCCGGCGGACCGGGGCGCCTCTTCCTGCTGTTACCCTCCGGTCCACCTGCGGTGGGGGGCACGGCAGGGTCTCTGGGGAGGGATTTCCTGGTGTTTCGTCACACCTGGGCACGGAGCGCATCCGTCGCCGCGACGGCCATCGCACTAACGGTGGGCGGCGTCCTGACACCACTGGCGGTGACGGCGACGGCGGAGGAGCCGGGGGCGGGAGAGGTCGTCGTGCCGGCGGCCCGCAGGTCGTCCGCGATCAGCGCATCGCCCTATCTGACCGCCCAGTCGCGGTACTACCGGGCGGACGCCGCAGGAGCCGAGGGCGTCTTCCACTACCAGGGAGCGGACCGGCAGGTCCTGTGGACCCGGTACGCGGACGGCCGCAGCACCCCGGTCCCCCTGTCGAACGAAGCCGGGACGACCATCCTCGGCACGGGCGCCGACACCCTGGCGCTCTTTCGTGAGGGCGAGGTCGAACTGCGCGCCGCAGACGGCACCTCGCGCCACCTGAAGCTCCCCGAGGGGCTGAAGGCGTACTCGGTCCACGACTCCACGGTGGTCGCCTACGAGAGGATCCCCCAGCCGGACGGAACGTACACGACCGGCGCGTGGCACCTGCTGTCCCTCCGCCCCGACGGAACCGTCCGGGACCTTCCCGTGACCGGCCCGGACGACACCTTCGCGGGCGGGGCCCTCGCCGGCGACCGGTCGGGCATCCTCACCACGACGCGGGTCCAGGACGAGAAGCGGCGGTACGGCATCGCCTCCACCGAGACGGGACGCGTCGAGACGCTCACCGCGCCTGTCCCCAGCACGTTCGCCAGGGCGAAGCTGTCTCCCGACCACATCGCGCTGTACAGCTCCGACAGCACCGACCACAAGGTTCTGGTGGCCTCGCGAAGCGACCTCTCGGCTCCGCTCACCGAGGTCACCGTGGACAACTACCAGGCGAACGGCACCTCCAAGGACCAGTTCGCCATCGTCGGCGACTGGCTCGTCTACGTGTCGTCGAGCAGCTCTCTCGACGCCAAGCCGATCGCAGGCGGTCCCGCCGTCACCCTGCTCGCCAAGGTGTCCAACGGGGTGGCCGCCGGACCGGACGGCACCGCCGCGGTCGTCGGCGGCTCCGACGCCGTCGACTGGGGCGTCCGCCGCGTCGCCGCCGACGCCTCGGGGAAGCCCGTGGTGACGATGGTGAAGCCGCTGCCCAACCCCGCGAAGATCCGAGGCATCGCCCTGGCCCAAGGCCGCCTCTCCGTCCTCGACGACAGCGACCACTCGGCCTTCGAGTACGTCCGGGACATCAGCCTCTCCGGCACCCCGGCGTACGGGATCCGGTCGGAGCTCACCGGCATCGCGATGGACCCGTGCGAGGACGACGACCCCGCCTGCGCCGCGTACATGGCACTCGGGGACGGACGGTTCGTCCGCCGGGTGAGCGCGGACGACACGAACTGGCGCTACTACGTCAACGGTTCCGGGGACTACGATTTCTCCGACCTGTACCTGCCCGCCGGCGGCAGGATCGACGCCGTCTCCTCCCGCTACCTGGTCCACACCGTCCCCGGCACGTCGGCCACGCCCGGCACGCAGACGATCCGGTCGATCGGCGGCGGGATCCTCGAAACGCGCGCACCCGTCGCCGCCGCCCTGTGGAACACCTTGCTGTGGAGCGCGACCGGAGAGAACGGGACCCTGGCCGCCAAGGACCTGAAGACCGGCCAGGCGGTCGAGACCGTGAACACCGGTGCCCCCTGCGTCCCCGCGGAACTCCAGGTGACCGCCCGCTGGCTGTACTGGTCCTGCGGCGCGAACGGACCGGCCGGCGTCTACGACCGTACGGCGAAGTCGTCGCGGTCCGTGCCGTCCGGCGAGGCCCTGCTCGGCGACGGCTACGTCGTCACCCACGACAAGACCGCCGGAGAGCTCGTCCTCACCGGCGCCGCCGCCGACGGTCCGGCGAGCCGAGTCGTGGGCGCACTGCCCGACACCGGCGTCTCCCAGCGCCATGTCCGCTGGAGCGTCGACAAGTTCGGCGGCCATCTCGCCTACGTCGACGCCGAGCAGCAGGTGCACGTCGTGGCGACGGGCATCCCCGCACAGCCGCTGGCGGTGCTGGACGGAACGGCGTCGACGTACGTCGACGCCGCCTCCACCGGCGCGTGGCAACTCCTCACCCGTCGGTACAGCAAGCCGGTGGGCTCCTGGACCCTGACGGCCCGCGACAACCGGACGGGCCAGGTCAGCGAGCTGGCTGCCGGAACGGAGATACGCGGGAAGCTGGAGGTCTTCTGGAAGGGGCGTGACAGGGCCGGCACCCTGCTGGCGAACGGTGCGTACACATGGACGCTCACCGCTCCGCCCGCCGACGGCATCGGCCCCGCCGTCCAGGAGTCCGGCACCGTGACCCTGGTCGGCGGTGCCTCGCTCGCCTCCAGCCGGTTCGCAGGCGTGTCGGGGACCACGAATGATCCGGTCCGGATCCTCGACACGCGCAGCGGCCTCGGCGCGCACAAGGGCAAGGTCGGCCCCGGCGGCTCGATCACGCTCCAGGTCACCGGGCAGGGGCAGGTACCGGCGACCGACGTCACGGCCGTCGCACTGAACGTGACCGCGGTCAACCCGAGCGCCTCGACGTTCGTCACGGTCCACCCGTACGGCACCGCCCGCCCCAACGCCTCCAACCTCAACGTACCCGCGGGCCGGGTCGTGGCCGGGATGGTCGTCGTCCCGGTCAAGGACGGCAAGGTCACCCTCTACAACCACGCCGGCAGCGTCGACCTCGTCGCCGATGTGACCGGCTACTACACAGCCGGCTCGGGCACGCTCTTCGAGCCCCTCAAGCCGGCCCGGATCGTGGACTCCCGGATCGGGCTCGGCGTCGCGAAGGGCCGGCTGGAGGCAGGCATGCTCGGGTGGGCTCCGGTCCTCGGGCGCGGCGGGGTGCCGAAGACGGGCGTCACGGCCGTGGTGCTCCAGCTGACCGTCACGAACCCTTCGGCGGCCACGTTCGTCTCGGCGTACGGCACCCCCTACATCGGCACCTACGCGCAGTCGCACGTGCAGGTGGCGGCCGGGCAGACCGCCTCCAACCTGGTGGTCGTCCCGCTGTACGACGACTCCCTGGCCCTCCTCAACCGGTTCGGCGCGGCCGACGTGATCGCCGATGTCGTCGGCTACTACCGCAACGACCACCTCGGCTCGCTCTTCCAGCCCCTCGCCCCCTCCCGCTCCCTCGACACCCGCGCCGCGATCGGCGCCCCGAAGGCCAAGCTGGGCGGCGGCAAGACGCTCACCCTCACCGTCGCCGGACGGAACGGGGTGCCGGCCACCGGGGTGACGGCGGTCGTCATGAACGTGACGGCGACCAACGCCACCAACGGCACGTACGTCAGCGTCTATCCGTACGGGACCACCCGGCCGAACACGTCGAACCTCAACGTGGCCGCCGGGCAGACCGTGTCCACCCTGGTCGTCGTACCCGTCGTCGACGGCAAGGTCACGCTCTACAACCACAGCGGCAGCGTCGACCTCGTAGCCGACATCCAGGGCTTCTACGCCCCCTGATCCGCCCTCCGGTCCAGCTCCTCCGCCAGACCCGCCAGGAAGTCCACCACCGCCGCCGGCCCCGGGACCGTGAGGTCGGCGCGGTCGGCGAGGCCGGGGACGGCCTCCGAGGCGGCGGCGGAGCAGACGAGGAGGCCGGGGGTGCCGTCGGAGCGGAGCTTCTCGACGGCGGCGTAGGCCGGCAGGTCGCCCAGGTCGTCGCCGGCGTAGAGGACGGAGCCGGCGCCGATCTCGCGGACGTAGTCGGCGAGGGCGACGCCCTTGTCCATGCCGGGGGGCCGGAGTTCCAGGACCATCCGGCCCGGTTCGAGGACCAGGCCGTGGTGGGTGGCCAGGTCGGCGAGGGGGCCCTTCAGGGCCTCGAAGGCGCCCTGGGGGTCCGCAGCGCGGCGGGTGTGGACGGCGACCGCGCGGCCCTTCTCCTCGATCCACGTGCCGGGCCAGGCCCCGACGCGGTCCAGGAAGCCGGGCAGCTCGGCGCGGACCGAGGCGACGCCCGGGTGCGGGGCGGCGGCGTGGACGGTGCCGGAGACGGCGTCCCAGCGTTCGGCGCCGTAGTGGCCGAGGACGACCAGGTGCTCCAGGCCGGGGACGCCGGCGAAGCCTCCGTAGCGGACTGCCACCCCGGCCGGGCGGCCGGTGATCACGGCCACGGAGGCCACGTGCGGGGCGAGGGCGGCCAGGGCGGGCACGGCGCCGGGATGGGCGCGGGCCTGCTCCGGGTCCGGGACGATCTCGGCGAGCGTCCCGTCGAAGTCGAGGGCGACGACGGCCTGCTCCGGGCGCGCGAGGAGCGCGTCCAGACCGTCTCGGCCGGCGGTGGTGGCCGGGTGCGGAAGGCGGCTGACCATGTCCACGACCCTACCGAGGGATCGCGTCCGCGTCAGCGCCACCGCCTCACGGCACCGGTTCCGGCGGCCGCCCCGTCTCAGCGGCGCGCTTCCCTCTCGGCCCTGACCCGGCGCAGGCGGTTGACCGTCACCGGGTCGTGCACGAGGGCCCTCGGGTCGTCGAGGAGGGCGTTGAGCAGCTGGTAGTAACGGGTGGCGGAGAGGCCGAGCTGTTCGCGTACGGCCCGCTCCTTCGCGCCGGGTCCCGGCCAGGAGCGCCGCTCCATGGCCAGGACGGCCCGCTCGCGCTCGCCCAGCTCGCCGGATTCGGTGGTCATACAGACCAACTTATTCCGCGCTCTCCGCCGCCGTCGCCTCCCGGGCGATCCGGCCGAGGATCTCGGAGGGCTTGGCGTCCGGCCGGACCGCCTTGCCGATGTCCTTCTTCACGCGACCGCTGACCTGCGCCCAGGAGGTCTTGCCCACGGGCGGCAGCTGGGAGTCGGGCAGCGCCTCCAGGAACTCGCGGAGGCTCGCGTGCTCGGGTGCGGACTGCATGGCGGCGGAGGCGGTGACGGTGGCGGGCAGCAGGTCGTTGTCGCCGGCGAACTTCAGCACGTTCTCGTCGCTGAAGACGAAGTCGAGGAAGGCGCCGACCTCCTTGCGGTGCCCGTTCTGCTTGAAGCCCATGATCCAGTCGGCGACGCCCATGGTGGCCCTGGCCTTGCCGTCGGCGCCGGGCAGGGCGACCTTGCCGACCTTGATGCCCTTCTTCTCGGCCTCCTGCATCAGGGACGGGTGCCCGTTGAGCATGCCGACCTCTCCGCGGGTGAAGGCGGCGAAGGCCTCCTTGCGGTTGAGCTCGCCCGGGGCGACGGGGCCGGTGAGGCCCTCGGCGACGAGGTTCTTCCGCAGCCAGTCGAGGGTGCGGATGTTCGCCTCGGAGTCGATCCGGTAGCGGCCGGTGTCGTCGGTGTAGCCGCCACCACCGCTGAGCAGCCACATCAGCGTCTCGGCCTGGGCCTCCTCGGGACCGAGCGGCAGCGCGAAGGGGTACGCGACGCCCTTCTTCTTGAGCTTCCCGGCGGCGGCCGCGAGCTCGTCCCAGGTGGTGGGGGGCTCGTCGATGCCGGCCCGGTCGAACAGGCCCCGGTTGAAGAAGAGCAGCCGGGTGGAGGCGACGAAGGGCAGGCCGTACTGGGTGCGCTTGTACTCGCCGGCGTCGACGAGCGGGGCCAGGAAGTTGGCCTGGACCGGTATGGAGAGCATCTCGTCGGCGGAGTAGAGGTCGCCGGCGGCCGCGTAGTCGGCGTAGGCGCCGATCTGGGCGATGTCGGGGGCCTGGCCGGCCTTGACGAGCTCGGCGACCTTGCTGTCGACGTCGTTCCAGGACTCGATCTGGACCTGGACCTTCACGCCGGGGTTCTTCGCCTCGAAGGCCGCGACGAGGCCGGCCCAGTACTTCTTGGTGGAGTCGCCGCCGGTGAGGTCGTAGTCGGCCGCCACCAGCTTCAGGGTGACGTCACCGCCGTCACCGCTCAGCGTGCCGCAGCCGGAGAGGCCGGCGGTCAGACCAAGAGCGGTGGCCGCCGCGGCCAGTCCAAGGAATCGTCGCCGCTGCACAGCCGTAATCCACCCTTTGCTCGTCGTCGAGGTTTTGGTCGGCCGCAAGTTTCTCCCGTCTGCTCACCGGAGGTCTACACCACTCGCATATCGCTTCGGCAACGCATTGGCCTGCGGGGCGGCATCCGGCTCCGCATTTCTGGCAGAACCTTCCGTATTTTCCTGCTGGTCTGGACCAGGCGAGGCCACCCGACCCGCCCCGCGGCCACCCCGTCGGCACCCCCTCCAGGCCCCCGAACCCACCTCCGCCCTACCCCCGCCCCACCCCGGAACCCACCCCGGAACCCGGCCCGGAGTGCGACCCTCGTGCCGGGCGGACGGGTCCCGGTCACCGAGCCGCGGGGCGGGCCGGGCGGGCGTGAATTTGTATCCGACCGCAACAATCCTCCACAGTGGACTAGACCTTTCGGGGGATCTCGCGCCAGACTGTCCCCGTGAGACACGTCATCGCCCTCGATGTGGGCGGCACCGGTATGAAGGCCGCCCTCGTCGGGACGGACGGCACCCTGCTCCACGAGGCCCGGCGGGCCACCGGCCGCGACCGGGGGCCCGAGGCCGTCGTCGAGACGATCCTCGGGTTCGCCGAGGAGCTGCGCGCCCTCGGGCAGGAGCGGTACGGCGAGCCCGCCGCGGCCGCCGGCGTCGCCGTGCCCGGCATCGTCGACGCCGAGAACGGCATCGCCGTCTACGCCGCCAACCTCGGCTGGCGCGACGTCCCGATGCGCGCGCTGCTCAGCGAGCGCCTCGGCGGCATCCCCGTCGCCCTCGGACACGACGTGCGCACCGGCGGCCTCGCCGAGGGCCGGATCGGCGCCGGCAACGGTGCCGACCGCTTCCTCTTCGTGCCGCTCGGCACCGGCATCGCCGGCGCCATCGGCATCGGCTCCGCGATCGAGGCCGGCGCGCACGGCTACGCCGGCGAGATCGGCCACATCGTCGTCCGCCCGGGCGGCACCGCGTGCGGCTGCGGCCAGCGCGGCTGCCTGGAGCGGTACGCCTCCGCCTCCGCCGTCTCCCTCGCCTGGGCCGACGCCTCCGGCGACCCCGAGGCCGACGCCGCCGACTGCGCCAAGGCCGTCGAGTCCGGCGACCCCCGGGCCGCACGCGTCTGGCAGGGGGCGGTCGACGCGCTCGCCGACGGGCTGGTCACCGCGCTCACCCTGCTGGACCCCCGCACGCTCATCATCGGTGGCGGTCTCGCCGAGGCCGGGGAAACCTTGTTCACACCCCTGAGGGCCGCCGTGGAGGAGCGCGTCACGTTCCAGAAGCTGCCCGCCATCGTCCCGGCGGCCCTCGGGGACACCGCCGGATGCCTGGGCGCGGGCCTCCTCGCCTGGGACCTGCTCGCCGACGGGCGGCCGACCGACGAGCAGCCGACCGACCGCCCCACCGACTCGGAGGTATCCGCCTGATGGCCGTTTCCACAGTTCTCACCGGGGCCCGCGTGGTGCTGCCGACCGGGATCGTCGAGAACGGACGAGTGATCGTCGAGAACGGCCGTATCGCCGGCAGCGCGGCGCAGGACGCCCCCGCGCTCGACCTCTCCGGCCACTGGGTCGTGCCCGGCTTCGTCGACATGCACAACCACGGCGGCGGCGGCGCCTCCTTCACCTCCGGCACCGTCGACGAGATCCTCACCGGCGTCCGGACCCACCGGCTGCACGGCACGACCACCGTCGTCGCCTCCTTCGTCACCGGTGACATGGACTTCCTCGCCCGCCGAGCGAGCCTGGTCGCCGAGCTCGCCGAGCAGGGCGACATCGCCGGCATCCACTTCGAGGGCCCGTTCATCTCCCCGTGCCGCAAGGGCGCCCACGACGAGACGCTGCTGCGCGACCCCGACCCGGCGGACGTGCGCAAGCTGGTCGACGCGGCGCGCGGACAGGCCCGCATGGTCACCCTCGCGACCGAGCTGCCCGGGGGCATCGACTCCGTACGGCTGCTCGCCGAGCACGGCGTCATCGCCGCGATCGGGCACACGGACGCGACGTACGAGCAGACACGGGCCGCCATCGACGCGGGCGCCACCGTCGCCACCCACCTCTACAACGCGATGCCCGGCCTCGGGCACCGCGCGCCCGGCCCGATCGCCGCGCTGCTGGAGGACGAGCGGATCACCGTCGAGCTCATCAACGACGGCACCCACCTCCACCCGGCCGCACTGGAGCTGGCGTTCCATCACGCGGGACCGGAGCGGGTCGCCTTCATCACCGACGCGATGGACGCGGCCGGTTTCGGCGACGGGCGCTACATGCTCGGCCCGCTGGAGGTCGAGGTGAAGGACAGCGTGGCGCGGCTCGTCGAGGGCGGCTCGATCGCCGGCTCGACGCTCACCCTCGACCGGGCGTTCAAGCGCGCGGCCACCGTCGACGGACTGCCGGTGGAGTCGATCGTCCAGGCCATCTCCGCCAACCCGGCCAGACTGCTCGGCGTGTACGACCGGGTCGGCTCGCTGGAGCCCGGCAAGGACGCCGATCTCGTCGTCCTCGACGCGGACTTCGAGCTCAAGGGCGTGATGCGCAAGGGCGCCTGGGTGGTTGAGCCGCAAGTGGGCTGATTTCGGCACACGTTGCCGCACGGTGGCGCACGGCGGTTGGTCCCGGGGTCTGGGCCAACCGCCTTCTCTTTGGCATGATCAGGGCGCTGACAGCCGGTGACAGAGAAGACGGGGGTGGGTCCGGTGATCCTCACGGTCACCCTCAACACGGCGCTGGACCTCACGTACCGCGTCCCCGCGCTCGTCCCGCACGCCTCACACCGGGTCACCCAGGTCATCGAACGCCCCGGCGGCAAGGGCCTCAACGTCGCCCGGGTGCTCGGCGCCCTCGGCCACGAGACGGTCGTCACCGGCTTCGCCGGCGGCGCCACCGGCGAGACCCTGCGCACACTGCTCGCCCGGACGACCGCCGGACAGCCGGTCCACGACGCCCTGGTGCCGACCTCGGGCGCCACCCGCCGCACGGTCGCCGTCGTCGACGCCGCGAGCGGCGACACCACCCAGCTCAACGAGCCCGGGCCCGCCATCACCCCCGCCGAGTGGACCGCGTTCACCGGCCGCTTCACCGAACTCCTCGCCGGGGCACGGGCCGTGGCCCTGTGCGGCAGCCTGCCGCCGGGCATCCACGTCGGCGCGTACGCCGAACTCGTCCGGCTCGCCCGCGCCGCCGGCGTCCCCGTCCTCCTGGACACCAGCGGCGAGCCGCTGCGCCGCGGCATCGCCGCCCGCCCCGACCTGGTGAAGCCCAACGCCGAGGAGCTCGCCCAGCTCACCGGCTCCCGCGAGCCCCACCGCGCCACCCGCGACGCCCGCCGCCGCGGCGCCCACGCGGTCGTCACGTCCCTCGGCCCCGACGGCCTCCTCGCGGCCACCCCGGACGGACTCTGGCAGGCCGCCCCGCCCGCCCCCGTGAAGGGCAACCCGACCGGCGCGGGCGACTCCGCCGTCGCCGCGCTCCTCGCCGGACTCGTCGACGGCGCCGACTGGCCCACCCGCCTGGCCCACGCCGTCGCCCTCTCGGCGGCCACGGTGCTCTCCCCGGTCGCCGGCGAGTTCGACGCGACGGCGTACGAGGCCCTGCTCCCCCGCGTCACGGTCCACGAACCGGCCACGGCCGCGTAGGCGCCCGAGCCGCGCCCGACCACGTGAGCGCCCGGCGCGCCCGCGACGGCCCGCGCACGTACTCCCGAACCGCGCCCCCGGCCCCATCGACCCACGCTCGACGCCCTGCAAGCCGCGACGGCCGGAACGCTCACGGCCGTCCCGGGACGCTCCGGGAACGCCGCGGGCCCCGGAGGCGCACGCCTCCGGGGCCCGTCACGGCTCACGGCCGGGGCCGGCGGATCAGCTCCCGGTGCGGATCTCCAGCCAGTCGAAGACCGCGTTGCACTGGTTGCCCTGCTCGCACGACAGCTTGATCGTGTTCATGCCCTGCTTGAGAGTGACCGGCGCCCAGGTGGTCTGCCAGTTCTTCTCCAGGTTCGGGTCCGACGAGCCGATGAAGTTCTTCAGGCCTATCGGGTTGCTGTTGGCCTTGTCGTTGACCGTCAGCGTGGCGTTGCCGTCCGCCGCCGGGATCGCGTAGCGCACGTACAGCCGGTAGCTGCCGGCCTGCGCCACGTCCGCCTGCCAGGTCACCGAGGACCCGATCGCGTTGAACCCGGTCACGTACGCGCCGTCCGCGCCCTCCGCGCCCTTGATGTCCTTGGCGAGGGCCGCCGAGCCGCCCAGCTTCAGCGTCGCCGCGTCCTGCTTCGGCAGCTCCTGCGGGGGCTGCGCGGACTGGCTGGGGTCGGTCGACGGGGACTCGGAGACCTGGGTGGAGGTGCCCGTCGGGGTACCGCCCGAGCCCGCCGAGTCGTTCTCGTCGCCGGTGTTGCTGATCACCGCCGCCGTGATGCCGATCACGACCACCGCGACGACCGCCACGGCGCCGATGAGCAGGCCCCTGGTGTTGGGGCCGCCGCCGCGCTGCGCCGGCGCCGGGGGCACGGGCCGGGTGGGGGCGCCGCCGTTGTAGGTCTCGGGCGCCGCGTACTGGGGGTGCGGCTGGCCGTAGCCCTGCTGGTGCGGGACCTGGCCCTGGGCGGCGTGGCCGCCGTACTGCCGCTCGCCGACCGTGCGGACCTGGTTGTACGAGGTGCGGGGAACGCCCGGCTGCGCCGCCGGACCCGGGTAGCCGTAGCCGCCGCCCTGGGGCGGCTGGGCACCCGCTGCCTGTCCGTCCGCGTACAGGTAGCCGAACGGATCGTCGTCCTCGGGCGTCTTCGCGCCGTCGTTACCGGCAGCCATCCGGGTCACTCCTTCTTGCCTGCTCGCCAGCCGTCGCCGACCGGCCGAGCCTACCTCGAACGGCCCTGCCGACGGTTCGGCGATGTGTGTACGACCGGTGAACGCCCCTGCCCGGTCCGGCTACCCGGCCCGCCGGTGCACCTTGGAACGGGACCGCTTCTCGATGTACATCCGCTGGTCGGCGCTGTTCAGGACCTCTTCGACGGTCATGCCGCACTCGGCCCAGCCGATGCCGAAACTGGCCCCGACGCGCACCGCCCGCCCGTCGACCCGGATCGGCGGGATGATCGCGTTCCGCAGCCGGAGGGCGAGGTCGGCGGCGTCGGCGGCGCCCAGACCGTCGGCGAGGACGACGAACTCGTCACCGCCGAGCCGGGCGACCGTGTCCCCGTCCCGGACGCCCGTGGTGAGGCGGCGGGCCACCTCGATGAGCACGGCGTCGCCGGTGTGGTGCCCGAAGCGGTCGTTGATCGACTTGAAGCCGTCGAGGTCGCAGAAGAGGACCGCGAGGCCCTTCGTGCCGTCGTCGGTCTCGCCCCCGGTGGGGGCCACGATGTGGACGTGGTGGTCGTACGGTCCGGCACCGCCGCCGACCGGCGAGAAGCCGAAGCCGTGCTCCTGCTCGTAGTCGTACGGCGACTCGAAGCCGTCGGCGGGGGCGGCCACCGGGTCCCCCGCGGTGGCGGCGAAGGGGCGCTCGCAGATCCGGGCGGAGAGCCGGGACCGGAGCTCGGCGCTGTTGGGGAGGCCGGTCAGCGCGTCGTGCGAGGCGCGGTGGGCGAGCTGGAGCTCGTGCCGCTTGCGCTCCTCGATGTCCTCGACGTGGGTGAGGAGGAAGCGGGGGCCGTCGGCGGTGTCGGCGACGACGGAATTGCGCAGGGAGACCCAGACGTACGTGCCGTCGCGGCGGCCGAGGCGCAGCTCGGCGCGGCCGCCCTCGGCGGAGGTGCGGAGCAGGGTGCCTATGTCCTCGGGGTGGACGAGGTCGGCGAACGAATAGCGCCGCATCACGGAGGCCGGGCGGCCGAGCAGCCGGCACAGGGCGTCGTTCGTGCGGAGCAGCCGGCCGTGCTGGTCGCCGCCCATCTCGGCGATGGCCATTCCGGACGGCGCGTACTCGAAGGCCTGCCGGAAGGACTCCTCGCTGGCGCGCAGCGCCTGCTGCTCGCGCTCCAGGCGGACCAGGGCGCGCTGCATGTTGGACCGCAGCCGGGCGTTGCTGATCGCGATGGCGGACTGCGAGGCGTACATCTGGAGCGCCTCACGGCCCCAGGGGCCCGGGTGGCGCCCGTTGCGCGGGCGGTCGACGGAGATGACGCCGAGCAGCTCGCGGCCGGAGCCGGACGCGGATCCCCCCGGGCGGCCGGAGCCGAGCCTGGGGGAGTACATCGGCGCGTAGAGGCGGTCGTGGGGGTGCCACTCGTCCTCGAAGCGGGGGGCCGGGCCTTCCGTGTGCCACTGCGGGACGTCGTCCTCGATGAGCACCCAGCCCTCGGTGTGCGGGATGAACCGCAGGTCGCCCCAGGACTCGCCCATGGAAAGGCGGCGGTCCCAGGAGGCGCGGGAGCCGACCCGGCCGGTGATCAGGGCCTCGGCGGCGGGGCTGCCGGCGAAGGCGGCGACGACCAGATCGCCGTCGGGGCGTACGAGATTGACGCAGGCCAGCTCATAGTTGAGCCCCGCGACGATGCCGTCGGCGACGGCCTGCAGGGTGTCCGCCAGGCTGCGGGCGGTGTTGAGGTCCGCCACGACCTGATGCAGCTGCCGCAGGGTCGCAAGACGGACGTACGGCTCCGACTCGGTCTCCATCGCTCGCTCTCCCCGAGACCTCGACAGCTGACTCCTGGGTTCTCATCGGCTTCATCGGCTTCGTGGTGCACTGTCCCCGCCACTGAATCACAGCGAGCTGTGCACCCGGTACACAGGGTCAACAAATACTGCGCTCTGTGACTCAAGTCACAAGCGGTCGCAGGGGTTGACGAACGGCACGTGAACAGCGCGGGACCGGCGGGGGAAGGGGGTCCTAGGACCGGCGGGGGAAGTCCGGCTGGTCCCGGGGCCCGATGCAGGGGGCCCGCCGTCCGGACTAGCGTGCGAGGGTGCTGCAGAAGACCCTCACCCAGCCCGCCGCCCCGCCCACCGCCCACGACCTGGCGATCCCTCATGCTGAGGGAGTGAGCAACGACGAGTTCAAGGCCGCGATGGCCCGTCTGGCGGCGGGCGTCGTCCTGGTGACGGCGCACGACCCGGACGAGGGCCCGCACGGCGAGGACGTCGGCATGACGGCCACCGCCTTCCTCTCGGTCTCGCTGGACCCGCCCCTGGTCCTGGTCAGCCTGCGCAACGACTCCCGCATGGACGACCTGCTCGCCGAGGTGCCCGTGTGGGCGGTCTCGCTGCTCTCCGAGAGCCAGCGGCACATCGCCGGCCGCTTCGCGATGAAGGGCCGCGTCAGCGACCGGCTGCTCTTCGCCGACGTGCCGTACACCCGCGGCCCGCACAGCAACGCGCCCCTGATGGGCGGCGCGCTCGCCACGCTCGAATGCCGCACCGAGAGCCGCGTGGTCGCCGGGGACCACACCCTGGTCGTCGGCCGTGTCCTCGCCACGACCCTCCCCTCCTCGGAGGGCGGCCCGCTCACCTACTTCCGCGGGCGCTACCGCACCCTGGCCTGACGCCCGCACCGGCCCCGGCCCGGGGCCGTGCCCGCTCAGCCCCAGTCGCGGCCCTGGCGGCCGCGCTTGGTGTCGGCACGCTGCTTCTTCTCCCGCAGCCGCCGTTCGTTGATCCCGCGCGGGATCTTCGTCGCGCGCCGCGGCTTCGGCGGCGGGGCGGTCGCCTCGGCGAGCAGGGCTGCCATGCGCACGGCGGCCGTCTCGCGATTGCGCCACTGGGAGCGGTGCTCCGAGGCGCGGACGGTGACGACACCGTTCACCAGGCGCGTGGCCAGGCGTTCCAGGGCGCGCGCCTTCCACACCTCCGGCAGGGCCTCCGTCGCCGCCAGGTCGAAGCGCAGCTCCACCTGCGAGTCGCTGGTGTTGACGTGCTGCCCGCCCGGCCCGGACGACCGCGAGAAACGCCAGTGGAGCTCGGCCTCGGGAAGCGAGACGGAGCCGCGGATGGGATACGGACCGGACATGTCATCCATGTTCCCCGGAGGCCGGTCGATGCGTCACCCTGTTTTCGCCCGGGAACCACCGGGCCTCCGTTCGCGTTCTTCCAGACACGATCACCGGCACGACCACCGCGTGGCACCACGAGGAAAGGGACTTCCCATGGCTGTAAGCCTCTCCAAGGGCGGCAACGTCTCGCTGACCAAGGAGGCTCCGGGCCTCACGGCCGTCACCGTGGGCCTCGGCTGGGACGTCCGTACGACCACGGGCACCGACTTCGACCTCGACGCCTCCGCCATCGGCGTCGACGCCGCGGGCAAGGTCGTCTCCGACGGGCACTTCGTCTTCTTCAACAACAAGTCCACCCCGGACCAGACCATCGTCCACACCGGTGACAACCGCACCGGCGAGGGCGGCGGCGACGACGAGCAGATCAACGTCAACCTGGCGGGCCTCCCGGCCGGCGTCGACAAGATCGTCTTCCCGGTCTCCATCTACGACGCGGTGAACCGCTCGCAGAACTTCGGCCAGGTCCGCAACGCGTACATCCGCATCGTGAACCAGGCCGGCGGCGCCGAGATCGCCCGCTACGACCTGTCGGAGGACGCCGCCGTTGAGACCGCCATGGTCTTCGGCGAGCTCTACCGCAACGGCGCCGAGTGGAAGTTCCGCGCCGTCGGCCAGGGCTACGCCTCCGGCCTGGAGGGCATCGCCCGCGACTTCGGCGTCAACCTCTGACCCGGCCCCGCGCGTGACCCGGAGCCCCGGCGCCCGAGCGCCGGGGCTCTACGCTTGCCCGGTGATCGTCGAACCGCTGACCGCCAAGGACCCCTACGACCTCCCGGGCCCGCTGCTCACCGAACTCACCGGGCTGTACGCCTCGAACGAGGACTTCCAGGAACTCAGCGGCGACTTCCCGGACCCCGGCCGCATCCGGCCCGAGCAGGTCGCCGCCGCGCTCGCCGACGAACTCGCCCAGCCCACCGCCGAGGTGCTGCTCGCCCGCTCCGAAGGGCGTCTGGTCGCGATCGCCGTCACCCTCGCCCGCCACCCCGACCCGGCCGAACCCGATCCCTGGATCGGCCTGTTGATGGTCCACGCCGACGCGCACCGCCAGGGCTTCGGCCGCCGGCTCGCCGCGTACGTCGAGGAGGGCTTCCGCTCCCAGGGGCGTACCGGCCTGCGCCTCGCCGTCCTGGAGAACAACCCCCGCGCCCTCGCCTTCTGGACGTCCCTCGGCTACGAGGAGACGGACCGCCGCCCCGACCTGGCGCACGGCCGCCCCTGCGTCGTCCTGCGCAAGAGCCTGTCGTGACCCGGACCGCGGGCACCGGTTCCTGATCCGGTCCGGTCCGTCCGATCCGGTCCATCCGATCCGGTCCATCCGGTCCGGTCCGTCCGATCCGGTCCATCCGGTCCATCCGGTCCGGTCCGTCCGATCCGGTCCGGTCCGGTCCGTCCGATCCGGTCCGTCCGATCCGGTCCGCCAGGTCCGGATCCGGAGGAGACGCCTAGTCCGTCGGCTTGTCCGGCTTCCCGTCGCCGTACAGCCACACGTCCCACAGCCCGCTCAGGTCCCGGCCCGTCACCGACTCCACGTAGGTCGTGAAGTCCTCGGTGGTGACGTTGGCGTGGCGGTGCTTCGTGGGCCAGCCCTCCAGGATCTCGAAGAAGGTGTCGTCGCCGACCTCCTGGCGGATCCGGTGCAGCACCATCGCGCCCCGCTGGTACACCGGCGCGGCGAACAGGTCCTCCGGGGTACGGGGCGCCGCGGGCGGGAACGCCCATGCCGCGTCGTTCGCGAAGGCCTTCTCGAAGTTCTTCTGCGCCGGGGTGTGCTCGAAGTCCTCGGCGTAGAGCCATTCCCCGTACGTCGCGAAGCCCTCGTTCAGCCAGATGTCCTTCCAGCTCGCGGGCGAGACGGAGTCGCCGTACCACTGGTGGGCCAGTTCGTGGACGAGGGTGTGGGTGTCGAAGGAGGAGGCGGGGAAGACCGGGCGGGTCTGGGTCTCCAGGGCGTAGCCGACGTCGTCGTCGCGTTCGACGACCGCCCCGGACGCGGCGAAGGGGTAAGGGCCGAAGTTCTCCTTCTGCCAGTCCAGGATCTCCGGGATCCGGGCGCGCAGCGCGGCCGTCTCCGCGGCGACCTCCGGGTCGGCGGCGGTGAGGACGGGGATCGTGCCGCCCGCGCCGGCCGTGGACGTCGTGGAACTCGTGTCGTAGCGCCCGATCGCGAGCATCGCGAGATAGCTCGCCATCGGCTCGGCGACGTGCCAGACGGACGTGGTGCGCCCGCCGGGCGCCTGCTTCTCCGCGGTCAGGACGCCGTTGGAGAGGGCCTTCACCCCGGACGGGACGGTGATCGTGATGTCGTAGGCGGCCTTGTCGGACGGGTGGTGGTTGCCGGGGAACCAGGCCATCGAGCCGGTCGGTTCACCGAGCGCCAGGGCGCCGTCGGCGGTCTTCAGCCAGCCCTCCTCGGAGCCGTCCGAGTCGGTGATGGTCTTCGGCAGCCCGCCGTAACTGACGGTCGTGCGGAACTCGGCCCCGTCCTCGATCTCGTCATGCGGGCGCAGGGTCAGCTCGTCGCCCGCCCGGTTGACCGCGGCGGGCGCCCCGTCGACGGTGGCGCCGCGGACGGTGAGGCCGGCCAGGTCCAGGTTGAAGGCGCTGAGGTCCTGGGTGGCCTTCGCGGTGATCTCGGCGCGGCCGTCGAGCCGGCCGGTGGCGGGGTCGTAGGAGAGGGTGAGCGCGTAGTGGCTCACGTCGTAGCCGCCGTTGCCGAGCTTGGGGAACAACGGGTCGCGCAGCCCGGCGGCGCCCGGGGTGCCCCGCACCCCGCCCCCGCTGCCCGAGCCGGTGCAGCCGGCGGCGAGCAGGGCCAAGGCGACGGCCGCGGCTCCGGCGCGGATTCGGCTGCGTGTGTTCACGAACCGATCCTAAACAGGCATGCGCATCCGGGCGTGCGCCCGCCGTACGGGCGTATGCGGGCGTCCGCCCGCGGCCGGGCACGGATCAGCGGCGCCCGGTGGGGGAACCGGGCGCCGCTGACGTGGGTGGGGCCGCGTGATCAGTCGTCGAGGGACGCCACGCCGGCCTGCGCGAACTTCTCGTCGAGGTCGCCGGAGGGGGCGCCCGCCACGCCGATGCCGGCGATGGGGCCGCCGTCGGCGGTCACCGGGGCGCCACCGGCCAGGAAGAGGGTGCCGGGGATGTCCTTCAGGTTCGGCGCCTGGGCGAGGCGGCCGGCGAGGACGGACGTCGGGGCGTTCCAGGACACCGCGGTGTACGCCTTCTTCACGGCCGACTCGTAGGACTGCGGGCCGGCACCGTCGCCGCGCAGGGTGACGAGGGTGTTGCCGTTGCGGTCGACGACGGCGACGGAGACCCGCTGGTTCTCCTTCTCGGCGGCCTTCAGGGTGACCTGCGCGGCCTTCGTCGCGGCCTCGATCGTCAGGTGCGTGGTCTGACGCAGGTTGTCGTGGTCCGCGTCGGCCTTCTTGGCGACGACCGCGGCCGGCGCGGCCTGCGGGGCGGAGGCGTTCGCGGACACGGCGCCGAACGTGCCGGCGGCGAGGACGACGGCGGCGGTGGTGCCGAGGAGGAACTTCTTCTTCATGGCGGGCTCCTGAGGTGAGGGAGGAAGGGAGGCTGTTCCGTTCGCTCTGCCATCGATCCTCGGCCCGGAACAGGGGCCCGGCGGTCCACGTTCCGGCTGCCCTCGCCACGCATCATGGAGGACGGGGACGTCAGCCGATCGGTTGATGCCCGCGTGGTCCCCCTGGGCCAGGATGGATACGTATCCCCAGGTCGGACGGGCAACGACCGGACGTGCACGTGGCACTCCGGACGGGCACGTCGGACGGGCACGCGGCACGCCGGACGTGCACGTGGCCCGCCCGCGGCACGACGGCCGGGGGCCAGGACGCATGACGCCGTACGACGACGCACCACGAAGCAGGTGGACGATGGACCGTGACCCGGACGCACGCTGGCTCGCGCGGGTCATGCACGTCGCCTTCTTCCTCCTCCTCGGCGCCTCCCTCGCCCGCTTCCTGCTGCGCCACCCCTGGGAGGACCGCAGTCCCTGGATCGTCGCGCTGTCCGGCGCGCTCGCCTCCCTCTACCTCCTCGGGCCGGTCCTCGGCACCCGCGCCACACCCCGCCGGATCGCCTGGCTCTGCACGGTCGTCGCCGTGTGGATGGTCCTCGTGGTGCTCGCGCCGAGCTTCGCCTGGTGCGCGGTGCCGCTCTTCTACACCGGCCTGCGCACCCTCCCGCCGCGCGCCGCGCTCGGTCTCGTCGCCCTGCTCACCGTCTTCGTCGTCACCGCCCAGGTGCAGCTCTCGCACGGCGGCTTCGACCCGAACCTGGTCATCGCCCCGCCGGCCGTCGCCGCCATCGCCACCGCCGTCTTCGTCCACGCCGAACGGCAGGCAGACCGGCAGCGGGCGCTCATCGAGGACCTCATCCGCACCCGCCGGGAGCTGGCCGCGACCGAGCGCCGCGAGGGCACCCTCGCCGAGCGGCAGCGCCTGTCCATGGAGATCCACGACACCCTGGCCCAGGGCCTGTCCAGCCAGCAGATGCTGCTGCAGGCCGCCGACCGCACCTGGGACGCCGACCCGTCGACCGCCCGCCGTCACGTGCGCACGGCCGAGTCGATCGCCGAGCGGAACCTCGCCGAGGCCCGCCGCTTCGTCCACGACCTGGCCCCCGCCGACCTCGCCGAGGGCGGCGGCCTGGAGCAGGCACTGCGCGGGCTCGCCACCCGCGAGTCGGCCGCCTTCCGGGTCGACGGGACGGCCGTGCCGCTGCCCGACCGGGTGCAGTCGGCGCTGCTGCGGATCGCTCAGGGCGCCCTCGCCAACGTCCGCGAGCACGCCGGGGCCACCTCGGCCGCCCTCACCCTGACCTACCTCGACGACCAGGTGGTCCTCGACGTCGCCGACGACGGACGCGGCTTCGACCCCGCGGACCGTCCCGCCGACACCGGGGTACGGGGCCACGGACTGCCCGCGATGCAGGTGCGCGCCCGGCAGCTGGGCGGCACCCTGACGATCGAGTCCGCCCCCGGCGAGGGCACCGTGCTCTCGGCCGCGATCCCGCTGGAGGTACGCCCGTGAACGCGCCGGCCCGCGAGCCCGTCCGCATCCTGCTCTGCGACGACCACGCCGTCGTCCGCGCCGGCCTGCTCGCCCTGCTCGGCAGCGCCCCCGACATCGAGGTCGTCGGCGAGGCGGGCAGCGGTGAGGAGGCCGTCGCGATGGCCTCCCACCTGCGACCGGACGTGGTCCTGATGGACCTCCAGCTCGGCACGGGCATCGACGGCGTCGAGGCCACCCGCCGGATCGCGCCGACCGGCGTCCACGTCCTCGTCCTCACCACCTACGACACGGACGCGGACATCACCCGGGCCATCGAGGCGGGGGCCACCGGCTACCTCCTGAAGGCCGAACGGCCCGAGGAACTGTTCGCCGCGATCCACTCCGCCGCCCAGGGCCGCACGACGCTGTCGGCGCCGGTCGCCAGCCGCGTCATGGACCGGATGCGGGGCGCGGCGGCGCCGAGCCTCACCGACCGCGAGCGCGACATCCTCGGGCAGCTCGCGCACGGCCTCGGCAACCGCGAGATCGCCCGCGCCCTGTTCATCAGCGAGGCCACGGTCAAGACCCACCTCGGCCGGATCTACGCGAAGCTCGGCGTCGACACGCGCGCCGGCGCCGTGGCCGTGGCGAAGGAGCAGCGACTGCTGCCGTAGGGCTGCTACTGTGCGTTGCCGTTCAGGCGCACAGTGTCAGGTCCTCGTGGGAGCACGCGTGAAGATCACCATCGTCGGCGGCGGGCCGGGCGGCCTGTACTTCTCGATCCTGATGAAGCGCCAGGACCCCGCCCACGACATCACCGTGTACGAGCGGAACCCGGCCGGCTCCACCTACGGCTGGGGCGTCACCTACTGGGCCGGGCTGCTCGACAAACTGCGCGCGGGCGACCCGGAGTCCGCCGAGGCCATCGCCGCCGCCTCCGTCACGTGGACCGACGGCGTGGCGATCGTCCGCGACCAGCGGACCGTCCACCGGGGCGACGCCGGCTTCGGCATCGGACGCCGCCGGATGCTCAACCTGCTCGCCGACCGCGCCCGGGAACTCGGCGTCCAGGTCGTCCACGAGCACGCCGTCGACGGCCCGGACGCGCCCGAACTCGCCGGCGCCGACCTCGTCGTGGCCGCCGACGGGGTGAACAGCGCGCTGCGCGAGGCGCACGCGGACCGCTTCGGCCCCGTGCTCGCCGGCGGCCGCAACCCGTACATCTGGCTGGGCACGACGAAGGTCTTCGACTCCTTCAGCTTCGCCTTCAAGGAGACCGAGCACGGCTGGATCTGGTGCTACGCGTACGGCTTCAGCGGCGAACAGTCGACCTGCGTGGTGGAGTGCGGCCCGGACACCTGGACCGGCCTCGGGCTGGACCGCATGAACGAGGCCGACAGCCTGCGCCTGCTGGAGAAGCTGTTCTCCGACCTCCTCGACGGCGAACCGCTGATCGGCCGCGAGCACGCCGACGGCAGCGCCCAGTGGCTCACCTTCCGCACCCTGACCAACCGGACCTGGCACCACGGCCGCCTGGTGCTGCTCGGTGACGCGGCCCACACCACCCACTACTCGATCGGCGCGGGCACCACCCTGGCTCTGGAGGACGCCCTCGTCCTCGCGGCCGCGCTGCGCTCCGCGCCCGCGGGCGACCGGCTGGACGCGGCCCTCGCCGCGTACGGCGCGCGCCGCCGCGCCGAACTCGTCCCGGCCCAGAGCGCCGCCCGCCACAGCGCCCGGTGGTACGAGAACCTCCCCCGCTACATGCGCCTGGAGCCGGAGCGGATGTTCGCCCTGCTCGGCCAGCGCCACTCGCCCCTCCTCCCGTACATCCCGCCGCAGCTCTACTACCGCCTCGACCGCGCGGCCAACGGCATCGAGCCGCTGCGCCGGCTGAAGCGCTGGCTGGGGCCGCGGCTGGCACGGGCGGTCCACGGGCGCTGAGGGGCGGGCGGCGGCCCCGACCCGGCATGGGACCATCGATCCGTGCTCGACATCGGCTACTCGCTCTCCCGCCGCTTCCCCGACCCCCCGCAGACCGACTACCGCCACGCGGACGTCCAGGCGCTGCGCCACGACCTCTTCTGCGGTGACGTGTACCTCGCGGACACCGACAAGGACGAGGAGGTGTCCACAGCCTGGGGATGGGTGCCGGTGCTCGACTTCGCGTGGGCGCTGTGCGACATCGTCGAGCGGATCGACCGCGACCCCCGCGGCAGCCGTGCCGCACAGCCCCAGTACGCGGAACTCGACTTCACCGAGTCCTCCGACGTCATGATCTTCGAGCGCCGCTTCGGCTGGGTGGAGGTCGAGGCCGACTGGATGCCCGGCGACCAGCCGCCGCTCACCTTCAACCACGCCGAACTGCGCCGCGAGGCCCGCGACTTCCTGCACGACCTGATCGCCGACCTGACCGACATGCACGAGGGCCTGGCGGACAACCCGGTGGTCTGGGACCTGCAGGCCCGCTTCCCCCGCGTCTCCTGACCGCCCCCGACGCCCCTCCGGCGCCCGCGTCCGGCGGACACACCTGCCTCCGCGGGACACGCCGCACCCACCGGACGCGCCGCACCCGCGGGACGCGCCGCACCAGCTGGACGCGCCGCTCCCGCTCCCGCTCCCGCTCCCGGGAAGATCCGCTAGGCGTCCTCCACCCGCACCCCCAGCTGCGCCGCGAACACCGGCGCCAGGTCGAGCAGCTGCGTCGTGGAGATCACGGCGCCGGCCAGGGCGTCCGCACCGCGCGCGATGTCGATGCGCTGGACCGTGCGCAGATCGACGTCCTTCAGTCGCGCACGCTGGAAGTCGACGCCCGCCAGCACACAGTCCCGGAACTCCACCCGCTCCAGGACCGCGCCGCCGAAGTCCGGCTCGCCGAGCACGCACCCCTCGAAGACGACGTCCTTCAGCCGGGCCTCGCGCAGATTCAGGTAGTCGATCTTCCCGCCCCGCACCCACACCCGCTCCAGGACGGCCCCGTGCAGCTGCACCCCGCCGAGCCGCGCGTCCACCACCTCGACGTCCCGCAGCTGCGCCCCGGCGAGGTCCGTCCCCACGCCCCGCACCCCCTCCAGTACGGAGTCGAGGAAGCGCGCCGCCGTCAGCCGCGCCTCGTCGAGCCCGCAGTCCCGCACGGCACAGTCCAGGAACCGCGCCCCGGCGCCGTTCTGCCCGGCCAGGTCGAGCCCGTCGAGCAGGAGCGAGTCGTAGTCCCCGTCGGGCTCCAGCCCCCCGTCGTACCGCTCCAGGTCGGGCAGCCGCACCTCGGGCCGGCGCACTTTCGGAACCGTCTTCTTCCTCATGCGGCCATGGTGACGCACGCCACTGACACACACCCTGCCGCCTATGTCACGAACGCGCCCGCCCCGTCCGTCCCCTCCGTGAACCCCGACGCCCGCCACCACACGACGGGCACAGCAGGGACACGAAGGACACGAGGGAGCCAGAGAGATGCGGAAGATCACGATCGTCGGCGGCGGCTTCGCGGGAGTCACGGCGGCCGTCACCGCCGCCGAGTCCGGGGCGCAGGTGACCCTGTACGAGTCGCACCACACCCTCGGCGGCCGGGCCCGTACGGCCGAGGGCCCCTACCTCACCAACGAGGGCCCGCACGCGATCTACGACGGCGGCCCGCACTGGACCTGGCTCAAGCAGCGCGGCCTGCTCGGCGAGCTCGCACCGCTGCCCGCCCTGGAGGCCGCCAGGCTCCGCTTCCACCACCGGGGCACCCTGCGCCGCCTCCCGCCCCTCGGGCTGCTGCGCCAGTCCTTCCGCAAGGCGGAGCAGGCCCCCGTGGACGTCGACTTCCGCACCTGGGCGACCGGGCTGGTCGGCCGCGAGGCGGCCGAGGCGGCGGCCGCCTACAGCGGGGTGGCCCTCTACCACCACGACCCGGGCGCACTCTCCGCCCGCTTCGTGCAGGAGCGGCTGCACCGTGCCGCGTCCGTCCCGGCGGAGGCGCACTTCGTCAAGGGCGGCTGGGGCCGGCTGATCGACCGGATGGCGGCCCGCGCCTGGGAGCTGGGCGTCCGCCTGGAGACCTCGTCACGCGTCGACACCCTGCCGGTCGGCGGCGGCCCCGTCATCGTGGCGACGGCCCTGCCGGCGGCCGCACGCCTGCTGGGCGACCCCGGCCTGACCTGGGAGTCGGGCCGCACCGTCCTCCTCGACCTGGCACTGCGGACCCGGAAGGGCGACCCGTTCGCGATCTCGGACCTGGACGCACCCGGCTGGATCGAGCGCTTCACCACCCAGGACCCGAGCCTCGCCCCGGCCGGCGAGCAGCTGCTCCAGATGCAGATGCCGATCGGGCCGGGCGCCGCGAAGGCGGACGGCGTCGCGCACGCGGAGCGGCTGCTCGATCTGGGCTTCGCGGGCTGGCGCGAGCGGACGGTGTGGCGGCGCGAGGCCGTCTCCCAGGGGCGTACGGGCGCGGTCGACCGCCCCGGCACGACCTGGCGCGACCGGCCGGCGATCGACCGGGGCGACGGCGTCTACCTGGCCGGCGACCAGGTGGCGGCCCCGGGGGTGCTGGCGGAGGTGTCGTTCACGAGCGCGGTGGAGGCCGTGTCGCTCGCGATGCGCGCCGAGATCCGTCACCTGGCACCCCTTGACCTCAAGCAAGCTTGAGGTCAGAGGCTGTGGGACGTCACGGAGCGATCCGACGCCCGACGCACAGGGAGCAGACCATGCGTGCCATCCGCCTCCACGCCTTCGGCCCGGCCGAGAACCTGACGTACGAGGAGATCGAGGACCCGGCCCCGGGACCCGGCCAGGTCCGCATCAAGGTGGCGGCGGCCGGCGTGCACCTGCTGGACACGGCCCTGCGCGAGGGCATGACCGGCCCGTTCCCCGCCCCCGCCGAGCTCCCCACCGTCCCCGGGCGCGAGGTCGCGGGCACGGTGGACGCGCTGGGCGAGGGCACGGCCCCGTCCTGGCTCGGCAAGCGGGTCGTCGCCCACCTGGGCATGGCGCCCGGCGGCTACGCCGAACTGGCCGTCGCCGACGCCGCACGCCTCCACGCACTCCCCGGACACCTCGGCGATGCGGAGGCCGTCGCCATGATCGGCACCGGCCGCACCACCCTCGGCATCCTGCAGTTCACCGACCTCGGCCCCGACGCGATCGCCGTCGTCCCGGCCGCCGCGGGCGGCATCGGCACGCTCCTCGTGCAGTACGCGAAGAACGCGGGAGCCACGGTCATCGGCCTGGCGGGCGGCCCGGAGAAGGTCGCACGGGTACGGGAGAACGGCGCGGACATCGCGGTCGACTACACGGAGCCGACCTGGCCGGAGCAGGTCCGCGCCTACCTGGGGGACCGCGCGGCGACCGTGGTCTACGACTCGGTGGGCGGGACGACGGGCCGGGCGGCCGTCGACCTGCTCGGCAAGGGCGGCCGGCACATCGTCTTCGGCTGGTCGGGCGCCGGCCCGCACGACGGCGAACCGCTCACGTTCACCGAGGAGGAACTCAGGGAGCGGGGCATCACGTCCAAGAACGTCCTCGGCCCGGTCATGATCCGGAAGGCCGGCGGCGACGTCCGCAACCTCGAACTCGCCGCCCTCGCGGCGGCCTCCGCCGGCACCCTCCGCCCGGCCGTCCACCGCTTCCCGCTCGCCGAGGCGGCAAAGGCCCACCGCGCCCTGGAGACCCGGGGCACGATGGGCAAGGTGGTCCTGATCCCGTAGCCGGGCCGGCCGGGCTCCGGGACGTCGCAACCCCGGCCCCCGGGCCCGCCCGAACGGGAACCCCGGGCCCGCCCGAACGGAACCGTCGTCGGCCCGCCGGAACGGAACCGCGGGCCCGCCCGAACGGGACTGCCGGGCGCCCGAACGAGACCGTCGTCGACGAACGCCCGCCGCCCGGCAACCCGGGTGGCGACGGCGGCGGCAGCGGCCCGTCAGACCCCCAGCACGTCCCAGGAGTGCCCCTTGAACTCCTTCAGGAAGTCGGGGTGGTCCTCCCACATCCGGGCGATGGAGCGCAGCACGTCCCAGTTGTGCTCCAGCGCCTGGTCCACCACCTGCCGCAGCTCGGGCGCCGACTCCCGCTTCTCCACCAGCCCGTTCACCGCCGAAGCCGCCTGCACCGTGTACCGCAACGCCCGCAGCGCCCGCGAGGTGTCGTCCATCCCGAACCCGTGGTCGCTCCCGTTCCCGGGATCGAAGAGCGGCGTGAGCCGTGCCTCGACGAAAGCGGTGATCCGCTCGAAACGCTGCTGAATGTCATTGTCCATGCCCCTTTCCTACAGGACGCCGCGGACACAGGAAGACGACCCCCGCGAAAGGGGACGCGGGGGTCGTCTTCCTGTGTCCACACTGCCTTGGCGGCCAGTGCCACGGCGCATCGCGACGCTGAGCGCGGCACCGCGCGACGCCGGACACGCACGCCCTACGAGCCGAGCCCCTTCAACGCCTCGTCCGTCAGCCGGTACACCGTCCACTCGTCCTGCGGGCGCGCGCCCAGCGACTCGTAGAAGTCGATGGACGGCTGGTTCCAGTTCAGGACCGACCACTCCAGGCGCTCGTAACCACGCGCCACGCACAGACGGGCCAGTTCGGTGAGGAGGGCCTTCCCGTGGCCGCCGCCGCGCATCTCCGGGCGGACGTACAGGTCCTCCAGGTAGATGCCGTGGACACCGCGCCAGGTCGAGAAGTTGAGGAACCACAACGCGAAGCCGGCGACCTCCCCGGAGTCCGTCTCGGCGATGTGCGCGTACGCGGCGGGCCGGGGGCCGAAAAGGGCCTCGTGGAGCTGCTCGGGAGTCGCCCGGACCTCGTCCAGGGCCTTCTCGTACTCCGCCAGATCGCGGATGAGCTGATGGATCACCGGGACGTCGGCCGGCGTGGCGATACGGATCATGCGGCCAGGGTGCACCCCCCGACAGGTGCCTCGCCAGCGGGTTCCGCGCGAGGGACACCCGGTCCCCGCCCCCCGCGAGATCCGTGCCTCCGAAGCCGGCCGCCCCGCCCACGCCGAACCCACGCCGAACCCACGCCGAAGGACCCGTATCCACGGAACCGACGCCCCCGGTAACCTCCCGCGCACGCACCCGGAAGAGGGATAGACAATGAGCACGATCAACGGCGGCATCTCGTTCTGGTACGCGCAGGAGGGCGCCCCCGCCCCCCGCGAACCGCTGCCTGGCGACACCACCGCCGACGTCTGCATCGTCGGCGGCGGCTACACCGGCCTGTGGACCGCCTACTACCTCAAGAAGGCCGTCCCCTTCCTCGACATCACCGTCCTCGAGGCCTCCTTCTGCGGCTACGGCGCCTCCGGCCGCAACGGCGGCTGGCTCTACAACGGCATCGCCGGCCGCGACCGCTACGCCGAGCAGCACGGCCACGAAGCCGCCGCACGCCTCCAGCACGCCATGAACGACACCGTCACCGAAGTCATCGACGTCTGCGCCGCCGAAGGCATCGACGCCGACATCCACCGCGGCGGCGTCCTCGAGATCGCCACCTCCCCCGCCCAACTCGCCCGCCTCAAGGCCTTCCACGCGGTCGAGATCGCCTTCGGCGAGAAGGACCGCCGGCTCTACAGCGCGCGCGAGACCGCCGAACGCCTCCGCGTCACCGGCGCCGTCGGCTCCACCTGGACCCCCCACGGCGCCCGCCTCCACCCCGTCAAACTCGTCAAGGGCCTCGCCGACGCCGTCGAAGCACTCGGCGTCACCATCCACGAGTCCACCCCCGTCACGGAGATCAGGCCCAAGCACGCCGTCACCCCCTACGGCACCGTCCGCGCCCCGTACGTCCTGCGCTGCACCGAAGGCTTCACCGCCTCCCTCGCCGGACAACGCCGCACCTGGCTCCCCATGAACTCCTCGATGATCGCCACCGAACCGCTCACCGACGCCCAATGGGAATCCATCGGCTGGAACGGCCTGGAGACCCTCGGCGACATGGCCCACGCCTACATGTACGCCCAGCGCACCGCCGACGGCCGCATCGCCCTCGGCGGCCGCGGCGTCCCCTACCGCTACGGCTCCCGCACCGACAACGACGGCCGCACCCAGCCCCAGACCGTCCAGGCCCTCCGCGACATCCTCGTCCGCTTCTTCCCCCAACTCGCCGGCCTCGGCATCGCCCACGCCTGGTCCGGCGTCCTCGGCGTCCCGCGCGACTGGTGCGCCACCGTCACCCTCGACCGCTCCACCGGCCTCGGCTGGGCCGGCGGCTACGTCGGCTCCGGCGTCGCCACCGCCAACCTCGCCGCCCGCACCCTGCGCGACCTCATCCAGCAGGACTCCGGCCAATCCGGCCCGACCGACCTGACCACCCTGCCCTGGGTCAACCACCGGGTCCGCAAGTGGGAGCCGGAGCCCCTGCGCTGGCTCGGCGTCCAGACCATGTACGCCGCCTTCCGCGGCGCCGACCACCGCGAAGCCGCCGCCCGCACCGCCGCCACCGACCGCATCGCCGTCCTCGCCAACCGCCTCAGCGGCCGCTGACCCCCGCCACCCGACGAACCCGTCCCACCGCACGGGCGCCGCCCACCACACGTCAGGGGGCGAGAACCCCCGCCCCCTGACCGCCTACTCCACCTCGATCCCGAAGTCCCCCACCAGCTCCGCGAGCCCGCCCCGATAGCCCTTCCCGCCCAGCACGAAATCCCAGTCCCCGCTCGCCCGCCGCCGGAACGAACCGAGCACCAGCGCCGTCTCCCCCGGCCGCCCGTCCGACACCTCCAGCCGGTCCAGCTCCGCCCCCGCGTCGTCCCGCAACACGATCCCCGCGTCGGCGAACCCCGCCAGATCGGCGTCCGGGTTCACCTCCGGATCCACCGCCGCCACCAGCACCAGCCGGTCCGCGTGCGCCGGCAAGGCATCGAAGCCGACCCGCACCGCCGCCTTGTCCCCCGCCGGAGCCGTCACCATCGCCACCGAACCGTCGGGTGTCGCCGCGTTGTTGAAGAAGACGAACCACTCGTCCGCGAGCACCCGGCTCCCCGCACACACCAGCGCACACACGTCGAGCGCCACCGAGCCCGTCCACACCATGCCGAGCAGGTTGAAGCCCTCGTCCGCCTCGGCCGGCGCCCGCACAGGCTCCACCAGCGTCGGCGTCGGCTCCCCCGCCCCGAGCCGCCCCCGCAGCCCGTGCTGGTGCAACAGCTCCACCAGCTCCGGCCCCGAGATCAGCGTCAGCGGCTTACCGTTCGCGAAGGCGTACGAGCCCGGACCGAAACCCGACGTCGTGACCAGCACCCCCTTGTTGGCCCCCGCCCCCTGCACCGTCCCGAACAGATCCCGCACCGCACTCGGCGGCACCGTGTTCCGGTAACGCTTCACCTGCACGATGATCGACCCACCCCTGATCGGATCCGGATCCAGCGCCTCGACATCGACGCCGCCGTCGTTGGAACGCCGCGTCGTCACCGCCTGCAGCCCGCGCGCCCGGAACAGCTCCGCCACCAGACCCTCGAAGGCGATCGGGTCCATCGCCAACAGGTCCGGCTCCGCACCGTCCCCCTGCGACACCACGCCCGACCCCACCTGCTCCGGCAACAACAACGGCTGCACGGCCACCCGCTCATCAGGCCTCGCCGAAAGCCGCCCCGACAACGCCCCCGTCAGACACTCCAACGGACTGACCAACTCCAGGTTCAACGCCCCGAAAGCCCGCCGCTCCACCGCCACCGACGCCACACAGACCCGGCCCACCACCCCCGTCGCCGGATCCACCCCGCCGACGAAGCCGTTCAGCGTCACCCGGTCCAGCACCCCGAAGCGGTCCGCGGCGAACAACTCCCGCAGCGCAAGCAACACACTCTGCGCCAGCACCTCCCGGTAGAGCGCCCGCCGCTGCGACACCGGCCGCGGCACCTCCCGCTCCTGGTCCGTGCTCGGCAGGTACTTGACCCCCTTCGCCGCCGGCACCACGTCGTACGCCGGCAGGTCCCACTCCAGCGCCAACCCCCGGGAACCCCGGTCGTACGCCGCCGACACCTGCCGCGGAAACCCCTCGGGCCACGCCGTCGACGCGAACAGCACCGCCGAGAAGTACTCCACCACCGTGTCCGGCTCACCGGAGCGCAACGCCGTCTCCGCCCCCGCGATCCCGCTGTTGTGCGCACGGATCTCCGCGAGCCGGCCCGCCGCCCACTCGTCGTACTGCCGCCGGTAGGCCGACAGCTGCTCGACCCTCCGCGCCTCCGCCGCCTGCGCCGCGTACCAGTCGCGCTCGAACCGTGCCCCATCCTGGTAGAAACGGCGATCCGGCATCGCCACCGGCTCCGCCAGCGGACCCGGCGCGAACGGCGCCACCTCCTCCGGCTGCCGCAACCCCTCCACCGACAACGCCCGAGCCCGGCACCCCGCCACCAGCAGCCCCTCCAAGACCGCCACCCGCTCGTCCAGCTCCCGCGTCCGCCGCAGCGCATCCGCCTCCCGGTGCCGCCGGTACTCCGCCCGCTGCTCCCGGTGCATCCGCGCCACATCCCGCTCGTGCGCCCGCTGCGCCCGCTCCGCCTCGCGCTGCTGCCGCAGCACCGCCTGCTGCTGACCCTCCCGCTCGCGCTGCGCCACCCGCTGCGCCTCGGCCCAGGTCCCGATCAACCCACTGGAACGCCGGCTCATCCGCCGCACCCCTCCCCGGAAACACCCCTCGCACACGCCCCGTAACGCACAAGTGTCCCGGACCCTGCTGGGTCCGGGACACCTGATCGACGAGCCGCCTGTCGGAATCGAACCGACGACCTCAAGATTACAAGTCAAGCGCTCTAGCCAACTGAGCTAAGGCGGCAGCGAAAGCAGTGTAACGAACGCCCGCGCGCCGACGGTCGGAAATCTCACGCTCCCCGGACTGCTGACAGATCCGACATCGCCAGGTACCGTCACCGGAAGTTCACCCAGGTGGACTACACCACATCCTTCCTTTACTCGGATCGTCCGGCACGTTCCTGCCGGTGAAGGGACACATCACCATGGCTTCCGTCACCTACGACAAGGCGACCCTGGTCTACCCCGGCGCCGAAAAGCCCTCCGTCAACGAGCTGGAGATCGAGATCGCCGACGGCGAGTTCCTCGTTCTCGTCGGCCCCTCCGGCTGTGGCAAGTCGACCTCGCTGCGCATGCTGGCCGGCCTGGAGGACGTCACCTCCGGCGCCATCCGCATCGGCGACCGCGACGTCACGCACCTGCCGCCGAAGGACCGGGACATCGCGATGGTGTTCCAGAACTACGCGCTCTACCCGCACATGACCGTCGCCGACAACATGGGCTTCGCGCTCAAGATCGCCGGCGTCAACAAGAGCGAGATCCGCGCCAAGGTCGAAGAGGCCGCGAAGATCCTGGACCTCACCGAGTACCTGGACCGCAAGCCGAAGGCGCTCTCCGGCGGTCAGCGCCAGCGTGTCGCCATGGGCCGCGCCATCGTGCGCGAGCCGCAGGTCTTCCTCATGGACGAGCCGCTGTCGAACCTGGACGCCAAGCTCCGTGTCTCGACGCGTACGCAGATCGCGAGCCTGCAGCGCCGGCTCGGCATCACCACCGTGTACGTGACGCACGACCAGACCGAGGCCCTCACCATGGGCGACCGGGTCGCGGTCCTCAAGGACGGTCTGCTGCAGCAGGTCGACACGCCGCGCACCATGTACGACCGTCCCGCCAACCTCTTCGTCGCCGGCTTCATCGGCTCCCCGGCCATGAACCTGATCGAGGTCCCGATCACCGACGGCGGCGTGAAGTTCGGCGAGAGCATCGTGCCGGTCTCCCGCGAGGCCATCGCCGCCGCGGCCGACAAGGGCGACACCACCGTGACGGTCGGCGTCCGTCCCGAGCACTTCGACGTCTCCGGCCCGACGAGCAAGGACGGCCTGGCCGTGACCGTGAACGTGGTCGAGGAGCTCGGCTCCGACGGCTTCGTGTACGGCTCCACCCGCGTCGGCGGCGAGGACAAGGACGTCGTGGTCCGCGTGGGCGGCCGCGAGGTCCCGGCCAAGGGCTCCACGCTGCACGTCGTGCCGCGCTCGGCCGAGCTGCACGTCTTCTCGACCTCCACGGGCGAGCGCCTCTCCGACTGAACGCCCTGACGTCCGGACGCACTGACGTCCGACGTCCTGGCACCCCGGCGCCCCGGCGTCGGCAGCCGTGCCGAACGGTCCCGGTCCCGCTTGCGGGGGCGGGGCCGTTCGCGTACGGGCGGGCATGAATCGCCGAGTCGGCGAAAACCCCGGCAGAACTGGGCATTCACCCCCGCGGCCGCCCACCCGCGTCAACACAGGATTCGAAAAGTCGCCTCGAACCATCCCCCGCGAGAGTGACTAAATGTCGCCGTTTCACTACCGGCCGCTACGCTCGCCTGCGTGACGCACACTGCCCGCCGAATCGGCCGCTCCCTCGCCCTCGTCCTGCCCGTCGTCCTGGTGCTCTCCGGAACGCTCGCGGTGTCCGCCGTTCCGTGGGCCGGCCAGGGCTCCGGGACCCAGATGCTGACCGCGTCGTCCACGGACGTCTCCACCCGCGCCAAGTCCCGTGCCCCGCAGGACGTTCTCCGCGACCAGCTCCTCGCAGAGCTGCAGGAGAAGGACCCCGGCGTCGCCCTGACCCACCTCCAGCGCGAGGTGGAGAACCGGCCGTCGCTCGCCCGGCACTGCATGTCGATCGCGCGCGCCCTCGGCGCCGCCGCCGTCGACCGCTTCGGTCCGACCCGCGCCCAGTCCTTCTCCCGCCCGGTCTGCGACACGTCGTTCGCGTACGGCGTCCTGCACGCCAGCTGAGCCGCACCCGGTAGGCCTGCCGTACACCGCATATCGTTCCCGGTATGCACACCTCCCCGACGCAGGCCGTGATCCTGGCGGGCGGCCAGGGCTCGCGGCTGCGCCCGTACACCGACGACCGCCCCAAGCCGATGGTCGAGATCCCGGGCACCGGGACCCCGATCATCGGCCATCAGCTGTCCTGGCTCGCCGCCGAGGGGGTCACGGACGCCGTGGTCTCCTGCGGTCACCTCGCCGACGTGCTCCAGGAGTGGCTGGACGGGGCCGATCTGCCGCTGAAGGTCACCACGGTCGTCGAGTCCGAGCCGCTCGGCCGTGGCGGCGGCCTCAAGTACGCCGCCGCGCACCTGCCCGAGCCCGGGCAGCCCTGGTACGCGACGAACGGCGACATCTGGACGCGCTTCTCGCTGCGCGAGATGGCGGAGTTCCATGCCGAGCGGGACGCGACGGCCACGCTGGCCCTGGCCCGGCCCCGGATCCCGTGGGGCGCCGTGGAGACCGACGCCTTCGGGCACATCACCGACTTCATCGAGGCGCCGCCGTCCCCGTACCTCATCAACGCGGGCGTGTACGTCTTCTCGCCCGCCTTCACGGAGCTGCTGCCTGACCGCGGCGACCACGAGCGCACGACCTTCCCGCGGCTGGCCCGGGAGCGGAGCCTGGCGGGCTTCCCGCTGCCGCAGGGGGCGTACTGGCGGGCCATCGACACCGCGAAGGACCTGACCGAGGCGGCGAAGGAGCTCGCCTCCCACGCCTGAAGGGGGCTCGCGGATCCCGCGTACACAGAAGGGGCGGCGCCACGATCGACGTGGTGCCGCCCCTTCGGCGTACGCGCGGGAGGTCCTGGCCGTGCCGTGCCGGCCTCGGATCGGGATCAGCGCGGCGGCGGTCGGGGCCGCGGCGGAGCCGGCGACGGCGACGGGGCGGCGGACGTGCTGAAGGAACGAAGGGCCCCGGGTGTCCGACGACACCCGGGGCCCTTCCGCCGACTCCCGGTCCGGTCAGCCCAGCAGGCCGCCGATCGGGTTGCGCGCGCCGCCCGACGTCGAGCCGCCGTCCGACGAGCCGCCGCTGCTGCCGCCGCTGCTCGGCGTGCCGCTCGTACCGCCGGAGTCGCTCGAGCCGCCCGAGCCGGAGCTGCTGCTGGACGAGGACGGCGAGGACGTGTGCGACCGGCTCGGGCTGCGGGTGCCCTGCGTCGCGGACGGGCTGCGGCGCTCGCTGCGCCGGGTCTCCTTCGCCGACTCGGTCGGCGAGGCCTCCTCGTCCTTCTCGCGCTCACCGCTCGCCCCGGTCGTCGCCGAGGGCTTCGGGCTCTTCGGGGCCTTGCGGGAGGGGCTGGTCGCGCCCGGCTCCTTGGGGAGCGGTTCGCCCGGCAGGTGGTTGATCGGGTCGTCGTTCGGTCCGGGCACGGTGACCATCTCCGTGGAGCGCACGGCGCCGCCGAGGATGGAGCCGACGAGCAGGGTGAGTCCGACGACCACCGCGGCGACGACCGTGCTGCGGCGCAGCACGCGGCGGCGCAGTTCCCACAGTTCCGAGCGGGGGCCGAGGGTGCGCCAGGCCTCGCCGGCGAGCCGGCCGTCGATCGAGTAGACGGGGGCGCCGGCGATGATCAGCGGCGACCAGGCGGCGAGGAAGATGATGTCGGGTGCGTCGTAGACGGGGACGGTCTTCCAGCTCACGGTGAGGATCAGGGCGGCGGAGAGCAGCGCGCCGACCACGGCCGCGACCCGCTGCCACAGGCCGAGGACGGTGAGGACGCCGACGACGACCTGGAGGAAGGCGACGGTGAGGCCGGCGCCCACCGGGTGCTGGAGGGCGAAGTCGCGGAGGGGCTCGGCCAGTGCCCACGGGTGGAGGGAGTGCAGCCACTTCACCATGGAGCCGCGCTCGCCGCCGTCGAAGTAGACGGGGTCGCAGAGCTTGCCCATGCCCGCGTAGATGGAGATGAAGCCGAGGAAGACCCGTAGGGGCAGCAGGACGACCCCGAGGTTCATGCGGCGGCCGGGGTAGTAGGCGTGGCGGACGCCGGCCGCGGTGGCGGCGGAGGTCCAGGCCGCGCCGTGCCGGGGCGAGCCGTGGGGGTGCGGGTCGGTGTCCGGGGCGTGCGGGTCGGGTTCGAGTGCGTAGAGCTCGTCGTACGCCCCTTCGGCCTTCCGCATCGGCGGGAGCAGGGGGGCGGGCGGCCCGGCGGGCACCGCAGGGGTGGGCATCGTGGTGTCGATGCGCGGGATGGCCTGGGTGGTCGGCTCCAGGGTGGAGACGCCGCCGGGGGCGGAGGACTCGCGGACGGCCTGGAGGAGGCCGGTGGCGCCGGGCGAGGACTTCCCGGTCCATACGACGGGCCTGCGGCGGGCGGTGCCGGCGCCGGCCGCACCCGCTCCGACAGCGGCTCCGGCGAGCGCGGCGATCCGCGGGTTCGCGGCGAACTTCGGCTGCTGGGCCGGCGCGAGCCGCACACGGAAGCTGGCGTGGTTCACGATCACCTGGGCGGGATCGGAGGCCACTTTGACCATGCTCAGCGCGGGCTGATCGTCGAACCCCGGCCGGGGCGTTCTGGTGTCCACACTCATCTAACCGAGTGATGTGCGGTTAGGACACTGCCTTGACGGGCTCCAAATGTCCGAGGCCCGTCAAGATCACGGCCGGGGTGCGTCCCTCGTACGGGTCAGCCCGTACGAGGGAGGCGGGTCAGGCCATCCGGCGGCGGGCCGCCTCGTACAGGACGACGCCGGCCGCGACACCGGCGTTCAGCGACTCGGCGCCGCCCGGCATCGGGATGCGGACGAGGAAGTCGCAGGTCTCGCCGACCAGGCGGGACAGACCTTTGCCCTCGGAGCCGACGACGATGACGACGGGGCCGGAGAGCGCCTCCAGCTCGTGCACCTCGGTGTCGCCGTCCGCGGACAGGCCGACGACCGTGAGGCCGGCCTTCTGGTACTGCTCCAGGCAGCGGGTGAGGTTGGTGGCGCGGGCCACCGGGGTCCGGGCGGCGGTGCCGGCCGAGGTCTTCCAGGCGCCGGCGGTCATGCCGGCCGCGCGGCGCTCGGGCACGACCACGCCGTGGCCGCCGAAGGCGGAGACGGAGCGGACGACGGCGCCGAGGTTGCGCGGGTCGGTGACGCCGTCGAGGGCCACGATCAGCGGGTCCTCGTGGTCGTCGTAGGCGGCCTCGGCGAGGTCCTCGGGGTGCGCGTACTCGTACGGCGGGACCTGGAGGACGAGGCCCTGGTGGTTGAGCCCGTTGGTCATCCGGTCGAGCTCGGGGCGCGGCGCCTCCATGATGTTGATGTTGCCGCGGCCGGTGGCGAGGTTGAGGGCCTCGCGCACGCGCTCGTCGTTGTCGATGAACTGCTGGACGTAGAGCGTGGTGGCGGGCACCCCGTCGCGCAGTGCCTCGAAGACCGGGTTGCGGCCGACGACCATCTCCGACTGGCCCTTGCCGCCGCGGCGGGCGACGGGCTTGCGCTTGGCCGCGTTGCGGGCCATCGCGTTGGAGACGCGGAAGGCCTTGTGGCCCTTGCGGTTCTCGGCCTTGGGCGTGGGGCCCTTGCCTTCGAGGCCCTTGCGCCGCTGGCCACCGCTGCCGACCGTCGCGCCCTTCTTGTTGGACGTACGTCGTCCCCTGCGCTGGCTGTTCCCGGCCATGACTACTACCTGTTTCCTCTGCCTGCTGCGTACGAAGTCCGTAAGTGAAGTGTGCCGCCCGGAGGCCCGGACGGCACACTCATCAGTTCTCTAGCGGTTGCCCAGCGTCCAGCGGGGGCCGTCGGGGCTGTCCTCGATGGCGAGGCCCGACCGGTTCAGCTGGTCGCGGATGGCGTCCGCGGTCGCCCAGTCCTTGCGCTCGCGGGCGGACTCGCGCTGCTGGAGCACGAGCCGGACGAGGGTGTCGACGACGCCGTGGAGCTCTTCGCCGCGGTCCGTCTCCTCGGCCCAGTGCGGGTCGAGGGGGTCGAGACCGAGGACGCCGAGCATGGCGCGTACTTCGGCGAGGCGGGCGATCGCCTCGTCCTTGTCGTCGGCGGCCAGGGCGCTGTTGCCCTGGCGGACGGTGGTGTGGATGATCGCCAGCGCGTGCGGCACGCCCAGGTCGTCGTCCATGGCCTCGGCGAAGGCCGGCGGCACCTCGGCGGCGGGGGCGACGGGCGCTCCGGCCTTCTCGGTGGCGCGCTGCACGAAGCCCTCGATGCGGGCGAACGCCGCCTCGGCCTCGCGCAGGGACTCCTCGCTGTACTCGATCATCGAGCGGTAGTGCGGGGTGCCCAGGTAGTAACGCAGCACGATGGGGCGCCAGTTCTTCACCATCTCGGAGACGAGCACCGAGTTGCCGAGCGACTTCGACATCTTCTCGCCGCTCATGGTGACCCAGGCGTTGTGCACCCAGTAGTGGGCGAACTCGTCGCCGAAGGCCTTGGCCTGGGCGATCTCGTTCTCGTGGTGCGGGAAGATCAGGTCGAGGCCGCCGCCGTGGATGTCGAAGGCGGAGCCCAGGTACTTGTGCGCCATCGCCGAGCACTCCAGGTGCCAGCCGGGGCGGCCGCGGCCCCACGGGGTCTCCCAGTCGGGCTCGCCCGGCTTGGTCGCCTTCCACATGGCGAAGTCGCGGGGGTCCCGCTTGCCGGTAATGCCCTCTTCGGTGGGCTGGCGCAGGTCGTCGATGTCCTGGTTGGACAGCTCCAGGTAGCCCGGGAAGGAACGCACGTCGAAGTAGACGCTGCCGTCCGCCTCGTAGGCGTGGCCGCGCTCGATGAGGCCGCGCATCATCTCGACCATCTCGGTGACGTGACCGGTGGCGCGCGGCTCGTAGCTGGGCGGCAGGCAACCGAGGGCCTGGTAGCCGTCGTTGAAGGCGCGCTCGTTCTCGTAGCCGATGGACCACCAGGGGCGGCCCTGTTCGGCGCCCTTCTTGATGATCTTGTCGTCGATGTCGGTGACGTTGCGGATGAACGTGACGTCGTAGCCGCGGTATTCGAACCAGCGGCGCATGATGTCGAAGTTCAGGCCGGAGCGGATGTGCCCGATGTGCGGGGCGGCCTGCACGGTCGCGCCACAGAGGTAGATCGAGACACAGCCCGGCTGGATCGGGGTGAAGTCACGGATCTGCCGGGCGCTGGTGTCGTACAGGCGAATGGTCACCACTCCAGGGTAGTGGGCGGGGGGCAGTGCCCCGCGACCTGTTCCCGGTCACGGGGCGACTTTTTCGGGGGGTTGTGCCCCTAAGGAGCCGTTACGGGATGGACGAGCGCGGTCGCGAGCGCGGCCAGTCCTTCGGCGCGACCGGTCAGTCCGAGCCCGTCGGTGGTGGTGCCGGAGACGGAGACCGGTGCGCCCGCCGCCTCGCTCAGGGCCTTCTGCGCCTCGTCGCGGCGCTTGCCGATCTTGGGGCGGACGCCGACGACCTGGACGGCGATGTTGCCGATCTCGTAGCCCTCGGCGCGCACGATGCGGGCGGCCTCGGCGAGGAGGGTGACGCCGGAGGCGCCGGACCACTCGGGGCGCGAGGTGCCGAAGTGGGCGCCGAGGTCGCCGATGCCGGCGGCGGAGAAGAGCGCGTCGCAGGCGGCGTGGGCGGCGACGTCACCGTCGGAGTGTCCGGCGAGTCCGTACTCCTCGTCCTCCCAGAGGAGGCCGGCGCACCACAGTTCGCGCCCCTTCTCGAAGGCGTGGACGTCGGTGCCGATGCCCGTCCGGGGGAGCACGGGGAGCTGGGGGCGGCTGTCAGAAGCCATCGTTGGCCCTCCTGCGGGCGAGTACGGCCTCGGCGAGGACGAGGTCGAGGGGGCGGGTCACCTTGAAGGCCTCTTCGTGGCCGGGCACGACGACGACGGGCGCGCCGAGCTTCTCGACCATGCCGGCGTCGTCGGTGGCGCCCTCGCCGGTGAGGGCGACGGTCGCGTGGGCGTCGACGAGCGTGTCGCGGTCGAAGCCCTGCGGGGTCTGTACGGCGCGGAGGCGGGCGCGGACGGGGGTGGCGACGACCTGTTCGGGGGCGCCGGGCCGCTCGGCCGGCTCGACCTCCTTGACGGTGTCGGCGACGGGCAGCGCGGGGACGACGGCGACGGCCCCGTCCCGTACGGCCTCGATGACGGCGTCGACGGTGTCGACGGGTACGAGGGGGCGGGCGGCGTCGTGGACGAGGACGGTCGTGACGTCCCGGGGGACGGCTTCGAGGCCGAGTCGCACGGACTCTTGGCGGGTGTCGCCGCCCGGGACGACGACGTAGTCGGTCCGCTCGGGCAGGGCGTGGGTGTCGAGGAGGTTCTTCACCTCGGCGGCCCCGTCGGAGGGGGCGACCACGACGACGAGGGAGACCGCGCGGGAGGCGGCCATCGCCCGGACGGCGTGGATGAGCATGGGGGTGCCGTTCAGCGCGCGCAGCGCCTTGGGGGCGCCGGGGCCGAGGCGTACGCCCCTGCCTGCCGCGGGGATCACCACGGCGGTTCGTGGGGGACGCGCTTCGTCTGTCATCGGTTGCACTCCGGCAGGTTTGTTTCCGCGGGCGACGTGGGTATGGCGTCAGCAAGCTGCTGGCGACGCCTCGACCGGACCCTTCCGTGACGACGGTCGAGGCGTCGCCGTGCGAGGAACGGCAGGGGGTCGGAAAAGAGAGACGAACATGCCGCAGTGCCCGGCGACGGCGCTGTGGAATCAAGGAGATTCACAGCATGTCAGCGGGCACCGCGGCATGTGCTTGGCATGGCGTACTGCCAGTCGTCAGGCGACCGGCGTCAGGACGCGAGCACCTCGTCGAGGAGGGCCTCGGCCTTGTCCTCGTTCGTGTTCTCCGCGAGGGCCAGCTCGCTCACCAGGATCTGGCGGGCCTTGGCGAGCATGCGCTTCTCACCGGCGGAGAGTCCACGCTCGCGCTCACGACGCCACAGGTCGCGCACCACTTCGGCGACCTTGATGACATCGCCCGAGGCGAGCTTTTCCAGATTTGCCTTGTAGCGACGAGACCAGTTCGTCGGCTCCTCTGCGTACGGTGCGCGCAGCACCTCGAAGACCCGGTCCAGCCCATCCTGACCGACCACATCGCGAACACCGACGAACTCCGCGTTGTCCGCCGGCACACGAACCGTCAGGTCGCCCTGCGCGACCTTGAGCACCAAGTAGGTCTTGTCCACGCCTTTGATCTGGCGAGTTTCGATGGCCTCGATCAGCGCGGCCCCGTGATGGGGATAGACCACGGTGTCGCCAACCTTGAACGTCATGTGACAGGTACCCCTTCCGTGGCTATCCAGGGTAACACGGATACGGCTTCTTCTGAATGGCGTTTTCGCAGGTCAGGGCATATCTCGGGGCTTGACAACAGCGACGCGAACGTGCTGCGGAGGACTTCCGGAAGGTGGTATTCGCAGGTCGGAGCCGCTGCGCGGACGCAGAGAAACACCCACGTTACAGCTGCCACGAGGGGTGCGCGAGGGGCCGGATGTCCTGATTTGACCGTTTCGGAGTGACCTGCTTCACGTACTCCGTTCGAGGATCGACCACCCGTCCGGGCGGATTCGGGAATTGATCACCGGAGATTCCCGAATGGCGCGGACGGCGGAATGCGCGGACGGCACCCGAATTGATCACGACGCTTATGTGAACGGCGTGTCAATGGGTCGTGATCCGGCCAGGACGGCGAGTTCTCGATGCCCGGCCGGGGAGCCGCCCGCGTGGCGGGCCGCCGCGGAGGGGCGGGTCGGGTGCGGGACGGAGAGTGCGGCTCGGTAACCTAAGCCCGCTGACACACCTTTAGTCCTTCCCTAGCCTGCCCGTACGTCCTAGGAGTTGCCGCCGCCGTGAGCCGCAGCCTTCGACGCGGCGCCCTCGCCGCCACCGCCGTCGTGATCTCGATCGCCGCCCTGTCCGCCTGCGGTGCGGGCAACGACGCGCAGACCCTCGAGATCCGCCCGGACAACGCCGCCGTCACCGTGGACGACGTCAAGATCCAGAACGCGCTGGTGATCACCCAGCCCGAACCGGGCGCGGTGGGTCCCGCCGTCGTCTCCGCCACCGTCTTCAACAACGGCCGGACGCGCCAGACCATCGACTCGATCACCCTGCCGGGCACGGTCGGGGTCGTGAAGCTCAAGGCCGCCGAGGGCAACGGCCCGATCGTCGTCCCCGCCGGCGGCTCCGTCGTCATCGGCGGCCAGGGCAACGCGTCCGCCACGATCGAGGGCGGCCTGCACCAGGACCGCAACGGTGCCGCGCAGAAGGTCGTCTTCAAGCTGAGCAAGACCGGCGACGTGGGCCTGAGCGCCTTCGTCGTCCCGGCGAAGAGCTACTTCAAGGAGTACGGCCCGTCCGAGCTCCCGAAGCCGCCGGCCACCCTGCCGACGACCCCGGCCACGCCGTCGGGCACCGCGACCCCGTCGGGCACCGCGACCCCGTCGGGGACCGCCACGCCGTCGGGCGAGGCCAGCCACGCGGCCGGTCACTGAGCCACACGAAGGAGGGGCGCCCCGAGGGGCGCCCCTTTTTTCATGCCGTGCGGCTCCACGAGACCCCTGCCGTACGGCTCGCGACGTCCCTGCCCTACGGCTCACGAGCGCGCGGCCGCCGAGGCCCGCGGTCCCCGTGCCCGGCGAGCAGGAGGCCGCTCGCGGCCCCCGGCCTCACCGGCCCGGGGCCTCCTTGCCTACGGCCTACGGCTCGAACTTGTAGCCCAGGCCCCGCACCGTCACCAGGTACCGCGGCGCGCCCGGGTCGGGCTCGATCTTGGCGCGGAGGCGCTTCACATGGACGTCGAGGGTCTTCGTGTCGCCGACGTAGTCCGCGCCCCAGACGCGGTCGATGAGCTGCATGCGGGTGAGGACGCGGCCCGCGTTGCGGAGCAGCATCTCCAGCAGGTCGAACTCCTTCAGCGGCAGGTCGACCTTGCCGCCGGCGACGGTGACCACGTGACGGTCGACGTCCATGCGGACCGGGCCGGCCTCCAGGGCGGCGGGGGTGACCTCCTCCGGCTCACCGCGGCGGCGCAGCACCGCGCGGATGCGGGCGACCAGCTCCCGCGAGGAGAAGGGCTTCGTCACGTAGTCGTCGGCTCCTATCTCCAGGCCGACGACCTTGTCGATCTCGCTGTCCTTGGCGGTCACCATGATCACCGGGACGTTGGAGCGGCCGCGCAGCTGACGGCACACCTCCGTACCGGGCAGACCCGGCAGCATCAGGTCGAGGAGGACGAGATCCGCTCCGTTGCGCTCGAACTCGTCGAGGCCGTCGGGCCCGGTCGCCGCGACGGCGACCTCGAAGCCCTCCTTGCGGAGCATGTACGACAGGGCGTCGCTGAAGGATTCCTCATCCTCGACGACAAGCACTCGGGTCACGGAAGGACCTCCGGGGCGGGGAGCGGTTCGGTCATGAGATCGGGGGTCGAGGCGGAGTCGGAGGACCGGCGGTCCCGTACGGCGCCCGCCTCGGGCAGCCGCAGGGTGAAGGTGGATCCCTGGCCCTCGGTGCTCCACACCGTGACCTCCCCGCCGTGCGAGGCCGCCACGTGCTTCACGATGGCCAGGCCGAGGCCCGTACCGCCGGTGGCACGGGAGCGGGCGGGGTCGACGCGGTAGAAGCGCTCGAAGACGCGCTCCTTGTCCTTGTCGGGGATGCCGATGCCCTGGTCGGTCACGGCTATCTCGATGAGGTCGCCGCCGGGCGCCGTCACCCGGCGGGCGGCGATGCCCACCCGGGTGTGGGCCGGCGAGTAGTTGACGGCGTTCTCGACGAGGTTGCCCAGGGCGGCGGCGAGCTGTCCGCGGCTGCCCCAGACGTGGAGGTCGGAGGCCCCTCCCGAGGCCATGGTGATCTGCTTCGTGGACGCGGTGTGCCGGGAGCGGTCGATCGCCTCGGCGACCAGCTCGTCCACCCGGACCGGCTCGGAGTCCTCCAGCGGGTCGTCGTTCTGCACCCGGGAGAGGTCGATGAGCTCCTGCACGAGGTTGGTGAGGCGGGTGGCCTCGATCTGCATCCGGCCCGCGAAACGGGTGACCGCCTCGGGGTCGTCCGAGGCGTCCATGACGGCCTCGGACAGCAGGGACAGCGCGCCGACGGGAGTCTTGAGCTCATGACTCACGTTGGCGACGAAGTCACGCCGTACCGCTTCTATGCGGCGGGCCTCCGTCAGGTCCTCCACCAGCAGCAGCACCAGCCGCGATCCCAGCGGGGCGACACGGGCGGAGACGGCGAGGGCCTCGCCGCGTCCGGTGCCGCGCCGCGGCAGGTCGAGCTCGACCTGCCGTATCTCCCCGTCGCGGCGGGTGTCGCGGGCCATGTTGAGCATGGGCTCGACGGCCAGCTTCCCGCCCCGGACCAGGCCGAGGGCGTACGCGGCCGAACTGGCCTTGACCACGGAGTCGCTCTCGTCGAGGACCACCGCGGACGAGCGCAGCACGGACAGCACGGTGTCGACGCCCGGCGGGAGCACGGCGTCGGTGTGCAGGGAGGTACGAGTGGGTCGCGCCTGGTCGCGCTCGCTCCAGCGGAACGCCAGCATGGCGATCACGCCGGTGCACACGCCGGCGATAGCGGCCAATGCGGCGACCGCCGCGTTCACGTCCATGCCATCCAGGTTATGCGGGCCGACGGACACTCTCCCAGCCGTCCGAGTGGCTGCTCGAACACTCGTCGCTCAGAGTTCACCGAGGGGACGGGGGTGGTTCATTTGACCTGGTCGACCCTATGGCCCGCGTTGCCCAGAGTTCACCTGGGAGAAAGTGGCGGTTCACGTGTGGGGGTGGAATCGGACGCGTAGGGGGCCGAACGTGGGAGCGTGGGAGTCACCGGTCCCACGCCGGAACCCGGACCGGAGCCTTGCCCGGAGCAATCCGCCCAGAGCCGGAACGTAGAGAGGGACATCGATGCGGGACGCGTACCACGAGGAACTTGACTCGATCGGCGAGGGCCTGGTCGAGATGGCCCGCCTGGTCGGGTCCGCGATCGGGCGCGCCACGACGGCCATGCTGGACGCCGACCTGAAGCTCGCGGAGAGCGTGATCGCCGCGGACCAGAAGGTCGACGACCTGCAGCACGACCTGGAGGCGCGGGCGATAGCCCTGCTGGCGCGGCAGCAGCCGGTGGCGACGGATCTGCGGATCGTGGTGACCTCGCTGCGGATGAGCGCCGACCTGGAGCGCTCGGGCGACCTGGCCCAGCACGTGGCGAAGCTGGCCCGGCTGCGCTTCCCGGACCGCGCGGTGCCGAACGACCTGCACGCCACGATCCTGCAGATGGGGCAGCTGGCGCAGCGCCTGATGGCGAAGGCGGCGGAGGTCATCATCACGAAGGACGTCGACATGGCGCTCCAGCTGGAGCAGGACGACGACGAGATGGACCTGCTGCACCGGACGCTGTTCCAGCACCTGATGGACGACCGCTGGTCGCACGGCATCGAGACGGCCGTGGACGTGACGCTGCTGGGCCGCTACTACGAGCGCTTCGCCGACCACGCGGTGTCGGTGGCCAAGCGCGTGGTGTACCTGGTGACGGGCGAGCACGCGGACGAGCTCCAGCCGGCGGACGTGCCGGTCGAGGGCGCGTAGGCGTCTTCCGCCGACGGTTCGCACAACAGTGCGCCGTTGATGCGCCCTGGGCGGTGGGCATGCAATGGGGGGAGGCGAGGTACGCCTCTCAGGGAGGGACCCCCATGGCCGAATCCGCTCCGATCACCGACCCCCAGCAGGAGACCCCGCTCGCGCGCGACGCGGAGTTCCTGCCCGTCCTCGGCGCCTGCGGGTGCGGCTCGGGCTGCGGCTGCGGCTGCCAGTCCGGCGCGCCGTGCCAGTGCGGCGGCTGCACGTCGTAGGACACCGCACGGCTGAGCCGCGGGCCCCGTTCGTCTCGTAGGCGGGGCCCGCGCGCCCCGTTCGTCTCGTACGCGGGGATCCGGGCGGGGCGTTCGTCTCGTACGCGGGGCCCGGGTGGTGGCGTTCGTCTCGTACGCGGGGCCCGGGGCGGGGCGTTCGTCTTCTACGCGGGGCCCGGGGCGGGGCGTTCGTCTCGTACGCGGGGGGCTCCGCGCCCCGTTCGTCTCGTACGCGGCGGGCCCGCGCCCACCGGCGCCCTAGCCGAGGTCGAGCACGCCGACGACCTGGTCTCCGGCGAGTTCGCCGGTCTCGCGGAAACCGAGCCTGCGGTAGAAGTCGCCGGGCCCGTGCTCGCCGGTGTGCCAGGAGACGTACATCTCGGTCGCCCCGCGCCGCCGCAGCTCCTCGCGCACGGCGTCGACGGCGAACCGCCCGTAGCCCTTGCCCTGCCGCTCGCCGCTGATGTTGAGCCGCCAGAGCCCACTGCGCCGGTCGGCCGGATCCTTCTCCGCGTCCCACTGGATGTCGACGAAGGCCATCAGGAAGCCGACCGGCTCGTCCCCGTCGAGGATGAGGCGCGGCCAGGCGGTCTCGCCGTACGCGTACGCCAGGGCGAGCGAGCGGACGACGGGGGCGACGTTCTCGGCCTGATGAGGATGAACGCGCAGGTCGAGGGCGGCGTCGAGGTTGGCGGGGGTGATCGGCTCAAGGCGCAGGGACGTGCTCATGGCGCGCACGGTAAACGATCCGCTGTGGCGGCCGCGCGCGAATTCCGCGGGGGCGGCCACGCGCGAAGATCCACGGTGGAGCGCGCCCGGCGCCCACGAGAGGATGCCGTCCATGCCGACCACACCCACCACGCCGCCGCTCCCCCTCCCCCACCCCGTGCTGCTGGCCCACGCGACGAGCCCCGAGCGGATCACTCCGGCGCTCCGGGAGCGCCTGACCGAGTGCTGGATCGCGGTCACGAACGCGGGCGGCGCGGCCGGCTTCCCGTTCCCGCCGGTCACGGAGGCGGAGGTGGCCCCGGCCGTGGACGCCCTGACCGCCCGCCTCGCCCCGGAAGGGCACCGTCTGATCACCGCGACGGTCGGTGCGCGGCTCGCCGGCTGGGTCGTGCTCGGCCACGACCCGAACCCCCTGATCGCCCACTGGGGCACGGTCCACCACCTCCAGACCCATCCCGACTTCCGCGGCCACGGCCTGGGCACCGCCTTGATGCGCGAACTGCACCGCGTCGCCCGCGAGGACCTCGCGCTCGACCACCTCCGGCTGGCCGCCCGCGGCGGCGAGGGCCTGGAGGGCTTCTACGGCGCCCTCGGCTGGTACGAGACCGGCCGCTGGCCCGGCGCCCTGCGCCTCGCCCCGGGGGACCTGCGGGACGAGGTGCTGATGCGGCGGGACCTGCGGCCGGTCGGGAAGGCGGGAGCGGTTACGGCCTGAGGAAGACGACCGAGCGGAGCTTCAGCCGGTCCGAGGCCGGGCGGCCGTGAGGGCGGAGGGTCCAGGAGTCGCCGGTGCAGTCCGGCTCGGTGAAGACCATCGCGTACTCGTCGGTGTCGTTGTGCGGGGCGAACGCCGGCTCGGAGGAGGCCGGGTCGGCAGCCTCGGCGAGGGTGATGCACGCGCCGCCGGCGGGGTCGTGCAGGGTGACGTGGACGGGCGAACCGTTCGCCTCGACCACGCTGTAGGAGAAGTCGCCGGTGGCGGCGTGGGCGGGCGAGGCCAGGACGGCGGTGAGGGCGAGGGCGCCGCAGGTGGCGGCGAGGGTGTGCCGAAGGCGCACGAGGGGTCTCGTTTCGTGAGGGACGACCAAGGTCATCCGCACCTGTACCGCCCCTCGCGCCCCCACCGTGCGGCGAGCCACGGCCGGAAGGTTTCTCCGTCACCCGTCCGGCCCCGTCACGGCATGAAGACCTGGTCCAGCCGGTGGATCGCGCCGTCGTCGCCGACCTGGTACCGGAAGACGAGGCCGGAGTCCGGGTGCGCGTGCACCCAGTCGATCAGCTCCTGCACCCCGATCCGCTGGTTCTCGGTGCTCGCGACGACGGGGTCGGTGGCCGTGACGTACGCGGCCTGGTCGAGCGCCCAGCGGGACTCCTCACCGCTGACGACGAACGGCGCGCCGTCGGTGTCCGGCTCACCGCAGCCCCACGCGCCGTGCTGGACCACGAGGTTGACCTTGCCGGTGTCGGCGGGGAGCTCCTCGATCCGGTAGAGCGCGAACTCGTCGGGGTCGTAGGCCTCGGGGGCGGGCGGCTCGGTGACACAACCCGTGGCCGTCTTGCCGGGCGCCGGCTTCTTCGGCGGCTTGGCGTACTGCGACGGGGCCTTCGGCCGCGGCTTCACGACCGGCTTCACGGGCGTCGGCTCCTGCGACGGCTCGGCGCTGCCGGTCGCGTCACCGGCGGGCGCCGCGGTGGCCGTTTCCACGGCGCTCGGCCCGGCGGCCGCCCCGTCCGTGGCGCCGCCCTTCTGACACCCGGTGACCACGACCGCCAGCACGACCGCCGCGGCCGCGACGACGACGGGTCTTCCTCGCCTGACGCGCATGACCTTCATTCCGGGCTCCCCCCGTGCCACGGCGGCCCGCCACGGGCCGCATCCCGGTACGGAACGTAGCAACACCCGGGCCAAGGGGCGATATTCGGCCATGGCCTGTCGCCAAGCCGCGACAATCCCGGGACAAGGAACGCCGTAAACCACCGAAGAGGGCCCCCACCGGCACGACATCACCGGCGGGGGCCCTCGTCGTCGGGGCGTCCGCGACTACTTCTTGCCCTGGTTCTTCACGGCCTCGATGGCCGCCGCCGCCGCGTCCGGGTCGAGGTAGGTGCCGCCGGGGTTGATCGGCTTGAAGTTCTCGTCGAGCTCGTAGGCCAGCGGGATGCCCGTCGGGATGTTGAGGCCCGCGATGTCGGCGTCGGAGATGCCGTCGAGGTGCTTGACGAGGGCGCGCAGGCTGTTGCCGTGGGCGGCGACCAGGACCGTGCGGCCGGCCAGCAGGTCCGGGACGATCGCGTCGTACCAGTACGGGAGCATCCGCTGGACGACGTCCTTGAGGCACTCGGTCTGCGGGCGCAGCTCCGGCGGGATGGTCGCGTAGCGGGCGTCGTGGGCCTGCGAGAACTCGCTGTCGTCCGAGAGGGCCGGCGGCGGGGTGTCGTACGAGCGGCGCCACAGCATGAACTGCTCCTCGCCGAACTCGGCGAGCGTCTGCGCCTTGTCCTTGCCCTGCAGCGCGCCGTAGTGGCGCTCGTTCAGGCGCCAGGAGCGGTGCACCGGGATCCAGTGGCGGTCGGCGGACTCCAGGGCGAGCTGCGCCGTGCGGATGGCGCGCTTCTGGAGGGAGGTGTGCAGCACGTCCGGGAGCAGGCCGGCGTCCTTGAGCAGCTCACCGCCGCGCGTCGCCTCCTTCTCGCCCTTCGGAGTGAGGTTGACGTCCACCCAGCCGGTGAACAGGTTCTTCTCGTTCCACTCGCTCTCGCCGTGGCGGAGGAGGATCAGCTTGTACGGTGCGTCGGCCATGTGTCCGAGCCTAGACGACCGCCGACGATTGACGCGCACCGTCAATTCGCTGGCGTCCGGCGTATGAGATGCGTAAGTTTCGAGCGCCGCATGAGGGACTTACACGCACCAGGGGGCCGGCCACACATGTCCATCGACTCGCTCATACGATCAGCGCGCACCACGGTCGCGGGGCTTCCGGGGGGCTTCTGGTGGCTCTGGCTGTCGACCCTGGTGAACCGGACCGGCGCCTTCGTCCTGACCTTCCTCTCCCTCTACCTCACCCAGGAGCTCGGGCACTCCGCCTGGTTCGCCGGCCTCGTCGTCGCCCTCCACGGGCTCGGCGGTGTGGCGGGCTCGCCGCTCGGCGGCATGCTCACCGACCGCTGGGGCCGCCGCCCCACGATGGTCAGCATGCACCTCGCGGCCGCCGTCTGCTCGGCCCTGCTCGCGGTCGTCACCGATCCCTGGGGCGTCGCCGTCGTCGTCCTCCTCATGGGCATCGCCATGCAGGGCGTGCGGCCCTCCATCAACGCCAGCATCGCCGACCTCGTCCCCGAGCACGACGTGCGCCGCGCCTACGCCCTCAACTACTGGGCGCTCAACCTCGGCTTCGCCATCGCCGCCATCGGCGGCGGTGTCGCCATCGTCCTCGGCTACCGCACCCTCTTCCTCGTCGACGCCGCCGCCACCGTGCTGTGCGCCCTGATCGTCTTCCTCCGCCTGCCGGAGACCCGGCCGGAGGCCAAGGTCGACGCGGCCACCGGCGAGGCGCTCGCCGAGGACCGGGTCAGCGTCCTGACCGTGCTGCGCGACGCGCCCTTCCGGACCCTGGTGCTGCTCAACCTGCTCGTCTGCCTGGTCTTCACCGCGCCCTGGATCGGCCTGCCGCTGACCATGGCCACCGAGGGCCTCGAACCCTCCGCGTACGGTGCCGTCATCGCCGTCAACGGCGTCGTCATCGTCGGCTTCCAGCTGCTCGTCAACAAGGTCACCGACAAGCGCTCGCCGGTCCTCCTGCTGACCGTCTCCTCCCTCCTCTTCGCCCTCGGCACCGGCGCCACCGCGCTGGCCGGCAGCTCGCTCGCCTTCGGCGCGACCGTCGTCGTCTGGACGATCGGCGAGATGGTCCACGTCCCCACCAACGCCGCCGCCACCGCCCGTCTCGCCCCGGAGCACGCCCGCGGCCGCTACCAGGGCGTGATGGGGATGTCCTGGGCTGTCGCCGGTTTCGTCGCGCCGATCCTGGCCGGCTGGATCGTCGACGGCCCCGGCCCGGACGTCCTGTGGATCGCCTGCGCCGTCGTCGGCGCCGTGGCCGCCCTCGGCTACCAGACCCGGCTGCGGACCGCCCTCGCCGGCGCCGAGGCGGACGTCCCGGTCGTCAAGGAGCCCGAGGACAAGGCGGAGGCCGTCAGCACCTCCTGAAGGCCTTCTGCGCCTCGTACAGATTCCGGGGGCGTACGGCGTCGGGCGCGCCGTACGCCTCCAGGCGTGTGTGGAGGTCGCCCGCGAAGTCCGGCACGTCGATCTGGTCGAACTCCCGGACCTCGCTGATCCCGGCGGTCGCGCTGTAGGGAGCCACCGTGTCCAGCCGCACGAGTCCCGCCCGGCCGTTGGTCACCGTGACGTTCCAGTGGGTGAAGCGGGCTCCGTAGAGCGGGCCCGCGGAGGCGTCGCCGCCGTGGCGTCCGTCGTTGCGGACGGTGATCTCGGTGCGGACGTTGGCGAAGGGCATCCCGCGGTGGGTGTCGAAGGTGCCGGTCTCCATGACCCCGCGCGACCACACGTTGTGGCTGGACAGGCCCTCCACGTTGATGCCGTGCAGCTGGGTGCCGGCCGGGGCGGGCACGGTGCGGGCGGCGATGCGGAAGTCCTCGACCAGGTTGTCGTGCGAGCCCTCCCGGCAGAAGTACGGGTGGTGCGCGCCGCGCCCCTCGACGCGGGTGCGGCGCAGGGTGCAGGCGGAGGCGGCGACGAGCCCGAACCCGTTGTCGACGTCGCGGACGACGACGTCCTCGGCCCAGCAGTCGTACGCGCACTGGAAGGTGACGCCGTTGTAGCCGCGGTCGAGCAGGTGCGGGGACTGGCCGAGCAGCGGCGCCTGCAGGGTCAGCCCGGTGACCCCGGAGCCGGTCAGGGCCTCGGCCCCCGAGACGAGCCGGGGGTCCCACGCGGGGCGTGCGTCGAGGGGCAGGGGGCGTTCGAGGTGGACGCGCGCGCCGTCGATCCGGGTGATCCGCACGGGCCACTCGTAGGGGACGTACGAGGTCAGCTTGGTCTTGTCGTCCCAGGTGTACGCCTCGGGGCCGGGTCCGTCGCCCGCCATGTGCTCCAGGAGGGTGTGGTCGGCGTCGTCGGCGAGCCGGAGGAGCACGAGCTGTCCGCGGTGCAGCCGGGACGGGTCGGTGACGGTGAGCGTGCGGTCGCCGCGCCGGGCCGGGCGGACGGCGGTCAGGGTGGTCCACCCGTCGCGCCGGTTGCCGGTCCAGCCCTCGAAGGGCCAGGCCCGTTCCCGGATCGCGGCGACGAGGGAGGCGTGCCGGGCCCGCGGGGAGAGCCAGATCAGGCCGCCCGCCCAGGACCAGGCGGACTTGTCGCCGCCGTAGCGGGACCCGTAGGGGCCGATGAGCTCGGTGAGGCTCCGGGTGGCGCGCAGGACCGTCCGGGCGGAGCCCGCGCCGCGCAGCACGACGCCGCTGTCACCGATGTGCAGGTAGCCGTCGATCCGGTACGTGCCGGGCGGCACGAGCACGGTGCCGCCGCCCCGCTCCCCCGCCGCCGCGAGCGCGCGGTTGATCGCGGGGGCGGAGTCGGCGGAGCCGTCGGGGGTGGCGCCGTGGGCCAGGACGTTCTCGACGACGGGCGGGCGCGGGAGCCGGGCGGCTCCGCCGTGGGCGCCGGCGGAGCCCACGTAGGGAATCTGGGGGTGGGTGCGGGGGGCGGCGGTGTACTCCTCCCAGAGGGAGGTCCGGGGTTCCCCGGGGGAGTCCGGGAGAGGGGCGGGGGTGCGCCCGGGGGTCGGGTCGGTCGTGCGGGGCGGGACGCGGGCCGGGGTCGGGCCGGGGGTGAAGCCCGTGGTCGTGGCCGCGGCCACGACGGCCGCCGCGCCGCCGACGAACGTCCTTCTGCTGAGCCTGCCGAGTGCCATGAACCTGAGCCCTTCACGTATATGAACGGTGTTCAGATTTGCGCCGGGTGGGAGCATGGCACGACATCACCCGTGCAGGAAGGGGTCAGGAAGGGGTCAGTTGGCGGGCTTCTGGGTCAGGTTCTTGAACGCGTCGAGATTCCGCGTCGACTCGCCGCGCGACACCCGCCACGCGTACTCCCGCCGGATCGCCGACGCGAAGCCCAGCTCAAGGAGCGTGTTGAAGTCGCCGTCCGCCGCCTCCAGGACGGAGCCGAGGAGCCGGTCCAGCTCCTCGGGGCTGACGGCGGCCAGCGGCAGCTTGCCGGCCAGATAGATGTCGCCGAGGGCGTCGACCGCGTAACTCACCCCGTACAGCTTGAGGTTGCGCTCCAGGAGCCAGCGGTGGACGCCGGGCTCGTTCTCGTCCGGGTGGCGGACGACGAAGGCGTTCAGCGAGAGGGAGTGGCGGCCGACGCGCAGCGACAGGGTGGTGAAGAGCTTGCGGGTGCCGGGGAGTTTGACCACGTAGGAGCCCGGCTCCGGGGACTCCCACTCCAGCTCCGCGTCCTTGAAGGTGTCCTCGACGATCCGCCGGACGTCCTGTGCCTGTGCCTCGCCCTCAGCCATGGTGCGAGCGTACGCGACGGCGGTGTTCGCGCAGCCGGTGGTCGTGCATGGCGGCCGTGTACACGTCCGCCGTCGCCGACGCCGCCGTGTCCCAGCCGAACGAGGCGGCGTGCCGGGCCGCGGCCGCGCCCATCCGGGCGGACAGCTGCGGGTCGTCGAGGAAGCGGCCCAGCGCGCGGGCGTAGTCCGCCGGGTCGTGGCCCTGCACGAGGAAGCCGGTGACGCCGTCCCGTACGGCCACGGGCAGACCGCCCACCGACGCCGCCACGACCGGGGTGCCGGCGGCCTGCGCCTCGATGGCGACGAGGCCGAAGGACTCGCTGTACGAGGGGACGACGAGCACGCTGGCCGCCCGGAACCAGTCCGCGAGCCGGTCCTGCCCGACCGGCGGGTGGAACTGGACGAGGTCGGAGATGCCCAGCTTGGCGGCGAGCTTCTGCAGCCCCTCCGGCTTGGCCAGGCCGCTGCCGCTCGGCCCGCCGACCACCGGCACCACCATGCGCGAGCGCAGCGACGGGTCGCGCTCCAGGAGCACGGCGGCGGCACGCAGCAGGATGTCCGGGGCCTTCAGCGGCTGGATGCGGCCGGCGAAGGCGGGGATGAAGGCGTCCTGCGGCAGCCCGAGCCGGGCCCGGGCGGCGGCGCGGCCGTCGGCGGGACGGAAGTGGTCGAGGTTCACCCCGGGATGGACGACGGCGATCTTGGCCGGGTCCGCCTCGTAGAAGCGGGCGAGCTCGTCGGCCTCCTCCGCCGTGTTGGCGATGAGCCGGTCGGCGGCGGCGACGACCTGGGTCTCGCCGATCACCCGGGCCGCGGGCTCGGGGGTGTCGCCCTCCGCGAGCGCCGCGTTCTTGACCTTGGCCATGGTGTGCATGGTGTGGACGAGCGGGACGCCCCAGCGCTCGGCCGCGAGCCAGCCGACGTGGCCGGAGAGCCAGTAGTGGGAGTGCACCAGGTCGTAGTGCCCGTGCCGGTGCCCCGCCCAGGCCTGCATGACGCCGTGCGTGAAGGCGCACAGCTGGGCCGGCAGCTCCTCCTTGGCGAGCCCCTCGTACGGGCCCGCGTCCACGTGCCGGACGAGCACGCCGGGCGCGAGCTCGACGACCGGGGAGAGGCCGCCGGTGGTGGCCCGGGTGAAGATCTCGACCTCGACGTTGATCGCGGCGAGCCGCTTGGCCAGCTCCACGATGTAGACGTTCATACCGCCGGCGTCACCGGTGCCGGGCTGGTGCAACGGGGAGGTGTGCACACTGAGCATGGCCACACGGCGCGGGCTGCGGGGCCGGCCGGGAAGCCGGAGCCGGGGCGGCGCCGCCAGAGTGCCGGCGAACCGGGACACGTACTGGCTCACGTCGACGGTCCTTCCGCTGTCGGGCATGGCAGACGGGGGGCGCGTCGCACCCTCCGGCGTCCAGAACACCGGAATGCCCCCTTTCATTTCCTTCGGCAGCCGCGTTTTGCCAATTCATTACCGGTAGGGAGGCGTGTCGGGGCGCGGCAGGGGCGCCCGGGAGACCCCGGCACACCCGGCGGCGGGCACGTCCGACACCCTGCGGCAGGGACATCCGACAGGCCCCGCCTCACCCCGCGGCAGGGGCGCCCGGGAGACCCCGGCACACCCCGCGGCGGGCACGTCCGACAGGGCCCGCCTCACCCCGCGGCACGGACACCCGGCGGGCCCCGCCGCACCCGGCGGCAAGGGCGTCCGACAGCCCGGCGCCCCGGCGCCAGGCGCGCCCGCCAGGCCCGCCGCGCCCCGCACCAGGAGCGCGCCGGGGGCGCCCCCGGCGCACCGCCGGGGGCACCCCGCCGCACCCCTTACGCTCGTTCCATGGCCCCGCGCACCACCCGCCCCGCCGCCCGCCCTGTCGGCACGGTCACCCGCGGGACCACCAACCCCAACCGTCTGCGCCGTCAGGACCGCTGGATCGCCGCCGTGCACGGCCCCGCCCTGCGCCGCTCCGGCACGCCGCCCGTCGCCGTCGACCTCGGCTACGGCGCCGCGCCCTGGACCCCGCTCGAGCTCCTGGAGCGGCTGCGCACCGCCGACCCCCGCACCCTCGTGGTCGGCATCGAGATCGAGCCGGCGCGGGTCGCCGCGGCCCGGCCCTACGAGCGCGAGGGGCTGACCTTCCGGCACGGCGGCTTCGAGGTGCCGGTGCCCGGCGAGGTCTCCCTCATCCGCGCGGCGAACGTGCTGCGCCAGTACGACGAGGAGCAGGTCGCCGCCGTCTGGGAGCGCCTGTGCGCGCGGCTCGCCCCCGAGGGGCTCCTGGTGGAGGGCACCTGCGACGAGATCGGCCGGCGGCACGTGTGGGTCGCGCTGGACCCGACGGGGCCCCGGACGGTGACCTTCGCGACCCGGCTGGGCTCGCTCGACCGGCCCTCCGACCTCGCGGAACGGCTGCCCAAGGCGCTGATCCACCGCAACGTCCCGGGCGAGCCGGTGCACGCCTTCCTGCGCGACTTCGACCGGGCCTGGGCGGCGGCCGCGCCGTTCGCCTCGCTGGGCGCCCGGCAGCGCTGGATCCGCGCCGTGCGCGACCTGGCGGCCGACTGGCCGCTGACGGACGGTCCGCGACGGTGGCGGCAGGGCGAGGTGACGGTGCGCTGGGAGGCGCTGGCGCCGCGGGGCTGAGCGCCCGGCCGGGCGCCCCGGCCCGGCCGCGTCACCCTTCCGCTTTCCCAACTCTCCCTGAATTCTTCCCCGTCGGGGAACGCAGCAGGAGCAACACTCGTCCCCCCTGGGGGGAAGTGACCCGACAGGCCCCGCTTTCCCCTGTCGCTTTCGTGTTCCGCATGGCACTATCGCCAGGTCACGACCACGTTACTGACGGTAAATCAGATGGGTGTCCGAGGGGGAGCCAGTGAATCGACGCCGCCATGCCATCGCCACGTTCACCGTGGTCTGCGCCCTGACGGTGCTTGCCTCACCCGTGCTCACCCTGCAGGCCTCCGCCGCGCCGCTCCCGCCGCCGCCGAAGCAGCAGAAGAAGACCCTCGAAGAGGTCCGTCAGGAGATCGACGGCCTGTACCGCCAGGCCGCGTCCGCCACCGACGCGTACAACCTCGCCGAGGAGAAGAGCAAGGAGCAGTCCGAGGAGATCGTGAAGCTGGCCCGGATGATCGTGGCCGGCCGGGAGAAGATCGAGGACCTCAAGGCCCGCGCGGGCGCCGCGGCCCGCGCGCAGTACCGCAACGGCGGACTGCCGGACGGCGCCCAGTTCGTCCTGACCGACGACCCCCAGCTCTTCCTCGACAACGCGGGACGCCTCAAGGAGGGCCACAAGGCCACCAGGGACCTGCTCGGCGAGATGAACCGCACGCAGGTCGAGCTGACCGCGTACGCCAACGACGCCAGCGTCAACTGGACCAAGCTGGAGGCCAACCGCGTCAAGCAGGCCAAGGCGAAGAAGGAGATCGACGCCAAGATCGAGGCGGCGAAGAAGCTGGAGTCCGAGCTCGCCGCCGAGGAGCGGGCGAGGCTGCTGCGCCTGGAGGAGCAGGAGCAGTACCGGAACCAGACCGCCTGGATCGGTTCGGGCATCCTCAAGGGCCTGAGCGACAAGACGACCCCGGCGGGCAAGCGGGCGGTCGAGTTCGCGACGGCGCAGATCGGCAAGCCGTACGTGTGGGGGGCCGAGGGCCCGGGCTCGTACGACTGCTCGGGGCTGACCCAGACCGCGTGGTCCGCGGCCGGCCGGAACATCCCGCGCACCTCGCAGGAGCAGTGGCGGCTGCTGCCGCACGTGGCCATCGAGGACATGCGCCCCGGCGACCTGATCGTCTACTTCAAGGACGCCAGCCACATCGGGATGTACGTGGGCAACGGGGCCATCGTCCACGCGCCCCGGCCCGGGCGGAACGTGACGATCACGGGCGCGGGCACGATGGAGATCCTCGGGGTCGTCCGGCCGGGCTGACATCCGGATCGTCCGGGGCCGGCCGCGCGTGCTGACATCCGGAACGTCCGGGGGCGTCCGGCCGGGCTGACATCTGGAACGTCCGGGGCCGGCCGCCGGGCTGACATCCGGAACGTCCAGGGGCCGGCCGCCCGGGCGGGCTGCGGAGTGACCTTTCTCATCGCCCGGAGCGCCCCCGGGGGCCTCCCCGGGAGCCCCTGGGCGGCGACTACCTCCCCATCCGTGGCATATGCCATACCGGCCTGCCGGTTCACCGCGTGATCGCCATTCCGCTGCGGCGCGCGGTACCGCTATGGTCGGTCCCCGGCCCTCGGGGGGAGGGGAAGGAAACCCAGACCGATGCCCGTACCCGTACCGCGCCAGAGAATCGATTCTCCCGCGGCACCCGGAACGCCCGGCACCTCCCACGACCTCACGCTCCTGGTCGTCGAGGACGACCCGGCCGGCGCCCTCGCCGTACCCGAACTGCTCGACGCGGCCGGGACCCGGGTCCGTATCCGTACCGCCCGCAACCTCACCGAGGCCGAGCGGCTCCTCACCGACGACGTGCACTGCGTGCTCGTCGACCTCGCCCTGCCCACCCCCCGCGGGGCCGAGGACGACCCGCTCGCACCGCTGCAGCACATCCTGCGGCTCGCACCGCGGCACGCCGTGCTCGCGCTCGCCGCGTCCGCGGACGCCGACCTCGCCGCCGAGGCCGTACGCGTCGGGGCCCAGGACCACCTCTTCCGTGAGGAGCTCGACGGGCGGCTGCTCAGCCGCGCCATCCGCTACGCCGTCGAGCGCAAGCGCAACGACGTCGTGAAGATCAAGCTGGCCGAGTCGCGGCTGCGCGCCCAGGAGAACGCGCGCCTGGAGCGCGGGCTGCTCCCCACGCCGCTCCTGGAGGGCTCCGACCTGCGGTTCGCCGCGCGCTACCGGCCCGGCCGGTCCCGTGCGCTGCTCGGCGGCGACTTCTACGACACCGTCCGCACGCCCGACGGCACCGTCCACGCCATGATCGGCGACGTCTGCGGGCACGGTCCCGACGAGGCCGCGCTCGGCGTCGAGCTGCGGATCGCCTGGCGCGCGCTGACCTTCGCGGGCCTGTGCGGGGACGAGCTGCTGTCCACCCTCCAGCAGGTCCTGGAACACGAGCGGGAGAGCGACGAGATCTTCGCGACCCTGTGCACGGTCGACATCGCGCCCGACGGACGCCGGGCCGGGCTGTGCCTGGCCGGTCATCCCTCGCCGCTGATCGCCCGGCACGGCCGGGCGGCGCAGCTCCTGCCGTACGAGGACAGCGGGCCGGCCCTCGGTGTGCTGCCGCGCGCCCGCTGGCCGCGCCGACAGGTCGAGCTGGGCCCGACCTGGAGTCTGCTCATGTACACCGACGGCCTGATCGAGGGCCGCTCGGCGGGCCCGGACTCGCCGCGGCTCGGCCAGGACGGCATGGTCGAGATGATCAACCGTCAGTTGGCCGAGGGGCTGCGGGGCGAGGAACTGCTCGACGCGGCGGTGACCGAGGTGCGCTCGCTGAACGGCGGGGAGCTGACCGACGACGTGGCGGTCCTGGCCCTGGAACGCGAGAGGGCCCGGGGATGACCCCGGGCCCGGCTCACTCGCGCACGGCTGCCGCTACCGGCCGCCGTTGTACGGGCCGTACGGGCCGTCGCTGCTCGAACCCCCGCCGCGACGCCCGCCGCCGCCACCCGTGACCTGCCGGAGCGCGGGGCGCACGTCGACCATGAAGACGATGGCGGCGATGAGCCCGGCGATCTGCAGGAACAGCATCGGCAGCAGCAGGTTCAGCAGCAGGTTGACGCCGAGCAGGATCAGCCAGAACTTCTTGGTCTGCTTGTCGGCCGCACGATAGGCGTCCTCGCGCGCCGTGGCGGCGAAGACGAACGCGGCGACGGCGAAGCCGGTGAAGACCAGAAAGGTCACCAAGGAGAGGATCGAGTCGAAGCCGTTCGCCAACATGCTGAGCACCGCCTAGGTGAGTGGGTGGAGCGCCTCGCGGCCAAGGTACCCGGTACAACGCTCCGGACACCGGGATTGGTGCCCGGACCGGGCGCTTCGCCTACCGGACGGCGCCTTCGCCCCGCGACGCCCGTCTCATGGACGTCCCGTTCCGCGACGCCCCGTTTTCCGGACGTTCGGCTTCGGGACGTCCCGTCACGCGGGGACTCAGCCCTCGACGCTCTCGGCCGCGGCCTTCTTGGCCGAGGTCTTGCGGGCGGTGGTCTTGCGGGCCGGGGCCTTCTCGGCCGCGGGCTCCTCCACGACCGCGGTCTTCGCCTCGGGCTCGGTCTCGGGCTCGACCACGACCGCGATCTCGACGATCTCCTCCGCGACCTCGCCACGCCAGGCCTTCACGGCCTCCTCGCCGTGCGCGGCGAGCTCCTCGTACTTCTCACGGGCCTTCACCGCGTACTCGGCCGCGACCCCGACCCCGCGCAGGGCCAGGTCCTGGGCCTGCTCGCCGAGCTTCTTCAGGTCGGTGTCGAGCCCGCCCACGAACTCGGCGAACCTCGCCTGCGCCTTCTCCTGGACCGCCTTCGTGTCCGTGTTCTTCACGGCCTCGATCCGGCCCGGCGCCTCGGCGGCGATCTGCTCGATCAGGCCGGGGACCTTCTTCGCCTGCTGCACGGCGAGGTCGGCGGTGCCGGCGGCGAAGTAGAGAGGGGTACGCAGTTCGTCGATGATGGCCATGGTCGTGGTCCTCCCAGAGGTTTCTACGTGTCGGTGGGCTGCGTCTGCGGCGCTTGCGGCGCCTGCTGCCCCGTGGCGCTCTCGGCGGCGTTCTCCTTACGGAAGGAGTCGTAGATCTGGAGCAGCACCTGCTTCTGCCGCTCGTTGATCGAGGGATCGGCCAGGATGACGGCGCGCGTCTCCAGCTCGTCCCGCTCCTGTTCGTCGAGAATCCCGGCGCGCACGTACAGCGTCTCGGCGGAGATCCGCAGGGCCTTCGCGACCTGCTGGAGCACCTCGGCGCTGGGCTTGCGCAGCCCCCGCTCGATCTGACTCAGATACGGATTCGACACTCCCGCCGCCTCGGCGAGCTGCCGCAGGGACAGCTGCGCGGTGCGCCGCTGCTCGCGGAGGTACTCGCCAAGGTTGCCGACGTTGAGTGAAGCCATGCCACGACCCTGCCAGCCGTTGCTAACTATTGCAAGCAGGCGCTTGCAATAGTTTTGTTACGCGGGGAGCTCAACCGTCACGTGCGGGGACAGGGCGCGCAGGAAGTCCTCGGCGTCGAACAGGGCGCCCGCCGACAGCACGCCCGACGCCGCGCGGGTACGGCCCGCGAGGACCCGCGCGACGGCCTCCACCACGAGGGGCGCCGTCACGGCGTAGATGTCCCGGCCCGTCGCCGTCGCGCGCCGCTCCCGCGCTCCGGAGCGGACGACGACGTCGACGAGGAAGGTCTGTGCCGAGCGCCCGCTCGCGTCGGCCGGGGTCGGCGCCGGCGTGTCCGCGGCGGCCAGGTCTCCCGCCGCCTCGACCGCCATGGAGGTCCGCACCTCGGGGATCGCCAGGTGACTGGGCAGCGTGACGACGTCGGCCATCGTGAACTCGCCGATCATCCTCCGCGTACCCATGGGCTCAGGGAACGCCCACTCCAGGGTGGGCGGGGCGTCGTCCCGGTAGCGGAGCCGGCCGTCCGTGAAGACCGGGCGCCGGCCGCCGCGCCGCTCGCGCGAGACCACACCCGCGGCGCGCGTCCCCGCCGTCGGGTGCCAGCTGTCCAGGCCGTAGGCGACGTGCGCCTCGTCGGCCGCCGTCCAGTCGCGCATCGCGGCGGTGGCGAGCAGGTCGCCGAGGCCGCCGTAGAAGGCCATGGCGGGCACGACGACCGTCCCGGCCGCCCGGGCCCGGTCGGCGAAGCGCTCGAACGTGTCCAGGTTGGCCTCGATCTCGGCCGCCACGTCCACGTACGGGATGCCCGCCCGCAGGGCCGCCTCGACCACGGGTCCGGCCGTCGTGGCGAAGGGGCCGGCGCAGTTCACCACCGCCGCCGCGCCCGCGAGCGCCCGGTCGAGCGCCGCCGGGTCACCGACCGGCGCCGGGCGGACGTCCCACCCGCCGTCCTCGGCCATCTCCTTCAGCTTCCGCTCGTCGCGACCCGAGAGCACCGGGACGAAACCGCGCTCGCGCAGCTCCGCCACCACGAAACGGCCCGTGTGCCCGTAGGCGCCGTACACCACCACTGTCTGTCCTGAGGTCATGTCCTCATCCTGGGCCGGGCCCGCCGCCCACCGTGAGTGTCGGAAACGACGTGGCCCGCACAGTTCCGGACACGCCCTCCCGGACCCCGCGGACGGCCGGCGGACGCCGGGGGACGCCGAGGGACGGGCGGCGGACGCCGGCGGACGGGCGGCCGACGGCTCGGGCAGCCGGGGGGCGGGGGCGGACCGCCGTCGCCCGGGGACGGCCCGCCGACGCCGGCGGTCGGGGCTCAGGCGCCGGCGGTCGGGGCTCAGGCGCCCACGTAGTCCGCGAGGTGTTGCCCCGTCAGGGTGGAGCGGTCGGCGACCAGATCGGCCGGGGTGCCCTCGAAGACGATCCGCCCGCCGTCGTGACCGGCACCGGGGCCGAGGTCGACGATCCAGTCGGCGTGCGCCATGACCGCCTGGTGGTGCTCGACCACGATCACCGACTTGCCCGAGTCGACCAGCCGGTCGAGCAGCCCGAGCAGCTGCTCCACGTCGGCGAGGTGCAGACCGGCGGTCGGCTCGTCGAGCACGTACACGCCGCCCTTGTCGCCCATGTGCGTGGCCAGCTTGAGGCGCTGCCGCTCGCCGCCGGAGAGCGTGGTGAGCGGCTGGCCCAGGCTGAGGTAGCCGAGGCCGACGTCCGCGAGCCGCTCCAGGATCCGGTGGGCGGCGGGGGTGCGCGCGTCCCCCGCGCCGAAGAACTGCTCGGCCTCGGCCACGGACATCGCGAGCACCTCGGCGATGTTCCGCCCGCCGAAGTGGTAGTCGAGCACGGAGGCCTGGAACCGCCGGCCCTCGCACTCCTCGCACGGGGTCGCGACCCCGGCCATCATCGCCAGGTCGGTGTAGACGACTCCGGCGCCGTTGCAGGTGGGGCAGGCGCCCTCGGAGTTGGCGCTGAACAGGGCCGGCTTCACGCCGTTGGCCTTGGCGAAGGCCTTGCGGATCGGGTCGAGCAGACCCGTGTACGTCGCCGGATTGCTGCGCCGCGAGCCGCGGATGGCGCCCTGGTCGACCGAGATCACGCCCGCGCCGCCCGGGATGGAGCCGTGTACGAGGGAGCTCTTGCCGGAGCCGGCGACACCGGTGACGACGGCGAGCACGCCGAGCGGGATGTCGACGTCGACGTCGTGCAGGTTGTTCGCCTTCGCGCCGCGGATCTCCAGGGTGCCGGTCGGCTCGCGCACCGCGTCCTTGAGCGAGGCGCGGTCGCCGAAGTGGCGGCCGGTGACGGTGCCGCTCCGGCGCAGCCCGGCGACGGTGCCCTCGAAGCAGACGCTGCCGCCACCGGAACCGGCGCCCGGGCCGAGGTCGACGACGTGGTCGGCGATCGCGATCGTCTCCGGCTTGTGCTCCACGACGAGGACCGTGTTCCCCTTGTCGCGCAGGCGCAGCAGCAGGTCGTTCATGCGCTGGATGTCGTGCGGGTGCAGACCGGTGGTCGGCTCGTCGAAGACGTACGTGACGTCGGTCAGGGACGACCCGAGGTGGCGGATCATCTTGACGCGCTGCGCCTCGCCACCGGAGAGCGTGCCGGAGGGGCGGTCCAGCGCGAGGTAGCCGAGGCCGATCTCGACGAAGGAGTCCAGGGTCTGCTGGAGGGTGGCGAGCAGCGGCGCCACCGACGGGTCCCCGATACCGCGGACCCAGGTGGCCAGGTCGCTGATCTGCATCGCACAGGCGTCGGCGATGCTCACCCCGTCGATCTTCGAGGAGCGGGCCCCCTCGTTGAGCCGGGTGCCGTCGCAGTCGGGGCAGACGGCGAAGGTGACCGCGCGCTCGACGAAGGCGCGGACGTGCGGCTGGAGGGAGTCGACGTCCTTCGACAGCATCGACTTCTGCAGCTTGGGGATGAGGCCCTCGTAGGTGAGGTTGATGCCCTCGACCTTGATCTTGGTGGGCTCCCGGTGGAGCAGGTCGTTCAGCTCCCGCTTGGTGAAGCGGCGGATCGGCTTGTCCATGTCGAAGAAGCCGCTGCCGCTGAAGATGCGCCCGTACCAGCCGTCCATCGTGTAGCCGGGAATGGTCAGCGCACCCTCGGCGAGCGACTTGGAGTCGTCGTAGAGCGCGGTGAGGTCGATGTCGGAGACGCTGCCGCGGCCCTCGCAGCGCGGACACATGCCGCCGGTGATGGTGAAGCTGCGGCGCTCCTTCACGGTCCTGCCGGCCTTCTCCACGGCGACCGCGCCGGCGCCGCTGATCGAGGCGACGTTGAAGGAGAAGGCCTTCGGGCCGCCGATGTGCGGCGTACCGAGGCGGCTGAAGAGGATGCGCAGCATCGCGTTGGCGTCGGTGGCGGTACCGACCGTGGAGCGGGGGTCGCCGCCCATGCGCTGCTGGTCGACGGTGATCGCGGTCGTCAGGCCGTCGAGGACGTCGACCTCGGGGCGGCCCAGCGAGGGCATGAAGCCCTGCACGAAGGCGCTGTAGGTCTCGTTGATCAGCCGCTGCGACTCGGCGGCGATCGTGTCGAACACCAGGGAGCTCTTGCCGGAGCCTGAGACCCCCGTGAACACGGTGAGCCGGCGCTTCGGGAGCTCGATGCTGACGTCCTTGAGGTTGTTCTCTCGCGCCCCGTGCACGCGGATCATGTCGTGGCTGTCGGCGGCGTGCGACTTGCTCATGGCTGACATCTCTCCCTGCGATCCCTGCAGTTCCGCGGTGCCCGCGGTGCCTGCGGTCCCCTACGGCCCCTGCGCTGCGGTCCTGGGAGCCAGGCTAGGCGGCACGGCGCGGCGCTGCTTCTCGATTCCTGTTCTCCTGTGGACAACCGCCCTGCCTGTGGACAACCGGCCCACCGTGGGCGCGCCGTGCCATGCTTGATCCGTGACGCCGCCGCCGAGCCTCGACGACCTGGTACGACTGCGCCGCGCGCGGGACATGATGGACCGCGACTACGCGGAGCCGCTGGACGTCCCGGCCCTCGCCCGGGCCGCGCTGATGTCCGCGGGGCACTTCCAGCGCAGCTTCCGGGCGGCGTACGGGGAGACGCCCTACAGCTATCTGATGACCCGCCGCGTCGAGCGGGCGAAGGCGCTGCTGCGGCGCGGCGACCTGAGCGTGACGGAGGTCTGCTTCGCGGTGGGCTGTACGTCGCTCGGCTCGTTCAGCACGCGCTTCACGGAGCTCGTCGGGGAGAGCCCGAGCGCGTACCGGGCGCGGGACCACGAGGCGGGCGAGCCGATCCCGGCGTGCGTGGCGAAGTTCCTGACGCGCCCGACCCGGGCACCGAAGAGTCCGGCCCCGGAGACCACCGCGTAGGGGGCCCCCGAGATCCCCGCGTACGACGGCCCGGGGCCGCCGCACACGGCGGATCGGCAACGGATCAGGAACGGAGAAGCGGAAAGCTCCCCCGGCTCGTAGCGTCGTCGCCATGAACACCATCAACCTCTCCCAGTGCTTCATCGCCGTCGACGACCACGACAAGGCGCTCGAGTTCTACCGCGACGCCCTCGGTCTGGAGATCCGCAACGACGTCTCCTTCGAGGGGATGCGGTGGGTCACCGTCGGCTCGCCGACGCAGCCGGACGTCGAGATCGTCCTCGAACCGCCGCTGGCGGACCCGAACGCCCCGTCCGCCGACCGCCAGGCGGCCGCCGAGCTGCTCGCCAAGGGCATGCTGCGCGGCGTCATCTTCCGGACGGACGACGTGGACGCCACCTTCGAGCGCATCCGCTCGGCGGGCGGCGAGGTCCTCCAGGAGCCCATGGACCAGCCGTACGGGGTGCGCGACTGCGCGTTCCGCGACCCGGCGGGCAACATGCTGCGGTTCAACCAGCCGCGCGCCTGACCCGGGTGCCGCCTCCCGGGGCCTCAGCCACCCTGGGAGGCGATCCACACCAGGATCCCGGCCACGAGCGGAAGGGCCACGCCACCGGCGAGCAGGAAGCGCGCCGGCACGGACAGGCGCCGCACCGGCGGGAGGAAGGTCAGACCGACCGGGACGCCGAAGGCGCCGAGCCCGACGAGCGTGCTCCACAGCACCACGTCACCGACCGGCACCCCCGTCGCCGCGCCGAAGAAGACGGCGAGGAACACCAGCATCGCCGGGTAGGACAGCAGCACCAGCACCACCGCCCACACCAGCCCGGCCAGGACCGCGACGCCCGCCTGCCCGCGGCGGGGCGCCGGCGCCGGGCGGCCGGGTCCGTACAGCGCCGTGTACGCATCGGGGTTCATGGTCGGCTCCTCGGGTGTGGTGCGGGGTCAGGGCCCCATCCTCACCGCGCGCCGCCGCCCGGGCCTGAGCACGCCCGCTCATCTCCGCCGGGCCCCGTACTCATCCACCCAGGCCGCGACCACCGCGTAGTCCGCCTCCGTGAGGCCCGTCCGCGGGTCGACGCGGAGGAGGAGGGCGGGGGCGGGGTGGCGCGCGGCCACCCAGAGCCGGTCGGCCCCGGTGATCTCGTCGTCGAGCCAGACGTACGGCCGCCCGGCGGCCCAGGCGGCGAGGGGCCGGGTCTTCCAGTGCAGGCCCGCCGGGGCCGCCGGCCCCCCGCCCGGGCCGTCGTCCTCGTCCTCGTCCTCTTCGGGCCAGTGCACGACCGGGAGCGGCGCGAGCCCGAGCCGCGGGGCGAGGACGTCGTTCGCGTGGTCGGTCCAGGTGGTCGCCCAGACCGGCTCGCAGCCCAGGGCCGTGAGGCGCCGACCGTGGGCGGGGTCCACGCGGTGGAGCAGCGGATGGGCGTCCGGGGGCGGCTCGGGGGCGTACGCGGGGTAGGGCCCGGGGCCACCGAAGGGGAGGAGCGGGCCGTCCACGTCGAGGAAGAGCAGGGGCCGCATGCCCTCAGCCTGCCACGCGCTCCCGCCCGCTCGCCCCTCGCTGATCGTCCGCAACGGAACCTTTCTCGCTACCCTGGCCGCATGACTGCCATGGCGCCCACCCGGACCGAGCCCGACCTCTCCTACCTCCTCGACCACTCCAGTCATGTGCTGCGCACGCAGATGGCGGCGGCGCTCGGCGAGATCGGACTGACCGCGCGGATGCACTGCGTCCTCGTGCACGCGCTGGAGGAGGAGCGGACGCAGGCGCAGCTCGCCGAGATCGGGGACATGGACAAGACCACGATGGTGGTGACCGTGGACGCGCTGGAGAAGGCCGGATACGCGGAGCGACGGCCGTCGAGCGTCGACCGGCGGGCGCGGATCATCGCGGTGACCGAGGAGGGCGCGAAGGTCGCCGCGCGGAGTCAGAAGATCGTCGACGAGGTGCACCTGAGCGCGCTCGGTTCGCTGCCGGACGAGGAGCGCGAGGTCCTGCTGCGGGCGCTGAACCGGCTGGTCACCGGGCATCTGGAGACGCCCGCCGAGGGGGCGCGCACCGCGCGGAGGGCCCGCCAGTCCGCCAGGTGAGCGCGGCGCGGCCGGCGCGAGGAGCGAGGCCCGCGAGCGGTGCGGCCGGCGCGAAGATCGAAGCCGGCCAGGAGCGGTGCGGCCGGCGCGAAGAGCGAAGCCGCCCGCGAGCGGTGCGGCGGCGCGAAGAGCGAGGCCCTGGCGAGCTCCGCGACCGACCGGACGAGGAGAACCACGAGTAAGACCGAGATAGATGGTCTGCAACAAAACTATCTGCTAGCGTCCTTCCTGTTGCCCCTTTCGACAGGAGAGCTCGCCATGCGTACTTCCCGTTGGACCGCCCTCGGCGTCCTCGCCACGAGCATGCTGATGACCGTCCTCGACGGCAGCATCGTCACGGTCGCCATGCCCGCCATCCAGGCCGACCTCGGCTTCACCCCCACCGGACTCAGCTGGGTCGTGAACGCCTACCTCATCGCCTTCGGCGCACTGCTGCTCCTCTTCGGGCGCCTCGGCGACCTCCTCGGCCGCAAGCGCGTGTTCCTCGCCGGGACCGGCGTCTTCACCGCCGCCTCGCTCCTCGCCGGCGCCGCCACCTCCCCCGGTGTCCTCATCGCCGCCCGCTTCCTCCAGGGCGTCGGCAGCGCGGCGGCATCCGCCGTCAGCCTCGGCATCCTCGTCACGCTCTTCACCGAACCCCGCGAACGCGCCAAGGCCTTCGCCGTGTTCAGCTTCACCGGCGCAGCCGGCGCCTCCATCGGCCAGGTCCTCGGCGGGCTCCTCACCGACGCCCTCGCCTGGAACTGGATCTTCTTCATCAACCTCCCCATCGGCGCCGCCGCCCTCCTCGCCGCCCTTCGGGCCCTCCCCGCCGACCGCGGCCTCGGCCTGCGCGCCGGCGCCGACGTCCTCGGCGCGCTGCTCGTCACCTCCGGACTCATGACCGGCATCTACACCGTCGTCAAGATCGAGGAGTACGGGGCCGGTTCGGCCCGCACCCTCGGCCTCGGCGCCCTCGCGCTGGTCCTCCTCGCCGGATTCGCGGTCCGCCAGGCCACCGCGGCCCACCCCCTGATGCCACTGCGCATCCTGCGCTCCCGCAGCGTCGCGGGCGCCAACCTCGTCCAGATGCTGATGGTCGCCGCGCTGTTCTCCTTCCAGGTCCTCGTCGCGCTCTACCTGCAGAAGGTCCAGGGCTACGGCGCCGCGGAGACCGGCCTCGCGATGCTGCCCGCCGCCGTCGTCATCGGCGGCGTCTCCCTGGGCCTCTCGGCCCGCCTGATCACCCGCTTCGGCGAGCGGAACATCCTGCTCACCGGTCTCGTCCTGCTCGTCGGCGTGCTCGGCCTGCTCACCCGGACCCCGGTCCACGCCTCCTACGCCGTCGACCTGCTGCCCGTGATGCTGCTCGCCGCCGGCTTCGGCCTCGCGCTGCCCGCGCTGACCGCGCTCGGCATGTCCGGCGCCAAGGAGGAGGACGCCGGCCTCGCCTCCGGTCTGTTCAACACCACCCAGCAGATCGGCATGGCCGTCGGTGTCGCGGTCCTGTCCACCCTGGCCGCCGCCCGCACCGAGACCCTCACCGCCGCCGGCAGCCCCGCCGCCGAGGCCCTCACCGGCGGTTACCACCTCGCCTTCGGCGTCGGCGCCGGCCTCCTCGTCGCCGCGTTCGCCGCCGCCTTCCTGCTGCTCCGCACGGACCGGCCCGCCCGCCGGGAGCTGACCATGGCCGCATGAGAGCGGGCCGACCCGCCGCCAGCCTGCACTTCTCGCAGGCCCGCGGACAGGGCGCCCCCGTCAGCGGCCGCCGAGCTCGCCCCCGAGCCCGAGGCGTCGGAGCGCACCGACCCCCGCCGCGACCCCGAAGCGCCGGCCGCCGCCGGAGTCCCCGTCCACCCGACGGCGGGCGAGGGCGGCGGCCGGCGCTCCGCCGCCCCCGCCCGGACCGGCGCCGAACTCAGCGCCCCGTACGTTCCAGCGGCGCCGGCAGCGGCTGCCGGTGCACCAGGTCCAGCCGTGACACCGCGCGGGTGAGGACCACGTAGAGGCGGTGCAGGCCGCGCGGCTCGGCCGCCACGATCGCGGCCGGCTCGGCGACGACGACATGGTCGTACTCCAGGCCCTTGGCGAGCGACGCGGGGACGACGGAGACCCGGCCGGGGAGTCCCGCCCCCTCCCCCGGCCCGCCCGACGCGCCGGCCCCACGCCTTTCCGGCACATCTTCCCCGAGCCCTTCCGGCACGCCCTCCCCCAGGCCCCGGGCCAGGCCTTCCGTCAGCCCCGCGACCGCCGCGTCCGCGGCGATGACGCCCACCGAGCCCTCTTCCGCCAGGGCCGCGCGGACCGCCGCGGTCACCCCCGCGACCACGTCGCCGACCCTGCGGACGGTCACCTCGCCGCCCGCGCGCAGCGAACGCCCGGCCGGGACCCCCGCGCCCAGCTCCGGAAGCAGCCGGTTGGCGAGGTCGACGACCGCCGCCGGGACCCGGTAGCCGGTCGTCAGCGGGACCACCGCCGCACCCGGCTTGCCCAGATGGGCCAGTTGCTCGCGCCAGTCGCGTGCCGCCCACGGGGTCGTGCCCTGCGCCAGGTCGCCGAGAACGGTCAGGGAGCCGAAGTCGGCGCGCCGCGCGATGACCCGGCACTCCATCGGCGACAGGTCCTGAGCCTCGTCGACGACGATGTGCGCATAGCCCCCGGGCCGCTCGACGAGGCCGGCCAGCTCGTCGAGGAGGACGAGGTCGGCGGCGCTCCAGCGGGCGCTGCGGAAGGAACGCGGGGCCCGCGCCCAGCGCAGCGCGGCCCGCTCCGCCTCGTCGAGCAGCGGGTCCCGCGGCTTCGTCAGGACCTCGGCGAGCACCTCCTCCGGAGTGACCTTGGGCCAGCAGGCGTCCACACAGGCCGACACCGGCCGGGCCCGCTCCACGCGGCGCACCCAGGCGGCCCCGAGGACCCCGGCCCGGCGCTCCGCCCGCAGCTGCAGGGCCCGCACGATCCGGGCCCGGACCCGCTCGCGCCCGGTGGCGTAGGGCGGGGCCTCCTCCCGTACGGCCACGACGATCGCGGCGAGTTCGCGGGCCGGCACCCGCCACTGGTACGAGCCGTCCGGCACCACCAGGTCCTCGGCGGGCGCCGGGTCCACCCGCGCGTACAGGGCCCGGCGCAGCACCTGTGCCATCCGGACGTCGTGCTTGACCCGGGCCGCCGCCGGGCCGTCCTCGGCGCGCACCTCGTGGCGGGCGATCTCGTCGTCGACGGTGGACTGGCGCACGCCGGTCTCGCCGAGGGCGGGCAGCACCTCGGAGATGTAGGAGAGGAAGGTGCGGTTGGGCCCGAGGACGAGCAGCCCGGAGCGCTGGAGGCGCTGCGGGTGGGTGTAGAGCAGATACGCGGCGCGGTGCAGCCCGACGGCCGTCTTGCCGGTGCCCGGCGCACCCTGCACGCAGAGCGAGTCGGCGGGCCCCGATCGCACGAGCTCGTCCTGCTCGGGCTGGAGCGTCGCGGCGATGTCGCGCATGGGGCCGACGCGGGGGCGCTCGATCTCCGAGGCGAGGATCGTCCCCGGCCCGGCCGCGCCCGCGGGCGCCCCGGCGCCCTCCGCCCCGGCGCCCTCCGCCCCGGGCGCGCGCGAGGATCCGCGCCCGCCCGCCGCCCAGGACGGCCCGGCCGTCGGCCGCACCCCCGTCAGGTGCTCGTCCTCCAGTGCCGTCAGGTCCTCGGACGCCCCGAGGCTGCCCGGCGCCCAGCCGAACCGGCGGCGCCGCAGCACGCCCTGCGGATCCTGGGGCCCCGCCTGGTAGTACGCGCGGGAGACCGGCGCGCGCCAGTCGACGACGAGCGGCGGGGCGGCCGGGTGCTCGGCGATCCGGCGCCGGCCGATGTGGTGGACCTGGCCGTCCTCGCGGTCGAGGCGCCCGAAGAAGAGGGGGCCGGGCGGCATCTCGCGGAAGACCTTGGCGCGGCTGCGCAGATGGTGGCCGAGGACCTCGGCGTCCGCCCCGGAGGCGGCCGTGTCCTCGCCGATGACGACCTGCTCCTCGACGTCCTCGGTCATGCGGACGAGGGCGGCCCGGCAGGCGTCGTGGTGGGTGCGTTCCCGGTCGAGGTCATGACGGAGCGACTTCATGCCCGCCAGGATAGACAAAAAGCGTTACCGAGTCACATTTTTTACCGGGTCACGCACGGTTCGGGTCCGCGCCGTACGGCAGCCCCTCCGCCAGCCGCCGGAAGGCCAGCCGGGTCGCCGCCACCGCCCCCGGCAGCACCTCCTCGACCCGCTCCCCCTCCGTGATCCGCCGGACGTTCTCCTCCGCCAGGACCCGCAGGACCGCCACCACCTGCGCCGCCGCCAGCCGCGCCGCCACCGGGTCCGCGCCGCCCAGGGCCTGCGCGAGCAACTCCTCCGACCGGGACCGGAACGCCGACATCCGGGCGACCAGGGCCGGTGTGCCGTAGAGCATCCGCAGGAAGTCGAGCACCGCCGGCACGTCGTTCAGGCCCGTCACCGGGTCGCGCCGCTCCAGTCCGTCGAGGACGTGGTCGCGCAGCGCGTCCAGCGGCGGCACGCCGGCCGCCCGTGCCTCGGTCACCACCCGGGCCGGCTCGTCCTGGTGATCGGCGAACCGGTACAGCGCCAGGTCCTCCTTGGCCGGGAAGTAGCGGAACAGCGTCGGCTTCGACACCTCCGCCGCCGCCGCGACCTCCGCGACCGACACCGCGTCGAAGCCCTTCTCCAGGAAGAGCGCGATGGCCACCTCGGAGAGCGTCTGCCGCGTCCGCTCCTTCTTCCGCTCCCGCAGCCCGCTCACGACGCCCTCCGCCTGTTCCCCGACCGGCTCTCGATCAGAAGATGTCCATACTCCACGGCCGCTGCGAGGTCCGCAGCAGCAGGTCCGCGCGGGCCGCCGCGCCCGGCACGGCCTCCTCGGCCCGGCCGAGCGCCGCCAGCCGCACGGCCGACTCGTCACCGAGCACCAGGGTCGCCAGGTCCGCCACGTCGAGCACCAGATCGGGCGAGGCGTCGGCCGGCGTCACCGCGCCTCCCTCGGGAGAGGCGTCGAGCCGAAAGCGCCCGCCCGCGAACCCGGCCCCGTCGCGCACGTCCAGGACCAGCGTGCCCTCGGTCGCGTACGTCCGGGGTTCGAGGACCTTCGGCACGTCCAGGATCCGCAGCCACAGCATGTCGGCGTGTGTCACGACCTGCGCGGCCCGCGGGTCCGGCAGCAGCAGCGGCAGCAGGTCGTCGGGCGCGCGGTAGCCGGTCCGTACGCGGGTGATCCAGTCGACCGAGCACACGTACCGCCACAGTGCGCGCTCGGCGGCCGGGGTGACGGCGACCAAGTCGCGCACGCTCGCCGTGTTCACCGGCTGCTTGGTGTCGCTCCACTTGTCGTCGGAGGTGTAGGCGACATAGCCCTCGGCCTCGCCGGCATCGTTGCGGTAGACGGCGTAGAAGGGCTCGGTCCACGGCTCGGCGTGATGGGCGTTCCCCGTGCCGACGTCCCAGAGGCGGGCGGTGCGGTCGGTCACCCCGGCCCGCTGCGCGGCCAGCCGGCGGTGCAGCGCCGGGCCCTCCTTGCGGATCTCGGCACCGTCCGACAGGTCGATCCGGCCACCGCCGTCCTCGGCCGCCGGGCCCGGCCGGCGACGGTCGAACCCGGCCCGCGTCACGTCCACCGCCCACTCGGTGGTCCAACTGGCCACCCCGAAGCCGAACCTGCCGTAGATCGGGTACTCGGCCGCGATCAGCGTCGCGCACGCGTCGCCCCGCTCCTTCGCGAGCGCCAGGTCCTCGGCCATCATCCGGCTGAGCAGCCCGCGCCGGCGGTGGGTCGGGGAGACCGTGACCCCGCTGACCGCGTTCGCCGCGAGGTCCGCGCCGCCGACCGTGCTCAGCCGCTGGTCGAAGGAGAGGAAGGTGGCGACCATCCGGCCGCGGTCGAACGCGCCGTAGGTACGCGAGAGATCGGTGTGCGGCAGCCGGTCGGCGACCTCCTCGTCCGACACCACCGGCGGCCGGAGGAAGCCCACCCTCTTGGCCCGCAGCCAGGCGGGGAACTCGGTCTCGTCGATCGCGCGCACCTCAAGGCTCATCCTCCGAGGCTATGCGGCCCGTCGAGGCCCCCGCACCCGAGTTTCGCCCCGGTCGGAACGCGTCAGGCGAGCAGGTCGTCGACCTGCGCCTCACCCTCCCGGTAGCGGCGGGCGATCTCCCCGCTGCAGTCGTCCGCGGTCCGCTGGAGCTCCTGCCGGCGCCGCGACACCTGCTGCTCGTAGCCCGCGAGCCGCCCCATCGCGGTGTGCAGCTCCTCGTCCGTACGCGCCGTCAGGTCCGACAGCTCGACCTCCGACAACATCTCGGCCGCGAGCCGCCGGTACTCCTCGCTGCGCGGCGTCGACAGTGTCACGTGCCGGGCCGAACGCGTCGCCGCCCCCGGCCGCGACGGCGTGTCCGCCAGGATCTCCGACAGGCGGTCGAGAACCGGCGCCTCCGGATCGCTGCGCCGCGCCAGCTCGGCCCGCAGGATATCGATCCGCCCCTGCAGCATCCGCCGCACGTAGCTGAGATCGGCCTCGTCGCCCTGCGCGTCGCGGCGCAGCGCCCGCAGCTCGGGCAGCCTCAGCGCGGCCAGATCCGGCCGCGGCCGGTCCGGCAGCTCCGGCTCGGTGGTCCGCTGTGCCGGCGGCCGCCCGACGGCACCGCCGACGGAGCCGCCGGCACGGGTCAGCGGTACGGGACCGGACGGCGTGTGCCCGGTGCCAGATGCACTCATGTGAATCGTCCCCTCGACCGGTGCGGAACCGCACCGCCTTTCCCGCATGGTGCCACTCCCGCCCCGGCCGACGCAGGCGGTCTGCACCCGTTCGGCCCTCACCGGCTCAGTCGGTAGGTTGGTCCGTATGCGAGCAGTGGTGCAGAGGGTCGACGGCGCGAGCGTCGTCGTCGCAGGGGAGACCGTCGGGGAGATCGTCGGCGAGGGGCTGTGCGTCCTGGTCGGGGTGACCCATGACGACACCCCCGAGAAGGCGGCGCAATTGGCCAGAAAGCTCTGGTCCGTCCGGGTACTGGAGGGCGAGAAGTCCTGCTCCGACGTGAACGCGCCGCTCCTCGTGATCTCCCAGTTCACGCTCTACGGAGACGCCCGCAAGGGGCGCCGTCCCACCTGGAACGCGGCCGCGCCCGGACCGGTCGCCGAGCCGCTCGTCGACGAGGTCGTGGCGCAGCTGCGGCAGCTGGGGGCGCGGGTGGAGACGGGCCGCTTCGGAGCGGACATGCGCGTGTCGCTCACGAACCACGGCCCGTTCACGGTCCTGCTGGAGGTCTGACCGGCGGGAAGCGGGCTCCGCCCGGCCGTACGGGCCGGTGCCGCCTCCGGCGCGTACGGGCCGGGGCACGGCACTCCGGTGCGGCTCGGCCCGGCCGGAGGCGGGGAGCGGCGGTGCTCCTCCGGCCGTGCTCCTCCGGCCGTGCTCCTCGCCCTACGGCTCGACGACGACCTCCTGCGCGGCGGCCGTGGTCCCCGCGACGAGGTCGGCGTCCACCGGCACGTTCCGCTTCACCAGGGCGAGGGCGATCGGCCCCAGCTCGTGGTGGCGCGCCGAGCTGGTGACGAAGCCCAGCTGCCGCCCCTCCGCCCCGTCGGCGGCGAGCCGCACCGGGGTGCCGTGCCCCGGCAGGTGCACCTCGCTGCCGTCCAGGTGCAGGAAGACGAGCCGCCGCGGCGGCTTCCCCAGGTTGTGCACGCGGGCGACCGTCTCCTGGCCGCGGTAGCAGCCCTTCTGGAGGTGGACGGCGCTGCCGATCACGCCGATCTCGTGCGGGATGGTCCGGTGGTCGGTCTCGAAACCGAGCCGCGGCCGGTGCGCCTCGACCCGCAGCGCCTCGTAGGCGAGGACACCGGCGGCCGGCCCGTGCGAGGCGGCGAAGGACTCCAGGTCCGCCCGCGGCAGGAACAGGTCGCGCCCGTGCGAGGTCTCCCGGACGACCACGCCCTCGGGCACCTCGGCGATCGAACCGGCCGGCAGGTGCACGACCGCGACGTCCTCCGTACGGTCGGCGACCTCGACCCGGTAGAAGAACTTCATCGACTCCAGGTACGCGAGGAGCTCGGCCTGGGTGCCCGGCTCCACGTGCGCCCAGACCGTCTCGCCGTCGTCGACGAGGTACAGGGCGTGCTCGATGTGACCGTTCGCGGAGAGGATCAGCGCGTCGGTGGCGCGGCCGGCCGGGAGCTCGCTGACGTGCTGGGTGAGCAGCAGGTGCAGCCAGCTCAGCCGGTCGTCGCCGGTGACGGCGATGACACCGCGGTGCGAGAGGTCGACGAAACCGGTGCCGTCGGCGAGGGTCCGCTGCTCGCGGAACAGATCGCCGTAGTGCGCGGCGACGCCTTCGTCACGGCCTTCGGCGGGGACGGCGCCGGGCAGGGACAGCAGTGGGCTCTTCATGGGAAAAGCCTACGACTCCGGGGCGGCGTCCTTCCGCGAGCAGTCCCGGCACCGGCCGAAGATCGCGAAGTGCTTCATGTCGGTCTCGAAGCCGAAGGTCTCGCGCAGCTTCCCGGTGAACTCGGCGGCCACCTCGACGTCCGCCTCGATGACCTCGTCGCAGTCGCGGCACACCAGGTGCAGATGGTGGTGCCGGTCGGCGAGGTGATAGGTCGGCGCCCCGTGCCCGAGATGGGCATGGCTGACCAGCCCGAGCTCCTCCAGGAGCTCCAGGGTCCGGTACACGGTGGAGATGTTCACCCCGGAGGCCGTCTTGCGGACCTCGACGAGGATGTCGTCCGGGGTCGCGTGTTCGAGCGCGTCCACGGCCTCCAGGACAAGCTGGCGCTGAGGCGTCAGCCGGTAGCCGCGCTGCCGCAGGTCGCTCTTCCAGTCGGTGCTCACCACGCCCCCAGTGTAGGAGGGCGCGGTGAGCTGCCCCAGGTTCCGCCGGTGCCTGCTTGTGCCTACCGGAAGAAGGCGATGCCGTCGTCGGGCATGTCGGGGAGGTTGCGCGCCATCTCGGCGACCTCCTCGGGGGTGACGACCTTCTTCAGGTGCGCCGACATGTAGGGGCGGAGCGGCACCTCGGGGGTGGCCTTCTCGCCGACCCACATGAGGTCGCTCTTGACGTAGCCGTAGAGGCGCTTGCCGCCCGTGTACGGGCCGGAGGCGGCGGTACGGGCGACGGCGTCCGTGACGAGGTCGATCTGCGGCTTCTGGTCGGCGAGCTCGCCGTACCAGACCTCGACGATGCCCTGGTCGCGGACCATGACGATCTCGACCTTGCGGTCCTTGTCGATGCGCCAGTAACCGCTCTCGCTCTCGAGCGGGCGGACCTTGTTGCCCTCGGCGTCCAGCACCCAGGTGTGCGAGTGGTACTCGAGGAAGTCCCGGCCGTCGTGGCTGAACGTCACGGACTGGCCGAAGTTGCACTTCTCGGCGCCGGGGAAGTCGGAGACGCCCGCGCCCTCCCACGTACCGAGCAGGAACGCGAGGGGGACGAGGTCCGGATTGAGGTCGGACGGGATCTCGATCATGAGCAGCTCAGACGTTCTGTGTGGAGGATGTTCAGCGCTGGCCCTGGTACAGCTTCTTCACGGTCAGACCGGCGAAGGCGAGGACCGCGACACAGACGAGCGCCAGCAGGACTTCGAAAAAGACGATCACTTGGTGCTCCTCGGTGAGCGGTGAAGGCGGAACGGGCCGGACCCCAGCTTAGTGGGCCGGGGTCCGGCGCTCTCGGTGAGGTGGGTCTCGGTGACGCTGGGTCCCGTACGGGCCGGGGGTCACCGGCCGGCGGTCAGCCGAGGAGCTGGTTCTGCAGGGTGAACGTCTGCCGGAAGGGGACCTCGGCAGCCCCGCCCTTGCGGGACTGGACGACCAGGGCGAGCGTGTCACCGGCCTGGATGTAGGCCCAGCGGGTCTGCTCGGGACCGTACGGCGCGAGCTCGGCGACCGTGTACAGCGCCGTGCGGTCGACCCGCACGCCGGTCCCGAGCGAATCGCTCTCGACCCCGTTCGTGCCGTCCAGGGGCAGGGTGTCCGCCGCGCCGACGTTCAGCACGTCGTCCTTGAAGGACTCCGAGAAACCGACCGACTTGAACCGCAGCAGGTAGACGGCGCTCTTCGTGCCGTCCGGCATGGTCCAGGCGCGGCCCGCGACGTGCCGCAGGGCGGAGTCGGCCACGGCCTCGCGCAGCAGACCGCGCCGCTCCTTCGGGTAGAGGGACAGGAACCGCTCCACGCTCACCCAGCCGCCGTCGGCCTTCGGATCCACGGTCGCGCCGGCCGGGGCGGGCAGCACGAGCGCGCGGAGGTCGGCGTGGTGGATCTCGCCCTCGTTGCCGGGCGTGAAGGGGCGCGGCGAGCCCTCCGGCAGCGCCGGGAGACGGAGCTTCGGATAGTCCCACCGGCCGTCGCTCGCCGTCGCGAGGCCGGGCACGTCGGTGCGCTCCATCGCCGTGATCCCGGCCGCGGTCCCGGCCCCGAGCCCGCCGCAGACCAGGACGGCCGCGGTCCAGCGGGCGACGGCGCCGAGCACCCGCCGCGAGCGGACGGGCGCGGCGGGAGCGGCGGGAGCGGGTCCGACGGGATTCGTCTGCTCCGCGGAGGCCACGGGGGTGCCCGGCTGGGGCAGCACGTCCGGCTCTGCGGTGGCCGGGGCGGCGTTCCCCCGGGTGGCCGGGGTGGCCGGCTCGGCGTCCGCCGGTGCCGCCCCGGGGAGCGACTGCTGCTCGGTCTCGCTCATACGTACTCCCCCGGGGACGTGATGTGGTCGAGCTGCTGCTTCACCAGCGTGGCGACGGCGGACTTGTCGAAGGGACGGCTGCCCGAGGCGTTGACCGAGACGTAGTAGTCGGACTCGGCCGCGGAGCAGACCATGCCGTCGAGGCTGCGGTCGCTGTCGTCCTCGGCCTCGTCGTCGCCCTTCGGCTTCGGCATCCCGAAGCAGGAAACGTCCCGGTGGCCCTCGATCCGGGGCCCCTTGGGGAGCTTCAGGAGACCGGCGATCTCGGCCTGCATCTTGCGCAGCTCCTTGCCGAACCGCTTGTCCTTCATGTGCACGACCTGCACCTGGACGACGAGCGCGTCGTCTTCGGAGGCGTACGAGCGCACGGCGATGCCCTGGATGCCGAGCTTGTCGATCCGCTTGTCGAACTCGCGGCGCTTCTTGCCGGCGAGGCCCTTGCCCTGCTGCTTGAGCAGCGCGGTCGCGTCGCGCGAGGAGAGCTCGCCGTCGTTGCCGTACCGCTCGACCTCCGGACCGAGCACGTACCCGTCGGGTACGGGCAGCAACAGCTTGCTCAGCGGCGTCGACGCGCGGCCGCGCAGGGCGGTGCCGGCCGCCGGGTCCTTGCTCTCGCTGCCCGGGGCCGGCTCCTCCCAGCCGAACGTCGGTGCGTGGCGTTCGGCCCCCGCCACGGTCACGCCGGTGTACGTCCCGCCGGCCGCGACGCCGAGCACGAGCACGCCGCCGAGGACGTACGGGAACAGGCGGCGCGGCTTCCGTGGGGCACGCGCGGCGGCGCCGGGTGCGGCCGCGGGCGCGGCGGCCCCGTCGGCGGCGGGCACGGTGCCGGCCGGGGACTCGGTGCCGGAAATCGGGGTCGTCTCCTCGCTCACAGGCGCTCCAGCTGTCGTTCGGCCAGAGAGGAGATGTCCTTCTGGCTGATCTTCTTGGCGTCCGCCATGAAGATCTCGATCATGACGTCGCCGCGGTGCAGGTAGGCGCGAGCCTGGTAGAGGTCGTGGTAGCCCGCCTTGCGGTCGACGGGGAGCAGGTAGGTACGGCCGTCCTTGCTGCCCTTGACCGGCGTGCCGTAGCCGGCGTCGTCCTCCATGAACCCGCGCTGGTCCTCGGCGTGTTCGGCGGCGCCCTGGCCGCCGTCCGCGCGGAACTGCACCAGGTTGATCTGCGTGATCCGGTACTCACCGGTGCGCCAGGCCGTGCTCGCGATCCTGCGGACGCCGTTGCCCAGCAGGTACTCGAACTCGCCCGAGGGCCCGTCGAAGTCCTCGGCGTACGCCGCGAGACCCTTCCAGCCGTCCTCCGGAGCGAAGTCGACCTTCCTGGCACCCGCCGGCTTCTGCAGCAGGAGCTTCCGCAGGTCCCCCTCCGTCCTCAGACCGCGGTCCTCGGCCGCCGTCAGCGGCACCGGCTCCTGCCCCTTCGGCAGCGGCTTCGCCGGGTAGGCGAGACCGGGCTGGTTGAGCGGCGGGAGCGGGGTCGGTTCGCGGTCGGCCTGGATGCCGTAGCCGACGGCGGTGCCGCCGACGATGCCCAGGACGGCGGCGACAGCGATCAGCGCGAGCGTGCGGCCGGTCCGGCGGCGCTTCGGCGCCTCGTCCGGAGCCACGGCCGGAGCCACGGCCGGAGCCGGAGCGGTAACCGGCACCGGTGCGGGTACCGGACCCGGGTCCGGCCCGGACACCGGGGTGTTCTGAGCGGATTCCACCGCTTCTGAGCCTTGCAAAGCAGCCCCCCCACGAGACTAGAAGCGCGGATTCCGTTACCCGCGCGCCCAAGTGACACGTGAGGGGTGCACGAGGTTGCGTCGCCCCGCATTACAGTTCGGCATATGGCGAAGAAGCTCGTGATCAAGGTGACCGCCGGGGCCGACGCCCCCGAACGCTGCTCCCAGGCCTTCACCGTGGCCGCCGTCGCCGTCGCGAGCGGCGTCGAGGTCTCCCTGTGGCTGACCGGTGAGTCCTCGTGGTTCGCCCTGCCGGGCCGCGCGGCCGAGTTCGAACTCCCGCACGCCGCGCCGCTGCCCGACCTGATCGACTCGATCCTGGCCGCCGGCCGGGTCACCCTCTGCACGCAGTGCGCGGCCCGTCGCGAGATCACCGAGGACGACGTCCTGAAGGGTGTCCGCATCGCGGGCGCGCAGGTCTTCGTCCAGGAGGCGATGGCGGACGACACCCAGGCGCTCGTCTACTAGGGCGCGTGCCGGGGACTCCGCCCCCGCGGGTCACTTCCCCGGCGGCTTCTTGCCGTCCAGCTCGTCCCACCACTCGTCGGACTGCCGGTCGCCGCTCGGGTCGTCCCACCAGCGGTCTTCCGGGCCGCGCCGGTTCGCGATCATGGCGGCGACGGGCGGGATGACCATGGCGACCACGCACATCGCGATGGCCGCCTGCACCGAGAAAAGGCGCACGACGGCCCAGGCGCCCACGAAGAGCACCAAGCAGACGCCCATCATCCAGAAGTAGACGCGCCGTCGCCGTGCGTACACACCTTCAGCGTACGTCCGCGGCCCGTTCCCGGACAGACCGAAGGGCCGTGCCTCGAGTCCTGGTCGGCGTCCAACCCCCCAGGAGGCACGGCCCTCCGGCCGTTCGGTGGTGCGGTGTCACACCGCGATGGCGACCTCGGCCAGGCCACCGTGCTGGGCCACGACCTGACGGTCGGCGGTGCCGCCCGGCACCAGGGCGCGGACGGTCCACGTGCCCTCGGCCGCGTAGAAGCGGAACTGGCCGGTGGCGGAGGTGGGGACCTCGGCCGTGAACTCGCCGGTCGAGTCGAGAAGGCGGACGTAACCGGTGACGGGCTCGCCGTCCTTGGTCACGTAGCCCTGGATCGTGGTCTCACCGGGCTTGATCGTCGAGGCGTCGGGGCCGCCGGGCTGCGCTCCACACATGTTCTTGGATTCCTTACGGTCGAGGGGTCCGGATGACGGGGATCCGGGGATACCGGGAGGTCCCGGGTCCCGGAGGGGTCCGGGTACCCGGGCGGGGGAGGTTCCGGTGGATCCGGATCCGGGGGCTTACTTGCCGGAGCCGAGCTCGATCGGCACGCCGACGAGGCTGCCGTACTCGGTCCACGAGCCGTCGTAGTTCTTGACGTTCTCGACGCCGAGCAGCTCGTGCAGGACGAACCAGGTGAGCGCGGAGCGCTCGCCGATGCGGCAGTAGGCGATGGAGTCCTTCGCCAGGTCGACGTTCTCGTCGGCGTAGAGGGCCTTCAGCGCCTCGTCCGACTTGAAGGTGCCGTCGTCGTTGGCGTTCTTCGACCACGGGATGTTCTTGGCGCTCGGCACGTGGCCGGGGCGCTGCGACTGCTCCTGCGGGAGGTGCGCCGGGGCGAGCAGCTTGCCGGAGAACTCGTCGGGCGAGCGCACGTCGACGAGGTTCTGGGTGCCGATCGCGGCCACGACGTCGTCACGGAAGGCGCGGATGGAGGTGTCCTGGGCCTGGGCCTTGTAGTCCGTCGCCGGGCGGTTCGGGACCTCGGCGCCGTCGACCAGGTCGCGGGAGTCGAGCTCCCACTTCTTCCGGCCGCCGTCGAGGAGCTTGACGTCCTGGTGGCCGTAGAGCTTGAAGTACCAGTAGGCGTAGGACGCGAACCAGTTGTTGTTGCCGCCGTAGAGGACGACCGTCGTGTCGTTCGCGATGCCCTTGGCCGACAGGAGCTTCTCGAAGCCCTCCTGGTCGACGAAGTCGCGACGGACCGGGTCCTGGAGGTCCTTGGTCCAGTCGATGCGGATGGCGTTCTTGATGTGGTTCTTGTCGTACGCCGAGGTGTCCTCGTCCACCTCGACGATGGCGACCTTCGGGTTGTCGAGGTTGGCCTCGACCCAGTCGGCATCGACCAGGACGTCGCTGCGAGCCATGCTGTTTCTCCTCCGGGGCAGTGTGCGGCGGTGCGTGCAGGGGGTGGTGCGGGTACGCGTCGGCTCGTGCGGGGATGAGGCGTACGGCTGCGCGAGGTGGCCCCGACATGGCGTCGTAGGGCCTGAGGAATACGGGAGCAGTGCGTCCCGCTCAGACGGTGCGACAGAGCATGGCGGCGATGCGGCACAGGTCTACTGCCCGCCGCTTCGTGAGATCCGCCTGTCGCTTCATGCCCCCGATCGTAGGGACGGACAGGCGGCCGTGTCACCGGTGTGTCGTATTTTGAGACGCGATCGTCCGGGATGCGGGACGACGAAGGGGTGCGGATCGCCGGCGAGGCGCCCTCGCCCCACTTCCCCGCCGGTGTTTCTGCGGATCGGACTTCCGCGTCTCAGCATGTGATCAGCGGGGTGTTCAGCCCGCCGTCAGGGCCACGTTCCGGCCGGTCACCGTGACCACCAGGCCGTCCGCGCGCGCCTCGACCTTCGTCAGCCGCATGCCCTTCGGCAGACCCTCGATCCGCCGGTCGAAGTCGGTCACCGAACGCACCTTGTCCTCCAGGAGCGGGATGCCCTCGCCGGGAACCTCGTCGGCCCGCACCCGGATGGTGTCGCCGTCGACCAGGGTCACCGTGGACAGCACGCTGCGGGTGAGCGTCCGGCCGAGGAGGCGCACCCCGCCGGTGACCTTCACCTTGCCGTTGCCGCCGTAGCCGACCTGGGCGTCGCGCCCGGAGGCGGCGGCGAGGTCCGCGTACGAGATGAGGGCGGTGCCGTCGGCACTGCCCGCCCGTTCGATCGCGTAGTCCTCGTCCAGGGTGACGTCGTGGAGCGCGGCCGTGAGCTCGCCGATCCTGACCGGGCGGCCGCCCGCCGTCGCCTGGACCCCGGTGAGCCGCACCTCGACCTCGTCGAAGCGCCGGCCGGCCACCTGCGTGAGGAACGGGAAGCCCTTGATGTCGACGTCGGTGGACTCCGCCTTGACGGCCCCGAGCCGTACCCCGTCGGCCGCCTCCGACTCCGCGTACGACGCGGCGATCCGGTCCGCGCCGACGAGCAGCCCGCCGAGCACCAACGCGAGGATCAGCACCATCCGCAGTGCTCGCATGCGTTTCTGCCCCCTGATCACGAGTCCGGCCCCCCGACACGAAGATCGACGTGTCGGGGGGCCGGTCGGTTCCCCTGGGCGCGTGGCACGCCTTACGCGAGCGCCCTGCCCAGCAGATAGACGGCGGGCGCGGCGGCGGTCAGCGGCAGCGCCACACCCGCCGTCATGTGCACGAACCGCGACGGGTAGTCGTAGCTGGCCGCCCGCAGGCCCACCAGCGCGCACACCCCGGCGCCGAGGCCGAGCAGTGCCCCGGAGGCGCCCAGGTCCGTGAAGCCGCCGGCCGCGATGCCCGCGCCCGCGGCGGCGAGCAGGGCGACGCCCACGGAGACCGGTCCCGGCAGCGGGACCGCCCGGGCGAGGACGGCGGCGGCGACCGCGACGGCCCCGACCACGACGGCGTCCGGCTCCGCGCCGAGGTGCCCGGCGGCCAGGACCGTGAGGGCCGCCGAGGCGACCGTGGCCATGAGGCCGTACATCCGCTCGTCGGGGTCGGCGTGGCTGCGCAGCTGCAGGACGAGGGTGAGCAGCACCCAGACGCCGAGCGTGCCGAGGATCGCGGCGGGCGCGTGCTCCCGGCCCGCCGCGAGCAGCGCCACGTCGGCGACGACGCCCCCGAGGAAGGCGAGGGCGATGCCCTGCCGGGCGGGCCACATGCCGTTGAGCCGGAACCAGCCGGCGGCGGTGACGGCCTGCAGCAGGAGCAGCGGGACGAGCAGCGCGTAGGGGCCGACGGCCGCGCCCGCCGCGAGCAGCACGCCGAGCACCGCCGTCAGGGCGGCGGGCTGCATCCCGGGCTCGATGATCGGCGAGCGCCCCTCGGCGCGGGCGCGCTGGGCGTCGGAGATCCGGGTGTTTCCGGAGGTGGTGGGCGCGGAGTAGGCGGGGCCCGGCACCGGCGCGGCGGCCCGCTCGTGGTCGGCGGCCTGCTCGGGGCCGGTGGGGACCGGCTCCTGCGCCGGCGCGGCGTAGGCCTCGTACGCGGGCGCCTCGTGCGCGGGAGTCCCGTACGCGGGTGCCGCCGGCACGTCCCCGTACGCGGGCGCCCCGCCCACCGGCGTCCCGTACGCGGGCGGGTGGGCCGTCTCGGGCGGCAGCGGGTGGCCGCCGGTTGCGTACGGCTGCTGCGGGTGGGACTCGTGAGGCTGGTGAGGCTGGTGGGGCTGGTGCTGGGGCGCCAGGTAGGTCGTGTGGTCGTAGGCCGCCGGCGCGGGCGCGGGCTGCTGCGCCTCGGGCCGGGAACGGGGCCGGACCGTGGGCTGGTACTGGGTGTCCCAGGTCTGGCCCTCCCACGTCTGGGTGACGCCGGGGTCGTACGGCTGACCGCCCTGCGGGGCCCCGTGCGGGTCGTCCTGCGGCGCGTACGGGTACTGCTGATCACTGCTCATGGTGTGCGGTTCACCCTCCTGCGAACGGGGGGAGCACCTCGACCGTGCCGCCCTCGGCCAGCCGTACCGTCTCATGCGCGCGGGTCCCGACGGGATCGCCGTCGATCAGGAACGAGCAGCGCAGAAGGACCCGTGCCAGCTCGCCCGGGTGCCGCTCGCGGGCCGCGTCCAGCGCTTCCGCGAGGTTCTCGGCGGCGTACGGCTCCTCGGCGACTCCGGCGGCGGCCTTCGCGGCGGCCCAGTAGCGGATGGTTCCCGCTGCCATGACGGCACTCCCTTCGTTCGTGTGCGCGCCGCCCCCCATGATGGGCTATGGCCGGGTGAGCCAGTTCCCGAGGCGGTCGAGCAGCTCGTCGCCGGCGGCGTTCTCGGCGTGCCCCATGCCCCGTTCCAGCCACAGCTCCAGCGGGGTGCCGGCGGCCTCCGCCGCGGCCGCCAGCATCCGGGGGTGGTCGACCGGGAAGTACGGGTCGCGGTCGCCGTGCACGACGAGCAGCGGGGTGGGCGCGATCAGCGGCACCGCCTCGAACGGCGCGAGCGGCACCGGGTCCCAGTCCTTGCGGTCGATCCGGGTGCCGAGCCCGTAGCGCCCGACGAGGCGGCCCACCGGCCGCGTGATCACCCAGTGCACGCGACGCATCGCGGGGGTCCCCCGGTAGTACCAGCGCGCGGGGGCCGAGACGGCGGCCACGGCGTCCGGGCGGGCGTCCGTCCCCCTCTCCAGGGCGGCCTGCCGCAGCACGACCGAGCCGCCCATGGAGAAGCCGACCGTCACCACGCGCGCGTGGCCGAGCTCACGTGCCCAGCGGACGGCGGCGGACAGGTCGAGGACCTCGCGGTCGCCGACCGTGGAGAGGCCGCCGGAGCCGCCGTGGCCGCGGAAGGAGAACGTGACCACGTTCGCGTGGCGGCGGAGGACCTGGGCGGCGCGCCGCAGCGCGGGCCGGTCGACCGAGCCGGTGAAGCCGTGCGCCACGACGACCGCCGTATCGGTGACACTGGCCGTACACGGTTCGTAAACCGCCTCGATACGGACATCGTCAACGGTGCGCAGGATTGCGCGGCGGGTGACGGAAGTGAGCGAGGAAACATCCACCATGTGAAATCGCCCCTCTACCGCAGAAGTCATGTGAGCTATTCTGCTGTCAGAGGATCCGGGCAACGCAGCCCCCGGGTCCTTTTGTGTTTTCCGACCGTTGTTACGAGCAGGTGAACAAAAGCTCTCGGGGCGCGAGAGCCACGTGTGAGTACGACCCAGCAGTGCCGCAGACGTCCTCGCAGGGACCGAGGAGGAACCGACGTCATGGACGAGCGAACGACGCACGACCGACCGACGACACACGCGACCCCGGCAGGGGGGACGCGATGAGCTCTCTGCTGCTGCTCACCAACGCCCTCCAGCCGTCGACCGAGGTGCTGCCCGCCCTCGGTCTGCTGTTGCACAACGTGCGCGTGGCTCCCGCCGAGGGACCCGCGCTCGTGGACACCCCGGGCGCCGACGTGATCCTCGTGGACGGCAGGCGCGACCTGCCGCAGATCCGCTCGCTCTGCCAGCTGCTCCGCTCCACGGGACCCGGCTGTCCGCTGGTCCTGGTCGTGACGGAGGGCGGCCTCGCGGCCGTCACCGCCGACTGGGGCATCGACGACGTGCTGCTCGACACCGCCGGTCCCGCCGAGGTGGAGGCGCGGCTGCGGCTCGCGATGGGCCGCCAGCAGATCGTCGCGGACGACTCCCCGATGGAGATCCGCAACGGCGACCTGTCGGTCGACGAGGCCACGTACAGCGCCAAGCTCAAGGGCCGGGTCCTGGACCTGACCTTCAAGGAGTTCGAGCTCCTCAAGTACCTCGCCCAGCACCCGGGCCGGGTCTTCACCCGCGCCCAGCTCCTGCAGGAGGTGTGGGGCTACGACTACTTCGGCGGCACCCGAACGGTCGACGTCCACGTACGGCGACTGCGGGCCAAGCTCGGCCCCGAGCACGAGTCGCTGATCGGCACCGTCCGCAACGTCGGCTACCGCTTCGTGACGCCGGAGAAGCCGGACCGCACGGAGGGGCGGACGGAGGCGCGGGCGGAGGCGCGCGTCAAGGAGGACACGCGGGAACTCACTCCGGTGGAGGACCGTTAACGTGGCGTACGCCACAGCGCGACCTGCCGGTAGCTAGGTCACCACGCGTAGACTTCCGCGCGTGGCCAAGGTGACGCGGGATGACGTAGCGCGACTGGCGGGTACTTCGACCGCGGTCGTGAGTTACGTGATCAACAACGGACCCCGGCCGGTCGCCCCGGCCACGCGCGAGCGTGTCCTCGCCGCCATCAAGGAGCTGGGCTACCGGCCCGACCGGGTGGCCCAGGCGATGGCGTCCCGGCGGACCGACCTCATAGGCATGGTGGTACCGGACGCGCGCCAGCCCTTCTTCGCGGAGATGGCGCACGCGGTCGAGCAGGCCGCCGCCGAGCGCGGGAAGATGGTGCTCGTCGGCAACTCCGACTACCGCACCGAGCGCGAGATCCACTATCTGCGCGCCTTCCTCGGCATGCGGGTCTCCGGGCTGATCCTGGTCAGCCAGGGCATGAGCGAGCAGGCCGCGAGCGAGATCGAGGCCTGGGACGCCCGTGTGGTGCTGCTGCACGAGCGGCCCGAGGCCATCGACGACGTCGCCGTCGTGACCGACGACATCGGCGGCGCCCAGCTCGCCACCCGGCACCTCCTGGAGCACGGGTACCCGTACGTGGCCTGCATGGGCGGCATCCCGAACACCCCGGCCGTCGGCGACCCGGTGGCCGACCACGAGGAGGGCTGGCGGCGCGCCATGCAGGAGGCCGGGCTCCCGATCGAGGGCCGGCTCTTCCAGGCGCCGTACAACCGCTACGACGCGTACAAGGTCGCGCTGGAGGTGCTCTCCGGCCCCGACCGGCCGCCGGCCATCTTCTGTTCGACGGACGACCAGGCCTTCGGTGTGCTGCGGGCCGCCCGCGAGCTGCGGATCGACGTGCCGACGGAGCTCGCGGTGGCGGGCTTCGACGACGTGAAGGAGGCGGCGCTGAGCGACCCGCCGCTCACCACGGTCTACTCCGACCGCCCGGCGATGGCCCGGGCGGCGGTGGATCTGGTCCTGGACGACTCGCTGCGGGTCGCGGGCTCTCGGCGCGAGCGGGTCAAGCAGTTCCCGTCGGCGCTGATCGTCCGCCGCTCCTGCGGCTGCGGCTGAGCCGCACCGGGCGCCCTCGGGGCGGGGCCCGCGCCTTCGGGGGCGGGGCGAGGCCCTCGCACCCCGGTCGGGCGCCCGTCTTTATTTCGGGCATACAGGGTTCTGTCGGGCTTCTCAGCCCCTCCTCAGACCGTTCTCATGAACGGCTCCGAGAGTCGTGGTCATGACGGACGACACGCAGCCCCAGCCACAGCAGCAGCCGTACTACCCGCCGCGGCCGCCGTACGACCCGGCGCAGCCGATCACCACCGAGCCCGGCACCACGGTGTGGCCGTCCGGTGGTCACGTACCGTCCGGCGGTCACGTACCGCCGCCCACGGGGCCGGCCGGCCCGGTGGGCGCCTTCCCGGCCGCCCCCACCCCGCACCGCCGGGCCCGGCGCGGCGTCGGCCTGATGGCCGCCGTGGCCCTGGCCGCCGCGGCGATCGGCGGGGGAACCGCGACCCTCGTCCAGCAGTGGACCGCCGACGGCGGCACGAGCGCGTCCAGCGCGGTGAGCGGCACGAACGTGTCCGCGAGCAGCAAGGGCACGGTCGCCGGGGTCGCCCAGGCCGTCTCCCCCTCCATCGTGGAGATCTCCGCGAGCTCGAACGCGGGCAAGTCCACCGGCTCGGGCGTGATCATCACCGGTGACGGCGAGATCGTCACCAACAACCACGTCATCTCCGGCGCCTCCCGGATCAGCGTGCAGACCTCCGACGGCAAGTCCTACGACGCCAAGGTGGTCGGCACGGACCCCGACAAGGACCTGGCGCTGATCAAGCTGGAGGGTGCCTCCGGCCTCAGGACGGCGACGCTCGGCGACTCGTCCAGGGTGCGGGTCGGCGACGGAGTCGTCGCGATCGGCTCCCCCGAGGGCCTGACCGGCACCGTCACCAGCGGCATCGTCTCCGCGCTCGACCGCGACGTCACCGTCGCCAAGGACGACGGCGGACAGGACCAGGGCCAGGGCCAGCAGTACGACCCGCGCCAGGGCTGGCCGTTCGAGTTCGGCGGGCAGCAGTTCAACGGCGACACCGGCTCGTCGAAGACCACGTACAAGGCGATCCAGACCGACGCCTCCCTGAATCCCGGGAATTCCGGCGGCGCGTTGATCAATATGAACGGGGAGATCATCGGAATCAATTCGGCCATGTATTCGCCCAGTTCTTCGAGCGGTTCCTCGGCCGGCAGCGTCGGTCTCGGATTCGCGATCCCGGTGAACACCCTCAAGGCCGACCTCGACGACCTGCGCTCGGGCGGTGCCGGCTGAGCACGTGGGACGCTGAGCCCATGACGGGACAGCAGAACGAATCCGAGGGCCCCGAGCGCATCCTCATCGTCGACGACGAGCCCGCCGTCCGGGAGGCGCTGCGCCGCAGCCTCGCCTTCGAGGGGTACGGGACCGAGGACGCCGTCGACGGGCTCGACGCGCTGGCCAGGATGGAGTCGTACCGCCCCGACCTGGTCGTCCTCGACGTCCAGATGCCCCGCATGGACGGACTGACGGCGGCCCGCCGGATCCGGGCCGCCGGCTCGACCGTGCCGATCCTGATGCTCACCGCCCGCGACACCGTCGGGGACCGGGTGACCGGGCTCGACGCGGGCGCGGACGACTACCTCGTGAAACCCTTCGAGCTCGACGAGCTGTTCGCCCGGATCCGCGCCCTGCTGCGGCGCAGCTCGTACACGGCGCCCGCCGCCCCGGCGGCCGCCGGCGGCGAGGTGCTGTCCTTCGAGGACCTGCGGATGGACCTGGCCACCCGGGAGGTGACGCGCGGCGGGCGGCCGGTGGAGCTGACCCGTACCGAGTTCACGCTCCTGGAGATGTTCCTGGCCCATCCGCGGCAGGTCCTCACCCGTGAGCAGATCCTGAAGGCCGTGTGGGGCTTCGACTTCGAACCCAGCTCGAACTCGCTCGACGTGTACGTGATGTACCTGCGCCGCAAGACGGAGGCCGGCGGCGAGCCGCGCCTCGTCCACACCGTGCGCGGGGTCGGCTACGTGCTGCGCGGCGGCGGTGGGGGCGTGGAATGACCGGCCCCGTCGCCTGGTTCCGGTCCCGCCCGCTGCGCTCCCGGCTGGCCCTGCTCACCGCGCTCGCGGTGGCGGTCGCGGTGGCGGCGGTCTCCCTGGCCTGCTGGTTCGTGACGCGGGCGCAGCTGGAGCACGAGCTGGACTCGGCGCTGCGCAACAGCAAGGTGGACAACGGCTATCTGAACCTCGTGCTCGGCGGCTGCCGGAACGGCCGCCAGGCTCCGCCGCTGCCGCCGTACACGGTGCAGGTGATCCTGGTCGACGGCACGGTCTGCACGTCCGGCAAGGCGCCGATCCCGGCGCAGGCCTCGGACGTGGGAGTGGCCCGCGGGCTGCTCACGGACGCGCTGCACACCACGAAGGACGAGGGCGGGCGCGAGATGCGCGTCTTCACCTACGCCGACCCGAACCGGCCCGGCATGGCCGTCTCCCTGGCCCGCCCGCTGTCCGAGGTCGACAACTCGATGTCGACGCTCGGCTGGGTGCTGCTCCTGGTCTCCGGCATCGGTGTCGTGGGCGCGGGCGCGGCCGGTCTGTGGGTGGCGCGGACGGGCCTGGCCCCGGTGGACCGGCTGACCGGGGCGGTCGAGCACGTGGCGGCGACCGAGGACCTGACGGTGCGGATCCCGGTGGAGGGCGAGGACGAGATCGCCCGGCTGTCCCGGTCCTTCAACGCGATGACCGCGGCGCTCGCGACCTCCCGGGACCGGCAGGCGCAGCTGATCGCGGACGCGGGCCACGAGCTGCGCACGCCGCTGACCTCGCTGCGGACGAACATCGAACTCCTCGCCCGCAGCGAGGAGACCGGCCGCGCGCTGCCGCCGGACGACCGGCGGGCGCTGATGGCCTCGGTGAAGGCGCAGATGACGGAGTTGGCGGCGCTGATCGGCGACCTCCAGGAGCTGTCCCGGCCGGAGGCGGTGACGCCGGGCCCGCTGGAGGTGGTGCCGCTGCACACGATCCTGCGCTCGGCGCTCGACCGGGCGCGGCTGCGCGGCCCGGAGCTCACCTTCGAGACGGACCTCGCCCCCTGGTACGTACGGGCGGAGCCGGCGGCCCTGGAGCGGGCCCTGGTCAACGTCCTGGACAACGCGGTGAAGTTCTCGCCGCGGCGCGGGGTGGTCGAGGTGCGGCTGATGCGCGGCGAGCTGACCGTACGGGACCACGGCCCGGGCATAGCGCCCGAGGAACTCCCGCATGTCTTCGACCGCTTCTGGCGCTCGCCGTCGGCGCGCAGTCTGCCGGGCTCGGGGCTCGGCCTGTCGATCGTGGCGCGCACGGTGGGGCAGGCGGGCGGCTCGGTGGAGCTCGCGGCGGCGGAGGGCGGGGGCACGGTGGCGACGGTGCGGCTGCCGGGGGCGCCGACACCGCCGCCGGCGGTGGACGGAGGGCGGTCAGTTGTGCCGGATGAGGGACTCGACGAGTCCTGAGCGGGTGTTGGGGTAGTCCATCGGGACGATGCCGAGCCCCTTCCAGCCGGCTCCCTCGCCGTCGAGGAGCGAGTGGACCTGCGGGTTGAGACGGTCGGCGTTCCAGCGGGGCGGGAGTCCGGCCGCGGTGGACACGAAGTTGACGTAGAAGCGGCCGGGCTGGCCGGCGGCCTTGCGGAACTGGTCCCGGACCTTGGGCCACTTGCCGAAGGGCTCGGCCTGGTAGTCGTCCTGCACGTCGAAGTACGTGCCGTCCGCCCAGCGCAGGCCCGGCAGGCCGCCGTTGTCGGCGAGGAGGACGACCTTGCCGCGGGCCTCGCCGAGGGTCGGCACGCCGGAGCCGATCCGGAAGAGGGGGCGCCAGCCGCGGTTGTCGAGGTAGTCGTCGAAGACCGCGCGGAAGGTGGCGTCGGACTCGGAGGAGTACTCCTGCTTGACCCGCATGAGGACGGTCTCGCCGGGGTGGGCGGCGAGGAAGTTCCAGCAGGCGACGAGGACGTCGCCGAACATCAGGTTCTGGTAGAAGGCCCCGTGGTGGATCGCGAAGGAGCCCCCGGTCACCCGGCACCGCACGTCCAGGAACCGGATGCCGCTGTCCAGTTGCTGGGCGATGGTGGTGTTCTGGCATTCGGTCCAGAGGCCGCCGAAGCGGGCGCCGGAGTCGTGGGTGCCGGGGATCGTGAGCTTCTGGAGCGGGGTGGGGTCGCCGTGGGCAGCCATCCAGTCCTGCGTCCCGAGGGCGGTGGCCGCCCGGGCGGAGGGGGTGCCCACGATGAGGGCGGCACCGGCTGCGGCGGCGCCCGCGAGAAAGCGTCGTCGGTCCATGGGCGGCACTATGGCACTGCTTGACGTGCTCCTGCCATAGCCTTGCGCGGAGCCGTTACCGCCCGGTATGCGGAGCCGGTCGTTCCGCAGGGGCGACCCGGTCCGCGAGAGCGCGCAGCCCGGCGGCGATCTCCTGCGCGTCCGGCGCCGCCTGGGGATCCGTCAGCCACTGCAGCATCACGCCGCTCAGCAACGCCATGTGCACCGACCCGAGGGTGCGCACGTCCCCCTCCGGCACCTCGGCCTCGGGAACGCCCCGCAGCTGGGCGGCGGCACCCCGCCGCCCCTCGCGCTGGCCGGCCGCGAGCAGGGCGAGCAGCTCGGGCGAGCTCTGCGCGTGGACGAAGGCCTCGACACTGGCGAGCCAGAGCCAGCGCTGCTCCCCGAAGGAGCGGATCTTGCCCGCCCAGAGCTCCTCGAAGCCGCCACCCGCCCCGCCGAACTCCTCGCCCCACTCCTCCATCGCCGCGAACAGCGCCTGGTTGAGCAGGGCCTCACGGGAGCCGAAGTGGTAGCCGATGGCAGCCATGGAGACCCCGGAGGCCGTGGCGATGTCGCGCACGGTGGTGCGCAGATACCCCTTCTCCTCCAGGCAGCGCCTGGCTCCGACCAGCAGTTCCTCGCGGTTTCCCATGCGGGGATCGTACGCGCGGCGTCTTGGGCAAGCGCGCTATACAAGCGTATTGCGCGTTCGATCTATACGTGCGTATAGTTCCCCTCGCCGGGCCGGCCGCGTCAGGGACGAAGCCAGACGCCCACCGGACGACCTCCGACCGCCCGCGACACCCGCCGCCCGCAACGCCCGCTCACAAAGCCGCCCGGCACACCCGGCCGGCCCATCCGGCAGACCGACCAGGGAGACACGACATGCGCAGGGAACTCACCACCGCCGACCACCGCACGCTCTCCTACCTGGACTTCACCCCCGACAGCACGGGCCGCCCGCTGCTCGCCCTCCACGGGCACCTGTCCGAGGGCGCCTCCTACGCACACCTCGCCGAGGCCCTCGGACCGGAGTGGCGGGTCGTCGCGCTCGACCAGCGCGGCCACGGCGACTCCGACCGCGCCCCCGACTACCGCCGCGAGGGCTACGTCGCCGACGCGCTGGCCCTCCTCGACCACCTGGGCCTGGAGCGCGTGGTGCTGGTCGGCCACTCGCTCGGCGCGATCAACGCGTACCACCTGGCCGCCGCCCACCCCGAGCGTATCGCCGGGCTCGTGTGCACCGACTCGGCCGCCCTCCTCCCCGACACGGGCACCAGCCCGCTCTCCTTCGTCCTCGGCTTCCCCTACACCGCCCCCACCCGCGAGGAACTGACCGTGGCCTGCGGCCCCGTCGGCCCGATGGTCGCCCCCGCCCTGCGCCCGCACGCCGACGGCTGGCGGCTCCCCTTCCACCCCCAGGACACCGTCGACTCCGAGAACCTGGTCCACGGCGACCACCGCGCCACCTGGCTCGCCAGCGACTGCCCCGCCCTGGTCGTCCGCGGCACGAGCAGCCAGGTCCTCACCGCCGACCACGCCCGGGAGATGACCGCCCGGCCGCGCACGACCCTCGTCGAGCTCGACACGGACCACTTCGTACAGCTGCGGGACCCGCGGGGCTTCGAGAAGGCGGTGGGGGACTTCCTGGCGACCCTCTGACCCGGAGACGGCGAAGGGGCGGCCCACCGCTTCCGCGGTGGGCCGCCCCTCCTCGTGTCGCCCGGGTGCCCGAGGGCGGCGGGCTACTTCGTGTAGTAACCCGCCGCGTCCACGATCAGGTCCACGTATCCGCCCCGGTTGTACAGGTCGATCGTGCCCCCGGCCGAGATCGGGACCACCACCTGGTTCGCCACCGTGAGCCGCGGCACCAGGTTGAGGTTCGAGATCGTCGGGCGGGCCGTCAGCTTCGGGTGGAGCGCGACGTAGGTCGCGGCCGTCGCGTCGGTGCCCGCCACGTTCAGGACCAGGGAGCTCGCGCCGGTCTCCGGGACGCCCCCGTAGCCGGCGACGCCCAGGGTGCCCGCGCTGTCCGGGCCGAGCTTGCCGTCGGCGCCGTACTCGCGGGTGTCGAGCAGCCGCACCGGGCTCAGCGGCACGAAGCGGTCGCCCTGGCCGGGCGTGTTCGTGAAGTAGCCGGCGACGTCGCCGAGCAGGTCGACCGTGCCGCCGTGGTTGTACAGCGTCACCTTGCCGCTCTTCACCGGCACGGTCACCAGGTTGGCGACCACCTGGCCCCTGACCACGTTCAGGTTGGACGTGGCCGGGCGGGCCGTGCCGTAGGGGTAGACCGAGACGTAGCTGGACGACGTCACGTTGGTCGCGGTCACGTTCATGACGACGGCCGTCACGCCCGTGGCCGGTACCCCGCCGCGGCCCGCGATCTGCAGGTTCACCGTCCTGGCCGCGCCCACCTTGGCCTTCGGCGCGCCGACGCCGGTGAGGGTGTCGAGGATGCGGGCCGGGGTCACCGGCTTGAAGCGGTCACCGGAGCCGTCCAGCGTGTAGTAGCCGGTCACGTCGACGAGCAGGTCGACCGTGCCCCAGGCGTTGTACAGCGAGACCTTGCCGTCCTTGCCGACCGGCACGGTCACCTGGTTCGGGACGTTGCGGCCGGCCGGCACGTTGAGGTTCGAGGCGGACGAGCGGGGCGTCCCGTACGGGTGGACCGATATGAACGTGCCGCTGGTCGGGTTGGTCGCCGTCACGGTGAGGACCACCGTCGAGACGCCCGTCGCGGCCACGCCGCCGCGCCCGGTGACCTGGAGGTCCACCGTGCCGTTCCGGCCGACCTTCCCCTTCGGCGCGCCGACCCCGGTGAGGGTGTTGAGGATCCGGGCGGGGGTCACCGGCTTGAAGGTGGAGACGCCTCCGTGCGTCACGAACACGGCGCCGCTCACGGTCGGCGTGGCGCCGGCGCCGTCGGCGGGCGGGGCGCTGAGCTCCCAGGTGTAGCGGCCGTCGGCGACCGCCGCGCCGGCCGCGTCGTTGCCGTCCCACGCCGCCTTCACCAGACCGCGGCTCTGCTGACCGCCGTACGTGCGCACGACCTTGCCGGCCGGGTTCCTGACGTTCAGCGTCCAGGAGGCGGCGGGCTTGGACAGCCACCAGCGGCCGGACCAGGGGTCACCGCCTTCGACGTCGACCTTGTCGGAGGAGATGTCCGCGTCGAGGACGGTCTCGGCCGAGGCCGGGACCCCGCTCGGGACGACGTGGATGCGCTGCTCGGCGTCCGTGAAGACGGTGTTGCCGCCGAAGCGGTCGACGCTCCAGCCCTGCTCCGGCCGTGCGTCGGCCGGCCGGCCGAGCTCCCGGGTCGCGCCGCCGCCGCGCAGCGGGGTGAGCGAGAGGACGCCGTCCTTCTCGTGGGTGACGTAGCCGTCGCCGAGGCGCGCGGTGCGGTGGGCGGGCAGGGAGGCGTTGACGTTCGTCGCGGTGTTGAGGACACCGGACTTCGCGTCGCACTTCCAGTACAGGTCCGCGCCGACGGACTGGACGTCCTTCAGGACGCAGTCGGCGACGGTGAGCGTGCGGGTCGTGGTGCCGGTGCGGAGGTCGATCGCGGCGACGGAGCCGACGGTGCCGGTGGCGGTCCACAGGGTGGCGCCGTCCAGCGCGGTCGGGCCCGTGCCGAGGGCGCGGGCGAAGACCGTCTTCCTGGCGTCCAGGTCGTGGACACGGCGCTGCCCGGCGGGGTCGAGGTACGAGGCGTAGCGGCCGGAGGCCTCCAGGTCCCGGCTGACGTCCTCGACCAGGGGGTCGGCGCCGGGCAGCTGCGCCCCTTCGGCCAGCGCGTACAGGCCGTACCCGTACCGGCGGACGACCCGTCCGTCGCCGGTGGCCACCGTCTCGTAGGACGGGTCGAGCCGGCCGTCCGTACCGCGGTCGGTGCGCGCGCCGGCGACGAGCGGCCCGGCCGCCTTCGTCTCGACGGAGCGCAGCCGGAAGGTGTTCCCGGGCACGTCGTCGACCGTGTGCAGGACACCCTGCGCGACGGAGATCCGGCCGATCCGGGTGCGCTCCGACGGGATGACGGCGGCCTTCGTCGCCGTGAACGCGCCGTCGGGCCCCGCCGCCACCCGGTACACGGGGCGCTCGGCGCCCTCGCCCGTGACGACGGCGAGCAGTTCGCCGCCCCCCGTCTTCGGAGCACCGACGAGCCCGTCGAGGACCGTGCGGGCCTCGCCGCCCGCGAGCGGACGGGAGAGCAGTCGCGTGCCGTCGGCACCGGAGGCCAGGGTCAGGATTTGCTCGCCCGCGACGGCAACCGGCAGTTCGGAGCCGGCGGCCCAGTCGACCTCGCGCAGGGGCGCGGACCAGTCCCCCTTGATGTCCCACACGCGCAGCTTCCCCGCGGTGGTGACCTGGAGCAGGGTGTCGCCGTCGACGACCACGGACTTCCGGTCGCCGATCAGGATCGCCTTCGGGGTGTCGCCCCTCAGGTCGACCCAGGCGACACGGTCGTCCCAGCCGGCCTCGTATCCGACCGCGAAGCCGTCCGGGGTGCCGCCCAGGAAGGTGAACGTGCCGGCGTCGGCGGGGATCCCGGTGACCGGGCGGTCCACCACGCCGCCGTTCACGAGGGACAGCGCGTGCAGCCCGGCGTCCTGCGCCGGCCCGTCGGTGACGACCGTGCGGCCGCTCAGGCCGAGAACGCCGCGCCCGGCGCCGATGGCGATCGTCTCCTCGGGACCGCCGGAGACGTCCCGGAGGGTGACCTTCCGCTGGTCGGCGTACCAGCGGGCGAGGGTGTCGGTGCCGTTGGTGAAGATCGACTCGATGCCGGTGGCGATCCACCGGACGCTTCCGTCGGCGTACGAGAGCCAGCGGTAGTTGCCCTTGGTGCCCAGCAGGAGGCCGGTCGCGCCGGGCCGCACCTCCGAGACGCGCGCGGCGACGCTCTCCTCGGCCGGGATCACCAGCTCCGCCGGCGCGTCCCCGTCGGCGGCGTACGCGATGCCCGCCCCCACGGGCGTCAGCGAGATGAGTGCCGCGGTCGCCGCGGCCAGTGACAGGGCGCGCCTGCGCCCCGTCCCCCACCCTGTAGTCACGTGTGAACCCCTCCCCTGTGATACCGAGTTGGACGAGGTTAACAGCGCTTCGAACTCGTTCAGAACGATAAAAGGGTGGCGCCCGCCGAAGCGGACACCACCCTTCCGATCAGTCGTCCCCGTCACCGGTGACGAGGTCGCCCGTGACTACTGCACGACCGTGATCCGGTTCGCCGCCGGCACCTGCAGCGGCGCCGAGGCCGAGGAGTTCGCCGCAAGGTAGGCGTTGAAGACGTCCAGGTCCGACGCGCCGACCAGCTTGTTCGTGCCGGTCGCCAGGGCCGCGAAGCCGTCGCCGCCGCCCGCGAGGAACTCGTTCATCGCGACGCGGTAGGTCTTCGCCGGGTCGATCGGCTGCCCGTTCAGCATGATGGTGCCGTCGACGACGCGGTCCGCGCCCGTCTTCGTCATGTCGAGCGTGTAGGTGAGGCCCTTCGAGACCTGGAGGATCTTCACCGAGTTCAGGTTCGAGCCGCTGACCTGCTGCTTCAGCGCGGTGATCAGGTTCGCGCCGGAGAGGTCGACCACGTTCATCATGTTGGTGAACGGCTGCACGGTGAAGGCCTCGCCGTAGGTCACGACGCCGTCGCCCTCGGCCCCGGCCTGCTTGTAGACCAGGTCGGCACGGATGCCGCCCGGGTTCATCAGGGCCAGCTGCGCCCCGCCCTTGTCGGCCGGGGACAGGCCCGCCAGCTGCGCGTCGGCGATGACGTCGCCGAGCGGCTTCTCGTACGCGGTGGAGCCGCGGCCGTTGATGTCGGCGGCGATGTAGCCCTGCGGCCGGTTGGCGATCGGGGCCGCGAGGGTCTTCCAGTCCCCAATCAGCTTGCTGATGTCCTCGGCCTTCGGCACGTCACGGGTGACGACGTGGTTGGCCGAGGCGACCGCGGTGCGGACGATGTCCTTGGTGCGGCGGTCGTAGGTCAGCGTCGTGTCCGTGTACAGCTTGCCGAACGACGACGCCGAGGTGACCAGGCGCGGCTTGCCCGCCGGGTCCGGGATGCTGCACACGTAGGCCTGGTGGGTGTGGCCGGTGACCAGCGCGTCGACCTGCGGGGAGACGTTCTTCGCGATGTCGACGATCGCGCCGGAGACGCCCTCGCCGTCGCCGTCGCCGTCACCGTCGCAGTTGTAGTTGACGGCCTGCGAGGCCGGCATGCCACCCTCGTGGACCAGGGCGACGATGGACTTGACGCCCTTGCGCTCCAGGATCTTCGTGTACTTGTTGATCGTCTCGACCTCGTCGCCGAACTTGAGGCCCTTGACGCCCTCGGCGGTGACGACGTTCGGGGTGCCCTCCAGGGTCACGCCGATGAAGCCGATCCGGACGCCGTCCTTCTCCCAGATGAAGTACGGGTCGAGCAGCGGCTTGCCGGTCTTCTCCTTCGTCACGTTGGCCGCGAGGTAGGGGAAGTCCGCGCCGCGGAACTCCTTGCCCTCCACGTAGCAGCCGGCGGTCGGGTGACAGCCGCCGTTCTGCATGCGGGCCAGCTCGACGGCGCCCTCGTCGAACTCGTGGTTGCCCACGGAGGTGACGTCCAGGTCGAGCTTGTTGAGCGCGTTGATCGTCGGCTCGTCGTGGAAGAGACCGGACAGGAGCGGCGAGGCGCCGATCATGTCACCGGCCGCGGCCGTGATGGAGTAACGGTTCCCCTGACGGGCCTGGCGCAGGTGCGTGGCCAGGTACTCGACACCGCCCGCGTCGATCTTCTCGGTGGTGCCGTCCGGCTTCACCCGGGTGACCTGGCCGGAGGACCCGGCCGGCGGCTCGAGGTTGCCGTGGAGGTCGTTGAAGGAGAGCAGCTGGACGTCCACCATCCGCCCCCAGCCCTTGCCGTTGGTGCTGTACGAAGCACCGGCGGCGTCGACGTCGTCCTGCGACGCACCGGCCGGCATCGCGGCGACCAGCGCCCCGATGGTGGCAAGGCCCGCTCCGGCGACGAGAATCCGCCGCCCCGCCCTGTTCTTCTTCCTGGCTGCCATCGCGCTTGTTTCTCCCCTTCGCCGCATGGCCGGTCTGCCAGCGCAGCCTAGAGTCAACGCGCGTAGCGCAACAGGGGTTGGCCGGTTACGAGCTGGTTGCCTTTGTCTTCCCGCGAGGCGGCGCGTGCCCGCCGTAGGCTCGTACACATGACTTCCGACGCGGCGCCGGCCCTCGAACCCGGACGGCAGATCACCAGCTACGAAGAACTGAACCCCGAGCAGGTCCAGGACGTGCTCGACCTCCTGGAGGCCGCCGACCGCGCCGACGGCGCGCACGCCGTGTCCGAGCAGGGGCGGCTGTATCTGCGCCACGGCCGGCGCGAGGGCGTCCGGCACTTCCTCCTGACGGTCGGCTCCCACCTCTACGGCTACGCCCAGCTGGAGGAGACCGACCCGGTCGAGGCCCCGGCGGCCGAGCTGGTCGTGCACCCCTCGCACCGCGGCCGCGGCCACGGCCGGGCGCTCGGCACGGCCCTGCTCGACGCCTCCGGCAAGCGGCTGCGGGTCTGGGCCCACGGCGGGAAGTCGGCGGCCCGGCACCTGGCCCAGGTGCTCGGCCTGACCCTCTTCCGCGAACTGCGGCAGCTGCGGCGTCCGTTGACGCCGCTCGACATCCCGGAGCCGACGCCGCCCGCGGACGTCGTGATCCGGACGTTCACGCCCGGTCAGGACGACGCCGCCTGGCTCGCGGTCAACGCGGCCGCCTTCGCCCACCACCCCGAGCAGGGCTCGCTGACCCAGCGGGACCTGGACGACCGGATGGCGGAGCCGTGGTTCGACCCGAAGGGCTTCTTCCTCGCGGAGAAGGACGGGAAGCTGGTCGGCTTCCACTGGACCAAGGTGCACGCCGAGGAGCAGCTGGGCGAGGTCTACGTCGTCGGCGTGCTGCCCGAGGCCCAGGGCGGCGGCCTCGGCAAGGCCCTCACCGCGATCGGCCTGCGGCACCTGGCGGCCCAGACGCTGCCGACGGCGATGCTGTACGTGGACGCGGACAACACGGCGGCGGTGCGGGTGTACGAGGGGCTCGGCTTCCGGACCCACGAGGTGGACCTGATGTACCGCACGGAGTCGTAACACGCCGTGCGAAGGGGGCGGTTGACACCGCCCCCTTCTTTGCACCACCCTTTCACTACTTGATTAGTGAAAGGGTGGTGCAAGGGTACGTGCTCGCCTACCGCATCGACCGGCGCAGCGGGGTCGCCACCTACCTCCAGATCGTCCAGCAGACCAAACAGGCTCTCCGCATGGGCCTGCTGGAACCCGGCGACCGGCTGCCGACGGCCCGCGAGGTCGTCGAGGCCACGGCCATCAACCCCAACACGGTCCTCAAGGCCTATCGCGAGCTCGAACGCGAAGGCCTCGTCGAGGCCCGCCGCGGCCTCGGCACCTTCGTCCGCGCCACCCTCGGCACCGGCCCCGCCGACTCGCCGCTGCGCGCCGAACTCGCCGACTGGGCCCGCCGGGCCCGCGCCGAGGGCCTCGAACGGGACGACGTGGCCGCGCTCTTCACATCCGTACTGAACGAACACTTCGAGGGGGACGACGTATGACACAGGAGACCGCCCTGGCGGCGGAGGGACTCGGCCTGCGCTACGGGAGAAGGCAGCGGCGCTGGGCCCTGCGGGAGTGCGACCTCACCCTCCCCGCGGGCCGGATCTGCGCCCTCGTCGGCCCCAACGGCGCCGGCAAGTCCACCCTCCTCGCCCTCGCCGCAGGCCTCCTCCGGCCCACGGAGGGAACGCTGACCGCCCCCGGGCGGGAACGCCTCGCCTACGTCGCCCAGGACAAACCGCTGCACCCCCGGCTCACCGTCGCCGACACCCTCCGCATGGGCCGCGAGCTCAACCCCGGCCGCTGGGACGAGGCCGCCGCCCGCCGGATCATGGCCGACGAGGTCGACCCACAGGCCCTCGTGCACGAGCTCTCCGGCGGCCGGCGCACCCGCGTCGCCCTCGCCCTGGCCCTCGGCAAGCGCCCCGAGCTCCTGCTCCTGGACGAGCCGATGGCCGACCTCGACCCGCTCGCCCGGCACCAGCTCATGGGCCTGCTGATGGCCGACGCCGCCGAACGCGGGACCACCGTCGTCATGTCCTCGCACATCCTCACCGAGCTGGAGGGCGCCTGCGACCACCTCCTGCTGCTCGCCGGCGGCCGGATCCGCCTCGCCGGCGAGGTCGACGACCTGCTCGCCGCGCACACCCTGCTCACCGGGCCCGTCGCCGACCTCGCCCCGCACACGGTGATCGACACGCGCACGACGGGCCGTCAGCTCACCGCCCTGGTCCGCCGCGAGGGCCCCGTCGAAGGCCCCTGGCAAGCCACCGCCCCCTCCCTCGAGGACCTCCTCCTCGCCCACCTCCGCACCCTCGAAGGAGCCGCCGCATGAGCACCCTCGCCCTCAGGGGCTCCTCCTGGGTGACGGTCCGCCAGTACCGCCGCACCCTGTGGACGGCCGGCGCACTGGTACTCCTGTCCCTCGCCGTGATCGGCGGACTGCGCCTGTGGGACGGGCAGACCCCCGACCGGTACGTGCAGGACGGCTCCTGGGTCCCCGCCGACGAGAACCGCGGCTACGAGATGCTGCGCCTGGCCATGGAGTACGCGAGCCAGGCGATGCTCCTCCTGCCGCTGCTCGTCGGCGCCTTCGTCGCGGGCCCGCTGGTCGCCCGCGAGTACGAGTCCGGGACGTACCGGCTCGGGCTCACCCAGTCGATCGGCCCGGCGGCCTGGCTGCGCGCCAAGCTGCTCACCACCGGCGTCGCCGCCCTCGCGGTCACCCTCGCCCTCATGGGCGTCTTCCACATCGCCTGGAACCGCGTCTCGGGCACCTACCCGTCCGGCTGGGGCGACCGGGGAACGTACGAGGCGAGCGGCGTCGTGCTCCTCGGTTACGTCCTCGCCGCCGTCGCCGTCGGCGCCCTCGTCGGCCAGCTGGTGCGGCGCACCCTGCTCGCGATGGCCGCCACGGGGGTGGTCATGGGCGTGGTCCTGCTCGGCCTCGGCGCCCTGCGCTGGGGCTTCCTCGCCACCCGGACGGTCACCGGACCGGTCGGCCCGTCCCTCATGCTTCCGGAGAACGCCCGCGTGACGGGCTCGGGACTGCTCACCGCCACGGGGGAGCGGTTCGAGGAGTCGGTCTGCTGGAACGAGGCCGCGACCACCAGCGGGGTGGGGGACGACCCGGAGGCGTGGGGGAAGTGGCACGACCTGTGCCTCACCCGGCACGGTGTCACCAGCCGGTACGCCGAGTACCACCCCGACTCCCACTTCTGGCCCACCCAGCTCGTCGAGACGGGCATCGTCCTCGCCCTCGCGGCCCTCACGCTGTTCGCGGCCTTCCGGGTGCTGCGGGCCCGGCACCCGTAGGCCGGGTCTCCCGGATCAGGGGTCTCCCCGATCACGCGTCTCTCGGATCAGGGGTCTCCCCGATCACGGGCCTCCCGGTCACGGGCCTCCCGGATCACGGGCCTCCCGGTCACGGGCCTCCCCGATCACGGGCCTCCCCGATCACGGGTCTTCCGGCCGGTACCGGGCGCGCGGACCGACCCGGACGAGCTCCCCTGGCGCCACCCGGAGCGCGCCGTCGGCACGGGCCGTGCGGCCCCGCCGGCGGACCGGGGGCGGGGCCCGTGCGGCCCCGCCCCCGATTCCCGCACGTCACGTCCTCGTTACCAACCATTCAGACGCGCTTGCGACGCTCACGCAATGAAGCGCTCCGTGCCCGCGCCCAACCGGGCCAACTCCCCGGGGAGACTTCCCAAAGGGAGACTTCCCTCCCCCACGGCCCGCTCCGACGCGCCCGACCACCCCTTCGCGCGGAAGAATGGGGTCATGAAGCAGCAGCCCGCCGAGGTCCCGGTCCAGTCGTCCACCCCGACGGCCCCTCAGCCGTCCCTGGGGTCCATAGCCGCCCACCGCCCGAACGCCGTCAACGGCGGGGCGAAGAGCGATCTCGAACCCGATCTGGACGCGGACCTCGACGCGTACGAGGACGACGACAGCGCCGGAGAGCTTCCGCAGGGCCGCTTCCTCGACCGGGAGCGCAGCTGGCTCGCCTTCAACGAGCGGGTCCTGGAGCTCGCCGAGGACCCCACCACGCCCCTTCTGGAGCGGGCCAACTTCCTCGCGATCTTCGCTTCGAACCTCGACGAGTTCTTCATGGTCCGCGTGGCCGGCCTCAAGCGCCGCATCGCCACCGGAGTCGCCACCCGCTCCGCCTCCGGCCTGCAGCCCCGCGAGGTGCTGGACCTCATCTGGACCCGCTCGCGCGAACTCATGGCCCGGCACGCCGCCTGCTTCCAGCAGGACGTCGCCCCCGCGCTCGCCGACGAGGGCGTCCACCTCATCCGCTGGCCCGAGCTCACCGAGAAGGAGCAGGCCCGCCTCTTCACCCTGTTCCGGCAGCGGATCTTCCCCGTGCTGACCCCGCTGGCCGTGGACCCGGCGCACCCCTTCCCGTACATCTCCGGGCTCTCCCTGAACCTGGCGGTCGTCGTCCGCAACCCGGTCAGCGGACACCGCCACTTCGCCCGCGTCAAGGTCCCGCCGCTGCTCTCCCGGTTCCTGGAGGCCTCCCCCGAGCGCTACGTCCCGCTGGAGGACGTCATCGCCGCGCACCTGGAGGAGCTCTTCCCCGGCATGGAGGTGCTCGCCCACCACATGTTCCGGGTCACCCGGAACGAGGACCTGGAGGTCGAGGAGGACGACACCGAGAACCTGCTCCAGGCCCTGGAGAAGGAGCTCATGCGGCGCCGCTTCGGCCCGCCGGTGCGTCTGGAGGTCGAGGAGTCCATCGACCCGTACGTGCTCGACCTGCTGGTCCGCGAACTGAAGATCTCCGACTCCGAGGTCTACCCGCTGCCCGGCCCGCTCGACCTCACCGGCCTCTTCGGCATCGCGTCCCTGGACCGCCCCGAGCTGAAGTACCCCAAGTTCGTCGCCGGCACCCACCGCGACCTCGCCGAGGTCGAGTCCGCCTCCGCGCCCGACATCTTCGCCGCCGTGCGCGAGCGGGACGTGCTGCTGCACCACCCGTACGACTCCTTCTCCACCTCCGTCCAGGCCTTCCTGGAGCAGGCGGCGGCCGACCCGGACGTCCTCGCGATCAAGCAGACGCTGTACCGCACCTCCGGCGACTCCCCGATAGTCGACGCCCTCATCGACGCCGCCGAGTCCGGCAAGCAGGTGCTCGTCCTCGTCGAGATCAAGGCCCGCTTCGACGAGCAGGCCAACATCAAGTGGGCGCGCAAGCTGGAGGAGGCCGGCTGCCACGTGGTCTACGGCCTGGTCGGCCTGAAGACCCACTGCAAGCTGTCGCTCGTCGTGCGCCAGGAGGGCGAGACGCTGCGCCGCTACTCGCACGTCGGCACCGGCAACTACCACCCCAAGACCGCGCGGCTCTACGAGGACCTCGGCCTGCTCACGGCCGACCCGCAGGTCGGCGCGGACCTCTCCGACCTCTTCAACCGGCTCTCCGGCTACTCCCGCCGCGAGACCTACCGCCGGCTGCTCACCGCGCCCAAGTCGCTCCGCGACGGCCTGGTCTCCCGGATCAACAAGGAGGTCGCCCACCACCGCGCCGGGCGGCCCGCGTACGTCAAGATCAAGGTCAACTCGATGGTCGACGAGGCCGTCATCGACGCCTGCTACCGGGCCTCCCAGGCCGGCGTCCCCGTCGACATCTGGGTCCGCGGCATCTGCGCCGTACGCCCCGGCGTCGACGGCCTGTCGGAGAACATCCGCGTCCGCTCGATCCTCGGCCGCTTCCTGGAGCACTCCCGGATCTTCGCCTTCGCCAACGGCGGCGAGCCCGAGGTCTGGCTCGGCAGCGCCGACATGATGCACCGCAACCTGGACCGCCGCATCGAGGCCCTGGTCCGGGTCGCCGACCCCGCCCACCGGGCCGCCCTCACCCGGCTGCTGGAAACGGGCATGTCCGACACCACCTCCTCCTGGCACCTCGGCCCGGACGGGAACTGGACGCGGCACGCGACCGACCCCGAGGGCCAGCCGCTCCGGCACGTCCAGGAGATGCTCATCGACGCGCGGAGGCGCCGGCGTGCACAACCCTGACATCACCTCGGAGTACCCGCCGGGCCTCGTGCCGGACGCCCCGCCCGAGCTCCGCTCCGGGACCCGCACCGAGGTCCCGTCCGAACTCTCGGCGGGCCAGGTCCTCGCCCCCTACCTGCACGCCCGGGCCGCGGACTTCCTCCGCGCCGTGCGGCTGCACACCGAGAGCGGCGCCGACACGGCCGGCGCCGGGGAGGCCGCCCGCACCCTGCGGGCGGCGGCCCGCCGGATCAGCGGCACCCTCCACACCTTCCGGCCGCTCCTCGACACCGCCTGGGCGGACCAGCTCCGCACCGAGCTGGCCTGGCTCTCCGGCACCCTCGCCCTGGAGCACGCCTGCACCGCCCGGCTCGTCCGTCTGATGGACGCGCTGTCCCGCCTGTCGAGCACCGAGAGCGGCCCCGTACCGGCCGCCCGGGGCGCGGAGAGCAGCCGCGGCCTGACCGTGGGCGCAGCCCGCGCCGGCGCGCTCCTCGACCGCCAGCTCACCCTCGCCCGCACCCGCGCGCACTCCGCCGCGCTCCAGGCCCTGGGCTCCTCCCGCTTCCACGCCGTCGCCGACTCCGTCGCCCTGCTGGCCTCCGAGGTGCCGCTCGGACCGGGCGGCTCGGCCCGCGCCGTCGACGTCCTGGACGCGCCGGCGGCGGTGGTCGAGCACCGGCTCCTCGACGCGGTGGCCGCCCTGCCGCTGGCCCGTGCGGCCCACCCGTACAACGCCGAGGCCCTCGCGCTGGCCGCCGGCGAGGCCCAGGACTCCCCCTGGCACCAGACCCGCGGCCTGCTCCGCCTGCACCGCTACGCCGGCGAGGTCCTCCGCGGCGGCGCCGAACCGGATCCCGTCCTGTACGAGGCCGGGCGGGCGCTCGACCGGCACCGGGACGCCGCCGAGGCCGCGGCCGCCGCGGCGGCGGCGGCCCGCACCCCGCGCATCGCCCCGGCCACCGCCTACGCCCTCGGTGTCCTCCACGCCGACCAGCGCCACGAGGTGGAAGCCGCCCGCTTCGCCTTCCAGCGCGCCTGGTCCCGCGCGACGGCCCCGGTGCCATGACCGGCCCCGACCCCGTCCTGGCGGCGGGCGCCGTCCTGTGGCGCCCGGCCGCCGCGGGCGAGGGCATCGAGATCGCGCTCGTCCATCGTCCGAAATATGATGATTGGTCGCACCCGAAGGGCAAGTTGAAGCGCGGCGAGACGGTGGCGGAATGCGCGCTGCGGGAGATCCGGGAGGAGACCGGCCAGTCCTGCGAGCTGGGCCGGCGACTTCCCACGGTCCGCTACGAGGCGCACGGCCGCCCCAAGGAAGTGACCTACTGGTCCGCCCGGGCCCTCGGCGGCGCCTTCACCCCCACGCAGGAGGTCGACGCCCTCCTCTGGCTGCCGCCGGCCCAGGCCGGCGAGCGTCTGACCCAGCCCAGGGACCGCGAGCTCCTGAGTGTCCTCCTCACGGCGAGAGCACACTAGGGCGTGCTTTTCCGGCCACGCCGGGTTCGCGGCGCCCGGCACGCGCGCCCGACGGCCCCCCGCTGATCCGCCATGGCCGCATCACGCCGGACCGCACCTCACCTTTCGGCACGGTTCACTTGCCGTTCACCCTCCCCCGTCGACCGCTTCACCTGATCTGCCTAATTTCGGCTGTACCAGGTGCACGGCCCAGTGCCGCACCCACCACCCCGACACGCGCCGCCGTAGAACGTTCAGGACAGCAAGGTCCACGACAAGGCGGCTTCTGGAAGGAACACCCGAAAGTGAAGCTTTCGCGAAACGGGCTTCGCGCCTCCGCGATCGGTGCCCTCGTCGTCTCCGGCGCGCTCGTTCTCTCGGCGTGTGGTTCGGACAACAACAACGAGCCCACCAAGGACGGCGGCAAGACGTCCGCCGCCGCGTCGAACATCAAGTGCGACGGCGCCAAGGGCCAGCTGCTCGCCGCGGGCTCCAGCGCGCAGAAGAACGCGATGGACCTGTGGGTCAAGAACTTCCAGGCCGCCTGCTCCGGCGTCGAGGTGAACTACCAGGCCATCGGCTCCGGCGGCGGCATCACCAAGTTCAACCAGGGCCAGGTCGCCATGGCCGGCTCCGACTCCGCCCTCAAGGACGAAGAGGTCGCCGAGTCGCAGAAGATCTGCAAGGGCGGCAAGGGCGTCAACCTGCCGATGGTCGGTGGCCCCATCGCCATCGGTTACAAGCTGGAGGGTGTGGACAACCTCGTCCTGGACGCCCCCACCCTGGCCAAGATCTTCGACACGAAGATCACCAAGTGGAACGACCCGGCGATCGCCAAGCTGAACCCGGGCGCCAAGCTCCCCGGCTCCACCATCCAGGCCTTCCACCGCTCGGACGAGTCGGGCACCACCCAGAACCTGGGCAAGTACCTCTCCGCCACGGCCGCCGACTGGAAGTACGACCCGAAGACGAAGTCGTGGCCCGCCCCGGGTGGCCAGGCCGCCAACGGCTCCTCCGGTGTCGCCACCGCGGTCAAGGACGCCGAGGGCTCCATCGGCTACTTCGAGCTCTCCTACGCGACCGCCAACAAGATCTCCACGGTCAGCATCAACACCGGTGCCGCCGCCCCGGTCGCCGCGACCACGGAGAACGCCTCCAAGGCCATCGCCGCCGCCAAGATCAAGGGCACCGGCTCGGACCTCTCCCTGTCCCTGGACTACACGACCAAGGCCGAGGGCGCCTACCCGCTCACCCTGGTCACCTACGAGATCGCCTGCGACAAGGGCAACAAGGCGGAGACCCTGCCGACCCTGAAGGCGTTCCTCACCTACACCGCCAGCGAGGAGGGCCAGAAGGTCCTGTCCGACGCCGGCTACGCCCCGCTCCCGGCCGAGATCGCCGCCAAGGTGCGCGAGATCGTCCCGACCCTGTCCTGACCCCCGGCCGGGGACGGTCCGTCGACCGACGGACGGGCCGTCCCCGGCATCCGGTGCACCGCCGCCAGGAGCCCGTACCCACGCCGCCGAGCGTCCGTACCGGCTCCGCAGACCGGAGAAAACAGATGGCTACCTCATCACCTGACATACAAAGGAGCCGGCGCGCCAAGAGCGCGGCCCGCCCCGGGGACCGCATCTTCAGCGGTCTGTCCCGCGGCTCCGGCATCACCCTTCTCGTGATCATGGCCGCGATCGCGGTCTTCCTGACCTATCGCGCCGTCCTCGCGATCTCGAAGGACAGCACGAACTTCTTCACCACCTTCGAGTGGAACCCGGCGGCCAACCCGCCGGTCTTCGGCATCGCCGTCCTCGCCTTCGGCACGATCGTCTCGTCGCTCATCGCGATGCTGATCGCCGTGCCGGTCGCCATCGGCATCGCGCTGTTCATCTCGCACTACGCGCCGCGCAAGCTGGCCAAGCCGCTCGCGTACGTGGTCGACCTGCTCGCCGCCGTGCCCAGCATCATCTACGGCCTCTGGGGCGCGATCTTCCTCGTCCCGTACCTGGACGGCCTGAACCAGTGGCTCGACCAGTACCTGGGCTGGACGTACATCTTCGACAAGTCCAGCGACGGCGTCGCCCGCAACATGTTCACCGTCGGCATCCTGCTGGCGATCATGATCCTCCCGATCATCACCAACGTGACCCGCGAGGTCTTCCTCCAGGTCCCGCGGATGCACGAGGAGGCCGCGCTCGCCCTCGGCGCCACGCGCTGGGAGGTCATCCGCATGTCGGTGCTGCCCTTCGGCCGCTCCGGCATCATCTCCGCCTCGATGCTCGGCCTCGGCCGCGCCCTCGGCGAGACGATGGCCGTCGCCGTCGTGCTCTCCCCCAGCTTCGTGCTGTCGGGCCACCTGCTCGACCCGGGCGGCGGCACCTTCGCCCAGAACATCGCCGCGAAGTTCAACGAGGCCAACGAGTTCGGCCGCGACGCCCTGATCGCCTCCGGTCTCGTCCTCTTCGTCATCACCCTGCTGGTCAACGGCGCCGCCCGCATGATCATCGCGCGCCGCAAGGAGTACTCGGGGGCGAACGCATGAGCCACGCCGTACAGGACCGCCCGGTGGCCGTGACCCCGCGCGGCTCCCTCTCGCACGCCCGCCTCCCGCGCTGGACCCCCGCCGCGATCGCGGTCGGCTCGATCGCCGCGGGCTGCGGGATCGGCCTGGCCGCCGGCTGGCACAGCAAGGTCCAGTGGGGCCTGATCTCCGCCCTGGTCTTCGTGATCGCCACCTACGCGATCACCACCAAGGTCGAGGGCTCCCGCCAGGCCAAGGACCGCGTCGCGACCAGCCTGATCTGGGTCAGCTTCGTCCTCGCCGTCGTCCCGCTGCTCTCCCTCGCCTGGGTCACGATCAGCAAGGGCCTGGAGGTCCTCGACCCGTACTTCCTCGGCCACTCGATGAACGGCGTCCTCGACGCCGAGGCCGGCGGCGGCGTCTACCACGCGCTGCTCGGCACCATCGAGCAGGTCGGCATCGCGACCCTGATCGCCGCGCCGATCGGTCTGCTCACCGCGGTCTACCTGGTCGAGTACGGCAACGGGAAGCTCGCCAAGGCCGTCACCTTCTTCGTCGACGTCATGACGGGCATCCCGTCGATCGTCGCGGGCCTGTTCATCCTCGCCACCTGGAATCTGATGCTGGGCTTCGGGCCCTCCGGATTCGCCGGCGCGATGGCCCTCGCGATCCTGATGGTGCCGGTCGTGGTCCGCTCCACCGAGGAGATGCTGAAGCTCGTCCCGAACGAGCTCCGCGAGGCCTCCCTCGCCCTCGGTGTCCCCAAGTGGCGCACGATCCTGAAGGTGGTCCTGCCCACCGCGATCGGCGGCATCACCACGGGCGTCATGCTCGCGGTCGCCCGCATCACCGGTGAGACGGCCCCCGTACTCCTCCTCGTGTTCGGTACGAAGCTCATCAACCCGAACCCCTTCGAAGGCGCCCAGTCCTCCCTGCCGCTCTACGTGTACGAGCAGTACGCGGTCGGCACCGACGCCGCCGTGGCCCGTGCCTGGGCCGCAGCACTCGTCCTGATCGCCTTCGTCATGATCCTCAACCTGGTGGCCCGCGGCATCGCCCGCTGGAAGGCCCCGAAGACCGGCCGCTGACCGCGGCGAACTGGAAGTGATTCAGATGGCCAAGCGAATCGACGTCAGCGGCCTCTCCGCCTACTACGGCGCCCACAAGGCGATCGACGACATCTCCATGACCGTCGAGCCCCGCTCCGTGACGGCCTTCATCGGCCCGTCCGGCTGCGGCAAGTCCACCTTCCTGCGCACCCTGAACCGCATGCACGAGGTCACCCCCGGTGGCCGCGTCGAGGGCAAGGTGATGCTGGACGACGAGAACCTGTACGGCACCGGTGTCGACCCGGTCGCGGTCCGCCGCACCGTCGGCATGGTGTTCCAGCGCCCCAACCCGTTCCCCACCATGTCGATCTTCGACAACGTGGCGGCGGGCCTGCGCCTGAACGGCAAGTACAAGAAGGCCGAGCTCAACGACATCGTCGAGCGCTCCCTCAAGGGCGCCAACCTCTGGAACGAGGTCAAGGACCGCCTGAACAAGCCGGGCTCCGGTCTCTCCGGCGGCCAGCAGCAGCGCCTGTGCATCGCCCGCGCCATCGCGGTCGAGCCGGACGTCCTGCTCATGGACGAGCCCTGCTCCGCGCTCGACCCGATCTCGACCCTCGCGATCGAGGACCTGATCGGCGAGCTCAAGGAGCGCTTCACGATCGTCATCGTGACGCACAACATGCAGCAGGCCGCCCGCGTCTCGGACCGCACCGCCTTCTTCAACCTGGCGGCCGTCGGCCAGCCCGGCAAGCTCATCGAGCTGGACGACACCGAGCGCATCTTCTCCAACCCGAGCGTCCAGGCGACCGAGGACTACATCTCCGGCCGCTTCGGATAGCCCCACGGACCATGCGGCTCCGCCGCGTGGGTCGTACGGCGCTGCATGGCGGTGCCGCCGTACGACGAATGGGCCCGGCTCCCCCACAGGGGAGCCGGGCCCGACCATTTCCCGGGGATGCCGCCTACCCGAAGAGCAGCGCCACCACGTAGTAGCTGAGCGCGGCCACCAGGCCGGCGGCCGGCATCGTGATGAACCAGCCGAGGACGATGTTCTTGGCCACGCCCCAGCGCACCGCGTTGATGCGCTTGGTGGCGCCGACGCCCATGATCGCCGAGGTGATGACATGGGTCGTGGAGATCGGCGCGTGGAAGAGGAACGCCGAGCCGAACATGATCGACGCGCCGGTGGTCTCGGCCGCGAAGCCCTGCGGCGGGTCCAGCTCGATGATCTTGCGGCCGAGGGTGCGCATGATGCGCCAGCCGCCCGCGTACGTACCGAGCGAGAGCATCACGGCACAGGCGATCTTGACCCACACCGGGATCTCGTCGCCCTGCTGCTGCACGTCCGCGATGACCAGGGCCATCACCACGATGCCCATGGTCTTCTGGGCGTCCTGCAGACCGTGGCCGAGCGCCATGCCGGCCGCCGAGACGGTCTGGGCGATGCGGAAGCCGCGCTTGGCCTTGTGCGGGTTGGCCTTCCGGAAGAGCCACAGGATCACGCACATGACCAGGTAACCGGCGATCAGACCCACGACCGGCGAGACGAACATCGGGATGACGACCTTGTCGACGACGCCCGACCAGATCACCTCCGTGCCGCCCGCGAGCGCCGCGCCCACCATGCCGCCGAAGAGGGCGTGCGAGGAGGAGGACGGCAGACCGAAGTACCAGGTGACGAGGTTCCAGAGGATCGCGCCGACCAGCGCGGCGAAGAGGATGCCCATCCCCTTGTCACCCTGCGGCGTCTCGATCAGGCCCTCGCTGACCGTCTTGGCGACCCCGCTGCCGAGGAAGGCACCCGCGAGGTTCATGACGGCGGCCATCGCGAGCGCGGCCCGGGGGGTCAGCGCCCGGGTCGACACCGATGTGGCGATGGCGTTCGCCGAGTCGTGGAACCCGTTCGTATACGTGAAGCCGAGCGCGACACCGATGGTCACGATCAGAGCGAAGGTGTCCACGAAGCCTCAGGACTCCTTGACGGCGATGGTCTCCACCGTGTTCGCCACGTGCTCGAAGGCGTCGGCCGCCTCTTCCAGCACATCCACGATCTGCTTGAGCTTCAGCACCTCGATGGCGTCGTACTTGCCGTTGAAGAGGTGGGCGAGCAGCTTGCGGTGGATCTGGTCGGCCTGGTTCTCGAGCCGGTTGACCTCGATCCAGTACTCGGTGAGGTTGGCCATCGTCCGCAGGTTCGGCATCGCCTCGGCGGTGAGCTCCGCGGCCCGGGCCAGCACCTCGATCTGCTGCTCGACGCCCTTCGGCAGTTCCTCGACGTTGTAGAGGACGACCAGATCGACGGCCTCCTCCATGAAGTCCATGATGTCGTCGAGGGACGAGGCGAGGGAGTAGATGTCCTCGCGGTCGAACGGCGTGATGAAGGAGGAGTTCAGCTGGTGGAAGATGGCGTGGGTCGCGTCGTCGCCGGCGTGCTCCGCTGCCCGCATCCGTTCCGCGATCTCGGCCCGGGCGGAGGTGTCCGCTCCGAGCAGTTCCATCAGGAGCTTCGCGCCCGTGACGATGTTGTCCGCGGAGGCGGCGAACATGTCGTAGAAGCTCGTCTCCCTGGGGGTCAGACGAAATCGCACGTGGGGTCCTCGGGGTGCTGGGTTTCGGTCAGGCTGATGCTAGGCGCATCATCCGGCCACGGCTAACCGGCGTCCCTTCAGTGTCGCCCATCAGGCACAGTGATCTGCACGGGCCCCCGCCCCGATTCACGGGGTTCGATACCATATACCCACGAGGGGTATACACACCCTTTCTGGACAACGGGAGGACGCGATGACCACCGAGGCGGACCAGCTCACCTCCGAGAACCCGGTCGAGCCGGCGGCGGCCGACCACGCCCCCGCCACCGCGCACGACCACGGCGTGCACGGCTACCACAAGCAGAAGGACGAGCACCTCAAGCGGCTGCGCCGGATCGAGGGCCAGATCCGCGGCCTGCAGCGCATGGTCGACGAGGACGTCTACTGCATCGACATCCTGACCCAGGTCTCCGCCTCCACGAAGGCCCTGCAGTCCTTCGCCCTCCAGCTCCTGGAGGAGCACCTGCGGCACTGCGTCGCCGACGCGGCGACCAAGGGCGGCGACGAGATCGAGGCGAAGGTCGAGGAGGCCACGAAGGCCATCGCGCGCATGATGCGCACCTGAGACGTCACCGGGGTCCGGCGCCGACCCGGAGCACCTCGTCGATGCGGTCGGCGCTCAACCGCTCCCCGTCGGCCGCGGAGGCCGCGATGATCAGCTCCCCGCACAGTTCGATCTCGGCCAGGGCGATGCACTCGGGGTCGCCGGGCGCGGTCGCGGTACCGGGCGGAGCCATGCGATTCACCTCTTCCTGCCGACGTCGCTCTCCCGCCGTTCGGTCTCCCAGCGTAGGGAGCGGCGCACGGAGCGCACATGACACGTCCGGACCATTTGCGCATGACTCGCAGGAGAGGACCGGGCCCGGATCCGCGGGCCGCGCCCCTCAGGCCTGGATCTTCCCGGCGTAGATGTCCGCCCGCTCCGGAAGCGTCACGCTGACCCGCGCGCCGAAGCCGTACAGCAGGGTGGTCGAGGCGACCGCCACCGTACGCCCCTGGTTGCTGAAGCTGAACTGGTGCCGGACCTTGCGCAGCCGCCCCTCCCGGTCGAGGTACGCGTCGAAGGGGACGGTGTCCGTGGTGAACCCTTTCGCCGCGGCGGCGAGTGCGCCCCGTACCTGCGGCGAGGCCAGCCGGGCTGCCTCGGCGATGTCCGCGATCCCCCGGTAGTGGCGCACCTTCACCCCCGCGAGGTCGAGCTCCCCCACGTACGACGCCGAGCGCGCGCCGCGCAGCAGTTCGGCGGCGGCGGCCGGATCGGTGGCGCCCCCGGTGACCAGATTGCCGTCGTCGAGGGTGGTGGTGTCGACCCGCACCCACTTGTCGGCGGGGACACCGGCACCCCGGTTCTTCATGTAGAGCGCGCCCGGGGCGAGCAGCTCGGTGATGGGCCGGTGCTCGCTCTCCCCCGCGGCGTCCTTGGGGAGCACGACCTGGAGACTGCCCGTGCGACGGCGGAAGTCGTACGTCCCCTCCCCGCGGATGGTCACGCGGGTGCCGCCGGAGGCCATCTCCATGGCGGTGCTCGCCTTGGACGAGCCGGCCCGGGTGAGCGCCTCGGCCGCGCCCCGCACGCTGCCCACCGGATCACCGCCCGGCTCGGCGTCGTCCCGAGGGGCCGCGCACCCGCCGGCCGCGATCGTCCCGATCAGGGCCGCGGCGACGGCCCACGCGCCCCCGTCCCAGCGTCCGCTCCGCACCACCATCGCCTGCCAACCCCCAACGCCGTACCGCTGCCCGACCGGATCCCGCCCGACCGGATAACGACGGTCGGGACCGGCCGTCACGCGCAGTACCGTTGAGGGCGTGCATCAGACGGAGACCACGGAGCGCGGGTCGTTCGCGATAGCCCGGTGCAGCTGCGGCTGGACGGGGCCGGCCCGCAGATCACGTGAGCGGGCCCGCACGGACGCGGCGCAGCACCGCACGTCACCGGACGCCTAGGACCTTCCTAGGCGGCGAGGTCGCTCTCCCCGCTGCCGAGACGGGACTCGGGGATGCCGACGGTTCCGGCCACGGACCCCCGGGCCAGGCGCCGCGAGCGCACCAGGCGGGCGCCGCGCGGGGAGCGGGCGACGGCGGAGACCACCGGGGTGAGCAGGGCCAGCGCGAGCGGGGCGAGGAGCAGCGCGACCGCGGTGCCGAGAGCGAGCCCGCCGACGACGTCCGTCGGGTAGTGGACACCCATGTAGACCCGGCAGAAGGCCTCGGCGAGGGCGAGGCCGATGGCGGCGAGCCCGAAGCGGCGGTGGGCGACGAAGACGCCGACGGCGATGGCCATCGCCATGGTGGCGTGGTCGCTGACGAACGAGAAGTCCGTCTTGCCGGCCACGAGGACCTCGAGTCCCTGGTGGTCCCTGAAGGGTCGGGGCCGTTCGACGAAGCCACGGATGGGGATGTTGACGAGGAGCGCGATGCCTGCCGCGAGCGGCGCCCAGATCAGCCCGGCGACGCCCGACACCGAGTCGCCCACGGCGTCGCGCCGGCGCACGCTCCACCAGCAGCCGAGCACGACGAGGACGAGGCCCAGGATGATGCCGTACTCGCCGATGAACTCCATGACGCGGTCGAACCACGGCGGAGCGGCCTTCGCGAGCCCGTTGATGTCGTAGAGCAGGCTGACATCGGGGTTCGAACCGTCCGATGCGAGTCCAGCCATCTGCCGCAGCCCCTTGCTCTCGTGTTGGTGGTGTCCAACCCCCGTGGTCAGAGTGGTCGGATCGAGAAACGATCCACTCGAGGGCGGCGTTCCGCTCTCGGCCCAAGATCGCTAGGACGTTATCGAAAGGTGACGGGCCGTCGCAGCTCAGGGCCCCTGTCCCGGCGACGGTTTCCGGCCACCGGGACCTGTCGCCGCCGCTACTGCTGCGGCAGGTGCGTGGGCAGTGCCGCCGCCCCGTCCTGGGTGACGCGGGTGGCGCCGAAGTAGTCGGGCGTGTCGATCCGGTCGAAGCGGATGACCGCCCCGGTCCGGGGTGCGTCGATCATGTACCCGCCGCCGACGTAGATGCCCACGTGCCGGATGGCCCGCGAGTTGGTCAGGTCGTCGGAGAAGAAGACCAGGTCGCCCGGCAGCAGCTCGTTCCGGCTGGGGTGCGGCCCGGCGTTGTACTGGTCGTTGGCGACGCGCGGCAGCTGGATCCCCACCGTGTCGTACGCCGCCTGGGTGAGCCCCGAACAGTCGAAGCGCCCGTTCTGCGCGGCCGTGCCCGTACCGCCCCACAGATAGGGCGTGCCGAGCTTCTGCTGCGCGTAGTAGATCGCCCCGGCCGCCTGCCTCGAGGGCTCGACCCGCCCGACCGGCCGGGCGAAGCTCTTCTCCAGCGAACGGATGATCCGCACGTAGTTCTGCGTCTCGCTGATCCGGGGCACGCCACCGGACCTGATGACCCGGTAGGCCCCGGCGTTGTAGGCGGCGAGCATGTTGTTCGTCGCGTCCCCGGGCACGTTCTTCACGTACCCGGCGAGCTCGCAGTCGTACGAGGCCGCCGACGGGATCGCGTCCTTCGGGTCCCAGATGTCCCGGTCCCCGTCCCCGTCGCCGTCGATCCCGTGCCCGGCCCAGGTCCCCGGGATGAACTGCGCGATGCCGCGGGCGTTCGCCGGCGAGACGATGGTGGGGTTCCAGCCACTCTCCTGGTACAGCTGCGCGGCCAGCAGCGCGGGGTTGATCGCCGGGCAGAGATTGCCCCACTGCTGCACCAGCCCCTGGTACGCGGCCGGCACGGCGCCCTTGGCGAGCGCGACCGTCCCGTTCTTGCCGTTCCCGGCCCCGCCGAGGAGCCCGGCGGCCGCGGAGTACGTCCCGACGACGACCAGAGCGACGAAGCTGAGGCAGACCCCGAACACCCCACCCGCCACCAGCCACGCCCCGCGCGCCTTACGCACCGTCAACCACCCCTCGGCCCATGGCAGTACGCCCCGCCGCGCCAGTCTAGGCGCGGCCCCCCTCGACAACCCCCGTGACGGCTCCGACGCCGCCCCAAAGGTGCCACAACGACAATCATTGCCCGGAGTCACCCTCCGTGATACACAGAGTGACCATACGCTTCCTCGCATACAAACCGGCCACACCGTCGCAGGTCAAGACGGTCAGATCGGTCAAGTGTGCGGGGATCGGGTAAAGAGAGCCGTCAAGCCGTCACACGCGAGCGGTTTCATCAGCGAAGATAGGGTCGACGACCCATGCCATCAGGCAGGGGCGACGAACTACCCAACACGGGCGGTGAGTTACATGTACCTGGCGGCCGAGAAGGGCGACATCACCACCATCATCGGTGGAATCGCCCCGAACTGGGGGCCTTTCGGGAGCCTGGGCGCGGAGGCCAAGGTGATGATCGAGGTCGTGATGGCCGTGGCCATCCTGCTCTGTCTCGGCATCGCCATCTGGGGAGCCGCCAAGCAGCGCATCGGGGCCACCGCCCTCCGGGACACCTTCAGCGCCGAGCAGGGCAAGGGCCTGATCGTGGCTGGCCTGACCGGCGTCTTCATCATCGGGTCCCTGGGGACGCTCTTCACCATCGTGTACGGGATGGCCGTCTAACCCGCGTTTCCCACCACCGAGGTCGAGCGAGCTCCCTGATGCCCAGTCACCACGCCGCGCCCGCGCGGACACCAGCACGGTATTCGTCGTACCCGCGAACGCTTGAGGGGACGTACCCGGCATGAGCCTCGGCGACGAGCACGACGGCCAGACCCGTACCCGCCTTCCCGAACCGGGCCCGGGCGCCGGCCGCCCCCCGGCCCGGAGCTCCCGCTCGCTGATCGCGGTCGTCGGCGTGGTGGTCCTCCTGGTCGCCGCCATCGCCCTCGCCAACCGCGGCGACGGCACCCCCGACTCCCCGTCCTCGGGCGCCAACCCCGACACCCCCACCCGGTCCACGGCCCCCACGGCCGCGACGGGCGTCCGCCCGGTCCCGGGCAAGAACGGCCTGATCCCGACGGGCTTCGCCCGGGACGAGCAGGGGGCGCAGAGCGCGGCGGCGAATTACGCGGTGGCGCTCGTCTCGGCGGACATCCTCAAGCCGGACCACCGGGCCGAGATCGTCCGCGGACTCTTCACCGGCCAGCGCGTCGCCGAGATGGAGGGCAAGCTGAACCAGGCGTACAACAAGGATTTCCTCGACAAACTGGGCCTGGACGAGCACGGGAACGCCGCCCCGGGGATGACGTACGTGTCGCGTACGGCCCCCGTCGGCACCAAGGTGACCCAGTACGGCGAGAACGCGGCGACGGTCGAGGTGTGGTGCACAGGCGTCTTCGGCACGGCCGGGGTCAGCTCGACCAATCCCGTGACGAACGACTGGTTCACGATGACGCTCGCGCTGCGCTGGGCCGACGACGACTGGAAGGTCGACGCCTTCTCCCAGAAGGAGGGGCCCGCACCGGTGAACACCGACCGCACGGCCTCCGACGCCGACGCCATCGCCAAGGCCGTCCAGGAGTTCGGAGGCTTCACCTATGCACGCTGACTCCCGCACCGCGCGGCGTGTGGCGACGGCCCTGGTCGCCGTCCAGACCACCGCAGTCCTGCTGGCCTCGCGTGCCTACGCGGCACCGACGCCCACGCCCACCCCGACACCGACGCCGTCGCCCTCGCAGTCCGCCAAGAGCGAGTGCGACCTCATCGTCGGCCCCGCACGCGACTACTGCGAAAACGGCCAACCCGGCACAGGAACGCGCAACCCCGGGCTCAACGACCCCGCCACCGCTCTCGACCCGCTCTCCTCCCTCGCCAACGGCTGCGCCAAGGCCGCCGCCTGGGTCGTCGACACGTTGTCCGCCGCCGTCAAGGAGACCGCGGCCGTCGACTTCACCAACATGCAGTTCCTCGGCCGCTACGCGATCGTGTTCGCCGCCGCCACCTTCCTCACCCTCCTCCTCTGGCTGCTGGCCGTCGCCAAGCGCGCCATCCGCGGCGTCCCCCTCACCACCGCCATCTCCGAGGCCGTCGGCTTCCTCTGGCTGACCGTGCTCGCGTCCGCGTTCACGCCGCTGATCCTCTACACGGTCGTCAACGCCACCGACGCCGTGACCGAGGTCATCGCCTCCGGCACCGGGCAGCAGACCGACGTGTTCTTCGGCAGCTTCAAGCAGGCCCTGGAGAAGGGCGACAGCATCGGTGGCGGGCCCATCATGCTGATCATCGTGTCGCTGGTGACCGTCCTCGCCGCCGGCGTGCTCTACCTGGAACTCGTGCTGCGCGCCGTGCTGCTGTACGTCGGCGCCCTCCTCGGCGTCGTCGTCTACTCCGGCCTCGTCGACAAGAACATGTGGGGCCACGTCCGCCGCTGGGCGGGCATCATGATCGCGGTGATCCTGGTCAAGCCGGTGATCGTCATCGTGCTCGGCCTGGCCGGCGCGCTGTCCTCCGGCACCGGCCCGGACGCCTTCTCCGCCGTCGTCTCCGGCCTCGCGATCATCCTGCTCGCCATCTTCGCCTCCGCGATGATCTACCGCTTCGTGCCGGGCTTCGGCGACGAGATCGTGGCCTCCCGCAACAACCGCCTGCACCGCGCCGGCGAGAACACCGCGGCCGCCGTCATCTCCTCCCCCGCCTCCCTCGTCTCGCAGGGCATCAAGACCCACAGCACCCGCGGCGACGGCGGCCAGGGGGGCGGCCAGAGCAGCGCGCCCCGCCCCGCCAACCCGCTCTCCGGCGGCGTCGCCGCCCACAGCAGCCGCGGCACCTCCGGCAGCGGCCCCTCGGCCACGCCCCCGCCCCGCAGCGGCAGTCCCACCGCAGGCACCCCGCACACCAGCCGTAGCAGCAACAACAGCAAGAACACAGGAGGTGCAGGGCGTTGACGACCCAGTCCCAGCCGGTCTCGCCCCGCCGCACGTATCTCATCGGCCGCGCCCGGCCGAACGCGATCGTCGGCAAGAACCGCGAGACCGGCGAGATCGCGCTCATCATCGCCGGCGCCTTCCTCGGCATGATGAGCGGACTGATCGTCCCCGTCCTGTCCATGCGGATCGTCCTCCTCATGGGTTTCCCGATGATCGCCCTGGCCGCGGTCTACGTGCCGTACAAGCACCGCACCTTCTACAAGTGGTTCGAGATCAACCGCAGTTACAAGCGGATGCTCAAGCGCGGCACCGCCTACCGCTCCTCCGCCGTCGAGGCCGGCACCCGCCTCGACGGCCGCGAGGTCGAGGTCGGCCCGCCGCCCGGCATCGGCCGGGTCGGCTGGCTCGCCGCCCCCTTCGGCCCCGACGAGATCGCCGTCCTCCTGCACGCCGACCGCCGCACCGTCACCGCCGCCATCGAGATCGAGGGCCCCGGCGTCGGCCTGCGCGACTCCGAGGACCAGGAAGCCCTCGTCGACCGCTTCGGCACCCTCCTCAAGCACGTCGCCAACGGGGACGGCTTCGTCACCCGCCTCCAGATGCTCGCCCGGACCCTCCCCGCCGACCCCGACGCCCACGCCAAGGACGTCGCCCAGCGCGGCGACCACCAGGCCCCGCCCTGGCTCCAGGAGTCCTACGACCAGCTCCAGTCGATGGTCTCCACCTCCAGCGAGCAGCACCGCGCCTACCTCGTGGCCTGCATGCATTACACCCGCGAGCTCGCCGCCGAGGCCAACGCCATGGCCCGCGCCGCCCGCCACGCCTCCGGCGTCCGCAAGCTCGACCGCGACGCCGGCCTCGCCGTCGTCATGGCCCGCGAACTCACCGACATCTGCGCCCGCCTCGCCGAGGCCGACATCCGCGTCCGCCAGCCCCTCGGCCAGTCCCGGCTCGCCTCCCTCGTCCACTCCATGTACGACCCGGACCACCCCATCGACCACATCCAGGCCATGACGAAGCGAAACGCGTGGCCCGCCGAACTCGACGCGATGGAGCCGACGTACCTCCAGGCGAAGACCCGCGAGTCCGCCACCCGCGCCCCCTGGTGCCACGCCACCGCCTGGATCAAGGAATGGCCGATGACCCCGGTCGGCGTGAACTTCCTCGCCCCGCTGCTCGTCCACACCCCCGACGTCATCCGCACCGTCGCCGTGACCATGGACCTGGAGCCCACCGAGGTCGCCATCGAGCGCATGCTCACCGAGAAGACCAACGACGAGGCGGAGGCCAGCCGCGCCGCCAAGATGAACCGCACCGTCGACCCGCGCGACATCGCCGCCCACGGACGGCTCGACCAGCGGGGTGAAGATCTCGCCAGCGGCGCGGCGGGCGTCAACCTCGTCGGGTACATCACCGTATCGGCGCGCTCGCCCGAGGCCCTGGCCCGGGACAAGCGCACGATCAGGGCCTCCGCCGGCAAGTCGTATCTGAAGCTGGAGTGGTGCGACCGCGAGCACCACCGGGCCTTTGTGAACACCTTGCCGTTCGCGACCGGCATCCGCCGCTAGGGCCGAAGGGGCACAGACCGATGCGAGATCCGCTGTCCGTCCTCACCGAAGCCTTCACCTCCTTCCTCTTCGGGAAGGTGGAGACGACCCGCCTGCCCGTCCGCACCTCCACCGGCCAGGCCCAGGCCGTCTACCTGCCGACCGCCGCCCCCGGCCTCGGCGACTCCGGCGTGATCATCGGCCGCGAGGTCTACAGCGGCAAGGGGTACATCTACGACCCCTTCCAGCTGTACGGGCAGCAGCTCCCGGCCCCGCACTGGCTGGTCCTGGGCGAGTCCGGCAACGGCAAGTCGGCGCTGGAGAAGACCTACGTCCTCCGCCAGCTGCGCTTCCGTGACCGCCAGGTCGTCGTCCTCGACGCACAGGGCGAGGACGGCGTCGGCGAGTGGAACCTCATCGCCCAGGAGCTGGGGATAACCCCCATCCGCCTGGACCCGATGGTCGCCAACGACGCCGGGATCCGCCTCAACCCCCTGGACCCCTCGATCACCACGACGGGTCAGCTCGCCCTGCTCCGGACCATCATCGAGGTGGCCATGGGGCACGGCCTCGACGAGCGCTCCGGCTTCGCGCTCAAGGTCGCCCACGCGTACGTCAACGAGCACATCACCGACCGCCAGCCGATCCTCACCGACATCGTCGAGCAACTGCGCCACCCCGAGGCGGAATCCGCCGAGGCCATGAACGTCGACATAGACGACGTACGGGCCTGGGGCCTGGACGTCGCCCTCGTGCTGGACCGCCTGGTCGACGGCGACCTCCGCGGCATGTTCGACGGCCCGACGACGGTGGGCATCGACCTCGACGCGCCCCTCATCGTCTTCGACCTCTCCCACATCGACCGCAACTCCATCGCCATGCCGATCCTCATGGCGATCGTCGGCGTGTGGCTGGAGCACACCTGGATCCGCCCCGACCGGAAGAAGCGCATCTTCCTGGTCGAGGAGGCCTGGCACATCATCAACAGCCCCTTCGTCGCCCAGCTGTTCCAGCGGCTGCTGAAGTTCGGCCGCCGCCTCGGCCTCTCCTTCGTGGCGGTGGTCCACCACCTGTCCGACGTGGTCGACGGCGCGGCCGCGAAGGAAGCCGCGGCGATCCTCAAGATGGCATCCACCCGCACCATCTACGCCCAGAAGGCGGACGAGGCCCGCAACACCGGCCGGGTCCTCGGCCTGCCCCGCTGGGCCGTCGAGATCATCCCGACCCTGACCCCCGGCATCGCCGTCTGGGACGTCAACGGCAACGTCCAGGTCGTCAAACACCTCATCACCGAGAAGGAGCGCCCGCTCGTCTACACCGACCGCGCCATGACCGAGTCCTCGGACCCGTCCGTCAACCCGGAGCTGGAGTGGGAGACGGAGCAGCGGGCGATCCTCATCGAGCAGCAGATGAACGACTCCTCGCAGTCGACGGTGGCCTGACCATGGACAGGCCGGTACGGAGGGAGGGCGGCGTCCCCGACGGCCTCGTCGTCGGGCTGCTCGCCCTCCTGCTGGGCCTCACCGTCCTCGTCTGGACGGCGACCGGCCTGTCCGCCCTCCTGACCCACGGCGCCTGGCCCGACGGCGTCACCTTCACCCGCACGCCGCTCGCCCTCCGCGCCCTTGTCTCCGCCCCCACCGACCTCGCCACGGCCTGGCCGGACACCCCGGCGGCGCAGCTGCCGGGCTACGGCCTCTTCTGGGGCCTGGTCATCGGCGAGGCGATGATCCTCGCGGTGCTCACCGTCTTCGCGGTCGGCACCCTGGCCCGCTGGCGCACGGTCCGGACGAACCGCAGGGCGGGCGCGTACGCCGACCACGGCGGGAAGGGGTCCGGGGCCGGGGCGGGCGTGGGGGCGGCCGTACGTGGCGGGGACCTCCCCGAGCGGAGCGAAGGGAAGCCCGCGGTCCGGACACCCCCGCCGCCGCGAAGGCCCGAGGCCCCGACGCAGCCCGGGGTACGGCACGAGGACGCCGCCCCCGGCGCCCTCCACCCGCCCGAGCCCGCCCCCCGGCAGACCTCCGCGCAGGAGCTCGCCCGGACCCCCGCTTCGGTCCCCGTCCCGGTCCCCGCTTCGATCCCCGTCCCGGTCCCCGCTTCGGTCCCCGCCCAGGATTCCCCGCCGTCCCCCGGCATCGTCTACGCCCAGGCCGCCGCCCGTCGCCCCCTGGCCGCACAGGCGATCCTGGACGCCGAGGGCGCCGTACTCGTCGTGACCTCCGACCCGACGCTCTGGGCCGAGACCAAGGACGCCCGCGCCAAACTGGGCCCGGTCCTCGTCTACGACCCCGGGCACCTCTGCGACACCCCCGCCCGGCTCCGCTGGAGCCCGGCCGAGCGCTGCGAGGACGCGGACGTCGCGCGCGAGCGCGCGGTCGCGCTGCTCGCGCCCGTACGCCCCCAGTCCCGTCTGGACGCTGCGGTGGCCGACACGGCCGAAACGCTCCTGCACTGCTGGCTGCACGCCGCCGCGACGGACGGGCGCCCGTTCAAGCAGGTGCACCGCTGGGCCCAGGGCACCGACGCCCACGACCCCGTACGCATCCTCCGGACCCACCCCAAGGCCGCCGCCGGCCACGCCGGACTCCTGGAGTCCGCCCTCACCGCGCACCCCGAACGCCGCCGCGCCGCACAGGCGCTGACGGCCCGTGCGCTGTCGTCGTTGTCCTCGATCCACATCAGGGACGCCTGCACCGCGAATCGAACGGATTCGCTCACGCTCGCATCATTCGTCGCCGAGCAGGGCACCCTGTACGTGGTGGGTGAACCGATCGAGGACCCGCGCACCCACCCGGGCGCGATGCCCCTCCTCACCGCGCTCGCAGCGAGCGTGGTCGAGCACGGCCGCCGCGTGGCCGCACGGTCATCCGACGGTCGGCTCGACCCACCACTGCGCCTCGTCCTCGACGACGTCGCGGCCGTCGCACCGGTCCCCGGGCTCCCCGAACTGGTCGCCAGGGGCACGGATCTGGGCCTCCCGACCCTCGCCCTGATGCGTTCCCAGGAGCAGGCCCGCTCCCGCTGGCCGGACCCGCTGCCCCAGTCCTGAGCCCCCGGCCGGCCGCGCAGGGCGCCGGCTGCCCGGTCGGGCCCGCCTTACGGACGCGGCAGTTCGTACTCCACCTCGAACGCCGACTCGTCCCCCGGCATCGCGACCTTCTCGCCCGTCGCGACGAAACCGAAGCGCCGGTAGAAGGCCGCGGCCCGCGCGTTGTCCTCGTGGACGTACAGCCGCACCCGTCGGATGGCCGGCTCCGGCAGCGTCCAGGACCAGTCCACCGCCGCCCGGAACAGCGCGTCGATCACGCCGGCCCCGCGCGCCTCGGGGCGTACGAAGACGCCCACGAGGTGCGTCTGGTCGACCTTGGCCGCCTCACCGAACCGCACCTCGGCCGCGGGGCGTTCCACCAGCACCGACACGGTCCCGACCCAGCGCCCGTCCGGGGTCTCGGCCACGAACTGCCGCACCCCTCCGTCGCCGGTCTCGGACGCGCCCTCGGCCCGCCCCTGCCAGAAGGAGTCCGGCTGGGCGGACGCGCTCTCGTGCGTCTCCAGGAAGGCTATGGGCGCGACGGGGTCCTGCAGGGCGGCGAGCCGGATCTCCCGGACCCGCTCCCACTCGTCGGCGCGGATGGTGCGTACAGAAAAGTCCATGCCTGCGATCCTCGCCGCCCGCGCAGGCCCCTGACAAGGCATTTCGCCGGAGGCCGACGCGCGACGGCCCCGCCGTCGTACCCCGGTACGACACCCTCCGCCGACCGCCCACCCCCGGTACGACGTGCTGCCGCCGCCCGCTCCCTAACGTCGGAAGCATGACCCGAGCGGAAGAACCGACCAGACGCCACGGCGCCAGAACCGTCGTCCAGGGACCTCTCCTTCACCGTGCGCCCCGGCAGCGACACGGGCGTCTCGGCCCCGACGGCGCCGGAAACCGGCTCGGGGCACCTCGGTACAGCGGTTCAAGGACGGACCGCCGTCTGCCATCGGTGAACACCACCCCGAGCGGGCGCGACGGTCATTACCGTCCTGTCGCATGACGACGGTCACCACCCGTACGGTCGCGTACCCGGCCGACAACCTGACGATGATCGGACACCTCGCGCTCCCGGCCGGTACCGGACGCCGGCCCGCCGTCCTGATCGGACCCGAGGGGATGGGGCTCAGCGACGTCGAGCGCCGCCGGGCCGAGGCCCTGGCCGAGCTGGGGTACGTGGCGCTGGCCTTCGACCTCCACGGCGGACGCTATCTGGAAGACCCGGAGGACATGCTGGCCCGCTGCATGCCGCTGCTCGCCGATCCCGACCGCATGCGAGGAATCGGTCACGCCGCGCTCGACGTGCTGCGTGCCGAACCACGGGCCGACCCCGACCGGACCGCCGCCGTCGGCTACGGCACCGGGGGCGCCGTCGCACTGGAACTCGGTCGCGACGGCGTCGACCTGCGCGCGATCGGGACGGTCAACGCACTGACCACGGGCCGACCGGGCGAGGCGGCACGCATTCGCTGCCCGGTATGGGCCGGGGTCGGGTCGGAAGACCCGATCATGCCGCCCGCCCAACGTGAGGCGTTCACCGCCGAGATGCAGGCCGCGGGCGTCGACTGGCGCCTCGTGGTCTACGGAGGGGCCCTTCACGCCTTCCACCACCCACCGGTCGACCACGCCGCGCCTCCCGGCGTCGGCTACCACCCCCGGCACGCCCAGCGAGCCTGGCGTGACATCGTCGCCCTGCTCGCCGAGTGCCTGCCCGTCACGGACTGATCCGATCGGCTCCTGGCACGCCCACCTGCCCGCCGCCGTCGTCTTCGGTGGGGGCGACCGCGGCACTCGCGATCCCGGCGGTGTTGCTGGACACGCCGCGACGTGTGACGCGAACAGATGAGGATGTGCGGGTGACGAGCACGGGAAAGACGGCGCCGCCGACCGGGACGACACCCCCGGCGGCACGGACGGCACCGACGGCCGCGAGCCGCTACGTCCAGCGTGCCCTGGCCCGCGTACGGGCCTTCGACGCGGCCCACCCCTGGCCTTGGGACGGGGCGCTGACCGGCACCTGGACGGTGGCCGCACTCGTCGACGCGACCGGCGGCTGGCGGAACACCGCCCAGGACGCCTCCCTACCGCCCTGGCTGGTCGTGACGACGACCCTCGCCCTGGTCCTGCCCCTCTACGAACGCCGGCGCCACCCCGTGGGCGTCCTGGCCGCCATGGCGTGCGCGGCGCTCGTGAGCACCGTCTCGGGGGCCTTCCTGCAGGCCGCGTACCTCCAGGCGATCCCCCTGTTCCACATCGCCCTCAGGCGCCCGCCGCGGGCCCTGCTGTGGTCCACGGCGCTGATCGCGACGCCGCTGGTGGCGGGCGCGGTCCGGTTCCGGGACGGCACGTGGGCGGAGCACGTCGTCCCCGCCCTGTGGACGTACGTCCTCGCCGCCCTGGTCGGCATCACGGTGCGCTCACGCCGGGACGAACGAGAGCAGGAGGTGCGCCTGGCGACGGCCGCCGAGCGCACGCGGATCGCACGGGAGATGCACGACATCATCGGCCACAATCTGGCCGTCATCACCGGCCTGGCCGACGGCGGCCGGTACGCGGCCGCCAAGAGCCCCGAACGCGCCGCCCAGGCCCTGGACGCCATCGGGACCACGAGCCGCCAGGCGCTGGCCGAACTCCGCCGTCTCCTGGGCGTCCTGGGACACGCGGAGGACGCCGAGGGGGCGGCCGACCGCGCCCCCCAACCCGGCCTCGCGGACCTCCCGGCCCTGCTCGACGGCGTACGGAAGGCGGGCCTGCGCGTCCACTCCGATCTGCCGCCCGCACCCCACCACCTCGCTCCCGGAGCACAACTGACGGTCTATCGCGTGGCACAGGAAGCCCTGACCAACACGTTGAAGCACGCCGGCGAGGGGGCGGAGGCGAGCGTGACCCTGGCCTTCGCCCCGGGGGCCCTGACCCTGACGGTCACGGACACGGGGGCGAGCCGAACCGACCGACCCCCGCCCCAGAGCCGCCCGGGAGGCCAGGGTCTGGCCGGAATGCGCGAGCGCGCGGCGCTCTACGACGGCACACTCGAATGCGGCCCGCCGCCGGCCGGCGGCGGCTGGCGCGTTCAGCTCCGACTTCCCCGGGAGGACTCCCCCTCGTGACGACCGTTCTGATCGCCGACGACCAGCCGATGCAGCGGTTCGGCTTCCGGATGCTGCTGGAGAGCCAGGACGACATGACGGTCGTCGACGAGGCCGCCAACGGCACCGAGGCCGTCCGCCTGGCCGACCGTCACCACCCGGACGTGGTCCTGATGGACATCCGCATGCCCGGGCTGGACGGCATCGAGGCGACACGGCGCATCATCGCCTCGGGCGCCCGCACCCGGATCCTGATCGTCACGACCTTCGATCTCGACGAGTACGCCTACGAGGGCCTGCGCGCCGGCGCGAGCGGCTTCCTGGTGAAGGACGCCCAGCCCGAGGAACTGCTCGCCGGCGTCCGCGCGGTGGCGAGCGGCGAGGCGGTGGTGGCCCCCACCCTCACCCGCCGGCTCCTCGACACGTACCTCCACCACCTCCCGGCGGCCCCGAACGCCTCGGTGGCCCCCACGCCGCCCGGCCCGAAGGAGGATCCGCGTCTGTCGGCCCTGACGGACCGGGAACGCGAGATCCTCACGGTCATCGGACAGGGCTGGACCAACACGGAGATCGCCGGCCGCCTGCATCTCGCCGAGTCCACGGTGAAGACCCACGTCACCCGCATCCTCTCCAAGACCGGATCCCGGGACCGCGTCCAGGCGGTCATCCTGGCGTACGACACGGGGCTGGTGACCCCTGAGCGATAACGGCGCGAGCGGCAGGGCTCCGAAGGGCCGGCCCTGACGCTGAAAATGCCCCGTGAACGCAGAAAAGCCCCGCACCAGAAGGTGCGGGGCTTTCCCACAATGATTGTTCGGCGGCGTCCTACTCTCCCACAGGGTCCCCCCTGCAGTACC